>NZ_JBEPMI010000001.1:0-1140219 GCF_040545685.1 Caulobacter sp. 1776
TCCTCCAGCGACAGCCCGAAGTTCAGATAGCGCTCCAGATAAAGCGCCGTCATGTCGATGTTGTCCGGATTGTCGAACCAGGCGCGCGAACGAAGCCTGACAGCGCTGTCTGCGGACGAAACCATGGAAACCCTGTGAGCGCGATACGATGAGGCGGAACACGGCGCGCCGGCGAGGCGCACCCTTCTTATTTTGTCTGACTATATTTGAGAATTCCGGGGGTCAAGCCGTCCTTTAGTCGATGTCGCGGCAAGATGGTGGATAGTCCTGACGCCTTTTGACTCCGATCCATCCTCGTCGGCAGCGCGATCGCGCGGCGACACGTCGCCAGAGCCAAGTCGCGAGGCGCGACAAGACCTGAAAGTCGTTTTCGCGATATCTTGGAGACGCATTTCCCGATGCCCTATCCGGGTATTGAGCGCGATTTTTCGAATATAATATTATTGGTATGAAACGAAAAAGCTCGACTCGCCCGCGCCTCGATCATTAATATTTTGTCAGAGTAAAATAGAGACCGCGATGCCGTCGTTCGCTTCCTTGCGGCCCGCCCAAGTCAATCCTCTGGGGCAACGCGCCCCACATCGGTTGGCCTATGAGCTTCTGACCCGCATCAAGGGAGGCGTCTTCCGACAAGGCGACTGGCTGCCGACCGAGCAGGCGCTCCTGGCCGAGTTTCCGGTCAGCCGAACGGTGCTGCGCGAAGCCATGATCGTCCTGGAATGCCTGGGCCTGATCGAGTCGCACCACGGCGTGGGCAGCCGGGTGATCGGCGGTCGCCCCCGGAGCGACGCGAACGCGCCATCCGCCTTCGACCTCACGACGCTGCTGGAAGCCTGCCAGTCCTTCGAGGTCGAGGCCGCCGGCCTGGCCGCGAGCCTGGACGAAGAGGGCGCGCCCTCGACCCCGCTCGCGGGCCTGAGCCTCTCCGGCCCGCTGACCGTCGAAACCTGTCGCCTCTTCCACGTTTCGTTGGCCCAGGCGACGGGCAACGCGGCCATCCAGGCTTCGATCGAGCATCTCTGGAACCTCGCCGCGGCGCGCCCCGCCCTTCGCGACCCGTTTAACGGCGCGCTGGCCCGCGCGGGGCGCGCGATGCGGACCCTGCAGGCGAACGTGGTCCAGGCGCTGGCCCGGCGCTCGCCCGTGGCGACCCGCGAGGCCGTCCGCGCCCTGTTCGACGGCTACCTGGCCGCCGCCCTGGAATTCGAACATGAGGACCGTCTCACGCGGTTGCATCTGGAAGGCGCGGAGCGTCGCCGGCGCTGGAACCGCCGGACGGCCGATCGCTCACGCCTGGACGAGGCCTAGCCGAGGCGCCCCTACTGCCCCTTCAGGTTCTGGCTGAAGAACGGCAGGACGTGATCCTGCAGCCGGAACGGCACGCCGCTGGTGTGGTCGCCCGGATAGATCTCGAAGCTGTTGCGGATGCCGTAGCGATCCAGCGCCGCGTGCAGCTTGCCCGCGTCCTCCTTCAGGCCGTCGCGGTCGCCGACGTCGATGGCGATCGCCTTGTACCGGCTCAGCGCCGATACGTACTGATCGACGAAGGCCAGCGGCGCGTTGGCGGCCCACTTGGCCAGCACGTCGGGCCGCGCCACGCCGTTCTCGACCGGCAGGTCCAGGAACAGCGGCGGCTTGGTGGGATTGGGCGACCAGGCCGCGGCGGTCGCCAGCTGCGCGCGCAGCCCCCAGGGCAGCTTCTTGGTGTCCTCCAAGGTCTTGACCTGGGCCAGGGCCTCGGCGGCTTCGGCGTTCGAGGGCCCCGCGTCGCGCGGCGACAGGCAGCAGGGGCTCATCATGTAGAGCGCGCCGAACACGTCCGCGTGGCGCATGCCGATCCGGCTGGCCCCGTAGCCGCCCATCGAGTGGCCCACCAGCCCCCGGCTCTCTCGCACGGGCAAGGTGCGATAGTGCTTGTCGATATAGGCGACCAGATCCTTGGCGATGAAGGTCTCGAAGTCGCCCGTGGTGCGCGAGCTCGAATACATCGAGCCGTTGTGGATGGTCTTGCTGTCCGGCAGCACGACGATCATCTCCTGCGCGCCCTTGGCGAAGGCCCCCTCGATCGTCTGGGGAACGTGGATCTCGCCGATCCACTGTTCGGCCCCGATGAAATAGCCGTGCAGGGCGTAGACCACCGGATACCGTCGCTTGGGATTGGCGGCATAGCTGGGCGGCAGCACCACGAAGACGTCCCGGTCGGCGCTTTCGCCCTCCAGATTGCCTTCCACGGCAGTCGAATGGACCTTGATCCTCTGGACCACGGCCGGCTTGGCGCCCGCGACGGGCGGCGGCGCCGGGGTCTTCACCTGGGCGACGGCCACGGCCGGCGCGGCGGCGACGAGCGCCACGGCCGTCAGGGCGCCGGCGAAGCTCCGGAAGGCGCGCGCGCCTAGGCTGTTCGTGTGTCTGATGGTCATCGTCTTCTCCCCTGCCGCGCGTTGAGGCTCTTGCATCGCGCGATCTGTTAGCGCTACCATTTGTCCGGCAAATACTCCGCGTGTCAATCGCGCTCGCGAGCCTGATCGGCGTTTCCGACGCCAATCGGGCGAGACGACCGGCGGCGCCGGACGCGCAACTGCACGCGCGCCTAACGACAAAAACACAGAGTAATAGGGAGGCTTAAAATGCGACATGGATTGATGCTGGCCGCTTGTATCGGTCTGGCTATGCCCGCCTCGGCGGCCCTGGCGGCGACGCCGGTCAAGGTGACGATCGACGGCGCCAGCCGCGCCGCGCCGGTGACGAAATACGAATACGGCATGTTCATCGAGCCCATTGGCGGGCTGGTGGCCCGGACCCTGTGGGCCGAGATGCTGGACGACCGGAAGTTCTACTATCCCGTCGTGGCGCCGGCGTTCGACAAGCCCGCGCCCCTAAACGCCGAAGGTCGCCCGGGCGTCAGCTATCGCAAATGGCGTCCGGTCGGCGGCGACGACGCGGTGACGATGGACGCCAAGGCGCCCTATGTCGGCGAACAGAGCCCCCGGATCGCGGTCGACGCCTCGGTCCGCAAGGGCCTCTCGCAGGCGGGCGTCGCCCTGGCCAAGGGCAAGCGCTACGACGGCTACGTGGTCTTGGCCGGCGATCCCGGCGCGCGCGTCGAGGCGGCGCTGGTCTGGGGTCCCGGCCCCGACGACCGGCAAGCCGTCGCCCTGCCCGCGCCCGGCGCCGACTGGCGCAAGGCCGAGATCAGCTTCACCGCTCCGGTCGACGCGGCCGACGCGCGGCTGGAAATCACCGGCTTGGGCTCGGGATCGTTCCGCGTCGGCGTCGTCTCGCTGATGCCTTCCGACAATATCCGCGGCTGGCGCGCCGACACCACCGCGATCGCGCGATCGCTCAACTCGGGCATGTGGCGCCTGCCCGGCGGCAACTTCCTGTCGGACTGGGATTGGCACAGCGCCATCGGCCCGCGCGACAAGCGCCCGCCGATGTTCGACTACGCCTGGAGCGCGATGCAGCCCGACGACATCGGCATGGACGAGTGGATGGATCTGACCAAGATCCTCGGCGTCGATCCGTATGTCACGGTCAATGCGGGTCTCGGCGACGCCAATTCGGCCGCCGAGGAGGTGGAATATCTGAACGGCCCGGCGACCAGCGTCTGGGGCTCGCGGCGCGCCGCCAACGGCCATCCCGAGCCCTATGGCGTCAAGTTCTGGAACATCGGCAACGAGCCCTATGGCTGGTGGCAGATCGGCAAGACGTCGCTCGACTATTTCATGATCAAGCACAATGCCTTCGCCAAGGCCATGCGGGCGGTCGACCCGTCGATCACCCTGATCGGTTCGGGCGCCATGCCCGACCAGGGCCACCCCAAGGGGACCAAGGAGAACGCCTCGCTGGAAAGCGTCGCGCCCAAGTTCGGCGGCGAATGGGACTGGACTGGCGGGCTGCTGGCCAAGTCGTGGGGCAATTTCGACGGCATTTCCGAGCACTGGTACGACCAGCCGGAAACGCGGCCGAACGCCCCGGCCGACGCCGAGCTGATGGAATACGCCCGCTCGCCGTCCAACCAGGTCAAGATGAAGGCCGAACAGTGGAAGATCTACCAGCAGCGCTTCCCGGCGATGAAGGACAAGGCGATCTTCCTGTCGATCGACGAGTACGCCTATTTCGGACAGGTGAACCTGAAGTCGGCCCTGGCCTACGCCATGGTGCTGCAGGAAATGCTGCGCCACACCGACTTCCTGACCATGAGCGCCTTCACCACGGGGGCCTCGACCATGGACATCACCCCGACCGACGCGGTGCTGAACTCGACCGGTCAGGTGTTCAAGCTCTATGGCGAGCATTTCGGGGCCGGCGTCACGCCGGTGGCCGTGCAGGGCGACTCGCCCCAGCCCGAGCCCCAATATCCGGTCGGCTTCAACCATCCCAAGGTGCGCGCCGGCAGCCCGACCTATCCGCTCGACGTCATCGCGGGCCTGAGCCCGGATGGCAAGTCGCTGCGGATCGGGGTGGTCAATCCGACGCTCACCCCGCAGACCGTCAAGCTTGACCTGAAGGCCCTGACGCCGAAGAGCGCCGGTCGCAAGTGGGTGCTGAGCGGCGCGTCGTTGAAGGCCGAGAACAAGGTCGGCGCCCCGGCCGGGGTCACGATCACGCAAGGCCTCGCGCCGCGCCCCGGCGCGGGCCTGGTCGTCTCGCCGATCTCGGCGACGGTGTTCGAGTTCCCGCTCGCCGCCGCGAAATAGAGGCGCTGGACGCCGGCTCCGCGAGGGGCCGGCGTTCCTCAGCCCCCGCGCAGCATCTTCATGGCGATCGCGCGGATGCGGCCGTAGTTGCCGTCGGCCAGCGGCCCCAGCAGGCCATGACGCTCGGCCGGCATGTGGGCCAGCGGATGGCCGCCCGGACGGAAGACGTAGTGGTCGAAGAAGGCGCGCCAGGCCTCGCGCTCGGCCGCGGGCCGTTCGGCGATCGCGATCATCGCCAGCATCATGGTCACATAGGGCGCGTCCGGCCCGGCGGCGAAGGCGTCCCACCAGTAGTTGACCAGCAGGTTGGCCGGATCCAGGGCTTCGACCTGATGCCACCAGAGCTTGGGCAGATAGAGCGCGTCGCCGGGTTCCAGCTCGACGACGATCGCCCGGTCGGCGGCGGCGGCGAAGCGCGGGTAGCGCGGATCGTCGGGCGCGGCGCCCGCGGCCAGGCTGATCGGCTGGCCCGCCAGCGTGTGATCGATCGGTCCGACATAGAGGTCGCCGATGGCGTCGGGCGGATACAGCGTGAACCTTCGGCGGCCGGCGACCACGCAGGCCAGGTTGTCGAAGCTGTCGTAGTGGCAGGCGATGCGGCTGGCGTTGCCCACCCACAGGCGCGGTCGCGCCAGGGGCGGCAGGATGTCGATCGGATTTTCGTCCGCGAACCGGGGCGCGAAGTCGTCGGCCGGCAGCGAGCCCATATAGACGCTCGGCAGGCTCGGATCGGCGGCGGCCTGCCCGATGCGGTCCAGGACCTGGGCCAGGGTCAGGGAGGCGCGCTCGAAATTGAAGCCGTCCGGCCCGTCGCCATAGTCGTAGCGGCCCGCGATCGCCGGCGCGCCGACGAAGGCCTGCCCCGCGCGCCCGGCGTCCAGCCTGGCCAGGTAGTCCGACAGCGCCGCCCAGCCGCCCGCGCCGGCCTCGACGACCGGCCACCGCCGGCACAGACCGCGCAACACGACCGGCTTGCAGGGCCCGCTCACCGTCGCGGCGAAGCCGGCCGGATCGTCGATCCGCAAGCCTGACGGCGCGTCGATCACGCGGCGATCTTGTCGTTGCGCAGCTTCGCCAGGCGGGAGACCTGCTTGAGCGAGCCGCTCATGGCGTAGATCAGCTGCAGATAGCCCCGGCGGAAGAAGTCCAGGGCGACCGCGTCCTCCAGCGCGCCCAGCGCATCGAGACTGACCGTGTAGAGGCCGGCCAGGTTCAGCGTCCGGCCGTCGTCGAAGGACAGGTCGACATCGACCTGCTCGACGAGTCGCGCCTCGACCAGGGCCTGGATGAAGGCGTCGGTGGCCGGGACGCCGGCGCCCAGCTGCGCCAGGGCGTGCTGGACGCGGCGAAGCGGCTGGCTGGGCTGGCCGTCCGAGTCGAACAGCGCCGCGCCCTGCGCCGAGGCGAACCTGGGATGGGCCGGATCCACGGCGATGGCGTTGTCGTCCGCGACGTAGAAGCCGGCGCGTTCCAGGTCCAGCGGCGTGAACATCTGGCGACTGGCCTCGTCGCCTCGCAGCAGGTTCTCGCCCGGCTCGAACCCGAACATGGCGCCGGCATAGAACCGCCCGGTCTCGGCGTTCTTGGTTAGGAAGATCGGACAGACCGCCGCCGCGGCGACGAACTCGCTCGCCACAACCTGGACGAAGTGCGGCCCGCTGCGCGGCGGTTCGCCGAGTCGCAGGCCGCCGTGCCGCGCGGCGCTCAACAGTTCCAAATCCATCGCCATCGTTTCCTCCCCAAGGCGTCGGCGGATCGCATGGCCTGCGCTTTTGGACAGATCGATAGCCTTGATCCACCCATCCGTCCAACGCCAGCATAATTACACCGACAAATAGATATTGATACCGGTACCTTTTGGCGTTAGCGTCGGCCAATAATAATAAAAATGCGCAGGGAGGAACATGATGGGCCGACAACGCAACGGCGACTGCACACCCCTCTTTGCCCTTTAAACTCGCGACGTTACGGCGTTCGCGCGTGAAACCGGCCGTTCGTGTCGGGCTATTGGCAAACCCATGGCAACCCAGAGGGGGAGTGAAAATGTCCACTATAAATTATCAGAGTAATCGAAGCGGGTTTCGACCTACTTCCAAGGCGGTTTTGATCGGGGCCTCGAGCCTCCTGGCGTTGACGCTGGGCGGCGCCGCCACCGCCGCCGAACGCGACGACGCGGCGATCGCGACGGCCGCGGTCCTGGCCGCGCCGATGGCCGAACAGGCCGCGCCCCAGTCGAGCGACAGCAGCGTCGTCGAGGAAGTCGTCGTCACGGGCCTGCGGGGCTCGTTGCAGCGCAATCTCGACATCAAGCGCAACGCGGCCGGCGTCGTCGACGCGATCTCGGCCGAGGACATCGGCAAGTTCCCCGACTCCAACGTCGCCGCGTCGCTGCAGCGCCTGCCGGGCGTCTCGATCCAGCGCTCCGGCGCCCGGGGCGAGCCCCAGGGGATCACGGTCCGCGGCTTCGCCGGCGACTTCAACGAGACCCTCTATGACGGCCGCCGGATCTCGACGGCCACGGGCGGACGCTCGGTCGACTTCAGCACCGTCGGCGCCGATTTCGTCGGCGGCCTGTCCGTGCTCAAGACGCCCGACGTCACCCTGTCGAGCAGCTCGATCGGGGCGACCGTCAACGTCGCCTTCCCCAAGCCGTTCGACCATCCGGGCCGTCGCATGGCGCTCAGCGCCTCGGGCTCGGTGCAGGACGACGCCGGCAAGTTCGTGCCGACCGTCGGCGCGCTGTTCAGCGACACCTTCGCCGACAACAAGTTCGGGGTGCTGGTCGACGCGATGTATACGCGTCACGACACCCAGACCAACCGCGTCTATGTCAGCGGCTGGCCGGGCGGCTATTACAGGCCCTGCCAGCTGACGGCGTCCTGCTCGCCCGCCCAGCTGACCGAGGGCAAGACGGTTCTCGGCTGGTTCGAGCAACAGGCCGGCGCCACCCAGATCTACACCAAGGACGAACGACTGGACGGCCGCATCGCCCTGCAATGGGCGCCGGTCGATGGGGTGACGGTCACCCTGGACGACAACTATTCGCGCCAGAACGTCCGGTCGGACAACTTCGGCTACGGCATCTGGTTCAACCAGGACGGCCTGCGGAACGTCAAGCTTGACCAGAACGGCACGACCGTCGACTTCACTCAGGCCGGCTCGCAGACCGACTTCACGGCCGGCACCGATCGTTCGATCCTGCGGACCAACCAGACGGGCCTGAACGTCCAGTGGGACGCGTCGGACAATCTGAAGTTCGAGGCCGACGGCAGCTATGCGAAGAGCTGGCTGAACCCGGGCGGCGAGATCAGCAGCGACGGCGCCGACGTCGGCTACGGCTTCGGCATCGGTCCTTCGCTGGGCATCAGCATCACCGGCGACAGCAAGAACACCCTGCCCGTGCTGCACAGCTACGGCCCGAACGGCGACGCCGCGCGCTGGGCCGACACCTCGGTGATGGGCTCGCACGTCACCGTGCGTCAGGCCCAGCAGAACACCGACGTCGTCAAGCAACTGCGGTTCGCCGGGTCGTGGGAGCAGGAAGGCTTCAAGATCAAGGCTGGCGGCAGCTATCTGGAAGACCACTACAAGTTCCAGCAGCGCAACACCTTCGTGAACAACTACTGGCAGGCCTATCCCGGCTACGGCCCCGCCTCGGGTCCCAACGGCGGCGTGGTGGTCCCGGCCAGCCTGTTCACCGAGAAGGTCAGCACCAAGAACTTCATCCCGGGCTTCGACGGCGCCCTGCCGCCGTACCTGCTGAAGTATGACGCCCACGCCTATCAGCAGTTCCTGACCAGCCTGGGCAATCCCCAGACCAAGAACATCCCGGGCTTCAACTACGGCGGCGGCACGGTCGGCACCCAGTTCACCGGGGCGTTCGACCTGGCGCTGGACAACGGCAGCATCCGCGACATCACCGAAAAGACCTGGGCGCTGTTCGTCCGCGCCAATTTCGACGTCGACGTGGCCGGCATGCCGTTCCACTTCAACGCCGGGGTTCGCGAGGAGAACACCCACGTCACCTCGGCCGGCTTCGGCCAGGTGCCGACCGCGATCACCCGCAGCACCGGTGACCCCACCCTGCTGACGGTGACGCTGAGCCCGCCGCAGGCGGTGTCGACCAAGAGCAACTATTCCTACCTGCTCCCCAGCGTCGACATGAAGCTGGAGCTGACCGAGAGCATCCACCTGCGTCTGGACGCCTCGCGCACCCTGACCCGGCCCAGCCTGAACCTGCTGACGCCGGTGGCCAGCGTGGGCACCGGCCAGCGCGTCGGCGCCCTGACGGCCAGCGGCGGCAGCCCTTCGCTGAAGCCGTACCTGGCCGACAACTTCGACGCGGCGGTGGAGTGGTACTACAAGCCGAACTCGTACGCGGCGGTGAACTTCTTCATCAAGGACGTCAGCAACTTCATCGTCGGCGGCACCCAGCGGCAGACGATCAACGGCGTGATCGATCCGACGACGAACCAGCCGGCGATCTTCAGCGTCACCCAGCAGGTGAACGGCCCCGAGGCGACCGTCCGCGGCGTCGAACTGGCCTGGCAGCACGTGTTCGGCGACAGCGGCTTCGGCTTCAACGCCAACGCCACCCTGGTCAGCACCAACAAGCCCTACGATCGCAAGGACATCTCCCAGAGCGGCTTCGCGATCACCGGCCTGGCCGACTCCGCCAACCTCGTGGCCTTCTATGACAAGAACGGTCTCGAAGCGCGGGTCGCGGTCAACTACCGCAAGGAGTATCTGCGCGGCTTCGGCCAGAACCAGAACACCGGCGCCTTCGGGTCCGAGCCGACGTTCGAAAATCCGAACCTGCAGATCGACTTCAGCACGAGCTATGCTCTGACCAAGCAGATCAATCTGTTCTTCGAAGCGCTGAACCTCACCAACGAGGTCCAGAGCACGCACGGGCGGTTCGACAACCAGCTGCTCGACGTGTTCGCCTATGGCCGCCGCTATACGGCCGGGGCGCGTTTCCGCTTCTAGTAACCTCCTACCCCTGGCCGGGGACTCGCCTTCCCGACGTCCCCGGCCGCCTTTTTCGAAGTTTGATCATGGTCCGCCCCGTCAAGAACATCGTCATCGTCGGCGGCGGCACGGCCGGCTGGCTGACCGCCGGCCTGATCGCGGCCAAGCACAAGGCCCGCCAGGCGACGGGCTTCACCGTCACCCTTGTGGAGTCGCCCAACACCCCGATCATCGGCGTCGGCGAAGGCACCTGGCCGACGCTGCGCACCAGCTTGGCCAAGATCGGCGTCTCGGAGACCGATTTCTTCCGGGAGTGCGACGCGGCGTTCAAGCAGGGCGCCAAGTTCGCGCGCTGGACGACCGGCGCCGACGACGACGCCTACTATCACCCCCTGATGCTGCCCCAGGGCTTCTCGCAGGTGAACCTGGCGCCGCACTGGCTGGCCGCCGGCGGCGACCTCAGCTTCTGCGACGCGGTGACCCCGCAGGGCCGGATCTGCGACGACGGGCTGGCCCCCAAGACCATCACCGCCGCGCCGTATCAGGGCGCGGCCAACTACGCCTACCATCTCGACGCCGGCAAGTTCGCGCCGTTCCTGCAACGCCACTGCTGCGAGAAGCTGGGCGTGCGCCATGTCCTGGCCGACGTGCGCGGCGTGGCCATGGCCGAGGATGGCGACATTCGCGCGGTCGTGACCGCGCAGCACGGCGAGATCGAAGGCGACCTGTTCGTGGACTGCACGGGCTTTCGCGCCCTGCTGCTGGGCGACGCCCTGGGCGTTCCGTTCCGCGACTGCGGCGACGTCCTGTTCTGCGACACGGCCCTGGCCATCCAGGTTCCCTACGAAAGCGAGAATAGCCCGATCGCCAGCCACACCATCTCCACGGCCCAGTCGGCCGGGTGGATCTGGGACATCGGCCTGCCCACCCGCCGAGGCACGGGGCACGTCTATTCCAGCGCCCACATCAGCGACGAGGACGCCGAGCGCGAGCTGCGCGCCTATATCGGCCCGGCCGCCCGCGACCTCACGGCGCGCAAGATCCCGATCCGCTCGGGGCATCGCGAGACGTTCTGGAAGCGCAACTGCGTCGCGGTGGGCCTGGCCGCCGGCTTCCTGGAACCGCTCGAGGCCTCGGCCATCGTGCTGATCGAGCTTTCGGCCAAGCTGATCTCCGAGCAGATGCCGGCCTGCCGCGAGGTGATGGACGTCATCGCCGCGCGCTTCAATGCGACCACCCACTATCGCTGGGGCCGCATCATCGACTTCCTCAAGCTGCACTACGTGCTCAGCCAGCGGTCCGACACCGCCTTCTGGCGCGACAACCGCGCGCGCGAGACCATCCCCGATCGGCTGGCCGACCTGCTGCTGCTGTGGCGCCATCAGGCGCCTTGGCTGCATGACGAGTTCGACCGCGCCGACGAGGTCTTCCCGGCGGCCAGCTACCAGTACGTGCTCTACGGCATGGGCTTTCGCACCGAGGTCGAGGTCGAGGCCCTGGCCGACGAGCGGGCGATCGCCGAGCGGGCCTTGCGCGAAAGCGCCATCCAGACCGAGCGGCTGCGCGCCGGCCTGCCGCGTCACCGCGACCTGATCCGCAAGATCGTCGAGCACGGCCTGCAGCCCGTATGAGGGCGACGTCCGCAAGCTGGACACGGATGGCCCGCGCCGCGGCGCTGTGCCTAGTCGGCGCTGGTCCGGTCGCGGCCCAGTCGCTGCCCAGCGTCACGATTCCCAAGGTCGCCGAGAGCGAACGCCCCAATTCCGAGCACGCCTTCGCCGCCGTGGAGATCCACGAGCGGCCGGCGCCCGTCCCGATCGTCTTCGAGGTCTCGCCGCGCGGATCCGACGCCGGCGACGGATCCTCGGCCCGGCCGTTCGCGACGCTCCAGCGCGCGCAAGCGGCCGTGCGTTCTGTCAACGCGGCGCACGCGGTGACGGTGCGGCTGGCCGACGGCGTCTATCGCCTCGACGCGCCCCTGCGCTTCACCCAGGCCGATGGCGGCCAGAACGGCTTCGTCGTGCGCTGGGAGGCGGCCAAGGGCGCGCGGCCGATCCTGTCGGGCGGGACCCGGGTCGAGGGCTGGCGCCGCGCGGACGCCCGCCGCGACATCTGGGTGGCCGACATTCCGCGCGGCGCCGATCCTCGCCAGCTGTGGGTCGACGACCGCCTGGCCCATCGCGCCGCGGTCGAGGCGCCCCGACGCGCGTTCGCCTTTCGCGACTGGGGGATCCAGATCCAGGATCCGGCCTGGCGCTTCCTGGCCGACCTGCCCGACCAGACGCGGCTGGAGGTCGAGAACACCGGATTCTTCACCGACCGCCGCGCCCGCGTGGAAAGCATCCGCGGCGACCGCATCGTGCTGGCCCAGCCCGGCTGGCGGAACAACCTGATCGGCTACGACACCTTCGCCCGGCCGGTCTCGGGCGAGCGGGCCCATTTCTTCATCGCCAACGCCCTGGCCTTCATCCAGGATGAGGGCGACTGGTGGGCCGATCCGGCGCGCGGCAAGCTCTACTACAAGCCGCGGGCCGGCGCGCCCTTGAGCGCCAGCCAGGTGATCATGCCGAGGCTCGAGGCCCTGGTGTCAATCGCCGGCGCGCCCGGACAGCCGATCCAGGATCTGCAATTTTCCGGCATCGGCTTCCAGCATACCGGCTGGCTGGGCCCATCCAGCGCCGAAGGCTACGCCAGCCAGCAGAGCGGCTCGTTCCTGTCCGGCGAGGTCCAGAACTACCCGGCCGATCCGATCCGCGACTGCAGCTGGGGCTGCTGGGCGTTCGAGGCGCGGCGAAACCACTGGCGTCAGCAGCCGGCCGCGGTGCAGGTGGCCGCGGCCACGCGCGTCGTCTTCGAGAACGCCGAGTTCGCCCATCTGGGGCAGATCGCGCTCGGCGTCGGCAATGACGTCAGCGCCAATCTCAGCGGCGCGGGCCTGGAAACCCGTTCGGTCGAGGTGATCGGCAGCCGGTTCGTCGATCTGGCCGGCGGCGCGATCATGGTCGGCGGCGTCACGCCGGACGCTCATCATCCTTCGCGGCCCGAACAGGCCGTCCGCGACATCGTCATCCGCGACAACACCATCACCAAGGTGTCCCAGGTCTATCGCGAGCAGGCGGCCATCCTGGTCACCTATGCCAGCGCCAGCCTGATCCTGCGCAACGACGTCTCCGAGACGCCCTATGACGGGATCGACGTCGGCTGGGGCTGGGGCCTCAACGATCCGGGCGGCAACACCGCCTACATGTCGCTGGCGCGCGGCTACTACGACCAGCCCGGCAACCGCGTCTACGACACCCCCACCACCCTTCGCGACACGGTGGTGTTCCGCAATCGGGTGCACGGCGTCAAACGCTGGTTCCCCGACGGCGGCGCGATCTATCACCTGTCCGCCGACCCCGGCGCCCTGATCGCCGAGAACCACGTCTACGACGTGCCCGGCGGCATCGGCGTCTATCTCGACGAGGGCTCGCGCTACGTCACCGTCCGCGACAACGTGTTCGACGGCCTGGGGCTGTGGGTCAATCTGAACGCTCTCGACGGGTCGTTTCTCCGCCGCAGCGCGCTCGACAACGTCGCGCGGGGCAATTGGCATAACGCGGGCAAGGCCAACGGTACGTGGTCCGACTACGGCGACAACCGCCTCGTCGACAATGTGGCGGTCGAGGGCCAAGCCTGGCCCGAAGGCGCGCGCGGCGTGATCGCGCGCGCCGGACCGTCCCCGCCTCGTTAGCGTCTTCCGATACGAAACCGTCAGTTCCAGAGGTTGCGACCCATGTTCAGGACAAATTGGCGCCGATGCGCCCTGGCGACCGCGCTCTGCGCCGCGCTGGCCATGCCCGCCGTCGCCGCGCCGCCCAGCATGGCGGATCACGACAAGGCCGAGCGCCAGGCCGAGGATCTGGTCGGCAAGCTGACGCTGGACGAGAAGCTCGAGCAGCTGCTCAACACGGCGCCGGCCATCCCCCGGCTGGGCGTCCCCGCCTACAACTGGTGGACCGAGTCGCTGCACGGCGCCCTGGGCGCGCTGCCGACCACCAACTATCCCGAGCCGGTGGGCCTGGCCGCCACCTTCGATCCCGCCCTGGTCCATGACGTCGCCGGCGCGATCGGGACGGAGGTGCGCGACCTGCACACCCTGGCGCGCGCGACCGGCCGGATGGGGCGGATCGGCACGGGGCTCGACACCTGGTCGCCCAACATCAACATCTTCCGCGATCCGCGCTGGGGCCGCGGGCAGGAGACCTACGGCGAGGATCCCTATCTGACGGCGCGGATGGGCGTGGCGTTCGTCCAGGGCATGCAGGGCGACGATCCCGACCGCCCGCGCGTCATCGCCACCCCCAAGCACTACGCCGTGCACAGCGGACCGGAATCGACCCGTCACAGCGCCAATGTCTTCGTCTCGCGCCACGACCTGGAAGACACCTACCTCCCCGCCTTCCGCGCCGCGATCGTCGAGGGCAAGGCCGGCTCGATCATGTGCGCCTACAACCGCATCGACGGGCAGCCGGCCTGCGCCAGCGACCTGCTCCTGAAGGAGCATCTGCGCGGCGCCTGGAAGTTCGACGGCTACGTCGTCTCGGACTGCGACGCGGTCAAGGACATCGCCGACCACCACAAATACGCGCCCGACGCCGCCGCCGCCGTGGCCGCGGCGCTGCGGGCCGGCGTCGACAACGAGTGCAACGGCGCCACCCTGACCGACACCGACGGCCTGGCCGGCCGCTACCGCCAGGCCCTGGATCGCGGCCTGATCACGACCGGCGAGATCGACACCGCGCTGGTGCGCCTGTTCTCGGCCCGTATCCGCAACGGCGACCTGCCGGCCGACGCGCGGCCGACGGCCCCGACGGCGGTGATCACGCCCGAGCACGAGGCGCTGGCCCTGACCGCCAGCGAGAAGAGCCTCGTCCTGCTGAAGAACGACGGCGTCCTGCCGCTGAAGCCGGGCTTGCGGATCGCGGTGATCGGCCCGCTGGGCGACGCCACCCGCGTGCTGCGCGGCAACTATTCCTCGGCCCTCTCGGCGCCGCCGATCTCGGTGGTCGACGGCCTGCGGCGCGCCCTGCCCGCCGCCCAGGTCGCCTACGCGCCGTTCGGGGCCTCGTTCACCGACGGCGACCGCGTGCCCACCTCGGCCCTGCGCGCGCCCGACGGCAAGGCCGGGCTGCTGGCCCGCTATTTCAACCCGGTGGAGACCCCGCCGACCCGCTTCGCGCCGGGGACCTTCGGGGCGATCGTTTCCAAAATGGCCTATGCCGACAAGCCCGTGGTGACGCGGGTCGAGGCGGACGTCGCGGCCCGCAGCCTGGACCTGGCCAATGTCTCCGACCACCACCGCGTGGTCTGGACGGGCTTCCTGGTCCCGCCCGAGACGGGAACCTACCGTCTGGGCCTGTCCGGCTTCAACGGCGAGATGAAGTTCGACGGCAAGCCGTTCGCCGACCTGCGCAAGGCGGGCTGGGCCAGCCTACCGACCATGAAGACGCTGCGGCTCGAGAAGGGCCATCGGTATCCGATCGAGGTGGCGTCGGAGTCGCACGCCCTGTCCGGCATCAGCCTGGTCTGGAAGCGCATCGCCGCCGACCCGACGGCCGAGCTGAAGGCCGCGGCGGCCAAGGCCGACGTCCTGGTCGCCGTCGTCGGCCTGACCTCCGACCTGGAAGCCGAAGAGTCCCCCGTCGAGATCCCGGGCTTCAAGGGCGGCGACAAGACCACGCTGGACCTGCCCGCCGACCAACAGGCCCTGCTCGAGCAGGCCAAGGCCCTGGGCAAGCCGCTGGTCGTCGTGGCCATGAACGGCAGCCCGATGAACTTCTCCTGGGCCAAGGACAACGCCTCGGCGCTCTTGGAGGCCTGGTATCCGGGACAGGCCGGCGGCCTGGCGATCGCCAATGTGCTGACCGGCAAGACCAATCCGGCCGGGCGCCTGCCCCTGACCTTCTATCGGTCGACGGACGATCTGCCGTCCTTCGACGACTATTCGATGAAGGGCCGCACCTATCGCTATTTCGAGGGCAAGCCCGTCTATCCGTTCGGCTTCGGCCTCAGCTACACGCGGTTCGACTACAGCCCCCTGAAGCTGGAGCCGGCGGCCCGGGGCGCGGGCCAGGGCCTGCGCGTGACCACCACCATCCGCAACACCGGCGCCAAGCCCGGCGAGGAGGTCGCGCAGCTCTATCTGGACTTCCCCGACACGCCCGGCGCGCCCCGCCTGGCCCTGCGCGGCTTCCAGCGGATCGCGCTGAAGCCCGGAGAGTCCCGCGCGGTCACCTTCTCGCTCTCGCCGCGCGACCTCAGCTCCGTCGATCTGGACGGGGCGCGGCGCGTGAGCGCCGGGCGCTACCAGGTCAGCGTCGGTTCGGGCCAGCCCGGGACCGGCGTTCCAAGCCAGTCGGCGGACTTCGCGGTCGACGAGGTCGTCGCCGTGGCCAAGTAGACGACGCAACAGCCACAACAAGAAAACAAGGGAGAGGCACTATGAATATCAATGGCTTAGAGAAACCCAAACCACCCGCGATCTCGGTCCTGGCCCGGCTGGCCGGGATCGGCCTGGCGCTGGCCCTGGCGACCAGCGCCCAGGCGCGGGACGACAAGAAGACGCCGATCGCGATCCCCGCGCAGCCGAATGCCATCACCTTGAACACCGGCCCCCTGCCGGGCGCGACGACGCCGGAGTCCTGGCACAGCCAGTACGGAAGCGTCTTCGCCCGCAACGTCACGGTCGCGACCCTGACCCCGTTCCTGCCGGACCCGGCCAAGGCGACCGGCGCGGCGGTGATCGTCGCCCCGGGCGGCGGGTTCCGCACCCTGTCGATGGAAAACGAAGGCTGGGACGTGGCGAAGGCGCTCGCCGACAAGGGCGTGGCCGCCTTCGTGCTGAAGTACCGGCTGCACCAGACGCCGGCCGACATGGCGGCCTTCGATCGCTCGATGGGCGAGATGTTCGCGGCCGCCGCGCGGCAGCCACGGCCTGATGTGAAGACCTCCATCGCGGGCCTTGGACCGCAGCTCGCCGACTCGCGCGCCGCCTTCGCCCTGGTCCGCCAGCGCGCGGGCGAGTGGCATGTCGATCCCGATCGCATCGGCATGGTCGGCTTCTCGGCCGGCGCCATGCTCACCTTGGCCACGACCCTGGCCGGCGAGGACGCCAAGCCCGCCTTCATCGGTCTGATCTACGGCCCGCTGTCGCCCCTGGCCGTGCCGGCCGACGCGCCCCCGGCGTTCGTGGCGATCGCCGCCGACGATCCGCTGTTCGCCAATGGCGGCTTCGGGCTGGTCGACAGCTGGCGGGCGGCCAAGCGGCCGGTCGAGTTCCACCTCTATGAGCAAGGCGGGCACGGGTTCGGCATGTACCCCAAGACCACGACCAGCACCGGCTGGTTTGACGCCTATGCGCGCTGGCTGGGCATGCATGGGATGCTGAAACCCAAGTCCTAAGCCTGTCCGCCATTCAATGTTGGCCATCCTTTAAATCCGCTCATCCCTGCGAAAGCGGGGACCCAAGCCAAGTCGGCTGATCATGGTTCGATCGCGCCAATCCCCGAGAGTCGGCTTGGGTCCCCGCTTTCGCGGGGATGAGCGTTGTTGGGGTTGAACGTTGACGCCTTAGCCCGTCCGCGCGGCGCGGGTCCGACCGCGCGATCTCGCTTCAGCGGTCTCTTCAAAAAAGAGGCGCCCGGACCCAGGGCCGGCCTCAAAGCCGCGCCTGGATCCGGGCGAGGTCGCCCAGGGGGAGGTGGGCGGGCGACCATCACACCAAGGCGCGCCTTCGGATGAAGACATCCGCAGAACAGATCCAACGGACGACCACGTCGCAGGCGCTATGGTTGCGTTAACATTGGCAAAGTGGTCCCATTTTGTCCAACGAATAGAGTGTTCTCGGTCATTAAAATCTGTCCATTTCAGACATGGCCAGTGCTCGCATGTCACCGCTGAACAATCGCCGCCCGTGCTCAAGGCCAACCGGCGTCTTACCCGCCGAGCCTATTGGAGCCAAAACTGGCCAAGGACGGCGCGGTAGCGTGAACAATGGGCTTGGACGCAACGCACGCTCCGACTAAAGATCGATTCCGCCCGGCAAGGATGCGTTGACGCCATCCCGTCGGACGCCGAGGTCTGGGACAGTGAAATCGCCGATTGCGTCCTGGCGCGGCCGGTCAGCTAGCAGCGCCGGAAAAGGCGACGGGGGACGGTTTGGCGAGAAGGTCAGAAGACGGTCGCGGCCCGACGATCGTCGATGTCGCGGTCAAGGCTGGCGTTTCGCCGATGACCGTCTCACGCGTGATCAATGGTCGCCCCGGCGTCGGCCCCGACACCCGCGCCACGGTCGACGCCGCGATCCAGGCCCTCGGCTACACCCCCAATGTCGCCGCCCGCAGCCTGGTGACCTCGATCGAGCTGAAGATCGGGGTGATCTACTCCAATCCCAGCGCCGCCTTCATGAGCGACTTCCTGACCGGCGTGTTCGAGGAAGCCTCGACGCGCGGCGCGCGGCTGATCCTGTTGAAGGGCGACGAAAACGGCCGCCCGCCCAGCCCCGCGGCGCTGAAAGGCCTGATCGAGTCGGGCGTGCGCGGCGCGATCCTGGCGCCGCCGCTGGGCGAAGCCCCCGCCGTGCTCCAAGCCCTGCGCAAGGCGCGCCTGCCGCTGGCCGCGGTCGGCGCCTACGATGTCGAGGGCGCGATCTGCGTGCGGATCGACGATCGCCGGGCCGCCTACGAGATGACCCGTGACCTGATCGCCCTCGGCCACCGGCGCCTGGGCTTCATCCTCGGCAATCCGGACCAGGCGGCCAGCGCCGAGCGCCTGACGGGGTTCTATGCGGCCGTGCGCGAGGCCGTCGACGTCGTGACGACGATCGCGCAAGGCGACTTCAGCTTCACCTCGGGCCTGGCCGCCGCCGAACAGTTGCTGGACGCGCCAACCCCACCGACGGCGATCTTCGCCAGCAATGACGACATGGCCGCCGCGGTCGTGTCGGTCGCTCACCGGCGCCATCTCGACGTGCCGGGCGAGCTGACCGTGGTCGGCTTCGACGACACCTCGCCGGCGGTCACGGTCTGGCCGCCGCTGACCACCGTCCACCAGCCCGTTCGCCGGCTGGCCGCCGAGGCCCTGGGCCTGCTGGCCGCGCAGATCGCCAGCGGCGAGCCGCTGGGCGACCGGTCCGACCGCGTGCTGGACCACGAGATCGTCACGCGCCTTTCGACCGCCCGCGCCTAGGGACAATCGACATCAACTCCAAACACCGCTCATCCCCGCGAAAGCGGGGACCCAAGCCGAGTCGGACGATCAATCCTGAACGGCGCGAAAAGCCGAAAGTCCGCTTGGGTCCCCGCTTTCGCGGGGATGAGCGAATTTAAAGAGCGGCAAACATTGAATATCGATCCGCCCTACCCCTCGTCGCCAATCTCCTCACGGCCCTCGTAGCGCCAGAAGGCGAAGTCGGCGGGCGTGGCGCGGCCCGACATGTCCTGGCACGCCATGCCGACGAAAGCGCCGGTGAAGTTGGGCAGCCCCGGCAGCGAGGCCTCGTCCGAGAGGATGCTGGCGTCGAACGTGCTGTTCAGCGACCTCCAGCCGCCCTCGCCCGCGCCGCGCCAGGCGAACCGGAGCTGGTCGAAATCGACATCCGCCCGCAGGTCGATCGGCCCTTCGGGAAGCGACCCGACCACAACCTCGAGCGTGCAGCCGCCGGTGTCGGGACAGGCCGTCATGATCTGCAGCCGCCGCTCGCCGTCCTCGCGCGTGACGTGGAGATAGTGGAACTTGGTGCTGTTGTAGTAGCAGATCAGTCCCGCCGCCTGCTGGAAGTCGGCCGGTTCGAACTCGAGCCGCGTCGTGGCCGTGTAGCGGAAATGCGCCTGGCGCTGGGCGACGAGGGCCTGGCGGAACGGGCTGCCGACGGTCTCGCGACCGTAGAGGCGCAGGTGTCCCGGCCGGGCGGTCAGGCTGAATAGCTCGTCGGGATAGGGCGTGCGCAGCCATTGCAGCGGCGCGGGCAGCGCGCCGTCGCGGAACTCGCCGTCCCAGGCCTCGTCCGGCCACGGGGCGGGCGGGAGGCTCGGGGCGGGCGGCCGCGGGTCCGGGGTCGCGTCCGCCGTCAGGGTTCTGAGCCAGCCGTCCTCGCCCCAGCGCATGGGCTGCAAGGCCGTTTCGCGGCCCAGCACGCAGCGCTGGCGGTCCGGCAGCGGACGGCCGCAAAGATAGGCCATCCAGGTCGAGCCGTCGGCCAGATCGACCAGGTCGCCATGGCCCGCGCGCGCCAGCGGACCGTCGCGACGCCCGCCGGCGGACAGGACCACCTCGTCCGGATGGAGTTCGTAGGGCCCCATCAGCTCGCGCGAGCGGGCCATGACCACCGCGTGCCCCCAGCCGGTCCCGCCCTCGGCGACCAGCAGATGGTACCAGCCGTCGCGCTTGTAGAGGTGCGGCCCCTCGGTGAAGCCGCGTTCCGTGCCCTGGAAGATCGTCCGTCGCTCGCCGACCAGCGCGCCCGTGGCCCGGTCCAGCTCCTGGATGACGATGCCGGCGAAGCGCGGCCGGTCGGGCCGGTGGTCCCACAGCATGTTCAGCAGCCAGCTGCGCCCGTCGTCGTCGTGGAACAGGGCCGGGTCGAACCCGCTGCTGTTGAGATAGACGGGATCGGACCAGGCGCCGTCGATGGTCTCGCAGGTCACCAGGTAGTTGTGGAAGTCGCGCAGGGTCACGCCCTTGGCGCCGTCCAGCGTCGACTGGCCGAACCGCTTGACGTCCGTATAAACCAGCCAGAAGCGGCCGTCGGCGTGGCTGAGATCCGGCGCCCAGACGCCGCAGGAATCGGGGTCGCCGCGCATGTCCAGCTGCGTGGGCCGGTTCAGGGGCCGCGCCGCCAGGCGCCAGTGGGTCAGGTCGCGGCTGTGGTGGATCTGGACGCCCGGATACCACTCGAAGGTCGAGGTGGCGATGTAGACGTCGTCGCCCACGCGCACGATCGAGGGGTCGGGATTGAAGCCCCGGAGAACGGGATTGCGGATGAAGGTCATGCGGGTTTGCGAACCAGGGTCCAGAGCAGGGCCGCGCCGACCAGGTCGAGCAGGCCAAGTCCGATGAAGAAGGGGCCATAGCCGATCTGGTCGACCAGCCGGCCCAGCGCCAGGGTGAAGACCAGGACGCCGAGATTGCCGGCGAACCCCGCTATGCCGGCGACGGTGGCGACCTCGTTGCGGGCGAACAGGTCGGAAGCCATGGTGATCACGGTCACCGACAGCGTCTGGTGCGCGAACCCGCCCAGGCAGAGCAAGGCGATGGCGACGTAGGGATTGGCCGCCAAGCCCACCAGGGTCATGCCGGTCATCAGCGCCGCGCCCAGCGTGAAGGCCCAGCGCCGCGCGTCGATCAGGTCCACGCCGCGGCGCTGCAGGAAGCTGACGAACGACGGCCCGAACAGGCAGCCCAGGTCGGCCGCCAGAAACGGCAGCCAGGCGAACATGGCGATATGGGCCAGGTCGAAGCCGCGCTCGCGCGCCAGATACAGCGGCATCCAGAACGACAGCATGCCCCAGACGGGGTCGGCCAGCATGCGCGGCAGGGCGATGCCCCATACCGCGCGGCGCTTGACCAGGCCGAGGAACGCCGGACGCGCGCCGCGCGCGGCCAGGCGCTGCTCCTGCCCGCCTTCGATATGGGCGCGCTCGCCGGCGCTCAGGCGCCGATGGCGGTCGGGCGAGCGGTACCAGGCCAGCCAGGCCAGGGTCCAGACCAGCCCCATGACGCCGGCGACCACGAAGGCCAGACGCCAGCTATGGGCGGCCACGGCCCAGGCCACCAGCAGCGGCGCGAAGACCGCGCCGAACGAGGCGCCGATATTGTAGATCCCGCTGGCCAGGCCGCGCTCGCGGGCCGGGAACCATTCGGCCGTCAGCTTCTGACCGGCGGGCTGGGCCGAGCCCTCCACCAGCCCCAGGGTGAAGCGCAGCCCGGCGAACGGGGCCCAGCCCTGGGCGGCGACGTGGGCGATGGTGATCAGCGACCACAGCGCCACGCAGACCGTGAAGCCCAGCCGCAGTCCGACGCCGTCGAGGAAGTAGCCGACCAGCGGCTGGAACATCACCCCGAGCTGAAACGCGCTGGTGATCCACGAGTATTGCTCGCTGGAGATCGACTGCTCGCTCAGGATCATCGGCGCGGACACCCCGAGCACCGAGCGCGCCAGGTAGTTCAGCACCATGGCCAGCACGAACAGCCCGATGATGGTCCAGCGCACGTACGGGAACCGAGGTCCGGCCGTATCGTCAGGTTTAAGGCCGTCCATCTCCCCCCGCGTGGATAACGTTATCATTGGCGGCGTGGGTCTGCATCGTCCGCCCCAGCCCTGTTTTTGGCCGGAATGGCGCGCGCTGGCCACGCTTCACGCCCTGGGTAGCGAAGGTGGGCGATCGTTTCAACGTTATTATGTCGGAGTATTGACTTGTCGTAACAGTGGTCATACGAAAATTACGATAACGCTACCATCGAGCGGTGACCGCCGGGGGCAAGCGTCAAATCGCGCCGATCAACGGCGCATAGGGAGGGATGGAAATGTTCACTTATGGCGCCGAGTCTCCGAAGCCGCGCACCGCGCGGGGCGGCTTGCACAGACAAATGAAACGCGACGCGCTCGGCTCGGCCGGCGTCGCCGCCTTGCTGGCGACCCTGATCGCCGGCCCGGCCCTGGCCCAGACCGCCGCGCCGGCCGCCGCCACGCCCGACACGGCCACGGTCAGCGAGATCGTCGTCACCGGCACGCGGATCCAGACCACGGGCTTCACCGCCCCCACGCCGACCTCGGTGATCGGCGAGGCCCAGATCCAGAACAACGCTCAGCCGAACGTGTTCGCGACCATCGTTCAGCTGCCGTCGCTGCAGGGCTCGAGCGGCTCGGCGACCAACACCTTCAGCACGTCCAGCGGCCAGCAGGGCCTGAGCTCCTTCTCGCTGCGCGGCCTGGGCACGATCCGCACCCTGACGCTGCTGGACGGCCAGCGCGTGGTCGGCGCCTACTATACCGGCGTCACCGACGTCAGCCTGTTCCCGCAGCTGCTGATCCAACGCGTCGACGTCGTGAACGGCGGCGCGTCGGCCTCGTACGGCTCGGACGCCGTGGGCGGCGTGGTCAACTTCATCACCGACACCCGCTTCGAGGGCCTGAAGGGCAATGTCCAGGCGGGCGTCTCGACCTACGGCGACAACGAGCAGGGCCTGGTGCAGCTGGCCGGCGGCCGCAGCTTCGCCAACGACCGCGTCCACCTGGTCGGCAGCGTGGAGTGGGCCAAGGAAAACGGCGTCGGTCCGGGCGACTTCGGCCTGGACCTGGCGGGTGATCGCGACTGGTTCACCCAGACGACGATGATCAACCGCAACGTCACCAACGACGGCTCGCCGCAGTACCTGATGCGCGACAACGTCCAGAACTACGCCTACACCAAGTACGGCCTGATAACGGCCGGTCCGCTGCAGGGCATCGCCTTCGACCAGAGCGGCCAGCCGTTCCAGTTCCAGTACGGCTCGGGCGGCGTGCCGTCCAAGGCCGCCAACGGCGCCGTTATCGGCTGCTTCCCGGGCGCCTGCATCGGCGGCGACCTGTCCGGCAATGTCGACAGCGGCCGCACGCTGCAGTCGGCGATCGAGCGCAAGGTGGGCTACGGCCGCGTCGGCTACAATTTCACCGACAACAACGAGGCCTACGTCTCGTTCAACCTGGGCCAGGTCAAGACCCACAACCAGCCGGTCAACGGCATGAACAAGACGGGCCTGACGCTGCAATGCGCCAACCCGTATGTGCCGGCCTCGGTGCAAGCGGCCTGCGCGACGGCGGGGATCACCAGCTTCCAATACGGCGTCAGCAACGCGGTCCTGCCCAACACCGTGGTCCACACCGATCGCCGTCAATACCGTGTCGTCGCCGGCCTGAAGGGCAAGTTCGACCTGTTCAGCAAGGACTGGAGCTACGACGCCTACTACGAGCACGGCGTCAACAAGACCGCCGTCGACGTCGACCACATCCTGCTGACGCCGCGGTTCAACCAGGCCATCCAGGCCATCACGCTGAACGGCGCCATCGTCTGCGCCGATCCGGTGGCCCGCGCCAGCGGCTGCCAGCCGCTCAACATCTTCGGCGGCAAGCCGCCCTCGGCCGCGACCCTGGAATATGTCCAGCCCGCCGAGGGTCCGTTCCAGCGCCTGCGCATGACCCAGGACGTGGCCAGCCTGAACTTCTCGGGCGCGCCGATCGACCTGTGGGCGGGCCCGCTGTCGGTGGCGTTCGGCGCCGAGTATCGCCGCGAGTTCTACACCGTTCGCGCGGACCCGTACGGCGCCGGCGTCGCCGATCGCAGCCCCTACGGCGGCGCCTATCCGGCCGATCCGCTGCTGAACACGCTCGGCAACAACTGGCACGCGGGCAACTACAAGAACGGCAACGGCGTCTACAACGTCAAGGAAACCTTCCTGGAAATCGACCTGCCGCTGTTCAACAACGACACCGTCGGTCGCGCCAACTTCAACGCCGCCGCGCGGGTCACCGACTACAGCACCTCCGGCACGATCTGGACCTGGAAGGCGGGCGGCACCTGGGACACGCCGATCGATGGCCTGCGCGTGCGGGGCGTCACCTCGCGCGACGTCCGCGCGCCCAACCTGTCGGAACTGTTCGCCGCGCCGGTCACCACGACCTTGCCGAACTTCTTCGACCCGGTGAACAACCGCAACGTCGTCGCGATCCAGAACGCGGTCGGCAATCCGAACCTGACGCCGGAAATCGCCCGCAACTCGCAGATCGGCGTGGTCCTGGCCAACCCGTCCTGGCTGCCGGGCTTCAGCGCCTCGTTCGACTACTACAAGATCAAGGTCGACGACGTGGTCTCCAGCCTGGGCGCGGCCCAGATCGTCGACTACTGCTATCGCAACATCCTGCCGCAGACCTGCGGGACCTATAACCTCAACAACACCAACGGCCCGAACTACATCAACGTCCAGTCCTTCAACCTGGCGTCGATCAAGACCAGCGGCTTCGACATCGAGGCCAGCTATCGCTGGCGGCAGCCGCTGGGCCTGTCGGGCAACTTCACCCTGCGCGCCCTGGCCACCCATATCCGCGACTTCTGGACCGACACGGGCCTGCCCGGCACGGTGCCGGTCGACTCGGCCGGCGTGAACCAGGGCAATACGCCCAACTGGAAGTGGCTGGCGATCCAGAGCTACGAGACCGACCGCTTCACCCTGACGCTGCAGGAGCGCTGGTTCACCGACGGCAACTACGGCAACCAGTATGTCGTCTGCGCCCCGGGGACCTGCCCGGTCTCGACGCCCAACGCCCCGACGATCGACAAGAACTTCATGCCGGGCGCGTTTTACATGGACGTCGGCGGGACCTATAACATCCGCAAGGACGTGACGGCCTATTTCAAGGTCGACAACCTGTTCGACCGCGACCCGGCCAAGTCGCCGAACTACGCCAACCCGGCCCTCTACGACATCGTCGGCCGGATGTACCGCGCGGGGGTGCGCTTCCGCTTCTAACCCCGTCCAGTCTCTAGAGACATGGTCGCCGCCGAGGTTGCCTGAAAGGCGATGTCGGCGGCGATTTCATTTTGAGGGAAGCTTAGGGCCAATCGATATCAGCCCCCAATACCGCTCATCCCCGCAAAAGCGGGGATGAGCGGATGTAAAGGACGGCCAATGTTGAATGTCGATCCGTCCTAGCGCTCCAGCAGCGCCGCCTCGCCCCAGGTCACCGGCAGGCGCTGGTTGTCGCCGCGCGGGCTGCGCGCCACCAGTTCGATCAGCTTGACGCCGGCGACCGGGACCGAGAGCGCCTGGGGCGCGGCGCCCCACTTGGCCGGCTTGCTGGTCGCCAGAAGCTTGCCGTCGCCATAAACCAGGAACGTCACGTCGCTGGTCTTGTCGCTGGCGCTGTCGTCGACGCCGACCTGGGCGGTCAGGCGCGCCGCGCCACGGTTGCGCACTTCCAGCCGCGAATTGGCCAGGATGCCGATGCCGGCCGTGTACCGCTTGCCCGCGACCTGAAGCAGTTGGCCGTAGGGCGCGCTGTCGGCCCGCGCGCCGCCCCAGCCGGCATAGGATGGCCGGTCGCCCGCGCCGCCGGTGCCGCCCCAGCCCGCCGCGGTCCGGAAGATCGACGGATCGGGCGTGGGATGCACGACGCCGTCGACCGCCGGGTTCACGCTTCCGGGTTGCTCGGAGAGATAATAGCCGCCTTGCAGGGCGCGCGTGCCGTGGGCCCGGAAGACCAGCGTCTCGCGCGGCTTGACGCGCAGCTTGGTCCGCTTGGTGAAGGTGGTCGCCGCCTTGGTCCACAGGTCGACGAGCTCGATGGGCGTGTCGTCGCGGAACTTCAGATGCGTCGCGTTCAGGTCGACGTCGTAGTCGCCCGAGCCGCGATTGAAGATCGCCACGGCCTTGTCGCCCGACGCCAGGGTCTTGACCAGGATCTGCAGGTCGCTGGAGTCGTGGGCCAGGGTCGCCTGGTTGCCGGCCGGATCCTGGTCCAGCGCGATGATGTCGGCGTTGCCGAACACGTCGAGCAGCGCCTTGGGCGTCTTGCGCAGGTCGGTCCCGATCATCAGCGGCGCGTTCAGCATCGCCCACAGCGCGAAGTGCGAGCGCGCCTCGGTCAGGTGGTCGGCGTCGAAGTCGCCCGCGCCGATGTGCAGCATGTCCGGGTCGTTCCAGGAGCCCGGATGGGCGTACAGCGACCGGGTGACGGTGGTGTCGTAATTGACCAGCAGCCGACCCCAGGCCGGCGAGATGTCGTCGCTGGTGCGCGAGATGCCGCCGTAGTCCTTGCCCCAGGCCCTGACATTGGCCGCGCCCCAGACACAGAGCGACAGCAGATAGTCGCCGTCGGGATTTTCCCGGGCCAGCGCGCCGTTGATCTGCCGGAACATGTCCTGGATCGCCGCGATGTCGGTGCGCGTCACCTCGCTCGAATCCAGCAGCGGCCCCAGCGCCCGGAACTTGCCGGAACGCACCCGCTCGCTCTTCGGCCCGTAGTCGCGCAGGCCGCAGCTGTCGACCTTGATGAAGTCGAAGCCCCAGTCCTTGAAATAGAGCGCGATGTCCTGGTCGATGCGCCCGTACAGCCCCACCTCGCGCTCCAGGACCGTGCCCTTGGGCAGGTCGTCGTCGGTCGGCGAATAGGCCTCCGAACAGGTGTTGCGGCCCAGGTCCGAATAGATGCCGGCCTTCAGCCCCATCGCGTGCAGCTTGTCGGTGAACGGCTTGAAGCTGGGGGCGTCGCCGCCGGTGCGCGAGGACGGGAACTTGTCCGCGCGGAGGATCATGCGGCCGTCGGGCATGCGGCGCTTCAAGGCCCAGCCGTCGTCGATATTGATGTAGCGATAGCCCTTGGCCGCCAGTCCGCTGTCGACGATCTGCCGGGCCGATCCGAGGATCTTGTCCTCGTCGATGTCGGTGGCGAAGGCGTTCCAGGTGCTCCACCCCATCGGCGGCGTCGCCGCCCGGCCGGCGGTATAGGCCGTCCAGCGCCCGGTCGGCGCCAGAGGGTCGCCCTGGGCGGCGGCGACGGACGCTCCCAGGAGCGTGGCGATCAGCCCCGCGGTCAGCAGCTTCCTCATGGTTTCCCCGTGCGTTCGTTGGCGCCGATCGGCGCTGATGGTTTCTGTTCTTGGCGGCGGCGCGAAGCGCTCGCGCCGTGTCGCGATCAGTTGGCCGGCGCCGACACGCCCGCCTTGGTCTGCACGACCGGCTGCATCGTGCCGTCCGGATTGTAGCGGAGGCGCTCGACCGTCACGGCCCGGCGCCCGATCGCGCCGCTCTGATCGCCGATCGCCAGGTCCGCGTTGTGCAGGAAGATGTACCAGTCGCCCTTGAACGCGACGATGCCGGGATGGATCGTGAAGCTGTACTTGCCCGAGCCGGTCAGCAGCCCGCGATAGGTCCACGGTCCCTGGATTGAGGGCGCGGTCGCATACGACACGTGCTCGTCGCGCTGGGTCGAACGGTCCAGCGAGGCATAGGTCAGGTAGTAGAGCCCGCCGCGCTTGTGCAGCCAGGGGCCTTCCTCGAAGTGCGGCGGCGTGATCTCCGTGATCGGACCATCGATCTCGATCATGTTGGGCTTCAGCTTGGCGATATAGGCTTGGCGGTTGCCCCAGGCGATCCAGGTGGTTCCGTCGTCGTCGGTGAACACCGTGGGATCGATGTCCTCCCAGCTATGGGTTCCCTTGGGGGTCATCTCGTTGGTGATCAGGGCCGAGCCGCGCGCGTCGACGAACGGACCGGTGGGCTTGTCCGACACCGCCACGCCGATCGCCTTGCCCGGATGGGTGCTGTCGTGCTCGACCGCGGCGTAGAAGTAGAACTTGCCGTTCTTTTGGATGGCCTGCGACGCCCAGGCGTCCTTCTTGGCCCATTTGAAGTCGGTGACCTTCATGATCGGCGGATGGGCCGTCCAGGTCTTCATGTCGGTCGTCGAGTAGACCAGCCACTCGCGCATGTTGAACATCTCGTCGCGCTGGGCCTCGTCGTGGCCGACATAGAGGAACAGCTTATCGCCGACCACGAGGGGGGCCGGATCGGCCGTGAACTTGTCGCGGATGATCGGATTGGAGCCGGGGGCGGGCGCCTCGTTCGCCGCGGCCGCGCCGCCCATGGTCATCGCCGCCGCCAACGCCAGCGCCACCCATCTCCGCCCCATCTGTCGCTCCGTCCCTAACGCTTGAATTTACTCCGACAAATAAACCCGCCAGCGCGGGCCTGACAACCCTTGCCCGGCGTATTCATCGACCACGATCTCGTTGGACATCGTCGCCGCGAACGCGCTTTGCATTCGGCGCGGGTCGCGCTACCACTACTCAGACAAAAGAACGAAGCATGTCGCGCGGGGAGAAACGAGCATCAAGGCCCGTCCCGACGCCCGTCCGGATCGCCATCGATGTTCCTGAGACCCTTCCTGACCGCTTTCGCCGCGCTGGCGCTCGGCCTGTCCGCCGCCACAGCGCGGGCCGAAAATCCGATCATCCAGACCCGCTTCACCGCCGATCCGGCGCCGCTGGTCCATGACGGCGTCGTCTATCTCTACACCAGCCATGACGAGGACGACGCCACGGGCTTCAAGATGCTGGACTGGCGGCTCTACAGCTCGACCGACATGGTCAACTGGACCGACCGGGGCGTCGTGGCCTCGCTGAAGACCTTTCCCTGGGCGGTGCAGACCAACGACGCCTGGGCCCCGCAGGTCGTGGCCCGCGACGGCAAGTTCTATCTCTACGTCCCGATCAGCGTCGAAGGCTCGCCCAAGAACGTCATCGCCGTGGCGGTGGCCGACAATCCCGCCGGACCGTTCAAGGACGCGCTGGGCAAGCCGCTGATCGGAGCCGGGCGGGACAATATCGACCCCACGGTCTGGATCGACGACGACGGCCAGGCCTATCTCTACTGGGGCAATCCGAACCTTTGGTACGTCAAGCTGAACAAGGACATGGTGTCCTATTCCGGCGCCCCGACCAAGATCGAGCCGGGCATCCGCGACTATCAGGAAGGGCCTTGGTTCTATAAGCGCGCGGGCCGCTACTACATGGCGTTCGCCTCGACCTGCTGCCCAGAGGGCATCGGCTACGCGATGAGCGACAAGCCGACGGGCCCTTGGACCTACAAGGGTCCGATCATGGACCACGATCCCCGCGCGACCGGCAATCATCCCGGAATTATCGACTACAAGGGCGGTTCCTACGTCTTCGGCTTCAGCTACGAGCACAATTTCGCGCTGACACCGATCCATCACGAGCGCCGATCGGTGTCGGTGGCCAAGTTCGACTACAACGCCGACGGGACCCTTCCGAACCTTGGCTGGTGGGACAAGGCCAGCGCGCCTCAGATCGGGACGCTGGACCCCTACAGGCGGGTGGAGGCCGAGACGATCGCCTGGACCTCCCGCCTCAAGCGCGAGCGCGACCGGCCCTACGCCTGGGCGCTGGGCGTGACGACGGCGCAGGACGACCGGACGGGCGTCTACGTCACCCGGATCCAGGACCGCGGCTACATCAAGGTCGCCGGCGTCGACTTCGGCCAGGCCGGCGCCAGGACCTTCGTCGCCAGCGTGGCCAACGGCCGGCCGGGCGGCGCCATCGAACTACGACTCGACAGGGTCGACGGCCCGGTGATCGGCGCGCTGCCGGTCGGCGAGACCGGCGCGGCGGGGCAATGGCGCGAGCGGACGACCGCCGTCTCGGCGGCGACGGGCGTGCATGACCTGTTCCTGGTGTTCAAGGGCTCGGGCGACGCCGCGATGTTCGATTTCGACTACTGGCGCTTCGAACACTAACGACAACGACTTGCAGGACGGGTGCGGCATGAAGACAGGCTGGATGGTCACGGCGGCGGCGATCGCCCTCTTCGCTGGCGCCCCCGCGTTCGCCGGGCAGGCCTCGCCGCCCACGGGCCTGGACCCGCTGGGCCAGCTGTCCGCCCTGGCGCCGGCGCCCGACGCCGCGTTCCATGTCCAGCGGCTGCAGAGCGGCGTGCAGTTCCAGCTGAACGGCGTGACCAAGTCGGTGCTGTTCTATTCCCCCACGGTGGTGCGGGTGAACGCCAATCTCGGCGAGTCCTATTGGACGCAGGCCAGCCTGGTCGTGATCCGCCAGCCGCAGGCCGTCCCCTTCACGCTGCGGGAAACCCCGGACGCGGTCGAGCTGGTCGGCCAGAAGCTGCGCGTCGTCATCGACAAGCATACCGGCGCCCTAGCCTATTATGACGCGACGGGTCGGCTGCTGACGCGCGAGAAGGCCGACGCGCCCCAGTCGATCGACAAGCGCGTCATTTCCGACGCGCCGACCTACGAGGTGGAGAACCGCTTCACGCTCAAGCCCGACGAAGGCCTCTACGGCTTCGGCTTCACCGGCGACGACGAGGTCAACCGCCGGGGCAAGGATCTGCTGCTGGTCCAGACCAATGTCGGCATCATCATTCCGGTGATGGTCTCGACCGAGCGTTACGGCGTGCTCTGGGACACCTATTCGCAGATGCGCTTCAAGGACGACGCGCAGGGCGCGCGGCTCTGGGCCGAAAGCGCGCCGGGCGGCGTCGACTACTACTTCATGGCCGGCGACACCATGGACGGCGTCGTCGGCGCCTATCGCTGGCTGACCGGCGACGCGCCGATGTATCCCAAGCAGGCCTTCGGCCTGTTCATGAGCAAGGAGCGCTACAAGACCCAGGAGCGGTTGCTAGAGGTCGCCAGGACCTTCCGCCAGGACGGCTTCCCGCTCGATTACATCGTCCAGGACTGGCAGTACTGGGGCAGCGACAAGGACGGCTCGTGGTCGGGCATGACCTGGGATCCCGAGCGGTTCCCCGACCCGGTCGGCATGACCCGCGCGATCCACGACCTGCACATGAAGCTGATGGTCTCGATCTGGCCCTCGATCGGCGACGACACCGCGCTGGCCCACGAGCTGGATCAGCACAATCTGCGCTTCAAGCCCGTGCATTGGATCTCCAAGCACGCGCGCGTCTACGACGCCTACAGCCCCTTGGGCCGCGAGATCTATTTCAAGCACATCAAGTCCGGCCTGCTCGACAAGGGCGTGGACGCGCTGTGGATGGACGGCACCGAGGTCGAGGTCAACTCGGCGATGTGGAACGCGGCCGACAACATCCGCGACACCAAGGCGCTGGGCGCCAACGCCATGGGCGACTTCACCCGCTACCTGAACCCCTACTCCCTGCTGACGACCGAGGGGACCTACAAGGGCCAGCGCGCGACCAGCGACAAGCGGGTCTTCACCCTGACGCGCTCGGCCTGGGCCGGCGCCCAGCGCACGGCGGCCGCGTCGTGGTCGGGCGACATCTACGCCAGCTGGAAGACCTTCGCCCAGCAGGTGGCCGGCGGCGTCAACGTCACGATCACCGGCAATCCCTACTGGACCCAGGACACCGGCGGCTTCTTCGTCTCCGACTTCCCGGGCGGCGAGAAGAACCCGGCCTGGCGCGAGCTCTACGCCCGCTGGTTCCAGTACGCGGCCTTCAACCCGATCATGCGCGTCCACGGCACTAGCGTCGAGCGCGAGCCCTATCTGTTCAAGACCCTGGATCCGCCGGTCTACAAGACGATGCTGGACGCCACCAAGCTGCGGTACCGGCTGCTGCCCTACACCTACAGCCTCAGCGCCAAGGTCACGGCCGACCGCTACACCCTGATGCGCGCCCTGCCGATGGACTTCCCCAAGGATCCGGCGACCTACAACATCAACGACAGCTTCATGTTCGGCTCGTCGCTGCTGGTCCATCCCGTGACCCACGCGATGTACAACATCCTCCCGTCCTCGGCGACGACGGTGCCCGGCCAGCACCTGCGGACCGCGGACGGCAAGCCCGGCCTGACCGCCCAGTATTTCGCCGGCGAGAATTTCGAGACGCCGCGCGGTCAGGCCGTCGACACCAGGATCGACCACACCTGGCCCGATCCTCCGTTGGCGGAGCTTCCGCCCGGCCTGACGTCGCTCAGCCACTTCTCCGTGCGCTGGGAGGGCGACCTGGTCGCGCCGGAGGACGGCGAATACGAGATCGGGCTGACGGCCAACGACGGCATGCGCCTGGCGCTGGGCGGCGAGACGGTGATCGACGAGTGGCGCCGCGCGGCGACCCGCACGCGCGTGGTGCGACGCACGCTGAAGGCCGGCGAAAAGCTGCCGGTCCGGCTGGAATTCTCCCATCCGGAAGGCGGCCGGGTGTTCCGCTTCGTCTGGCGCACGCCCGCCGAGCTGAAACGCGACGCCGCCGCGCTGAGCGCGCCGCGCGACCTGACGATGCGCACCTACCTGCCCAAGGGCGCGGACTGGTACGACTTTTGGAACAACCAGCGCCACGCCGGCGGCCAGACCGTCGCGCGCCAGACGCCGCTCGACATCGTGCCGCTGTATGTCCGGGCCGGGGCGATCCTGCCGATGGGCCCGGCCCTGCAGTACGCGACCGAACACCCCGACGCGCCCTACGAGGTCCGCGTCTATCCGGGCGCGGACGGCAAGTTCACGCTCTATGAGGACGACAACGAGACCTACGCCTACGAGAAGGGCCAGTCGACGCGCTACGACCTCATCTGGAACGACGCGCGGCGCACCCTGACGATCGGCGCCCGGCGCGGGACCTTCCCCGGCATGATCAAGCAGCGGACGCTGAAGATCATGGTGATGGGCGGAGCCAAGGCAAGCGATCGGACCGTCCAGTACGACGGACGGGCCCAGAGCGTGCGGTTCTAACCAGCTCGCGGAGATTCGTTTAGAGAAAGGCGATAGGCCGGCTGCTGGGAGCCCAGCGGTCGGCTGGTTGTCCCGCGTCCGCAGGCCAGAATCGACGAGCGCGCCGATGTGGCGGCTAGCTATAAGCTTATGGGGAAATGGTGGACGCGACAGGGATTGAACCTGTGACCCCTACGATGTCAACGTAGTGCTCTCCCGCTGAGCTACGCGTCCGCCGAGGCGGTCCGAAGCGCCTTGGTAAGGCGTCCCGGCCGGGAAGGTGTGGGGGTATAGCGGCGGCTTGGCCGGTGCGCAAGCCGCCTGCAAAATCTTTTTAGGCGGCCATCATTTTTTCCACCTCGGCGACCAGGTCGCGCAGGTGGACGGGCTTGGACAGCACCTTGGCGCCGGCCGGCGCGCGGTCCTGGGCCGAGAGGGCGACGGCGGCGAAACCGGTGATGAACATGATGCGCAGGGACGGATCGCGGGCGGCGGCCTGGCGGGCCACCTCGATGCCGTCCATACCCGGCATGACGATGTCGGTCAGCAGCAGATCCCAGGGATGTTCGAGGTGCTGGACGGCTTCCTCGCCATCCGCGCAGGCCTGAACTTCGAAGCCGGCGCGTTCCAGCGCCCGGGCCAGGAAGCCGCGGAGGGAATCATCGTCTTCGGCGAGGAGGATGCGGGCCATGAGGTCACGTGTCCGGAAGGAAAGTCTTCGATCGAGGAGCCACCTTAGCGCGTTGTCCGTAAATCGGGGATGAACCTAAATGTCGCGTCCTGTGGACGAATAGGATCCGTGGGTTCGCCGCCACGCATTGCCGTTTGACCCGGCGGCGGCGGGCTTCGATGATGACGCATGAGCGCTTGGCGGCCTTTTCCGACCGACCCCCTGGCCCATGACGGGCCCACCGCGCCGCTGGAGACGCTCAGCGGTCCGGCGTTCGAGGTGCTGCGCGCCGCCCCGGCCGGAGCCCCGCCGCCGACGGCCCTGGTGTTCGCCTCGCCCCATTCCGGCGGCGTCTATCCCGAGGAGATGATCGCGGCGGCCCGCCTGCCGGTCGAGACCCTGCGCGCCTCGGAGGACGCCTTCGTCGACCGAATCGTGGCCGGCGCGCCGGCGCTGGGGGCCGGGGTGATCCGGGCCCGCTTCGCTCGCGCCTACCTCGATCTCAACCGCGAGCCGTGGGAGCTGGATCCTTCGATGTTCGACGGCGACCTGCCCGAATACGCCCGCGGCCGCACGGCTCGGGTGGCGGCCGGGCTGGGGACGATCCCCCGCATCGCCGGCGAAGGCCGGCCGATCTACGCCCGCAAGCTGACCTTCGCCGAGGCCAGGGACCGGGTCGAGCTGGCCCACCGCCCCTATCACGACGCCCTGGACCGCCAGCTGGCCGCGGCGCGGGCCGCGCACGGGGTCGCGATCCTGATCGACTGGCACTCGATGCCGGCCGCCGCCGCGCGCGGCCAGCGGGCCAAGGGCGGCGGGCCGTGCGACATCGTGCTGGGCGACCGCTTCGGCGCGGCCTGCTCGCCCAAGCTGACCGGCCTGGTCGAGCGCGAGCTGGAAGCCCTGGGCTACCGCGTCACCCGCAACGCCCCCTATGCCGGCGGCTACACCACCGAGCACTACGGCCGCCCGGCCAAGCGCACCCACGCCCTGCAGATCGAGATCAACCGCGCGCTCTACATGAACGAGACGACGCGCGAACCGACCGAAGGCCTGGCGCGCCTGACGGCCGACGCCGAGACGCTGACCCGGGCGCTGGCGGGGCTGGATGTGGGGGAGTTGCGGTAGGGAGACGAAATCCCTCTCTCTGAGAGAGAGGGAGGGGCCCGCGCCGAAGGCGCGGGAGGGTGAGAGGTTTCACCACCGGCCGGAAAATTCCGATTCCTTCGGTTGAACATCCTCGGCGGCGAAGCTCAAGCTCCTACCATGGATCCGATCGCCAACGCCCGTCGCCTACGCCAGAATCAGACCTTGGCGGAGAAGGTGCTGTGAAACCTCGTCCGCAGCCGTCGCCTCGGCGGGTTCAGGTTCCTGCGTCAGGAGCCGATCGATCGCTATTTCGCGGACTTCGTCTGCGAAGCGGTGAAGGTGATCGTGGAGCTGGACGGACCAGTTCATGAAGGCCGCGAAGACCGTGATGCGCGGCGAACCGAGGTGCTGGAGCTGTTCGGATATCAGGTCGTGAGGTTTCGCAACGAGCGGGTGCTGGCCGATCCCGGTGGGACGGCGGACGAGATCCTGGCCGTGCTTCGTTCGGCGAGATTGTAACCTCTCACCCTCCCATCGCTGCGCGACGGGCCCCTCCCTCTCTCTCAGAGAGAGGGGGATTCTACTGCCCCCTCGGCAGCGCGAACCGGATCGTGATTCCCGGCAGGCGTCGCGAGACTTGGACCGCGTTGGGGCCGTCCACATTGACTTGATAGTAGGTCATGGCCGTCAAGGCCGCGCCGCCGAAGCCCAGGCCTTGAGGATTCTCGCCGGTCACGACGCAGTCGCCCAGCGTGCCGTCGCGGCGGATCACGCAGGACAGGGTCGCCGCGCCCTCGACGCCGGCGCGGCGGGCGGTGGCGGGAAACAGCCGGGCCAGCACGTCGTCCGACGGTGATTTCAGGATCCGCAGCGGCGGCAGCGGCGTTTGCGCCCGCGTCTCGGCGCCGGCCAGGCCCAGAACGGCCACAAAGGCCATCGATAGCAATCGTCCCCGCCTCAAAGCCCGCCCCCCCGGTCAGCTTTTCGTCGCGCGGGAAGAGGGACCGATCGTCCGGGCGCTGTCAAACGCCGTCGCCTGTGACGCTACCCGAGCCGAGTTCGGCTCGCCTGCCAGACGGTTCCGAGGCTTTTCGGCCGCTTCGGCCAAAAAAAAGCCCGGCGAAACCGCCGGGCCAGTTCATTAGGGAGGAAACGCCCAGGAAGGGCAGAAGCGGCAGCGCCGCCTCACAGGATTGTTTATAGGGTGCGGCGCAAAATCAGGCAAGTGAAAAGTTGAACTTCAATGTCGATTTTTCGACAGGGGATTTACGCAACCCGTTACAGCGTAAGGATCACGGAACGGCGCTCTTTGAAATTGCCTTAAATTTGTGCATGCTGCGATGCACAATTTGTTGCGTTTGAAACGGTCTCTGGCGAGAACATCGCGCAAACCCAAGCTGGATAAGGCTTTCGCGTTGACACCGGTTTCCTGCGACAAGTGTTTCATAGCGGTGGGGGTGGATAAATCGAGCGCAGTCGCGTAAAAGCCGCGCGCCTGACGCGTGGCGTCATCTCCTATTCCTCCCGAAAGTCCGTCCGTTCCCATGTCCATGCGAAATATCGCCATCATCGCGCACGTCGATCATGGCAAGACCACCCTCGTCGACCAGCTGCTGGCCCAGTCGGGCGTCTTCCGCGCCAACGAAGCCACGACCGAACGGGCGATGGACTCCAACGACCAGGAGCGTGAGCGCGGCATCACCATCCTGGCCAAGTGCACCAGCGTGCTGTGGAACGGCGAAGCGGGCGAGACCCGCATCAACATCATCGACACCCCCGGCCACGCCGACTTCGGCGGTGAAGTCGAGCGCATCCTGGGCATGGTGGACGGCTGCGTCCTGCTGGTCGACGCCGAGGAAGGCGTCATGCCGCAGACCAAGTTCGTGCTGACCAAGGCGCTGAAGATGGGCCTGCGCCCGATCCTCTGCATCAACAAGGTCGACCGCGCCCACGCCGATCCGGACCGCGTCCACAACGCCGCCTTCGACCTGTTCGCCGCCATCGGCGCCACGGACGAGCAGCTGGACTTCCCGCACATCTACGCCTCGGGCCGCGCCGGCTGGGCGACGCTGGACATGAATGTCCCCAACGACAACCTGGCCCCGCTGTTCGACCTGATCGTCCGCCACGTGCCGGAACCCAAGCAGATCGCCAAGAAGGACGAGCCGTTCCAGATCCTGAACGTGCTGATCGAAAGCGATCCGTTCCTGGGCCGCCTGCTGACCGGCCGCATCGAGAGCGGCAAGGCCGTCCCGGGCATGGCCATCAAGGCCCTGGACCGCAACGGCAAGGAAATCGAACGCGGCCGCATCACCAAGGTGCTGGCCTTCCGCGGCTTGAAGCGCTCACCGGTCGACGAAGGCGCCGAGGCCGGTGACATCGTCGCCATCGCCGGCATGTCAAAGGCCACCGTCGCCGACACGCTCTGCGCGCTGGACGTGACCGAGGCCCTGCCGGCCCAGCCGATCGATCCGCCGACCATCTCGATGACCGTCTCGGTCAACGACAGCCCGCTGGCCGGCCGCGAAGGCGACAAGGTCCAGAGCCGCGTGATCCGCGACCGCCTGCTGAAGGAAGCCGAATCGAACGTGGCCATCAAGGTCACCGAGACCAGCGAGGGCGACGCCTATGAAGTGTCGGGCCGCGGCGAACTGCAGCTGGGCGTGCTGATCGAGAACATGCGCCGCGAGGGCTTCGAGGTTTCGATCAGCCGTCCGCGCGTCGTGTTCCAGACCGATCCGGAAACCGGCAAGCGCCTGGAGCCGATGGAAGACGTCATGATCGACGTCGACGACGAGTTCTCGGGCATCGTCATCGAGAAGCTGTCGCTGCGGAAGGCCGAGCTGAAGGACATGGGCCCGTCGGGCGCGGGCAAGACCCGCCTCCAGCTGGTCGCCCCCTCGCGCTCGCTGATCGGCTATCAGGGCGAGTTCCTGACCGACACGCGCGGTTCGGGCGTGCTGAACCGCGTGTTCAGCCACTACGAGCCCTACAAGGGCCCCATCGAGCAGCAGCGCAAGGGCGTGCTGATCTCGAACTCGGACGGCGAGACCGCGGCCTACGCGCTGTGGAACCTGGAAGAGCGTGGCGTCATGTTCGTCGGCGCCGGCGAGAAGACCTATCTGGGCATGATCATCGGCGAGAACGCCCGTTCGGACGACCTCGACGTCAACCCGATGAAGGCCAAGCAGCTGACCAACGTCCGCGCCTCGGGCAAGGACGAGTCGATCCGCCTGACCCCGCCGCGCCGCATGACCCTCGAACAGGCCATCGCCTATATCGAGGAAGACGAGCTGGTCGAGGTGACCCCGAAGAACATCCGCCTGCGCAAGCAGATCCTGAACCCGTCGTTCCGCAAGCGTCGCGTCAAGGAAGAATAGGGTTTTCGGACCGTCGAAAATCGGGCCGCCGTTCGCAAGGACGGCGGCCTTTTTCGTTGGGGGTCCCGCTAGCAAGGGGTCGTCTTCCTCGCTCTCGTGGCGAGGATCCATGGTTCGGCCGAGCTCGGCATTGAAAAGAGATCTCGGCCGGCGTGCGCGATCCCTCGTCAATGCAGAAGCGCCTGAACGCTGGACCCTAGGCACAAGGCCTAGGAAGGCAGGTTGGGAGCGGCAAATCTTCGCCGGGAAAACTGAAAGCCGCCGCGCGAATACCCCTGTTTCACATCGACTTTCTTCGTCGACCACACGACTTAACCGTGAATTTACCCGGGCGGACGATGGTCGCGCCGGGGGATTTCGCTCCGGAAGAGTAAAGGGCCGCCGTGCGCATCGTCGCCAGCACGTTGATCCAACGCGGCTTGACCGCCCTGCTCGACCGCGTGCTGCCGGACCTGCCCGAGGCCATGGCCGGCCGGGTGCGGTTCGAGCAGGTGCAGAGCATCCTGCGCATGACGCCGGTGATGATGGGCGCCAACATCGTCATCGCCCTGCTGGTCGGCCTGGCCGGCCTGAACAGCCCGCACACCGTCGCCCTGACGATCTGGGCCGCCCTCGTCGTCAGCTATGGCCTGCTGGGCCTGCGCGGCTGGGTCGCCGCCCAGCGCCGCAAGAGCGGCAAGAGCACCGTCTCGGCGCGCGGCGTGCGCCGCATGACCTGGCAGGCGGGCCTGCTGGGCGTGCTGTGGGGCGCGCTGCCCATCCTGACCATGCCCAAGGCGCAGGGTTTCGCCGGCGCCATGCCGATGCTGGTCGCCTCGGTGATCGCCGGCATGATCGGCTGCGGCGGCTTCGCCATGCTGACCCTGCCGGCCGCCGCCATCGCCTATTCGACCCCGATGGTCCTGGGCTCGCTCTACGTGCTGGCCACCAGCAACGATCCGATCCTCTACGCCCTGGGAGGGCTTCTGATCTTCTGCCACATGGTGGTCAGCGTCTCGTGCCTGTCGCACGCCAAGATCTTCGCCGACCGCCTGGTCGCCGCCGAGGAGCTGGAAAAGCAGAAGCAGGTCGTCAGCCTGCTGCTCAGCGACTTCGAGGAAGGCGCCAGCGACTGGCTGTGGGAAGTCGACGCCGCCGGCCGCATGACCTACGTCTCCGACCGCATGGCCGCCGCGGCCGGCGCCGACAAGGAGGCCCTGATCGGCCGGCCGATGTCGGACCTGTGCGGCGCGGCCGAGGCGCCCGCCGGCCCGGTCGCCGCCCTCTCCGCCCTGTTCGCCGAGCAGCGCGCGTTCCGCGACGTCGTCGTCTCGATCGGCGTCGGCGAGACCGTCCACTGCCAAGAAACCCACTGGTGGTCGCTGTCGGCCAAGCCGGTGCACGACCTGGACGGCGACTTCATCGGTTTCCGCGGCGTCGGCGCCGACATCACCCAGGCCCGCGAGGACCAGGCCCGCATCTCGCGCCTGGCCCACTACGACGTCCTGACCCAGCTGCCCAACCGTCTGTCGTTCCTGCAGGCCCTGGGCAAGGCGTGGACCGAGCACGGCCGGCCCAAGAGCCACAGCGGAACCGGCGCCGGCTGCGCGGTGCTGTGCCTGGACCTCGACCACTTCAAGGGCGTCAACGACAGCCTGGGCCACCCGATCGGCGACGACCTCTTGATCCAGGCCTCGGCCCGCCTGCGCGACTGCGTGGCCGAGCACATGGGCCATGGGGGCTTCGTGGCCCGCCTCGGCGGCGACGAGTTCGCCGTGGTGATCGCGCCGTCGCCCGGTCACGAGGCCCTGGGCGCCCTGGCCCAGGCGATCGTCGCGGCCCTGTCGAGGCCCTATGACGTGCGCGGCCACAACGTGCTGATCGGCGCCAGCATCGGCATCGCCGTGGCGCCGATGGACGCCGACGATCCCGACGGCCTGCTCAAGCACGCGGACCTGGCCCTCTACCGCGCCAAGGGCGACGGGCGCGGAGCCTATCGGTTCTTCGAGACCGCCATGGACGTCTGGGCCCAGGAGCGCCGCGAGCTGGAGCTCGATCTGCGCGACGCCCTGGCCAAGGCGGAACTGAAACTGTTCTTCCAGCCGCTGATCGGCGCCCACGAGAACGAAACCACCGGCTTCGAGGCCCTGCTGCGCTGGCAGCATCCGCGTCGCGGCCTGGTGCCGCCGTCCGACTTCATCGAGTGCGCCGAGCAATGGGGCCTGATCGGCGCCATCGGCGAGTGGGTGCTGTACGAGGCCTGCCGCACGGCGGCGACCTGGCCCTCGCACCTGACCGTCGCCGTGAACCTGTCGCCCAACCAGTTCGCCTCGGGCGAGCTGGTGGCCCAGGTCAAGGCCGCGCTGAACGCCTCGGGCCTGGCGCCGGAACGCCTGGAACTGGAGATCACCGAGGGTCTCCTGCTGCACGACAGCGTCAAGACCCTGGAGCAGCTGGCCGCCCTGAAGGCCCTGGGCGTCAAGATCGCCATGGACGACTTCGGCACCGGCTATTCCAGCCTGGCCTATCTGTGGCGGTTCCCGTTCGACAAGATCAAGATCGACCGCTCGTTCGTGGCCGAGATGCAGGACAATTCGGCGATCGCCGACATCCTGCGCACCATCGCCCTCTTGGGCCAGACCCTGAACCTGGAGGTCACGGCCGAGGGCGTCGAGACCGCCGCCCAGGCCCGCCTGCTGGCCGACATGCGCTGCGACACCTTCCAGGGCTTCCTGTACGGCCGCCCGATGCCGGTGGGCGATATTCCGAGCTTCCTGGTCTCCAACCTGGCGCGGCGGATGCGGCGCGGGGTCGAGGATGATGGGGCGGAAGAAGCGGTCGGGTACTAGGTCCTAACGCAAAAATACGTGTCATCCCGGACGGCCCGAAGGGCCGATCCGGGACCCAGGGGGTGAAGGAACGCCGCGCGCGCCGCCCCTGGGTCCCGGCTCTTCGCGCTGCGCGCTACGGCCGGGATGACACCTTTTTGAACTGAGCTTTCCTACTTCTTCAACAGCCCCAGCAGCCACAGCAGCAGGATCGCCCCCAGGCTGGAGATGACCAGGCTGCCGATCCAGCCCCAGAAGTGGATGCCCAGCATCCCGGCCAGGAACGCGCCCAGCAGCGAGCCGACCAGGCCGACGATCAGGTTCATCCAGAACCCGTGATCGCGGTTCATGACCTTCTCGGCGATCCAGCCGGCGAAGATCCCGATGATGATGGCTCCGATAAAGCCGACGCCGTGCATGCGATTCGTCTCCCGATAGCGCGTTGAAGCCAGGCTATGAAAATGCGCCGGCCCTGCCTAGACCGCCCACGCCGTGCTACGCCGAGCCCATGGTCCATCCCGTCTTCGACAACCTGCCGACCACGATCTTCGAGCGCATGAGCGGCCTGGCCCGTCAGCACGGCGCGATCAACCTCGGCCAAGGCTTTCCCGACGACCAGGGACCCCTGCCGGTGCGCGAAGCCGCCGCGCGGGCGCTGATCGAGGGCTCCAACCAATATCCGCCGATGCGCGGCCTACCCGAGCTGCGCGCCGCCGTGGCGGGTCACTATGGCCGGACACAAGGCCTGGCGCTGGACCCCGACACCGAGGTCACCATCACCTCCGGCGCCACCGAGGCCCTGGCGGCGGCCTTCCTGTCGCTGATCTCGCCGGGCGACGAAGTGGTGCTGTTCCAGCCGCTGTACGACGCCTACCTACCGCTGGTGCGCCGCGCGGGCGGGATCCCCAAACTGGTCCGGCTCACCCCGCCGCATTGGCGCTTCGACCGGGCGATGCTGGCGGCGGCGTTCAGCGACAGGACCCGGATGGTGGTGCTGAACAGCCCCCTGAACCCGGCCGCCGTCGTCACGCCGGAGGAGGATCTGGCCCTGCTGGCCGAGTTCTGCGTCCGGCACGACGCGATCGCCGTCTGCGACGAGGTCTGGGAGGCCGTGGTCTTCGACGGCCGCCGCCATCGGCCGCTGATCGGCGTCCCCGGCATGCGCGAGCGGACCGTCAAGATCGGCTCGGCCGGCAAGCTGTTCGGCATGACCGGCTGGAAGGTCGGGTTCCTGATCGCCGCCCCGCCCCTGACCAAGGCGCTGGCGGCGGCCCACCAGTTCCTGACCTTCACCACCCCGCCCAACCTGCAAGCCGGCGTGGCCTGGGGGCTGGAAAACCACCGCGCCTGGTTCGACGAGATGCCGACCGAGCTCCAGCGCTCCCGCGACCGGCTGACCGCCGGCCTGCGGGCGGCGGGCTATGTCGTGCTGGAGAGCCAGGGGACCTACTTTCTGAACGTCGACCTGGCGGCGTCCGGGATCGGCGTCGACGACGTCACGTTCTGTGAGCGCTGCGTCGCCGAGTTCGGCGTCGCGGCGATCCCGGTCTCGGCGTTCTTCGCCGAGGATCCGGTGCGGACCGTGGTCAGGCTGTGCTTCGCCAAGGCCGACGCGACGTTGGACGAGGCGGTGGAGAGGCTGGCGGCGGCGCGGGTGGCGATGGCCTAGCGCCCCCTCCGTCACGCTGCGTATCCGCAGCGCGCCACCTCCCCCGCAAGCGGGTGAGGAGGAAGCCGCTTATCCTCCCCCGAGAAACGGGGGAGGTGGATCGGCGCGAATACGCGACGAGACGGAGGGGCGTCAGGCCGCCCCTACAGCGCCCCGAACCCCGCCGCCAGTTCACGCGCCGCGCCGCGGGCCAGGCAGCGGTCCATGGCCGAGAGCAGGTTGCGCAGGTCGATCGGCTTGGCGACGTGGGCGTCGCAGCCGGCTTCCAGGCAGGTCTTGATCTGGGCCGACATCACGTCGGCGGTCAGGGCGATGACCGGCAGGCGGGCGAAACGCGGGTCGCGGCGCAGGCGGCGGGTGGCCTCCAGCCCGTCCATCACCGGCATGTTGACGTCCATCAGCACGATGTCCATCGGCTGGGCCGCCAGGGCGTCCAGGGCCTGCTGGCCGTTCTCGGCCTCGACCAGCTCGCAGGCGAACGGCTCGAGGAACAGGCGGATGACCCGGCGATTGACCGGATGGTCGTCGACCACCAGCACGCGGCGGCCCTGCAGGGCGACGAAGCCGCCGCCCTCGTCCTCGTTCGCGTCGTCCTCCCAGACCGGGATGTCCGACGGCTCGGCCGGATCGACCATCATCTCGATGGTGAAGATCGAGCCGCGCCCCTCTTCGCTCTCGACCGAGATCTCGCCGCGCATCATCTCGACCAGGCGGCGGGTGATGTTGAGGCCCAGGCCCGTGCCGCCGAAGTTGCGGGTGGTCGAGGCGTCGGCCTGGGTGAACGGGCTGAACAGCTTGGCGACCGTGGCGTCGTTCATGCCGATGCCGGTGTCGGACACGCGCAGCCGCACGCGCATTTTGCCCCCATCTTGAGGACTGGCGTCCATCGGATAGCAGGCCAGGCTCACCTGGACCTTGCCGTGGGTCGTGAACTTCAGGGCGTTGGAGACGAGGTTGGTCAGACATTGGCGCACGCGCACGCCGTCGAACATCAGCAGGCCCGGCGGCGAGCTTTCCAGCTTGAACGCCAGATCCACGCCCTTCTCGCGGGCCGTGGGCTGGTAGCCGCCGACCAGGCGGGCGCAGGTCTGGACGATGTCGCCGACCGTCGGGGCTATCTCCAGCTTGCCGGCCTCGATCTTGGACAGGTCCAGGATGTCGTTCAGCAGCACCAGCAGGGTGTCGCCGCTGTCCATGATCAGGTCGACCTGCTCGCGCTGCTCGGGCGTGACCGGACCGGCGCGGAGGGCCTGGGCCAGGCCCAGCATGCCGTTCAGCGGCGTGCGCAGCTCGTGGCTCATCACCGCCAGGAACGAGGACTTGGCCTGGCTGGCGGCCTCGGCGCGCTGCTGGGCCTTCTTCAGGCGGCGGGAGGCGCGGCGCTGATGGACGGCCCAGGCGACGCCGCCGGCGACCAGTATGCCCAGCAGCACGGCGATGACCACCGAGGCCCGCGCCAGGCTGCGCGACAGCCGCACCTCCTCGGTCAGGCGGCGGCTTTCGTCGCGTTTGGCCCGCAGTTCGCTGTCGAGGGCCGAGGACATCTCGGCCACGCTGCGCTGGTGGGCGCGCTCGGCCTCGACGCTGTCGGTCTTGCGCCAGGCGTCCAGCTTGCGGAAGGCCTCGGCGCCGCGGCCCTCGGCCTGGTCGATATAGGCGTCGATCAGGGCCTCGGCGTGCGGATCGCGCGGGGCCAGGGCCTCGGGAACAGCCTTCAGCCGCTCCAGGTCGGCGCGGGCCGCGGCCGCCTGCCCCAACTGAGCGTGCGCCAGGGCCCGTTGGGCCAGCATCAGCACCTGCAAGCGGCCGACGGGATGGGCCAGATCGGCGGCGGCGGGCTCCAGGCAGGCCAGCACGCGGGCCGGCGTCTCGCGACGGGCCGCGATGCGGGCGCACAGGAAGCGGTCCCAGGTCCGCAGATCCTTGTCGCCGTCGGTCGTGGTCATGTGGTGGTGCAGGGCCGCGAAGCGCTCGGCGGCGTCCAGCTCGCCCAACTCGGCGGCCGTGTAGGCGATGTCGTAGATCCGCTCGATCTTGCGGACATAGAAGGCGTCGCGCTCGTCGAGGCGCGCGGCCTGCGCCATGTGGTCCAGGGCGCCTTCCTTGTCGCCGATGTCGGACAGGGTGTAGCTGTGCACCTGGTGCAGCTCGGCCAGCAGCGGCTGGGCGATGCGCCCGCGCTTCTCCAGATCGGTGGTCAGGTCGGCGGCCAGGCGCGCGGCCTGCGCCCAGCGCCCGACCTGGCCCAGGTGCCGCACGCGCTCTATGCCGGCCATCCGCCGGATGTCGGGGCCGGACTGCTCCATGAAGCGGCGCCAGTCAGCGTCGGTGAAGGCGCGATAGCCATGGGTTTCGTGGCGGTAGGCCGTCGCCTCAAGGTCCGCCAGGGCCGCCAGCGCCGGGTCGTGGTCGCGCCGGGCCGCCTCGCGGGCCTGGGTCGCCCAGGCCTCGAACCGTCCAGGGATCTGGTTGCTCTTATAGGCGTACAGCACCCGCCACAGGCCATAGAGCCGCGACTGGCCCCGCTCGCGCAGCGCCCGCTTGCCGGCCCGCTCGATGTCGACATTGTCGCGCGGCGGATTGCGCAGCTCGTGGGCGCCGATCTCCTGGCTCAACTGCTCAAGCCGCTTGCCGAGCGGCATGCCGGATTGGGCCCAGGCGGCGCTGGCCGTCAGGAACCCGATCAGCACGAAAAAGGTGAAAAGCCGCCGCAACTGGGTTCCCTGCAAACTGCGGCCAGCCTTCGCGACGACAGATGTAGGACGGGTTAAGCCTACCGCCGCGGTTGCGGTTCAGATCGTCGCGCCCCCGTCCACCACCAGGGCTTGTCCCGTCATGAAGCTGCCGGCCTTCGAGGCCAGATAGACGGCCGCGCCGGCGATTTCGTCCGGCTCGCCGATCCGGCGCAGCGGCACGCCGACGGTCGAGCGCTTCAGGGTCTCGGGATTGTCCCACAGGGCCTTGGCGAAGTCGGTCTTGATCAGGCCGGGCGCGATGCAGTTGACCCGCACATTGTCGGGTCCGAACTCGTGCGCGAGGTTGCGCGCCAGCTGGAAGTCGGCGGCCTTGGAGATGTTGTAGGCCCCGATCACGGCGTTGCCGCGCAGGCCGCCGATCGAGCTGACGATGATGATCGACCCGTCCTTGCGGGCCTGCATCTCGGGCGCGACCATCGAGATCAGCCAGTGATTGCTGATGATGTTGTTGTCCAGGATCTTGCGGAACTGGTCGTCGCTGATCCCGGCCAGCGGGCCGTAATAGGGATTGCTGGCGGCGTTGCAGACGCAGACGTCGACCCGGCCGAAGGCCTTGCGGGTCTCGTCGACCAGGGCCTGGAGGTCATCCTTGGAGGCGATGTTGGCCGCGACCGCGATGGCCGTCCCCGCGCCGTGCCTGGCGTTCAGGGCCGAGGCGACCTCTTCGCAGGGCTCCAGCTTGCGCGACGAGATCACCACCTTGGCCCCGTGCTCGGCCATCCGCTCGGCGATCGCCTTGCCGATGCCGCGCGAGGACCCGGTGATGATGGCCACCTTGCCGGACAGGTCGAAGAGGTTCATGGCGGGCGCCCCAAACGTTTGTTTGAATTGCCGCCACAGTGCGGCGGGGAAAGGATTGGGTCAAGCGCCCGAGGGTGTCGCGAACCGCTGTTCGAAAAATTTTCGCGGGCCGTGTCGGGAGCGCTGGATCACCTCCGTCCTTGGGGCGAAGGTTCAATCCAACAGGAGAAAATCCCATGCCCCTCGACACCGCCAACTTCCCGGCTGATCGCGAACTGGTCCTGGAGCGCATCATCGATGTGCCCGCCGACAAGCTCTACAAGTGCTGGACCACGCCGGAACTGATGCCGCAGTGGTTCTGCCCCAAGCCGTGGACCGTCTCGGACGTGCGCATGGACATCCGCGCCGGCGGCAACAGCTACATGGTCATGAACGGCCCGAACGGCGAGCGCATGCCGCAGCGGGGCGTCTATCTGGAAGTCGTGCAGAACCAGAAGCTCGTCTTCACCGACGCCTTCACCGAGACCTGGCAGCCTTCGGAAAAACCCTTCATGGTCGCCATCGTCACGTTCGAGGACCTGGGCGGCGGCAAGACCCGCTACAAGGCCGTGGCCCGTCACTGGACCGTCGCCGATCGCGAGGCCCACGAGCAGATGGGCTTCCACGTCGGCTGGGGCATCGTGGCCGACCAGCTGGCCGAGCTGGCGGCGACGCTCTAAAAACTGTCATCCCGGCCAAGCGCGAAGCGCGCCGAGCCGGGACCGCCGGGAGCTCCGAGCTTGTCGCGGTCCCGGCTCTTCGCTGCGCTTCGGCCGGGATGACAGGTTTTTCCGGCTACCCGCACTTGTTCCACCCGCTCATGTCGAGGTGGAAGTGGTCGTGGTGCTCGGCGTTGTAGTCCGGGCTCAGCGTGGTCAGGAACACCCGGCAGGCGCCGTCGCGCACCCGCCGCAGGAACTGGCCGCGCGGGCCCGGATCGGTCCAGTCCGCCGCCACGCTGATCACCTGGCCGTCGGTCAGCTTGAAGGCGGCGATGTCGATGGCGTCGGCGCTGGCGTGCTGGCTGATCGGCCCTTCCTGCAGGCCGTACATCCGCCGGCAGGCGTAGCTGCCGTAGTGCTGGAAGGCCACGACGCCCTGGCCCAGCAGTTCGTCGGCGGCCGGCTGCACCACCTGGCGCTCCCAGATCGTCAGGGCCAGGGCCTCCTTGCAGGCCAGGGGCGCGTCGGCCGGCTCGAACCGGGCGAGACCGGTCTCCAGCCGCACGGCGTCCCGCATCTTGCAGAGCTCGCCCTCGGTGCGGTCCGGGACCTCGGCATAGACCACGCCGGCGCGGCTCATGATCCCGCGACACAGCTTGGGGTCCGCCCCCGCCCGCGCCGCCTTGACCCTTGTCGCCAGGCCCACCGGATCGACGACGCTGAGCGGCTTCCACGGCAGGTGCTGATCGGGGATCTTGCGCTCGGCCACGAAGGCCATCAGCAGCACGATCAGCCACAGGATCACCAGACCCGCATAGCGGGCCAGCCGGGCCCGATGACGGACCTCGTGCTCGATGCGCGGATTGTGCGGAACGCGGTAGCGCATGAGAGCGGGGAAGCGCCTTACGGAAGCAAAGGTTAACGCCGCACCCAAGCACGACCATGGCGACGGGTTCAACCGTCGCCGCGCCTGAAGGCTTGGCTATGGCGTCGAAAAGCGCCATGTGCCCCGCATGACCTCGCCCGCCACCCCCACGCGCCTCGTCGACAAGGCCCTGGCGCCCCGCTTCGCCCTGCTGTGCCTGGGCATCTGGCTGAACGCCGCCGACACCCTGGTGACGGCCACCATCATGCCCAGCGTCGCCCGCGAGATCGGCGGCTATCAGTATTTCGGCTGGTCGGTCGCGGCCTATCTGACCGGCTCGATCGTCGCCGGCGCCTGTTCGGGCAAGCTGTCCCTGGCCCTGGGCCTGCGCACCGCCACCGCCCTGACCGGCCTCGTCTACGCGATCGGCTGCGCGATGAGCGCCCTGGCGCCGGAGTTCGTCACCTTCATCCTGGGCCGGCTGATCCAGGGCCTGGGGGCCGGGGCCGTGGTCGCCCTCTGCTACGTGGCCATCACCGCCCTGTTCCCCGAGAGCCTATGGCCGCGCGTCTATGGCGCGGTGGCGGGCGTGTGGGGCGCGGCGACCCTGCTGGGCCCGCTGCTGGGCGGCCTGTTCGCCGCCGCCGGCTTCTGGCGCGGGGCGTTCTGGATGTTCGTGATCCAGGCGGTGATCTTCGTCGGCGCGGTGCTGGTCATGCTGCCGGCCAGCCAGCGGGACGCGGGCAAGGGCCGCATCCCGACCTTGCAGCTGGTCCTGCTGGTCGTCGGCGTCAGCCTGATCGGCGGGGCCGGGGTCGTGGCCTCGCCGCTCTGGGCCATGGCCCTGGCGGTCGGCGGGATCGCCGGCATGGCCGCCATGCTGGCCGCCAACACCCGCACCCACGACCGGCTGCTGCCCAAGTCCGCCGCCGACCTGCGCACCGCCACGGGCCTGGGCCTGTTGACGATCTTCGCCTGCGAGGCGGCGGTGATCGGCTTCACGGTCTATGGCCCCGCCTTCATCCAGGCCCGCCACCACGCCTCGCCGTTGACGGCCGGCTATGTCACCGGCGCGATCGCGGCCGGCTGGACCTTGTGCGCCATGGTGTTCGGCCACACCCCGGCCGAGAAGGACGGCCGCCTGGTGCGCCTTGGGGCGGGCGTGATCCTGCTGGGCGCCCTGGCCAGCGCCTGGGCCGTGGCGCGCGGGAGCTTGATCGAGATCGCCCTGGCCTTCGCCGTGCTGGGCTGCGGCTTCGGCCTGGCCCACGCCTTCATCGCCCGCCGCACGATCGCCGGCGCGCCCAGCGACGAGCAGGCCATGGCCTCCTCGGCCGTGCCGACCGCCCAGCTGATTGGCGGCGCGGCGGGCTCGGCCGGGGCGGGGGCGATGGCCAATGTCCTCGGCTTCAGCCACGGGATCGACCTGAGCCTGGCGCCGACCAACGGCCTGATCCTGTTCGCGGCCTTCACGCCGCTGGCGGTGGTGGGCTTCTGGGCGGCGTGGCGGCTGGGGCGGAATGCCTAGAGGCTGTCATCCCGGGCGAACCCCGGCGAAAGCCGGGGGAAGACCCGGGACCGCCGCAGGCTCCGAGCTTCCGGCGGTCCCGGCTCGGCGCGCTTCGCGCTTGGCCGGGATGACAGGTCTTCGCCGGCTCAAGCCCGCTCCAGCGCCGTCGCCTCGACCAGCTTGACGACGTCGCCCATGATCTCCGTGATCTTGAAGTCCTTGGGCGTGTAGATCCGCGCCACGCCCATCTGTTTCAGGATCAGGGCGTCCTCGGGCGGGATGATGCCGCCGGCCACCACGGGGATGTGCTCGAGCCCCTCGGCGCGCATCACCCGGATCACCTCCTGCACCAGGTCCAGGTGCGAGCCCGACAGGATCGACAGACCGACCACGTGGGCGCGGCTTTCCTTGGCGCGGCGGACGATCTCGTCCGGCGTCGAGCGGATGCCGTCATAGACCACCTCCATGCCGCAGGCGCGGGCGCGGGTGGCGATCTGCTCGGCGCCGTTGGAGTGGCCGTCCAGGCCCGGCTTGCCGACCAGGTAGGTGAGCGTGCGGCCCAGCACGCGCGAGACCCGCTCGACCTCGCGCTTCACCGCCTCGACATCCTCGGCCTCGCCCGTGGAGACGACCACCGCCACGCCGGTCGGGCCGCGATATTCGCCGAACACCTCGCGCAGCGCCCCGGCCCATTCGCCGGTCGTGACCCCGGCCTTGGCCGCGACGATCGAGGGCTCCATCACGTTGCGGCCGTCGCGGGCGGCGGCCTTGAGGTCGGCCAGGGCGGCCTCGACCGCTCCGGCGTCGCGCCCCGCGCGCCAAGCCTTGATGCGGGCGATGACGTCGGCCTCGAGGCGCGGGTCGACCGTCTCGATCGAGCTTTCGCCGGCCGCCCCAGTCGCCGTGAGCGGAGAGGCTTCGCTGTCGGTCCAGCGATTGACCCCGACCACGGTCATCTCGCCGGTCTCGACCGAGCGCACCCGCTTGGCGTTGGAAGCGACCAGCTCGGTCTTCATGTAGTCGATGGCGCTCGACGCCCCGCCCATCGCGTCGATCAGGGCCAGCTGCTCCAGCGCCCCCTTCGACAGCTCGGCGACCTTGGCCTCGACCACGTGGGAGCCGTCGAACAGATCCTCGTATTCCAGCAGGTCGGTCTCGTACGCCAGCACCTGTTGCAGCCGCAGCGACCACTGCTGGTCCCACGGGCGCGGCAGGCCCAGGGCCTCGTTCCAAGCCGGCAGCTGCAGGGCCCGGCAGCGGGCGTCCTTGCTGAGCGTCACGGCCAGGGCCTCGATCAGGATGCGGTAGACGTTGTTCTCGGGCTGCGGCTCGGTCAGGCCCAGCGAATTGACCTGCACCCCGTAGCGGAAGCGCCGCGCCTTCGGGTCCTGGACGCCGTAGCGCTCCAGCAGGATCTGGTCCCACAGCTTGGTGAACGACCGCATCTTGCACAGCTCGGTCACGAACCGCACGCCGGCGTTGACGAAGAAGCTGATCCGCGAGGCGACGATCTCGAAGTCCTCGTCGGGCACTTGGCCGCCGGCCTTGACGGTGTCCAGCACCGAGATGGCGGTGGCCAGGGCGAAGGCCAGCTCCTGCTCCGGCGTCGCCCCGGCCTCCTGCAGGTGGTAGCTGCAGACGTTCATCGGATTCCACTTCGGAACCTCGCGATAGCACCAGGCGATCATGTCGCCGATCAGCCGCAGGCTGGGGCCCGGCGGAAAGATGTAGGTGCCGCGCGACAGATACTCCTTGATCAGATCATTCTGCGTCGTGCCCTGCAGCAGCGCCCGATCGGCCCCCTGCTCGTCGGCCAGGGCCACGTACATCGCCAGCAGCCAGGCGGCCGGGGCGTTGATGGTCATCGAGGTGTTCATCCGGTCCAGCGGGATCTCGCTGAACAGCTGGCGCATGTCGCCCAGATGGCTGATCGGCACCCCGACCTTGCCGACCTCGCCGCGCGCCAGGATGTGGTCGGGATCGTAGCCGGTCTGGGTCGGCAGGTCGAAGGCCACCGACAGGCCCGTCTGGCCCCTGGCGAGATTGGCCCGATAGAGCGCGTTCGACTTCTCGGCCGTCGAGTGCCCGGCATAGGTGCGGAAGATCCACGGCGGATCCGGCGCGTGCTGGTACGGCTTGGTCATGGTCGCTCCCGGGGTCTTTTCGTTCTTGATTATCAGCGATCATGATCCGGGTTTTGTTGCGATGCAATATGTCGTTCGCGGATGCGAATTGGGAAGTGGGTCGCACGCCAAGCCCCCTCTCTCTCTAAGAGAGAGGGGTCGCGGGAGGCTTCACCGCCCCGTAAACACCGCCGCCCGCTTGGCCATGAACGCCGCCCGCGCCTCGGCGTGATCGGCCGTCGCCGCTAGGCCCGGCGTCTCGGCCTCCGTCGTCGATACCCCCGAGGCCACCCGCTTGGTCGCCTCCACGGCCAGCGGCGCGCGGGAGGCGATCGTCCGGGCCATGGCGATCGCCGCGCCCAGCAGTTCGTCGGCCGGATTGACCTCGGCCACGATCCCGTCGGCCAGGGCCCGCCGGGCGTCGAACGGCGCGCCGGTCAGCAGGTGGGGCTTGGCGCGGCTCTCGCCGACCAGCGCCGTCAGCCGTCCTGCCGAGGCGGTCAGGCCCATCCGCACCGCCGAGCAGGCGAAGCTGGCCTGGTCGCCGGCCAGGCGGATGTCGCAGGCCAGGGCCAGCTCCAGCCCGCCGCCGATGCACCAGCCGTTGACCGCCGCGATCACCGGGACGCGGCAGGCGGCCACGCGATCGCACATGTCGAGGAAATGCAGGATCGCCGCGCTCTGGGTCGGGGCGTCGCGCGACAGGGACTCGGCCAGGTCGTCGCCGGTGCAGAACGCCCCGTTGCGGCCGGTCAGCACCACGACCCGCACCGCTCGGTCGGCCTCGATCGCCGCGAAGGCGTCGAGCAGCCGCGCCCGCTCGGCCATGGCCAGGACATTGGCCGGGGCGGTGTCCAGCTCGACGAGGGCGATCGCGGGGTCGGGGCGGGTCAGGTGGATCATGGCCGGCACGGTGGCCCGCGCCGCGCCCGCCCGCAACCTTCCGTCGCGACAGCCCGGGCTTCATGCTGCGACGCACAAGATTCCGCTTGCCAGTTTCAAACAACTGTCTCAGCCTAGCGATCTTCCGGGCGATTTTTTGCGCTCGGAAGCCAAAAACGATCCGAAGGCGAGACGTTTTCACCGTTTCGACCGCCGGACGCGCAGCCGAGTTTGACCTTCGCGCGTTGTTGCAGCGCAGAAGGATGACCAGGGAACGGGGAGTGAGATGACGACCGAGACGCTTGAGAAGACCGAGCTGAAGGACCTCTACGAGATCGGCGAGATCCCGCCGCCCTTCCACGTGCCCAAGTCCATGTACGCCTGGAGCATCCGCAAGGAGCGTCATGGCAAGCCTTCGACCGCCATGCAGGTCGAGGTGGTCCCCACCTGGGAGATCGGCGAGGACGAGGTGCTGGTTCTCGTGATGGCCGCCGGGGTCAATTACAACGGCGTCTGGGCCGCCCTGGGCGAACCGATCAGCCCGCTGGACGGCCACAAGCAGCCCTATCACATCGCCGGCAGCGACGCCTCGGGCATCGTCTGGAAGGTCGGCTCCAAGGTGAAGCGCTGGAAGCTGGGCGACGAGGTCGTCATCCACTGCAATCAGGACGACGGCGACGACGAGGAGTGCAACGGCGGCGACCCGATGTTCTCGTCCAGCCAGCGGATCTGGGGCTACGAGACGCCGGACGGCAGCTTCGCCCAGTTCTGCCGGGTGCAGTCGCGCCAGTTGCTGCCGCGCCCCAAGCACCTGACCTGGGAAGAGGCCGCCTGCTACACCCTGACCTTGGCCACCGCCTATCGCATGCTGTTCGGCCACAAGCCGCACGAACTCAAGCCCGGCCAGAACGTGCTGGTCTGGGGCGCGTCGGGCGGGCTGGGCGTCTTCGCCGTGCAGCTGGCCGCGGTGGCCGGGGCCAATGCGATCGGCGTGGTCAGCGACGACGACAAGCGCGAGTTCGTGCTGTCGATGGGCGCCAAGGCGGTGCTGAACCGCAAGGAGTTCAACTGCTGGGGCCAGCTGCCCAAGGTCAACGGCCCCGAGTTCAACGACTACATGAAGGAGAGCCGCAAGTTCGGCAAAGCCATCTGGCAGATCACCGGCAATCGCGACGTCGACCTGGTGTTCGAGCACCCTGGCGAGTCGACCTTCCCGGTGTCGGTGTTCCTGGTCAAGCGCGGCGGCATGGTCGCCATCTGCGCCGGCACCAGCGGCTTCAACCTGACCATGGACGCTCGCTTCCTGTGGATGCGCCAGAAGCGCGTCCAGGGCAGCCACTTCGCCAATCTGATGCAGGCCAGCGCCGCCAACCAGCTGGTCATCGACCGCCGCGTCGACCCGTGCCTGTCGGAAGTCTTCCCCTGGGACCAGATCCCGGCCGCCCACGAGAAGATGCTGGCCAACCAGCACCTGCCCGGCAACATGGGCGTGCTGGTCTGCGCGCAACGGCCGGGCCTGCGGACGTTCGAAGAGGTGCAGGAGCTGAGCGGGACGCTGTAGGGCGAACACTCGGCCGCCCTCCTAACACCGCTCATCCCCGCGAAAGCGGGGACCCAAGCCGAGTCCGCGGATGGATTCCGAGCGGCGCCACGTGCTGAGAGTCCGCTTGGGTCCCCGCTTTCGCGGGGATGAGCGGAATTGAAGGACGGCTAGTCTGAATGTCGGTCCGCCATGGCCGACCGCTGACCGAAGACTGTCAGCAGCGCCGCCGCCACGCCCGTGGCCAGGGCCACAGGCACGAGCGCCGACACCACCGCGACGCCGGTCGCGCCGCCGCCGATCAGTTGGGCGGCGGCCAGGGGGCCGAAGATCGAGCCCAGGCGGCTGGCGGCGATGGCCGCGCCGACCCCGGTCCCGCGCACGGCGTCGGCGTAGAGCCGCGGCGCCAGGCTGTAGAGGGTGAACTGGCCGCCCATCAGCAGGAAGCCCGCCGCGAAGGCCAGGGCCGCGATCGCGCCGCCCGCGCCCGCTGCCGCCAGGCCCAGGAGGGCCAGGGCCAGGCCGGCGAACCCGCCGATCAGCGGCCAGCGCGGCCCGAACCGATCGGCCAGCAGGCCGAACAGGATCCCGCCGCTGGCTCCGCCCAGGTTGAACAGCGCCGCCGCCGTGAACGCCGCGCTCTTGGGCAGGCCGCGCGCCACCAGCAGCGTCGGCAGCCAGTTGAGCAGCAGGTGCAGGATCAGCGCCGTCAGGGCCACGGCGACCCACAGGCTGAGGCTGATGGCCAGTCGGCTGGGCGCGAACAGCGCGGCCAGGGCCGCTCGCCCTTGCCGCGCGATGGCCTCGGGCCGCCCCAGCGGAAGGACCCCGTGCAGCAGCGGCGCGATCAGCAGCGGCGCCAGGCCGCCGAACACGAAGATCATCCGCCAGTCCTCGGCCAAGGGCGAGCGCGCCAGCAGGCCCGCCAGCGCGCCGCCCAGCGGCATGCCCGCCGTGACCAGCGCCACCATGGTCGCCTTGCGCGCCGCGCCGGCCTGCTCGGAGGCCAGGGCGATCAGCATCGGCATGGCGCCGCCCAGGCCCAGGCCCGTCAGAAAGCGCGCCGCCAGCAGCGGCTCGAAGCTCCGGGCCAGGGGCGTGACCAGCGAGAACAGACCGAAGGCGGCGGCCGAGAACACCAGCACCGGCCGACGGCCGATGCGGTCGGCGATCGTCCCGCCGACCGAGGCGCCGATCATCAGGCCGATCAGGCTGGCGCTGAACGCCCAGCCGGCCTGGCCGGGCGACAGGCCTAGCGCCGGGACCATGCGCGGCGCGGCCACGCCCATCGACTGAATGTCGAAGCCCTCCAGCATCGCCGCCAGCAGGCAGACCGCCCAGATCGCCCACGCGCCGCCCGGCGCCCGCTTGCCCGTATCCATGGCCGCTCCCCGTTTCGGGGAGACTAGGCCAGAACGGGCCCTCCCAGCTATCCCTCGACATAGGTCTCGATCAGGGCCAGCGCCCGGTCGAGATCGCCGAAGGTGGTCGGCGCGCCGACCGACAGCCGCAGGGCTCCGACCGCCGCCCCCTCCCCTAAGCCGTCCAGGCAGGTCCGGAACGCCTCCACGCTGAACCGGCCGTCCAATTGGTCGAGGCAGCGGGCCGCCTCGGGACGGTCCAGGCCGAACGCCGCCTCGGCCGCGCCGGGATTGCAGAAGCAACCGCCCCGGATGGCCACGCCGTGGTCGCGGGCCCGCCGCTCGACCTCGCCGTAGGGGATCACCCCGCCGTCGGGGCGTAGCAGGTTGAAGGCCACGGTCCCGCCGCGCGCCTCCAGGTCGCGCGGACCGTACAGCCGCGTCAGCGGGGCGCCGCCCGCGTGGCGCGTCGCCGTCATGCGCTCCAAGACATAAGCGGTCAGCGCCTGGATCCGCGCCCTCAGCGCGGCCTGGGGAATGCGCTCCAGGAACGCGAAGCCGCCGTCCACCGCCGTCAGGGCGAGGAAGTTCGGCGTGCCGTCCTCGAACCCCTCGCGCCCGGCCTTTAGGGCGTGGCGGCCATGGGCGATCGAGACGAAGTCGACCGCGCCGCCCGCGAACCAGGGCCGCCGCAGCCGCGCCAGGGCCGACCGCTTGGCGATCAGCGCCCCCACGCCCGTCGGCAGGCCAAACAGCTTGTAGAACGAGCAGGCCACGAACTCGGCCGGGTGGCGGCGCAGGCTGAGCCCCCCGTACGGTCCGGCCGAGGCCGCGTCGATCATCACCTCGCAGCCCAGGGCCTGGGCGATGTCGACCAATACGAGATCATGGCGCACGCCCGAGAAGTTCGACTGCTGAGGAAACGCGAACAGCCCCGGCCCATGGGCCAGCACGGCCGCCCGCAGGCGCTCGCCGCCGCGGTCCAGCCGCAGCTCGGGATCCAGTGGCAACACCGCGACCGGGGCCCCGGCGCGGCGGGCGTATTCGCCCACGCCATTGACCGAGTTGTGGTTGTCGGCCGTCAGCGCCAGCCCCCGCCGCAGCGCGAACGGATAGCTCTCGGCGACCAGCTTCAGGGCCGCCGTGGCGTTGGCCGTGAAGATCACGTCGTAGACCGCCGGGTCGGCGTCGAAATAGGCCAGGGTCGCGGCGCGGGCGGCGGCCTGGGCGGTGGCGCTGTCGCGCGAAGCCTGGTGCTCGGAGTGCGGATTGCCGAACACGCCCCGCGCCAGGCGGTCGGCGTGGTCCCGCGCCTGCGACGCGCCGTGGAGACCCGCGGCGGTGTAGTCGAGATAGGCGATCCCCGCCGCGTCCAGGCGGCCGAACTCCTCGGCGCGCAGGGCGTCGAAGTCGAAGGTGTCGGTCATGGCTAGCATCCACGCCTCCTGTGGGGCGTTGGGGCCGGCGCTTCCCCGTGCGCGCTGAACCGGGGCGAGCCGCCGAAGAAGCGGCTGAGCTCGATCAGCGTCTCGCGCTCGGCCGATGGCATGTCCGCCGGGATCGCCGGGGCCATGACCTCGTCCCACCAGTCGGCGAGGCCGCCGGCGACGAACGTCACGTGGGCCACGCCCAGGGCCCGCAGCAGCACCCACGCCTGGCCGGCGTGGGCGCCTTCCTGGGAGTAGAGGACCACCGTCTGGTCCGGCGCGAAGGCCGTGCGCACCAGCCGGTCCAGCGGCAGGTTCTCGGCGGTCGGGATGGCGTCGTCGCCGAACGCCTCGGACGGGCGCACGTCGATCACCCGCAGGCCCGGCCGGCGCTCGCGGATCCAGCCGGCCAACGCGCGCGCGCCGACATGGTCCGCGCCGTCGTCGATCGCCTTGACGAGGCCGTCGATGTCCAGGCCGCTGGCGTGGGGCCGAAAGGGGCTGCCGACGAACGGGGCGGCCAGGCCAAGGGCCAGGGCGCCGAGGCCCAAGCGACGCGTCGCGCTCATCGGCTCACCTCCCGACGGCCGATCGCGGCCAGCACGGCCAGGCCGCCGACGGTGACCAGCGCCACCGCCACGCCGTATGGCAGGCCCGTCAGGCCCGGCAGCGTCAGGGGCCCCTTCGGCGTGGCGTCGTAGAGCGGCGCCAGCAGCGGAAAGGCCAGGCCGGTCAGCAGCATCCCCGCCAGCAGGCCCAGCATGGTCGCCCCGCCCTCGAGGCGGCCGCTGGCCAAGGCCACGCACGCGGTACCGGGGCACAGGCCGCTGAGCACGAAGCCCAGGCCGAACACCAGCCCGCCGACCCACTGCGGCAGCAGGAAGGTCTCGGGCAAGTAGAGGCTCCCCAGGTCGATGACGCCCAGCCGTCCCAGCCAGAAGGCCCCGAGCATGGCGGTCAGCACCGCGCTCAGCATCACCTTCAGCACCGTGAAGTCGCGCAGGTAGAACTGGCCGGCCAGTTTCGGCGGATCGCCCAGGCCGGCGCGCTCCAGCGCCGCCCCGAACGCCAGGCCGACCAAGCCGGCGAGCAGGAGACCGCTCACGGCCACAGCCTCCGGGCCAACGGCGCGGCCAGGAAGCCGCCGATGAACAGCGCGGCCATGAACAGCCAGGCGCCGACGCTGAGCAGGGCCCCGCCGCTGAGCGCCAGGCCGCTGGTGCAGCCCCGCGCCAGCGCCGCGCCGACGCCCATCAGCGCCCCGCCGCCCAGCGCCGCGACGAACCGGGCGCGACCCGGACGGGCCTGGGCCAGCTTGAACCGGCCGGCCAGCATCGCCGAGACCATGGCCCCGACCAGGATCCCTGCGACCTCGACCACGATCCAGGCGCTCCACGGCGCGCCGGTCGACGCATAGTCGCGAACCCAGGCGTTGTCGGTCTTGGGCCCGAAGGCCTCGATCAGCGCGACGGCGACCCGGGCGAAGGCGCCGGACGCGCCCAGCCCCTGGCCGGTCAGGGCGAAGCTGGCCAGCAGCACCAGGCCCAGGCCGACGCCGGCGAGGTAGGGATTGGCGTAGGGGCGACGGCTCATGGGGCCACTCATAGGGCCACGGGCAGGTCGCGGATCGACCAGTCCTCGAACGAGCCGTCATAGAGCACCGCGTCGATGCCGACCGCGCGGGCCGCCGTCACCACCGCCGTCCCCTGCTGGCCGATGTGGCAGTAGACGATGGCCCGATCGCCGGCCTTGACCCCCGCCGTCCGGAACAGGGCCAGAAGCGCGTCCGGCGACTTGAAGGTCAGGTCGTCGTTGGTGACGCTGGTGAACGGCACGCTGAGCGCGCCCGGGATGTGGCCGCGCTTCATGTGGTCGTGCGCGCCGCCGGCCTGCAGCCCGCCGTAGAAGACCGGCGCGCGGGCGTCGATCAGGGCGTAGCCCGGCTGACCGGCGTGGGCGCGGACGAAATCGACATCGACGATGGTCGGCCGCGTCTGGAACGCCGCCAGGGCGCCGGGCGTCGCCGGCGGGGTCGCGGCGGCGGTGACCGCCCCGCCCTCGCGCCGCCACTTGGGCAGGCCGCCGTCCAGCAGGTCGGCCCGCTCGCCCAGGCCGGCGGTGCGCAGGGTGAACAGCACCCGGGTCGCGGGCGACACCCAATCCTCGCCGAAATAGACCACGACCCGCGAACGGTCCGTGACGCCCAGCGCCCGCAGCCGTTGGCGCAGATCGTCGGCGGTCGGCATTTCCAGGGTCCGGCCGCCGGCATTGGTGGCGATGTCCGACAGACGGACGAACCGCGCGCCGGGGATGTGGCCGGCCTCGAACTCGGCCGCCTCGCCGATGTGCAGCAGGACGAGGTCGGGGTCCTTCAGGTGGCTGGCCAGCCAGCCGGTGGACACCAGCGGGTTCTCGCGCGGCGCCGCCTGGGCGGGTCCGGTCATCAGCAGGGCCGTCAGGGCCACTCCCGTCAAAGCTCGCAGTCGCATCGTCGCCTCCTTCGATCGTCCGATCGATACGGCCGGCGCGCCGCCGAACCGGGCCGATGCGACGAAGCGGGCGAAACGGCGACGAAACGGCCAGGCGCGGGATGGGCCGCCGTGCGCGCGGGCCCGGGCTTTGCTAGCGTGGCGGCATGGCGACGCTGGACGACGATCTCGGTTCGAAACTGCCGCGCGGCGTCCTGTCGGACCTGGGCGGCTGGACGCTGTACCAGAGCTTCCGCACCTTCACCTGGCCGTGGCTGCTGCGGCGAGGCGTGGTGTTCTGGCCGCTGGCCCTGCTGGCCGGCTCGGCCTTCGCCGCCTGGCACGCCTCGGGCATGGGCGCGTGGAGCGACTGGCTGCCGCTGGCCGCCCGCGCCTGCCTGGCCACTCTGCTTACAGTTTCGACCGGCCCGGCCCTGGCCACCCTGGTCCGCCACCTGCATCCGCCGGAGATCGTCGAGCGCGCCCTGGTCGTCGTCGCGATCGCGGTCGGCCTGTGGGTCGGGCTGGTCGCCCTGCGCTGGGCCGGCGAGTTCCACGACCACCTGATGGCCGGCTATTCCAACCGCCCGATGCAGGTCAGCGTGTTCGGCCAGGCCATGTCGCGGTTCTTCCGCGCCAGCATCGACGCCTCGGTCTTCGTCTGGATCTTCGCCGGCGGCGGGCTGGCGACGATCTACTATTTCGGCGAGCGGCGGCGCATCGCCCAGTACGCGGCCCGGCGCCAGGTCGAGAGCCTGCGGGCCGAGCGCGACGCGGCCGACATGCGGCTGGCCGTGCTACAGGCCCAGGTCGAGCCGCACTTCCTGTTCAACACCCTGGCCTCGGTGCGCTCGCTGATCGCCGGCGAGCCCGAGCGCGCGGCCCAGACTATCGACGCCCTGGCCGGCTATCTGCGCGCCACCCTGCCGCGCTTCCGCGAGGCCGGTCCGGCCGAGGCCACGCTGGATCGCCAGATCGACCTCTGCCGGGGCTATCTGGAGCTGATGCGGGTGCGCATGGCCGGCCGCCTGACCGTGCGCGTCGAGGCCGACGCGGCCATGCGGGCCCTGCCCTTTCCCCCGCTGCTGCTGCTGACCCTGGTCGAGAACGCCGTCACCCACGGCGTCGAGCCCAAGCCCGGCCCCGGCGAGATCGCCATCGTCGCGCGGGTCGAGGGCGAGACGCTGTCGGTCAGCGTCGAGGACGACGGCGCGGGCCTGGCGGAGGGCGTCACGCCGGGGGTGGGGCTGGCCAATGTCCGGGCCCAGCTCGCGAGTCTGTTCGGCGACCGCGCGACCCTGGACGTGGCCTCGCGATCCGAGGGCGGGGTGCGCGCGCGGATCCGCGTGCCACTGGGGGGCGCGTGATGAGCTCGATCACCGCCCTGATCGCCGAGGACGAGGCCCCGCAGCGCCAGGAGCTGCGCGCCATGCTGGCCGCCCTGTGGCCCGAACTGGACGTGGTCGCCGAGTGCGAGGACGGGCTGGGAGCGCTGGAGGCCTGGGCGGCGCGCCGGCCGGGCGTGGTGTTCCTGGACATCCGCATGCCGGGCCTCTCCGGGCTGGAGGTGGCGCGCCAAGCCGAGACTCCGGCCCATGTGGTGTTCATCACCGCCTATGACGAGTTCGCGGTGAAGGCGTTCGAGGCCGGGGCCGTCGACTATCTGCTGAAACCCATCCGCGCCGACCGCCTGGCCGAGACGGTGGCCCGGCTGCGGGCCCGCGAGGCCGCGCCCAGCCTGGACATGGCGCGGCTGGCGCAGGCGCTCTCCGGCCGGCTCGCGCCCCGGCGGGCGATCCGCTGGATCACCGCCAGCGTCGGCGAGGTGGTCAAGATGATCGCCATCGACGACGTCCTCTTCTTCCAATCCGAGGACAAGTACACCCGCGTGGTCACGGCGACGGAGTCGGCCCACATCCGCATGCCGCTGAAGGAGCTGACCGAGCAGCTGGACCCCGAGGTCTTCTGGCGGGTGCATCGCAACGCCATCGTTCGGGTCGCGGCGATCCGCCAGGTCCGGCCGGACGACGACGGTCGCCTGCACGTCTGGGTGAAGGGCGTGGCCGAGCCGCTGCGGGTCAGCGACGCATTCCGCCACCGCTTCCGGGCGATGTGAGGGGGGCTGGCGGCGCTCAATTGCAGCTTTGAGATCTTCCTTGAATTTCAAAGCCCTAAATCCGTGTCATCCCGGAAGCCTCGACGAGGCTATCCGGGACCCAGGGGGTGAAGGAACGCTGTGCGCGCCGCCCCTGGGTCCCGGCTCTACGGCCCGCTAGGCGGTCCTCCGGCCGGGATGACACGGAATAGTCTGCTGTTCATCGAGTCCGGACCTAAGGCCCTCACAATCGGCCGCGTCCGCCGCCCTTGAGCCGGTCGAGCGCGCGGGCCGGGCGGTCTTCGGACTCGCTTGCTTCCGGCGCGAACGGCGCCGCGAGCGCCGCCCCGGCCCGGAGCGGCTTGCGGACCACGACCATGGCGGCGATCCGGCGGGCGTTGGCGGCCATCTCGCCACAGGCCTTGGCCTTGTCGCGCGCCTTGCGGATCAGGACGGGGTCGTCGCTGGTGTCGATCGTCTTCCAGGCCGCGTCGATGGCGTCCATCAGCTTGGCCTGCAGGCGCTCGCACCAGGTGGGGGCGGTGGTTTGGGTCATGCGGATAGCTTGAGGCCGGTTGGACGACCGGGGATAAGAAACGTGCATTTTCTTGTAAGCTCTTGAATTTGTTCATCCGGAGCTCAAAAAGTACGGGGATTGAGCTCCTCCCCCGCGATGCGGGGGAGCATCCACGCGCGCCGCCCTGTGGATAACTTTCCCCGTCCGCCGGCCGCAACGGCAGGATTGCCAGTCGCCCTCGCCGGCCGCACAGTCGCGCCCAACAAGTGTTCGGGGAGAGTGAGATGGGTGTCGGGGGAAAGGTCGCGCTGACGGCCGTGGGTCTGGTCCTGGCCGCGGCCGGCGTGGTCGCCGTGCGTACCGCCACGTTCAAGGCGCCGGCCCAGGTCGACGCTTCGGCGGTCAAGCTGGCCTCGGCCCGCCCCGTCGACGTCGCCAAGGCGGCCGGCCACCTGGCCGAGGCCGTCCGCTTCCAGACCGTCAGCCACCAGGACAAGGCCGAGGACCAGCCGGCCGAGTGGGACAGGCTGCACGCCTGGCTGCAGGCGACCTATCCGCAGGCCCACAAGGTGATGACCCGCGAGGTCGTGGCCGAGCACACCTTGATCTACACCTGGCCCGGCTCGAACCCGGCCCTGCCGCCGATCCTGCTGATGGCCCACCAGGACGTGGTGCCCGTGACGCCGGGCAGCGAGGGCCAGTGGACCCACGCCCCGTTCGACGGCGTGGTCGCCGACGGCGCGGTCTGGGGCCGGGGCTCGATCGACGACAAGGGCTCGCTGGTCACGCTGTTCGAGGCCCTCGACGCGGTCGCGGCCAGCGGCTTCAAGCCGGTCCGCACGATCATCGTGGTCAGCGGCCACGACGAGGAGGTGCGCGGCGTCGGGGCCCGGGCGGCCGCCGCCCTGCTGAAATCGCGCGGCGTGAAGGCCCAGTTCGTGCTGGACGAAGGCATGGCCGTGGTCGCCGACCATCCGGTGACTGGCCAGCCCGCCGCGATCATCGGCACGGCCGAGAAGGGCTACGCCACGATGAAGGTGGTGGCCCCGGCCGTCGGCGGCCACTCGTCGGCCCCGCCCAAGGACGGCGGCGGCGTCGTCACCCTGTCGCGGGCCGTGGCGGCGATCAGCGACCACGCCTTCCCGATGAAGTTCCAGGGCCCCGGCGCCGACATGCTGAAGGCCATCGCCCCGCACGCTAAGCCGGTGGTCAAGATCTTCGCGGCCAACACCTGGCTGTTCTCGCCGCTGCTGGTGAAGGTCACGGCCAAGACCCCGGCCGGGGCGGCCATGCTGCACACCACGATCGCGCCCACCATGCTGAAGGGCTCGCCCAAGGAGAACGTCCTGCCGCAGGACGCCACGGCCTGGATCAACTACCGCATCGCGCCCGGCGACACCTCGGCCACGGTGATGGCCCGGGCCAAGGACGCGGTCGGCAAGCTGCCGGTCGAGCTTTCCTGGACCAAGACCCCCGACGAGCCCTCGGCGGTGTCCTCGACCAGCTCGGACGCCTGGAAGACCCTGGCGGGGCTGGCCGCCGACGAGAGCAAGGCCCCGGTCGTGCCGGGCCTGGTCACCGCCGGCACCGACAGCCGCTACATGGGCGGGGTGGCCAGCGACGTCTATCGCTTCCAGCCGCTGGTGCTAAAGGTCGACGAGACCAAGATCATCCACGGCACCGACGAGCACATCAGCCTGGACAATGTCGAGCGGATGGTGCGCTTCTACCAGCGTCTCGTGGAGACGGCCGCCTCGCGGTGACGTCTAGTCTTGGAGCATGGCGGGCGCCGAAGCCGCACGCACTTTCGGCCGCCTTGCTCTGAAAGCTTAAGCGTTTCTGTCGCTTTGTTTTGCGACACTGCGTCTCAAGTGACGACGTTCATCCAACCGCGTTAGAAGCCTCTCCATGCCCCCCGCCGACGACTCTCCGCTCCTGAAGGCCAAGCCGGCCGCCAAGCTTCCGACCGACACGTTCGGCGAGGGCTTCGTCTGGGACGCCTGGTACGTGGCCGCCCTGTCCCCCGACCTGAAGCCAGGCAAGATGGACAAGCGCGAGTATCTGGGCGAGCCGGTGCTGCTGGGCCGCACCAGGGCGGGCCAGGTCTACGCCATCCGCGACATCTGCCCCCACCGCGCCGCCGCCCTGTCGGCCGGCCGCGTCCACCGCGAGGCCGACGGGACCGACAGCGTCGAGTGCCCCTATCACGGCTGGCGCTTCGGGCCGGACGGGGCCTGCAAGTCGATCCCGTCCCTGACCGGCGACAGCGACTTCGACATCTCCAAGGTGCGGGTGCGCCGCTATCCGACCGTGGAGCAGCAGGGCCTGGTGTGGATCTGGATGTCGTCGGATCCTCGCTTCGACGGCGAGCCGCCGGAAGCGCCGCCGACCATTCCGGGCGTGGTGGGCGGCAAGCCCAAGCTGGTCGACCACCTGGACTACGACATCCATATCGACCACGCGGTGCTGGGCCTGATCGATCCGGCCCACGGCCCCTATGTCCATCAGCAATGGTGGTGGCGGACCAAGACCAGCCAGCACGAGAAGAAGAAGCGCTTCGTCGCCAGCGAGGCCGGCTTCACCATGGCGCGGCACGAGCCGTCCAAGAACTCCAAGGCCTACGCCATCCTCGGCGGCGAGCCGCTGACCGAGATCACCTTCCGCCTGCCGGGCCTGCGCTGGGAGCACGTGACGGTCGGCGACAAGCAGGTCCTGGCCCTGTCGGCCATGACGCCGATCAATGCCGGGAAGACCCGGATGAACCAGATCATGTGGTCGGACCACTGGGCCTTCACGGCCCTCTATCCGATCATCCGGATCGCGGCCCGCGCCTTCCTGCGCCAGGACGGCCACATCGTCGGCGTCCAGACCCCCGGCCTGAAGCAGAACCCGCCGCTGATGTGGGTGGGCGACGCCGACCAGCAGGCCCGCTGGTACCACCAGTGCAAGCGCGAATGGGCCGCCAGCCGCCGCGAGGGCCGGGCCTTCGTCAATCCGGTGAAGGATTCGACGCTGCGGTGGCGGACTTAACCCAAATCCGCTTTCCCCGGCGAAAGCCGGGGCCCAGATACAGCCTGAGCGTTTGGGGTGATCGCGCCTACGGCCTCGTGTAACCACAGGCGACGATGGGTTCGATCTGGGCCCCGGCTTTCGCCGGGGAGAGCGGGGTTGGAAATGGCGCTGAACCTCGCGATCTACCGCCACCGCCTCACCACCAGCCTCCGCACCCTGCCTAACGCGCGCGGCTGGCTGTTCTGCCTGGCCGTCTCCGCCGTCACCCTGGCGACCATGGCCGCGATCGGGTTCGCCACCGGGCTCTACCGCCTCCAGCCGACCGAGCCTGGCCTCGCCCCGCGGCTGCTGGTGGTGTTCTTCGTCCCGGCCCTGGGCGAGGAGCTGCCGTTTCGCGGCCTGCTGACCCCCGGTCCGGACGAAACCCGGCGGCCCTGGCTGGAGATCGCCGTCTCCACCGTCCTCTACACGCTGTGGCACGTGGTCGAGGCCTTGACCTTTCTGAAGAGCGCGGCCGGCGTGTTCCTGCGGCCCGACTTCCTGCTGTGCTGCGCGATGCTGGGCCTGGGCTGCGCGGCGACCAAGCGCAAGACCGGCTCGATCTGGCCGGCGGTGCTGCTGCACTGGGCCCTGGTGGTGGTCTGGCAGACCTGGCTGGGCGGGGTCAGCGCCCTTAGCTAGCGCCACGAAAAAGCCCGTCCGGTCAGGGGGCGACCGAACGGGCTCTCCTCGAAGGCGCGGCCAGAGGGACGGAGCGGACGCGCCCCGAAACTCAGCCTGTGTTAAGCGCGGTAGACGTAGGCGCTGGAAACGTAGCCGACGCCGACGCCGTCCTGGCCAACCAGGATCCACTTGCCGTCACCGGTGCGGCCCAGGGCCTGGAAGGTCGTGCCCGACTCCAGGGCGCCCAGACGTTCGCCCCGGGTCGAGGCGGCGGCGCGCAGGTTCAGGGTCGAGCGGGCGACGTACTTCTTCTCGACCTTGACCAGCGGCGCGGCCTGCACGGTCTGGGCGTAGCGATAGCCGCCCGACTTGTAGATCCCGCCGACCTCCTTGGCCGCCTCGCTCTTCTGCATGCCGCAGCCGACCGCCGAGCCCGCGCCGGCTCCGACCACGGCGCCGATGGCCGTGCCCGTGCCGCGATCGCCCTTGCCGGCGATCTTGTTGCCGGCGACGGCGCCCAGCAGGCCGCCGACGACAGCGCCGATCTCCTGCTTGGAGCCCGAGGCCTTGCAGCCGACGACGCCAGCGCTGGCTTGCGGAGCGGCGGCCATCGCCAGGGCGGTGGCGGCGGCGCCGAGGGTCAGGGTGATGGTCTTGGTCTTGATGCCGAACATGAGAGAAACTCCTTCGTCCCTTGTGATGTCTCCGAGGCCGTCTCGACCTCGTGAGACGCAACATGCCAGGGCCAAGCTGAACGGTGTCGGGGACCCGACTGACAGAGTTCGTTCATGTTGGAAAAAGTTTTGGAGAGCGCTGAACGCCCCCTCCGTCTCGCCGCGTATCCGCGGCGATCCACCTCCCCCGCAGGCGGGGGAGGAAGGGACCTCCTCACCCGTGAAACGGGGCAGGTGGCGCGGCGCGAATACGCGCCGTGACGGAGGGGGCGCTCAGATCACGCCCCCAGCGCGTAGGGCCCGCTCTTGTCCAGGGCCGCCTTCCAGGCCGGGCGCGCGTGCATCCGGCCGATCCAGGCGGCCATGTGCGGGTAGTCGGCCAGCTTGCCCATGGCCCGGGCGACCTCGGGCACGAAGCTCATCTGGACGTCGGCGCCGGTCAGGCCCTCGCCGACGAAGACTTCGCGGCCGGCCAGATGGTCGTCGACGAACGACAGGTGGTTGGCGATCTCGGACTGGATGCGCGGGTGCAGCGGCGCGCCGGCCTCGCCCAGGCGACCGACATACATGTTGAGCATCAGCGGCAGCATGGCCGAGCCCTCGGCATAGTGCAGCCATTGCTGGTAGCGGTCGTAGTCGGCGCTGGCCGGATCGGGAGCCAGGCGGCCCGCGCCGTGGCGGCGGATCACATAGTCGATGATCGCGCCGGACTCGATGATCGTCAGGTCGCCGTCCACGACGACCGGCGACTTGCCCAGCGGGTGCACGGCCAGCAGCGACGGCGGGGCCAGGCGGGTCTTGGCGTCGCGGGTGTGGGCGACGATCTCGTACGGAACCGCCAGCTCCTCCAGCAGCCAAAGGATCCGCTGCGAGCGCGACTCGTTGAGGTGGTGGACCGTGAGCATGTTTATCCCCCTGCTTTTTCTGGCCTGATTTTTCGAATTTATGCTGCGCTGCGACATTGCTCGCAGGTGCGAAATGAGCCACGGTGAAAGAAAACAACTGTTCGGCAGTAAAACACCTGTTTGGCTCAAAGCGCCAACTGGGAATGGGGAGCAAGCCATGACCGATACGGTCGCCAAGGACGTCCTGATCCTACCGGGCCTGACGGGCCTGCTGCGCGAAGCGGCCGACGCCGCGAGCCTGTTCGTGGCCGAGGCCAAGCCGCAGGTGCTGGCCCACATCGTCCCGCACGGCGGAAAGGTCGATCGCAAGCTCGCCGACGTCCACCAGCACCGCGTCCACGGCTATGGCTGGTACGCGGCCTATGCCGAGCTGATGAACCAGGTCGCCGGCTGGGCCGAGCGGCTGGAGGCGGAAGGCCGGTTCGGCGAGATCGAGGCCCTGCTGGCCCAGTTGCTGTTCTCTGAATATGCCGCGCAGCTGATCGGCGGCGTGCCGATGAACCAGGGCGAGATCGTCCGCCCCGCGCACCTGGTCGAGGACCGCGCCATCCTGAACCGGCTCTACTCGAACGGCGTCATGAAGCTGATGGTCGAGGGCGGGACCCAGGCCGTGAAAACCCGCATCGCCCAGCGCCTGGCCGAGGCGCGCGGCCGCCCGACCCTGGAGCACACCGGCCTCAACGAGACGTTCGAGATGGTCCGCGACCAGTTCCACGCCTTCGCCGAGGAAAAGGTCACGCCCTTCGCCCACGAATGGCACCTGAAGGACCAGCTGATCCCGATCGAGCTGGTTCAGGAGCTGGGCGAACTGGGCGTGTTCGGCCTGACCATCCCGGAGGAGTTCGGCGGCAGCGGCATGGGCAAGACCGCCATGTGCGTGGTCTCCGAGGAGCTGTCGCGGGCCTGGATCGGCGTCGGCTCGCTGGCCACCCGCTCGGAGATCGCCGGCGAGCTGATCCTGACGGGCGGTACGGACGACCAGAAGGCCTATTGGCTACCGAAGATCGCCAGCGCCGAAATCCTGCCGACCGCGGTCTTCACCGAGCCGAACACCGGCTCGGATCTGGGGTCCTTGCGCACGCGCGCCGAACTGAAGGGCGACAGCTACGTGGTGACCGGGAACAAGACCTGGATCACCCACGCCGCCCGCGCCGACGTCATGACCCTGCTGGTCCGCACCGAGGCGGGCACAACCGACTATCGCGGCCTGTCGATGCTGCTGGCCCCCAAGCCGCGCGGCGTCGACGGCGACGACTTCCCCGCCCAGGGCATGAGCGGCGGCGAGATCGGGGTGATCGGCTATCGCGGCATGAAGGAATACGAGCTGGCCTTCGACGGCTTCACCGTGCCCGCCGAGAACCTGCTGGGCGGCGTCCCGGGCCAGGGCTTCAAGCAGCTGATGGCCACGTTCGAGAGCGCCCGCATCCAGACCGCCGCCCGCGCCGTCGGCGTGGCCCAGGCGGCGCTGGAGACCGGCCTCGGCTACGCCCTGGACCGCCAGCAGTTCGGCCAGGCGATCTTCGACTTCCCGCGCGTCGCCAACAAGCTGGCGATGATGGCGGCCGAGATCATGGGCGTGCGCCAGCTGACCTACTACGCCGCCCGCCAGAAGGACGAGGGCAAGCGCTGCGACCTCGAGGCCGGCATGGCCAAGCTGATCGCCGCCCGCGTCGCCTGGGCGTGCGCCGACAACGCCCTGCAGATCCACGGCGGCAACGGCTTCGCCATGGAATACGCGGCCAGCCGCCTGCTGGCCGACGCCCGGATCCTCAACATCTTCGAGGGCGCCGGCGAGATCCAGGCCCAGGTGATCGCGAGAAGGTTGCTGGACGGGGGGAACTAGCGGCAAAGCGCGCTCCCTCTCTCTTAGAGAGAGGGTTGGGGTGAGTGGTTACGAGGGTTGACGGAGCGCCCGCAGGCCGTCGACCGGCGTACCCACTCACCCTCCCACCGCTTCGCGGCGGGCCCCTCCCTCTCTCCATGAGAGAGGGGTCTATATTTGCGCCCTTGCCGCCTCCTAAAGCATCGGCATAGCGTGGCTATTCGTTTCGAAGGATCGCCCATGCTCGCCACGACCCGCCGCTCCGCCTTGCTTTCGGCCTTCGCGACCACGGGTCTGGCGGCGTTCGGCCATCGGGCGTTCGCCCAGGAGACCGGCGCGGTCGGCGCGGCTGTCGACAAGTTCGCCCAGGAGGTGATGGCCGCCTTCCCCGACCAGCCGGGCCTGGGCGTCACGGTGGTCGAGAACGGCAAGGTCACCCTGGCCAAGGGCTATGGCGTCAAGAAACTGGGAACCCAGGACCGCTGCGACGAGAACACCGTCTTCGGCATCGCCTCGAACACCAAGGCCATGACCGCCGCCCTGATCGGCATGCTGGTCGAGGAGGGCAAGGTCGCCTGGGACGATCCGGTCACCAAGCACCTGCCGCAATTCCAGATGAGCGACCCGACGGTCACCAAGCTGATGACCGTCCGCGACCTGCTGGTCCATCGCAGCGGCCTGACCCTGGGGGCCGGCGACCTGATGATCTGGCCGGCCCCGACCCACACCCGCGCCGACATCGTGGCGGGCCTCAAATACCTGCCGATCGGCGGCCAGTTCCGGGGCGGCTACGCCTATGACAACGTGCTCTATGTCGCCGCGGGGGCGCTGATCGAGGCGGTCACCGGCCAGAAATGGGAGACGGTGATCAAGGCCCGGATCTTCGATCCCCTGGGCATGACCAGCACCGTCTCCAGCCCCGCCCTGGTCGACCGCGCCCGCCGCGCCGAGCCGCACGCCCGCCTGGGCCCGCCGGTGCGCGGCCTCGGCCCGCAGACCGTCCTGCCGTTCGACGCCAGCTTCGACGCCGCCGGTCCGGCCGGCGGGGTCAACTCCACGCCCAAGGACATCGCCAAGTGGATGCAGGTGCAGCTGGCCTTGGGCATGCTGCCCGACGCCCGCCGCCTGTGGAGCGAGCCGACCGCTCGGGAGATGTGGAAGCCGCAGACCATCACCACCTCGACCGACGGCCCGACCGACGAGAACCCGGTCCGCCCCTCGATCCAGGCCTACGCCCTGGGCTGGTTCGTCCAGGACCATCGGGGCGAGCGCCTGCTGTGGCACACCGGCGGCCTGGCGGGCTTCATCTCGTATACGGGCCTGCTGCCGGGCCGGAAGTCCGGGATCATGGTGATGACCAACGCCGAGGAGACGCCGGTGCTGCGCTCGCTGCGCTACGGCGGCCCCGACCGGCTGCAGGGGCGCAGCGACTTCGACTGGATCGCGTCCAGCAAGCGTGTCCAGGCCGAGGCCGACGCCAATACGATCAAGGACGCGGCCAAGATGACCACGCCCAGTAGCGGCGCCAAGCCCAGCCTGCCGCTGGCCGCCTATGCCGGCGTCTATCGCGATCCCTGGTACGGCACGGTGACGATCACCGTGACGGGGAAAGGCAAGAAACAGGCCCTGCACGTCGCGTTCGACAAGACCCCCGCCCTGAGCGGCAGGCTCGACCCGTTCGACGGCGAAACCTTCAAGACCACCTTCGACGACCGCACCCAGGAGGACGCCTTCTTCAGCTTCGACCTGAAGGACGGCAAGGTGGTCGGGACCCTGGTCAAGGCCGTCTCGCCGCTGGCCGATTTCAGCTACGACTACCAGGATCTGCGCCTGATCAAGGAAAGCTAGACCATAAGAAAAGAGATCCGGAACCCGCCCTCAACAGCCGCGTTGAGAAATCAGTTTGGGGATGGGTCTGTTCTAGTGGCGCTTCGGGAAATCGTCCCCGACCGCGCCCCCGCCCCCAGCGACAACAGCACAGGTTGGGGGTGTAGGCATGCAGGGCGTTTTGGAGCGGGCCACGGGCCGCGAGCTTGACGGGCATCAGTTGTTGGCGGCGCTGCGGGCGTTCCGGCGGGGCGATTTCTCCGTCCGCCTGCCCAATGATCTCAGCGGTCTCGATGGGGAGCTGGCCGAGGCCTTCAACGACACCGTCGATCTGAACGACCGCCTCTCCAAGGAATTCGAGCGCCTGCGCGACGTCGTGGGCCGGCAAGGCAAGATCAACCAGCGCGGCCAGCTGCCCGGCGCGGTCGGGGCCTGGGCCGACAGCGTCGAGGCCGTCAACAGCCTGATCACCGACATGGTCCACCCGACCGCCGAAATGGCCCGGGTGATCGGCGCCGTCGCCAACGGCGATCTGTCCCAGACCATGGACCTGGCCAATGAGGATCGCCCGCTGCGCGGCGAGTTCCTGCGCATGGGCAAGGTCGTCAACACCATGGTGGACCAGCTGAACTCGTTCAGCTCGGAAGTGACCCGCGTGGCGCGCGAAGTCGGCACCGAAGGCAAGCTGGGCGGCCAGGCCCAGGTCAAGGGCGTGACCGGCGCTTGGAAGGACCTGACCGACAACGTCAACCTGATGGCCGCCAACCTGACCGGCCAGGTCCGCAACATCGCCGAGGTGACCACCGCCGTCGCCAACGGCGACCTCTCGCGCAAGATCACCGTCGACGTGAAGGGCGAGGTGCTGGAGCTGAAGAACACCATCAACACCATGGTGGACCAGCTCAACAGCTTCGCCTCGGAAGTGACCCGCGTGGCCCGCGAAGTGGGTACGGAAGGCAAGCTGGGCGGCCAGGCCAACGTCAAGGGCGTGGCCGGCACCTGGAAGGAGCTGACCGACAACGTCAACCTGATGGCCGGCAACCTGACCGGCCAGGTCCGTAACATCGCCGAGGTGACCACCGCCGTGGCCCGCGGCGACCTCAGCAAGAAGATCACCGTCGACGTGCGCGGCGAAATCCTGGAGCTGAAGGACACCATCAACGTCATGGTGGACCAACTGAACGCCTTCGCCTCGGAAGTCACCCGCGTGGCGCGGGAAGTCGGCACCGAGGGCAAGCTGGGCGGCCAGGCGCGCGTGGAAGGCGTCGGCGGCACCTGGAAGGACCTGACCGACAACGTCAACTTCATGGCCGCCAACCTGACCGGCCAGGTCCGTAACATCGCCGAGGTGACCACCGCCGTCGCCATGGGCGACTTGTCCAAGAAGATCACCGTCGACGTGAAGGGCGAGATCCTGGAGCTGAAGTCGACCATCAACATCATGGTGGACCAGCTCAACGCCTTCGCCTCGGAAGTGACCCGCGTGGCGCGGGAAGTCGGCACGGAAGGCAAGCTGGGCGGCCAGGCCAACGTCACCGGGGTCGGCGGCACGTGGAAGGAGCTGACCGACAACGTCAACCTGATGGCCGGCAACCTGACCGGCCAGGTCCGCAACATCGCCGAGGTGACCACCGCCGTCGCCATGGGCGACCTCTCCAAGAAGATCACCGTCGACGTGCGCGGCGAAATCCTCGAGCTGAAGAACACCATCAACACCATGGTGGACCAGCTGAACTCGTTCAGCTCGGAAGTCACCCGCGTGGCCCGCGAAGTGGGTACGGAGGGCAAGCTCGGCGGCCAGGCCCAGGTGAAGGGCGTCGCCGGCACCTGGAAGGACCTGACCGACAACGTCAACTTCATGGCCGCCAACCTAACCGGCCAGGTGCGGAACATCGCCGACGTGACGACCGCCGTGGCCAACGGCGACCTGTCCAAGAAGATCACCGTCGACGTGAAGGGCGAGATCCTGGAGCTGAAGAACACCATCAACACCATGGTGGACCAGCTGAACGCCTTCGCCTCGGAAGTGACCCGCGTGGCCCGCGAAGTCGGCACCGAAGGCAAGCTCGGCGGCCAGGCCCAGGTGAAGGGGGTCGGCGGCACCTGGAAGGAGCTGACCGACAACGTCAACCTGATGGCCGGCAACCTGACCGGCCAGGTGCGGAACATCGCCGAGGTGACCACCGCCGTCGCCATGGGCGACCTGTCCAAAAAGATCACCGTCGACGTGAAGGGCGAGATCCTGGAGCTGAAGAACACCATCAACGTCATGGTGGACCAGCTGAACTCGTTCTCGTCGGAAGTGACCCGCGTGGCCCGCGAAGTCGGCACCGAAGGCAAGCTGGGCGGTCAGGCCCAGGTGAAGGGCGTCGCCGGCACGTGGAAGGACCTGACCGACAACGTCAACTTCATGGCCGCCAACCTGACGGGCCAGGTCCGCAACATCGCCGACGTGACGACCGCCGTCGCCAAGGGCGACCTCAGCAAGAAGATCACCGTCGACGTGAAGGGCGAGATCCTCGAGCTGAAATCGACCATCAACGTCATGGTCGATCAGCTGAACGGCTTTGCCTCGGAAGTGACCCGCGTGGCGCGCGAGGTCGGCACCGAAGGCAAGCTGGGCGGCCAGGCCCAGGTGCCCGGCGTGGCCGGCACCTGGAAGGACCTGACCGACAACGTCAACATGATGGCCGCCAATCTGACCGGCCAGGTGCGGAACATCGCCGACGTCGTCACCGCGGTGGCCCAAGGCAACCTCAAGCGCAAGCTGACCCTGGACGCCAAGGGCGAGATCGCCTCGCTGGCCGACACCATCAACGGCATGATCGAGACCCTGGCCACCTTCGCCGACCAGGTGACCAACGTGGCCCGCGAAGTGGGCTCGGAAGGCAAGCTGGGCGGCCAGGCGCGGGTGCCCGGGGCCGCCGGCCTGTGGCGTGACCTGACCGACAACGTCAACGAACTGGCCGCCAACCTGACCACCCAGGTCCGCGCCATCGCCGAGGTGTCCACGGCCGTGACCAAGGGCGACCTGACCCGCTCGATCACCGTCGAGGCCTCGGGCGAAGTGGCCGCCCTAAAGGACAACATCAACGAGATGATCCGCAATCTGAAGGATCAGACTCTGAAGAACACCGAGCAGGACTGGCTGAAGACCAACCTGGCCCGGTTCAGCCGCATGCTGCAGGGCGAGCGCGACCTGTCGACCGTGTCGAACCTCGTCCTGTCCGAGCTGGCCCCGCTGATCAACGCCCAGCACGGGGTGTTCTATGTCTCCGACCACGACGAGAACGGCCAGGCCATGCTGACCCTGGCGGCCAGCTACGCCGGCAACCGCCGCAAGCCGCCGGCCGCCCAGCTGCGCCTGCGCGAGGGCCTGATCGGCCAGTGCGCGGCGGAGAAGGAGCGCATCCTGCTGACCAACGTCCCCAAGGACTATGTCAAGGTCAGCTCCGGCCTGGGCGAAAGCGCCCCGCGCAGCATCATCGTCCTGCCCGCCCTGTTCGAAGGCGAGCTGAAGGCGGTGATCGAACTGGCCAGCTTCGGCGAGTTCAACGAGACCCAGCAGGCGTTCCTGGACCAGCTGATGGAATCGATCGGCATCGTGCTGTCGACCATCGCCGCCAACATGCGGACCGAAGGCCTGCTCGAGCAGTCGCAGCTGCTGACCGCCGAGCTGCAGGCCCAGCAGGGCGAGCTGAAGAAGACCAACGACCGCCTGGAACTGCAGGCCGCCAGCTTGCGCCAATCGGAAGAGCTGCTGCGCTCCAAGCAGGAAGAATTGCAGCAGACCAACGCCGAGCTGGAGGACAAGGCGATGCTGCTGTCCGCCCAGAACAAGCAGGTCGAGGCCAAGAACGCCGAGGTCGAGCAGGCCAAGGCGGCGCTGGAGGAAAAGGCCGAACAGCTGGCCCTGACCTCGAAGTACAAATCCGAGTTCCTGGCCAATATGAGCCACGAGCTGCGCACGCCGCTGAACTCGCTGCTGATCCTGTCGAAGATGCTCAGCGAGAACGCCCAGGGCAATCTGAGCGAGAAGCAGGTCGAGTTCGCCCGCAACATCCACAGCGCCGGCGCCGACCTTCTGGGCCTGATCAACGACATCCTGGACCTGTCGAAGATCGAGAGCGGCACGGTCACCCTGGACATCGGCCAGATGCCGTTCGCCAGCTTGCGCGACCAGACCCAGCGGACCTTCGCCCAGCTGGCCCAGGACAAGAAGCTGGACTTCACCATCGATCTCGACCCGGGCCTCCCGGCCGCGATGTACACCGACGACAAGCGCCTGCAGCAGGTGATCAAGAACCTGCTGTCCAACGCCTTCAAGTTCACCCAGCAAGGCTCGGTGAAACTGGCGGTGCGCCGGGCCGAGTCCGGCTGGGCCAGCGGCAACGACCACCTGAACAAGGCCGGCCAGGTGCTGGCCTTCGAGGTCGAGGACACCGGCATCGGCATCCCCGAGGACAAGCAGCGGATCATCTTCGAGGCCTTCCAGCAGGCCGACGGCACCACCAGCCGCAAGTACGGCGGCACGGGCCTGGGCCTGTCGATCAGCCGCGAGATCACCCGCCTGCTGGGCGGCGAGCTGAAGGTGGTCTCGACCCCCGGTCAGGGCAGCACCTTCACCCTGTACCTGCCGCTGAACTTCAGCCCGACCGCGCAGCAGCCGACCATGCCCGCCCCCCGCGCGCCGGCCATGCCCTCGTCGACCTTCACCTTCTCGACGGCCGACGCCGCCTCGTACGAGCCGGTCGAGACGGTGGTGGACGACCGCGAGTCGATCACCCCCGCCGACGCCACGGTGCTGATCGTCGAGGACGATCCGCGCTTCGCCTCGATCCTGCTGGCCCTGGTCCGCGACAGCGGCTTCAAGGGCGTGGTGACCGCCGAGGGCTCCTCGGTCCCGTCCCTGGCCCGCCGGTTCGCCCCCGAGGCCATCCTGCTGGACGTCGGCCTGCCGGACATGGACGGCCTGGCCTTGCTGGACCTGCTCAAGCGCACGCCCGAGACCCGTCACATTCCGGTGCAGGTGATCTCGGCCGACGATCGCGGCGGCCTGTCGCTGTCGATGGGCGCCCTGGGCTTCACCAGCAAGCCGGTGGAGCAGGAGGCGGTGGTCTCCACCCTCGACCGCGTCCGCCGCCTGGCCGACCAGCCCGAGCGCAAGCCCGTCCTGGTGGGCGGCGACCCCGAGACCGCCGAGCTCCTGACCTCGGTGTTCGGCGGCGTCCAGGTCGAGCCCGCCCTCGACGCCCTGTCGCCCGAGACCTTCACCGGCGAGCAGGGTTGCCTGGTCGTTCCCGTCGGCGCTGGCGGCGGCGGCCGTCCGGTCGGCTCGACGCTGGATCTGCTGCGCCAGCGCGGCGCGGCGTCCGGCTCGACGGTGCTCTACGCGCCCGGCGAGCTGGAGGCCGAGGACGAACGCCGCCTGCGCCTGGCCGTGTTCACCGGCGCGGCGCGGCTGGCCCGGACTGGCGAGCAGCTGATCGACCACGTCGCCCTGATCCAGCACGCCCCGGTCGAGCGCCTGCCCGACACGGCCCGCGCCATGCTGACCCGCACCCGCCACGCCGACGCGGTGCTGATGGGCCGGACCGCGGTGGTCATCGACGACGACATCCGCAACATCTTCTCCCTGGCCAGCGCCCTGGAGGAGTACGGCATCGAGCTGCGCTACGCCGAAAGCGGCCGCGCGGGGCTGGAGCTGCTGGACAGCCTGCCGTCGGTCGACATGGTGCTGGTCGACATCATGATGCCCGACATGGACGGCTACGAGACCATGCGCGAGATCCGCGCCCGCCCGCGCTTCGGCGACCTCCCGGTCGTCGCCGTCACGGCCAAGGCCATGAAGGGCGACCGGCAGAAGTGCATCCAGGCCGGGGCCTCGGACTATGTGTCCAAGCCCGTCGATCTGGACCAGCTGATCTCGGTGCTGCGCGTCTCGGTCCAGCGCGCCGACGCCCGCAAGCTGGTCGGCAACAACATCGTCAACCTGTCCAGCGTGGCGCAATAGCGATGGCGTCGATTCCCGCGGTCCAGTTTCCGCCCGAGCCTGTCGCGCTGGACCGACCTCGGGCCAAGGTGCTGATCGTCGACGACGACGAGCGCAATGCGTTCGCCGCCAGCCAGGCGCTGGAGGCCCTGGGCCAGGAGCTGGTCATCGCCCGCTCGGGCCCCGAAGCGCTGCGCCAGCTGCTGACCGACGACTTCGCGGTCATCCTGCTGGACCTGCACATGCCGGGCATGGACGGCTACGAGACGGCCGCCCTGATCCGCGAGCGCCGCCGCACCCGCGACGTGCCGATCGTGTTCCTGACCGCCGTGTTCCGTGACGAGGGCCATATCTTCAAAGCCTATTCGGCCGGCGCCGTCGACGTGGTGTTCAAGCCCGTCGACCCGTTCATCCTGCGCTCCAAGGTGCAGGTGCTGGTCGACCTCCATCTCAAGCGGGTCGAGTTGGCCCAGGAGCTGGAGAACCGCCAGCGGCTGATGGAGGAGAACGCCCGCGTCCACGCCGAGAAGCTGGAGGCCGAGCGTTCGCTGCAGGCGTCGCTGCGGCGGCAGCAGGCGATTCAGCGCGCGCTGCCGATCGTCTTCTATTCCCGCGCCGCCGATCCGCCCTACGCCGCCCTGTCGGTCAGCGACAGCGTCAAGGGCCTGACGGGCTTCACCGCCGACGACTTCACCGGTGACCCGGCGTTCGGCTTCGACCGCGTTCATCCGGAGGATCGCCAGATCGTCGCGCGCGCCCAGGACGAGGCCCGCCGGGTCGGCGCCTATGCCTGCGAGTACCGCTGGCAGTGCGCGGACGGGACCTACAAGCTGCTGATCGACCAGGGCATCCTCAGCGAGGATCCGGACACCGGTGCGCCGGTCGTGTTCGGCACCCTGCTGGACAATACCGAGCGCCGCGCCCTCGAGCAGGCCCTGGGCCACGCCCGCAAGATGGAGACGGTCGGCCAGCTGACCGGCGGCGTCGCCCACGACTTCAACAACCTGCTGACCGTGATCCTGGGCAATGTCGACCTGATCCAGCGGCGCTCCGGCGATGGCTTCGCCTTCGCCCGCCAGGTCTCGGCGATCCGCCAGGCCACCGAGCGCGGCGCGGCCTTGACCCGCCAACTGCTGGCCTTCTCGCGCCGGCAGCGGCTGGACCCGGCGGCGGTGGACCTGAACGACCTGGTCCGCGATTTCTCGCCCTTGATCCGCCAGGCCGTCGGCGAGGCGGTGTCGGTTCAGCTGGAGGCCGACAGCGCCCCGGCCTTCGTCCATATCGACCCGGCCCAGATGGAAAGCGCCCTGCTGAACCTGGCGGTCAATGCGCGCGACGCCATGGACGGGGCGGGCGGCATCACCATCACGGTCCGCGCCGATCCGGCCGCCGGCCACCGCCTGATCGTCCGCGACACCGGTCCTGGCATGGCGCCCGAGGTGGCCTCGCGGATCTTCGAGCCGTTCTTCACCACCAAGGACGTCGGCAAGGGTTCGGGCCTGGGCCTGAGTCAGGTCTATGGCTTCGTGCAGCAATCCGGCGGCGAGGTGACCGTCGTCACCGCCCCGGGCGAGGGCGCGGCGTTCGAGATCACCCTGCCCGCCATCGAGGCTCCCGCCGCGGTCGAGACCGTTCCGACCACGCGCTCGGAGGAGGCCACCGGCTCGGAGCACATCCTGGTCGTCGAGGATGATCCGTCGGTGCTGGCCCTAGCGGTCGATACGCTGGAGTCGCTGGGCTACCGTGTGACCACGGCTCGCAACGCCGCCATGGCCCTGCGCAGACTCAAGGGCCCGCAGGCGTTCGAGATGCTGTTCTCCGACGTCGTCATGCCGGGCGGCGTCAGCGGCCTCGACCTGGCCCGCCGCGCCCGAGGTCGCAATCCGGGGCTCAAGGTGCTGCTGACCTCCGGCTTCATCGGCGCGGAGGCCATCGACTGGGCCGACGAATATCCGATGATCGACAAGCCGTACGACTCCCCGTCGCTGGCGGCCAAGGTGCGGTCGGTGCTGGATGCCTAGGTAACGGCAGCGCCCCCTCCGTCACGTCGCCTATCGGCGCCGCGCCACCTCCCCCGTTTCACGGGTGAGGAAGGTGCGGCTTTCTCCTCCCTCGCGAAGCGGGGGAGGTGGCTCGCTGCGGATACGCAGCGTGACGGAGGGGGCGCTCGAAGTCCCTACTCCGCCGCCAACGGCGCCCGTAGCGCTTCGAGATCGCGCGCCGGCGACAGCCCGTACAGCCGCCGGTACTCGCGGCTGAACTGCGACGGGCTCTGGTAGCCGACGCTGTAGCCGGCGGTCCCGACATCCATGTTCTCGGCCAGCATCAGCCGGCGGGCTTCGTAGAGCCGCAGCTGCTTCTGGTACTGCATCGGCGTCATGTTGGTGACGGCCTTGAAGTGGTGGTGCAGCGAGCTCTCGCTCATGCCCACGTGGTCGGCCAGGGCCTCGATCCGCAGGGGCTCGGCGAAGTGGGCGCGCAGCCAGGCGACGGCGCGGGTGACACGGTGGCCCTGGCCGTCCGCCATGGCGATGTGCAGCAGCCGCGCGCCGTGCGGACCGCTCAGCAGGCGGTAGAGGATCTCCTGCTCGATCAGCGGAGCCATCGCCGCGACGTCGGCGGGTCGTTCCAGCAGGCGCAGCAGGCGAAGGGTGGCGTCCAGCAGCTCCGGCGAGGCCGGATTGACCGCCACGCCGCGCAGGCCGCTCGGCGCGGCCGTCGCCTGGTCGGGCAGACGGCCGATCAGCTCGGCCAGCCGGGCCGGATTGATCGCCACGCCGACGCACAGATGCGGCGCGGCCTCGCTGGCCTCGACGATCCGCGCCGTCGCGGGCAGGTCCAGGGCCACCAGCAGGCAGTCGCCGACGCCGTAGTGCAGCTCCTCGTCGCCGACCGTCAGGCACTTGCGACCGCCCGCCACCAGCCAGAACGACGGCCGCTGGTCGACATGCAGCCGTCCGCTGGGCGAGCAGCGACGAGTCAGGAACAGCCCGTCGATCGCGGACTCGGGATGGTCGTCGTCGGCGTAACAGGCGACGAGGTCGGCGATCTCGGCATAGACGCCGGGGGCGGTGAATGCGCTCAACGGTCTGGTTTTCCGGGCTTTCGCGAGATCCTAGCTCTACGCCTCCGCGCGGGGCCGGAAAACCGTTTCCGCCCAGCTTTGCAGGATCGTGCAAGACACTCGCAGGATCGGCGTAACGCCCTCCTGCCACCTCGTGGCACTGCTGCCATCGTTCGATCCTCCCCGATCGTCCCCCCAATTCAAGGATACATCGAATGGCCAAAGCCAAAGGCTATGCGGCGCCCGCCGCCGGCGCGCCCCTCGCGCCCTTCACCTTCGACCGCCGCGAGCCGAACGCCGACGACGTCGTCATCGCCATCAAGCACTGCGGCGTCTGCCACTCCGACATCCACATGGTCGACAACGGCTGGGGCCAGAGCGTCTATCCGATCGTGCCCGGCCACGAGATCACCGGCGTGGTCACCGCCGTCGGCTCCGGGGTGACTCGCTTCAAGGAAGGCGACCGGGTCGGCGTCGGCTGCTTCGTCGACAGCTGCACCACCTGCGCCGCCCGCGATCTGGACCGCGAGCAGTACATGCCGGGCCTCGTCCTAACCTATAGCGGCTTCGAGCGGGGCAGCGACCTGCCGACCTATGGCGGCTATTCGGACCACATGGTGGTCAAGGAAGGCTACGTCCTGTCGATCCCCGACAACCTGGCCCTGGACGCCGCCGCCCCGCTGCTGTGCGCGGGCATTACTCTGTATTCGCCGCTGCGCCACTGGAACGCCGGCCCCGGCAAGAAGGTCGCCATCCTGGGCATGGGCGGCCTTGGCCACATGGGGGTCAAGCTGGCCCACGCCATGGGAGCCGAGGTCACGGTCCTCAGCCAGACCCTGTCCAAGCGCGAAGACGGCTTGAAGATGGGCGCCGACCACTACTACGCGACCAGCGACGCGGCGACCTTCGAGACCCTGGCCGGGACTTTGGACCTGTTGATCTGCACCGTCTCGGCCGGCATCGACTGGGGCGCCTATCTGAACCTGCTGAAGGTCGACGGGACCATGGTGCTGGTCGGCGCGCCGGAAGAGCCCGTGCCGCTGAACGCCTTCGCCCTGATCCCCGGTCGCCGCACCCTGGCCGGCTCGATGATCGGCTCGATCAAGGAAACCCAGGAGATGCTCGACTTCTGCGGCCAGCACGGCATCGTCGCCGACATCGAGGCCATCGCCATCGACCAGATCAACGAGGCCTACAAGCGCATGGCCCGCAGCGACGTGCGCTACCGGTTCGTGATCGACATGGCGACGCTGTAGGGACCCTCCACCCAGTCATCCCGGCGTAGCGCAGCGGAGAGCCGGGACCGCGGAAAGCTCCGTGCTCCCGGCGGTCCCGGATAGCCTCTGCGAGGCTTCCGGGATGACAGTTTTCCGCTCTTACCGAGGCCGCCAACCTTCGGCGATCACGGCGATCTGCCTGTCCATCACCGCCGACATCTCGGCCGCCGGCAGGGTCGCCCCGGCCGCGGCCGTCATGCGGTAGTTCCAGGCGTAGGCGGCCTTCAGGGTGTCGACGATCAGGCGCAGGTCCAGGTCGGTCCGCACCTCGCCCTTGCGCACGCCCTCTTCCAGGACATCGTGCAGCATCTGGGTCAGGCGCGGATTGCGCCCGTAGGGCGTCACGCCCGGGTCGTTGTTCGGATTGTACGAGGCGGCGATGTGGGCGAGGAACAGCTTCGCCCGCCGGGTCTCGAACTCGTAGTGGATGGCGAAAATCGAGCACAGCCGGTCGGCCGTGCTGCCGCGCAGGAACGGGACCACCCGATCGAACTCGGCGTAGAGCTCGGTCAGCCGATGCTCCATGACATGGCTGAGCACCTCCGCCTTGGAGGCGAAGGTGGTGAAAACGCTGCCGACCGAAACCCCCGCCCGCTCCGCGATGGCGCGGATGGTGGTCTCTTCGTAGCCAACATCATTGAAGAGGTCGCGCGCCGCCTCGAGAACCTTCTCGCGCGTCGCCGCCTTCTGATCATCTCTTACGCCCACGCACGTCCCCCTCGAACACGCTAGCGTCATTGTTCAATCGAAGACGCTCCGTTCCCCCGAACGGAGCGTCGTCGGGTTAAGCGCGGGCGCCCGCGAAGATGACTTTCAGTTGATCCGAAAGCCGCGCCAGCAGAGCCTCCACCGACCAACCGTCATAGACGGCGCGGCGATAGTTGGCGACATACACGTCCCAGGTGATCTCCGCCAAGAGCTTAGCGTCGATATCTTTCTTCAACTGACCCTGTTCGACGCCGCGTTGCGTGGCTTCGGCGATCAGGCGGAAGATGTGCTTGATGTCGGCGCGGGCGCGACGCTCGGCGGCTTCCGAACGCGTCCACGACACCGCGATACTGGCGCGCAGCAGCGGCAGTTGCTCGACGTGGAAGCTGTAGGCGACGCCGAACAGGCCCAGCAGGGCTTCGTCCACCGTCTTGGCGTTGCGCGACGCCTGGGTCATCTGGGCGTAGATGACTTCGTAGTCGGCGGTCAGGATCTCTTCGAACAGCTCCGACTTGTCGGCGAAGCTGGCGAACACGGCGCCGGTCGACATGCCGGCGGCCTGGGCGATGTCACGGATCGTGGCGCCTTCGTAGCCGCGCTCGCTGAACAGGCGGCGGGCGGCGGCCAGGACGCGTTCGCGGGTGCGCTGCTTGGCGAGAGCCCGGCGAGTCAGCTTCACCGGAGAGTCGGTGGCGGACTCGATATTGACGGACACAAAGCTCATGCGGCGGCCTCCAGGCGGGCGAGAGCGGCCTCGGCGCGCTTCTCGAATTCGATGCAATACTCGTCGACGACGTTCTGAAGGACGTCGGCGTAGCGGCGAGCCAGCTGGCGGCCGTCCTGCGCGGCGTCGCGCAGGTCAGTGATCAGTTGGCGGACTTCGGCCAGGGCTTCTTCGCGATCGGACGCGGAGAGCTCAGCGGCGGTCGCGAGGCGAGCGCTCTGGGCCATAGGGTTAGCTCCTACCCCCGCTGGGGTGAGTGAAAGGCGTTGAACGATCCGCGGTGGGGGAGTTGATCATGTTCAACGAACGCGCACTGGAAAAATAGGAAGCGGGCGCAATAACGCTAGGGGGGCGTATTTGCAACCGCGGAATCGAACAAAAATCGCCGAACAAAGGCGCATGACAGAGATATGGGAGCGCTTTCAAAGCGTCACTGCGACAAATGCGCTCATCGAACAGGTTCGGCGAGTTGACTCAGCGGACAACGGTCGCCGAACCGAGTCGCGCGCCGAAGGCGCATGAACGCGTGAGGCTCCTTACGGCTCCGGCCTCTATGGCGCGGCTCCGTCGCAGGCCCTATTCTCGGCGGCCATGAGCCACCTGTTCGACTTTCTCGTTCCCGCCGCGCTGCTGGCGGTGCTGATCGCCTTGGCCGCCGGCCTCTATGCCCTGTTCCGAGGGGGCGACTTCGGCCGTTCCTATTCGAACAAGCTGATGCGGCTGCGCGTGCTTCTGCAGTTCATCGCCATCATCGTCCTGGTCGCCGCCGCCTTCTGGTGGCGTAAGGGCTCGTAAAACCTAGCCTTATTCGTCGAACGAGGGTCCGCGACCGATGGTCACGCTGAACCGCATTTACACCCGCACCGGCGACGGCGGCTCGACCCGCCTGGCCACCGGAGCCCCGGTCAGCAAGGCCTCGCCGCGCGTCGAGGCCTATGGCGGAGTCGACGAGACCAACGCCACCATCGGCCAGGCGCGACAGCACACCGCACAGGATCCCGTGCTCGATGCGATCCTGGAGCGCGTCCAGAACGACCTGTTCGACCTGGGCGCGGACTTGGCGACCCCCGAGCAGCACGGCAAGCCGGACTGGGAGCCCCTGCGCATTCTCGACAGCCAGGTCGAGCGGCTGGAGCAGGAGATCGACCTACTGAACGGCGAGCTGGAACCCTTGACGTCGTTCGTGCTCCCCGCCGGCTCGGCGGCCGCCGCGGCCCTGCACGTGGCGCGCACCGTCTGCCGCCGGGCCGAGCGGACCTGCGTGGCCTTGTCGGGCCTGGAGGGCGAGATCGTCGGCGCGCCCGCGATCAAATATCTGAACCGGCTGTCCGACCTGCTGTTCGTCGCGGCGCGCTGGAGCAACGACAAGGGGAACGCGGACGTGCTGTGGAAGCCGGGGGCGACGCGGTAGGGGCGGCGCCGATCTCCTTACCAAACCCGTCATCCCGCGACTTGTTCGCTGGACCCATGGGTCAGCTTTCACGGGAGAGCATCGCCCCGCTCCGCACTCGTCCGCGCATTAAAGCGCGGGATGACGATGTAGGGCTACTTCTCTTGCTGAGCCGCCGGCGCCGCGTCCGTCTGGCCGTTGATTGGCGGGGTGTTCGGCGGCCGGCGCGTCAGGGTCTCGATCGGATAGACGGTCGCGCACTTCAGCCACTTGCCGGCCCAGGCGCCGCCGCGCGCTTCACAACGCTCCTTCGGCCAGACCCACAGGCCGTGATAGGCCAGGACGCCGGCGCTGCCGAGCAGGAACAGGCCCAGGAAGATGTACTTCAGACGGGTGAAAGTCTTGTTCATGGCCGCCCCTTACCGTCTTTCCGTCCTTAAGGGAATTGGCCGCGCGGACCTTGTCGGCGTCGCGAAAACCCAGAAATCGTACAACCGTTTGAACGATACCCTCCCTAAGGCATTACGTTTACGCGAAGGGAAACTTGCATTGCGGCGCACAAGCGGTAAGTCGGATGGCAAGCAGGATAAAAAGCAGCCTGGAGGCGGTGGAAACCGATGAAGGTCCTAGTCCCGGTCAAACGGGTTATCGATTACAACGTGAAGGCCCGCGTGAAGGCGGACCAGACCGGGGTCGACCTTGCGAACGTCAAGATGTCGATGAACCCCTTCTGCGAGATCGCGGTCGAGGAAGCCGTGCGCCTCAAGGAAAAGGGCGTGGCGACCGAGGTCGTCATCGTCAGCATCGGTCCGGCGCAGGCCCAGGAGACGATCCGCACGGCCCTGGCCATGGGCGGCGACCGCGGCGTCCTGATCACCACCGACGCCGATCCCGAGCCGCTGGCCGTGGCCAAGCTGCTGGCGGCCGTCGTGGCCGAGGAAAATCCCAACCTGGTCCTGATGGGCAAGCAGGCGATCGACGGCGACAACAACGCCGTCGGCCAGATGCTGTCGGCCCTGCTGGGCTGGCCGCAGGCGACCTACGCCTCGGCGATCGAGGTTTCGGGTTCGACCGCCAAGGTCACTCGCGAGGTCGACGGCGGCCTGCAGACGCTGGACGTCGACCTGCCGGCCATCGTCACCGCCGACCTGCGCCTGAACGAGCCGCGCTACGCCAGCCTGCCCAACATCATGAAGGCCAAGAAGAAGGAGATCGCCCAGAAGGCGGTCGCCGACTACGGCGTCGACATCGCGCCGCGCCTGAAAGTCATCAAGGTCACCGAACCGGCCAAGCGCTCGGCCGGGATCAAGGTCGAGACCGCCGCTGACCTGGTTTCGAAGCTCAACACCGCGGGGGTGCTGTAATGGCTGTTCTCGTCGTCGCCGATAACGACAACGCGCACCTGCGCGATGGCACCCACAAGACCGTCACCGCCGCCCTGAAGATCTCGGGCGACGTCGACGTCCTGGTGCTGGGCAAGGGCGCCAAGGCCGTGGCCGACGCCGCCGGCAAGATCGCCGGCGTCCGCAAGGTGCTGCTGGCCGAGTCCGACGCCCTGGGTCATGGGATCGCCGAAGCCCAGGCCGACGCCGTCCTGGCGGTGGCGGGCAACTACGACGCCATCCTGGTTCCGGCCACCTCGGGCGGCAAGAACTTCGCCCCGCGCGTCGCCGCCAAGCTGGACGTCGCCCCGATCTCGGACATCGTCGAAGTCGTCTCGGCCGACACCTTCACGCGCCCGATCTATGCCGGCAACGCGCTGGAGACCGTCCAGTCGTCGGACGCCAAGAAGGTGATCACCGTCCGCCCGACCGCCTTCGCGGCGGCGGCGGAAGGCGGCTCGGCCTCGGTTGAGACCGTGAGCGGCGCGGACGCCGGAAAGACCCGGTTCGTCAGCGAGGAGATGGTCAAGTCCGACCGTCCGGAGCTGGCCGCGGCCAAGATCGTCGTCTCGGGCGGTCGCGCCATGGGCTCGGCCGAGGAGTTCCAGCGAGTGATCGAACCGCTGGCCGACAAGCTGGGCGCCGCCGTCGGCGCCTCGCGCGCGGCCGTCGACGCCGGCTACGCCCCGAACGACTATCAGGTCGGTCAGACCGGCAAGGTCGTGGCCCCGTCGCTGTACGTGGCCATCGGCATCTCGGGCGCCATCCAGCACCTGGCCGGCATGAAGGACTCCAAGGTGATCGTCGCGATCAACAAGGACGCCGACGCCCCGATCTTCCAGGTGGCCGACTTCGGCCTGGTCGCCGACTACAAGACGGCCGTCCCCGAACTGATGGACGCCCTGACCGCCGCCGGAAAGTAAGCCGCGCGGTCGGAAAAGGCCTCTGAAAATGAAAAGGCCCGGAGGCTTTCCTCCGGGCCTTTTTGCTGTCCGTAACTCGGCGCGCCCCCGCGCGCATCGTCCGGCATGGGACTATCGCACGGTGTGAGGGGTGATGCCCTCGGCCCAGCGGAAGTCGTCGTGGGTCAGCAGCGGCGCCTTGACGGCCGCGCCGGTGAACAGGGCGAGCGTCAGCACGCCCGCGAGAAGCAGGGTCTTCATCGTTTCCGTCCTCAGAAAGATCGTGAATGGCAGGTGCGGCGCCGCGATGAGGACAATGCCAAAACGATCTCTGCTTTACGAACGATGGTATCTGCGAGGACTTGTGAGCTGGACTAACATCCCCACATCTTGACCATGCGCCTGCCGCCCTTCTCCTCGCTGGTCGCCCTCGAGGCCGCCGCCCGACACAAGAGCTACAGCCGGGCGGCCGACGAGCTGTTCGTCACCCACGGCGCCGTCAGCCAGCAGGTCCGCAAGCTGGAAGAGGAGCTGGGAGTCCAGCTGTTCGCCCGGCGCGGCAACCAGATGGAGCCCACCGCCACCGGCGCGGCCCTGGCGGCCCGGGTCGGCGAGGCTATCGCCAGCCTGCGCCAGGGCGTGGACAGCGCCCGTCGCGCCGCCAGCGGCCCGATCGTCGTCTCCACTGGCGCGGCCTTCGCCACGCGCTGGCTGGTCACCCAGCTGGCCCGCCTCTCGGCCGAGACCGGCGAGCTCGACCTGACCATCCGCGTCGAGGACCGCATGTCCGACCTGGTCACCGACGGCGCCGACGTCGCCCTGCGGTTCGGCGAGGGGCCTTGGCCGGGCACGGAGTCGGTGCGGCTGATCGACGAGGTGCTGTTCCCGGTCTGCAGTCCGGCGCTGTTGGAACGCTATCCGATCGACAAGCCCGAGGACCTGCTGCATGCCCCGTTGCTGCGCCACACTGGCCTGCCCTGGTCGACCTGGTTCCACGCCATGGGGGTGGAAGCGCCCGAACTGCCGCCGGCCCTGGGCTTCGACGACTCGTCGATGATGCTGGACGCCGCCGCCCAGGGCCTGGGCGTCGCCTTGGCTCGCAGCGGCATCGCCCGCCGCGACCTCGGCGACGGCCGCCTGGTCCGCCCCCTGCCCGGCGAGATCGACGTCGCCACCGGCCACCACTTCGTCTGGCGCCCGGAGAACCCCAAGCTGCCGAGGATCCTGAAGCTCCGCGATTGGTTCCTGAAGGAGATGGAGGGCGAGCGGCTGCGGTAGGCCGTCTAGGAGAAGCGCGTCGGCGCGGCCTTAGGCCGCTCGCGACAGCTTCAGCGACGGCGACGCCTCGACCACCGGCACGTCCAGACCCTGCATCGTCGCTCGGATCGCGACGTCCAGCGGCGTGCGCGGCTCCTCGCCGAGGAAGGCGACCAGCTTGCGGTTTTCCAGGCGCAGCGCGTGACGCCAGAACGGCTTCATCTCGGAAAGCTCGCGCAGGGTCTCGCTGAACAGGCCGGCGACCGGCAGCAGGCCCCAGGGCAGTTGGCGGACGTTCGGACGCTTCAAGCTGGCCGCGCGGGCGATGGCGCCGACCATGGCCGTTCCGTCCGCGTCCCAGACCCCCTCGAAGTGGAAGCGGGCGAAGGCCGGCAGCTCGACCTCGCGATCGGCCAGGCGGGCGAAGGTCTCGCCGATGTCGGGCAGATAGGCCCAGGCGTGGCCGAGCCCCTTGTCGCCCGGATAGAGGATGGTCTTCACCGGCTTGCCGGGCGTCACCAGGCCCGAGGCGAACCAGCTGTTGGCGGTCGAGCGCGGTCCGAAATAGTCGCCGGCCCGCAGGATCAGCGAGCGAACTCCGGCCTTTTCGCCTTCAGGGGCGGCGGCGGCCTCCAGGCGGGCCTCCATCGCGATGCGGATCTTTCCCTTCCGGGTGTGGGCGCGCTGGGGCGTGGCCTCGTCGATCACCGGATGGGCGGCCGGGTCGTAGTTGTAGATCGTGCCCGGCAGCAGGATCCGCGCGCCACTGGCCCGGGCGGCGGCAATGGTGTTGTCCAGCATCGGCAGGACCAGCGTCTTCCAGCCGCGATAGCCGGGTGGGTTCACGGCGTGGACGATGATCGACGCGCCCTGGGCGGCGGCGACCACGGCCTCGCGGTCCAGGGCGTCGCCCTTCAGGAAAGTCACCCCGGCCAGGCGGGCCTTGCCCGGATCGCGCGCCAGGGCGCGGACGGTCCAGCCCCGGCGAACCAAGGCGGCGGCGGTTTCGCCGCCCACGCCGCCGGTGGCGCCGAGGACGAGAGCGATGCGGTTCTGGACGGTCATGGCCGGCTCCTACGTTTGTGTTGACCAGAAGATGCCGTCCGCCCGCCTCAATAGAAATTGCCAAGAATGTTCGATCGGCTTATCAAAAATATATGAACATCGAGGTCTCCGCCGCCGTCGACTGGGAGCGTCAGCGCGCCTTCCTGGCCGTGCTCGACACCGGCAGCCTTTCGGCGGCGGCCCGCGAGCTGGGCGCGGCCCAGCCCACGGTGCGCCGGCGCATCGAGGACCTGGAAACCCAACTGGGCGTGGCGCTGTTCACTCGCTCGCCCTCGGGACTGACGCCGACGCCCCTGGCGCGGGAGCTGGCGCAGCACGCGCGGGCCATGGCCATAGCCGCCGCCTCCCTGGCCCGCGCCGCCTCGGCCGAGGCCGACGCCGCTTCGGGAGCGGTGCGGATCACGGCCAGCGAGGTGGTCGGCATGGAGGTGCTGCCGCCGATCCTGGCCGAGCTGCGCGAGGCGCATCCGGGCCTGGTCTTCGAACTGGCCCTGACCAATCGCAGCGAGGACCTGCTGCGCCGCGAGGCCGACATCGCCGTGCGCATGGTCCGCCCTACCCAGGAGGCGCTGGTCGCCAAACGGGTCGGAAACATCACGCTGGGCATGCACGCCCACAAGCGCCTGCTGGACGCCTGGGGCCGCCCCGCCACCCTCGACGAGGCGCGCCGCCTGCCCTTGATCGGCTACGAGACCGAGACGATCGGCGTCCGCGCGGTCAAGGCCCTCGGCCTGAACCTGCGTCCGGACGAGTTCTCGTTTCGCACCGACAACGACGTGGCTCAGCTGGCGGCCATTCGCGCCGGCTTGGGTCTCGGCGTCTGCCAGGTCGGCCTGGCCGCGCGCGATCCGATGCTGGAGCGCGTGCTGCCCGAGGCGATCCGTTTCGACCTGGAGACCTTCGTCGTCACCCACGAGGATCTGAAGGACGTGCGCCGGGTGCGTCTGGTCTTCGACGCCCTGGTCGCGGGCTTGACCCGCTACGCCAAGATAGGAAATACAGTTTGAACTAAACAACATTCCACCTAGAGTGGAGATTAACGAATCGCCGCCCGGAAAATGGGCGACGCCATCGACCGCGTCGTCCTCGAAGGGGACGCCCGGATCGCTCGAGTTCGGTGGAGTATCGTATGGCGGTCGTCGGTTCGGACCCCGTCCTGTCCAGCCTGACGCCAACGCGGATCGCGGCGCTCAGCGGCGCGGCCATCGCCGCGGCGCCCCCCTCCGAATTCGCCAAGCTGACCAAGGCCCAGGTCTCGGCGATCTCGATCACGGCGATCAGCGGCCTGAGCGCCGAGCAGTTCGCCGAATTCCGGACCAATCAGCTGGCCGGGCTGACGGCCGCCCAACTGCCGCGCCTGCCCACGACCATCGGCTTCAGCGCCACGCAGCTGACGGTGCTGAACCAGGCCCAGGTGCAGGCGCTGTCGCGGACCCAGGTCGCGTCCATGAGCACCCAGCTGCTGGACAGTCTGCGCACGACCCAGGTGGCCGCCCTCAGCATCACCGCCCTCTCGGCCCTGTCGCGCGACCAGATCCAAAGCCTGTCGCCGATCCAGGTGCGATCCCTGTCGGCGCCCCTGCTGCGCGCCCTGTCGACCACTGACCTCGGCGAGTTCAGCCCGGAACAGGTCTCCGCCTTTCTCGCCACCCAGGTGGCGGCGCTGAGCGCGACCCAGGTCTCGAGCCTGTCGGCCGAGCAGGTCGGGGCCCTGACCGCGACCCAGTTCGGCGCGCTGTCGGCCGCCACCCTGCGCGCCTTACCGGCGTCCGCCCTGGCCCTGACCACGCCCGGCCAGTGGGCCAGCGCCACCACGGCCCAGTTGTCGGTGCTGAACGCCGACCAGCTGAAGGGCCTGGGCGCCAGCCGCGTGGCCGCGCTGAACCCGATCCAGATCCGCGCCCTGTCGGCGACCGAGTTGGGCCGCGCGGGCCCCGCGTTCCTGGCCGGCCTGTCGACGACCCAGCTGACCGGCCTGGCCGCCAACCAGGCCGCCGCCCTGTCGGTGACCGCGATCGCCGGCCTCAGCGCGGAGCAGATCGCCGCCATCAATCCCGCGACCCTGGGCGGACTGACGGCCACGGCCCTGTCGGCCCTGGACGCCACCCAGGTGGGGGCGCTCAGCGCCAGCCAGATCGTCCGCCTGCAGCCCAGCCAGCTGAAGGGCCTGGACGGCGAGGACTTCAACGAATTCACCCGCGCCCAGCTGAAGGCCTTCACCGCCGCCCAGATCCGCGAAATGCCGCCCGAGCAGCTGGCGGCCCTGTCGGACGAGGATTTCGGCGCCTTCTCGCCCAGCCAGCTCAAGGCCCTGTCGCCGCTGCAGCTGAAGGCCCTGTCGACCAGCGATCTGGCGGCCCTGACGCCCGAGCAGGCCGGCGCGTTCGTGTCCGGCCAGATCAGCGCCCTGTCCGGAACCCAGCTGGTCGCCCTGCGTGGCGTCGCGCCGTTCGCGCCCGGCCAGTTGCAGGGCGTCACGCCCACCCAGTTGCGCGTGTTCTCGCCCACCGACATCGGCCGCCTGAACACCACCGAGATCGGCGGCCTCAGCGCGGTGCAGATCGGCGGCCTGACTCCCGAGGCGCTGTCGGCGCTGGACGGCGGCCAGACCTCGCGCCTGACCACCGCCCAGATGAAGGGCCTGACGACCACCCAGCTGAAGGGCCTGTCGGACACCGACGTCGCCCAGCTCAACCCCACCCAGATCGGCGTGCTGGACGGGACCCAGGTCGGCGCCCTGGTCACCCACCTGCCCGCCGCCGCGATCGCCGGCCTGGCCGCGACCCAGGTCGGCAAGCTGTCGGTCACCGCCCTGGCCAGCCTGTCGGCCGCCCAGGTGGCGGCGCTGGGCCAGGCCCAGCTGCGCGGCCTGACGACCGACCAGATGGCCGGCCTGCCGTCCGACATCGCCCGGAGCCTGACCGCCACCCAGGTCGGCGGCCTGACGCCCACCCAGCTCGGCGCGCTGTCGGCGACCAATCTCGGCCGCCTGTCGCCAGAGAGCCTGCAGCAGCTCGAGGCCGTCCAGATCCGCGGCCTGACCCCCACCCAGGTCAGGAGCCTGGACGCCAGCACCTTCGGCGCGCTCAGCGCCACCCAGGTCGCGGCCCTGACCCCCACCCAGGTGGGCGCGCTGTCGACCACCGTGATCGGCGATCTTTCGACCACCCAGTGGGCGGGCCTGACCACGACCCAGGTCCAGGGCCTGGGCGCCACCCAGCTCGCGACGCTGGACGCCGCCGACCTGCGCAATCTCTCGACCAGCCAGTGGACCGCCCTGCGCTCGACCCAGATCGCGGGCCTGTCGACGACGGCGGTGAGCGGGATCGAGTCCGAGCGCCTCGCCCAGCTGGCCCCGAGCCAGATTTCCGGCCTGGCGCCCGGAGCGCTGTCGGCGCTGGACGCCACGCACGCGGCCAGCCTCTCGACCAGCCAGATGGCGGCCTTGACCGCCACCCAGCTGCGCGGTCTGACGCCCGAGGACATGGCCGAGTTCAGCGCCACCCAGGTCGGCGCCATCTCGACCAGCCAGCTGGCCGCCCTGCCCGCCTCGGACATCGCGGCGCTCAGCGCCACACAGCTGGCCGCGCTCAGCACCAGTCAGGTTCGGGCCCTGGTCCCGTCTCAGGTCTCGGCCCTACGTCCCACCCAGGTCGGCGGCCTGTCGACGACCCAGCTGGCGTCGCTGAGTTCGCTGCAGCTGAGCGCCCTGGCCAACGACACCTTGCCCGCCCTGACCGCGACCCAGGTCGCCAGCCTCACCTCTGGACAGCTGGCGGGCCTGTCGACCACGCAAGCCGGCGCGATGACCGGCGCGCAGCTGGCGGCCCTGGCCGAGACCCAGGTCGGCGGCCTCGGCGGCGGCTTCCTGGCGGCCCTGTCGGCCACGGCCTTCAGCGCCCTGACCGCCACCCAGGTCGCCCGGCTGTCGACCACCCAGGTGCAGAGCCTGACCGCCACCCAGGTCGGCGGCCTGTCGGCGACCGACTTCGCCGAGTTCTCCGCGGCCCAGGTCGCGGGCCTGACCGCCGGACAGGTGGGCGCGCTGTCGCCGACCAACCTGGCCAGCCTGCCGACCACCGCGATCACCAGCCTCTCGGCCGCCCAGTTCGCGGGGCTGTCCGCCACCCAGCTGGCCATCCTGCCCGACAGCGTGTTCCAGGGACGGCTGGGGCAGCTCAGCGTCAGCCAGATGGCCGGCCTCTCGACCACCCTGATCGGCAATCTCTCGACCACCGACGTGGCCAGCCTGACCGCCAACCAGATCGGGGGCCTGTCGGCCTCGGCCTTCGCGGCCCTGGGGACCTCGCGCCTGCCGCTGTTGTCGGCCACCCAGGTCGCCGGGTTGTCGACCACCCAGGTGGCCGGGTTCGACGCCAACACCTTCGGCCTGCTGTCGAACACCCAGGTCGCGGCCCTGTCGTCCAGCCAGATCGGCGCGGTGCGTGGCGAGATCCTGTCGGCGCTGGACGCCACCCAGTTCGCCCGCCTGACTTCCAACCAGGTGCGAGGCCTGACCGCCAGCCAGATCGAACAGTTCACCGCCACCGACATCGGCGAGATCACCACCACCCAGATCGCCGCCCTGGGCGCGCAGCAGCTGGAAGGCTTCTCGGCCGGCGACATCTCGGCCCTGACCGTGACCCAGGTCGGCGCCCTGACCGCCGGCCAGATCGCGGCCCTGACGCCGGTGCAGCTGCGCGGCCTCTCGGCCGGCGACATCGGCGAGTTCAGCAAGACCCAGGTCGCGGCCCTGACCGGCGCCCAGGTCGGCTCGCTGTCGCTGACCGCGATCGACGCGCTCAGCAACGACCAGTTCGGCGGCCTGACCGCCACCCAGGTGCGCGGCTTCACCGCCGAGCAGCTGACGGCGTTCGGCGCCGAGGGCCTGGCGCGGCTGTCGGGCGCGCAGCTTGGGGCTCTGACCACCACCCAGGTGGGCCAGCTGCCGACCGTGTCGATCCAGAGCCTGAACGCCACCCAGATCGACCAGATCATGCCCAGCCAGGTCTCAGGCTTCACCGCCGACCAGATCAAGGCCTTCAGGCCCGACCAGCTGGCCGAGCTGTCGCGGGCCCAGGTCAACAAGCTGACCGCCGCCCAGCTGGACGCCATGAGCCGCACCCAGCTGGAGGCCATCGGCCTCTAACTGGACTGTTGCTCCGACGCACCGTCACGGGAGCGTTGCGGTTCCGTCGCGGAGCCGTCTTGGGGCCACCCTATCCCCGCCCTCGGACGTCGCATGTCGCGAAGGGGATAGGGCCAGATGCAATCGACGAAGACGATCAATCGCCACCTGTGGCGCGGCGCCGCCTTGGCCGCGCTGCTCGCCACCGGCGCCCACGCCGCCGATACGGCCGCGCCCGCCGCCGCCGCGCCAGCGGCCGACGCCGACTCGACCAGCGTCGAGCAGCTGATCATCACCAGCCAGCGCGAGACGCGCTCGGCCGTCGCGATGCAGGCTTCGCAGATCCAGCGTGTCCTGCCCGGCGCCAGCCCGCTGAAGGCCATCCAGTTCCTGCCCGGCGTCGTCTATCGGACCGCCGATCCGTGGGGCAACAACGAGCAGAACCTGTCGCTGTTCGTCCACGGCTTCTCGACCCAGCAGCTGGGCTTCACGATGGACGGCGTGCCGCTGGGTGATCAGCAGTACGGCAACTACAACGGCCTGTCGGTCTCGCGCGCCGTCACGAGCGAGAATGTCTCGCGCGTGACCCTGTCGTCGGGCGCCGGCTCGCTGGGCGTGGCCTCGACCAGCAACCTGGGCGGCGCGATCGAGACCTTCAGCCGCGATCCGGCGGCCGAGCGCGGTCTCAACGTCCGCCAGACCTTGGGCAGCCACGACGCCAGCCGCACCTTCGTTCGCCTCGACGGCGGCGACCTGGGCCATGGCTTCAGGGGCTACATCTCGTACCTGCGCCAGGACGCCAAGGCCTGGGACTTCGACGGCCACCAGCGCGGCCCCCAAGTGAATCTGAAGCTGGTCCGCGAGGGCGACAAGGGCGTGCTGACTTTCTATGCCGACTGGCAGATGAAGGTGGAGCCGAACGAGGACGCCACCGCCATGGGCAACCAGCAGACCCCCGCGGCGGCCGGCTTCACGCCCTATAGCCGCCCGTTCATCTATCCCGACCTCGCCGCCTGCACGAGCCGTCTGACGGGCGGCCCGGGCACGCCGCCGCCGGCCCAGGGCGCCAACTTCTCGAACTGCTTCAGCGCCGCCCAGCGCGAGGACATCCTGGCCTACGTCAAGTACGCCTGGACGCCCGTGGAAGGCTTCACCTGGACCAACCAGGCCTATTATCACTACAACTTTGGTCGCGGCATCGTGGCCGGCCCGGTCAACACGGCCGGCCTGCCCGGCCTGTTCGCCACCTACTATCCGAACCTCGTGGTCGGCGGCTCGGCCACCAGCCCCGGCACCTTGGCCAACATCGTCGCCCTGATGGGCGGCAGCGGCAACGCCGTGCGCACCACCGAGTACCGCATCAACCGTCCGGGCGTGATCTCGACGGTCGAGTGGACGCTGGGCGACCACCAGATCAAGGGCGGCGTCTGGTTCGAGCACAACGAACCGGCCCAACACCGCGTCTGGTACCCGATGACGGCGGAAAACAACGACCTGTCGCCCTACGACGTGCCGCGCGGCAAGAAGGCCCTGACCCAGTACTTCGCCGAGTTCTACGTCAACGACATCCAGCTGCACCTGCAGGACCAGTGGCGGATCACGCCGAACCTGCTGCTGCAGGCCGGCTTCAAGTCCAGCCTGCAGGACGCCACCGGCAAGTTCCCGATCAACCAGCAGAACCTGCCGACCGTGGCCGTGCCGGTCCACTATCCGACGGGCGGCATCGAGTCGAACAAGTGGTTCCTGCCCCAGGTCGGCGCCCTGTGGGACGTCACCGAGCACGAGCAGGTGTTTGTCAACGTCCAGCAGAACATGCGCCAGTTCATCCCGTACGGCGCGGGCAGCGGTTTCTACGGCTTCTCGGCCTGGAGCCTGGGGACCCAGGCGGCGTTCGAGCTGTTCAAGACCACGGTGAAGCCCGAGACCTCGTGGACCTATGAAGCCGGCCTGCGCAGCCGCCGCGACGTGACCTGGGGCCCGATCACCGGCGTCGAGGGTCAGGTCAATGTCTACGACGTCAAGTTCAGCAACCGCCTGCTGAACATCGCGCCCTTCAACTTCATCAACCCGGCGCCGGCCATCCTGGCCAATGTCGGCGGCGTGACCACCAAGGGCGTCGACCTGGCCGGCACCCTGAAGTTCGGCGAGCACGTCCAGCTCTACAACGCGCTGTCGTACAACGAGTCCAAGTACGACCAGAACTATCAGAGCGGCACGACGATCGTCGGCGGCGTCTCGACCCCAGTCACCGTCGCCACCGGCGGCAAGTACGTGCCGCTGATGCCGAAGTGGCTGAACAAGACCATCGCCCGTTTCGACTTCGGCAAGTTCGACGCCCAGATCAGCGGCGACTATGTCGGCAAGCGCTTCGTCACCTACCTCAACGACCTGTCGGTGAAGGCGATGATGCTGGTCGACCTTCAGGCCGGCTACACGTTCGACCTGCCGTCGGACGGCCTCCTGAAGGGCGCGCGGATCAGCGCGAACGTCACCAACCTGTTCGACAAGAAGGGCGTCTCGACCGCCGGCGTGACCAGCAACTCGGGCGGCTACACCGCCTTCCCGCAGCCGCCGCGCATGGGCTTTGTGACGCTGTCGGCGGACTTTTAAAACTGTCATCCCGGCCGCAGCGCAGCGGAGAGCCGGGACCGCTACAAGCTCTGAGCTTCCAGCGGTCCCGGCTCGGCGCGCTGCGCGCTTGGCCGGGATGACAGCTTTCAACGAAAAAAGGCCCGGAGCTTCCGCCCCGGGCCTTTCGTCTTCCGGAACCGAAGGACGCCTAGTCCTTGGCGCGTTCCTGATACGAGTTGTCTTCCGTCAGGATGATCACCCGGGTGCCGACGGTGATGTACGGCGGTACGGTGGTCTTGACGCCGTTACTGAGCACGGCCGGCTTGTACGACGACGAGGCGGTCTGGCCCTTCACCGACGGTTCGGTGTCGACGATCTCGAGCACCACGGTGCGCGGCAGCTCGATGGCGATCGGCACGTCGTTGTGGGTCGACAGCTGGACCGTCATGTTTTCCTGCAGGTAGGGCGCGGCGTCGCCGATCACTTCCTCGGTGGCCACGAGCTGGTCGTAGGTTTCCGGGTTCATGAAGTGGAAGCCGTCGCCGTCCTGGTACAGGAAGGTGTGGTTGCGCTGGTCGACGAAGGCGCGCTCGACCTGCTCGGTCGTGCGGTAGCGCTCCGAAACCTTCACGCCGTCCGAGATGCGGCGCATGTTCAGCTGGGTCACCGGGGTGCCCTTGCCGGGATGGATGTTGTCGACCGTCAGGACGACATAGAGCTTGCCGTCCATATCGACGACGGCGCCTTTGCGGAGCGAGCTGGCAGCGACCTTCACGTACTTACCGTCCTTGGAAGAAAGCGCGCGCGAGGCCGCGGGCGCCATCATGCTATTGATCTATGCTCGCCCTCCTATAGCGAACGGGCCAGAATCTCCAGCTTCTTCGGTTTGCGCTCCAAAAGGCTAAGCTTGTCCTCGACTTCACCCCCCTGGTGGCGCGCCGACGTCCACGCCGACCGCCGCCCGTTCCTGCTGGCCCGGAACCGGATCACCAAGGCCTTCCGCGCCTGGTTCGAAGGTCAGGGCTTCGAGGAGGTCGAGGCCGCGGCCCTGCAGGTCTCGCCCGGCAACGAGGCGCACCTGCACGCCTTCGCCACCCAGGCCCTGACGATCGCGGGCGAGGCCCGGCCGCTCTTTCTGCACACCTCGCCGGAGTTCGCCTGCAAGAAGCTGTTGGCGGCGGGCGAGGACAGGATCTTCAGCCTGGGCAAGGTGTGGCGCAACCGCGAGCGCGGGCCGCTGCATCATCCCGAGTTCACCATGCTGGAATGGTACCGGGCCGGCGCCCCCTACCAGACCCTGATGGACGACTGCGCGACCCTGCTGGCCCTGGCGGCCGAGACGGCGGGGACGACGCGCTTCGCCTTCCGGGGCATGGCCTGCGATCCGTTCGCCGCGCCGGAGCGCCTGTCGGTGGCGGAGGCGTTCGAGCGCCACGCCGGGGTCGACCTGCTGGCCAGCGTCGCCGCCGACGGCTCCACCGACCGCGACGCCCTGGCCGCCGCCGCTGTCGCCGCTGGGATCCGCGTCGCCGAGGACGACGGCTGGGCGGACGTCTTCAGCCGCATCATCGTCGAGAAGGTCGAGCCGCGCCTGGGCGAAGACCGCGCCACGGTGCTGTGCGAATATCCGATCTCGGAAGCCGCCCTGGCCCGCCCCAAGGCCGGCGATCCGCGCGTGGCCGAGCGCTTCGAGCTCTATGCCTGCGGGGTCGAGCTGGCCAATGCGTTCGGCGAACTGACCGACCCGGCCGAACAGCGTCGCCGGTTCATGATCGAGATGGACGAGAAGGCCCGCATCTACGGCGAGCGCTATCCGATCGACGAGGACTTCCTGGCCGCCCTGGCGCACATGCCCGAGGCGTCGGGCTCGGCCCTGGGCTTCGACCGGCTGGTGCTGCTGGCGACCGGCGCGCGGCGGATCGAGGACGTGGTCTGGACGCCGGTGGCGGAGTGAGAGCCGCCGGCCGCGACTACCAGTCCTTGAGCGTCCACACTCCACTGTCGACCATCAGCAACTCGCGAAAGGTCTGGAACGGCATGGGTCGATGCTGGCGGAACAGAATCTGCTCCTCCATGTCGGCGATGTAGCGCAGCTTCTCCTCGCGCCCGGAATTGGGCAATTGACGCTCCAGCATCCGGCGCAATTCCAGGACGTCGAAGCCGGGATTGGCCGGACCCTGCGTCGGTGTCGACGCTCCCGAGCCGTTGGGAGAGCCGCCGCGCGGCGAGAGCCTAGGCGATCCAGGCGGCGATCCGAATCGAAGGGGCGAAGTCGCGACGGGACTGCCAGGCGGAGACACGCGAGGAGAAAGCTGGGGCGATCCCGGCCGGCTGCGCGGCGCCACCGGCGAGGCGCGCCCCGATGAGATCGGCGAGTCCGCCGGCGACAAGCCATAGGCCGCGATAGGCGTCGCCTCGTCGCTGACCTGATCGGCGATCCAATCCCGCCACTCCTGGAAGGACAGTCCGCCATAGCGGTGCTTGATGCTGGTCTCGATCAGATTGAAGGGCCCCGAGGCGCTGAGGTCGGCCTTGCTGAAGTCGTTGTCCGGATTGTTCAGGAAGACCGTGCCTCTCCAGCGGCCCGTCAAGACCTGCACATGGTTGATCATCACGCCTTCGTTCAGGACGAGAACCGCCGGACCATGCTCCCTGAGGAACTCATAGACTCGGGTCTCGGTGTTGAAGGTCTCGTTGTGCCGGTTCAGATAAGGCGACAGGATCTCGGCCAACTGCTGGTCGTTGACCCCAAACCGCCGTCCCTCGTGACTGAGGCGGTCGTCCTTCAATTCGGCCTTGTTGAACTTCAACATCATGCGCAACGCCGCTTCCCAACAGTCGTTGGCGTCGTCCATGAAGACATAGGGAACGTCGTACTTGATGTTCTGGTCGTAATGGACCGCCGGTAGCTGGCTCATGCATCGCTCCTTGGGCCATGAGCGAGACCACGTCGACGTGCAGCTCGCCCATAAGTCCGCAAAGGTTGTATCAAGAATATGCGACCGGCAAGGCGGACGGCGAGACGAAGGGTGGCCGGTTTCTTGCGTCACCGTCGAAAATCCCCCATATCCCCGCGCCCATGCCCCCCGCAAAGACCCTTCGCGACGTCCGGTCGCTGGCCGAGGCCGGGCTGGTCCCGTCCGAGCGCCTGCCGGCGCTGGAGGCGGTGGCGGCGCGCTATGCGGTGGCGATCACGCCGGCGATGGCCGAGCTGATCGATCCGGCCAACGCCAATGATCCGATCGCCCGACAGTTCGTCCCCTCGTCCGAGGAGCTGGTCAGCGCGCCCGGCGAGAATGGCGACCCGATCGGTGATGTTATCCACAGCCCTGTGGATGGAATCGTGCATCGCTATCCCGACCGGGTGCTGTTGAAGCCGACCCACACCTGCGCGGTCTATTGCCGGTTCTGCTTCCGCCGCGAGATGGTCGGCCCCGAGGGGCTGGCGAACCTGACCCCCGCCCAGCTCGACGCGGCCTTCGCCTATATCGCCGGCCGGCCGGAGATCTGGGAGGTGATCGTCACCGGCGGCGACCCGTTCGTGCTGTCGCCCCGCCGCCTGGCCGCGCTGATGGACCGGCTGGAGGCGATCGCCCACGTCAAGATCGTCCGCTTCCACACCCGCGTGCCGGCGGTCGATCCCGACGCGGTGACCGACGACCTGGTCGCGGCCCTAAAGCGCTCGACCAAGACCGTCTATGTCGCCCTGCACGCCAACCACGTCCGCGAGCTGACCCCGGCCGCCCGCGCCGCCTGCGCCCGGATCATCGAGGCCGGGATCCCGATGCTGAGCCAGACGGTGCTGCTGCGCGGCGTCAACGACGACCCGGCGGTGCTGGCCGAGCTGATGCGAGCCTTCGTCGAGACGCGGATTCGGCCCTACTACCTGCACCACGGCGACCACGCGCCCGGCACGGCCCACCTGCGCACCACCCTCGAGGAGGGTCAGGCGATCATGAAGGCCCTGCGCGGGACCGTCTCGGGCCTGGCCCAGCCGACCTATGTGCTCGACATCCCGGGCGGCCACGGCAAGGTGCCGGTGGGGCCCAACTATCTGGCCGAGGGCGCGGTCGAGGATCCGAGCGGGGCCCTCCGTCCCTATCCGCCGATCGCCTGACCGCGACACGCGGCCGCGCTTGCGTTGCGTCGCAGCAAAGCCTTGGCGGCGCCACGGTTTCTCGTGCTAGAAAAGTCGGCATATCCGAAGGCGCGGGCGCGGACGCCCGATGCGACATCAAGCGAAGGCTTGGCTTTTATGAGTGAAATCAAGACGGTCGGCGTGATCGGCGCCGGCCAGATGGGGTCGGGCATCGCGCATGTCGTCGCCCTTGGCGGCTATGACGTGCGGCTTCACGACGTCTCGCGCGAGCGGATCGACGCCGGCCTGGCCCTGATCGAGAAGAACCTGGCCCGTCAGGTCAGCCGCGGCATCATCGACGACGCGGCCATGCGGACGGCCTTGTCCCGCATCTCGCCGGCCGAGGGCCTAGAGGCCATCGGCGGCACGGACCTGGCGATCGAGGCGGCGACCGAGAACGAAGAGATCAAGAAGTCGATCTTCCGCAGCCTGCAGCCGCACCTGGGTCCGAACACGCTGCTGGCCTCGAACACCTCGTCGATCTCGATCACGCGCCTGGCGTCGGCCACGGACCGCCCCGAGCGCTTCATCGGCCTGCACTTCATGAACCCCGTGCCGCTGATGAAGCTGGTGGAGATCATCCGTGGCATCGCCACGGACGTCCCGACCTACGAGCGCGCCGTCGCCTTCGCCCAGTCGCTGGGCAAGATCACCAGCAACGCCGAGGACTTCCCCGCCTTCATCGTCAACCGCGTGCTGGTGCCGATGATCAACGAGGCGATCTACACCCTGTACGAGGGGGTCGGCACGGTCGACGCCATCGACACGGCGATGAAGCTGGGCGCCAACCATCCGATGGGCCCGCTGGAGCTGGGCGACTTCATCGGCCTGGACACCGTGCTGAGCATCATGAACGTGCTGCACGAGGGCCTGGCCGACAGCAAGTATCGCCCCTGCCCGCTGCTGGTGAAATATGTCGAGGCCGGCTGGCTGGGCAAGAAAACCGGCCGCGGCTTCTACGACTATCGCGGCGAGGTTCCGGTTCCGACGCGATAGACGTCTTCGGCGGGCTGTCGCCCGGTCGCGGAACCGTGTTACGCAAGTCCCCTGTCTCGGGGGCGGGCTCATGCGACATCTCTATCTGGCCTTTCTGCTGATCTTCGCCGTCACGCTGTTCGGCTTCTGGCCGAGCTTCACGGGCGGGATGGGGCCACTGGATCCGATGCGGCTGGTCCATGGCGGCCTGGCGACCGCCTGGATGGCCCTGCTGGTGGTCCAGAGCTGGCTGATCGGCCATGGCCGCAATCGCTGGCATCGCTGGATTGGCCGAAGCACGCTGGTCATCGCGCCGGCGCTGGTGATCAGCGCTTTGTTCGTGGTGGCCGACATGCTGGGCCCGCGTTCCCACTTCGATGTTCCGCTGCGCCTGACCCTGGCCTGGATCGACGTCTGGTCGCTGGCGCTGTTCAGCCTGCTCTACGGCCTGGCGATCGCCTTTCGCCGGACGATGTTCCTGCATGCCCGCTTCATGGCCTCGACGGCGTTCGTGGCCCTGCCGCCCGCGCTGGGCCGCGCCTATGGCATGAACATCCCGTCGCTGGGCGGCCTGGCCGGCGCCCTGCCGCCCAGCTTCTGGACCGTCGAAGCCGTTCTGGTCGGATTGATCCTGTGGGACGGCTTCAGGGGGCGGTGGGCCAGCCCGTGGTGGTTGACCCTGGTCGTCATGGCGGCCATCCAGGCCACGATGTTCCACGCCCCCGACTGGCCCGCCTTCGTGGCCTTCGCCCGGATGATGGGATTGCCGGCGGCCTAAGGCAGATCGACATTCAACGTCTACCAGCCCTTAAATCCGCTCATCCCCGCGCAAGCGGGGACCCAAGCGGACTTTCGGTTTGTCGCACAGTTCGGGATAGATCGTCGGTCTCGGCTTGGATCCCCGCTTTCGCGGGGATGAGCGGCGTTGGGAGTCGAATATCGATTGTCCCTAGGCCTTTCGCGCTCTAGCCCGCGCCCATCGCCACGGCGACGTGATAGGTCACGAACGAGGCCAGATAGGCCAGGCTCGTCATGTACAGGAACATCACGGTCGGCCAGGTCCAGCCGTTGGTCTCGCGCTTGACCACGCCCAGGGTCGCCGCGCACTGCGGGGCGAAGACGTACCAGGACAGGAACGACAGGGCCGTGGCCAGCGACCACTTGCCGGCCAGCAACGCGCCGAGCTTGGTGCCCGCGTCGTCGTCGCCGCCGACCGCGTAGACGGTGCCTAGGGCCGCCACGGCGACTTCACGCGCCGCGAAGCCGGGGATCAGGGCGATCGTCATCTGCCAATTGAACCCGATCGGCGCCATGACCGGCGCGATCAGGTGGCCGATGCGGCCGGCGAAGCTGTAGTCGATGGCCGGACCGGTCGCCCCCGCCGGCGGATAGGGGAAGGTCGACAGCACCCAGACCAGCACCATCAGCGGCAGGATGATCCGGCCCGCGCGGCTCAGGAAGATCCGGGCGCGGGTCCACAGGTTCATCAGCACGTTGCGCGGCTCGGGCCAGCGATAGGTCGGCAGCTCCATCATGAACGGCTCGACCGCGCCCCGCCAGAAGACGCCGCGGATCACGAACGACACGGCCAGCGCGCTGACGATCCCGCCGGCATAGAGGCCGAACATCACCAGCCCCTGCAGGGACAGCACGCCCCACACGGTCTGCTGCGGGATGAAGGCCCCGATGATCAGGGTGTAGACCGGGATCCGCGCCGAACAGGTCATCAGCGGCGCGACCAGGATGGTGGTCAGGCGGTCGTGCTTGTTGTCAATCACCCGCGTCGACATGATCCCCGGAATGGCGCAGGCGAAGCTGGACAGCAGCGGGATGAACGCCCGTCCATGCAGGCCCGCGCCACCCATGATCTTGTCCATCAGGAAGGCCGCGCGGGCCATGTAGCCGCTGTCTTCCAAGAGCAGGATGAAGAAGAACAGGATCAGGATCTGCGGTAGGAACACCAGCACGCTGCCGACCCCGGCGATCAGGCCGTCGGCGATGAAACTGGCCAAGAGGCCGCGCGGCAGCATCTCGCCCACCCAGCCGGCCAGGCTGGCGAAACCGGCGTCGATGGCGTCGGCCGGAACCTTCGCCCAGGTGAACACCGCCTGGAACATCACGAACAGCAGGGTCAGCAGGATCGCCAGGCCCGCCACGGGATGCAGCAGAACGTCGTCGACCTTGCCGGTCACCGTGTCGGGCCGCTCGGGCGGCTTCACGCAGGCCTTGAAGATGCGCTGGGCCTCGGCGTGGGCGGCGCGGATCTCGGCGGCGGTCGGCTCGCGCCAGACGCTCTCGGTCTCGACCCGGCGGGCGGAGACGATGGTCTCGACTTCGGCCAGCAGTTCGGTCAGGCCGCGCTTGCGGGTCGCCACCGTGGTGACGATCGGCGCGCCCAGTTCCTGGGACAGGCGCTCGAGATCGATGCGCAGGCCCTGGCGCTGGGCGATGTCGTACATGTTGAGGGCCAGCACGAACGGGCGGCCCACCTGCTTCAGCTCCAGCACCAGGCGCAGGACCAGCCGAAGATTGGTGGCGTCGGCCACGCAGATCAGCGCCTCGGGCGCGACCTCGCTGGCCAGCTTGCCCAGCACCGCGTCGCGGGTCACCACCTCATCGGGGCTGCGGGCGCGCAGGGAGTAGGTGCCCGGCAGGTCCAGCACGCGCATATGGCGGCCGGTGGCCGTGGTCAGCACGCCCTCCTTCCGCTCGACGGTGACGCCGGCGTAGTTGGCGACCTTCTGGCGGCTGCCGGTCAGGGCGTTGAACAGCGCGGTCTTGCCGGAGTTGGGATTGCCGACCAGGGCGACCCGGGCGGGCTCGGCGGACGCGGGCGGGGCCGCGGCGGCGTCGGACTCTTCGATCAAGGAGGTGTCGAGGGCCAAGGTCTCAGCGTCCGTCGAACTTCACGGTGACCGCGCCGGCCTCGCGCCGACGCAGGGCCACGCGGGTGTCGTCGACCCGCACGGCGATCGGGTCGCGGCCGAACAGGCCCTCGTGCAGCACCTCGATGGTCGCGCCCTCGACGAAGCCCATCTCCAGCAGGCGGCGCTCCAGCTCCTCGGCGGCCACGGCCTCGGCCGCGCCGGACACGCCGGTGACCTTGACGATCAGGCCGCGATCGCCGCGCCGGGCCGAGCCCAGCGGGCGCACGCCGGCGGCGTCGATCTCGGCGGGGTTGAATTGCGGGGACAACACGAACGCTTCGGACATAATGGCTCCGATTAGATTGCGAACGATTATCAGTCTAAGAGACCAATGTCGATTCAGCGATCCTGGCGTTTTGAGGTATGCTGAACGCTTAAGGGCTGTTGGGACCGAATGGCGCAGGGTCGTTAATAGATTCGACTCTTCAAGCGCCGGCCGGTCTGATTGCGTGTAACGATTCGTGTGGGCGAATTCATGCGTAGGCTGATGCTCGGGCTCCTGACGGGGGCCTATCTTTGTCTGGCTCTGATCGTCTCGCTCTTCCTGTGGCGGATGGGCGCGACGCCGGCTGTCGGCGTCTCGGCGTTCATTGGCACGCTAGGCCTGTGCTTCGCTTTCCACGGCCTGCTGGGCCAGACCGTCCTGGCCGCCGCCCTGCGCGGCGACATCGACACGGTCCGTGAAGCCCACGCCATCCTGCTGGACCAGATCGAGAAGGTCGACGCCCGGGTGTCGGACCTGGTGGAGTCGGTCGCCGCCGACGCCCAGCGCCGCACCGAGGAGCTGTCGACCGAGGTCCACCAGCTGGAAGACCTGATCCAGCGGATGAACGACCGGATGGAGCACCAGCTCACCCACCAGGTCGCCGCCGCCGCCCGCAACACCGTCGGCCGCGAGCGCGCCCCGCAGACCAGCCACATGCTGCAGGTCGTGCAGGACGCCCTGGCCGAGAACCGGGTCGACCTCTATCTGCAGCCGATCGTCAGCCTGCCCCAGCGCCGGACCGTCTTCTACGAGAGCTTTTCGCGCCTGCGCGACGAGACCGGCCGCGTGATGATGCCGGCCGAATATCTGGCCGTGGCCGAGCCCGAAGGCCTGATGACGGCCATCGACAACCTGCTGCTGTTCCGCTGCGTGCAAATCGTCCGCCGCCTGGCCAAGCAGGACCGCAAGGTCGGGATCTTCTGCAACATCTCGCTGGCCAGCCTGGGCGACGAGAGCTTCTTCCCGCAGTTCCTGGAATTCATGCAGGGCAACAAGGACCTGGCCGGCGCGGTGATCTTCGAGCTGGGCCAGGCGGCGTTCGATCGCCGCGGTCCGGTCGAGGCCCGCCACATGGCGCGCCTGGCCAGCCTGGGCTTCAGCTTCAGCCTCGACAAGGTCAGCGACCTCGACCTGGACTTCCAGGACCTGGCCCGCGCCGACGTGCGCTATCTGAAGGTCGGCGCCCAGATGATGCTGGACCAGCTGGAAGAGCAGGACGGCAAGCTGGTCATCGCCTCGCTGCCGGATCTCAACGCCACCGACTTCGCCGCCCTGACCCGTCGCTACGGCATCGAGGTAATCGTCGAGAAGGTCGAGGCCGAAAAGCAGATCGTCGACATTCTGGATCTCGACATCGGCTACGGCCAGGGTCACCTGTTCGGCGAGCCGCGCGCCATCCGCGACGCCGTCCTGGCCGAGGCCGAACCGCCGCAGGACTTCATGCGCGGCGCCCTGCGCCGCCGGGCCGTGGGCTGGTAGTCACCGCGACAAGCGAGCAATCAAAAGGGCCGTCGCTGGCAAGGCGATGGCCCTTTCTTTTTGAACTGTCATCCCGGCCGGAGCGCAGCGAAGAGCCGGGACCGCCACGAACTCGGCGCCTGCGGCGGTCCCGGATCGGCGCGCTATGCGCTTGTCCGGGATGACAGTGAGCTACGCCGCCTTCTTGTACAGCCCGAACTCCTCGGCCAGCGCCTTGGCCACCGCCGGACGCGCCTGGATCCGGTCGCGATAGGCCAGCACCGCCGGATAGGCCGACAGGTCCATCGAGATCGCCCGCGCCCAGTTCAGGATCACGAACAGATAGGCGTCGGCCACGCTGTAGGCGTCCAGCAGATAGTCCCGGCCCGCCAGGTGCGCGTCCACGAACGCGAAGCGCTGGGCCGCCTCCTGGCGCGCGAAGGCCTTGGCGCCCTCGGTCGCGTCGGGTCGCAGCAGGGCGATGAACACGCCGGTGTGCAGCTCCGAGCCGATGAAGCTGAGCCAGGTCTGCAGCTTGCGGCAGCCAGCCGGGTCGGTCGGGGCCAGCTTGGCGTCCGGGAAGCGCTCGGCGACATATTGCAGGATCACCGGGTTCTCGCGGATCAGCTCGCCGTCGTCGGTGCGCAACACCGGCACCTGGCCCATGGCGTTGATCGTCGAGAACACCGTCCCGTCCTCGACCCGCTTGGGCGAGGCCTTGGTGTCGACCCGCAGGTAGTTGGCGCTCTGACCGGCCTCGTAGAAGGCGATGCGCGTGGCCATCGAGCAGGCCAGGGGCGAGAAATAGAGATCCATCGAAGCCTCCGCTTGTTTTTTGTATCGTTTCGCACAAAATTGTCGGGCGTCAAGGATTTCATGCGAAATGGTACAAAAGACCGAGCCCAAGAAGCGCGGCCGCCCTCGGGCCTATGACCCGGAGGCCGCCCTGGCCAAGGCCACCGAGACCTTCTGGGAAAGCGGCTACGCGGCCGCCTCGCTCGACGCCCTGTCGGCCGCCACCGGCATGAACCGGCCCAGCCTGTACGGCGCGTTCGGCGACAAGCAGGCGCTGTTCCAAGCGGCGATGCAGCGCTACCAGGCCCAGGCGCGGGCGACGATGAGGACGGCTTTGGGCGCGCCCGGAACCCTGCGCGAGAGCCTGACCCGGTTCTACGCCGCCGGCCTGGAGGTCTATCTGGACGGCGGGCCGCGCGGCTGTTTCCTGATCGGTTCGGGCCTGTCGCAAGCCGCCGTCGATCCGGCGATCCGCGACACCGTGGCCGCCGGCGTCCACGAACTGGACGCGGGCCTGACCCGCCGCCTGACGATGGCCAGGGACGCCGGCGAGCTGCCCGCCTCGGCCGATCCCGCCACCCTGGCGCGCGTGGTGTCGGGCATGCTGAACGCCCTGGCCGTCCGCGCCCGCCTGGGCGAGAGCCGGGCCGAACTGGAAGCCATGGCGGCCACCACGATCGACCTCGTCTGCGGAGCCTAGCCGCGCCTCGGAGGCCGGGGGCGTCGATTGCTGACACTTCTGGGCGCCCGATCGCAAGCATCGGAATGACCGGCCGTTGGGCCGGGCGCATGGTCTCCCTACGAAAGGAGACCTACCGATGACCGATCCCATCTATCCCAACGACGACGCCCGCTGGGCCGCCGCCCGCGCCAAGGACCGCGCCGCCGAAGGCGTCTTCTACATGGGCGTGCACACGACCGGCGTCTATTGCCTGGCCAGCTGCGGCGGACGTCCGCTGCGCAAGAACGTCAGGTTCTACGCCACCCGCGAGGACGCCCGCGCCGCGGGCCTGCGCGCCTGCCTGCGCTGCAAGCCCGACATCAATCGCGAGACCCTGCGCTGGGGGACCGTCGAGACGACCCTGGGCCTGGCCCTGGTCGCCCGCTCCGACGCCGGCCTGCGCCTGGTCACCTTGGGCGATGACGTCGAGACGCTGAAGGCCGATCTGGAGAAGCGCTTCAAGCACGCCCGGATCGTCCCCGACGCCGACGGCCTGGCCGCCGACCTGAAGGCCATGGTCGACCTTGTCGACCGTCCCGACCACCGGCCGAGCCTGCCGATCGACGACCAGGGGACCGAGTTGCAGAAGGCCGTCTGGGCCGCGCTGCGCGAGATCCCGGCCGGCGAGACCGTCTCGTACGGCGACATCGCCCGCGCCATCGGCCGGCCCAGCGCCTTCCGCGCCGTGGCCCAGGCCTGCGGCGCCAATCCGCTGGCGGTGATCACCCCCTGCCACCGCGTGGTCCGCTCCGACGGCGGCCTCTCCGGCTATCGCTGGGGCGTCGAGCGCAAGCGGGCCCTGCTGGCGCGCGAGGCGGCGTGACTCTCGACTGGACCCGCATCGCCGCCGAGCTGGACGCGCGCGGCTGGGCCTTGACCGGCCCGCTGCTGAAGCCCGAGACCTGCCAAGGGATCGCCGATCTCTATCCCCAGGACGCGGGCTTTCGCAGTCGGGTGGTCATGGCTCGCCACGGCTTCGGGCGCGGCGAGTACAAGTACTTCAGCTATCCCCTGCCGGACGTCGTGCAACGGCTCCGGCAGGGCCTGTACGGCCCATTGTCGACCATCGCCAATCGCTGGGCCGAGCGGCTCGGCGAGGACCGGCGCTTCCCCGACAGCCTGGACGCGATGCTGGCTCGCTGCCGCGAGGCCGGACAGGCGCGGCCGACGCCCCTGCTGCTGACCTACGGCCCGGGCGACTACAACTGCCTGCACCAGGACCTCTATGGCGAGCACGTCTTCCCACTGCAGGCGGCATTCCTGCTGGACGAGCCCGGCCGCGACTTCGAGGGCGGCGAGTTCGTGCTGGTCGAGCAACGCCCCCGCCAGCAATCCGCGCCCCAGGTCGTGCCGCTGAGGCAGGGCGAGGGCGTGATCTTCGCGGTGCGCGAGCGGCCGGCCGAAGGCGTGCGCGGCGTGCATCGGCGCGTGCTGCGGCACGGGGTCAGCGAGATCCGGGCCGGGCGGCGTAGGACGCTGGGCGTGATCTTTCACGACGCGACGTAGGAGCAGCGAGAGCGCCCCCTCCGTCTCGCTGCGTATCCGCAGCGATCCACCTCCCCCGCAAGCGGGGCAGGAGGGAGCGTTTTCATCCTCCCCCGTGCAACGGGGGAGGTGGATCGGCGCCGATAGGCGACGAGACGGAGGGGGCGCTACCGCCTCACCCCAACGGCGACACCCCGAACAGGAACCGGTGCAGGAAGAACACGAACACGCACCACAGCACCGTGCCCGCCACCACCGCGATCACGTCCGCCCTGGGCCGGACCACCACCGGCGCCGGCTCCTTGCGGCTCAGGGCCGAGATCAGGTCGAGGATCGCCCAGGCCAGGAACGCCCCGAACAAGGTCACCGAGGCCTGGTCGCCATTGGCCAGCAGGTGGCCGCTGGACCAGAAGATCACCCCCAGCAGCATCGGATGGCGCACGGTCGCCTTGATCCGCCCGGTCGGGGCGTTGGCGGTCGGCATCAGCACGAAGGCGATCCAGACCAGTCCCCAAGTCACCTTGCGGCCCCAGACCGGCGGGTCGTAGAGCTGCGGCGCCAGCGGCCGGGCCAGGATCCAGCCCCAGATGATCAGGCCCAGCCCGACGGCCGCGACCAGCGAATAGAGACCCTTCCAGCGCTTCTCGTTGGCGGCGATCTGCGCGTCGCGGAACGGCGCGGCTAGGATCCGCACCGAGTGGATCCCCAGGAACACCACCAGACCCAGGATCAGAATCGTCATCGGCCCCTCCCTTGTCGGCGCGGAGGATAGTCACGGAACGCGGGTCTTCGAAAGCCTTCCGCCATCGCCCTTGAATCCGGGACGATCAGCAACAGCTAAGGTTCCTGGCGACATTGACGCCTCGCCCTTACCCCCGTATCGCCCACGCCATGATGGACTTCCCCCCCGGCCTCTCCGCCCTTTCCGACCGCTACGACGTGGTGCTCTGCGACGTCTGGGGCGTGATCCACAACGGGGTCGAGAGCTTCCCCGAGGCCTGCGCGGCCCTGACGCGATGGGGTGAGACCAGGGGCCCGGTGGTGCTGATCTCGAACTCACCGCGCCCGTCCTACGACGTCGTGGCCCAGCTGGACGGCCTCTCCGTGCCGCGCTCGGCCTGGCAGGGCTTCGTCACCTCGGGCGATGCGACGCGGGCGCTGCTGACGCCCCAGACGGGAAAGAAGGTCTGGAAGGTCGGTCCCGAACGCGACGCCCCGCTGTGGGCTGGGTTCGACCTGACGCTGGCCGGCCCCGAGGACGCCGACTTCATCCTGTGCTCGGGCCTCTATGAGGACGAGAAGGAAGTCCCCGAGGACTATCGCGACCGGCTGAAGGTCGCCGCCGATCGGGGCCTGCTGTTCATCTGCGCCAATCCCGACCGCGTCGTGCAGCGCGGCGATCGCCTGATCTTCTGCGCCGGGGCCCTGGCCGACCTCTATGAAAGCCTGGGCGGCCGGGTGGTCATGGCCGGCAAGCCCTATCCCGCGATCTACGACCTGGCCGTGGCCGAGGCGGCGCGGTTGCTGGGCCGGCCGGTCGACCGCGACCGGGTGCTCTGCATCGGCGACGGTGTGATCACCGACGTCAAGGGCGCCCACGACCAGAAGCTGGCCTGCCTGTTCGTGGCCAAGGGCATCCATGGCGAGAAGGCCGTTGGTCCCGATGGCCAGCTCGTCCCCGACGCCGTCCACGCCCTGCTGGACGCCGAGGCCGTGGGCGCGACCCACGCCATCGGCGATCTGGTCTGGTGAAGATGGATTGACCGGTTAGACTGTGTGCAACGCACAATAAAAGCCGCAGGGGAACGCGTCATGCAGGGTAAATATCTGGAAGAGCTGAGCGTCGGCCAGTCGGCCGAACTGGTCCGCACGGTCGGCGAGGCCGACATCGAGGCCTTCGCCGAGGTCACCGGCGACAACAATCCCGTCCACCTGGACGCCGCCTACGCCGCGACCACCAGCTTTGGCGAGCGCATCGCCCACGGCATGCTGTCGGCCGGCTACATCTCGGCGGTGCTGGGCACCACCCTGCCCGGCCCGGGCGCGATCTACCTGTCTCAAACCCTGCGCTTCAAGCGGCCGGTCAAGATCGGCGACGCCGTCACCGCCCGCGCCACCGTCACCGAAATCGACGCCGCCAAGGCCCGCGTCACCTTCGCCACCGTCTGCCTGGTCAACGGCAAGCCGGTCGTCGATGGCGAGGCCGTGGTCATGGTCCCCCGCAAGGCCGCCTGATGCATCTGAAGACCGTCCACGCCTGGAAGAACCTGCCCCGCGAGGAGCGCGGCGCGTCCGTCGCCCTCGGCAATTTCGACGGCGTGCATCGCGGCCACCAGCAGGTGATCGCCCAGGCGGCGAAAGCCGCGCTGGCCGGCAAAACGCCGCTGGGCGTGATCAGCTTCGATCCGCATCCGCGCCGCCTGTTCCGTCCGACCGAGCCGGCGTTCAAGCTGATGACCCACGCCCAGCAGGCGCGGGCGCTGGGCGGGCTGGGCGTCGACCTCTTCTATCTGCTGCCGTTCGACTTCGAGATGGCCAGCTTCGGCGACCGCGAGTTCGTCGAGAAGGTGCTGGTCGAGGGCCTGGGCGTGAAGCATGTCGCGGCCGGCTTCGACATCTCTTTCGGCCGTGGCCGCACCGGCAGCGCCGACCTGATGAAGGCTTATGGCCATGAGTACGGCTTCACCGTCTCGATCGCCGAGCCGGTGGCCAGCCGAGATGGCGAAAAGTTTTCGTCGACGGGCGTTCGCGACGCTCTGCGCGCCGGCCATCCGGAACAGGCCGCCCGCATCCTGGGCCGGCCGTTCGCGATCGAGGGCGTGGTGCGTCGGGGCCAGCAGCTGGGCCGTCAATTGGGCTTCCCGACCGCCAATGTCGAGGTCGAGGACTATGTGGTCCCCAAGCTCGGCGTCTATGCCACCCGCACCCGCCTGCCCGACGGCCGCGAGGTGCCCGGCGTGGCCAATCTCGGCAACAACCCGACCACCGGCGAGGTCGAGACCCGGCTCGAGACCTGGCTGTTCGACTTCGACGAGGACCTCTACGGCCAGGTGATCGAGACCGATCTGATCGCCTTCCTGCGCCCGGAGCTGAAGTTCGACAGCATCGACCTGCTGGTGCAGCAGGTGCTGAAGGACGAACAGGCCGCCCGCGCGATCGTGGCGCCGGGGTTCTAGGTTTTCATCCTCCCCCGCGCGCGGGGGAGGGGGACCGCGAAGCGGTGGAGGGGGCGCTTGCGGCCCGCGACGCCCCTTCCGTCACGTCGCGTATCCGCGCCGCGCCACCTTCCCCGTTTCACGGGTGAGGAGAAATCCTTTCCCTCCCCGCCCCGCCCCGTTAACCTTCCTGAACGGCTGGGTGGGGACCGCATGCTCAAGGGACGCAAGTACGATGTCTTCGCGCGCGCTCGGCGTCCCGCGCGGTCGCGGCGGCACGAGATTCTGGCCTATCCCGACGGCGCCCAGTTCGTGTTCGACACCGGCAAGGCGATCGAGGTCGAGGGTGGCTATTGCGCCCTGCCCGACGGCGACTTGCTGGACGCCTATTCCAACGCCGTGGTCCGCGCCGTAGAGCGGGTGGGTCCCAGCGTGGTCCGCATCCACCCGATGCTGGACGACCCTCGGATGGGCGGCGTCGGCTCCGGTTTCGCGATCGGTGAAGGTGGGCTGATCCTGACCAACAGCCACGTGATCCAGGGCGCCAGCCGCTTCGTGGTCATCACCGCCGAGGGCCGGAGTCTCACGGCGCGCTGCGTCGGCGACGATCCCGACACCGACCTGGCGCTGATCAAGATCGACCAGGCCGCCGACATCCCGGTCGCCAGACTGGGCGACTCCAAGAAGCTGCGGCGCGGCCAGCTGGTCATCGCCATCGGCGCGCCGCTCGGCTTCGAGGCCACGGTGACCACCGGCGTCGTCTCGGCCATGGGCCGGTCCTTGCGCGGCGAGCGCGGTCGGCTGGTCGAGGACCTGATCCAGACCGACGCCGCGCTCAATCCTGGCAACAGCGGCGGGCCGCTGGTCAACTCCACCGGCGAGGTTGTGGGCGTCGCCACGGCGATCATCGCCGGCTACCAGGGCCTGTGCTTCGCGGTGGCGGCCAACACCGCCCGCTTCGTGATCGCCGAACTGCTGGTCCACGGCCACGTGCGGCGCGGCTCGATCGGCCTGGTCGCCCAGCAGGCCCCGATCCCACCGGCCCTGGCCAGGGCGACGGGCCTGCACCAGCCCTATGCCGTCTATGTCGCCCACGTCGATCTGGGCGGTCCGGCGGCCAAGGCGGGCCTGCGCGAGGGCGACCTGCTGGTGGCCGCCGACGACCAGCCCCTGACCGGGCTGGACGATCTGCTGCGGGCCCTGGACCACCACAGCATCGGCCGGGCGATCGCGTTCACCGTGATCCGCCAGGCGCGGCTGATGAGCGTGACCGTGACGCCGAAGCTGCGCAAGCCGGGGGCTTAGGTCACTTGCCCCCTCCGGGCCTTCGGCCCTCCTCCCCCGGAGGGGGAAGAGCGCGTCAGCGCGGAGGGGGCAAGTACTGGCGTCCCTTCCCGCCCTCTGCTATCCCCACCGCCATGAGTTCCGTTCGGAAGATTTCGCGAATTATCCGCCCGGCGTGACGCCGCCGGACGATCCTCCAGCGCGCGCCGGGTTTTCCCGCCCTCTTCCGACCCCTTTGAAAGCCGGACCTTTTTCCATGGCCGACGACGCCACGACCGCCCGCGACTATCGCGAAACCGTCTTCCTGCCCGACACTCCGTTCCCGATGCGCGGGGGGCTCCCCAAGAAGGAGCCCGAGATCCTCGAGGGTTGGGCCGCCCTGTCCGACAAGGGCCTGTACGGCGCGATCCGCGCCAAGCGCCAGGCCGACGGCGCGCCGCTGTTCGTGCTGCACGACGGTCCGCCCTACGCCAACGGGGCCATCCACATCGGCCACGCCCTGAACAAGACGCTGAAGGACTTCGTGGTCCGCTCGCGCTTCGCCCTCGGCTACGACGTCGACTACGTGCCGGGCTGGGACTGCCACGGCCTGCCGATCGAGTGGAAGATCGAGGAAGAGTTCCGCGCCAAGGGCCGTCGCAAGGACGAGGTCCCGGCCGAGGAATTCCGCACCCGCTGTCGCGAATACGCGGGCGGCTGGATCGAGGCCCAGAAGACCGAGTTCCAGCGCCTGGGCGTGCTGGGCGACTGGTGGAACCGCTACGCCACCATGGACTTCGGCTCGGAAGCCACGATCGTCGCCGAGTTCCATAAGTTCGCCGCCTCGGGCCAGCTCTATCGCGGCTCCAAGCCGGTGATGTGGAGCCCGGTCGAGCGCACCGCCCTGGCCGAGGCCGAGATCGAGTATCACGACCACGTCTCGCCGACGATCTGGGTCAAGTTCCCGGTCGTCGAGGGCTCGGACGCCGCCGTCGGCGCCAGCGTGGTGATCTGGACGACGACGCCCTGGACCATCCCGGCCAACCGCGCGGTCTCGTACAATCCCGACGTCGCCTACGCCGCCTACGAGGTCGTGGCGCTGGAGGAGAACCTCGAGTTCGCCCCGTGGTCCGCGCCGGGCGATCGCCTGGTCGTGGCCGAAAAGCTGGCCGACGACGTGATGAAGGCCGCCAAGGTCGCCAGCTTCAAGAAGCTGGAAAGCGTCGACTGCGAAGGCATGGTCCTGGCCCATCCGCTGGCCGCGCTGGACACCCACTACGGCTTCGCCGTGCCGATGCTGGCCGGTGACCACGTCACCGACGACGCCGGCACGGGCTTCGTCCACACCGCGCCGGGCCACGGCGCCGACGACTACAATGTCTGGCTGGCCCACGGTCATCGCGAGATCCCCGACACCGTCGATCCGGACGGCGCCTACTATCCGCACGTCCCGCTGTTCGGCGGGCTGAAGGTGCTGGAGACCGAGGGCAAGAAGGTCGGCAAGTTCGGGCCCGCCAACGGCGCGGTGATGGAGAAATTGATCGAGGCTGGCGCGCTGCTAGCGCGCGGCCGCGTCGAGCACAGCTATCCGCATAGCTGGCGCTCGAAGGCCCCGGTGATCTTCCGCAACACCCCACAGTGGTTCATCCGCATGGACCACGCCGGCGAGGACGGCCAGACCCTGCGCGAGAAGGCCCTGAAGGCCATCGCCGACACCGCATTCCACCCCGACGCCGGCCGCAACCGCATCGGCTCGATGGTCGAGAGCCGTCCTGATTGGCTGGTCAGCCGCCAGCGCAACTGGGGCACGCCGCTGGCGATGTATGTCGACAAGCACACCGGCCATCCGCTGATGGACCCGGAGGTCAACGCCCGCATCCTGAACGCCATCCGCGAGGGCGGCGCCGACGCCTGGTTCACCCGTCCCGACGCCGACTTCCTGGGCCATCACGACCCGGCCCTCTACGAGAAGGTCGGCGACATCCTCGATGTCTGGTTCGACAGCGGCTGCACCCACGCCTTCACGATCGAGGGCCGCGACGACAGCCACTGGCCGGCCGACCTCTATCTGGAAGGCTCGGACCAGCACCGCGGCTGGTTCCAGTCCAGCTTGCTCGAAGGCTGCGGCACCCGCGGCCGCGCCCCCTACAAGGCGGTTCTCACCCACGGGTTCACCCAGGACGAGAACGGCGAGAAGATGTCCAAGTCCAAGGGCAACACCGTCGAACCGCAGACCATCACCAAGGAGAGCGGGGCCGAGATCCTGCGCCTGTGGGCGGCGATGGTCGACTATTCGGAGGACCAGCGGATCGGCAAGACGATCCTGGCCACCACCACCGACGCCTATCGCAAGCTGCGCAACACCACGCGCTACCTGCTGGGCGCCCTGGCCGGCTTCACGGAGGAAGAGCGGGTCACCGACTACGCCGACTTCCCGCCGCTGGAGAAGTACATCCTGCACCGCCTGTGGGAGCTGGATCGCGACGTCCGCGCCGCCTACGAGGCCTATCGCTTCAGCGACGTGACCCGGCCGCTGATCGAGTTCTGCCAGGGCGACCTGTCGACCCTGTTCTTCGACATCCGCAAGGACAGCCTCTATTGCGACGCGCCCAACGCCCTGCGGCGGCGGGCCTATCGCACGGTGCTGGACTATGTGTTCGAGCGCCTGACCATCTGGCTGTCGCCGCTGACCAGCTTCACCATGGAAGAGGCGTGGATGACCCGCTTCCCCGACGCCGGCTCCAACAGCCTGCGGGTGATCCCGGAAACGCCGGCCGCATGGCGCAACGACGCCGAGGCCGCGCGCTGGGCCAAGGTCGAGACCGTGATGTCGGTGGTCACGGGGGCCCTAGAGGTCGAGCGCCGCGAGAAGCGGATCGGCTCGGCCCTGGAAGCCGCGCCGGTGGTCCATGTCGCCGACGCCGACCTGCTGGCCGCCTTCGATGGCCTAGACGCCGCCGAGGTGTTCCGCACGTCGGCCGCCACGCTCGTGGCCGGGGACGCCGGCGCGTTCCGGACCGACGAGATCAAGGGCGTCTCGGTGGATCCGAAACGGGCCGAGGGCCAGAAGTGCGCCCGCTCGTGGCGGATCCTGCCGGAGGTGGGAACCGACCCCCGCTATCCGGAGCTTAGCCTTCGCGACGCCGAAGCGGTGGCTTACTGGGACGCGAGGCGCGGCTAACAAACCCTGTCATCCCGGCCGAAGAGCCGGGACCGCTACAAGCACGGCGCTTCCGGCGGTCCCGGATCGGCCCTTCGGGCCGTCCGGGATGACAGTTTTATCGGGGACGGCTTAGGTAGACGTATGAAATCCATCACCCGCCTCGGCTGGACCGCCTACGCCGTCGCCGCCGCCACGCTGATCCTGGACCAGCTGTCCAAGCTGTGGGTCCTGGGGCTGCTCGGCCGCGAACAGGGGGGCAGCGTTCCACTGCTGGGCCCGCTGCACCTGACCATGGTCCATAACTACGGCATGAGCTTCGGCCTGCTGAAGGACAACGACTGGGGCCGCTGGCTGCTGATCGGCTTCTCGATCCTGGTGGTGATCGGCCTGGCGATCTGGGCCCGCAAGGCCACGAAGCTGCTGCCGGCCTTGGGGATCGGCATGATCATCGGCGCGGCGATCGGCAACAACCTGATCGACCGGGTGATGTACGGCTATGTCGTCGACTTCATCGACGTCTCGCGCCTGCATTTTCCCTGGGTGTTCAACGTCGCCGATTCCGGAATCAATGTCGGAGTGGCCCTGCTGCTGATCGACAGCTTCCTCTACGGCGAGAAGAAGCTGGCCGAAACCGAGTAGCTTGGCCGAACAGATTGGGCCGAATGACGCCGCAATCGCGTGGGAGATTGGCGCCCGCGCGAGGATGTCGTATCGAGAGCGTCCGAAATTTGGGCCGGGGGTCGGCCTGCTGGAGCATGGTTTGATGAGTTTCAATCGGGTCGCGACCGTGAGCGCCCTGACCGCCGTGGCCGTGATCGGCTTGGCTGGCTGCACTTCGACCCAGAAAGCCCTGGGGATGAGCAAGGTGGTCCCCGACGAATTCCGCGTGGTCAGCAAGGCCCCTCTGGCCGTGCCGCCGGACTACGCCCTGCGCCCGCCGGCGCCCGGCGAGCCGCGTCCGCAGGAGCTGCAGCCGGAAAGCGCCGCCCGCGCCGCCCTGATCGGCCAGAGCAACGCCGCCGGTCGTTCGGAAGGTGAAAAGCTGCTGGTCTCGCGCGCCGGGTCCGACAAGGCCGATCCGCTGATCCGCTTCGTCGTCGACGACGAGAACGGCGACCTGGCCCACAAGGACGAGAGCTTCGCCAGCAAGGTGATGTTCTGGAAGAAGGGCCAGGCCAAGACCAACGTCGCCACGGCCGCCGAATCCGGCGCCAACGCGCCGCTGGAAGTCGACGCCGCCGCCGAGGAAGCGCGCCTGAAGAAGCTGGTGGGCTCGGGCGGCGTGGTCATCAGCCGCGAGAAGAAGTCGGGCATCAAGCTGCCGGGCCTCTAGGGCCGGACTTCACGAGACATTCGAACGGCCCGGGACCTCACGGTTCCGGGTCGTTTTCGTTTCAGTCCTCGTCGTCCAGCTGGGCCGGCGTCTCGACGCGATAGCCGCGCTTGCGCAGTTGGTCGAGGACCCCGTCCTGGCGCAGCAGCGGGATCAGGCCGACCAGGGCCACCGCGCCCTCGCCCCGTTCCAAGGTCGCGGCGATCGTGTCCGCCATCTGGCTTTCGGTGTTCTCGAGGGAAGACTGCATGGCCGTCATCGCCTGGACACAAGGGTCGTAGGTGGCCGGACCGATCAGCAAGGCCCGGACGTCGCCGCGCATCCAGGCTTGGGCGCGCTGCTCACGAAGGGCGGCGGGATCGCGCGGACGCATGGCCCACCGGACACAGGTCAGGCTGTCGTGACCGCCCCTTTGGAAGCTGGCCTTCATGCTCTGCGCCTCCTGGCCGCCCACGGGGATCGGACGGGCGCCGAGGCGCTGCGCCTTGGCGGCCAGGTCCTGGGACTTGCCCGCCTTGGGTTTGGCGCGAGATTCAAGCTCCGACGCGATGATCAGACCGGCCAGATTCGGCCGGAGCTTGGCGTACATCTCCGTCGGACGTCGGGTCGCGGCGGCGATCTCGGCCAGTCGCGCCCGCTCAGCCTCGGTCAATTCGTCGACCCAGTTCCGATCGGCGTCCAACGTCCCCTTCTCGAACTTCGCCTTGCTGGGCAGGAGGGTGATGATCCGCCGCGACGCCTTCACGCGCCGCTCGAACGCCTTGCCGTCCCACTTGGCGTCGGCGGGCACCGGGACGCCGACGCCCAGCACCCAGACCTTGGCGCTCCCCTTGCCGACGCCCCACCAGGCCGGGCCGGGCGTGCGGGCGTTGACCACCAGGGCGTCGACCAGGTCGGGCCCGTCGGCCTCCTGGGCCAGGGTCGGGGGCGCGGCCAGGATCATGGCCATGGCGATCAGAACCGTTTTCACGAGACCCCCATCTCAACCTGAGACCTATGATCTCGGGCCGAACCGACCGCCGCGTCAATCCCCGGGCGTGCGGACCGTGATCCCGCGCGCCCGCAGTTTGTCCAGCACGCCGTTCTCGGCCACCAGGCCACGCATCGGGAAGATCGCGACGGCATGGCCCGGGGTCTTGAGCAGCTCCGCGATCGCGGTCGCCTCGTCGTCCATCTGCCGGCGCACGATCTCGTTGACGCCCGGCAGCAGCAGCTCGCATCGCTCGGCGCTACGCGACTCGGCCAGGGCGGCCCTGACCTGGCCTTGCGCCCAGGCGCGCGCGGCGGCTCGCTGGGGCTCGGGCCCGGCGTCGATGGTGTCGAGCGTCTCGGACAGGCAGACCAGACCCGCCTCCTCGGTGTGCTCCCGCACCAGGGTCTTGATCATCGGCATCGCCTTATAGACCTGGGCGGGACGGGGTTTCGTCCGATGCTGGCGCGCGAGTCGGGCGATTGTCTTCTCCGGCTCGGAGCTTTGTAGCTCGGCCTTGCGATCGGCCTTGCCGTCCAGCTGCAGGGCCACCAGCAACGGCTTCCAGTCTTTCCAGCCGTCGGGATCCTTGGGCTCGACGGCGGTCCAGGCGCGCTGCAGCCGCGCCGCCAGGGCCGGCGAGCGCCGCGCCCACGCGCCGTCGCCCTTCAGGGACTTGCGCAGTTTCAGCATGGCCGGAACGTCGGTCAGGCCGGCTCGCGCCACAGGCTGGGTCAGCACGGCGAAGGCTCCGTCCAGCCGGCGCTCCAGCACCGAGGTGTCCCAACTCATCCCCTTGGGAAGCGCGCCGGGAGTCCCCAGAACATAGACGGTGGTGTCGGCGTCGGTGACGCGCCACCAGGCCGGACCCGGCAGCTTGGCGCTGACCACCAGGGCCTCGACCACATTGGCCTGCGGGTCGTCGATGAGTGGGCTGACCGCCTGGGCGTGGGCGCCGGTCGCGGCGGCCAGCGCCAGGGCCAGGCCCGTCAATATCGAACGCATATCGTTTCCCCCTTAGCCTCCCCCGAAGCATGCCGACCCTGGCGGGGCGATGCGGCGGAAGCTTGGCCTTATTCGGGCGCGACCACGGTGAAGCCCTTGGCGCGCAGGCGATCCAGCACGCCGTCCTGGCTCAGCAGCGAACGTAGCTCGATCACCGCCACGGCCTTGCCGGGCTTCTTCAGGGCCGAGGTGATCGCGCCGACGGCGTCGTCCTGGCCCTCCTTGAACTGGCGGGCGATCCAGGGCGTGGAGGCCAGGCACCGCTGATAGCCGCGCTCGGCCGAGACGACCTCGCGCACCTGCCCCTCGGCCCACTGGTCGGCGGTCTCGCGCACGCCGGCCAGGCCGTTCTCGGCCTGCTTGAGGCCCGCGTCCAGGCACAGCTCCTGCAGCGGCTGAGGCGCCTCGGCCAGCGACTTGACCATGCCGATCAGGTCGTAGTCGTCCAGCTTCTTGACCCGCGGCTGGACGGCGATGTCCTTGCTCTTGGCCAGGTCGCGGATGCGGTCGGTCAGCTTGCCCACGGTGATCGAAACACCGCCGCCCCGGTTGTTGGCGATGATGAAGCCCGCCAGCGCCGGCTTCATGTCGTCGTGCTCGGTCACCGGCTTGCCCCGGGCCTTCAGCTGCTTTTCCAGCCGCGCGCGCAGCTCGGGCGGCAGAGTCTCGCGCATGGGCTTGTCCATGATGAACTGTTTGCCGCGCCCGGGGATCAGGGCCAGCAGGCTGAGGATCCTGACCTCTGGCTCCTGGCCGAGGATCAGCACATTGGCCCCATCCAGCCGGCGGCGCAGCACCGAGTCGTCGAAGTCCAGCTTGTCCGGAATGAAGGCCGGCACGCCCATCACATAGACCGTGGTGTCGGCGTCGGTGACCTTCCACCAGGCGGGCCCCGGCAGGCGGGCGTTGACGATCAGCTCCTCGACCAGATTGGCCTGGCTGTCGACCGGCGTCAGGTCCACCGGCTTGGTCTGGTGGATCGAGACCTCGTTCTTTCCCTGGACTTGCGCCAGGGCGGAACCGCCGCACAGAAGGGAAAACGCCAGGCCGGCGGCGGCGAAACGGGTCAGCGTCACTATCTGTGATCCTCGAACGGCGGCGGAATCGAGCTAAGCTCCTCGGTCTCCACCTCGTTGGCCGATCGCGGTTCGTTCGGCAACTTAAGGAGTTGCAATGTACGGTCCCGCTTCGGGGCGGACCGGCCTGCTTCGTTGAAAGTCCGCTTGATGCCCATCCGCCGCCTGCCGCCCGAGACCGTCAACCGCATCGCCGCCGGCGAGGTGGTCGAACGCCCGGCCAGCGCCATCAAGGAACTGGTCGACAACGCCATCGACGCGGGCGCCACGCGGATCGAGGTCGAAGCCCACGGCGGCGGCCTGACCCGCATCCTGGTCGCCGACGACGGCTGCGGCCTGTCGGCGGAAGAACTGCCGGTCGCCCTCGAGCGCCACGCCACCTCGAAGCTGGCCCCGGACGAGGATGGCCTGTGGGACCTGCTGCGCATCCACACCATGGGCTTCCGGGGCGAGGCGCTGCCGTCGATCGGCTCGGTGGCGCGATTGACGATCAGCTCGCGGGCCAAGGGCGCCAGCGACGCCCATTCGATCCTGGTCGAGGGCGGTCAGGTCGGCGACGTCGCTCCCGCCGCCTTCCCCGGCCCGCACGGGGCGCGGATCGAGGTCCGAGACCTGTTCTACGCCACCCCCGCCCGCCTGAAGTTCATGAAGTCCGAGCGCGCCGAGGCCCTGGCGATTACCGAGGAGATCAAACGCCAGGCCATGGCTAACGAAAGCGTCGGCTTCTCCCTGGACATCGACGGCCGCCGCATCCTGCGTCTGCCGCCCGAGCATCCGGGGCCGCAGGGGCGCCTGGCCCGCCTGGCCGCCGTGCTGGGCCGCGACTTCCAGGACAACGCCATCGAGATCGACCAGACCCGCGACGGCGTGCGGCTGTCGGGCTTCGCCGGCCTGCCGACCTACAACCGCGGCAACGCCGCCCACCAGTATCTGTTCGTCAACGGCCGGCCGGTCCGCGATCGCCTGCTGCAAGGCGCGCTGCGGGCCGCCTATGCGGACTTCCTGGCGCGCGACCGCCATCCGACGGCGGCCCTGTATGTCACGCTGGACACCGCCGAGGTCGACGTCAACGTCCACCCGGCCAAGGCCGAGGTGCGCTTTCGCGATCCGGCCCTGGTGCGCGGCCTGATTGTCGGGGCCCTGCGCCACGCCCTGGCCGGGGCCGGCCACCGCGCCTCCACCACCGTCGCCGCCCAGGCCCTGGACAGCATCCGCGCCCAGCAGAGCCCGTTCCCCGGCTACCAGCCGGGCCCTTCTCCCGCCGGCTTCTCGGCCTGGCGCGAGGGCGGCTGGACGCCGCCGACGCAGCGCGCGATGGACTTGCCGGGGCTCTCCGAAGTCTCCGCGCGGGTCGAGCCCAGCTATAGCGGAGATCTGGCTGAGGTGGTCCGCGAGGCCTATACGAACGTCGCGTTCGAAGATCGTCCGATGACGGACTATCGCCCCGCCGACGCGCCGTTCGACCCCGTCGACTTCCCGCTGGGCGCGGCCCGGGCCCAGGTGCACGAGACCTATATCGTCGCCCAGACCCGCGACGGCATGGTCATCGTCGACCAGCACGCCGCCCACGAGCGGCTGGTCTATGAGCGCATGAAGGGCGAGATGGCGACCGGCGGCGTGGCCCGCCAGACGCTGCTGCTGCCCGAGGTGGTCGACCTGGATCCCGCCGAAGCCGAGCGTGTCGTCGCCCGCGCCGAGGAGCTGGCCGCCCTGGGCCTGGTGATCGAAAGCTTCGGTCCCGGCGCGGTGCTGGTGCGCGAGACGCCGGCCCTGCTAGGCAAGACCGACGCCGCCGCCCTGGTCCGCGACATCGCCGACGACCTGGCCGAGAACGGCCAGGCCCTGGCCTTGAAGGAGCGGCTGGAAGAGGTCTGCTCGACCATGGCCTGCCACGGCAGCGTCCGCGCCGGCCGCCGCCTGAACGGCGCCGAGATGAACGCCCTGCTCCGCGAAATGGAGGCCACGCCCCACTCCGGCCAGTGCAACCACGGCCGCCCGACCTATGTGGAGCTGAAGCTGGCCGATATCGAGAAGCTGTTCGGGCGGCGCTGAGGGCTTAGCGCCCCCTCCGTCACGATGCGTATCCGCATCGCGCCACCTCCCCCGTTTCACGGGTGAGGAGGAAGGCTTATCCTCCCTTGCGAAGCGGGGGAGGTGGATCGACGCCGATAGGCGACGAGACGGAGGGGGCGCTTGGACGCTAAGCCGCCTGTCTCTCCGCGAACACCCGCATCGCCTCGGCCAGATACTCGGTCAGCCCCGGCGCCAACGCCTCGTACCGGGCGTTGAACTCCGGGTGCTCCAGATAGAGTCGGCCCAGGCCCGTGAAAGCCTCCGGCGTCGGTTCGCGGTTCCAGCTCACGCCGATCCAGTCCCACCAGCGCCGCATGATCGCCGCCACCGCCGCGCTATCGGCCGGCAGGCCCGCGTTCAGCGCCTTGGCGATGTCGGCCTCCAGCGCCTGGCCATCGGTCATCAGCGCGGCGATCTCGCTTTTGCTCATGCCCTTGCGCCGTTCCTTAGCCTCGGCGATCCGCGGAGCCATCGACTCACCATAGCGGTCGATCAGCCACGCCTCGTGCTGGGCCTGCTTCTCGGGCGAGAAGCCTTGGAAAAGTCGTTCGTCATCCATCGTCTCGTCTCCTTCGAGGTCGGCGAGGGTGCGGTCGACGACGTCCACCAGAGCCGCGTAGCGCTCGACTTCCGCGGCCAGGCGAACCCGATGGGCGCGCAAGGCGGCGGGCAGGTCGAAGCCCGGGTCGTCCAGGGCGGCCCGGATGTCCTTGAGCGGAGTTTCCAGGGCGCGGTGGAACAGGATCTGCTGCAGCCGCAGCAAATCCTCGCGGTCGTAGTAGCGGTAGCCGTTGGCCCCGACGGCGCGCGGCCGCAGCAGGCCGATGGCGTCGTAGTGGTGCAGCGCGCGCACCGAAACGCCCGAAAGCCTCGCCATCCGCCTGACCGTGTAGACGCTCATCGACCTTTCCCTCTCGATGGAGCGATCAATCAGGTCTGACGCGGCGTGAGGGTCAAGCGGGCCGGCAACTGATCTTGTCGGCGAGGCGTTGGGGTCCGAAACCCGGAGGTCTCCCATGCCCCCCATGCAAGTCCAGCGCGGCCGACTGATCGATCACGTCCACCTGCGGACCCAGGACCTCGAAAAGACCAAGCGGTTCTATCGCGCGGTGCTCGACGCCGTGGGCGTTCCGTTCGCCGAGGATGACAAGCATCTCAGCTGCGACGAGCTGTGGATCGACGTCGGCGAGCCCGCCACCCACGTCCACCTGGCCTTCCAGGCCAAGGACCAGGACATGGTGAAGCGGTTCCACGAAGCCGGCTTGGCCGCCGGCGGACGCGACAATGGCGCGCCGGGCGAGCGGCCTTATCATCCGGGCTACTACGCCGCGTTCCTGTGGGACCCGGAGGGCAACAATATCGAGGCGGTGTTCCACGGCCCGAACACGCGCTCGGCCGACAGCGTGACGATCACCGCGAAGGGTTAGGCCGCGCTCTGCGCCAGGGCCAGCGGCGCGCCTTCGGGGCCGGCGACCGGCTTGTCCATCAGGTCGGTCACCGCCGGGCCCTGGACGCGGGCGATGCCGCCGGCCCGGCAGGCCTCCAGCTCGACGGCCGAGGTGACGTTGGCCACCGCCTGCTCCACGCCCTTGCTGACGTAGCCGGCCTTGCGCTCGACGAACTTCAGGATCTGCTTCAGGCGGTCGTGCTCGGACTCGCCATTCAAGACGAGGGTGATGGTGTCGACCAGCTCGGGCGGCATGCCCTGGATCGGAAAGGTCGGATCGGCGACCTGCACGTCCATGCGCGCGAAGCTGCCCTTCAGGAAGGCCCGCATCTGCTGCAGCATGCCGATCGAGGCCTCGCGCGGCGTGCAGTAGATCGTAGCGGTCAGGCGCGGCTGCTGGTCCAGCGGATAGCGCGACAGGCGGCTCTTGTAGGAGTCCTGCGACGACGGGGTGGTCAGGTTCCAGAACCCGAACGGCACCTGGATCTCACCGAATGGCGCGGTCTTCAGGGCGGCCTGGGTGTCGGTCAAGGCGATCAGGTCGCGCTTGAGCAACTTGGCGTCGTCCTCGGGCGGAGGTCCGACCAGGTCGGCGCGCATGCCGATCCGGGCGCCGACGAAGACGCCCTCGACCAAGTCGTAGATGCCCCACCAACCCGTCTCGGGCGGCGGCGGGGGCGGCTCGACCTTGGCCGCGGGCTTGACGATGGCCGGCCCGGCCCTCGGCGTGGCCTTGGTCGGCGCGATGATCGGCGGCGGCTCCGGCGCCACGGCGGCGGCCGACTTCGGCGGCGCGACGATCGCCGGAGCGGGAACAGGGGCGGCGGCCTCGGCCGCGGGCTGAACCGCGATCGGCGCGACGGTCGCCGGCGAGGCGGCCTTGGCCTTCTCGGCGGCGAGGGCGGCGGCTTCTTCGCGCGTGCTTGGCAGCGGCTCGATGGAGTCGGCCGTGATCATGTGGACGCGGCCAGGCTCGCCTTCATAGCCTTCGCCGGCGAGCAGGCCGCGCAGTTCCTTCTGCGACAGGGCGGCGAACTGCAGCACCGCGCTTTCGTCGCCTTCGAAGGTCATCAGAGCGATCTGGCCGATGGGGCGGCCGGGGAACAGAACCTTCTCCAGCTCGGCGGCCAGGCCCTGCACCTCGGTCGGGTCCAGGTGTTCGACATTGTGGTCGGCGAGCACGAAGGCCAGGGGCGCGACGGCCCCGCACTTGCGCGGCGCACGCCAGCGGGCTTTCAGAAATGCATCCGCGACCCCCTGCGCCTTGTGCTTGGGGATATCGCCCGGGGCGCTTTCGCCGTCGGCGGTAAACAAGATTCGCAAGCAGGCGATGGCGGTCATGAGGCCTGAAGCTAGGGCCTCATGATTTGCGAAGTCTTACAACCGAGAGGATAACGGCGGTTTTTTCAGGAGTTGGCGCGCGTTTCGGAACATCCAGGCCGCGACATTTTGGCACAACCCTTAGACGAAGGTCTCGCTGAGCCGGAATTCCAGCCGCTCGCGGATCGCCGGCCAGTCGTAGTCGGTGATCGAGAACACGGCGGTGTCGCGCACGTGGCCGGTCCAGGTGACCTTGTGGCTGCGCAGCACGCCTTCCTTGCTGGCCCCCAGCTTCTCGACCGCGGCCTGGCTGCGGGCGTTGCGGACGTCGACATTGAACTCGACGCGGATCGCCCCGGCCTTCTCGAAGGCGTGGGCCAGCATCAGGCGCTTGCTCTCCGGATTGACCGGACCCGAGCGCGCCTCGGGGTTCAGGAAGGTCGAGCCAATCTCCAGCCCGCCATGCAGGCGGCGGATGTTCAGGTAGCTGGACGTGCCGATCACCTGGCCGTCCGACAGGCGGCGGATGGCGAAGCCGACGCGCTCGCCCCGATCGGTCTCGCCCTGCAGCGCGCCCCAGAAGTCCTCGAAGCCCTCGCCGCAGCCGTTGACCGACATGATCTCCCAACTGGCGGGATCGCAGTCGATGGCGGCCTTCAGCTCGTCGCGGTGATCAACGGTGATCGGTTCGAGCCGGACGTAGCGGCCCTGCAGGATGTCGGCGGTCAGGTTCAGCATGGCGGTGTTTTCCGCCAGGACGTCCGCCCTGACAACCCGGTTCGTGACCGCTTCGACAAGAGGACCGCTTGCCCCGCGCGTCAGGCCGGTCTACAACCACTTCAAACAACTGTTTGACACAACGAGAAGCGGGTAGAGGGCACGCCATGGACTTCGACATTTCCCCCAAGCAGCGCGTCTTCATGGATCGCGTCGTCGCGTTCATGGACGAGCATATCTATCCGGCGATACCGGCCTACGAGGCCGAGATGAACGTGCTGGGCGCCGAGCGCTGGAAGGTCGTCCAGGTCGTCGAGGAGCTGAAGAAGAAGGCCAAGGCCGCCGGCCTGTGGAACTTCTTCATGCCGCCGCACAGCGGCCAGACCCATGTCGACGACACCTTCGAGTTCGAAGGCGAGCAGCTGACCAACCTGGAATACAGCCTGATCGCCGAGCAGATGGGCAAGGTCGGCTTCGCCTCGGAAGTCTTCAACTGCTCCGCGCCCGACACCGGCAACATGGAAGTGCTGATGCGCTACGGCACGCTGGCGCAGAAGGAGCGCTGGCTGCGCCCGCTGATGAACGGCGAGATCCGCTCGGCCTTTCTGATGACCGAGCCGGCGGTGGCCAGTTCGGACGCCACCAACATCGAGACCCGCATCGAGCGCGACGGCGACGACTACGTGATCAACGGCCGCAAGTGGTGGTCGTCGGGCGTCGGCGACCCGCGCTGCAAGGTGGCGATCGTGATGGGCAAGACCGATCCGACCGCCTCGACCCATAGCCAGCAGAGCCAGGTCCTGGTGCCTCTGGACGCGCCGGGCATCGAGATCGTTCGCATGCTGCCGGTGTTCGGCTATGACGACGCCCCGCACGGCCACGCCGAGGTCATCCTCAAGGACGTCCGCGTGCCGGTCGAGGACGCCTTGCTGCTGGGCGAGGGCCGCGGCTTCGAGATCGCCCAGGGCCGCCTGGGTCCCGGCCGCATCCACCACTGCATGCGCACGATCGGCACGGCCGAGGTGGCGCTGGAGAAGATGGTCAAGCGCCTGATGAGCCGGAAGGCGTTCGGCAAGTACATCTCCGACCACTCGGTCTGGGAGCAGCGCATCGCCGAGGCCCGCATCGACATCGAGATGTGCCGCCTGCTGTGCCTGAAGGCCGCCGACATGATGGACAAGGCCGGCAACAAGTCGGCCCGCCTGGAAATCGCGATGATCAAGGTCGCCGCGCCGCGCCTGGCCCTGAAGATCATCGACGACGCCATCCAGGCCCACGGCGGCGGCGGCGTGACCAGCGACTTCGGCCTCGCGAAAGCGTATGCGGGCATCCGCACCCTGCGCCTGGCCGACGGCCCGGACGAGGTCCACTGCCGCACCATCGCCCGCATGGAAATGTCGAAGTACGGCGACCTGGCCTACAAGCAGAAGGTCGAGCGAGAGGCCGCGCAACACGTGCCGGGGATCCGCTAATCCGCAACCGACCTTGCCCCCTCCGCGCTTCGCGCTCCTCCCCCGGAGGAGGAGGACGTTGCGCGGTGATCCCCCTCTTCCCCGTTCGGGGGAGGAGGGCCGAAGGCCCGGAGGGGGCAAGTCGCGGTGACTAGTTCGACGCCACCGGCACGGTGAACCCACGGCTACGCGCCGGCGCCGGGCTCATCCGCGCGCCGCCGGCCGCGTCCGAGACGCACTGGGCGGTGTCCATCAGCGCGTGCTGGCCCAGGCAGAAGACGTCCTCGTAGTGCGGGCCGGCGACGGCCAGGCACTGGTAGAGGTTCAGCTTGGCCATCTTCACGCAGCTGTCGGCCTTGGGGTCGTGCAGCACCGGCGTCAGGCTCGCGGCGTCCGCGTCGCCGGCCGCGCCCAGCACGGCCAGGGCCGCCAGGGCCGCGGCCCGCGCGGTGACCGGGGTGAACGCGCCGCCGCCCTCGGCCCCGCCGGTCTCCTGGCGTTCCGTCGCGCTCTGGATCAGGCGGCTGGCGTCGCCATCGTCGGGCGAAAAGGCCGTGTTCGAGATTGATTTCACCCGCGCCAGGCGGCCGGCGGTGTCGACGATCGAACCCTTCGACCAGTCCTGGTGCTGGATGTCGTAGGCCGACTGCTTGACGGCGCGGCCGGTCGAGGCCAGCGGCGCGCTCTGGCGCAGCAGGACGGCCTGGACGCGCGCGGCCGCCGGGCCAACGCCTTCGATCTCCATGACCGCATCGGGTTGGGCGGTGAGGCGCTGGGCCAGGGCCTCGGGACCGATCTCGCGGCCCGCCCGGCGCACGCCTTCGACGAAGTCGCGCTCCTGCAGGGCGGCGATGGCGCCGTAGGCGATCATGCCCTCCTCGAACTGGTCGGGCTTGTAGGCCGCGCCCTGGCGCAGGGCCTGGGCCACGTCGTCGCCGCCCCGGAAACCGGCCGAGATGGCGCCGGCGTGATGGGTGTAGTGCTCGAAGGCGCTGGCCGCGGCGACAACCGATTGCGCCAGGCTGACCCCCGGCGCGCCGCGCTCCTGGCGCGCGCCCGCGACACCCGCGCCCAGCACGACGACGCCGACCGCGACCAGCGCGGCTTTACGCTTGAACATGAGAAAACCCTCCGACTGGAGGGAATTAGGCGGCGTTCTGGGTTGACGCGAAAATAATGCTCAGCCCGAATCCTGAGTTAACAGACATGTATTTGACCAATATCCGCGCGCATTTTGTCGCACCATCGACGACTCAATAAAGCAACGCTTCGTCGCGATACTGAATGTCGAGAATCGAACACTCAACCACGGAAAGTGGATAAGAACTTGGCGCAACGCGGGGTGATCGCAAAAATCGGGCGGACAGTCTCGACCCGCCGCGCGAACATCCGCCCATGAGTCGCCCCGACCGCCTGATCCTGGACCGCGCGCCCTCGCCGATCGGCGAGTTGTTGATCGTCACCGACGAGACCGGCGCCCTGCGCGCCCTCGATTTTCATGACCATGAGCACCGGCTGGATCGGCTCCTGCGGACCCACTACCGGACCCTGCGTCCCAAGCCCGGCGCCGCGCCCCGCGCGATCCGCGAGGCCATGGCCGCCTATTTCGCCGGCGAGTTCGCGGCCCTGGGCCGGATCGCCTGGGCGACCAACGGCACGGCCTTCCAACACGCGGTGTGGACGGCGCTGACGGAAATCCCGGCCGGCGAGACGATCACCTATTCGGAACTGGCCCGCCGCGCTGGCCGCCCGGCCGCGGTCCGCGCCGCCGGCCACGCCAATGGCTCCAATCCCTTGAGCATCGTCGCGCCCTGTCACCGGGTGATCGGCATGGACGGGACATTGACCGGCTATGGCGGCGGCATCGAACGCAAGCGCTGGCTGCTGGCCCACGAAGGGTTTCGGCCGCTCTAGGCCAGCCCCATGCCGCGCACCACGACCCGGCCGACCTGGAAGAACGGCAGGCTCAGGGTGATCCCGATCAGGGCGTTGAAGATCATCGCGCCGCCATTGTAGCGCCCCGCATCGCCGTCCAGGGCGGCCGACAGGGCTCGTCCCGCCGCCGCGCCTAGCCAGGCGACCGCCAGGGCCAGGGCCATGGCCGCCCCGATCCGGGGCTGATAGCCGAGATAGAGCGCCGCCACGCCGTGCGAGGCGATCAGCACCCCGCCCAGGGCGCGCCCCTCGGCGAACAGCGGCGGCTTGGGCGTGTCCTCGTCGGCCAGGCCCGCCAGAGCCAACATGGTCTGCGGCCGCGCCAGGATCATGCCGCCCAGCGTTCCGCCGATCACGCAGGCCAGGACCGCCAGAAACAGCGACAGGACGTAGCTCGACATGCCCTAGGGCTCCCCGTTACTCAGACGCGCGGCAGACGGCTTCGACGTTGAAACCGTCCGGATCCAGCACGAACGCGCCGTAATAGTCTTTATCGTAATGTGGGCGAAGTCCGGGCGGGCCATTGTCGCGACCTCCGGCCTTCAAGGCGGCTTCATAGAAGGCGTCGACCTGGGCCCGGGACGTCGCGGCGAAGGCGACATGCAGCTTGCCCTGGGTCGCGTTCTGCTCGGAGATCCAGAACATCGGCCGCTTGATCCCATAGCCGACGGCGTCGACTCCGCCGGTGAATTCCTTGGGCACGACATACAGCTGGCGAACTCCGAGCGGCGCCAGGGCCGCGTCATAAAAGGCCGCCGAACGCTGGAAGTCGGCCACGCCGAACCCCACATGATCGAACATCGAACCCTCCCGCATTGATCGCGTCGAAAAAAGTTCGTCAGCGACGTCCTTGACTCCCCGGAGGACGGCGCCTAACTCACGCTCGGCGTTGGCACTCAAGGGGCGCGACTGCTAACAGCGCCGTTCCCCTCGCTGACGAAGCCCTTACACAAACCGTTCCGACGGAGAACAACAATGAAATTTCGTCCCCTGGGCGACCGCGTCCTCGTGAAGCGCGTCGAAGAAGAAACGAAGACCAAGGGCGGGATCATCATCCCCGACACCGCCAAGGAAAAGCCGCAGGAAGGCGAAGTCGTCGCGGTCGGTCCCGGCGCTCGCAACGACAAGGGCGACGTCGTCGCTCTGGACGTCAAGACCGGTGACCGCATCCTGTTCGGCAAGTGGTCGGGCACGGAAGTGAAGGTCGACGGTCAAGACCTGCTGATCATGAAGGAAAGCGACGTCCTGGGCGTGGTCGAGGCTTAAGCCTCCCCCGTTCCCAATCGCTTTCGACTCCACGTTTCTCTTTTAGAAGGGCTCTAACATGGCCGCTAAAGACGTCTATTTCTCCTCCGACGCGCGCGACAAGATGCTGCGCGGCGTCAACATCCTCGCCAATGCGGTGAAGGTGACCCTGGGCCCCAAGGGCCGCAACGTCGTCATCGAAAAGTCGTTCGGCGCCCCGCGCTCGACCAAGGACGGCGTCTCGGTCGCCAAGGAAATCGAACTGGCTGACAAGTTCGAGAACCTCGGCGCGCAGATGATCCGCGAAGTGGCCAGCAAGACCAACGACAAGGCCGGCGACGGCACCACCACCGCCACGGTGCTGGCCCAAGCCATCGTCCAGGAAGGCCTCAAGTCGGTCGCCGCCGGCATGAACCCGATGGACCTGAAGCGCGGCATCGACAAGGCCGTGCACATCGTCGTCGAAGAGATCAAGAAGTCGTCGAAGAAGGTCACGACCAACGCTGAAATCGCCCAGGTCGGCACCATCTCGGCCAACGGCGACAAGGAAGTGGGCGACATGATCGCTCGCGCCATGGACAAGGTCGGCAACGAAGGCGTCATCACCGTCGAGGAAGCCAAGACCGCCGAAACCGAACTCGACGTCGTCGAAGGCATGCAGTTCGACCGCGGCTACCTGTCGCCCTACTTCGTCACCAACGGCGACAAGATGGAAGTTCAGCTGGAAGAGCCGCTGATCCTCCTGTTCGAAAAGAAGCTGTCGTCGCTGCAACCGCTGCTGCCGGTGCTGGAAGCCGTCGTCCAGTCGGGCCGCCCGCTGGTCATCATCGCCGAGGACGTCGAAGGCGAGGCCCTGGCCACGCTGGTCGTCAACAAGCTGCGGGGCGGCCTGCGCGTCGCCGCCGTCAAGGCCCCGGGCTTCGGCGATCGCCGCAAGGCCATGCTGGAAGACATCGCCATCCTGACCGGCGCGCAAGTCGTGTCGGAAGACCTGGGCATCAAGCTCGAGAACGTGTCGCTCGACATGCTCGGCAAGGCCAAGAAGGTCTCGATCACCAAGGACGACACCACGATCGTGGATGGCGTCGGTGAGAAGGAAGCGATCGAGGCCCGCATCGCCCAGATCAAGCGCCAGATCGAAGACACCACCTCGGACTACGACAAGGAAAAGCTGCAAGAACGCCTGGCCAAGCTGGCCGGCGGCGTCGCGGTCATCCGCGTCGGCGGCTCGACCGAAGTCGAAGTGAAGGAAAAGAAGGACCGCGTCGACGACGCCCTGAACGCGACCCGCGCGGCCGCCGATGAAGGCATCGTTCCGGGCGGCGGCACGGCTCTGCTGAAGGCCTCCCAGGTCCTGGCGAACCTGACCGGCGACAACGACGACCAGACCGCCGGCATCGCCATCGTCCGTCGCGCCCTGCAGGCGCCGATCCGTCAGATCGCCGAGAACGCCGGCGTCGAAGGCTCGATCGTGGTCGGCAAGGTCCTGGAAAGCGACAGCGCCTCGTTCGGCTTCAACGCCCAGACCGAGCAATATGTCGACCTGGTCGCCGACGGCGTCATCGACCCGGCCAAGGTCGTCCGCACGGCTCTGCAGGACGCCGCCTCGGTGGCCGGCCTGCTGATCACCACGGAAGCCGCGATCGTCGAAGCCCCCAAGAAGGGCGGCGGCGCCGGTGGCCCTCCGGGCGGCGGCATGGGCGGCATGGGCGACATGGATTTCTAAGAGAAATCCATAAAGTCACCCATCCTCTAAGGAGGTCGGGATCGGCATGCCGATCCCGAGCGGCGACATGGATTTCTAAGAAGTCCTGTTGGCTAAACGCTGAAAAAGACGAAGGGCGGGGCCGCGAGGCTCCGCCCTTTTTCGCGCCCGTCAGCGGTGCGCCACCTCGAAGCGCCATTTTTGATTGTCGCCGCCGTTCCAGGGAAACCGGATGACGTAGCGGTTATTGACCATCATGCTTTCGCTGATGTCGGCCACACGCGACTTGTCCCAGTTGTTCAGGGCGAACCACGGATGGGGATCGAGGTCATCAATCGTGAACAGCGAGTCCCGGCCGTGGGAGTTCATCTCCGACACCAGTCGCAGGGCGTCGCGGTCGACGTTCCAGGCCAGGAAAATCTGGGGGGAGTCCGCGCACCGCAACTTAAACTGGGTGTCGTTCACGTAGTAGACGCCCCACACCGTGCTCAGGTCGTTGTATTGGCTGAGCGGCCTCAACACGGCCATCCCGATGCCGTTGCGGTATTCCGTGCCCCGCCCGATGACCCACTGGTTGGCGGGATCGAGATAGGCATGGAACCGGACAAACCCGTCATGCGGCAGCTTGGTCATCGCAGCCTCCCTATATGCTTGTTTTCGCGGGAGAAGGCTGGGCTCGCCGACCGGGAGCGACTGTGACGAAACTCACGCCGTCGCTAGTTCAGATGACAGCGCCCTCACCTTCCCGTGACGACCAAATTCGCCTCGCATCCAATTTTCGCCACAGGCGTTAACAGCTCCGGCCAAGATTGAAGGCATGGAGGCGATCGATGGCGTTCGTGCGTGAATTTCCAAACCACCGTCGTCGCCGGCAGTCCCGGACGACCGTGGTCGTCATCGCGTTGTCGGCCTGGCTGGTGCTGGGCCTGATCAGTCAGGCGGCGTTTCAGCTGATCGGTTGAACTTCCCTTTGCGAAGCGCGCGCGGATGGCTACATCCGGGCCATGTTCCGCCAGCGCCCCGACGCCGATCTGATCGTTCAAGGCTGGGTCATCGGCGTGATGGTCGAGGTCCCGGGCGAGCGCGCGCCGGTCCGTCACTATTTCGCCGTCGGCAAGGCCGACCGGGCCCAGGCCGAATGGACGGCCGTGGACCTGGCGCAGAACGCCGGCGCGGTGGCGTCCAGTCCCGTGGGCGGCCAGGAGCCGGTCGAGGCGCTGCGCGAGATCGTCGCCTATCGCATGCGCGATCTGGGCCTGAAGCCCGGTGAGGCGCGGTCCCTGGGCGACAAGAACCCGCGCCGCTGGCTGTCGCTCTGAGCTAGTGGCGCCTGAGCTAGTGGTGCTTGCCGCCGCCGCAGGCGCCGCAGCCGCCGCCGCCCGAATAGCCGCCGCCGACGTGCACCGAGGACGAGGCGGACGCCGAGGCCGACGCCGCGCTCGACGCCGACCCGCTCGCATAGCCGCTCGACCAGCCACCGCCGCCCGAATAGCCGACGCCGCCATAGCCGCCGCCGCGTCCGCCCGACGGCCGCCCGACATAGCCCATCGGCAGTGGCGGCGGCGCGACATAGCCCCAGGCGCTGGCCGGTTCGGCGTGGGCGTTCCAACCGCCGCCGAAGCCGTAGCGCGAACCCGAATAGGACCCCGAGCCGCCGTAGTACGAGCTGTCGCTGCTTTCCTCGTAGCGTGAGCTCTCGGACTCGTAGCTTTCCTCGTAGGTCTCGACGGCCGCCCCGCCGCGATAGTCGCGATGTTCGCGACGCGGACCGCAATCGCAGTCGCGGATCGGCGGCGCGCGGTCCACGCGAACCGTGCGATCGATATAGACGGGCTTTTCGACGATCCGTTCGACCGGCACTTCCACGCGCTTCTCGATGACCCGGTCGACGGGGCGATCGATATAGACCGGCTTCTCGACGATGCGTTCGACCGGCACCTCGACCCGCTTCTCAATGATCCGGTCGACGGGACGGTCGACATAGACCGGCTTCTCGACGATGCGATCCACGGGCACCTGGACCAGCTTCTCGACCGGCACCTCGACGCGCTTCTCGACGACGACCGGACGTTCGATGATCACCGGCTTCTCGACCACCTTCTCGACGACCGTGGGGTGGTCGACATAGACCGGCACGCGCTTTTCCACGACGACCGGCCGGTCCACATAGACGATCTTCACGCGCGGCCTCGGCGTGGCTCGTTTCGGGACATGGACGGGCTTGTGGGCGCCGCGAACCGGCGCGCCCGGGAAACCGTCGGCCAGAACAGGCGAAACCAGGGCCGCCCCGGCGAAAACCGTCGCCGCGCCCGCGATCAAAAGGGTCCTGAGGCTCATCACCCACCTCGATACTTAAAGCTTTGCCGTCCCGGGGTGGGACGACTCGAGGTTGTTCCCGCAACCCTCGGGCCAAAACCACCCCCGCCCCCCTTGGCGCCTCCCTCTTGGCTATTGGCGTTCTTTTGGCCATGCTCCGCGCCAAACGAGCGTTTGAGCCCGAAGGGGCCAAGTCCTGGGGAGATAACGATGGCGAAGTTTCTGGCGGCGGCCGGCCTGATGGCGGGTCTGGCCCTGACGACCGCGGCCTGCGCCCAGGCGCCCGCCGTTCCGACCGGCCCCAACGACTACGGCAAGACCGAGAACTGGCTGTGCCTGCCCGGCCGCCAGGACGCCTGCGCGGTCGACCAGACCACGACCATCGTCCAGGCCGACGGCAAGACCTCCATCGAGGCCTTCAAACTGGCCGCCAAGCCGGCCTATGACTGCTTCTACATCTATCCGACCGTCTCGACCGATCCGGGCGGCAACAGCGACATGGTCATCGACGACGCCGAGCGGCGGGTGGTCGAGGAGCAGCTGGCCCGCTTTGGCGGCCAATGCCGGGTGTTCGCGCCGATGTACCGCCAGGTGACCCTGGCGGCGCTGCGCGCGGTGATGATGGGCCGGCCCTCCCCCGGCGACGGCGCCCTGGCCTATGGCGATGTGCGCGACGCCTGGAATTGGTACCTGACGCACGAGAACAAAGGGCGCGGGGTGGTCCTGATGGGCCACAGCCAGGGCTCGCGGATGCTGCTGGACCTGCTGAAGAACGAAATCGACGGCAAGCCGGCGCAGAAGCAGATGATCTCGGCCTATGTCCTGGGCATGAACACGCCCGTCACGGACGGCAAGTACGGCTCGATCCCGCTCTGCGAGAAGGCCGATCAGGCCGGATGCCTGGTGACCTATGTCTCGTTCCGCGACACCGCGCCGCCGCCGGCCAACAGTCGCTTTGGCAAGACCGACGAGCAGGGCCGCCGCGCGGGCTGCGTGAACCCCGCCGCCCTATTGGCCGGCAAGGCCTCGACCGACGAGGCGACGCTGCACGCCTATCTCGGGACCAAGCCCTTCCTGTCGAGCCCGCCGCCCAAGCCGTTCGCCAAGGACGTGACGGTCTCGACGCCGTTCGTGTCGCTGCCCGGCCTGATCTCGGCGCGTTGCGTCAGCGACGGCGACTTCACCTATCTAGCGGTCAAGGTGAACGCCGATCCGGCCGATGCGCGCACCGACGAAATCACCGGCGACATCGTGGTGGCCGGCAATGTCTTGAAGGACTGGGGCCTGCACCTGATCGATGTGAATCTGGAGATGGGCGACCTGAACGCCCTGGCCGACCGGCAGGCCAAGACCTACGCGGGACGCTAGGACCCACCCACGGGTCCTAGCGCCATCGAATGCCGGCGGCGGGGTCGACATCCGCTCCGGCCCGCGCAAGGCGGCGGAGGCTATCTCGAACCGCCCGCCGCCTTGAACACGGTCGCGCCCAGCAGCATCACGACGACGAAGCCGAGCAGGAACAGGAAGAACAGGATCTTGGCGATCCCCGCCGCCGCGCCGGCGACGCCCGTGAAACCGAGCGCGCCGGCGATCAGGGCGACGATGGCGAGGATGATGGCCCACTTGAGCATTTTGGTTTCCTTCCAAGGACGCACGGATGGCGTCGTTGGAAAATCAACGTCCCGTCGACGCACGCCGTTCCTTGTTTTCGCCGCCCGGCGCCGCTAACTCGAAGCCCATGGCCTCCAAGCCCGAAAGCCCGACCGAACCCTTCAAGCGCGCCTTGGCGCACGCCGCGCGCTCGCTCGCCGAGACGCCGGATCTGGAGGTCGTGTTCTCGGGCGACGGTCCCCAGCTCTTGGGCAAGCGGGCGGTCCTGCCCCACCCGCCGCGCGACCTGAACGCCAAGGAAGCCGCGCGCATCCGGGGCCTGGCCGATCAGATGGCTCTGCGCCTGGCCCACCACGACCCTATGGCTCACGCCCGCGCGCGTCCCGCCTCGCCCGACGGTCAGGCGGCCTTCGAGTCGATCGAGCAGGCGCGGCTGGAAGCCATCGGGGCCAACGCCCTGGGCGGCGTGCGCCAGAACCTCACCGCCGCCCTCGAGGCGCGGCTGGAGAAGCAGGGCCTGACTCGGGCCATCGCCACCGATCGCCAGTCCGCGCCGATGGCCGAGATCCTGGGCCTGATGGTGCGCGAGCGCCTGACCGGCGACGCGCCGCCCGACGGGGCCAAGGCCCTCGTGGACATCCTGCGCAACGACATCGAGATGAAGGCCGGCAAGGACCTGGATCGTCTGGCCGCCGCCATTGATGACCAGGCCGCCTTCGCCAGGGTGACCCGCGAGATCCTGCGCGACCTCGATCTTGGCGAAGAGATGTCCGAGGCCACCGAGAGTTCCGACGAGGACGACGGCGAGGACGACAGCCCGACCGAGAATTCCGACGAGGATCAGGGCGAGGGCGAAGGCGAGCAGCCCGAGGGTTCCTCACCTCAGGAGAGCGAGGCCTCGGACCGCGAGACCGAGGCCGGCGACGAGGAGATGGTCCAGTCCGACCAGGACGGCGAGGTCGAGGAGAGCGACGAGACCCCCGACATGGGCGACGGCGCCAAGCCCGCCCGTCCGGACACCGGCCCCTCCCAAGGCGCGGAGCCGCTCTACAAAATCTACACCACGGCCCACGACGAGATCGTCCAGGCCGAGGATCTGTGCGACGCCGAGGAGCTGACCCGTCTGCGGGCCTATCTGGACCAGCAGCTGTCGGCCCTTTCCAGCGTGGTCTCGCGCCTGGCCAACAAGCTGCAGCGCCGTCTGCTGGCCCAGCAGAACCGCGCCTGGACCTTCGATCTCGAGGAAGGGATGCTGGACGTCGCCCGCCTGACCCGGGTGATCATCGACCCGACCGCGCCGCTGTCGTTCAAGCAGGAAGAGGACCAGGAGTTCCGCGACACGGTCGTGACCCTCCTGATCGATAATTCCGGCTCGATGCGGGGACGGCCGATCATGGTGGCGGCCATCTGCGCCGACATCCTGGCGCGCACCCTGGAGCGCTGCGGGGTCAAGACCGAGGTGCTGGGCTTCACCACCCGCGCCTGGAAGGGCGGAACCAGCCGCGACGAGTGGATCAAGGCCGGCAAGCCGGCCGCGCCGGGCCGTCTGAACGATCTGCGCCACATCATCTACAAGGCCGCCGACAGCCCCTGGCGTCGGGCTCGCAAGAACCTGGGCCTGATGATGCGCGAGGGCCTGCTGAAGGAGAACATCGACGGCGAGGCCTTGATGTGGGCGCACCAGCGCCTGGTCGGCCGGCCCGAAGCCCGCCGCATTCTGATGGTGATCTCCGACGGCGCGCCGGTGGACGACAGCACCCTCAGCGTCAATTCGGGCCACTATCTGGAGCGCCATTTGCGCCAGGTCATCGCCGAGATCGAGGGTAAGAGCCCGGTCGAGCTGATCGCCATCGGCATCGGCCACGACGTCACCCGCTACTACCGCCGCGCCGTGACCATCGTCGACGTCGAGCAGCTGGGCGGCGTCCTGGTCGAGCAACTGGCGGCCCTGTTCGAGGAAGAGCCGCGCGCCGTGATGCGCTCACGCGGCCTCCTCGCGCCGCCGCCCGTCGTCACGCCCCAGCCGCCGAAAGCCGCCAAGGTCGTGGCGTGATCGGACTGCGCTCGGCCCTCGTCCTGTCGATGATCGGCGGCCTGGGCGGCTTGGCCACCCAGTGCACGCCTCGCAAGCCGCCGCCGGTGGTCGCTACGCCGCCCGCCCCGGTCAAGGCCGGGCCCGAGATCGGCGTGACCACGACGCCCGTGCCGCTGGACGTCGCCAACCCGGCCAAGACGACGCTGGAAGGCGGCTTCACCTATGCCGGCGGCCTGGTCCTGACCAGCGCCGACACCACCCGCCTGCACGGCCTCTCGGACCTGTCGGTGACCGCCGACGGCCGCCTGACGGCGATCACCGACGAGGGCGACGTCTTCGAGGCCAAGATCCAGCTGGACGCCGCCGGGCGCCTGGTCGGCCTCAGCGAGACCAAGCTTCGCCCCCTGCCCGGCCTGAACGGCCAGCCGTTGCCGAACAAGCAGGAGGGCGACGCTGAGGGCCTGGCCGTGTTGCCGAACGGCGACCGTCTGGTCAGCTTCGAGGGCCATCACCGGATCTGGCTGTATCCGGCCCAGCCGGACGGCGGTTGGGGGACGCCGCGCTCCGTCCCCAAGCCCGCCACCATCTTCCCGAACAACGAGGGCATGGAGGCGATCTCGGCCTATCCCGCCGCCGGCCCCGACGCCTATCTGGTGGGCGGCGAGGAGGGCGAGGTCTGGCTGTGCCGCCTGTCGGCCGACTGCAAGTCGCTGCCGCCCCAATCGGGCCCGGACTTCACCTGGGGCCTGACCGGCTTCGCGCCGTTCGCCGGAACCGCCGTGGCCACCCTGCACCGCGGTTTCGATCCGATCCGGGGCTGGCGGTCCGTGGTGCGCTTCATCTCGGATCCGACCCGTCCCCTGGCCCAGCAGCGGACGTCCGCCGCCCTGCACATCGACGGCGCCATGCCGCGCGACAACTTCGAGGGCGTCTCCCTGACCAGCGCGCCCCAGGGCGCGGCGCCCGGCGCGACGCGCCTCTATCTGATCTCGGATGACCAGGCCGTCGGCGCCAACCAGCGCACCCTGCTCTTGGCCTTCGACTGGATCGCGCCCCCCGCTCCGCCGGCGATGCCCGCGCCGGTGAAGAAACGCCCCGTTCGCAGACGCTAAGCGATTTCGTTGCGAACGAGACGGTTTCGTTAACAACTATATGATTGTATTGAACTTTTTCCGGTATTTTTGAATTTCGCACTTGCGAAAGGTACCGGTACCATATACGGATGTCTTCGACGGACGACGAGGCGAGATCCTGGGGGCCGTCAGAGGAACGCACCTGGAGGCGGTTGAATCCAACCTCCTTTTCAGGACTATCAAGATGATCCGTTTGCTCGCTATCGCCATCAGCGCCCTGATGGCCACCGCCGCCGCCACCTCGGCCAGCGCCGGTGAAATCACCGTCAAGGTCGCCGGCCGCGCCACGCCCGCCGTGCATGCCGACATCGTCAACGCCGCCAAGCAGATCTGCGCGGACGACCTGGCCGGCAATCCGAACGCCGCCGACATCACCCCCTACTGCGTCCGCGAAGTCGCGCGCGACGCCATCAGCCGCACCAACAGCCGTGACCTGGTCGCCTACGACAAGGCCCTGGGCCGCAGCGTCTACTTCATGCGCGTCGCCACCCGCTAATCCGCGATCAGCGACCCGAAAAGAGGCCCGCGAGACTTCGGTTTCGCGGGCTTTTTCGCGTCTCGCGAGGCCCGCAATCGGTTGTTCGCACGCGAACCATACTAGTTTGCACGCGAAGGACGCATTGCAACATAACCATTGATAAGTCAGCAGAACGTTGCTATATGCAACGCGACGGGCTCAACAGGCGCCAGACCGAAAACGGACCGTCAGGGGAACGCGTCTGGAGGGGGTTGCTCACAACCCTCTTTCGGAACATCGACATGATCCGCTCCATCGTCCTGGCCGCCTCGGCCATCGCTCTGTTCGCTTCCGCTCCGGCCTCGGCCGCGGAAATGCGCGTCAAGGTCGCCGGCAAGTCGGCCGCCGAAGTCCGCGCCGAAATCGTCAAGGCCGCCTCGACCGTGTGCTGGCAGGACGTCCGTGGCGAAGCCCTCGCCGGCTACCTGTACCCGGCCTGCATCCGCGCCTCGGTCAACGACGCGGTGGCGAAGCTGAACAACCCGGCCCTGAACGCCTACAACTCGGCCAACCCCGCCTCGGGCGCCGTCGTCGCCCGCTAAGCGACCCGTAGAGTACAAGCCTTCCAAACCCGCCGCGGCTCAGTCGCGGCGGGTTTTGCTTGTCTGGTCGATGGCCTGCCGTTGTGGATAGCCCGCCCCGCGCCCACGACGAAAAGCCCGCCAGGATCGCTCCCGGCGGGCTTTTTGTCGTCAGTCTAGACCGTCGCGAGCCTTAGGCGGCTTGGGCGGCGGCCTTGGCCTTGGCCTTGACCTGCGACTTGATCTTCAGGGCGCGCGGCGACAGCTGCTCGTCCTTGGCGCCCAGCAGGAACACGTCCAGGCCGCCCTTGAAGTCCAGGGTGCGCAGGGCCGCGTTGCTGATGCGCAGCTTGAAGCTCTGGCCCAGCGACTCCGACTGGAGCGTGGCGGGCGACAGAGCCGGCAGGAAGCGGCGCTTGGTCTTGATGTTCGAGTGGCTCACATTGTGGCCGACCATCGGACCGATACCGGTAAGTTCGCAACGGCGCGACATGGTGGTTACCTTGGCTTGGGCGAAGCCGCCTGGCTCAACAAAGAACCTGGCCCCGCTAAGATATGAATTCGGACACGCGGCTGACTTGAGGGCCGACCGCGCGAGAGCGGGCGATATAGGCGAAGGGTCCACCCCGAGTCAAGGCTGGTCTGGCCCGTTCGGCCAAGCCTCTCTCGCATCGGCGAAGGAACCCGCCGCCTCATCACCGCCTTCAAGCACGGTTCATTTGGCTCTCTATATAGGAACGGCATGAAGGAGACCCGCCGTATGCGTTCCACCGCCCTCGCCGCTTCCGCCCTGGCGCTCGCCGCCGGCGTCGCGATCGCCGGTTTCAGCCTGGCCCAGCCCGTCGTGCGCGCCACGGCCCGCGCCGCGGCCCCGTCGACGATTCTCCCGGGCTACTGGGAGTACGGCTACCGGCTGGCGGGCATTCCGGTCAGCAGTGAGACCAAGTGCCTGAAACCCGCCGACGCCGAGCAGTTCTCGCGCGGCATCTGCACCCGCCGCTATCGCTGCGACTACACGACCAATGTCGTGAAGGACGGCAAGATCCAGCTCAAGGGCACCTGGACCGACAAGAAGGACCGGGTCTCGCCGGTGTCGGCCGAAGGCGTCTACGCGCCCGAGAGTTTCAAGATGGACATCCACATCAAGACGATCAGCGGCATGCCCCTGGCCGGCGACCTGCGCGCCAAGCGGATCTCCGCCGAGTGTCCGCCTGGCGAAACGGCCGCGAAGTAGCGGCCCTGCCCAAAGCGTCCCGGCGAAACCAATTTGTGGTTAATGCGCTTTGAGATACAATAGCTTGTAGGGAACAAACACCGAATTGGCGAACGTCGCCGATTCGGTCCTGATTCGTTTCGCCCCTGTTCGGGCAAGCGTTACCGCGCGTTAAGACGCGTGGACGGATGGTCATTGAGCTAGCTCTCATCCCCTCTTTTATTCTCTCCGTTGCGCGTCGGCGTCTTACCCCCCGCGCGGCGGGGCCACCGAGAATTCCAGATCGAACAGGGTCGGCGCTTCGCTGGTCTTGGCCCGCTCGATCGTCAGCAGCTTGGCCTTGGTCTCGGCGCCGCCCGGGGCCGAGAAGCCGCCCATGTTTCCCGAAGCCCCCAGCACGCGGTGGCAGGGCACCACGATCGGCCAGGGGTTCTCGCCCAGGGCCTTGCCGACGGCCCGCGCCGCGCCCGGCTCGCCCATGGCCTTGGCGACCTCGCCATAGGTCGAGACCTCGCCCGGCGTGATCGCCCGGGCGATCTCGTAGACCCGCAGGTTGAAGGCCGGCTGCTGGCCCAGGTCGAGCGGGACGTCGGAGAGATCGTCACGACCGCCGGCCAGCAGGCCGCGGATCCGTTCGATGATCTTCTCGATCTCGGGCGGCGGTTCGGCCTCGACCGCGTCGGGAAAGCGCCGCCGCAGCCGCGCCCAGGCCGCGCCCGGCGAGCTTTCCGGCAATTGCACGCCGATCAGGCCGCGCTCGCCCCAGGCGAGGCCGCAGCGTCCGATCACCGTGTCGAAGAGAGCGAAACCCTGGGCGGTCATGCGGAAAAAATAGCAGGCCTGTTGCGAGTTTCGAGGGGTGCGCCATACGTTTTCCGTTTCTTGCTACGCTTGGAGGTCGCTCTTGCGCCGTTTTGTTCTCGCCGCCCTGCTGGCCGCGACCTCTATGACCGCCGCGCCGCCTTCCAAAAGTTGGGCCGGAGACCTGCTGATCCACGGCGGCCCGATCCACACCGGCGTCGACGCCGCCCCGACCGCCGAGGCGGTGCTGATCCGCGACGACAGGATCCTGTTCGTCGGCCCGCTGGCCGCCGCCAAGGCCAAGGCGGCCAAGGGCGTTCGCGATCTCGACCTGAAGGGCGCGGCCGCCTATCCGGGCTTCGTCGACGCCCACGCCCACCTGACCGGCATCGGCCTGCGCGAGCTGACCCTGAACCTGGACCAGACCCAGTCCCTGGCCGAGTTGGTCACCACGGTAAAAGCCTACGCCGCCGCCCATCCGGACGGGCCGATCTTCGGCCGGGGCTGGATCGAGACCCACTGGCCCGAGAAGCGCTTCCCGACCAAGGCCGATCTCGACGCCGCCGCGCCGGGCCGGATCATGGTGCTGGAGCGGGCCGACGGCCACGCCAGCGTCGCCTCCAGCGCCGCCCTGGCCAAGGCCGGGGTGGCGACGGCCACGGCCGACCCGGCTGGCGGCAAGATCCTGAAAGGTCCCGACGGCGCGCCCGACGGCATGCTGATCGACCACGCCCAGGCCCTGGTCGAGGGCGTCATCCCGCCGCCTAGCGCAGCCCTGAAGCGCGAGGCCCTGCGCAAGGCCGGGGCGCTCTACGCGGCGCGCGGCTGGACCGGCCTCGACAATATGAGCGTCATGGGCGACGACCTGGCCCTGCTGCGCGACGAGGCCGCCAAGGGCGCGTTCCACATCCGGGTCGACAATTACATGGACCCCAGCGGCGCGGCCGAGGTGCTCGCCAAGGGCCCGCAGGTCGACCCGACCGGCCTGATCCGGGTGCGGGGGATCAAGCTCTATATGGACGGGGCCTTGGGCTCGCGCGGCGCGGCGCTGCTCGAGCCCTACAGCGACGCGGAAGGCCTGGGCCTGCAGCTGACCCCACAGGACAAGGGCCTGGCCTTGATGAAGCAGGCCAAGGCCGTCGGGGCCCAGGTCGCCATGCACGCCATCGGCGACCGCGGCAACCGCATGACCCTGGACTGGTTCGAACAGAGCCTGGCTGGCGACACCCAGGCCCGTTGGCGCATCGAGCACTCGCAGATCGTCGCCGACACCGACGTGCCGCGCTTCGCCAAGCTGGGGGTCATCGCCTCGATGCAGCCCAGCCACGCTATCGGCGACCTCTATTTCGCGCCCGCCCGCCTGGGTCAGGCCCGCCTGCACGAGGGCTATCGCTGGAAGGACTTCCTCAAGGCCGGGGTCGTCGTGGCCGCCGGCTCGGACGCCCCAGTCGAGGTCGGCGACCCGCGCATCGAATTCTACGCCGCCGTCTACCGCCACAGCCTGACCGGCTTCGCCAATGCCGACTGGCATCTGGAGGAAGCCGTCACCCGCGCCGAGGCTCTGAAGATGCTGACCCTAGCCCCCGCCTACGCGGTGTTCCGCGAGAAGGAGCTGGGCACGCTGGAAGCCGGCAAGAAGGCCGACGTCACCGCGTTCGACAAGGACCTGATGACGGTGGAGCCCAAGGCGATCCTGACGGCCCAGCCCGTGCTGACGGTGGTGGACGGCAAGGTGGTGTTCGAACGGTGAGGTCACTGGCCTCCTCCGCGCTGCGCGCTCCTCCCCCGGTGGGGGCAAGGGACATCGGCTTCACGCGGCTTTCCGCTGAAGGTGTTGGGGAGGCGATGGAGAAGCGACCGGGCGAGGCCCGGAGTAGGGTTTGATGGAGTACCGTTTCGGCCTGGGCCGGAGCGCTCCGCGCGATCGTTATCCGATGAGCCTTCGACGCGCGGGGTCTTAACCCGCTTCCGAAAGAGGCCCCCGGCGGGCGGAGAGAGATGCGTTCCCTCCGGACCGCGCGGGCGATTTCAGCCCGCGCCTGGCGCGTCCGTCGAACCCTCGCCGCCAGAGCTTCGCCCCATGTTTCAGGGAACCCGCCGCTGGATCGGTCGCGAAGGCGTCTCCGAGGAGACCCCGACGAGCGCTACCCGCTCGATCGCCCCCATCGCTCGTTCGGTCGCCAGCTGAACGCCCTCCCCCGCGACGGGGCAGGGAGAAGTATGGCCTGGCGCTGAACGCGGATCATTCAGGGGCGTGTAAAAGTGAGAAGCTGTTGATTATGTTGGGTTCTGTTTCGCGAACGCCGGGGATACAGCGCGATCAATCCCCGTGCTTCCTATTCGCCAACCCCATCATCCGTCATTCCCGCCCTTGTGGCGGGAACCCCTGGTTCAGCCGACACGTGAAGCGCATTGGCGGGCTGGCCCGCCACCCATCCGCCTTTGCGGCGGACAGAGGGGTTCCCGCCACAAGGGCGGGAATGACGGGAGTTTGGGAGCTGTGTGAGAACCCTTCCCGCCTCGGGAAGGAACCATCCTTACATCTCACGGCGAGACGATCGCGGGGCTGTTCAGGTCAGTCAAGGACCGCCTCCGGCGGCCACGCGTGGCGACGCGAAGCGTCGTCCTTGACAGACCTGAACAGCCCCGCACGCTGCAGCCTCTAAGAGATTTAAGGATCGCACCGACCGGGAGGTCGGCTGCCTGGGCAGACAGCCCATTGCAAATGCGGATGGAGTCCAATGGCTGGCCGGAACAACAAAACGCTTAAACTCGGCCAGCCACATGAAGGTTCATGGACGATCACAAAGAAGCAGGTCGTCTGCTCGCTTCTCGCACGCGCAATCCGCCTTTTTATATGCCAGCACGATATGATTTCTGCGCACGTTCTGGCTGGCGCCGCTAATGAGATAATCGAAGCAACGGCTACAGCCAATGGCGTTAAATCTTTTCGAGCAACCGTTTCCGAACTGGTAAAGGATGACGCGAAGTCCGCTTTCCTCAACACCTTGAATACAAATTACAACTTTATGAAGCACGGAAGCAAGGACCTGAATACCAAGAATGAGAACTACCACCCACCGGCAACGGAGTTCTTGATATTTGAATGTTGTCGTAATTTTTATGAAATTTACGAAGAAGAGCATTTTGAGACAAAGCTATACTTACTTTGGTTTAGCGCTCGCTACCCCGGCATGTTCAATGCCGAATATAAGAATGAATCGCAAAGCGCTTTTACCTTTATAGCCAATCACTCTTCGAATGACTTTGCCGAGGCAACTGCAGCGGTCGCTCATTGGCTGGATATGGCTGACAGAGAAGGTAGCGACGCGGCGTTGCCGTTGTTGTCTTTGGCCGGGGCGAAGGGGCCGTTTTTGTTCAAGCTTGATGAGCACTCAGGAACATCTTAGGCCCGCCTTGCCCCCGCTCGATTCCCGCCCCACCTTGACTCCATGAGTGACCGTTCGGCCGGCCTGGCCCCTTCCAAGCTCACCGCGGTCTTGGGGCCCACCAATACCGGCAAGACCCATCTGGCCGTCGAGCGGATGCTGGGCCACGCCTCGGGGATGATCGGCCTGCCGCTGCGCCTGTTGGCGCGCGAGATCTATGACCGGATCGTCAAGCTGCGCGGCAAGGCCAGCGTCGCCCTGATCACCGGCGAGGAAAAGATCGTCCCGCCGCGCGCGGCCTATTTCGTCTGCACGGTCGAGGCCATGCCGCTGGGGCGCGAGGTCGACTTTCTCGCCGTCGACGAGATCCAGCTGTGCGCCGATCCCGAGCGCGGCCACATCTTCACCCACCGCCTGCTGCACGCACGCGGCAAGTTCGAGACCATGTTCCTGGGGGCCGGGACCATGGCCCATCTAGTTCGCCGCCTGCTGCCGGACGCCGAGATCGTCGGGCGCGAGCGGTTCTCGAACCTGTCCTACGCCGGCTCCAAGAAGCTGACCCGCCTGCCCCGGCGGACGGCGATCGTCGCCTTCTCCACCGACGCGGTCTACGCGATCGCCGAGCTGATCCGCCGCCAGCGGGGCGGGGCGGCCGTGGTGATGGGGAGCCTTAGCCCCCGCACCCGCAACGCCCAGGTCGCGCTCTACCAGTCTGGCGAGGTCGACTTCCTGGTGGCCACCGACGCCATTGGCATGGGCCTGAACATGGACGTCGACCACGTGGCCTTCGCCGGCCTGCGCAAGTTCGACGGCAAGCGCACCCGCTGGCTCTATCCGCAGGAGGTCGGCCAGATCGCCGGCCGGGCCGGCCGCTACACCCGCGACGGCACCTTCGGCGTCACCGGCGACTGCGAGGAGATCGACGAGGATCTGGTCGAGGCGGTCGAGAGCCACACGTTCGAGCCGATCGTCGCCGCCGAATGGCGCAACGCGCGCCTGGACTTCGGCTCGCTGCCCGGCCTGCTGCGGTCGCTGGCCGAGACGCCGCGCCGCAACGGCCTGTCGCTGTCGCAGGAGGCGCTGGACGAGCGCACCCTGCGGGCCCTGGCCAAGCAGGACGAGGTCATCGCCCGCTGCAAGACCGACCGCTCGGCCCTGCTGCGGCTGTGGGACGTCTGCCAGACGCCGGACTTCCGCAAGACCACCGACGACGACCACCAGCGCATGGCGCGGACCCTGTTCGACGACCTGACCACCGGCCGCAAGCGTCTGCCCGAGGACTGGGTCGGCGGCCAGTTCAAGGCGCTGGACCGCGTCGACGGCGAGATCGACAGCCTGGCCGCGCGGCTGTCGGGCGTGCGGACCCTCAGCTACATCGCCAACCGTCCCGACTGGGTGGCCAATCCCGCCCACTGGCAGGGCCTGACCCGCCAGCTGGAGGATCGGATCAGCGACACCCTGCACGAAAAGCTGATGGCCCGGTTCATCGACCGCCGCACCAGCGTGCTGATGAAGCAGCTGGGCGAGCGCGAGACCCTGCTGGCCGGGGTCGGGCAGGACGGCGAGGTGACGGTGGAGGGCCATGTGGTCGGCCACCTGGCCGGCGTCGCCTTCACGCCCGAGAAGGGCGCCTCGCCGCTGGAGGAGAAGGCGCTGCGCAACGCCGCCCAGCGCGCGGTCGGGCCCGAGATCGCCCGCCGCCTGGGCCTGCTGGCCAGCGAGGCCGACGACGCCTTCGCCCTGACGCCCGACGGCGCGATCCTGTGGCGCGGCGAGGTGGCCGGGGCGGTGCGCCGCGATCTGCCGCTGCTGTCGCCGCGCGCCCGCCTGCTGGGTGAGCTGGGCCCCCTGCCCGCCCGCGAACGCGCCGAGCGGCGGCTGGACGCCTTCCTGGCCGGCGAGGTCGACCGCAGCCTGGCGCCGCTGCGCAAGCTGGAGCGCGCCCTGGCCGGCGGCGAACTGCGCGGCCTGCCGCGCGGCATCGCCCACCGCCTGCTCGAGGCCGGCGGGGTGCTGGACAAGGGTCCGGTCGATCCGGAACTGAAGGCCCTGAGCCAGGGCGAGCGGCGCACCTTGAAGAGCCTGGGCGTGCGGATCGGGGCGTTCAGCCTCTATTGCCCCGGCGTGCTGAAGGCCGAGGCCGTGGCCTGCGCGCGGGCGCTCAATCCATCAGGCTGGCGCGGGGCCCTGACCACGCTGGAGCCCTTGCCCAAGCCCGAGCCGTCGCCGCGCGAGCTGTCGGCCAGCGGCCTGCGCGCCGTGGCCGGCTTCAGCATCCCGATCGAGGCGCTGGAGAAGCTGGACGCCCTGCTGCGCGCCGAGCAGCGGCCCGGCGGGGTGGTGCTGACCGACGCGGCCTTGGCCGAGCTGGGCTGGACCGCGCCCCAGGCCTCGGCCGTGCTGCGGGCCCTGGACTACACGCCGGCCATCCGCGCCAAGCCGGACGCGCCGATCGTCTGGAAGCGGCGCGGCGCGGCCAAGCTGGAGCAGAAACCGATCAAGGCGCGACCGGACTCGCCGTTCGCCGCCCTGGCCAAGCTGACCGAGCCGCCGCCGCGACGGAAGAAGCCTCGCCGTCGCAAACCGGCCGCCCAGAAGGCCGCTAGGCAGGCCGCGTCATGACCGACGCCACGAACGACGCGGCCAAGGATTCGGTGAGGGCGGACATCTGGCTGTGGCGGGCGCGGTTCTTCAAGACCCGCTCGCTGGCCGCCAAGTTCGTCGACGAAGGCCGGATCCGCCTGACCCGCTCGGGCGCCGAGAGCCGGGTCGATAAGCCATCGCGGAGCGTGAAGCCTGGCGACGTCCTGGTGTTCGGCCTCGCCGGGCGACTGATCGCCGTGCGGGTGCTGGACTGCGGCGAAAGGCGCGGACCCGCCAGCGAGGCGCGCGGGCTATACGAGGCGGTGGACGGGTAGACCTTCGCGCCCGATCCGCTACCCTGGGTCATCGCGGGGCGAGGAGCTTAACCATGACGCGTCTTCGACCCCACCTTTTCGGGCTGGCCTTGGCCGGCTTCGTCGCCGCCACGCCGGCGCTGGCCGAGACCCAGGCGCCGATCCGCGCCTTCGACCTGCCCCAGCTGCAGCGCATGGGCGTGGCCCTGTACCGGCAGGACCTGTCGGCCTGGCGCGCCACGGACGCGGTGGCGGCCAAGGTCCCCGACCTGGCGGCCGCCGGCCTCAAGGGCTGGCTGGTCGAGGACGACGGCACGGTCGCCAAGGTCCGCTTCCTGCGCGACGTCGGCGAGGGCCTGGAGGTCGGCTACGACGTCGAGGTCAGCGCTAAGGGCGTCGGCCCGGTCACCGAGCCGGCGAACCGCCGCCTGACCGGCGAGGAGCGGGCGATGTTCGCCGCCCGCCAGACCGCCGCGTCCTTCCTGTCCGGCGCGTGCCGGCCTGGCTACAACAGCGCCATTCTCAAGGATCCCGACGGCGACGGCTGGCTGGTCTGGATGCTGGCCCCCAGCCCCGGCCAGGGCGTCATTCCGGTCGGCGGCCACTACCGCTTCACGATCAGCGCCGACGGCTCGACGGTCGAGGAGCGCGACGCCCTGTCGGCCAGCTGCCTGACCGTCACCCAACCCAAGCTGCCCCCCGGCGCCAAGACCGAGGGCATGGTGGTCTCGCACCTGGTCTCGCCGACCCCGCTCGAGACCCACGTGTTCCTCAGTCTGCTCTATCGGCAGCCGATGTACGTCACCACGGGCAAGGGCGAGCTGTGGGTGGTCGGCAGCGGCCAGATCGCGCCGGTGCGGCTCAAGCCGTAGGCTTAGAGCGCCACCGGCTATTTCTCGGAACACAGCCCCCTTGACCGGAACGCGGACCCGCCGAGCATCCGCGATAGGGAAAGACCCCTGACGCGGCCCTCGGTGACGGCCGGATATATCCACGGCCACGCTCGCGCCGTGATACTGCTGACGGCCAACGTCCGAGAGCACGCCATTGTCCGATCCAGAGTCCGCGCCCCACGTCTGGAACACCGAGCAGCTCCGGCGGGCGGTCGACGCGGCGGGCGTCGCCCTTTGGTCATGGAATGTCGACACCGATCAATTGGTCATGGACGCGCTGGGCTATGGCCTATGGGGCGTGCCGATCACGACGGCGGTTCGCTTCGAAGATCTGTCCGCCCACATCCACCCCGCCGATCGCGATCGCGTCCGCGCCGCGTTCGCGGCGACGCGTGGGATCGTCGGCCCCTATGAAATCGACTTCCGGATCCTGGTCGTAGACGATGTCCGATGGATTTCGGCGCGCGGACAAGGCGACGACGCCGGCATGATCGGCCGTATCATGGTCGGGGTCTTTCTCGACGTCACCGGTCGCAAACAGGCCGAAGAAGCCAACGAGCTGCTGGCGGGTGAGATGAGCCACCGGGTCAAGAACCTGCTGACCATAGCCTCGGCCCTGACGGCGATCACCTCGCGCTCGACCGAGACAGCGACCGACATGGCGCGCGAATTGACCGATCGGCTAACGGCCCTGGGCCGCGCCCACGATCTCGTTCGCCCCATTCCTGGCCAAGAGGGCAAGGCGGCGCTGCTTGGCGATCTGCTTTCGGTCCTCCTGGCGCCCTATGACGACCTGGGCGCCTTCAGCGGACGCATTCGGGTGTCCGTCCCGCGGATGGGCGTTGGCGAGGGGGCGGCCACGACGCTGGCCCTGGTCATCCATGAGCTGGCCACGAACTCCCTGAAATATGGCGCCTTGTCGGTCGCCGCGGGAACACTGGATGTGTCCTGCACCGCCCAGGACCAGGACGTCGTGGTGGTCTGGACCGAACGGGGCGGCCCGCCGGTCAAGCCGCCCGAGGGATCTGGGTTCGGCAGCAAGATGGTCGTCAGAGGCATGTCCGCCCAACTGGGCGGTTCGATCGCCTATGACTGGCCCGCCCACGGGGTGATCGCCACTTTGCGGATGCTCAAGGATCGTCTCGCGACCTGATCGCGCCAGGAGGCGGAAAACCTAGAGCGGAGGGCGAGATGGAAACAGCCGCGTCCGCCTCTAAATCGTAAACCCCGCCAGGAACGCCGCCACCTGGTCCGCCGGCATCGGCCGGCCGAAGTGGTAGCCCTGCACCTGGTCGCAGCCGTAGTGCTCCAGCGCCTTCAGCTGGGCCGCGTCCTCGACGCCCTCGGCCACCACCTTCATGCCCATCGACGAGCCCAGGGTGATCACGGCCTTCACGATCGCCTCGTCCTCGGTGTTCTGAACGAAGGACTTGTCGATCTTCAGGCGGTCGATCGGGAACTGGCGCAGGTTGGCCAGGCTGGCGTAGCCGGTGCCGAAGTCGTCCAGGGCGATCATCACCCCCGCCTTGTGCAGGCGGCGGACCGTGTCGCTGACCAGGTCCGAGCCCCAACCCATATAGACGTTCTCGGTGACCTCGATGGTCAGGCGGTCGCACGGCACGTTCCAGCGGGCCAGGCGCTCCTGCACCTCCTCGGCCAGGCGGCCGCTGCGGAACTGGGCGGCCGAGATATTGACCGCCACCCGGCCGAACTCGACGCCGGCGTCCATCCAGGCGCGCATCTGCTTCAGAGCCCGCTCGAAGGCGACGTCGCCCAGCTTCAGCGACAGGTCCTGGTCCTCGAAGGCGGCCATGAACCGGGCCGGCGGCAGCACGCCCTGCTCCGGGTGGTTCCAGCGCATCAGCGCCTCGAAGCCGGCGACCTTGCCCTCGCGGATGTCGACGACGGGCTGATAGTAGAGGACGAACTCGTCTTCGGTCAGGGCCGCGCGGACGTCGCGCAGCAGCTCGATCCGCCGCTCGACCTCGGACCGCATCGACGGCTCGAACAGGATGCTGCGGTTGCGCCCGGCCTCCTTGGCCCGATAGAGGGCGATGTCGGCGTTCTTGATCATGTGGGCCGGATCGGCGTCCGGGTCGCCGTGCAGGGCCGCCCCGATGCTGGCGCTGGCCGTGAAGCTGCGGCCGGCGTGCTCGATCGGCCGGCGCAACAGCTCCTGCAGGGTCGCGATCGGCCGCATCATGTCGGCCTCGCCGTGCAGGCCGCGCAGGATCACCGCGAACTCGTCGCCGCCCAGGCGCGCGACCGTGTCGCCGGCCCGGAAGGCGTGCTGCAGCATGCCGGCCAGACGCTTGAGCAGCGCGTCGCCGGCGTCGTGGCCCAGCGTGTCGTTGATGTCCTTGAAGTGATCGACGTCGATCATGATCAGGCCGAACATCTCGCCCAAGGTCTCGGACGCCGTCACCGCCTCCTGGAAGCGGTGCTGGAACAGGGCGCGGTTGGGCAGGCCGGTCAGCGAATCCTTGAACGCCAGCGTCTCGATCGCCTCGGTTTGGCGACGGCGGTCGGTGATGTCCTTGAACAGATTGACCAGCTTGTCGGGCTTGCCGTCCTGGCCGACGAACACCTTGCCGACCGAGCGGACCCAGGTCTCGACCCCGTCGTCGCGGTTCAGCCGGAACTCGAACACCCGCGCCTCGCCCAGCTTGCGGGTGGCCACCGCGTCGGCGCAGCGCTGGCGGTCCTCGGGATGGACGATCTCCAGCGGGTCCTTGTCGAACGCGCAGTATTTCTGCAGCTCGGGCGCGGCGCCCGAGAAATAGATCTCGCCGGTCTTCAGATCGTATTCGCGGACCAGCAGCTCATCCAGCTCCAGCGCCATGGTCAGACGCTGCTTGTCGCGCTCGGCGCGCAGCACGCTGTCGGCATAGCCGGTGACGTCACGCGCCGTGACCATCACGGCGTAGGTTTCCTCCGCCCCCTCGAGGCCGTCGCGGCAGGCGCTGAACTCGGTGCGCCAGACGTGCTGGACGCCGTCCTTGTCGACGGCCGGCAGGTAGCGCGAGAAGGCGATCCCCTCCTCGGCGCAGGCCAGCAAGGCCGCGACGTCGCCCGGCGCCACCAGGCCGCCAGCTGCGGCGTCGTCGCCGACCGCGAGGCCGGCCGAGACGCCTTGCGCCGCCCATTCGCGGCTGACTGCCACCAGGGCCAGATCACGGTCCAAGAGCGCGGCGGCGAACGGAACTTGGCGAACGAATTCGCCGAATGCGCGCGCACGCGCCCTGGCCAGGGCGCGCGTGGCGGGGTCGGCTTCCACGCTGGTTTGGATAGCCAAGGCTTCAGTTCTCATGTGTCGGCTTTCCGACCTTGTTTTTATTAGACGTTTCCCGGGCGGCATACTCATGTTCGTTCAATAAGAAATGGTTTGCGTCCAGACGACCCGATGTCGCGCGGCGCCAGAAAGACGACCGCTCTGGCCGCGCCTAGAGAATTCCTGGGTTCGGCGGCGACCAAGCCGCATTGACAAGCGGCCCCGGGACTTCGAAAACGCCCGCGCCTAACTCCGTCCGATCTCATCCGAGTTTTCGATGACCTACATCGTCACCGACGCCTGCGTCCGCTGCAAGTTCATGGACTGCGTGGAGGTGTGCCCGGTCGATTGCTTCTACGAGGGCGAGAACTTCCTCGTCATCAATCCCGACGAATGCATCGACTGCGGCGTCTGCGAGCCCGAGTGCCCGGTCGACGCCATCAAGCCGGACACCGAGGACGAGGCCGACGGCAAGTGGCTGAAGGTCAATGCCGACTACGCCAAGGTCTGGCCGAACATCACGGTCAAGGGCGAGCCGCCCGCCGACCGCGAGGACTTCGAGCGCGAGACCGGCAAGTTCGAGAAGTACTTCAGCGAAAAGCCAGGCAAGGGCTCCTGACACCCGCCGCGATTTCTCGACGCTGAAGCGCCGCCGAGCCGCGAAAGCTTGGCGGCGCGTTCCTGCATACCGGGACGCAACCCTTTCATAGGGCTGAATTTTATGCTATTGTCGCTGCCGACGTGACGGTTGCGGCTCTTCGCGACGGTCCGTCTTGTCGAAGAAGCCGTTTCAAGAAAGCCAATTTGAACCGGCTCGCCCGATCGAAGGCGAAGGGTGTCTTAGAGGTCTATTCCAAATCCTGACAGGCTTGGCCCCGCACTCAGTATTCGGCGGAGCGGGAACCTGTCGCCTTTGGCTTGGAAGTTAAGACTGTGTTCGGACCTGGCGGGTCCGCATTGATGAGGACGAACATGAGCAAGAGCGGTCTGGAATTCTCGGTCAGCGACCACGTCGTTTACCCCGCGCACGGCGTTGGCACCATTCAAGCGGTCGAGACCCAGGAAGTGGCCGGAATGTCGCTCGAAGTCTACGTCATCACCTTCGACCATGAAAAAATGACGCTCCGCGTCCCGACCAAGAAGGCCAAGACGGCCGGTCTGCGCCCGCTGGCGGAAGGCAATGTCGTCAACCAGGCCCTCACCACCCTGAAGGGCCGCGCCCGCGTGAAGCGCACCATGTGGTCGCGCCGCGCCCAGGAATACGAAGCCAAGATCAACTCGGGCGACCTGATCTCGATCGCCGAGGTGGTCCGCGACCTGCACCGCGCCGAGAACCAGCCGGAACAGTCCTATTCGGAACGCCAGCTGTATGAATCGGCCCTAGACCGCATGGCCCGCGAAGTCGCCGCCATCGAGCGCATCGACCGCGAAGCCGCCATCGGCATCCTGACCAAGTCGCTGGTCAAGGCCGCCTAAGCGGTTCCTCGATCGACGAACACCAAGACGCCCCCCGCTCAGCGGGGGGCGTTTTTGTTTGGGCGCGTCCCGTCGTCGATCCAGGCCCGCGTCTCATCGAGAATTTCCTTGGCCAGCCCAGGATCCTCGATGGCCCTGGCCAGGACCACGGCGCCGACCATGGACGCCCAGGTTCCGATGGCCCGCCGCCGTGAATCGCCGCCCGTGTCGCCCAGCGCCGCGGCAACGTGGTCGATCTGGGACTTGAAGCCCTCCGCCATCGCCGCCCGCGCCGCGGGCGTCTGGCGGCGGATGTCCGAAACCAGCGCCGCCGTCGGGCACCCCGCTCCCACGCCGTCGCGGTGCTCGGGAGAGAGATAGGCGTCCAGATAGGCCGCCAGCCCGCCCGGCCCACCGCCTTCCGAGGCGGCGAAGATATGCGCGACCGCCTGGGCGATCAGGTCGTCCTTCGACTCGAAATGACCGTAGAAGCCGCCGTGCGTGAGACCGGCGGCCTTCATGACCTCGGCCACGCTGACCGCCTCGAAACCTTTCTCGCGGAACAGCCGGCTGGCGGACTCCAGGATCCGGACGCGGTTGGCCTGCATCTGATCGCGGCTGACCTTCATCCAAAAAACCTCCGTACGCCCTGTTGACACTTACATGATGGCGATCATATTTGGCAACAATCATGATAATCATCATGAATATCGGCGACGGTTGTGCGCGCCGAGACCTCGCGCCGACCGCACCCGTGGACGGGGCTGGAGAAACGGACCGCCATGAAAGCCTATTTTCTCGATCGATACGGCAAGAAGGGCGCCTTGCGGCTGGGCGATGCGCCCCTGCCCGAACCCGGCGACAACGACGTGCTCGTCGAGGTGCATGCGGCCGCGCTCAATGTTCTCGATTCCAAGATCCGCGACGGCGCGTTCAAGCCGATCCTGCCCTATCGCCCGCCGTTCATCCTGGGCCACGATGTGGCCGGGACCGTCGTGCGCGTCGGGTCCAAGGTTCACGCCTTCAAGGTGGGCGACGAGATCTATGCCCGCCCGCGCGACGGCCGCATCGGAACGTTCGCCGAGTTCATCGCCATCGACCAGGCGGACGCGGCGCTGAAGCCCAAGACTCTCAGCATGGCGGAGGCGGCTTCAATCCCGCTGATCGGCCTGACCGCGTGGCAGACGCTGGTCGAGCGCGCTCAGCTCCAGAAGGGCCAGAAGGTCCTGATCCACGCCGGCTCGGGGGGCGTCGGGACCTTCGCCATTCAATTGGCCAAGCACCTCGGCGCCACGGTCGCCACCACCACGAGCACGGCCAATCTCGGGCTGGTCAAGAGCCTGGGGGCCGACGTCGCGGTCGACTACAAGCGCGAGGCTTTCGAGAAGGTGCTGTCCGGCTACGATGTCGCCCTCAACAGCCTCGATGGCCAGACGCTCGAAAAGTCGCTCGGCGTCCTCAAGCCCGGCGGCAAGCTGATCTCGATCTCGGGTCCGCCCGATCCGCGGTTCGCCAAGGAGGCTGGGCTCGACGGCGTCCTGCGCCTGGTCATGGGCTTGCTGAGCCGCGGCATACGCGCGAAGGCCAAGGCGGCGCGCGTAAGCTACGCCTTCCTGTTCATGCGCGCCGACGGGCGTCAGCTCGACCAGATCACCGCGCTGATCGAGGCGGGGGCCATCAAGCCGGTGATCGACCGCACCTTCCGCTTCGACGCGCTGAACGAAGCCATGGCCTATCTCGACTCCGGGCGCGCCCGGGGCAAGGTCGTCGTCACGGTCAAATAGGCCCGCGGGGGCTCGCCTCGCCGACCCGGCCCACCGCCTTGTGTCGCTGGCGCTTCTCGGCGAACGCCGGTTGACCACACCGATGACAAGTGTCAACGTCGACTCGTTGACACTTGTCATCGAGAGGCGGCCATGAAGATCAGTTCGGCGGAAAGCGTGGTGATGGAGGCGCTGTGGCGGCGCAGCCCTTTGACCTCGGAGGCGATCATCGCCGAGGTCGGCGCGCCGCAGGGCTGGACCGAGGGCACGGTCAAGGTGCTGATCAGCCGCCTCGTCAAGAAGAAGGCCGTCGCCGCCCAGGCCGATGGCCGTCGCTATCTCTATTCGCCGCTGGTTTCGCGCCAGGCCTATGTCGGGACCGAGAGCCAAGGCCTGCTGGACCGCCTGTTCGGCGGCCGCCTGGCGCCGCTGGTCACCCACTTCTCCGAGACCGAGACGCTCAGCGACGAGGACATCGCCGAGCTGAAGGCCCTGATCGAGAAGATGGGCAAATGAGCGCGGCGATCCTGCCGATCCTGGCGCGCGGTGAACTGGCCCTGGCCGGCGCGATCGTCCTGATCCTGTGCCTGCGCCGCCCGGTGCGGCGGACGTTCGGCCCGCTGGCGGCCTATGCCCTGTGGCTGGCCGCGCCCCTGTGCCTGGCGGCCAGCGTGCTGCCCGCCTATGCGCCGCCCGCGAGTGTCGCGCCCCTGGTGCGACTGGTCGCGAGCGGGCCCCATATCGCCGCATCGCTCAAGCGGACCCCGGACCTGGCGACGGCGCTCGTGGCCCTGTGGGCGATCGGCGTCCTCGTCGCGGCCGGCGGCTTCGCTTCGCGCCAGGCCCGGTTCGTCCGTTCGCTGGGCCGGCTGACGCCCTCGACGGACGACCCGAGAGTGCTGCGCGGCCAGCATCGCGGCGCGGGCCCGATGCTGCTGGGCGCCCTGCGGCCCCGGATCGTCGTGCCGGCCGATTTCGACGAGCGTTTCCCCGGCCCTGCGCGCGGCCTGGTGCTGGCGCACGAGACCGTCCACCTGCGGCGCGGCGATGCGGCGATCAATGGGTTGGTCGTCGTCCTGCGGTGCCTGGCCTGGTTCAACCCGCTGGTCCACATCGGCGCTCGCCGACTGCGCATCGACCAGGAAATCGCCTGCGACGCCGCCGTGCTGGCGCGCCGCCCCGACGACCAGCGCCTCTATGCCGAGCTCCTGCTCGGCGCCGCCCTGACCCCTTTTTCCGCGCCGTTCGGCTGCCACTGGCCGGCGACCGGCGTCCATCCCCTGAAGGAGCGATTGATGATGCTGAAACCTGTCTCCACGACGCCCTTGCGGCGCAGGGTCGGCCTGGTTCTGGTCGGCGCCATCGGCCTGGCCGGCGCCGGCGCGGTCTGGGCCGCCAATCCCGCGCCCGCCGGCTATGTGATCGCCCCGGACTGGGCCGCGAAGCCGACCGGTCAGGACATGGCGCGCTACTATCCTGCCGAGGCGGCCAAGGCCAAGCTCGAGGGCATGGCGGTTCTGGATTGTGGCGTGACCGTCGAGGGCCGCCTGAGCGGCTGCTCCGTGCTGCGGGAGGGCCCGGAACAGGCTGGCTTCGGCCAAGCGGCGTTGCAGCTGGCTCCCATCTTCCAGATGAAGCCCGCCACCCTGGACGGCAAGCCGACCGCGGGCGGCAAGGTCCGCATCCCGATCAAGTTCGCGATCAACTAAGACGGCTCTGAAACCTGTCAGGCGGCGGCGCGGCCGTCGCCTGATCCCGGTTCCGATTGCCCCCGCCGAACGAAGCGGGCTAGCTGGAGGCTGGCAACGGGACGGAAGACGAAACCAGCATGGACGCAGCCGCTCCGAAGAGCCCGGTCACCCGATTCCTGACCACGGCCCCGCCCTGGCTGTTCGCGCTCTACGGGGGCCTGTCCTCGTTCGCCGTCTATTTCGCCATGTTCGGCTATCGCAAGCCGTTCACGGCCGCCGCCTTCGCCCATCCGGACGGTTGGCCGTTCGCCGTCGACTTCAAGATCGCCCTGGTGATCGCCCAGGTCGCCGGCTACGCCACGGCCAAGTTCATCGGGGTCAAGGTGATCTCCGAGATGCAGCCCGGCCGGCGGGCGATGATGATCCTGACGCTGATCTTCGGGGCGGAGATGGCGCTGCTGCTGTTCGGCGTCCTGCCCACCGTGATCGGCCCGATGGCCATGTACCTGAACGGTCTGTGCCTGGGGATGATCTGGGGCCTGGTGTTCGGCTTCCTGGAAGGCCGCCGCCTGACCGAGGTGCTGGGGGCCATGCTGTGCGCCAGCTTCATCCTGTCGTCGGGCGTCGCCAAGTCGGTCGGCAAGATGCTGCTACTGGCCCATGTCGACGAGCGCTGGATGCCCTTCGTGTCGGGCCTGATCTTCGCGCCGCTGATGCTGGTCGCCGTGATCGCCCTGGCCCAGCTGCCGCCGCCCACGCCACAAGACGAGGCCGAGCGGGTGCGCCGCGCGCCGATGAGCGCGAAGGACCGCGCAGCCCTGTTCGCCGCCCACGCCCCGGCCCTGATCCTGCTGATCGCCGTCTATGTGATCCTGACCGCCCTGCGCGACTTCCGCGACAACTTCTCGGCCGAGATCTGGACCGAGCTGGGCTTCAAGAACGCCGCCTCGATCTTCACCCTGTCGGAGCTGCCGGTGGCGGCCATCGTGCTGGTCGGCCTAGCCGCCCTGATGGGGGTCAAGGACAACCGCAAGGCCGTCGCCTTCAACATTGGCTTCGTGGCCCTGGGCTTTGCGCTGCTCGGCGTCTCCACCCTGGCCTACCAGCTGCATGTGCTGCCGCCGGTCTGGTGGATGGTGCTGGCCGGGGCCGGGCTCTACATGGGCTACACGCCGTTCAACGCCATGCTGTTCGACCGGATGATCGCCGCCACCGGCAGGGTCGGGACGGCCGGGTTCCTGATCTACGTGGCCGACTCGTTCGGCTATATCGGCAGCATCTCGCTGCTGCTGGTGAAGTCGTTCGCCAAGCTGGACATCGCGTGGGGCCAGTTCCTGGCGGGCGGCGCCTATGTCGCCTGCGGCCTGGGCCTCGTGGGTCTGTTCTTCGCCAACCGGTTCCTGAGGACCCTCTGATCGCGGGCGGCTAGGTCTCCACGTCCACCGGCGCGGTCAGGCCGACCTTGGTCCGCTCCATCACCACCGAGGTCCGAAAGCGCCGAACATTGCCGTTCTCGAAGAACAGCCGGTGGGTCAGGGCCTCGAAGTCGGCCATGTCCCTGGCCAGGCAGACCAGGGCGAAGTCGCTCTCGCCGGTCACGTAATAGGCCTGCTGCACCTGCGGCTCGTCACGGATCGCGGCGCGGAAGGCGGCCAGCTGCTCGCGCCGCTCCCGCTCCAGCTCGACCATGATCACGAAGGTCATGGGATAGCCCAAGGCCGCCGGGTCCAGCACCGCCGCCTCGCGCTCGATCACGCCCGCCGCGCGCAGCCGCCTCAATCGCCGCTGCACCGAGGCGACCGACAGGCCGCAGGCGTGGGCCAGGGCGTCGATGCCCTGGGTGGCGTCCCGCTGCAGCTGGTCCAGCAGGATGCGGTCGGCCTGGTCCAGCGTCGAGACAGCCATGATCGGTTTCACTCACATTGAAGTTCGATTTCGGGAAACTTAGTCGATCAAGTCGTAGCGAGCGAGATAAACAGCGCATCGATCTTCGCTAGCCTTGCGGCATGATCGACACCCAGACCTTCCGCCCCGATCCCCGCGCGCCGCTGCGGACCCTTGGCGGCCTGCCCGGCTTCGCCGCCACGCCGCTGCGTACACTGGTCCAGCCGACGGGCCCCGCCGTGCTGGTCAAGGACGAGCGCGACCGGATGGGGCTGGGAGCCTTCAAGGCCGTGGGCGGCATCCACGCCGTGGCGGTGCTGCTGGCCGAGATCCGCCGCGAGGATCCGAACGCCACTCCCACCTTCGTCTGCGCCAGCGCCGGCAACCACGGCTTCGCGGTGGCCACGGGGGCGCGGCTGTTCGGGGCCAAGGCCCGGATCCACCTCTCCCGCGCGACGCCCTCGGTGTTCGTCGAGCGCCTGGCGGGGGCGGGGGCCGAGGTGGTGATCAGCGACGGCCGCTATGACGACAGTCTTCTGGACGCCCAAGCCGATGCGGCGGCGACCGGCGCGATCCTGCTGTCCGACACCGCCGACCACGACCACGTCCGGCCGCCGGCCCTGGTCATGGAGGGCTATACGATCATCGCCGAGGAACTGCGGGCGGTGTTCGAGGTCTCGGGCCGCTGGCCGACCGAGGTCTATCTGCAGGCGGGGGTCGGCGGGTTGGCCGGCGCCATCGCCCACATGATCCGCGCCACCTGGCGCCAGCAGCCGCGCATCGTCGTCGTCGAGCCCGACGCCGCCCCGTGCCTGGCCGCCAGCGCCCGCGCTGGCCGGCCGACGCGGGTCGAGGGCCCGGACTCGGTGATGGGCCGGCTGGACTGCAAGGCCCCATCGACCCTGGCCCACGCGATCCTGGCCAGCTGCGACGTCGACTACGCCAGCGTCAGCGACGCCGCCGCCCGCACCGCCGCCGATCACCTGGCCTTCGCCGGCCTGGCCACCACGCCGTCGGGCGCGGCCGGCTTCGCCGCCTATCTGGCCGCCGCCCCTCGGGCCGAGGCCCGGCCCCTGATCTTCCTGACCGAAGGACCCCTGTCGTGAAGCTCCTCTACCAGACCCACTCGCCGTTCGCCCGCAAGGCCCTGGTCTTCGCCCACGAGGCGGGCCTCGCCGACCGTATCGAGGTCGTCCACCACGAGACCAGCCCCACGGCCCGCAACGACGAGGTCTTCGCGCTCAACCCGCTGGGCAAGGTGCCGGTGCTGATCACCGACGCCGGGGAGGCGATCTTCGATTCCGGCGTGATCTGCCAGTACCTGGACGGCCTGCGCGCCGGCCCGCCGCTGATCCCGACCGACCCGGCCGAGCGCATCGCCGCCCTGCGGCTGCAAGCCGTGGCCGACGGCCTGTCCGAGGCCGGGATCCTGGTGCGCTGGGAGACCATCCGCCGTCCGCCCGCGCTGCGCTATCCGCCGCTGGCCGAGGGCCATCTGGCCAAGGTCGCGGCCGGCTGCGCCTTTCTGGAGGCGCGCTTCACGCCCCGCGAGACGCCCGGCCTGGCCGAGGTCGCCGCCGCCACGGCGCTGAGCTGGCTGGAGTTCCGGGACATTCACGACTTCCGCGCCACCTGCCCGCGCCTGACCGCCTGGTACGACGCCTTCGCCCAGCGGCCCTCGATGCGCGCCACCGCCCTGGAAGGCGAGACCGTCGATGTCCCGCCCTCGCGAGGGCCCTAGGCGGCCTCGACCGCCTGCTCGATGACATAGTGATCGTCGACCCAGCGACCGACCAGCCGGCCGGCGCGGTCGTGCACCCAGACCTCGGCGGGGCGGCCTAGGCTCCGGGCCTCCTCGGCCATGGCCCGCGCCCGGCGCTCGGCCTGGCCTCCGGTGTCGAAGAACAGGACTTCTCCGGTGTCGGCGATCTTTAGACACCAGCCCCCATCGAAGGGGGAGACTACGAACACGCTACGCATAGTGCTCTCCATTCCAAGTGGCCGCTCGCCATCCGCGAGCGCCTTGAAGGTAGGGATCCGACTTCGAGTTCCAAGAGGTCCCTTGCGGCTTCGTCGCCCCAGCGCGAGGATGCCGCTGGCGGGCGCCAACTGGAGAGAACTGACATGCGTTTCCTGATCGGATCCGCCGCGCTTTGCGCCCTGCTCGTCGCCGGACCCGCCCCGGCGGCCGGCGCGCCGAAGCCCGAACGGTCCTGTTTCCGGACCGAGGACGTCAACGGCTTCACGGTCATTGACGACCAGACCGTCGACGTCACCATCACCCCGAAAAACGTCTACCGCCTGACCCTGTTCGCGCCGTCGCCCGACATCGACTGGTCGCTGCGCATCGGCATCGACTCGCGCGGACGGTCCTGGGTCTGCGAGGGATACGACGCCGAGATCGTGGTGCCCGGCGACATCGTCGGCCTGCGCCGCTATCCGGTGACCGCGGTGCGCAAGCTGACCGCCGAAGAGATCGGCGCCTCGCGCAAGAAGAAAGGCTGAAGCCCGTTGCGGCTCGACAGGCGGCCCTCTAAGCTCGCCTCAATCCTGGGGTGAGTGGACACAAATGACGACCTTGGACGCCGTCGGCGGCTCGTTCGATTTCGGCCGCGTGGTGCAACGGACCTTCAAGGTCGTGGGTCAGAACCTCGGGCTGTTCGCCTTGAGCGCCCTGGTCCTGGTCTCCACGCCCATCTTCGTCGGCACGGTCGTCAGCCTGAAGTCGCGGCTGGCTGGCGATTTCTTCTCCGTCGGCCTCGTGGCCGGAACGATCGTCGCGACCTTCGGCAGTCTGATCCTGCAGGCGTTGGTGGTCCACACCGTCATCGCCCGCATGAACGGTCGCGCGGTGGGATTCGGCGATTCTCTGAGCGTGGCGCTACGCTTCGCGCTTCCGCTGCTGGGACTGGGGATCATCCAAGGGTTGGGCGTGATGATCGGCCTGCTGCTGCTCGTCGTGCCCGGCGTCATCCTCAGCGTGATGTGGTCCGTCACGACCCCCAGCCTCATCGTCGAGAAGCGCGGGATCTTCGAGAGCCTGCAACGCAGTCGCGACCTCACCCGGGGCCACCGCTGGTCCATCGTCGGGCTGTTCCTGGTCTACATGGTTCTCAGCATGATCGTCGGGGCGGTGATCGGCGGCGTCAGCGCCGCAGCGGGCTTCAGCACGCTGCGCGGCGCGACGCCGAGCGGCGCCCTGGACGTCGTCACGCCCATGGTCCTGATCTCGACCTTCCTGTCGGCGCTGGTCAACGGCGCTCAGGGCGTTCTGGTCGCGGCGGGCGTGGCCTCGATCTACTACGAGCTGCGCACCACCAAGGAAGGCGTCCCGCCCGAGCAGATGGCGGCCGTCTTCGACTGAGGGCGGTCGCTAGACGTCGTGCTTGTCGCGGCGGCGCACGCCCATCAGCAGCCGCGCCTCCAGCCGCTTGCGCAGGGCCGCGTAGTAAGCGCTGAGGAAGTCGTAGTCGTCCTCGTCCGCCGCCCGGGCCCAGCCGATCTTGCCGGCGATGCGCTCGGCCACGGCCCGCACGGTGCGGCGGTCGCGCTGGCGCAGGACGTCCTCCAGCACGTGCAGTTCCTTGGCCCCGTAGGCGTCCATCTGCTCGACGCTGAACGCATAGCGGGTCAGGCGCTGGGCGCCTTCGTCGGCCATGTCGCGGGTCAGGGTCCGCTTGGGCGTACGCACCACCCAAGTGCCGCCGACCAGGTCGCCGACCCGCAGCCGGTCGGCGTTGAACAGCGGGAACAGCGCGAAGATCGCCGCCCAGGCGAAGCCCAGCAGGTACATCCAGCTCTCGACCCCGCCGTCGCCGGTCGGGGCGAACAGGATGCTGATCGGCAGGAAAACCTCCAGCTCGCGCATGGCGTTGCGGGCGAAGATCGCGCCGGGCCGCAGCCGGCCGCCATCGCGGGCGGCGACCCGCAGGCCCATGATCCGCTTGCCGGGCGTCGCGGCGGCGGCCGACAGCTCGAAGCCGACGAAGTAGAAGTTGCGCAGCAGGAAGAAGCCCAGCAGCCAGATCACCGCCATGATCTCCGCGCCCTTCAGGCCCATGGCCCCCAGTGCGCCCAGGCCCAGCAGCAGCACCGCCAGCGAGACGGCCAGCAGCGCGCCGACGATGAACACCGCGTCCAGCAGGAAGGCGCCCGCGCGCTGGCCCGCGTCGCCCAGCTCCAGCCGCAGGTCGACGCCTTCGGGCGTGACGAAAGCGCGGGTCATCTTCGCGTCGGGCGGAACGGCGGCGGCCTTAGCCATCGTGGCGCGCTCCGCGTGTCCCGACGAAATGGCTTCCGTAGAAATATGCGCCCCACATGACCGCCGTGGCGGCCGCCACCGCGTAGCGCGCCGGGGTCAGGGTGATCAGCTGGCGACCAAAGCCCTCCAACAGGCCGGCCAGGAACAGCATGACCACCACCCCGCCCATGACCGTGGCCGCTTGGCGTCCGGCCTGGGCGATGGCGTCCAGCCGCCGCGCCTCGCCCGGAAACGCCACCGCCCAGCCGATCCGCAGGCCCGCCGCCCCGCTCAGGATCACCGCGAACAGCTCGGTGACCCCGTGGATCAGCAGCCAGCCGCCGGCCTCGACGCCCAGGCCTCGGCTGGCGAACAGGGTGAAGAACGCGCCCAAGGTCGCGCCGTTGTAGAGCACCAGGGCCGCCGTCGGCAGGCATAGGGCGAAGCCCAGCGCGAAGGCCAGGATGGCGATCTGGGCGTTGTGGGTGAACAGAAAGGTCGCGAAGAACGACAGCCCGTCCTTGCCGCCGCTGAACAGGGTGTCGCGCAGGGCCTGGGTCGAGGCGGCCGGGTCGCGCCCGCCGGCCATCGCCTTCGGCATGAAGGCGTAATACCAGTCGCTCTCGTGGCTCACCAGCCAAGCGGCGATCAGGGCGCCGGCGGCCATCAGGGCGAAGCTGGCCAGGGTCTCGCGCCACAGCCCCCTGACCGCCTCGGGCCAGGCCTGGCGGAAGAAGCCGGCCAGCTGTCCGCGCAGCGTCTCGCGCGAGCCGTAGACGAAAAAATAGGCCCGCGCGCAGAGGGTCTCCAGATAGTCGATCAAACCCCGGTCCAGCGAGGTGGCGCGGGCCACCGACAGGGCCGACAGGGCCGAGCGGTACAGCACCGGCGCGGCCAGGATGTCCTCGTCGGACAGGTCAGCGACTCCGCCCTTCTCGACCTTGCCGATCAGCCGTTCCAGCCGCCGCCAGTCCTCCTCGCGCGCCTGGCGGAAGCGCTGGCTTTTCAAGCGCGGGTCGATCTTGAGGTCGATCACAGCAGCTCCCTCCGCTTGAGGTCGACATAGGCGTTGATCAGGGCCGGGCCGATCCGGGCCGCCGGGGCCTCGACGATGTGCGCGCCCAGGCGGCGCAGGCGGGCCACCACCGTGTCGCGCTCGCGCAGCAGGCCGGCGGCGACCACGGCGCGCGAGACGTCGGCCGGCGCGGCCGGCTCGGCGGCGACCATGTCCTCCAGCTCCTCGTCCTGCATGATCACGAACAGCACGAGATGCCGCTTCATCAACCGCGCCGAAGCCTCGATCATCAGCTCGGCGGCCGTCGGGTCCGTGAAGTCGGTGAAAACCACCACCAGCGAGCGCCGCCCCAGCTTGGTGGCCAGGGTGGTCAGGGCCAGGGTGTAGTTGGTCTCCTCGGTCGAGTAGTCGATCCTGCCCGCCGCGTGCTGCAGCTGGCGGAAGGCGTCGGCGCCGCCGACCACGCCGGTCAGCAGGCGCGGCGCGGAGTCGAATGCGAAGAAGCCGGCGCGGTCGCCGGAGCGCAGGCAGGCATAGGCCAGCAGCAGGCCGGCATTGATGGCCCGGTCGATGCGCGGCGCCCCGCCGACCGGCTCGCACATGGCCCGGCCACAGTCCATGGCCAGGACCACGTGGTGGTTGCGCTCGGTGCGGAACTCCTTGGCCAGCAGGTGGGCGTGGCGGGCCGACTGCTTCCAGTCGATGGCGCGGCGGTCCATGCCGGGCCGGAACTCGCCCAGGGACTCGAACTCCGAGCCCTCGCCGCGATCGACCTGCGACTTAGCGCCGATCAGGGCGTCGCGGGCCAGCATCTTCACGGCTTCCTCGCGCACGCCGCGCACGTCGGTCCCGACCGAGGCGTCGAGGTCGAGCGCGAAGACCTTCTGCTTCCAGGCCAGCCCCAGCGGCCCGGTCCAGCGGACCCACAGCCGGCTCAGCCGGCCGTCCCCGCGCCGCTCAGGCGTCAGGGGGAAGCCGAAGGTCGCCGCGCCGTCCTCGACCTCGCCCCGGGCGAACGGCGAGGCCAGGCCCAGACGCGGATCGGCCTCCAGCGCCGCCTCGGCCCGCGCCGGCGCGCGGCCGGCGAAGCGCGCGGTGAACCCCGCCTCCGCCGTCCGCGCCACCGAGAGGAACGGCCGCTCGGGCGCGTCCAGGCTCAGCTTGCCGCGCGAGCCGCCGGACAGGGCGTCCAGGGCCAGGGCCAAGGCGACCGCCGCGATCCAGGCCGGCCCCGCCAGCCAGCCGGCCGGCGTCAGCACGCCGACGATTAGCGCCACCGGCAGGCCGGCGGCGGCGGCGAGCACCGCGCGGCGCGTGGGATAGATCACCGGGGCGCCGCCACCCGCTCGACCAGGCCCTTGAGAACCAGATCGACCTTGCGGCCCTCGATCTCGGCGGCGGCCGACAGCACCAGCCGGTGGCGCAGCGCCGGAATGGCCAAGCTCTTGACGTCGTCCGGCACGACATAGTCGCGGCCGTCAAGCGCGGCGGCGGCGCGGGCGGCGACCGCCAGCATGGCCCCGGCGCGCGGCGAGGCGCCGGTCTCGATGTCGGTGGATTCGCGCGTGGCCCTGACCAGGTCGACGATGTAGCCGACCACCTCGTCGGTCAGCCGCACCTGGGCGACGGTCGCGACCGCCGCGTCGATCGCCGCCCGCTCCAGCACCGCCGTGACGCCGAACGCCGCCGGGTCCATCTGGCCCGAGCGCGCGCCGTGGCCGACGATGATCGCCCGCTCCTGCTCCGGGGTCGGATAGTCCAGCACGTGCTTGAACAGGAAGCGGTCCAGCTGGGCCTCGGGCAGCGGATAGGTGCCCTGCTGCTCGATCGGGTTCTGGGTCGCCACCACGGTGAAGCGCGGGCTCAGCGGGTGCGAGATCCCATCGATGGTGACGTGGCGCTCCTGCATGGCCTCCAGCAGGGCGGCTTGGGTCTTGGGCGGCGTGCGGTTGATCTCGTCGGCCAGCAGCAGCTCGCAGAACACCGGCCCGCGCGTCAGGGTGAAGGTCGAGGTCTGGAAGTTGAACAGGTTGGCCCCGATCACGTCGCCGGGCATCAGGTCCGGCGTGAACTGGATGCGGCCGTAGTCCAGGGCGACGCTACGCGCGAAGCTCTGGGCAAGCAGTGTCTTGGCGGTGCCGGGCGGGCCTTCCAGCAGCACGTGGCCGCCGGCGAACAGGGCGACCAGCAAGAGGTTGACCGCCTCGTCCTGGCCGATCACGGCCTTGCCAATCTCGGCGCGGATCCTGGCGGCCAGCGCCCCCACCTCGGCGACGTCGACTTTATGGGCGTCCACGGATCAGCTCCTGTTTCCAAGCATGAAGGTCGCGCGCCACCCGCATCAGGTCGGACGCGCTGGCGTCCCGCGCGCGGTCGGCGAGCGCCGAATAGGTATGGGCCGCGCCGACGGTCGTGCTGGCGCGGTCGAGGAAGTCGTCGAGGGCCTGGCCCTCCAGCCCGCGCGGCGCGCCGATCGCCCGCGCCGCCGAGGTCCGGATCAGGCCGGCATAGAGCGGGGCCATGCGATGCTCGCGCCGGGCCAGGCGGATCAGGCCGGCGGTGTTGTCGGCCAGGGCGGTCTTGCCCAGGGCCACGGCCCGGCGGGTCGGCCGGGCGGGGCCGAAGCGCACCGCCGCCTGACCGCCGGCCAGGAGGCCCAGGGCGACCAGCACCAGGGTCGCGCCCAGCAGCGGCGGCTCCACGGCCAGGCGGATCAGGCTGCGGGTGCGCTTGAAGCCGTGCAAAGTGAGGTCGAAGATCACCGGCGTGTCCGGCGCGCGGATCAGGCCCAGGATCGCCACGGCGGTTCGGGCGCCGTCCAGGGTTTTCAGGCCCTGGGTGTTCAGGAAGTCCGGATCGGCCAAGACGTAGGTCTGGGTCTTGGCGTGCATGACCAGCACCGGCTGGCCCGTCTCGTTCAGCAGCACCGGCGTCCAGCCGGGACCGGCCAGGGTGCGTGGCGACCGGATCCGCACCCGGCCACCCATCGCCTGGCCGGTGGGCCGCGACAGCCGCACCGCGTGCTCGCCGGCGCCGGTCTTTAGGACCAGGCCCTTGCGCAGCGCCTCCGGCAAGACGCTCAAGGCCCCCTGCTCGGCCTCGACGTCGAGGGTCCTGACCCAGCCGCGATGGCGCGGATCGGGAACGGCCCGCCACTTGGGCAGCACGACCAGCACCGGGCCGTTGTCGTCGAACGCGCCGAGATCGGCCGGCGACAGACCGACGGCCGGAGTCAGCACGATCAAGCCGCCCTCGGCGGCCGTCGGCAGGTTTCCCCGACTGGTCAGCACCGGCTCGCCCGCCCCCTGCAGCAGGCGCACCAGGGCCGCGTAGCCGACCGACGAGCGCGACAGGGCGTGCGGCCCGCCGTCGTCGCCCTTCTTCAGCTCCGGCGCATAGGCCGACAACACGCCCAGGCCCGCGATGCTGATCACTCCGACCAGCACCAGCACGACCATGGTCATCGGCGAGAAGCCGCCATTTCCCCCGGACTTGGCGCTCATCGGCCCCAGCCCTCCGGCAGGGCGAAGGCCTCGTAGGCGGCGCGGCAGGCGGCGAAGTCGTCGCCATCGACTGGCCGGCCGCCGAACAGGCCGCGCTCGACGACGCGGGCGATGCTGGCAAAGCCGGGCCGCGCGGCCTCGGGCAGGGCCGGCAGCACGGCGATCTCGCGCGCGGTCAGCGAGACGCGCAGGGCCCTGGGCCGATGCTTCTGGATGTCCTCGACGCTGCGCAACAACAGCAGGTGGGCGGCCTCCAGGAACAGTCCTTCGCCCGCCAGCCGATCGGCGGCGGCCAGCAGGTCGCGAGCCTCGCCGGCGTCCGGCCGCCAGGGCGGATCGGCGGTCAGGCGCGGCCCCTCGGGCCGGGCGGCGGGCCTGCGCAGCCGCAGGATCTCGCGGGCGATGGCGTAGAGGATCAGCAGGGCCAGGATCGCCAGCCCGGCCCAGAACACATACTTTAGAAAGGGAGCCACGACCCGCAGCGCCTTGCCCAGCCAGATCAGCCAGTCGGGGGTCTTGGGCGGGACGACCATCGCGCGGTCGAACTGAAAGCTGGCGTCGTGCGCCAGGCGCTGGTGCGCCTGCTCGACCGCGCCGCCGGACGCTTTGTCAGATACCCTCACGCCCGTCCTTGAAGCCCGCGCCCCGATCCTCGAGCCGCATCATCGACTCAACCTTACAGCGCGGCAACGGAATTCCTATACCGTCCCCGTCGCCGCGCCCTCGGCGAAGCCGCGCAGGCGCGTGGCGATCACCTCGCCGACCGCTTCGACCACCGGCGCGCGGGGGAAGTGGGCGCGCCAGGCGATGCGCACCGTCCGACCCGCCCGAGCGGCGAGCGGCCGCAGCACGATGCCGGCGTCCTGCGCCGCCCCGGCCGCCAGACCGGGGATCAGGGTCGTGCCGTAGCCGGCGGCCACCATGTTCAGCAGGGTCGGCAGGCTGGCGGCCCGCAGCGCGCCGCTGGCCGCCGCCTCGGTCCCGCAGGCCTCGATCGTCTGGTCGCGCAGGCAGTGGCCGTCCGACAGCACCAGGATGTCCGACGCCAGGTCCGCCTCGGCGATCACCGCACGGTCCGCCAGCGGATGCTCGGGCGGCAGGGCGGCCAGGAACGGCTCGGCGAACAACGGCCGGCTGACGAGATCCGGGCCCGGCGTCTCGGTGGCCAGCAGGGCGGCGTCCAGTTCGTGGGCGCGCAGGCGCTCCAGCAGCGCGACGGTCTGGTCCTCCCAGGGCTCCAGCTCCAAGGCCGGCAGGGCCTCGCGCAGCGGCGCGAACACCAGCGGCAGCAGGTACGGCGCCAGGGTCGGGATGATGCCCAGCCGGAAGCGTCCCGCCAGCGGGTCGCGCATGGCGCGGGCCGCCGACAGGAGGGCCTCGGCCGAGGTCACCGCCGCGCGGGCGTGGTCGATCAGTTGCAGGCAGGCGCTGGTCGGGGCGGCGGTCTTGCTGCTCCGCTCGAACAAGGCGACGCCCATCAGATCCTCCAGCTTGCGGATCTGCACCGACAGGGTGGGCTGGCTGACGCCGCAGGCCTTGGCGGCCCGCCCGAAATGCTCGTGTTCGGCCAAGGCCAGCAGATAGCGGAGATCACGAAGGTTCATAGGTTCAGCCTATCACGGCCATTGAAGCTTGCTGCTTCTATTTATCGTCAAGTTGGAGGCAAACTCCGCCGGCGTTCAAGCGCGAGAACCGGAGAAGACCCATGGATGGAAGCGAACTCGTCGAGCCGACCACCAAATGCCCGCTGCGGCATGGCGTCCGGTTCCACACCAGTTTCGGAGGCCGCTCCAACCGTGACTGGTGGCCCAACCAGCTGAACCTGAAGATCCTGCACCAGCACTCGGCCCTGTCGAACCCGATGCCGAGCGGCTTTCGCTACGCCGACCAGGTCAAGACACTCGACATCGAGGCCCTGCGCGCGGACATCGTCGCCCTGCTGACCGACAGCCAGGACTGGTGGCCGGCCGACTACGGCCATTACGGCCCGCTGTTCGTGCGGATGGCCTGGCACAGCGCCGGCACCTACCGCACCGGCGACGGCCGCGGCGGCGCGGGGGCGGGCCAACAGCGCTACGCCCCGCTGAACAGCTGGCCGGACAACGGCAATCTCGACAAGGCCCGCCGCCTGCTGTGGCCGATCAAGCAGAAGTACGGCGGCAAGATCAGCTGGGCCGACCTGATGATCTTCGCCGCCGACGTCGGCATGGAGACCATGGGCTTCAAGACCTTCGGCTTCGGCTTCGGCCGCGAGGACGTCTGGGAGCCGGAAGAGGACGTCCACTGGGGCGCCGAGGACACCTGGCTGGGCGACGCGCGCTACACCGGCGACCGCGAGCTCGACAAGCCGCTGGCCGCCGTCCAGATGGGCCTAATCTATGTCAATCCCGAAGGCCCGAACGGCAAGCCCGACCCGCTGGCCGCCGCCCGCGACATCCGCGAGACCTTCGCGCGCATGGCCATGAACGACGAGGAGACCGTCGCCCTGATCGCCGGCGGCCACACTTTCGGCAAGGCGCACGGCGCGGGCGACGCGGCCCAGGTGGGCGTCGAGCCCGAGGCTGGCGGTCTTAGCCAGCAGGGCCTGGGCTGGAAGAACAGCTTCGGCAGCGGCGTCGGGATCCACGCCATCACCAGCGGCCTGGAAGGCGCCTGGACGCCCAATCCGATCGCCTGGGACAACGGCTTCTTCGACACCCTGTTCGGCCACGAATGGGAGCTGACCAAGAGCCCCGCCGGCGCCTTCCAGTGGACGCCCAAGGATCCGGACGCCGGCCCGAAGGCGCCCGACGCCCACGACCCGTCCAAGACTCATCCGCCGATGATGCTGACCACGGACCTCGCCCTGCGGCTGGATCCCAACTACGGTCCGATCGCCAAACGCTTCCACGAGAACCCGGACCAGTTCCAGGACGCCTTCGCCCGCGCCTGGTTCAAGCTGACCCACCGCGACATGGGCCCCAAGGCCCGCTATCTCGGCCCGCTGGTCCCGCAGGAAGAACTGCTGTGGCAGGATCCCCTGCCCGATCCCAGCCATCCGCCGCTCGGCGCCGCCGCCATCGCGGCGCTGAAGGCCAAGGTGCTGGCCTCGGGCTTGTCGGTCCCGCAGTTGGTCGCCACGGCCTGGGCCTCGGCCTCGACCTTCCGCGGCTCGGACAAGCGCGGCGGGGCTAACGGCGCCCGCATCCGCCTGGCTCCGCAGAAGGACTGGGCGGTCAACCAGCCGGCCCAGCTGACCACGGTGCTGGCCAAGCTGGAGGAGATCCGGAGCGGCTTCGCCAATACCGTCTCTCTGGCCGATCTGATCGTGCTCGCCGGCTCGGCGGCGGTGGAAAAGGCCGCCAAGGACGCCGGCTTCGACGTCGAGGTCCCGTTCGCTCCGGGTCGGGTCGACGCCGCGCAGGACCAGACCGACATCGCCTCGTTCGCGGTGCTGGAGCCCAAGGCCGACGGCTTCCGCAACTATCTGAACACCGACTCGCCGCTGACGGCCGAGGAGTTGCTGGTCGATCGCGCCCAGCTGCTGACCCTGACCGCGCCTGAGATGACGGCCCTGGTCGGCGGCCTGCGGGCGTTGAACGCCAACACCGACCAGTCGCAGCATGGGGTCCTGACCCAGCGCCCCGGCGCGTTGACCAACGACTTCTTCGTCAACCTGCTGGACATGGGCGTGGTGTGGACCGCGACCTCGGAGGAGGAGGCGCTGTTCGAGGGCCGTGATCGCAAGACCGGCGCGCCGAAGTGGACCGCCACCCGGGTCGACCTGGTGTTCGGCTCCAACTCGCAGCTGCGGGCCCTGGCCGAGGTCTATGCCGAGTCCGACATCACCTTCGTGGCCGCCTTCGTGGCCGCCTGGACCAAGGTGATGAACGCGGATCGCTTCGACCTGGCTTGATCGATAGCGGGCGCGATCTTTCGGTCGCGCCCGTCTGAACCGTGAGTAGGACGCGGCGATACAAGACCGCGTCCGCTCCGCCAAGGGAGGCCCAGGAGAGGACGGCCGGATGCCACACGCCGTGGACGCCGTGTTTCAGGAAGAGCTGCGCCGCGCCGGCCTGCCCAGCCGGGGCGTGCTGGCGCATCTGTTGACGCTGCTGCGAGAGTCGCCGGAGACCCATCTGGGCTTGTCGGAGGTTTCCGAATTGGCCGCCGAGGCGGGTCTGGCGGTGACCGCCGGCGACATGGCCCGGCATCTGGAGGCCCTCGCCGACCATGGCCTGATCGGCCGTCTGCCGACCACGACCGCCGACCTCATCTTCGACACCGTGCCCGAGCCGCACTCGCATATCGTCTACGAAGACTCGTCCCAGATCGTCGACCTGCACGTCTCGGCCGAGACCCTGTTGCTGATGGTTCGGGAGGCCCTGGCCCAGCACCCGGAAGGCGTGGATGTGATCCTGCGCTTTCGCCGCTTTGGGGCGGCGCCTCAGGACTCGTGAGCCGAGTCCCGGCGGCGCACGGCGTCGACCAGGATGCGGTCGTGCTCGTCGGCCGTGCGTCCGCCCACGGCCAGCAGACGGACGCCCAGGGCGAAGCCGGCCACGATCGCGCCGATCCGAAGGGCGACCTCGAGACCCGAGCCGTCGAACAGGCCGGACAGGACGGTTTCCAGCATCCGGTCCTCCCTCAGCCCGCCAGATCGGTCGAGGCGTTGCGCGCCTCGGCCGCTAGGCGACGCCAGCCGTCCAGGACGTCGACCACCGAGCCGGCGGCGGCGAACGGCTGGTCGCGCTCGGCGCAGGTCAGAACTTGAACCGCGCCCGCGCGCAGGTCGTCGGCGATCGCGATCCAGTCGTCCTGCAGCCGCGCCAGCCCGGCGACCTCAAGGCCCAGCGAGGCCGCCGGGGCTATGACGTCGTGGAAGATCAGTTCCTGGCGCGAGCGTAGCGGCGGCTCGAACGCCCAGCGCTGCGTGGCCCCGCCGCGCTTCAGCGTGGTGACCACCGGCGCGCCGTGCCGCCAGCCGCCGTCGCCCGGACATTCCAGGGCCAGGGTCTGGTAGCTGACGTTCTGCAGATAGAGGTCGGACGACACCGACACGAAGAACCGCGCGGCGTTAGCCGGCGCCCGGTCGCGGCGCATCACGCGCGGCCTTGGCCCCCGGTCCGCGAAGGTGAACGGCGGTGGCGTCCGCGTCATCGGGATCAGGTCTTCGTCTTGGTCGACGACCAGGACCAGATCGGGATCGACGGCGCTGATCAGCATGTAGGCGTCGCCGCTGGGTTCCAGGATCCAGGACTGGCGCTTGTCGAACGTCGCCATGTCGCTCGCGCAGGCCCAGCCGTCGTCGTCATGAGCCAGGCACATGCCTGGGACATGCGGCAGCACGACCCGGACAGCCGGGTTGCGTTCGCGCCGGGCGAAGGCCTTGCCCAACCGCTCGGCGGCCTTGGTCAACGGGAGCATCGCGCCGCTCAGCGCGCCCGCGCGGCGGGCCCGCGCCTCGGCGGCGCGGGCCAGCGCCTCCAGGATCGCCTGGCAGGCCTTGGCTTCCTCGAGAGAGGGCGGCCGCGTCTTCAGCGGACCGAGCAGGGCCGCCAGGCGGCGATAGAGCTCGGGCGCGACGTCCTTGGCATAGCTGACGATGTCTTCCGCCAGGGTCCGGGCGTCGCCGCGCACGGCCGAGTCCCACGTCTCGGCCGTCGCGGCGAACTCGATCCAGGCGTCCAGCAACGCCTGATCCGAGAACCAGGTCACGCGGGCGATGTCGGCGGCCGGCGCGGTGCGACGGCGGCCTTCGGCGACCATCAGGCACAGGCGGCGCCAGGCCTGGGTCTCCAGCGCGGGCAGGGTTTCGCTCGCCATCGCCGGGCGGGCCAGCACATCGGCGCCGCCGGCCACGCTGCTGCGAGCCAGGGCGAGGCTGGGCCTCCCGTCGACGAAGAGCCTCAGACTACGCACCGGTTCGACCGAAGCGACCGTCGAGGATCCCGGTGGTCGCATAGTGCAGCACGCCCTCGATCAGGTTCGGCACGTCGGATTCCGGCAGGCCCTGCTCGCGCGCCCAGACCTTCAGGACATGGCGGAGCAGGCGCGCCGCCGCGTCGTCGATCGGCGGCACGGCGTTGAGGACGGCGTTCTGGGCGTCGCTGGTTTGGGTCGGGTCGAGAAGCATGGCGTGGCTCCTGATGAGCGGGCGGTCACGCGCGGAGCGCGCCCCCGGGGAAAGCTGTCGAAAAGGCGGGACCCGACCGGCGGGTGGTCGGGCCCCATAGTCGGTTCACGCGGCCAACGGCGAGCGCGGAGAAAGGACGGTGTCGGTCATGCGAGCCTCCAGCGAGGGGACCACGGGGACGTTCAGCCGCCCGGACCTTGCTCGTCGCGGTCGACAGCTAGACCATGGGGAGAAATGGCGATTTCTGATGTGCGGATCTGCACACCCACGCGAAATCGGAGATCAGCGCTCTCCGAAACCCGCCAGACGTGCAATCGTTTGGCATGCGCGCCGAACGATTTTCGGGACTAAGGCGCGCGCGTCAGGCTGAAGATCGGCGTCACCGGGAAGCCCTTGTGACCCTGGGTGCGGCCGACGTAGCCGCAGCGGACGCTGTCCCCGTGGAAAGTCGCCAGCGCGCCGGCCAGGGCCTCGCTGACGCAGGCCGAGCCGGGGGCGACGTCGGGCTCGATACGCGCGGCCACCACCACGTGGGCGCCGATCACCGCCGGGGTCCGGGTCAGGGGATTGGTGCGCAGGTGCACGGGTCCGTAGTGCCCGCCGATCCGCAGGCCCAGGGTGCGCGGCAGGCCCAGCGCTCGCAGGTCCAGCGCCTTGTGGGCCTCCAGCAGGGCCAGGGCCGCCAGGGCCGCGCCCACCGGACGGTCGAAGACCAGGAACAGGCCGTCGCCCCAGGTCTCGACATGGGCGGGCGGCGCGGCCAGCCCCTCCACGGTCCGGGCCATCTGGCCCATGACGGCCTCGATGAAGGCCGGGATCTGGTCGTCGCGCAGCGCCCCGAAGCCCTTCACGTCGGCGAACAGCATCGCCTTCATGGCCCGCCTCGGCGGTTCGTCCGAGATGGATCGGGCTGGGGGCGGCGGCGGGCGCTCGACCCCGATGATCGCGCGCCGGCGACCGCTGCGCGCCCAGTAGGCGAGGTCGTAGGAGACTCCGGCCGGGCCGCCAGTCACGTGGCCGTCCCACACCGCCAGCTGGATCGCCTCGGTCGACAGGGTCTGGGCGCGCAGCACCGCGCAGCCCATGGCGACCTGGCTGGAATAGGCGAACACCTGCTCGTCGCCGAGATAGGGATCCGGCGAGGCGTGGCGGATCGAGGTCGCGCCCGCCATGCAGCGTTCGAAACGCTCGATCCAGTCGGCGCCGAACGGGGCGACCGAGACGTCGACGAAGGACTCGCGGCTGACCGGCAGGACGACGTGCAGCTCCGCCCCGGCCGCCAGCAGCGCCTCGGCGAAGACGATGTCGGCCCCCGCCGCCAGGCTGCCATAGCCGAAGCCGACGCGCTGCTCGGCCAGCAGTTGGTCGATCTGGCCGCGCAGAGCGTGGTCGGACAGAGCGCCGTCGCGGGCGGGGCCCAGGATGTGGCCGGTGAAATGGGCGCAGACCGGCGGCCGGAAGGGCGCGAGCCAGGCGGGATCGACGCCGGTCTCGCGGCACAGCATCTCCAGCTGGCGCAGGGTCGAGGCGTGGGCGGCGAAGGCCTGGGGGGCGTGGGCCAGGGCTTCGACCATCGTGGCGCGCGCCGCTTCGAGATCGCCGGTCAGGAACCGCGCCTCGGCCCGGCTGGCGGCTTCGTAGTAGGCGGCCTCACCGGTCAGCCCGGTCGGCGGCGGGATCCGCAGCGCCTCGGCGGCGCGGGCGCGGGCGCCGGCGGCGTCGTCGGCCACCAGGGTCATGGTCGCGGCGTTGATCGCGCCGTAGAGGCCGCCAAAGCGTTGGAACAGCGCCTCGTAGCGGCGGATCGAGGCCCTGGCGAAGGCGCCGCGGCGACGGCCGCGCGCGGACAGGGCCACATCCTTGAGCAGCCGCGCGCCCAGGGCGACGGCGTCGGGATCGTCATCGGCCCGATCCAGGCCCAGCCGGACATATTCGGCCCGCGCGAAATCCGCCGCGCCCGACCTCGCGAGGCAGAGCACGGCGGCGTAGGCGATATCGCGTGAAGTCTCGCCCGCCTCCAGAGCGGCGCGGGCGATGTCATAGGCCGCAAGGATCTCGCCGCGCTGGATCAGCGCGGCGATCTTGTCCTTGTCGAACATCGCGCCCGTGATCAGGGAACGTGGCCCGTGCCGTTGTCGACGTCGGGATCGAGGTCGATCTTCTGGCCGTGCGAGTCGGTCATGTACAGGGTGTAGCTGTACGTCCCCATCCGTTGATCTTCGTAGATGATCTTGAAGCGGGTGCGCGGCGACGGGTCACCGCCGTCGATCGAATACGGCACCCAGACATAGCTCGAGAAATTGACCCCGAAATCACGGGCGACCTCGATCGGCCGCGACTGGAAGCTCCAGCCGGCTCGGATCAGGGTGTCGCTCAGCGTGAAGACGAGCTCGCAGCGCTCGCTCAGGTCCAGCTGAAGCCGGGTGGGGCGCAGCGGATTGACGAAGTTCATGAAGTTGTAGCGTTCGTCCATCCCGATGACGAGCTCGACGACTTTACCGGGAACAGGTTCGGTCATTTCAAATCCCCCTATTGTTCACCCTTCTACCCAGGAGAGAGTTTTCTCCAGAAGGCAAGGAAAGCGGGATGTTCATAACCCTGTTTGGTTAAGCTGTTCACAATGGCCTCGGCCTTGTCGCGCTGGCCCAGCGCCAGATAGGCGCGGGCCAGGACATCCAGGCTCGAGGGCGGCAAGGATCCGCGATGCGCCGACAGGGTGGAGACCGCCTGGGCGGGCTCTCCCATCGCCAGTTGCGCGACACCCCGCAGGCGCGCGCGTTCGATCGCCGCGTCATGCGGACCGGGCGCGGTGGGAATGTCCTTGGCCAGCTGTCGCGCCAGCGCGCGCGCCTTGGCCGTATCCCCGGCGCGCTGGGCCAGCAGGATCGCCTGCTGCGCCAGCCGCCCCTCGAGGTCGGTGCGCCAGCTCGCGTCCTTGGCGCCGGATCTCAACGCCGCGACCGCCGCGGCGGCCGCCGCATGAGCGTCGCGCGCCGCCGACGGGTCCGACCAGATGGCGCGGTCGACCTCGTCCAGCTGGCCGACGACCAAATATTCCCGCCAGCCGGCGTTCGTCGGATCCAGCGCCGCCAGTTCGCGCAGCCGTCGCATGGCGGCCTGTGAGCGGGCGCGGGCCTCGGTTGCGCGGCCGACATCCAACTCCAGCCGCGCCAGGCCCAGCTGGGTCGCGACGCTCTTGGCGGCCAGTCGCTGGTCGTTCGGCGCCTTGGCCACGGCCTCGTCCAGCAGTTTGGCCGCCGCTTCGCGTTCGGCGAGCGCCTCCCGAGGCCGGCCGAAGATCAGCAGGGAATCGGCGATCCAGGCATGCGTATTGGCCGTGTCCCTCTGGCGCTTCATGTCGTTCGGCGCGCGCAGGCGCTCGGCGTCGAAAATCGCCAGCGCCGCGCGGAACGCCACTAGGGCCTCCTCCGGACGTCCCTGTTCGAACAGCAGCGTACCGAGATTGTTGTTGGCGTAGGCGACCTCGACCCGCCAGTCGGCGCGGTTCGGGTCGAGCTTCACCAGCGTCCGGGCCAGTTCGGCATAATGCTTGAAGCCGCGCTCGGCGGCCACGACGTCGCCGCGCCGCCACTCCATATAGGCCAGCCAGAAGACGTTCTGGGCTTCGTCGAAGATGCGGTCGCCATTGGCGGGGTCGCGCTCGACCAAGGCGTGGGTGGTCGATGCGGCCTGGCCAAAGGCGTCCTGCGCGCCGGCGGTGTCGCCGCGCTGCTCGCGGATCGTGCCCAGGAGGGTTTGCGCCTTGGCCCGCTGGGCCAGGGCCTTGTCGTCCAGCCGGTCCGTGCGGGCCTTGGCGTAGTAGGCCAGCACCTTGGCGCTGACCCCGTCCAGCACGTCGAGGCGCCCGACCGGCTCCAGCTGCTGGCGCAGGTCACCCAGCATGTAGGCCACAAGGGCCTCGGTCTCGTCGCGCTGCTCGCGGGCGATCTGGCGGGACTTGAGCGTGGCGACGGTCATCGCGCCCATCCCCAGGGTGACGACGGCGGCCAGGGTCGTGAAGGCGGCCATCAGCTGCACGCGGCGGCGGGCGTCGCGCTGGACCAGCTGATCGAGGCTGACGCCCAGCAGGCGGGCGGCGATCTTCAGCCGGGCCAGCCGCTTGCCATCGGCGTCGCGGCGCAGGTCGACGGCCAGCGGCTCGACGTCCTCGGGCAGGGCGGCGCGTAGGGCCGACGGCAAGATGTCGACCAGAGAGGCTTGGTCCGGGGTCGCGGGGGTGATCACGCAAACCACCGCGCTCGGCCCGCGATCCTTCAGGAAATAAGCGACCTCCTGGTCCACCCAGCGCGAGGCCGCCGCGGTCGGCGAACAGAGCACGATCAGCGCGTCGGAGCGATCGAGGGCGTCGCGGATAGTCTCGCCGAGGTCGGCGGCGGCGCTCAACTCGTCGCGGTCGCGAAAAATCGGGCGCAGATCGCGCGCGATACTGGCGTCGCCGCGCGCCGACAACCTGGGGGGCGCGCGAAAAGCCTCCAAAGCGCGATGAAGCCACTCCGCCGCTTGGCGGTCGCGGTGACTATAGCTGATAAAGGCTTTGTAGCGCTGCCGGTTACTCATTCGCCGCCCCCTCGACAGCGTAGGACCGTAGTCGATGACCGTGATTCCTTCACCATCCCAACGCGCGCCGGGTCCGGCGGTCGAACCGCGCGCCGAGGACTATCGCGCCAACAAGCTGTTCCGGCACATGACGCCCGACGAGGTGGCGGCCCTGGCGCCGCAGATCGAAACCCTGCGCTGCGGCAAGGGCGAGATGATCGTGCAGCGTCGCGATGAGGACGGCGGCATCTATCTGCTGCTCGAGGGCGTCCTGCTGGCCAATCTATACGCCCGCTCGGGGCGCGAGGTCGGCTATCGGCGCATCGCGCCCGGCGGCTATTTCGGGGAGATCGCCGCGATCGACGGCCTTCCCCGCTCGGTCAATATCGTGGCGGTAGAAGACGCGCGGCTGGTGCGCTTGCCCCAGCGGCTGGTCGCCCGCCTGTTCGAGGAATCCCCGCGCTTCATGCGGGCGCTGCTGGAGGACATGGCGACCCTGACCCGGGCGCTGACCGACCGCCTGTTCGAGCTGACCGCGGTTTCGGTCGCCTGCCGGGTCGATATCGAGCTCCTGCGCATGGCCACGGCGGCGGGCGGAGAGGGCGACACGGCGGTCATTCATCCCTGCCCCACCCATGCCGAACTGGCCGTGCTGGTCGGTAGCCAGCGCGAGCCGGTGACTCGCGAGCTGAACCGCCTGGCCGGGCTGAACATCATCCGCCAGAGCGGTCGCACCCTGAAGATCCTCGACATGGCGGCCCTGGCCGACGAGGTCGAGCGCATCGGCGGCGAGCTCTGACTCGCTGGAGAGCGACGTCGTCCCGCTGACCGGCGCGACGCGACGGTGTCGTCAAGCCGTCACGCAAGCCGACTAGGGACGGATCGGCTCGCGACGGCGAGTTCAGAGACCGTCCCGCGCCAATGCTCGCCCCACTCGACTGTCGCACCGCGCTGATCGGTATCGCGGCGCTGGCGACGCTTCCCATCCAAGCCCAGGCCCAGGCCCGCGATGACCTGGGGCCCGCCCTGACCCGACTGGCGGTCGAGCGCGGCGTGCAGATCCTGTTCCAGCCCCGCCTGGTGCGCGGCCGGGCGGCGAGCCCTGTCCGGCGCGACACCACCGTCGATCAGGCCCTGGCCGCCTTGTTGTCCGGGCAAGGCCTCGGCGCCCGCCGCGTGCGCCCGGGCGTCTACGCGATCGAGCCCCAGGGACGAGCCGCGTCGACATCGGACCCCGCGCGCGCGCCGGAAGACACCGCGACGCCCGTCGATCCGGTGACGGTCACCGCCGCCTACGGCGCCAGCCTCGACCGGGCCCTGACTTTCAAGCGCGGGGCGGCCTACAGCCTGGACGCGGTCGCCGCCGAGGACATCGCCCGCCTGCCGGCCGCCAACGCCGCCGAGGCGCTGCAGCTGGCCCCCGGCGTCAGCCTGGAGCGCCATCGCGGCGTCGGCCTCTATGTCAGCGTCCGAGGCCTGGGACCGCAGTTCCAGAATGTCCTGCTGAACGGCCGCCCAATCGCCATGAACGACCTGGTCGAGAACGGCGGCTTTCGCGGCCGCCAGTTCCGCTTCGAAGTCCTGCCCGCCGACGTCATCGACCGCATCGAGGTGGTCAAGACGACCACCGCCGACATGGACGAGGGCGCCCTGGGCGGCAATATCGACGTGCGGACCTTCAAGCCCTTGGAACTGGGCCGCCGGTCGGTGCTGTCGGTCCGCGCCTCGCAAGGCCAGGCGAGCAAGCCGGACCCGGCGGCGTCGGGGGTGTGGAGCTGGATCGACGACAGCGGCCGCCTCGGCTTCCTGGCCGCGGGCATGGCCGAGCGCCGCCGGATCCGCAACGATCGCCTCTACCAGACCGGCTGGAACCTTGACCGTTTCACCGACGTGCTACCGGCCGGGCTCTACACCCCGACCCGCACGCGGCCGACCCTGGAGCTGGAGGATCGCCGCCTGGTGTCCGGCGACTTCGCCCTGCAGTGGCGGCCTTCGCCCGCCTGGCGCACGGATGTCGACCTGCTGGTGACGCGGCTGGACGCCCACTACGACGAGTTCGGCCTCGACATCTATCCAGACGACACCACCTTGGCCCGCCCCGCCTTCGTGGCGGGCAGCCAGCGCGTGGTCGGCGACACGGTTCAGGCCGGGGTGATCGACAACGTCCGCTGGATGGCCTCGCGCGAGACCAGCCTCAACCGCCACGACCTGGCCGCCTTCGGCCTGCGGCAGAGCTGGACCGGCGGCCCCTGGGCGATCGATGTCGACTACGCCTATTCCCGCGCCCGCAGCTATCACCCGGACGGTCAAGGCACGGTGCGGGCCCGAGCGGCCTTCTTCGCCCCGCTGACCTACGACTTCAGCGGCGGCCGGGGCGCCGGCCCGACCCTGAAGACGACCGTCGACTACACCGACCCGGCCAATTTCGCGGGCCAGGCCTTCGACTACACGTTCAAGGACTCGCGCGACACCGACGCGGTGTTGAAGGCCGACGCGGCCCGGCGGTTGGGCCCGGGCAGGCTCAGCCTGGGTGTCGAGGGCCATCGCCGGGTGCGCGACTATCGCCGGCGCGACTGGATCCTGAACAGCCTGCTGGGAACACCCCTGACCAGCCTGGGCAACGACTACTACGGCGAGACGCCGGTGTCGGACTTCCTGGACGGGACGCCGGGCGACCTGCCACGGCGCTGGGTGGCGCTGGACGCGCGGGCCTTCTACCAGCGGCTGTTCACCCCGCAAATCGCCGCCCAGCCGCCGTCGGTCTCGGACCTGCGCAACTCGTTCGTGGTCGAGGAGAAGATCCTGTCGGCCTACGCCCGCGCCGACTTCTCGGGCCAGTGGTTCGGGCTCGCGGTCGATGGCGATCTGGGGATCCGCTACGCCGGGACCCGCCAGGTCTCGACGGGCGTGCTGTCCAGCGGGGCCGACCCGATCCCGGCCGAATGGCGCAAGACCTATGGGAACTGGCTGCCCAGCGCCAATCTGCGGATCGCCCTGACGCCGGATCTGCTGCTGCGGATGGCCGCCTCGCGGGTGGTCAGCCGTCCGAACGTGGTCGACAACGCCCCGCGCATCACCCTGGCCCGCGACACCCCGACGGCCAATGGCGGCAATCCCGACCTCGACCCGTTCCTGGCCACCCAGCTCGACGTGTCGCTGGAATGGTACTTCCCCTCGGGCGGCGCCCTGACCGGCGCGGTGTTCGATCGCGAGCTCGACAACTACATCACCGCCCAGAACACCTTCATCCAGGTCCCCGGGCGCGGCGAGATCCTGCTGTCGACCAACGTCAACGGCGGCGACGCTCGCATCCAGGGACTGGAGCTGGCCTACAGCCGGACTTTCAAGGCCCTGCCCGCGCCGCTGGACGGCCTGGGCGTGCAGGCCTCTCTGACCCTGGTGCGCAGCCAGGCCAACTATTTCGCCGGCGACCGGGTGATCAAGAACGCCCTGCTAGGCCTGTCGCGCACCAACTACAGCCTCCTGGCCTTTTACGAGCGCGGCCGGGCCTCGGTGCGGCTCGGCTACAATTGGCGCAGCGCCTACCTGACCACCATCGGCAGCTCGATCACCGCGCCGGCCACGACGGCGGCCTTCGGCTCGCTGGACGGCGCGGCGTCGTGGCGGATCGACCGCCGCACGACCTTGACGCTCGAGGGCGTCAACCTGACCGACGCGCGCCGCTACGTTCAGGGTCAGAGCGACGACCAGCCGATGGAAATTCACCACTGGGGCCGTTACCTGTCCACGAGGCTGCGATGGGCGTTCTGACCTTTCCCACCCTGGCGTCGCAACGGGGAGCCTCGACCGACGAGGAGGGGCCCGTCCAGGCCAGCGAGGCCCTCGAGGCCCGCGCGCCGCTCGACGCGCCCCGTTTCGACGCCCTGTTCTCGCGCTATCGCCGGCCGCTGCTGCGCTTCTTCCAGCGGCGGTCCGTGGGCGTCGAGGACGCCGAGGATCTGACTCAGGAGGTCTTCATGCGCCTGTCTCGCCGCTTCGCCCGTTTGCATTGGGGCAATCCGGACGGCCTGGTGTTCACGGTGGCAGCCAACGCCCTGATCGACCATGAGCGCCACGAGCGCTCGCGACGGCGCCATCGGCACGTCGAGATCGATCCCGCCCTGCCCGCCGAGGATCCCTCGGCCGAGGCCGCCCTGGCCGGACGCGAGCGGCTGCGTGGCCTGGTCGCGGCGCTGGACACCCTGAGCCCCAGCGTCCGCGCGGTGTTCGTGCTGTGCCGCTTCGAGAACCTGACCCAGGCCGAGGCCGCCGTGCGCCTGGGCCTGTCGACCAGCACCATCGAGAAACACATGATGACCGCCCTGGCGCGCCTGCGCGAGGCGATCGGAAGCCAACATGACGCCTGACTCCTCCTCTGAATCCGATCCCCGCCGGATCCTCGCCGCCAGCTTCACCCGCGCGCTGACCGAGGCCGAGCAGGCCGCGCTGGACGCCTGGGCCGCCGGATCGGCCGAGGCCCGCGCCGAGATCGCCGACACCCGCGAGGCCTGGCTGGCCGTGGGCCTCGCCGCCGAGGACCCCACGGTGCGCGCACTGCGCCGTTCGGTCCGCCTGAGCGCCGGGCTGGACCGTCCGCCCGTTCGTGCGGCCCGGCCGGATCGCCGCTGGCTGGTCGGCGGTCTCACCCTGATGGCCGCCGGCCTGGTCGCGGGCGCGGTGCTGGTCGAGCGTCCGCGCACCGAGATCTTCGTCGCTCCGCCGCACGAGGCCGCCCGCCTGACCCTGGCCGACGGCAGCCGCGTCACCCTCAGTCCCGGCGGGCGCCTGACCGCTCGGTTCTCGCGACGAGCTCGGAGCTTGGCCTTGACCGAAGGCGACGCCTTCTTCGATGTCAGCCACGACGCGCACCGCCCGTTCACCGTGGCGGTCGGCGACCGAACCCTGACCGTGCTGGGCACCCGGTTCAACGTCGCCGGCGGGCGCCGCCTGACCGTGTCCCTGGCTCAGGGCTCGCTGCGCGTGACCAAGACCGGCGCGCCTGACGTGCTGCTGCGTCCGGGCGAGCGCTATGTCGCCGCCGGAGCCGGCGGTCGCGCCGAGGCCGGCGATGTCCTGAACGACGCGGCCTGGACCAGCGGTCGGCTGGTCTTCGCCGATATCAGCCTGGGCGATGCGGCCGAGCGGTTGTCGCGGGCGGCCGGGCGAAAGGTGATCCTCGGCGATCCGTCCCTGGCCGCGCTGCGCGTGTCGGGCTCGGTCCGCATCGAGCGTCTGGACGACGTCCGCGCCGTCCTGGAGGCCGTGCTACCGGTCTCGACCCGCCTCTCGCGCGACGGGGACCTGGTGATCTCGCCGGCGGCGGGTTCGTCCCGACACGGATGAAAGTTCAATGTTTTCAATAGCCCGTCGCAAATAATTCACCGACGGCGGATTGAGGACGGGCCAGCGCGCTTCCGTTCTTCCCCCTGGACCCGCGCCTCTCCGCGGGCCTGACACCATCGGGGGATACATGATCCGCTCCAGAATCCTGCCGCCGCGCTGCGCCGGCGCCGTCGCCATTCTCGCCTTCGCCGCCCTGAGCGCCGGCCAGGCCCAGGCCGCCGATCCGGCCGCCGCGCCCGCCACCGAAGCCCCCATTGGGGCCAGCGGCGACGCCGTCGACGCCATCGTCGTCACCTCCTACGGCAAGAGCCTGCAGGCCGCCGCCGCCTTGAAGCGCTCGGCCGCCTACGGCCTGGACGCGATCAACGCCGAGGACATCGGCAAATTCCCGACTCGCAACGCCGCCGACGCGCTGCAGCTGGTCACCGGCGTCACCATCGACCGCCAGCGCGGCGCGGGCCTGTATGTCAGCGTACGGGGTCTGGGTCCGCAGTTCCAATATACCGAGCTGAACGGCCGTTCGATCGCCGTCAACGACCTGATCGAGAACGGCGGCGCCAAGGGCCGCCAGTTCCGCTTCGAAGTGCTGCCCACCGAGCTGATCTCGCAGATCGAGGTCGTGAAGACCCCGACCGCCGACATGGACGAGGGCGCCCTGGGCGGCAACATCAACATCAAGACGTTCAAGCCGTTCGACCTGGGCGACAAGGCCGCCTTCTCGGTGCGCGAGACCTATAACGACGTCCGCAAGAAGGCCGATCCGTCGGTCTCGGGCCTGGGCAGCTGGACCAGCGCCGACGGCACGCTGGGCCTGCTGGCCGCGGGCCTGTACGACGAGCGCCACGTCCGCAACGACCGCCTGTACCAGGTCGGCTGGAACCTCGATAAGTTCAAGTCGGTGGTGGGCAGCGGCTTCTACACCCCCTCGCGCACCCGTACGACGATCGAGACCGAGCACCGCAAGCTCTATTCGGGCGCGCTGTCGGGCCAGTGGAAGCCGAACGGCGACTTCCAGACCGACCTCGACATCCTGGTGACCCGCCTGGACGTCGACTACGACGAGTTCGGCCTCGACATCTATCCGGACGACAGCACCTTCGCGACGCCGCAGTTCGTGGCCGGCAGCCAGAAGGTCGTCGGCGACACCATCGTGGCCGCGACGATCAACAACGTCCGCTGGATGGGCTCGCGCGAGACCAGCCTGAACCGCCACGACCTGGCGATCTTCGGGATCAAGCAGGCCTGGACGCCCGGCGCCTGGACCTTCAACGCCGAGTACGGCTATTCGCGGGCCCGCAGCTACCACCCCGACGGCAAGGCCACGACGCGCGACCGCATCGCCTTCTTCGCCCCGCTGACCTACGACTTCTCGCGCGGCTACACCTCGATCCCGCAGCTGACCACGCCGGTCGACTACACCAACCCGGCCAACTATGTCGGCCAGGCCTTCGACTACACCTGGAAGGACTCGCGCGACACCGACGAGACGTTCCGCCTGGACGGCTCGCGGGTGTTCTCGGGCTGGTTCACCAAGCTGGCGTTCGGCGCCGAACAGCACAATCTGAACCGCACCTATCTGCGTCGCGACTGGGTGCTGAACGACATCCTCAATGTGCCGCTGACCACCCTGGGCTCCAGCTTCTATGAGCCCATGCCGTTTTCCGGCTTCCTGTCGGACTTCTCGGGCAATACGCCGCGCACCTGGGTCAGCCCGACCCGCGACGCCTATTACAACCGCCTGTACACGCCGGCGGTGGCGGCCCAGCCGTGGTCGACGGGCGACCTGCGCAACTCGTTCATCGTCGATCAGAAGATCCACAGCGCCTACGCGCGCGGCGACTTCAAGTTCGACCTCGGCGGCCTGCCGGTCAGCGGCAACCTCGGGGTGCGCTACGCCGAGACCAAGCAACTGGCCAGCGGCACGCTGACCAGTGGCACGACCCCGGTGCCGGTCGGCTATCTGAAGAGCTACCACAACTGGCTGCCCAGCCTGAACGTCAAGGTCGAGCTGCGTGACGACCTCCTGGCCCGCTTCTCGGCCTCGCGCGTCGTCAACCGCCCGAACGTCACCGACAGCGCCCCGCGCATCAGCGTCAGCCGCGACTCGCCGACGGCCTCGGGCGGCAATCCGGACCTGGATCCGTTCCTGGCCGACCAGTACGACGCCTCGCTGGAATGGTACCCGGCCCCGACCACGGCCGTGACCGCCGCGGTGTTCGTCAAGACGATGGACAACTACATCACCGCCCAGAACACCACGATCCAGGTTCCGGGCCGGGGCGATATCCTGCTGTCGACCAGCGTCAACGGCGGCGACGCCAAGGTCCGCGGCTTCGAGGCGGCCTACAACCAGTCGCTGTCGTTCCTACCCGGCCTGTTGGACGGCCTGGGCGTGCAGGCCTCGGTCACCCTGGTCGACAGCCAGGCCAACTACTTCGCCGGCAATCGTCAGATCAAGGACGATCTCGTCGGCCTGTCCAAGCGAAGCTACAATTTGGTCGGCTACTACGAGAAGGGCCCGATCAGCGCCCGCCTCGGCTGGTTCTGGCGCTCGCGCTATCTGAGCTCGATCGGCAGCACCACGACGGCCCAGGCCTATATCGACGCCTACGGCTCGCTCGACGGGTCGCTGTCGTATCAGCTGACGCCGCGATACGCCCTGACGCTGGAAGGCTCGAACCTCTCCAACGAGATCCGCTACGTCTACGGCAAGACCAAGGACCAGCCGATGGAGATCTATCACTGGGGCCGCACCGTCTCGCTGACCCTGCGCGGCAAGTTCTAGCCCCTCTTCTCGTGTGCCCCAGGGCGGTCGCCATCTCGGCCGCCCCACCTTCCGGACCGGCGCGCGGACGCGCCGGTCCGGCTTTTCCTTTCGCGAGGTTTCGACATGCGCCTGCCCGCCCTGCTGTCCTCGATCGCCCTGCTGGCGCCGCTGAGCGCCCACGCGGCCGAGGCGCCCCGGCTCAACGCCATGCACGTGCTAGGCTCGCACAACAGCTACCGTCCCGAGCTGGGCCCCGCCGCCCTGGCCCACCAGCGCCAGGTGATGGGCGAGCGCTCCACGGGCGTCGAGTACGGCCATCCGCCGATCCAGGCCCAGCTGGACCTCGGCCTGCGCCAGCTGGAATTCGATCCCTATGCCGACAGCGCGGGCGGCCTCTACGCCGCGCCCTACGCCAAAGACTCCGCCAAGCTGGCGATCATGAACCGCCCTGGCGCCAAGGTGCTGCACGCGCCCGTCGTGGACGCCCGCACCCACTGCCTGACCCTGGCCGCCTGCTTCGGCGAGGTCGCCGCCTGGTCGAAGGCCCATCCCGGCCACGATCCGATCGTGATCTTCGTCAACACCAAGGAAGAGCCGTTCAACACCCCGGCCATTCCCAACCCGCCCCTGTACAGCGAGGCCGACCTGGCCAGCCTCGACGCCGACGCCATCGCCGCCTTCGGCCGGAGCGGGATCATCGCCCCCGACGACGTGCGCGGCGCGGCCGCCACCCTGCGCGAGGCCGTTCTCGCCGGCGGCTGGCCGACCCTGGCGGCGGCGCGCGGCAAGGTGCTGCTGGTGCTCGACTCCAATCCGCGCATCGCCCAGGCCTATCGCCAGGGCCATCCGTCGCTGAAGGGCCGGATGATGTTCGGCCTCTACGACGTCGCCGAACCCGAAGCCGCGGTGTTCAACATCCAGGATCCCAAGGCCGAGGAGGCGCGCATCAAGGCCCTGGTCGCCCAGGGCTTTCTGGTCCGCACTCGCAGCGACGCCGACACCCGCGAGGCCCGCGCCCATGACCTGAGCCGCCTTCAGGCCGCCGTGCGGTCGGGCGCGCAGATCATCAGCAGCGACTACTATCCCGGCGCGCCCGACCCGTTGGGCTTGAGCTTCGTGGTGTCGCCGCCCTGGTTCACGGCGGCGCCGAAGCGCTGATCCTCTACTGCGGATCCCCTACTGTGATGGGCCGCCGGGGCCCTGGAAGTCGAAGCCGGGGTCCTTGCGGCTCTTCCCCGTCCCGAACGTCCAGGCCAGGGTGACACGCAGCATCCGGGCGTCGAAGTCGCGGACGACCAGGCTCTTCAGGGCCGGCGTGTCGATCACCTGCTTGTCGCGATAGAGGTTCAGGAAGTCCTGGACCGTGACCAGCAGCGACAGGCGGTCGTCGATCTTGCGGCGATAACCCAGGTCGATGCCCGTCGAGGGCATGGCGTAGCCCTGGGCCGTCAAGCGCTTGCCCGAGACGAAGCCGTTGATCTGCAGCAGGTCCTTGGGCGTGGCCTGCCAGCTGAGGCTGCCGCGCCCCTGGGCCGTGACGGCCGAGCGCTTGCCCGGAAAGCCGAGGTTGGAGCCGTCCAGTTCGACCCAGAAGAAGTTGCTGCTGACATTGTAGGTCAGCTTCGGCGTCAGCTTGCCGTTCAGCACCAGCTCCAGGCCGCCGTTGCGGGTGTTGGCGACATTGGCCTTGGTGGTGACGAAGACGCCGCCGCCGCTGTCGGTGACCACGTCGGTGACCACCTTGTCGTTCTGGCGATAGTACAGCGTCGCCAAAGCCATCAGCGGCGCCTTGCGGTACTGCCAGCCCAGTTCGAACGAGTGGGTCTGCTGCGGTTTCAGATTGGGATTGCCGACCCGGTAGTTCAGCGGGTCCAGCAGGAACGGCACCGGGTTGAGATCGAACGGACCGGGACGCTGCAGGCGCTGGCTGTAGCTGGCGGTCAGCTTCTGCCGGTCGTTCAGCTTGTAAGACAGGTGCAGGCTGGGCATCAGCCGGGTGGTGTCGTTGTCGCTCTTGCGGCCCAGGGCGGTCAGGTCCAGCTTCGATTGTTCGTAGCGCAGACCCGCCAGCACCGTCAGCTCGCCGACCGGGCGCTCGTAGGTGACATAGGCCTGGCTGAGCTGCTGCTCGTACAGGAACTGGCTGGTCAGGCCCGGGTCGACGACCAGGCCCGACAGCGACGGGCCGCGTAGGCCGGTATTGACATAGCCGTTGTCGTCGAACTGCAGGTCGAAGCCCAGCTTCAGCGTCTGGCCGGGCCCCATCGGTCGGACATAGTCGCCCTTGAAGTCGGTCTGGCGGGTGTCGTAGCCCAACCGCTGCTGGTCGAAGGCGCCGGTGACGGCCGGCAGGCGGTTTAGGGTGTGGCCGGTCCGCGTGCGGTTGTCGTCGACTCCGTCATAGCTGAGCTTCAGCGTCAGCTCGTGGCCATCGCCGTCGAACTTGCGGCGCAGATTGACGCCGATCGCGCCGTTGTCGCGCTTCTGGCGGACGGTCAGGTCGCGGCCGTAGGCCTGGACGACGGCGCCGGTCGCGTCGCGGCGGCTGGTGTCGGCCTGAGCGTCGACGGCCAGCTGGAAGCGGCTGAGCCGCGCCTCGCCGCCGATACGCAGCTTGTCGCTGACGTCGTAGTCGACCGTGGCCTGGCTGGTCAGGCTCTGGAAATCGAGCTCGGTTCCGCCCTTGGTCTCGCTGTCGAGACTGGCCTGCTGGCGGCGCTCGTAGTCGACCTGGTCGGCGAAGTCCTGGCGGTAGTTGATGTCACCCGAGGCCGACAGCTTGCCGCTGTTGTAGCCCATATTGCCGCTGAGGCCGTTGCGGCCGGAATCGCCGCCGGTCAAGCGCAGCGAGCTGGTGCGGCCCGCGCCCTTGGCCTTCTTGGTGATCAGGTTGATGACCCCGCCCGTGCCGTCGGCGCGGAACTCGGCCGAGGGATTGGTGATGACCTCGACGCGGTCGATGCGCTCGGCGGGCATCTGCTGCAGCGCCTGGCCGCGCCCCTCGCCCTGGAACAGGCCCGAGGGCTTGCCGTCGATCAGGATGGTCACCGACGGATCGCCGCGCAGGCTGACATTGCCCTGCACGTCGACCTCGACCGAGGGAACGTTGCGCAGGGCGTCGGCGATCGCGCCCGACTGGGCCGAGAGATCGCCCGCGACGCTGTAGCTGCGGCGGTCGATCGAGGTGCGCACCGCCGGCGCGTCGGCGGTCACCGTGACCGCGCTGACGCCCGTCGAGGCCTCGGCCGGCTTCTGGGGCGCGGCTTGCGGCGCCACTGGGGGCGGCGCTTGAGCGGTGGAGGCGGCTTGGGCGGCGGCGAGCGCCACCCCGACGAGACCGATATGCACTGTGACTTACCCCTCTGGTCGCTGGCGTCGGCGACGGATTGAGGTATGATACAGCTGTATTCTCACTCAGAATACAAATGTAGTTTCTGTAATGCGGAGCGGACGCGTGCGGATTTCGGGCGCCGAGAGCCAGGTGATGGAAGCGCTGTGGCGGCGCGGGCCGCTGACGCCGGACGGCGTCGTCGCCGAGGTCGGCGAGGCTCAGCACTGGGCGCCGGGCACCGTGAAGACCCTGATCACCCGTCTGCTGAAGAAGGGCGCGATCTCCGGCGCCCGCGAAGCCGGCGGCTATCTCTATCGTCCGCTGATTTCCCGCGACGATTATGTGCAATCCGAAAGCCAGGGCTTGGTGGATCGCCTTTTCGGCGGCGAGGTCGCGCCCTTGGTGGCGCACTTCGCGCAGCACCGGGCCCTGACGGCCAAGGACGTCAAGCTCCTGAAGGATCTGATCGCGGACATCGAGGACGATGACTGACGCGCTGGAAGTCCTGCTGGGCGCCAATCTAGCTCTGGCGGTCGCGGTCGCCGTGGTGATGGCGGCGCGTCTGCCGGTGCGCCGGCTGTTCGGAGCGCGAGTCGCCTACGGCCTCTGGACCCTGCCGCCTCTGGCCGCGGTCGCCATGCTGGTTCCGGCCCGGATGATCAGGGTGACCGTACCGGCGCCGCCCGCGCCAGCCGGGCCAGCGGGCGGAGAGATGCTCTCCGAAGCCGCCGCGACGGGCGCCGCCGCGTTCGATCCCGGACCGCTTCTGGCGGCGCTGTGGCTGATCGGCGTGATCGCCAGCCTGGCCTGGGTAGTCCGGCGGCAGGTCCAGTTCGCCCGCGCCGTGCGCGCCGGCAAGGCCGGGCCGGCCGTGGTCGGGGTGCTGCGCCCGCGCGTGGTGACCCCCGCCGACTTCGCCGAGCGCTATACCCCACGCGAGCGCGAGGTCGTGCTGGCCCACGAGCGGACCCACCTCGAACGCGGCGATCCGCCGGTCAACGCCGTCCTGGCCCTGCTGACCTGCGTCAACTGGTTCAACCCGGCCTGCCACGTCATGACCCGCTGGCTGCGCATCGACCAGGAGCTGGCCTGCGACGCCCGCGTGGTCGCCGCCCATCCCAAGGCCCGCAAGGCCTATGCAGAGGCCATGCTGAAGACCCAACTGGCCGCGCGACCGCTGCCGCTGGGCTGCCATTGGTCCAGCCATCCGCTGGCCCAGCGCGTGCGGTTGCTGTCCCGCCCCTCGCCCAGCCGCGCCCGCCGTCTGATGGGCGTCGGCCTGACCGTCGCGCTGGGCGTGACTGGCGCGGTCGCGACCTGGTCCTCCCGTCCCGCCCGGATCGTCCTGATCGCGGAAGCGCTCCCGGTCGCTCAGGCGCGGCCCGCGGTCGTTTCGCCGCCGCCCGCGCCCTCCGCGTCGTCCTCGCCCCGCCAGCCGACCAGACCCCGCGTCAAGGCGGCCGAGACGCCGGCGGTCGCGTCCGCTCCCGAACCCGTCCTGGCCCAAGCCGAGACTCAGCCCGCACCGGCGCTGGAAGCCCCGCCGGTCGCCGATCTTCGCTATCCTCGAATCATCCGCGCCATCGCCGACCGCTCCGCCGTCGAGCCCGGCTCGGCGGTGCGGGTGATCGCCAGCGGCCTGGCGCCCGACGGCCCGCCGCTGTGGGCCGACTTCACCGCGTTCGGCTCGCAACGGCTCTACCGAAAGGGGGCCTATCAGCGGAGCGGCAGCCGCTATTCGCTGTTCACCAGCGTCGTCCAGGACGGCCAGCGCCTGCGGGTCACGGTCAGCCTGGGCAAGGCGTTCCGCCCGGAGCTGACCGGCTCCATCGATCTCGCGCCCAATCAGACCGGGATCCTGCGCCTGCCGACCGGCCAGCCGATCGTCGTCACCGCCACCATGCGTCCCGAGACCCCGGACGAGATCGAGGAAGGCCGGCGCCTATCCGAATACGCCGAGAACACCGGCCGTCCGGCGCTGCGGCTCTAGGGTCGCCAACCGAAGGCCTGGCCAAGGGTCAGCGCCACCCGCCGCCCGATCCTCCGCGTGCGTCCCAATCGAGTGTCACAATTGGCCGCTAGTCAGGCTGGCGAACTCAGTGTCCAGCCAGCGAGTCCGGGATGAGCGGCCCCGACAGGGAAAGAACACGGTGGTTTCTGCGGCACATCCTGCCGCACGAACCCGCGTTGAAAGGCTGGCTGTCGCGCGGCGCGCCAACGGGCGTCGATCCCGATGACATCATCCAGGAGGCCTATACGATCCTGGCCGAGCTGGAGACCGTCGACGACATCCGCCATCCCCGCGCCTACCTGTTTCAGGTCGCCCGCTCGGTGATCACCCGCCATGTCCGCCGCGCGCGCATCGTGGAGATCCACGCCGTCGACGACCTGGAACGGCTGGAGCATCCCGACGAGGCCGCCTCGCCCGAACGGGCGACGATCGATCGGGACGAATTGCGGCAGCTGGCCCGGGCGATCGCGGCCATGCCGCTCAAGACCCGCGAGGCCTTCGTGCTTAGGCGGGTCAGGGGCCTGCCGCAGCGCGAGATCGCCGCGCGCATGCGAATCTCCGAGAACACGGTAGAGACGCATATATCCCGAGGCATTCTCTTCTTGATTGATTGGTTCGGTCGTAGCGGAAACACCCGGTCCCAAACCTCTAGGAATGCGCAAGCAGAGATCACTCCGATAAATGGCCGAACGAGACACCAGTCGCGACATTGACCAGGCGGCGTCCGAATGGACGGCGCGGCTGGATCGTGGGCCGCTGTCCCCGCGGACGGAAGCAGCGTTCCAGGCTTGGCTGGACGGTGACCCGCGCCGCAAGGGCGCTATGCTGCGTGCCCAGGCGGTGTCAATGATGAGCGAGTCGGCCCAGGCGCTGGGCCCCGACTTCGACCCGGCGAGCTTCGCCGAACCCCGGCGTCCGCGCTTCTCGCGCCGCCAGGCCCTGGCCTGGACCGGCGGGGCCCTGGCCACGGCGTCGCTAGTGGCGCTGGGCGTCGGCACGGCGGCGGCCGGGACCGTGATCAGCACCGAGCGCGGCGAGATCCGCATGGCCCCGCTGAAGGACGGCTCGACCGTGCTGCTGAACACCGACAGCCGCATCCGGGTCCGCTACGACGAGGGCCAGCGCTTCGTCACCCTGCTGCGGGGCGAGGCCTATTTCGCGGTGGCGCGCGACGAGACGCGTCCGTTCGTGGTCGAGGTGAACGGCCGTCGGCTGCGCACGACCCAGGCCGGCTTCCGCGTCCGCAAGCTGGACCAGGATCCCGTCGACCTGCTGGTGAACCAAGGCCGGGTCGCCGTCTCGACGCCGAACCTCGGCGGCGCGCCCCTGGTCGTGACGGCCAATACCCGCCTGGCCCTCTCGGACGCCGGCCATCGCCTGGCCGAGCATCCGCGGCCGATCGCGCCCGAGGCCGTGACCCGCGACCTGGCCTGGCGCGAAGGCAAGCTGGCCTTCGAGGGCGAGACCGTGCGCCAGGCGGCGGCCGCGTTCGCGCGCTACAGCGACACCCGTATCGAGATCAACGACCCGGCCCTGGCCCGCGAGCCGGTCACTGGACTGTTCGCCGCCAACGATCCGGTGGGGTTCAGCCGCGCCGTCGCCCGGGTGTTCGACGCCCGGCTGGAACAGGCCGGCGACAGGGTCATCCTGGCCCGCAAGACCCAGCCTTCGGCGGCCGCGCAATAAGAAGTTTTTGCAACATATAGCGGAAGCCCCCGGGCCGACGGCTCTCAACCGGCAACGTCGCAAACAACGCGATCATCGGGGGCCGTAAAGCCAATGACTTCTCGCTATTCCCGCCTCGCCTACGGGGCGTCCGTCGTCGCCATGGCGATCGCCGCGCCGGCCTTCGCCCAGGAGCGCGTGTTCGACGTCCCGGCCCAGCCGGCCGTCCGCGCCATCCCCGAGCTGGCCCGCCAGGGTCAGGTGCAGATCGTGGCCTCGGCCCGCAACCTCGCGGGCATCCAGACGCCCGCCGTCAAGGGCACGATGGACGTCCGCACGGCGCTGCGTCGCCTGATCGCCGGCACGCCGCTGCAGATCGATTCCGACGACGGCCAGATCATAACCCTACGATCGTCCGTCCCAGGCGCCGCCCGCCCCCAGGCTAGCGCGGGCGCCGGCGTCGTTCGCGGTCGCGTCTTCAATACCGCCACTAACGAATATGTGCGTAACGCCGAGGTCCGCATCGAGGGCGGCTCGTCCGTCACCCTTTCCGAAGGCGACGGCGACTTTCGCCTGACGAACGTCCCGGCCGGCGACGTCACCGTGGTGGTCAAGTACGCCGGCCTGCAGGAATCCAGGCAGGTCGTCACCGTCACCCCCGGCCAGGTGGCCACGGTGGAGTTCGCGCTACAGGCCTACGCCGCCTCGTCCGAGGGCGTCGAGGCGGTGACGATCACCGCCAAGCGCGAAGGCCAGGCCGCCGCGATCATGGAACGTCGCGCCTCGACCAACGCCAAGACCGTCGTCGCGGCCGACAACTTCGGCGCCCTGACCATGGGCGACGTGGGTGAGTTCATGAAGAACATGCCCGGCCTGTCGCTGGACTATACCGAGGTGGACGCCACGGCCGTGCGCATCGGCGGCCTCGACCCGAAATACTCGACCTTCACGACCGACGGCGCCCGGATGGCGACCGCCACGTCGAACAACAACAACGGCCGCCAGAACTCGTTCGAGCAGATGTCGATCACCGGCGTCGACTCGATCGAGCTGAACAACACCCTGCAGGCCAACATGGACGCCGACTCGCCCGGCGGCGCCATCAACCTGCGCAGCAAGTACGCCTTCCAGCGCAACAGCCGCCTGCTGCGCTTCCAGCTGGGCGCGGTCGGCACGTCGGACTCGGGCCTGTCCAAGGCCTATTTCCCCGACGACAAGAAGCACGCCCGCATCTTCCCGTCGGCGCAGATCGGCTATGCCGACGTGTTCCTGGACGGTCGTCTCGGGATCGCGTTCAACGCCAGCTACAACGCCAACTACGTCCAGCAGGACCGTATCCAGACCGACTGGTCCTATCTCGCCAGTGGGCGGGTCATTCCCTATCAGGTGATGTGGCGTCCGGGTCCCAAGCTGACCAGCCGCAAGGCCGCCAACCTGTCGGTGGACTACAAGCTGACCGACAAATGGGCGCTCAGCCTGCGCAGCACCTATTCGTTCTACGACGTCGAGTACTTCAACCAGTACACCTACCTGATCTTCGGCACGACGACGACGTCGCAGACCACGGCGGACTCCAACGCGACCCACATCGTGGTCAATCCGAACGGGACCAACACTCGCCTGCACACCCAGTATTCGCACCGCTACGCCGGCACGCCCTCGTGGCTGTTCGCGCCGAAGCTGGAGTACCGCGGCGATACCTGGGAGGCCCTGCTGCGCGGCAGCTATTCCAGCTCGGAGTTCAATTTCCGGGACAATTCCAAGGGCTTCTTTCAGCGTACGGACGATTACCTGACCCGCATCGGCTTCACGCTGGACCGCGCGTCGGAGGACTCCAACGCCTGGACCCTGAAGCAGACCGCTGGCCGCTCGTGGAGCGACCCGACCAGCTTCAATCGTGACGACGACATCGGCAACAACATCCGCACATCCGAGTCCGACGCCGCCAACCAGATGTACGGCCTGAACCTCGATCTGAAGAAGACGCTGACCGTCGGCCCCGTCCAGCTGAAGGTGCTGGCCGGCGCGACCTATCGCACCAACGTCTGGAAGACCAACGAGGGCTCGTACCAGCAATTCCAATACGTCGGCCCCACCGGCGATCTGACCCAGAAAGCCCCCGAGGCGGTCATTCCCTGGACGAAGAACTATGCGTTCCAGATCCACGGCTTCGACGCCGGCAACCTGAACGAACAGGCCTGGCGCGCCGACAGCAACTACGCCGTCTACGACATCTACAAGGACCATCCGGACTACTTCGCGCCCGACGTCGTCGGCAATCTGAAGCGCCGCCTGGACAACAACAAGAAGGTCGGCGAGGAGGTCAACGCGGCCTATTTCGAGGTCCAGCCGCGCGTCGGCCGCGCCCGGTTCGACCTGGGCCTGCGCTATGAGAAGACCAAGACCGACGCTCGCGTCGCCGACATCCGGTCGTCCGCCGAGCTGAAGGCCGCCGGCTTCGACCCCAAGACGCCGACCGTCGCCAGCCTGACCTATCAGTACCGCAACGGGACCTACTCGACGCGCCACGGCGAATATGACGACTGGTTCCTGAGCGGAGGCGTCAAGTACGACTTCACCAAGAAGCTGGTCGGCCAGCTGGCCTTCAGCCAGTCGATCCTGCGCCCCGACTACGGCAATTTGGGCGGCGTGGTGGCCGTGGACGACACCAACCTGTTCGTCACCGTGCCCAACCCGCTGCTGAAGCCCGAGCACTCGACCAAGTACTTCGCCAGCCTGCAGTACTATCTCGAGCCATCGGGCGTGATCGGCGTGTCGGCCTACCGGCTAGACATCAAGGACATGCAGGTGACCGGCATCACGGTGAACCCGGAAGACGTGGGCTACAATCCGGTCGACTACGCGGGCTACACCTTTCGCAGCGCTCAGAACCTGCCGGGCGTCAACACCAACAACGGCATCGTGTTGGAGTACGACCAGCAGCTGACCTTCCTGCCGGGCATGCTGCGCGGCCTGGGCCTGCGTGGCTCGATCACCCACGTCATGCCCGACGGCGTACGGGTGAACACGCCGAAGGTCGCCGCCAACTGGGGCCTGCGCTATAGCCACGGCAAGTTCGACGTTCAGCTGACCGGCAACGCCCAGGGCCGCTATCGCACCAGCGCGCTCGGCAACACGCCGACCACGGCCAACAATGGCGTCCTCTACCACACCGCGCGCGAGCTCTGGAACATCAGCGCCAGCTACAAGATCAACAAGCAGTTCGAGGTGATGCTGGCCGGCCGCAACATCTTCAACGCGCCGGACGTCATCTACTCGAACGACCGCCACCGCGTGCAGCAGTACAGCATCTACGGCTCGATGTGGAACGTCGGGATCAAGGGCGCCTTCTAGACTTCCCCTGAAACTTCACCTCCCGCGGCCGCCCGGTCGCGGGAGTTTTTCTTTGCTTCCACCCTCCTTCTGATGGGGATCGTCATGGTTCTGAATATCGATCGCCGTAGTCTCGTGCTCGGCGGCGCGCTCGGGCTCGGCGCCCTGATCCTCCCGGCCGGCCGAGGCCTGGCCGCCGACCTGCTCGGCGCGACAGGATTCACCCACAATGTGGCCAGCGGCGAGCCTGGCCCGGACTCGATGCTGCTGTGGACCCGCTATGTCCCCGCCGCCGGCGACGGGGCCCAGCGACTGGAGGCCGAGGTGGCGCTGGACCCGGGGTTCACGAAGGTGGTGGCGGGCGGCAGCGTGCGAACCGGCGCCTATCGCGACTGGACCGCCAAGATCACCGTGGACGGCCTGAAGCCGGGAACAGTCTACTGGTACCGGTTCGTCGCGCCCGACGGCGGCAAGTCCCCGGTCGGCCGCACCAAGACCCTGCCGGTCGGCGATGTCGCCCGCTTCGGCCTCGGCGTGTTCTCCTGCTCGAACCTGCCCCAGGGCTGGTTCAATGCCTATGGCCACGCGGCCGCGCGGCAGGACTTGGACCTGTGGCTGCACACCGGCGATTACATCTACGAATACGGCGTCGCCTCGACCCGTGAGGCCGACTGGGCCGAGGGCCGCAAGGACATGCTGCAGCCGACGACCGAGATCCTGGCCATCGCCGACTATCGCCTGCGCTACGCCAGCTATCGCGCCGACCCCGACCTGCAGCGCCTGCACCAGATGGCTCCGATGGTCGCCCTGTGGGACGACCACGAGTCGGCCAACGACAGCTGGGAAGGCGGGGCCCAGAACCATCAGCCGGACAAGGAAGGCGACTGGAACCCCCGCCGCGCCGCGGCCATGCAGGTCTATCGCGAATGGATGCCGGTCTCGGACGAGCCCTGGAAGGCCTATCCGATCGGAACCCTGGCCACCCTCTACCGCACCGAATCCCGCCTGCTGGCTCGCACCCGCCCGGCCGACATCGGCGCGGCGTTCAAGGCGGCCGATCCCGACGCGGCTTTGAAGGCGTTCCGTGACGGCGCCTGGCGCGATCCGTCCGCCACCATGATGGGCTCGAGCCAGGAGAGCTGGCTGGCCCACGGCCTGAAGGCCAACGCCGGCTGGCAGCTGGTCGGCATGGGTACGATCCTGGGCCGCACCGTCATGCCCAAGGAGGCCGTCGACTGGCTCAGGCCTGAAGTCACCGAGAAGAAGGTCGCCAGCTATCGCAACGACATCCGCGCCGCCGCGCAAGGTTTGCCGATGTGGATGGACCGCTGGGACGGCTATCCCGCCGCCCGCTCGCGCCTGCTGAAATCGGCCCAGGCCGCCGAGGCCGACCTGGTCATGCTCTCGGGCGACAGCCACAACGCCTGGGCCTACGCGCTCCGCGAGGACGGCCGCCCGGCCGGCGTCGAGTTCGCCGGCCAGGCCGTCACCTCCAACGGCATGGAAGGCGACATGGGGGCTGATCCCAACTTAGTCGCCCGAGGCTTCATGGCGGCCAATCCCGAGCTGAAATGGGCCGACACCAGCCAGCGCGGCTACATGATGCTGGACGTGACGCCCAAGCGCGTCACAGGCGAGTGGCTGTTCCTGCGCACCGTCAAGGCCCGGTCGACGGCGCTCGCGGGTTCGCACCGGATGTCGGTCGAGCGCGGCCGCAGGGTCTTCACGGGCCAGGGCTAGGCGCCGCCAGGAGAGCCTTCAGAGCGTCGGACACCTCGCGCACGAAATAGCGCACGCGCGGCGTCGTCTTGTGGTCGGGATGGAACAGCATCCACACGGCCGACTCCAGCTCCGCGATCGGCGGGGACAGCGGTGCGATCGGAAACAGCCTGGCCAGATAGCCGGGCAGGACCGCCCGCCCCAACCCCGCCGCGCAGGCTTCGGCGGCGGCCCACATGCTGTTGACCTGGACGGCGGCCCCTTCGGCGCGCGCCTTGGCCCAGCGGGCCGAGGGAACCGCGGAGAGGCTGTCGTCCAGCACCACCCAGCGCTCGGGCGCGCCGACGTCTGATCCGTACACGGCGAAATCCACGGCCGCGACCTTGCGGCCCATCAGGGTCTCCGGCGGCGTGGCGGTCGGGCGCACGGCCACGTCGGCGTCGCGCCGGGCCATGTCGGCCATCGCGTTCGAGACCGTCAGGCTCAGGCGGACCTCCGGATGGGCGGCCTGGAACGGGACGAGAGCGCGGCTCAGGATCGGCAACAGCGAATCCGTCGTGGTCACCGACAAGTCCCCGACCAGGCGGCCGTCGTCGGCCGCGAGCCGGCGCTGCAGCGCGCCCAGCCGCGCCAGCACGTCTGCCGCGGCGGTGATCAGCTCCGCGCCCGCCGGCGTGGGCTGGAAGTCGCCGTCGGCGCGCTCGAACAGCGGCTGGCCCAGCCGCGCCTCCAAGGCCTGCAGGCGCCGATAGACGGTGGCGACGTGCGCGCCCAGGGCCTGCGCCGCGTGGCGGGCGCCCCGGCCGGCGGCCAGGGCCGCGACCAGGCGCAGGTCGTCGAGGTCCGGATCCTTCATGTCGCAATGATGCGAACGAACCTCGCATGATCGCAAGGTGCAATCGCGACAGTGCGATCTAGATGACAGGCGACCCAAGCTGAAAGGACACGCTCGTGTCGCACCGTCTTCTCTATGTCGAGGCCTCGCCCCGCGGCCCGCTATCCGTCTCCACCAGCCTCGCCGACCATTTCGTCGATCGCTTTCGCCGGATCGAGCCCGATCTGGTGGTCGACCGCCTCGCCCTCTGGGACGCCCCGCTTCCAGAACTGGGTGGCGCGCTGCTCTCGGCCAAGTACGCCGTCCTGAGCAAGCGCGACCTGGACGCCGCCGAGGCCAGAGCCTGGGCCGACATCGCCCAGCTGATCGATCGCGTGCGGATCGCCGACGGCCTGATCCTGGCCACCCCGATGTGGAACTTCGGCGTCCCCTACAAGCTCAAGCACTGGATCGACCTGATCACCCAGCCGGGCCTGAGCTTTTCGTTCGATCCGGCGAACGGCTACCGGCCGTTGCTGATCCCGCGCCCGACGACCGTGGTGCTGGCCAGCGCCGGCGACTACGCGAGCGGCCCCAGCTGGGGGCGCCCCAATCTCGCCGCGCCCTACCTGCGCGAGGCGCTCGGCTTTATCGGCCTGAAAGATCCTGCGATCGTCCTCTCGGGTCCCACGGTCGGCGACGCCGCCGTGCAGGCGGCCGCCCGCGCGGCCGCGCGCGACCAGCTCGACGGTCTGGTCGCCCGGCATCGGAGACAGTCATGAACACGAGCCTCGCCTGGCTGATGCTGGTGGCGTCCGGCCTGATCGACGTCGCCTGGGCCTACGCCACCAAGCGGTCGGAAGGCATGACGCACCTGGGCTGGTCGGCCCTGTCCCTAGGCCTGCTCGCGGCCTTCATCACCCTATTGTCGAGCGCCCTGCGCGTCCTGCCGCTCGGAACCGCCTACGGGGTCTGGACCGGTATCGGCGCGCTCGGTTCGCTGGCGGTCGGGATCGTGTTGCTCGGCGAGCCGGTGGCCGCCGCCCGGATCGTGTTCGCCCTGATCACCCTGGTCGGGATCGTCGGGCTCAAGGCCTCGGGATGAGCGCCCTAGGCGAGCAGCTTTTCCGCGCGCGCGAAATCGAGAAACAGCGGCAGCCACGCGCCGCCGGGGCGGCCGGGTTCGGAGCGGACGCCGAACCCGTGGCCGCCTCGCGCGAAGAGATGGGTTTCGACCGGAACCTTGGCCGCGAGCATCGCCTCACGCAGGCGCACCGTATTGGCCACGGGTACGGTGGTGTCGTCCTCGGCGTGGGCGAGGAAGGTCGGCGCGGCCGCCGGGGTGACATTCAGGTCCGGCGACCACTCGCGGATCTGGGCGGGCGACGGCGGGCCGCCGAACAGCGCCGGAGCGGCGCCCGAGTAGGCATAGGCTGGATCGACCGACTGCACGGGGTAGATCGGCGCGGCCACCAGGGGACGGGCGCTGAGCTGATCGGTCGCGTCGACGGGCGCGTAGAACCCCGCGCCATGACGCGTCGCCAAGGTCGCGGTCAGAAAGCCGCCGGCGCTGAAGCCCATGACGCCGACCCGCGTGGGGTCAATGCGGAAGCGGCCGGCCTGGGCGCGGATCAGGCGCATGGCGCGCTGGGCGTCGGCGGGGCCGACGCTCGCTGGATCGGCCCACCCGTCCTGAGGCAGGCGATAGAACAGCACGAAACAGCTGATGCCGGCTTGGTTCAGGATGTCCGCGACGTAGTAGCCCTCGTGCTCGAAATAGTTCCAGGTAAACCCGCCGCCCGGGATGATCAGCATGGCCGCGCCGTTCGGGGCCGGCGCCGGACGGGCGACCATATGGGGCCTGAGGACGCCCTTCCTGCGCCGGCTGCTGTAGTGGGGGTCGGCGGAGGCCTGCTCGACGACCTCGGGCATGTCCGGATGTAGGGCCCCAACCGGCGGTCGCGGCCAGAGTTCGATGATCTCCCCCGGCGCCGTCTGGGCTTGCGCGGCTTGGGCCTCGGCCGCGGCGCTCAGACCCATCGCCGATGCGCCGACGAGGGCCAAGGGGGTCTGCAGCAGATGACGTCGTGACAAGGCCATGAAGGAAGGCTCCCCAGCGCGGCGTCGGCCGAGGGATTTCGACCGGCGCCCATGCGTCCGATCGTCTCCTGCTTCGCCTTGATCGATCAACAGCGCAAAAAAATGGCCCGGCATGACGCCGGGCCAGGGGAAGATCGAACTGAGGTCGCAACCTGCCGTCGATGACATCGGGTCGTGGGAAGGACGCCGACCCGATGTCGCGGCGTTGGCGCGCGTGGCGCCGCGCCGCCTAGAAGCTCATGCGCAGGCCCACCACATATTGGCGGCCGGGCTTGTAGTAGGTGAAGGTCGCGTTGTCGTACTGGAAGTGCGAGCGCAGCGCCTCGTTGGTGAGGTTGGTCACGTTGAAGGTCAGCTGCGGCGCGTTCTTCAGGCCGAAGATCTTCTCCAGGTCGTAGCTCGAGGAGAAGTCCGTCTGCTTGTAGGTGTCGGAGAACAGCGCCGCGGCGGTGACGCCGTTCTGGTTGGCGCCGCTCGACTGCGAGCCCTTCCGGTAGACGTGGCTGAGACGCAGGCTGACGCCGTTGTGCTCGTAATAGCCCGTCAGGTTGTAGGTGTACTTGGCCACGCCGTAGGCGATCGCCGGACCGTTGCTGGTCTGGTCGACGATGGTGGCGTTGGCGTTGACGCCCAGACCTTCGACGCCGAAGCGGCTGGTGAGGAAGTCGAGCGGCTGCACCCACTGGAATTCCAGGCCGTTGATCGTCAGCTTGTTGGGCACGTTGATCTGCGACTGGATCTGGACCTGCGCCGCGGTCGGGCCGCCGCGCGAGTTGATCGCCGTCTTCTGGGTGTCGTTCAGGGTGTCGTAGGTGATGCCGTACTGGGCCAGGTACGAGAACGGCTGGGTCACGACGTTGTTGGTCGTGAAGCCGGTCAGCGACTTGCGGAACGCGTTGACCGCGATCACGCCTTCCTGGCCGGTGTAGAACTCGAAGCCCAGGTCGATGTTCTTCGAGAAGTACGGCTTCAGGGCCGAGTTGCCGATCGTGGCCTGGTCGGCCGACGGCGCGCCGAAGCTGACGCCCGGCAGCTGGGCGGCCGGATCCGGACGGGTCATGGTCTCCGACACCGCGACCCGCGCGACCGCGTGCTCGCCGACGTCATAGGCGATGTTGGCGGCCGGCAGCCACTTGGAATAGGTGTTCTCGGTGTAGACGAAGTTCGTCACGTTCGGGTAGCGCGCGCCGTCCGGCAGCTGGGCGCCGCCCGGCAGGGTGTTGCGCGGATCCGCCAGCGAGACACGGCCGCCGATCGTCTGCTTGGTGTGGACGTAGCGGACGCCGACATTGAAGCGCAGGTCGCTGTCCAGCACCTGGGTGACGCCGTTCAGCTCGGTATAGGCCGAGCTGTTCTTCTCGTTGATATAGCCGCCGCTGGCGCCGGTGTTGGAGCCACCGCTCTCGACATACGCGTCATGCAGCTTGTCGTAGCCGGTGGCCTGCTTGACCTTGTCCCAGTCGACCGTGACGAAGCCGGCCGGGCCGGGCTTGAGGTAGCTGGCCAGGCTGGCGGTCGGGATCAGCGAACCGGCATAGGTCAGGGTCCCGGTCTGGCCGGCCGTGTAGCCCGTGCCGTAGCCCGGATAGGTCGGATAACCCGCCGGCGCGGCGCCCGGCTGGTTCAGGCCCTGGCAGGGCGGCTGGCCGTTGGGCGAGGGCAGGCTGAGGCTGGGATTATTGCCGCAGGTCGCGTTCTGCCACGGGGTGGTGTTGTCATAGCCGCGGATAGTGCGCGAGACGTCGTCGTAGTTGGCGCCGACCTTCAGGCTCAGCTTCTCGTCGCCCCAGGTGACCGCGGCGCGGGCGCCCTTGGTCTCATACCAGCGCTTCTCGTCCTGCATGTTCAACCGGCCGCCGGTCCAGACGAAGTTGGCCGGGTTGTTCAGGTCGATGCTGCTCTTGATGGTCGGGATGCCGGTCGGATTGTAGGTGTAGTCGACCGTCGTACCGACGCCCAGCGCGGTCACCGGACCGAAGGTCGGGCTTTCGCGGTGGAAGGTGCTCTTGGTGTAGTTGGCCTGGGCCTCGACCTTCAGCTTGTCGTTGATGCGCCATTCGCCGCCCGGATTGATCCCCCACAGCTCGGTCTTCTCGAGATAGGGACGGAATTCCAGGAAGAACTGCGAATTGGCGTAGGTGCCTTTCGTGACCGTGCAGCCGGCCGAGCAGTCGGTCTTGTCGTACTTGGTGTTGGTCGGAATGATCGCCCCGTTCCGGACGATCCAGGCCATGTCCTCACGCAGCAGGTCGTTGTTTTTATAGCCGTACATCCCGTCGACATAGAAGTTCAGGTCGTCGGTCGGCTTCCATTCCAGGCTGGCCACGGCGTTGAAGCGGTCGCGGCGACCGTACTCGGCCGACGGGCGGCCAAGGCGCGGCAGCAGGCCGTTGTCGATCTGCTGGATCGAAGCGCCCGGGTTGTTGGCCAGCAGGAAGGCCTGATCGATGACCGTGCCGGCCACCAGGCCGCCACCCGCGCCGACCGGCACCGTGGCCGGGATCGTCCAGTTGCCGCCGCCCGTGGGGTTACAGCCGCTGGTCGCGCCGCACTGGGCCGCCGACAGGTTCGGGTTGGTGAAGCCGATCGTCTCGTAGCCGCGGGTGTCGGTGTGCAGGCGCTGGCCCGAAACCCCGAACAGGACGCCGAAATTGTCCCAGGTCTTGCTGGCGATCAGCGAACCCTTGCCGCCCAGCTTGGCGCCGTCCGGCTTCACGCCCTGGACGTTCATGGTCAGGTGCTGGCCGGGGCGATCGAACGGGCGCGCCGAGCGCATGTCGATGTTACCCGCCGCGCCGCCTTCCAGCAGGCTGGCCGAATAGCTCTTGTTGACCGTCAGCTTGGTGAACAGGTCGGTCGGGAAGAAGCTGAGGTCGACCGAGCGGTCGGTGCCTTGCGCGTCGGTGGCGCCCGACGAGGCCACGGCGATCGACGCGCCGTTCAGGGTGACGTTGGTGAAGTTCGAGCCCAGGCCGCGGATGGCGACGTTCGTCCCTTCGCCCGTGATGTCGCGGGTGATGGTGATGCCGGGAATGCGGTTGAACGACTCGGCGATGTTGGAGTCGGGGAACTTGCCGATGTCCTCGGCGAAGATGGCGTCGGCGAAGCCGGTCGTCTCGCGCTTGGCGACGGTCGATTGCGCCAGGCTCTTGCGATAGCCGGTGACGACGACTTCCTCGACCGTGTCGCCCGGCGCCGCCGCGGGGGCGCTCTGGGCGAAAGCATGGCCGGCGGTCAGGCCGCCGCTGAGTACGGTCGCGCCCAACAGCGCCGCACGGCTCAGTCGAATGGCTCCACGAGACACGTTCATGTCTTCCCCTCCCTGAAGGTTTTTCCGGATCCGGACGTTGCCGGACCCTCTGGTTTTTCGCGGACCTGCCGCGCTCAAAGCCTTCTGCAAATCGCGAGGCGTCGTCAATCTTGTCGGAGCAGCTTGGTCAGACCACCGACTTCGCTGCGCCCTGGCCAATCGACGCGACAAACTCTTGGTTTTTTAGGCGGTTGTCGCTCCAGTTTGCGCTCGCGGAGGGGTGTTCTGGGGCAGTTTCGTCGAATGTTAGCGGTAACGAATGCGCGAACACTGCGTCCTTCATGCCACACCACGGCAAGCCATGGTCGACATCTCGTCAACTGTCCTGGACAATTTCGGTGTCGAGTGGGCCTGGCCGCTGGGCCGCCGGGGAGACGACGCTAGAGCTTGTCTGACTTTTGGCCGATGTATCGTGCCGGGGGGGCGACCTCCGACCAACTCAGCGGTCAGCCAGCTTCCATCGAGGGCGACATGGTGAAGTCCGACCACGCCTGATCGACGGATCTGGCCAATAGCTCGGTCCCGTTCGCCATCGACATCCCCGACCCGGCCAAGGCCCGCTACAGAGCCGACTTCATCTTCCACCGAAGTCGCCAGCCCTACGCCGGTAGAATTGTCGGACATGTTTTCACCGATGGATCTCTCGCGAGCCCGATGGAGAACGTGTTTTCGTTGCGCCTTCGTACCTTGCCAGGGCTCCATTCGCTCATTAGTCAGACATAAAAAGCGGAGGATGGCATGGCGAGGTTCGGCCGGCGTTTGCCTGGGTTGCTGCTGGCGCTCGCCCTGACGTGGGGCGCTGGCCAAGCGACCCATGCCGCCCTGCCCGACACCATCCTCTATGGCGTGGCCTACTACGACGAATACACGCCCACCGACCGCGTCGAGGAGGATGCGCGGATGATGCAGGCGGCGGGGATCACCGTCGTCCGCATCGCCGAATCCACCTGGGGCACGCTGGAGCCGCAGCCCGGCGTCTTTGACTTTAGCCACGTCGACCGGACCCTGGCGGCCATGCAGCGCCACGGGATCAAGGTGATTGTCGGCACGCCGACCTACGCCGTTCCCACTTGGCTGGCGCGCGAGCACCCCAATGTCCTGGTCGTCACGCCCAAGGGTCGCGCGGAATACGGGTGGCGCCAAAACATGGACATCACCGACCCCGACTACCGCCGCGCCGCCGAGCGGGTGATCGTCGCCCTGGTCGACTACGTGAAGGACCATCCCGCCGTCATCGGCTACCAGGTCGACAACGAAACCAAGGCCTACAGCACCAGCGGCCCCAATGTGCAGGCCGCCTTCGTCGAGACCATGAAGCGCCGCTGGCCCGATCTCGACGCCATGAACAAGGCCTATGGGCTGGACTACTGGAGCAACCGCATCAATCGGTGGGAGGACTTCCCGTCGGTCAACGGATCGATCAACGCCAGCCTCTCCAACGCCTTCGCCGAGTTCCAGCGCGGTCTGGTCACCGACTTCCTAGCCTGGCAGGCGGGGCTGGTCCGAGCCCATGCGCGCCCAGGGCAATTCATCACCCATAATTTCGACCTTGCCTGGCGCGGCCACTCGTTCGGCGTCCAGCCCGAGGTGGATCACTGGAAGGCGGCCCAGGCGCTCGATGTGGCCGGTGTCGATATCTACCACCCCAGCCAGGACAAGCTGACCGGCGCCGAGATCGCGTTCGGCGGCGACCTGGCGCGCTCGATGCGCGACGGCCAGAACTATCTGGTGCTCGAGACCCAGGCCCAGGGCTTTCCGGACTGGACGCCCTACCCCGGCCAGTTGCGGCTTCAGGCCTTCAGCCACTTGGCCTCGGGCGCCAACATGGTCGAGTACTGGCACTGGTCCAGCACCGCCAACGCCATCGAGACCTACTGGCGCGGCGTACTCTCGCAGGACTACCAGCCCAACGCCGTCTATGAGGAGGCCAAGTCCATCGGCGCGGATCTCAGGCGCCTCGGCCCCAAGCTGGTGAATCTCAAGAAGCATAATCGGGTCGCGATCTATGTCAGCAACACGGCGCTGAGCGGGTTCGACGCGTTCAAGATCAACCCTGACGTCGGCTACAACACCGTGCTGCGACCGTTCTACGACGCGCTCTATCGTATGAATGTCGAGGTCGACATCCTGTCGCCGACCTCGAAGACGCCGCTGTCGGACTACAAGCTGATCGTGGTTCCCGCCCTCTACGCCGCGAGCGACGCCGAAATCGATCGCCTGAACGCCTACGCCAAGGCCGGCGGCCACCTGCTCTACACCTTCAAGAGCGGCTTCTCCGACGAGAACACCAAGGTGCGCCACACGCCCCAGCCGGGTGGGATCACCGAGGCGGCCGGCGTGCGCTACGAGCAGTTCACAAAACCCGAAGGCGTCTCGCTGGACGGCGACCCCTTCGAGGTGGGCCCCAAGGACAACCAGGTTCGCTGGTGGATGGAGTTCCTGACCCCCACCACCGCCACCGTCCTGGCGCGCTACAAGCACCCGTCCTGGCCGGCCTATGCGGCCGTGACGCGCAACGCCTATGGCAGGGGCGAAGTCACCTATGTGGGCTTCATGCCGACGGACGCGACGATCGAGAAGATCCTGGGCGACCAGGTTCGCCGGGCCGGCGTCGACCTGCCGGAGGCGCGCTTTCCGATCATCGTGCGGCGCGGCGTCCTCGCGAACGGCCACGCCGTGCGCTATGTCCTCAACTATTCGGCCGCGCCTCAGAGCGTAAGCCTGAAAGCTTCGGCCGCAACCGAACTGCTCTCCGGGAATCCGGTCAAGGCAAACGGGCCATTGACCCTGCCTCCTTGGGGCGTGGCCATTGTCGAGGACGCCAAGCCCTGAGCTAAGCGCGGATGAGCGGATGTTGGAACCGCGCCTGACTCCGGACATTCGCGGGCCCAGGGCCAAGGCGACGTCCGAACCTCGCCGGACCTCAGGCTGTTCGCAGTGGGTTGGGTGTTTTCCGCTCCAACACCTCCCCCTCGCGTCCCCGGGAGTGCGACAAAGAGAGCACTGGAGTTTTACCGTTCGTTGATCTTGGATCGCGTTCCCGCCGCGCACGGACCCGGTCTGGAGCAAACGTCGTGATCAGCGTCCGCAATCGCTTGAGCAACGGCTCGGCCAGCGCTTCGGTCGTCGGGCCGCACCTCCGGGATCCCGCATCGCGGCGGATCGGGGTCAAAGCGTGCTGAGCACCGCCGCGACCCTCAACGGGCGTAGGCGCTTGCGCCCGGCCGTTGGCCTTCACCTCTATCGGTCATCCGCCGCGACCCGCGGCCTTCCCACCGCCTTGGCCCTGTTCATGGCCTATGTGGCCGTCGAGCTGTGCATCTGGCTGTTTTGCCGCGACATCAGCGACGCTGTCGCCTTCTTTCCGTCCAACGGCGTGCTGGTGGCCGCGATCCTGTTGCTGTCGCCGCGCCTTGGCCTGGCGTTTTGCCTGGCCTGCTTCAGCGTCGACATCGCCCATAACTGGATCGGCCGGATCGACCTGACGCACGCGCTGGTGTTCAGCAGCCTCAACCAGGCGCTGGCCTTCGGCGCGGCCGCGTTGACGCGGACCTTCTGCGGAGCCGCGCTGGACCTGTCGCGCGCGCGCCGCCTGTTCTTCTTCGCTCTGATCGCCGGCGCCAGCGCCGCGCTGGAGGCCGTGGCGGGCCAGGTCCTGCTGGGGCTGATCGACGGAGCGTCGAAGGATTTCTTCCACGCCTGGCTGCAATGGACGCTGGAAGACGGCCTGGGCCTGCTGATCGCGACGCCGGCGGCCCTGCTGCCGTTCAAGCAGAAGCGCCTGTTCGACGCGACCGGCGCCGCGCGTATGGAGCGCCCGTTACTGCTCGCGATCACGGTCGCCCTGACGTTCGCGGCCTTCGCCTTCGACCGGTTCATCGCCGTGACGCTGGTCATGCCGGTCCTGGTGCTGACGGCGTTCCGGGCCGGGCCAGGCTGGGTCTATGTGTCGGTGCTGACCACTAGCATGATCACCATGGCGCTGACGGCGAACGGCCATGGACCGATCGCCTTCCTGGCGCCGACGGACCCCTATCGTCAGGAGTTCATGGTCCAGCTGTTCATCGCCTCGACCTTCGCCACGGCCGTGCCCGCCACCGCCGCGCTTGGCGCGCGCAACCGCGGCGCCCGACGTCTGGAGCGCGCTTACGCCGTCGTTCGCGCCGCCAAGGAAAGGGCGGAGGCGGCCAGCCGCTCGAAGTCCGAGTTTCTGGCCAATATGAGCCACGAGATCCGAACTCCGATGAATGGCATCATTGGGGTCGTCGGGGCCTTGGCGCGCACTGATCTGGTCCCTCGGCAAAGGGACATGGTCGAACTGGTCGAAACCAGCGCGGGCTCCCTGCAGGTGCTGCTCAACGACGTGCTGGATATGGCGCGCGTCGAGGCCGGGGAGCTGGCGATCCACCCCGAGACCTTCGATCTTCGAGCGACCTGCGGCGCCATCGTCGACCTGTTCCGGGCCAAGGCCGAGGAGAAGGATCTGACCCTGGACCTGCGGATCGCGCCGCGCGTCGCCGACCGGCACGTCGGCGACGCCGCGCGCGTGAAGCAGATCCTCGGCAACCTGGTCTCGAACGCCATCAAGTTCACGGAGCGCGGTCGGGTGGAGCTGAGCATCGACGCCGCCGCCGAGGTCGAAGGGATCCAGGCGGTCGAGCTGACGGTCGCCGACACCGGGATCGGCTTCGACGCCGAGACCGGCCGCCGCCTGTTCGCGCGGTTCGCGCAGGCCGACGGCTCGATCACCCGGCGGTTCGGCGGCACTGGCCTGGGCCTGTCGATCTCGCGCTCCCTGACCCGGCTGATGAACGGCGAGATCGAGGTCGTTTCCACACCCGGGGAGGGGTCGCGCTTCACGGTGCGCCTGCCCCTGCCGGTGGTGGCGGCCGATCCCGCGCCGCCGTCGCCCGCGCCCGCGGACCTCGCTCTGGATGTCCGCCGGACTTTGAAGATCCTGTTGGCCGAGGATCACGACATCAATCGCCAAGTCGTGGCCTTGATGCTCGATGGTCTGGATGTCGCGCTGACGATGGCGGTCGACGGGCGAGAAGCCGTCGCCCGCTTCCAACCCGGCGACTATGACCTGGTTCTGATGGACATGCAGATGCCCAACATGGGCGGTCTGGAGGCCATCGCCCATATCCGCCAGGCCGAGCGCGGCGCGGGCGCGAGGGCGACGCCGATCGTGATGCTCACGGCGAATGCGCTGCCGGAACATCAGGCGGCGGGACTGGCCGCCGGCGCCGACGCGTTCCTGACAAAGCCGATTGTCGCCCGAGATTTGATCGACGCGATCGCCAGGCTTCCCGCGGCCGCCGCGCGGTAGGCCGACGCCGTGCCGCATCGACGCTCTCCGCCGCGCTTAGACCGAACAATAGTCGTTCCACACATTCCACTTTTTCAATCAAACGATGCGCGTAGCTGACTAGCTAAGCTCGTCCCGGCCGCTCTTTCTCCGGCGATAAACGCCATTTCAGGAGAACCCGGACATGCCCCGCCCTCGCAAGGTCGTCGTCACCCAGCGCTTCTTCGACGAGCGGACCCTGGCCTACCTCCGGGCCCACAACTGCGAGGTGGAGGTCGCCCCGCTGCCGCCCGGCAAGGCCGACGGCGACCTTGATCACGACGCTCTGGTGCGATTGCTCGCGGGCGCGGGCGGCTGGATCGTCGGGCATGCCCGCGTCACCCGCGCGCTCCTCGAAGCCCTCCCCGATCTTCAGGTGATCTCCCGACGCGGCGTTGGCTACGAGCGCGTCGACCTCGAGGCGGCGCGCGACCTTGGTCGCGTCGTCGCCATCGCCGCCGGCGGCAACGACGCCTCGGTCGCTGACCATGTGATCGGCCTGATGCTGGCGGTCGGTCGACACTTTCACGAGACGCAGCAGAAGATGTTGGAGGGCGACTGGTCGATCCTGATGGGCTCGGACCTCTGCGAGAAGACCGTTGGCGTGGTCGGTCTTGGCCGGATCGGCAAGAGCGTGGTCAAGCGCCTGCTGGCCTTCGACTGCAGGGTGCTGGTCCACACCGCTAATCCTGATGCCGCCTATGCCGCCGCCACGGGCGTGGAGTATGTGGACTTGGCCGGCCTCCTCGCTCGCAGCGACTACGTCACCCTGCATGCGCCGCTGACCCCGCGGACGAGGTTCATGATCGATGAGACCGCCATCGCGGCGATGAAGCCGGGCGCCGTCCTGATCAACACCGCTCGCGGCGGCCTGGTCGAGGACGCCCACCTGCTCGACGCCCTGAGGGCTGGTCGCCTCGGCGGGGCCGGCCTCGACGTCTATGTCAGCGAAAGCGACCCGGCCTACAAGCCGGTCTCCCAGGCGCTTCTCGCCCTGCCCAATGTCGTGGGCACGCCGCACTCGGGGGCGTCTTCGCGCGAGGGGCTGGACCGCACCAACATGGTGGCGGCGCGGGCGGTCGTGGCCGTCCTTGACGGCGGCGACCCCGCGCCGGAGTGTGTGGTCGCCGACGGCCGCCCGGGGCTCTGAGCGACGCGCGGTCAGGCGAGCGAAAGGAAGAACCCGGTTTCATGGAGCTTGATTGGCTCGAGGACTTCCTGGCCCTGGTCGAGCACCAGCATTTCGGCCGCGCGGCCGAGGCCCGCAATGTTTCCCAGCCCGCCTTCAGCCGACGCGTGCGGCTGCTCGAGGCCTGGCTCGGCGCCCCGCTTTTCAACCGCGACACCCACCGCGTCGCCCTGACGCCAGCCGGCGAGCAATGGAAGCCGACCGCCGAGGACCTCCTACGCCGTCTTTATCTGGGGCGCGAACAGACCCGCGCGGTCTCCGAAGGCTATGTTTCGACACTGCGTTTTGCCTCGACGCACGCTCTGTCGATCACCTTCTTTCCGCAATGGCTCGAGGAGATCGAGGCCGAGGAGCCCCTGGCCTCTTCGGTCAGCCTCGTGACCGACAACATGGCCGGCTGTGAGCGGATGATGCAGCAAGGCCAGGCCCAATTCCTCCTTTGCCACCATCATCCTTCGACGCCGGTGTCGTTTCGGCCCAACTACTTCACTTCGATCGACATCGGCCGCGATGTCCTGGTCCCGGTCAGCGCGCCGGCCCCGGACGCGCCCGACACGCCCCGCTTCACCCTGCCCGGCAGCCTCGATGCGCCGGCGCCCTACCTGGCGTTCGGGGAGGTCTCGGGCATGGGCCGGATCCTGGCCTCGACCCACGCCCTGCAGGGCCCGTCGATGTGGCTGGCGCCCACCTTCACCGCGCACGTGGCCACGGTGCTGGCGGCGATGGCCAGGGCGGGCCGGGGGTTGGCGTGGCTGCCGCTCAGCTTGATCGCGCGGGACCTCGAGGATGGCGGGCTGGTTCGGGCGGGCGAGGCGCCGTGGGACGTCCCGATCGACATCCGTCTCTACCGACCCCGCGCGCGCCAGACCGCGGCGGCCGAAACCTTCTGGGCGCGGCTGAAGACCCGATACGAGACGACGGCGCCGTCGACCTGATCGCCAGAGAAAGAACCCGGCGCGCCACAGGGTGGCGGCGCGCCGGGGCCAAGGTCGCCTGGATCCCGCGCCGCGCCCGTTCATGGGCAAGAAGACGCCGCGCGAGATATCCGTCCCGAACCGCCAGGCGCCATCGGCGAGTTGCGACCAGGGGAGGAAGGGGCCCTAGCCTTGCCCGATCCAAGACCTCGGGAACGCCTTGGATCGAGAGGGATTCAGCGTCGCGTCACCAGGCTTGCCAGGTGCCGTCCGCCAGCCTTTGGCGCACGGCCCGCTGGCAATTGGCGAAGACGCCAAGATAGCGATCGACACCGTCGGTCCCCATCAGCAATGGGTTGGGGCCGGCCGGGTTGGCCTTCAGCTGGCGCAGGTGATGGAAGATGGCGCTCTGATAGGCGTGGGTGTTGATGAAGGCGTCCGCGCCTTGGGCGTCGGCCACCGCGCGCAGATAGTCGGTGGAGATGGCGTATTGCGCCGCCTGCTTGGGCTCGTCGTTGCCGCTGAACACCAGAAGCTTGTGGATCTTGCCCTGGTGTTCGACCGGGACGATCACCGAGATCTGCCCGGGGGTATGGCCCGGATTGAGCACCGCCATCACCTCGGTGTTGGGTCCGGTGCGGATCGGCGCGGACCCGGTCATCAGGCCCGGCTGGGCGGTGACCTCGATGTCCAGCGGCGCCGCGGGAAGGTTGGCGAGCCGAGACTGGCGCAAGGCCTCCAGTCCCTCTGGCGTCGTCGGCCGCTTGCCGCGCACGATCGAGCTGGCGCGCGGCGGCTCGCGGCCGGCTTCGAGGTCGGCGCGGGCCTGCTCGATGATGCGGGCGTCCGGCCCGCCGATGACGAACTTGGCCTTGGGGGCGAGCCGACGGATGGTGTTGGCGCCGCCGGTGTGGTCGGCGTGGAAGTGGCCCAGGAACACATAGGTGATGTCCTTGGGATCAAGGCCCGCGGCGGGCATCTCGTCCAGAACGTAGCGCTGAAACTCCTCGGGATTGGTCATGGTGTCGAAGACCAGGAGACCGTCGGGGGTGCGCACCACCACCACGCCCAGGCCATCGACGCCGAAGTACCAGGCGTTGTCGAGGAAGCGCACCCCGCCGGGCGGCATCGGGGTCTCGGCGCGATCCGGCCAGAAGAAGCCCTTGGGCGAAATGAGATCGCGGGAAAAGTCGGCGGGCTTGTCGACGACCTGCCCCGTCCCCTCCTCGCCGGGATGACGATAGCCGGTCTCGCACCAGACCCGGTATTCCCAGCGGATCAGCGGATTATCGTCGGCCAGGGCCAGCGCCTTGGCCGAGGCGTCATAGGCCTTGGCCAGGGGCAGGTCCGGCTTCCAGGGGCCTCGCAGAGGCTTGGTCTCGCCGCCTTGGGGCTTTGCTTGAGCCAAGGCCGTGGAGGCGCAGAGCAGCGCTGGCATCGCAAGCATCGCGATGAGCGTGGAACGAAGACGCATGGAGATGTTCCTGGAGGCCGCTGAGGTTAGAAGCTGGCCTTGACGGCGAGGTAGAAGCGCCGCCCGACGATGTCGTAGGTGTAGGGCTCGGTCTGCAGCGCTCCGATGATGCTGTCGTTGAGCACCGGCGGCGCCTTGTCGGCGAGATTGACGACCCCGGCCCGGAGCTCGAGCCCCGAGCGCACCTTCCACAGCGCGTCGAGGTCGAAATAGCTGACCGCCGGCACGCCGTGGGCCGTCCCGCCGGTGCCGACATTGGCGGCGTTGCCCATGGCGCCGAGGTAGCGCCATTTCAGGGCGGTGCGAACCGGCCCGATCTCCCAGGCCGCGGTCGCCGCGCCCTTCCAGGTCGGATGGGCGGTGGCGAAGACATCGATCTGGGTGTTGCCGATGCTGCCGGCGTAGTCGAGCGACGGCCCGCCCGGCAGGGTCTGGATCTTGAAGTCGACCAGATAGTTGACGGTGGCGTTCAGAGACAGGGTTCCGAGCTTGTCGCTGAGGCCGAAGGCCTCGAAGGGCGCGGACCAGTCGAACGCCACGTCGACGCCGGAGGTCTTGTAGCCGCCCAGATTCAGCTGCGGGTTCTGGATAAGAGCCAGTTGCCCCGTGCCGGCCTGGCGGCTGAGCAGGCCGCAATAGAAGTTGCTGTTGGCGAAGGTCGGATTGATCGCGGTGTTGAAGCACTGCGAGGCGGCCACGGTGTTGGTGACCTGACCGATCGCGTCGCTCAGCTTGATGCTATAGTAGTCGACCGAGGCCGACAGGCGCGACAGCAGCGGGTTGCTCGAGGTCGAACGCAGCACCGCCCCGACCGAATAGGTGTCGGTCGATTCCGGCTCTAGCGCGGTATTGCCCGAGGTGATGAAGGGCGTGCGCGGGTTGGAGTTCTGGAACGTGTCGACGAGATTGGTCGGCACGCCCTGGGCGATGCAGAGCGCCCGCACCTGGGCGGCGATGGGCGAGCTCGCCGCGCGGTAGGCCCCGCGCACGTCGCAAGGGTCACCCGAGCCGATCAGGCCTGGATTGCCCAGGGTCAGCTGGCCCTGCGACGAGGCGGCGTAAAGTTCGCCGACGCTGGGGGCGCGGATGGCGCGGGCATAGCCGCCGCGAAGGCCCAGCGCGCCGGCGACCTTCCAGTTGAAGTCGGCCTTGTAGGTGCTGACGCCGCCGACCGTGCGGTAGTCCGAGTAGCGATAGCCGAGATCGAGGTCGAGCTGCTTGACCAGCGGCAAGCCGGTCAGGACGGGGACCAGCAGTTCGCCATAGACCTCGCGCACTTCGTCGGACCCGGCCGAGGCGAAGATCGGCAAGTAATTGGCCAGCTCTCCGGTCTGGATCAGAGCGTCGGGACGGAAGTCGTAGCTGTTCTTGCGATAGTCGGCGCCGACGGCGAAGCGCGCTTCCCCGGCCGGCAGGTTGAAGGCGTGGCCTTGGAGATTGGCCTCGACGATGCGCTGCTTGAGCACGGTGAGGTTTTCGGCCGTGCGCACGATGTAGTCGCGGCAGGATTTGGAGAGCGGCTGGATGCCGAACGGATTGAAGCCGCCCTGGCAGAGGCTGGCCCCGCCGTCCGAGGCGGCCAGCAGCCGGTTCATGGCGTCGATGCTCTGGTAATTGCGCTCGGTGGCCAGATAGCGGCTGCGTCCGAGCGAACCGTAGACCTCCCAGGTCATGTCGGCGGTGTCGAGCTTGCCGCGCAGGCCGCCCGTGAACTGGTAGACGTCGTAGTCGTCCTGCTCGGCGCGATTGCCGAAGGCGTAGCCGGCCTGGGTGATCGTGAAGGGCGCGGCCGGATTGGCGCGCGAAGCCAGGATCGAGGCCAGATCGCTCGGGATGAAGGGGTTGGTGACCGGCACGGTGACCGGCTTGCCCGACGAGGAGCCCGCGGTGGCCGGCGGGCCGTTGGTCGTGACCTTGTAGGTCGTGAACAACCCGTCGATGAAGGCAGTGACCTTGTCGCTGACGTTGTAGTCGGCGTGGCCCACGAAATTGTAGCGGGTCATGGGCGTCTGAGCGACGAACTCGTCGCCGGCGACGCTGAAGACATTGCCGCCGAAGAGGATGTAGCGGCCGCTCGTCGCGCCGCGATAGTTGACCGCCCCGGCCTGGGTGAACAGCGTGTTGTCCGCGTTGGTGGAAAGCTGGGCCGACCGCGACACCGTCCCCGGCGCCACCCCGTACTTGGCGAAGACGGCGTTGACCGCCGCCTGGCCCGGCAGGTTGCTGGCCACGACATTGACGATCGAACTTTCCAGACCGTTCGACAGGATCTGGCCGCGCAGCCAATCGCGATCGGTGAAGCGGATGGGGTCGCGCTTGGAATAGCCTAGCGACACGAAGGCGTTGCCGCGGTCTTCGGCGAAGTCCGCGCCGAGGATGGCGGTGAGCGCCTTGGTGGCGCCGTCGCCATGTTCGTTGCCGCCGTACTGGGCGTCGATCTGGGCGCCGTTGAAGTGGCGCTTGAGCTTGAGGTTGACCACGCCGGCGATGGCGTCGGAGCCATAGGTGGCCGAGGCCCCGCCGGTGATGACCTCGATATTGTCGATCAGGGCGTTGGGAATGACGTTGAGGTCGACGCTGCCGTCGGCGCCCGAGGGCTGCATGCGCCGTCCGTCGACCAGCACGAGGGTTCGTTGCTGGCCAACGCCGCGCAGGTTGATGCTGGCCTGACCGCCGCGCGCGACGAAGCTGGCGCTGGCGCCGGCCGAGGGCGTGACCTGGGGCAACTGGTTGAGCGCCACTTCGGGCGTGACCGCGCCGCTGGCGGCCACGGCCTGCTGGCCGACCGTCACGATCGGGGTGTCGGAGGTGTAGTCGCGCCGCGCGATCCGCGAGCCGGTCACGACCACCTCCTCGACGATCGCGGCCTGGTCGGCGGCGGGCGCCGGCGCGGTCTGGGCGAGACTGGTCCCCGCCCCCATCGAAAGGATCGCGCCAAGCGCATAGACGGCCGTCTTCGTCGATACGGTCATATCGTTTCACTCCCCTTTGATCGGGCGCGTTCATCGCGCGCGCCTCGTCCCCGGGAGCTAAAGCCATGCCGCAGCCAGCCGACAGACGGTCAGGACGCATGAAACAATAGAGGTTCTGCATGACCGCCCCGGCGGACACGACAACGCCGCCGCTTGCGCGGCGGCGTGTTTCCCCAGCGGGCGGCCCTCTCCCCTAGACGTGGGAAAGGCTGGTGCGCGCGTGGCCGGCGAGCGCCGTCTTGGCCGAGATGGTGGTGACAAGGTTGAACTGAGGATCGACTTCGGTGCGGCCATCGGGGCCGACGGCGTAGCTCGACTCTCGCTCCTCGAAGATCGCCGCGCCCTCGATCACGTCGCCGGGCTTGAGGGCGTAGCGATCGATCACCTGGGTCTGCACGTCGCCAAAGCCGGCGAAATAGACCTCCCGCACGCCGCGCAGCGGCGGTTCGCCGGTCGCCGCCCGCGCCAGGCTGACGTCCCGCCCTGGCAGGACGGCCGACAGGCGCCAGTTGACCACCTCCAAGGGCACGCCGACCGCGCCGCGGCCGAAACGCTCGGCATAGGCGGCGAAGAACGCCTCCCGAATGGTTCCGACGTGGCCCGCGTCGAGCCGTTCCGCCGGGATCTCGGTCGTGACCTCGAACCCCTGGCCGGCGTAGCGCAGGTCGGCGGCGTAGCGCAGGTCGACAGGCTGGCCGGCGCCGCCGGCGCGTTCCAGCAGGGCCTTGGCCCGGGCGGCCATGTCGTCGAAGAGGCCGTTGACGTGGTTCCAGTCGACCATGTCCAGGCCCGCCACATAGCCGCGCACATCATCGACGGCGGGCGGCGCCACCAGGAAGCCGAGGGCGGAGATGACACCCGCGCCCATCGGCACGATCAGCCGCGAGACCTTGAGGAGCTTGGCCAGGCCATAGGCATGGACGGGCCCGGCGCCGCCAAAGGCGATCATGGCGTATTCGCGCGGATCCTTGCCCTTCTCCGCCATATGCATGCGGGTCGCCGCGGCCATGCTCTCGTTGACGAGTTCCTGCACCCCACGCGCGGCCTGAACCGACGGGAGGCGCAGCGGTCCGGCCAGACGCTCATCGACGGCCTTGCGGACGGCCTCGACCTGCAAGGCCATTTCGCCGCCCAGAAAGAAAGCGGGGTCGAGGTAGCCTAGCAACAGATCCGCGTCCGTAACCGTCGGCTCGGTTCCGCCCCGGCCGTAGCAGACCGGTCCCGGAACGGAACTGGCGCTGCGCGGCCCGACCTTCATCAAGCCAAGACCGTCGACGGCGGCGATCGAGCCACCCCCAGCCCCGATCTCGATCATGTCGACGACCGTGACCTTCAGCGGCAGACCCGAGCCCTGCTTGAACCGGTGCAGCCGGCCGGCCTCGAAGTCATGCTTGAGGTGGGGGGTGAAGTCGTCGACCAGGCACATCTTGGCCGTGGTGCCGCCCATGTCGAAGGAGATCACCTTGCGCTCTTGGCGGCCTCTGGCCACGAAGGCCGCGGCCATCGCGCCGGCCGCGGGGCCGGACTCGATCAGGCGCACGGGAAAGCGCTTGGCGTCCTCCAGCGAGGTCACCCCGCCGCCCGAGAGCATGATGTAGAGGTCGCCAGCGAAACCCAGGGTCGCCAGATCCTGCTGCAGCCGGTTCATATAGGCGTGGACGCGCGGCTGGACGTAGGCGTTGACGCAGGCTGTGTTGGTGCGCTCGTACTCGCGGATCTCAGGGGCGACCTCGGCCGACAGCGTCACCAGCAGGTCCGGATAGAGCGACAGGGCGATATCGCGGGCCCGCGCCTCGTGGGCGGGATTGCGGTAGGAATGCATGAAGCCGATGGCCAGCGCCTCGACCTTCTCCGTCTCGACCAAGAACCGCACCGCGGCGGCCACCGCCGCCTCGTCCAGCGGCTGGTGTTGCGAGCCGTCGGCCAGCAGCCGCCCCGGAATGCCGACGCGCAAGCGCCGCGGGACGATCACCGGCGGCGGCTCGAGCATCAGGTCGTCGACGTCGTAGCGGATCTCGCGCCCCATCTCGAGGATGTCGCGAAAGCCTTCCGAAGTCAGCAGCCCGACCTTGGCCCCCGTGCGCTCGAGCACGGTGTTGGTGATCATCGTCGTGCCGTGGACGATGCTATGGACCTGGTCGATCGTGGAGCCCGTCTCGTCGAGCAGCCGTTGAACGCCCTCGATGATCGCCCGTCCTGGCGCTTCGGGCGTGGTCAGCCGCTTGCCCGGCCGGGTCAAGCGGCGGGTCTCGTCGTGCAGGACGAAGTCGGTGAAGGTGCCGCCGATGTCGACACCGATGCGGATGGTCTTGTCGCTCATGCGGGCGTCTTCTCGATCTGGACCTGGGGATAGTCGCGAGCGGCGGCCTCGGCCGTGACCAAGCCTTGGCGAACGTCCTCGGCGACCGCGGCGGGCGAGCGTTCGGCCGCCGGACCGTAACCGCCGCCGCCGGCGAAGCGGATGGTGACGCTCTGGCCGGGCGCGATCAGGGTGCGCGACTTCATCGCCGCGGAACGCCCATCGCTGATCACCGCCGTGGCGACCGCGCCGGGTCCGCCGCCCAAGAGGCCCAGCGCCGGGTGCCGCTCGCGATCGCCCAGCAGGGTCAGCTGGATCGGACCGCGGGTGATGTTGGCCACCTCGACATCTTGGCCGAGACCGCCGCGCTGACGCCCAACGCCTCCGGAATCGGCGCGCAGTTCCTTCTTGCGGAACAGCAACGGCGAGACGGCCTCAAGAGCCTCGATGCTGCCCGCCCCCGAATTGGTCGGAAAGGCCGTGGCCGAAAGACCGTCGCGCGCGCGAGAGGCGCCCATGCCGGCGCTGGCGAACAAGAGCTGGCCAAAGCGCCGTCCGCCGTCCTCCCCGGCGAAATGGGCGCGCAGGGCTGGCGCGCCGCCGCTGTCGGCGATCACGCGCTCGGGCATGATCGGGGCCAGGGCCTGGTAGAGCACGCAGGACAGCAGGTGGCCCGTCAGGTGCCGCGCCAGGACGGGCGCCGGGAAGGTGGGATTGAGGATGGAGCCCTCCGGCGCGGTGACGGTGACCGCGCGGTAGGAGCCCTCATTGCGGCGGCTGTGCGGGTCCAGCACGCACTTGAGCGGATAGATCGTGTAGGCCTGGGTGTAGTTGAAGACGCTGTTGATCGCGTGGGTGACCTGGGCGGAGGTGCCGGCATAGTCGACGCTCATGTGGTCGCCGGCGATGGTGATGGCGCAGGCGATATGGGTCGGGGTCTCCGCGCCGTCGGCGTCGAGGCTGGCGCGATAGACCCCGTCCGGGAGCGCGGCGATGGCGTCACGCATGGCCTTTTCGGCGAGATCCTGGATCGCCGAGCCCAGGCGCTCGAAGTCGGCTTGGGCGGTGTCGTGCAGGAACTCCTGGGCGCGGCGAGCGCAGACCTTGTTGGCGCTGACCTGGGCCTCGATGTCGCCCAGCACGATGTCCTTCTGGCGGATGTTGGCCAGGAACAGCGACACGAGGTCGTCGTTGCGCAGGCCGGCGCGATAGAGGCGGACCGGCGGGATCAGCACCCCCTCCTCGATCAGCTCGGTCGGACCGCCGCGGAATACGCCGCCGATGTCGGGGGCATGGCCCGCCGAACCGGCGAAGCCGACCAGACGCCCTTCGTGGAAGACCGGCATGATCACGACGATGTCGGGCAGGTGGCCAGTGCCGATCCACGGATCGTTGGTCAGGACGACATCGCCCTCGCGCCAGTCATCGGCGGGGAAAGTCGTCAGGATCTGCCGCGTGGCGCGGCCGACGAGGGCGGCGAAGGCCGGGATGCCCAGGGTGCATTCGGCGATCGTTTCGCCGCGCGCATTCATCAGGACCGTGACGTAGTCATTGGACTCTCGGATCACCGTCGAGAACGAGGTGCGCAGAAGCGCCGTGGCCGCCTCGTCGGCGATCGCCACTAGGCGGCTCCACCAGATCTCCAGGGTGATCGGATCAAGGGTGTCAGGGAGCATGCGACGCCTTCTGGGCTTGGGCGGAGGTTTGCGGCCGCTCGGCCGGCGCGCGGCTGGCGGCGGCCAGGATCAGGGCCTGGCGATAGGGCCGAAGGCCGAGCATCAGCACCACCCCGGCCAGGGCGAAGGCGGTCGGCGCCACGATCCGGATCGAGGTCGCGATCATCATCGGGTCTTGGAAGACGCGGTCGTTGAGAATCCCGACCAGCAGGGGCCCGAGGGTCGCGGCCAGCAGATTGGAGGCGGCGACGAAGCAGGCCGACGCCACGGCCCGCATGCGGTTGGGCAGGAGCTCGGCGAGCGAGGCCTGAACGAGGCCGAAATTGAAGCCGATCAGGAACTGCATGCAGACGATGGCGCTGAAGGCGACGCTCACCCACGGCGCGGTGGCCAGCAGGCCGGCCAGGCAGCAGCCGGCGGCTGAAAGAAGGGCCACCCGCAGCTTGCTGTCGGTGTGGCCGGCCTTGGCCAGGCGCTCGGCCAGCAGGGCGCCGACAATGGCCCCGGCTGGACCCAGGACAATGGTGAAGAGGCCCAGGGCCTGGCCGGCATGGCTGATGGCCCAGCCGTGCTCGCGTACGAACAGCGTCGGGGCCCAGGCCTGGAAGGTCGTGCCGCCCAGCGCCAGGGTCGCAAAGCCCAGGACCACCGCGGAAAGGGCCGCGCGTTTGCGGGAAAACTCGGCGGCCAGTTCCGACAGGCTGCTGGCGCCCAGCGCCTTACCGCCGGCGTCGGAGAGGCGCACCGGTTCGCGCACGCTGAGCAGCAGCGGGACGAGGGCCAGGCCCGCCAGCCCCAGAACCACGAAGACCAGCCGCCAGGTCTCCAGGTGACCAAAGCCCCAAAGGACCGCCCCCCTTGGTCCGACCGCGCGCATCAACGCGCCGCCGAGCGCCAGGGCCAGTCCGCCGCCAAAATAGACGCCCATCGAATAGAGGCTGAGCGCGCGCGTGCGGGCCTTGGTCGAGAAGTAGTCCGAGAGGATCGAGACGGCCGCCGGCATCAGGACCGCCTCCCCGATCGCCACCATGATGCGGCCGGTAAAGAGCTGCGGCGTCGTCCTGGCCAAGCCGCAGCCGACCGTGGCCAGACACCAGACAACCAGGCCGGCCAGGATGAGATTTCGGCGATGGCCGTTGTCGGCGACCCGCGCCAACGGAAAACCGAACAGGGCGTAGAACACCGCGAAGGCCAAGCCCTGCAGCAGACCGATGCCGGTGTCGCTAAGGCCGAAAGCCTTTTGCAACGGCCCCACCAGCAGCGGCACCACGGCGCGGTCCATGTAGCTGAAGGTGAAGCAAAGGCAGAGGACGGCGCAGACCCACCACCCGTAGGGAGAATCCTGCCGTTGGGGTGCGGGGTCCCCGGGCGCCTGCTTGGTCATTTCCAACCCAACTTCGTTGTCCGCGCCCAGAAGCGCGCTCGCGACGGCTGATCGCTGATTAGCGTTCAATCTCGGGGTGGAAGCGTTGCAGGGTCCAGTGCGCAACGTGCATCGAACAATAGATTTCGGGCATGACCGAGCGCGGCCTTTTGGTTGTCCGCGCTCGGTCGGCGGGCCTAGTCGCGATAACTCGGGTCGATCCGGTCGAGCTTGCGCAGCAGCGCCGGCCAGGCGAATTGCTCCGACACCAGCTTGGCGGCCGGGCCGCTGACCTGGCGCTTGATCACGTCGGCCACGCCGGCGGCGGGCAGGTGAAGACCGGTCGGCATCAGGACCTGGGCCTCGCAGGCCCGCTCGAGGAAATACATTCGCAGGAAGGCCTGCTGGATGGTTTCGCCCACCGCCATCGTGCCGTGATTGCGCAGGATCATGGCGTTCTTGGTGCCGAGGTCGGCGACCAGGCGCTCACGCTCCTCCATCTCCTCGGCGATGCCTTCGGACTCATGGTAGGCGAGGTCGTGATAGATGATCATCGCCGTTTGGGTGACCGGCAGCAGGCCTTCGGCCGAGGCCGCGACCGCCTGGCCCTGCGGCGTGTGCAGGTGGATCACAGCGTTGGCGTCTTCGCGGGCGCTGTGGATCGCGGAATGGATCACGAAGCCGGCGCGGATCACCGTGCCGGGGCCATCCATGACCTTGTCGCCATTCAGGTCGATCTTGACCAGGTTCGAAGCGGTGATCTCCTCGAACATGTTGCTGTACGAATTGATCAGGAAGTGATGCTCGGGTCCGGGAATACGGACCGACATGTGGGTGAAGATCAGGTCGTCCCACCCGTAGAGCGCCGCCAGGCGAAAGGCGGCGGCCAGGTCGACACGCAAGGCCCACTCGGCTGGTGACACGCGCTCGCGCACGCTGGGGGCGACTTTAAGAGCCACGGTCATGTTGGTTTCCTCCGCTTTTGGATTGACCGCAGGCTAGCACCGGGTCGAGATCGAGATTGTCGCGACCGCGACAATCTTGCGCTGAGGCATTCGTGCGTCCCACCCTCGCCCACCGCCGCATCCTGGAGACCGGTTCCTGGTTCGCGGACCTGACGCCCGCCCGGGCCGCTGCGGTCTTGGACGCGGCGAGCATCGCCACCGCACCCGACGCGGGGCGGATCTACGGCGCGGGAGATGCGCCCAACGGCCTGTGGGCGGTGCTGGAGGGTCAGGTCCGGCTGGTCGGCTACCCCGCGAGCGGCATGGAGATCCTTGTGCGGATCCTTGGGCCTGGCGCTTGGTTTGGCGAGCTTTCGACCCTGGATGGCCTGCCGCGCCCGCACGACGCCATCGCCTTTGGCGCCGCCAGCCTCCTGCACCTGTCGCAACCGGCCGTCGGGCGTCTATGCGCGCAAGACCCGATCCTCTTCCGTGACCTTGGACTTCTGGTCTGCGCCAACCAGCGCGCGGCCCTGGCCTTCATCGAGCAGAGGGCCGGCCAGCCGGTCGCCACGCGGATCGCGCGAGCGCTTCTCAAGGCCGCCGACGAAGCCGGCGGGACGGGTCCCGTCGCTGTTCGCCAAGCTGAATTGGCGGGCGTCGTGGGCGTCAGTCGCCAAACCCTCAACCGCGGCCTGCGCAAGCTCGAGGCCGACGGCGTGGTTGCATTGGGCTACGCCAGTATCGACATCGTCGATCGACGTCGCCTTGCCAAGCTCGGCGGCGCGGCGGCGACGTGGGCGTAAGAAATTGAATCCCATTAGCCAAATCGCCCCGGGCGTTAGCCGCTCCCGCCCCCATTCGGCGGGCGCGGCGTCGCCTTGGGCAGACTCCAGCGCGCCACCCGGGCGGCGGCCCACGGGCCGATCATCAGTACAAGGATAATCCGCATGACCTGCGCCGCCAGGATGAATGGCAGGTCGACACGGGTCGAAGCGGCGATGATCAGGATCGAGTCGACCCCGCCGGGGCTCGTGGAGAGATATCCCGTCAGCGGGTCGACGCCGAAGGCCAAGCTGATCGCAAGGCCAGAAAGGCCGCAGAGCGCGATCAGGATCAAGGTCGAGCCGACAATCCGGGGCATGGCGCGGGCGCTATGGGCCAAACTGGCGGGGGTAAAGCTCAGGCCAATATTCCAACCGACCACCGCATAGGCCATGGCGCCCAGCAGCGGGGGCGCCTGTGGATGCATCCAGCCGAGCTTTATCAGCACCGCGCCGGCAAGACCCGGGATCAGGAATACGCCGGCCGGAAATTTCAGAGCCTTGGAGAGCAGGGCGCCGGTCAGGGCCAAGATCGCGGTCTCGGCCAGTCCGCGAGGCTCGACAGCGCCCAGCCAGGCCTTGGCGGGGGCGGCATGCAGGCCGGGCGATGCGACATGGGAAAGGCCGATCGCCGCGGCCGCGACGAGCAAGACGCGGAAGTACTGCATCATGGCCACGGTGCGCGCATCCGCGCCGGTCTCCTGGGCCAGGGCGACCATGCTCGCCGCGCCGCCGGGCGACAGGCCCCAGACCGAGGTCGCCCCTTCGAACCAGCCCGCCCGCGCCAGGGTCCAGCCCAGGCCGAGGCTCAACGCCACCGTCGAGACGCCGATCAGCACGAAGGTTGGAAGGTGGCCCAAGAGGGCGGGCCCCAAGGCCGCGCCCAGGGAAACGGCGACCAGACAGCCGATCAGGCTCGAACTGGCCAAGCGCATGACGCCGGGAGGGCGCACCGTCGCGCCACAAACGCCGAAGGCGATCGCGCAGACAAGCGGTCCCAGAAGAAGCGCGGCGGGGGCATGAACCAGTACGAGGCCGATGTCGGCTAAGGTCGTCGCGCTCGCCAACAGCATCCATTGGATCGCCGCCCGCCGAAGCGCTCGCCGCCAGCTCACCGCTCGTCGCTCCGGGCGGCGCCGGGGTGAGGCGAGAGGCGCAAGGCTTCAGACAAGAGCGTTGTCGCCGTGACGAGGGCGATCAGGAGCACCTGGCCGAGGGCCGCCAGGGACGCCGTCGTTTCCCTGAGCATCGCGCTTTCCATCGTCTCAACCCTGAGCGACGAAGCGCGCCAGCGTCGCCCGAGGCAGGCGAACGGGTCGGTGGGTCGCGTGATCGAGGCAGCACCAGAGGCTGGTCACCTCGGCCAGCAGGTCGTCGCCGCGACGGATCAGGGTTCGAAACCGCGCCTTCGCCCCGGCGGCGGCCTCGATGCCCGTGGTCGCCACGACGCTGTCGGCCAGGAAGGCAGGCCGGCGATAGGTGATCTCGTGCTTCAACGCCACCCAGAGATGGCGGGTTACGGCCTCGGCGTCGGCGAGCCGCTCCCAGTGGCGGATGACCGCCGCTTGCACCCACTGCAGATAGACCGCGTTGTTGACGTGGCCCATGTGGTCGATGTCCTCGGGCCGAATGACGACGGGATGGTCGGTCAGCGGCCCGACGGGCGCGACGCCGCGCGGCGCCTTGCAGACGAGCGTCATGCCGCGCTCCGCGCGTCCGGTCAGTCGAGCGGCACGTCGAGCAGGCGAACGAACTGCTGACCGCAGTGCATGTCGCGCTCGACCACCCCGCCCTGCGGCGCGGTGCGGGCATAGGAGATCTTGACCACGTTCAGGTCGGGAACGGGGTAGTGGCGGACCAGCGTCGGGTCGGCCCCGAACAGCTTCTGGAAAAGCGCCGGCCCCAGCGCCGGATTGGCATGGTGCTTTTCGAAGGTCTCGGCGCCGTCAAAGAACAGGTCGAAGGTCACCCAATAGGGCCCGGCGTTCTTGGACCTCACATGGCGGCAAACATCCTTGACGGTCGTCATCACGCCGCTTCCTTCTGCTTGAGGTCGATCCAGGTGGTGCGGACGAGGGCCATGGGGTCGTCGATCTCGACCACGTGATTGAGCTTGAACTCGTAGACGGCCCCGCGCTCGATGTCGGCCGGGGTGAAGGCGAAGCCGTAGCTTGGCAGTTCCTCGTTCTCGACGATCGGAAAGTGGAAAAACCAGGCGTTGCAAGCCTTGGCGATCTGGGTGGCCATATCTTGCGTCGCGGCCGTGGCCACGAACAAGACCCCCACCTCGCGCGGCGCCGGCGTGCCTTCCGGCGGCTTGTCGCCGGAAACGGCGTTCCAACCATAGAGCCGCAGCGAGATGTGGAAGTCTCCGGCCGCCTCGCCGATGGTCATCTTCACCCGGCGATTGAGGGCGGCCAGCATCTTGTCGTGGAACTCGTCCAGGCGGCCAAGAACCTCCGGATCCTGGATGCCGACCAGCATGATCGTCTGGTACCCGCCAGCGCCCGCGCCCTCCAGCTTGAGCGTGTAGGGCTTCTCCCGCCAGGCCGAGCCGGTGACCCGCACGCGGCGCTCGTCCAGGGCCGCATAGCGCGCCGCCGTGACATCGAGCACGCCGCCGGGTTCGGTCAGGTGGAACGGATTGGCGTTCTCGTACAGCATGTGGGCCGAGACGCTGCGGGGGTCGCAGCGGTTTTCCAGGCTCAGCGGCTCGACCTCGAAGCCCTCGGCGTCGATGCTGATCAGCACCCCCGCGCCCTTGGTGCGATAGACGGCGCATTGGCTGCCGCACTCGGCGATCTTGGCCGCATGCCAAGCGGGTCCCCACGGCGCTCCTTTCATCAAGGCGAAGCTGGAAAGCACGGCTGTGTCGGTCGTGCGCCCCCCCAGGATGATGTCCGCCCCCGCCTCGAGAGCGGCGATGTAGGGCTCGGCGCCGAGCACCGCGACGATGTGGTCGCAAGCGTCGATGGTGGCGTCGTCCAAGGGCCCCAGAGGCTCGAGGGGCTTGATGGCGCCCGCGGCGTTACGGGCCTTCAGCGAGGCCTTGTCCTGCTCGGCATAGAGCAGAGCGATCTTCGGCTTCAGGCCCAGCTCCCCGGCGATCTCCAGGGCGATGTCGCGCGTCCAGTCGAGGTTCTTGTCGCCGCCGGCCTGGCCGCTGGTCCCGACGATGACCGGGATCTTCGCCTCCGCGCCCGCCTTCATCAGGATGGCCAGGTCGCGTTTGACCGAGCCGCGATTGTTCTTGGACATGCCAAGCGCGAGATAGGCCGCGCCGCTGTCGGTGGAGCCGGCGTCCGTGGCGATGGCGTGGGCGCCAAGGGCCAGGCCGCGGCGGACCTCCGCCTCGTCGACGCCTGCGCCGAGCGAACCGCACGGCACAATGATCTTGATGGGGGCTTTCAACATGCGTTTCCACCACGAGGGTCGCGGCCCTGGCGGCCGCCTGTTGCGAGAGACCTAAGGAATGGGATGCAATGAGTCAATAAATTGCATCCATTTTTCACACGTGGACTTCGGCTTGTTTCGCGCCCGAGTTCAGCGCTTGGACGGCGGAGGTTCGACCCCGTCGCGCCGACCGACATGAAGTGCTCACCTCGCGCCGGTCGCGACCAGGCGGTCAGGCGCGTAGCGGGATCGAGCCCGTCGCCAGCGCCGCGGCCAGCACCACCAGGCAGATCGCCGCCGCCCATTTGAGGCTGAAGCGCTGGGCGTCGGCGACGTCCACGCCCAACAACCCGCAGGCCAGGTAGATCGGCGCCAGCAGCGGGCTGAGGGAATGGACGGGTTGGCCGATCAGGGCCGCGCGGGCGATAGCGGCCGGTTCGATCCCGAAACCGGCCGCCGCCTGGGCCACCACCGGAACGACGCCGAAATAGTAGGCGTCATTGGACATCACGAAGGTCAGCGGCATGCTGACCAGGGCGGTGATGGGAGCAAGGTACGGACCCACCTGAGGCGGGATCATCGACAGGGCGGTCTTGGCCATGGCGTCCGCCATCCCCGCGCCGTTCAGGATCCCGGTGAAGGCGCCGGCCGCGAACAGCAGGATCACGATGTTGACGACACTGTCGGCATGGGCGCTCAAGCGCGCCTTCTGGTCCTTCAGGGACGGATAGTTGACGGTCAGGGCGATGGCGAAGGCGGCCATCATCAGCACCGGCAGCGGCGCCAGGCCCGAGACCATGCCGACGATCAACACGAGCGTCAGCAGAAGGTTGAACCAGAAGAGCTTGGGGCGGCGCGCATCCGCATGACCGTGGGTCTCGGCGATGGCCGAGATCGGGGGCGCGGGGCTCGCCAGGGCGGCCTCGCGCGCGGCGGGCTCGCCCAGCCGTTCGCGCTCGGCGATCCCGAAGCGCCAGGCCAGCAGGAGAACAGCGAGCAGGCCCACGGCGGCGGGCGCCAGCATCGGACCGACGACGACGGCGAGATCGACGTGGGTGGCGGCCGCCGCCCGCGCCGCCGGACCGCCCCAGGGCACATAGTTCATCAGCGCGTTGGCCAGCCCAAGCAGCGTGGCCAGGATCAGCGGGTTCATGCCCACCCGCCGATAGACCGGCAGGAAGGCCGTGATGACGATCAGGGCCGTGGTGGTGCCGTCGCCGTCCAGCGAAACGACGGTGGCCAGGATCGCCGTGCCCAGGCTGATGCGCACCGGGTCGTCGCCGACGATGGAGAGCACCTTGCGCACCAGCGGATCAAACAGGCCCGCATCCATCATCACCGCGAAATAGAGCACCGCGAACGACAGCATCAAGGTCGTCGGCGCCACCTGCAGCACGCCCTTGATGATCATGTCGCCAAGGCCCGCGCCCGCGCCGGCCAGAAGGCCAAAGCCGATCGGCACGATCAGCAGAGCCGCCACCGCCGACATCTTCTTGGTCATGATCAGGGTCATAAAGGTCACGACCATCAGGAGGCCCAGCACGGCGGGCTGACGCAGGAACTCGATCACGAAGCGGTCTCCGGCTGGGGAATGGGATGGATGACGGACATCGTCCGGTCCAAGCGATGGCTCGCGGCGGCTTGCGCGATCTCGCGCCGCCCGGTGTATGGAGATGAAGGCGCGCCGCGCGGCGCATCAATCAGAGAGCGGACATGACGGTCGAGGCAGCCCAGGACCAGGACACGATCGCGCAGGAGACGCCCTATATCGAGCCGTCGACCCACACCGTCCTGACGCGCCTGCGCGAGCGGATCGTGACCGGCGAAATCCCCCCAGATGCGCGGCTTCGCGCCGAGGGACTGGCCACGGAGATGAACGTCTCGCGCACGCCCATCCGCAGCGCCCTGGCGGTCCTGTCGGCCGAGGGCTTGGTCAGCTACAGCGTCAATCGCGGTTATACCGTTCGCGCGATGTCGCTGGGCGACATCTTCGACTCGATCGAGACCCGCGCCGCGCTCGAGGGGCTGGCCGCGCGCGCCTCGGTCGACCTTGGCTGGTCGCGGGAAGCTTTGGACAATCTTCGGGCTCTCGAAGCGGCCGGGCGCGCGATCGTCGACAAGGGCGCGTGGTCGCAGGCGATCGAGCTCGACTGGTACACGGTCAATCGCCAGTTCCACGCCCAGATCCTGCACGCGGCGCAGAACGCCTCGCTGCGCAACGCCATCCGCATGACGCTGGTCTACCCGCTGTTCGGTGACGCGGCGCGCCTGTGTCCGGTGGTGGCCGCCTGCGTGCCCCCCCGTCTTCGCCAGGTTCCGGCGACGCCGCCCGATCATATCCGTCAGTCCCAGGACGAGCACGGCAAGATCCTGGCGGCGATCCAGGCCGAGGACAGCATCGAGGCAGGACGGCTCATGACGGACCACGTTCTTTCCACACGGACCCGACTGCACGCCATCGCTATCCGGCGATGATCCCCGGTCCTCCCAAAGGTCCGTCATAGCCGCATCCATTCTCCATAGCAATTGCATCCAATTTATTGACGGATTTGATCCACCTCCCCTAAGGTCGTGCGTCGGCGGGGCGCTGCCCCATGCCGCAAGAACAAGAATTGGGGAGTTGAACATGGCGGCTAGCCGCAAAGCCTTGGCCTATGGACCCGCGCTTCTGGCGCTCATCGGCGCCGCATCGGCGAACGCCCAGACCACCGCCGCGCCAGACGTCGCCCAGATCGAGGAGGTCGTCGTCACCGCCCAGCGGCGCAGCGAAAGCCTGCAGGCGGTTCCTGTCACGGTGACGGCCTTCGGGGCCGATCAGGTGCAGCAGGCCCGGATCCGCCAGATCGACGACGTAGCCGGTCTGACGCCCGGACTGCAGTTCGACGCTTTTCCCGCCTCGCAGCCGCGCATCTCGATCCGCGGCATCGGCTCCTCGGACCGCGGCGCCGCCGGCGATCCCAGTTCGGCCGTCTTTCTCGACGAAATCTATCTCGGCCGCCCCGCCGCCGTGGCCTTCGACGCCTTCGACGTCGAGCGCATCGAGGTGCTCAAGGGGCCGCAGGGCACCCTCTTTGGCCGCAACGTGGTCGGCGGGGCGATCAATGTCGTCTCCCACAGACCCGATCTCGACCGCTTCGACGCGGGCGCCGAACTGACGGCGGGCAACTATCGCCGCCTCGAAGGCGCGGGCGTGATCAACGCGCCGTTCGCGGGCGGCAAGGCCGCCATCCGCGCCAGCGGCGCCTGGCGCGCCCACGACGGCTACGTCAAGAACACCTTCACCGGCAGCGACATCGAGGACCAGGACACCCGCAGCGGACGCCTGGCCTTGCGCGTCGAACCGCGGGAGGGCGTGAGGCTGCAGGCCAGCCTCGACGGTACGCGCGACCGCGCGACCGGCCCGGCGCAACACGTCCTGGACCTGGACACCAGCGATCCATCCTCGGCGTTGTGGACCGTCAATCGCGACCGCAAGCACACCGCCGGCTCCGACAACGGCTTCCAGAACCGCGACACCTGGGGCCTGCGCCTGCAGGGCGACGTCGACCTGTCCTTCGCCACCCTCACCTATCTGGGGTCCTATCGCGACCTCGACTATCACGCCGCCTACGACTTCGATGGTGGCAACCCCACCTTCAATCGGGCCGGCATCTCTGGCGGCAACGACGAAGCCAGCGACTTCTCCAGCCACGAGCTTCGTCTTTCATCGCTGCCTGAAAGCCGCGTGCGCTGGGTGGCGGGCCTCTACGCCTTCCACAGCCAGACCGATCGACGCGACAGCCTGGTGATCAATCTCGGCCGGCCCGGCACGGAGATCTACACCCAGTCAGCCGAGCTCCAGAGCTATGCGGCTTTCGGCGACGTCACCGTGCCGGTGAGCGAGCGCGTCTCGCTGATCGGCGGCCTGCGCTACTCCAAGGACGACAAGGACTACCGGGTCGACAATGTGGCGGGAAACACCGTGTTTCGCGCCCGCGAGCGGTTCAACGTCCTGATCTCGGACAGCTACAAGGCCTGGACCTGGCGGGCCGGCGTCGACTTCAAGCCGGCCGAGCATCACCTGCTCTACGCCATGGCCTCGCGCGGCTTCAAGAGCGGCGGCTTCCAGGACACGCCGGCGAGCGCCGCTGACGCGCGCGACGGCTTCGAGCCGGAGTTCGCCACCCAGTACGAGATCGGCCAGAAGAGCAGCTTCCTCGGCGGGACCCTGGTCTGGAACAACACCCTCTACGTGATGAAATATTCCGACCTGCAGACGCGGCGAACCCTGCCGAACCTGTCGGTCGTCACGGACAACGCCGGCAAGGCGACGATCAAGGGCTACGAGACCTACCTGGCCTGGCGGCCGTTTTCGGGCGCGCGCCTGGTGGCCAGCTATGGCTACACCGACGCCAAGTTCGACGAGTTCGAGCCCGAGCCCGGCGTCGACTACGCCGGCAACCGGATCTCGCGCACGCCCAGGCACAAGCTGGTGCTGTCGCCGTCCTATGACCTGATGCTGACCGGCGGCGGCGACCTGCGCCTGGCGGTCGACTACCGCTATGAGAGCATGATCTTCGACGACAACGCCAACGAAGGTCCCGAGCGGCGCGACCCGACCAACTTCTTCGACGCCCGGGCCATCTACACCGCCCCCGGCGACCACTGGTCGGCATCGTTGTGGGGCAAGAACCTCAGCAACGAGGTGACGCGCACCTTCCAAGCCACGTTCCTGGGGGCCAACTTCGGCGCCTACAATCCGCCCCGCACCTTCGGCGTCACGCTGAACTGGAAGCATTGAGGGGGCCCCGCGACGCGGCGACCGGCCTTCAGCCGGTCGCCAGCCCCGGGCGGGGATAAGAGCTGGCGGCCTTTCGCGGACCTTGATCCGGCGCCGGCCAAGACGTCACGCCTCAGGCTTCACGCCCCGGCTTTCCGCATCCCTTTCGAGGATTTTTCGCCTTCGGTCGCCAAGGCGTCCGCGATCGCCCTCCCGCAAGCCTGCGTGCCCAACGGTCCGCCCAGGTCGCGGGTGCGAAGCTGCGGCTGGGCCAGGACGGCTTCAATCGCCCTAACCACGGCGGCGGCGGCTTCATGCTCGCCCAGATGGTCGAGCATCAGCGCCGCCGACCAGATCTGGCCGACGGGATTGGCGATCCCCCGCCCGGCGATGTCCGGCGCCGAGCCGTGCACGGGTTCGAACAGCGACGGGAAGCGCCGCTCGGGATTGATGTTTCCGGCCGGGGCGATGCCGATCGTGCCGGTGCAGGCCGGACCAAGGTCGGAGAGGATGTCGCCGAACAGGTTCGAGGCGACGACGACATCGAACCAATCGGGATGCTGCACGAAGTGCGCGGTCAGGATGTCGATATGGTACTTGTCCCAGCGCACGTCGGGAAAGGCCGGCGCCATGGCTTCGACCCGCTCATCCCAGTAAGGCATGGTGATCGAGATGCCGTTGGACTTGGTCGCCGAGGTCAGGTGCTTCTTCTCGCGCCGCTGAGCCAGGTCGAAGGCGTACTTCAGAATCCGGTCGACGCCGATGCGGGTCATCACCGTCTCCTGCACGACCACCTCGCGCTCGGTGCCGGGAAAGATGCGGCCGCCGATCGAGGAATATTCGCCCTCGGTGTTCTCGCGCACGACGTAGAAGTCGATGTCGCCCGGCTGACGGCCGGCCAGGGGGCTGGGCACGCCTGGCATCAGCTTGACCGGGCGAAGATTGACGTACTGGTCGAACTCGCGCCGGAACTGGATCAGCGAGCCCCATAGCGAAACATGGTCGGGCACGCTGGCCGGCCAGCCGACGGCGCCGAAGAAGATGGCGTCGTGACCGCCGATCAGGGCCTTCCAGTCGTCCGGCATCATCTGGCCGTGCGCGAGGTAGTAGTCGCACGAGGCGAAGTCGAAGCGGTCGAAGGCGAAGCGGCAACCGAAGCGGCGCGACACCGCCTCCAGGACCCGCAAGCCCTCCGGGACCACCTCCTTGCCGATGCCGTCGCCGGGGATGACCGCGATGCGGTGCAGGCGCGCCTTGCTCATGGGTGGCTCTCCGCGGAAGGGGCGTTGATCAGGGTCGCCCGGAAATCGTTGACGTTGGTGCGGGTCGGGCCGGTGACGAGGAGGTCGCCCAGGGCCGCGAAGACGCTGTAGGCGTCGTTGTCGCCGAGCCGCTCGGCGGGCTCGAGGCCTAGGGCCGCGGCTCGCGACAGGCTGTCGGGGGCAATGATCGCCCCGGCGTTGTCCTCCGAACCGTCGATCCCATCGGTGTCGGCGGCTAGGGCGTGGATTCCCGCGCGACCTGCCAGGCCCAAGGCGTGGGCCAGCAGGTACTCGGCGTTGCGTCCCCCGCGTCCGCGTCCTTGGACCGTGACGGTGGTCTCGCCGCCGGAGATCAGGACGACGGGGGCTTGGCCGGGCGTCAGGCCCTCGGCCACCTGCAGGGCCAGGCGGGCGTGGGCCGCGCCCAAGGCGCGCGCCTCGCCCTCGAGCGCGTCGCCCAGCACCAACGGCTGCAAGCCCAGCTCGCGGGCGGCCTCCGCCGCCGCCGTCATGACCTCGCGGGGTCGCGCCACCAGACGCATGTCGCCGCTCGGGACCACCTTGGGCGTCTCGCTGCGCGGGTCCTCGAGCCAGAGCTTGACCCGCGGCGCGACGATAATTCCGCGTCCTTCCAGGATGGCCAGCGCGTCGTGACGTGTCGTCGGGTCGGCCACGGTCGGGCCCGATGCGATCACCGCCGGGTCGTCACCCGGGACATCGGAAATCGCCAGGGTGACGACCCTGGCCGGGGCGGCCAGCAGGGCCAGCCGCCCGCCCTTGACCGCCGAGAGGTGCTTGCGCACGCAGTTCATCTCGCCAATCGGCGCGCCGCTGCGCAACAGCGCTCGGCCGACCGCCTGTTTGTCGGCGAGGCCAAGGCCCGGCGCCGGCAACGACAGGAGCGCCGAGCCGCCGCCCGAGAGCAGGCATAGGACAAGATCGTCAGGCGAGAGGCCGCCGATCATGCGCACGATGTCGGCTGTGGCCTCCAGGCCGGCCGCATCGCTCACCGGATGGCCCGCTTCGACGACGCGGATCCTCCCGCAGGGCGCGCCATGCCCGTAGCGGGTGATGACGACGCCTTCCAGCGGCCCGTCCCAGTGGGTCTCGACCGCCAGGGCCATGGCCGCGGCCGCCTTTCCGGCCCCGATGACAACCGTTCGTCCGTCCGGTCGCTTCGGCAAGTGCGGCGCAACGCACACCGCCGGCGAGGCCGCGGCGACCGCCGCCTCGAATATCCCCTTCAGGGCCTTGCGGCTCTCCTGGTCGTCCACGCTGCCTCCCGGGCCTTCCCCGCGCTTTGGGTTAGGCTTTCGGCGGCGTCGGAGGCCAATGCGCAAAACGCATCAAATCAGTTGCAAGGCGACAACGCACAAGCGTGTCGGGGCCACCTAGTCCTGTCGGCGTAAGCCCTTGATCTCACAGGGCCGGCGAAAAGCGACAACTTGAGGCCACCACTTAACCCTGGCCACCATGCCCATCCGCCAACCTTAGGCTGGCCGCTAAGCGTCCTCCCAGGCCTTGTTCAGGATCTTCGCGGCGAGCGCGGCCTTATCCTTCGGGAGAAAGCGGCCGTAGCGCTTGGCCACTGTCTCCGCCGTGTCCTGGATCGCATAACTCGCCTGCTCGTAGGAGCCGGTCTTCTTGAGGATGTGTGTCGCCAGAACGTCGCGCACGTTGTGCGGCCCATGAGGAAGCAGGCCCGCGATGGCGCCGCGGCCAGTGTATGGATTGAAGATCCCGTACCTCTGGATCGCCAGACGCCAGGCCTCATAGAACGTGTTCTGGTCATAGGCCGCGCTCTTGCTGGTCGCCTTCATGGTCTTGACGAAGAATGTTCCAGGGTCAGGCGCGCGGCCCAACAGCCGCGGCCGATGCGTTCGGAGATACGCGTTGATCTGGTCGTACAGGCCGCCAAGGTTCGGCAGCACCAAGCGGAACGGCTGGCGACCGAAGTAAGAGGAGCCGGCGTTCTTGAACGCGACCGCCGGAATGAAAGCCTCCCAGCCGCCCTCCCGGTCATTCCACCTCAGCTCGCCGCACTTCAGCGTTTCCAGCCGACGCTCCGACGAAGCCGGCGCCCCGCGCTCGCAGATCAGCAGTTGTCGCAGGTTCTTCTGCCGTACACCGAGATGCAGTCCGAACCGCAGCATCAGAAAAGCCCGGCAGGCCTCGGCCGCTGGCGCCGGGTAGCGACGGACGCGCGGCGCCCGAGCCAGTATTTCCTATGTGATCTGGCGATAGGCAGCCAAAGGACTATCGGACTCGAGGATCGCCAGGATGGGTTCAAAGGGATCGCGATGGACGCGCGCGATCCGCGCGACTTCCTTGGCGCGATGAAGCGCATGGCGATGCATCTCGTCGCAAGCAGCATACCAGTCGGAGCGAGCTGCATCGATCTCCGCTTGAGAGATCAAACCGGAGATCGGCTTCAGGCGTTGCGCCAAACCTGGCGTTTGCCGGATCCACCCAGTCTCACGACGCGTGAGCGCGGCGCCGAGCATGAGCATCTCCACTTCCCACTGGGTGTAGAAGCCACGACGCACCTGCCGCCACTGGAGGTACCAATCCCAAACGGCGGGGAAGACGAGCATGGCGAACGTCAGCTTGGTCAGCGACACGCTCGCACCGGCGATCTCGCCGGACGGCGCCGCTGCCAGCGCACCAAACATCAGGCCCAGATGCTCGACCTTTTGCGAGGCGGTTTCCGATCCCCACACGCCTGACCGCTGCAGACCACGGGAGGTCAGCGCCGCTGTCTTGAACGCCAACAGGCTCGCCATTTCCTGCTCCAGCGCGGGCGGCGCCGGGACAGTGCCTGCTGTCAGTTCGGCATCGGGCTCCTGAAGGTCGAAGCTGCCTTCGAGCTTATCTTCGACGGCGACCGAATAGTCGCCGCAGGCGCCAGAGAAGCGGACGGCGAAGCGTTGACGCATAGCTGCGGCCTGATAGCGGCGATACTCGGTTGACCCGGACACCACGACCGTCCGCACCCAGTCCAAAATCTCCTCCCTCTTCGCCGGCGACAACTGGTTGAAGTTGCCCGGCAAGTGCCAAGCTAGGCGCCGCCGCTCGGCGGTCGTCAAGCCAGGCAAGCGATGGTTCGCCACCGCCCTGCCCGACGGCGGGACCTTGGCGCGGAAATAGCCTGGCGGCAGATCATACCGCGCCTCGATCAGCCCGAGCGCCCGCAAGCTCGGCGCGTCGTTGGGCGCCTTCGATCCCAACCGCCACGTCCGCAGCGTCGTCACGTTCACCGTCGGCCCCTTGGCCGCCAGCGCCTTCTGGAGATGATAGGCGGAATCGCCATGCCGCCGCATGTGCAAGTCCAACGCCTCGGCGAAATCGTCCGGGTCCGTCCATTCGGTCCAAAGCGGTTTCGGCTTGTCCTCGATGGCTTTGGGCCTTCTGCCCCGCCGCCCAGGCTGATCGGAGATCGAGGAGGGTTGGTTCTCTGAAACTGTACGCGACATTAAACTCGACACGACTAACGCGCTTACCGCGCGAAAAGCCGGCGATCAGCGTCAGCACCGGTTGCGAAGCCGTTTCCAGGATCCAATGCAGCTGTGGATGCGAGCGCCAGAAGCTTGGGGAGTCGAACTACAGACCCAGAGATCGGCAGAACCGCTTTCGCGCCGTCGCGTCGATGGATCTAAAACCCAGGGCTTAGCAAGCTTAGCTTTTCGCTCTAGCGTGTTTGGCGATGCAGTTCTGGTGGGTGAACCACAACCAAACGGCCCGGCAGGAGATCGACGGGCAGTACCTCTGGTCACCCAAGACCGAGAGCAACGGCGCGCGCAGCGAGTTCTACAACAACATGCGCCGCGCCTCGCCTGGCGACCTGGTGCTCTCGTACTCCTCTCAAGCCATCCGCTACGTCGGCCGCGTCACCGACTTCGCCTTCACCGCGCCCAAGCCGGAGGAATTCGGCACGACGGGGTCCAACTGGAGCGATGAAGGCTGGCTCCTCCCCGTTTTCTGGGTGCCAGTGTCTCAGGTCGTCAGCCCGAAGGCGATGATCGATGTCCTGCGGCCGCTGCTGCCGACGCGCTACTCCCCGCTCAATCCCGGCAACGGCGCAGGCAACCAGAAGGCCTACCTCGCCGAGATCTCGCAGGACGTCTTCGAAGTCGTCACCGCCTCGACCACCTTCGATGCCATCACGCTGCACCGCGCAGGCGCAAACAGCCTCAGCTTCGAGGTCGTCAACGAATTGCTCGAAGATGTGGTCGAGAGCCGTATCGCTGCGGACCTCACCCTGGACGACACCGTCAGGCGCAGCGTCATCCAGGCCCGCCGCGGCCAAGGGAAGTTTCGGGCCAACGTCGAGGCGATCGAGCGCTGCTGCCGGCTCACCGGTGTGAGCAACCCCACGCTTCTCATCGCCAGCCATATCAAGCCCTGGCGGCTGTGTAAGACGGCAGGGGAACGCCTCGATGGAGCGAACGGGTTGCTCCTCACGCCAGACGCCGACCTGCTCTTCGACCGCGGCTTCATAAGCTTCCACGACGACGGCGAGGTTCTAGTCTCCCCTCGGGTCGATCGGGACGATCTGAAACGTCTCGGTCTCGATCATCTAAACTGGGGACAGGCCGGCTTCGCCGACGCCGGCGCCGTGTGGCGGGCCGACAGTTTTGCACCGGCCCAAACGCGATACATGGCGGAGCATCGCGCCAACGTCTTCGTGGCATAGGCCGCTGACATCCACTGAGATCAGTGCTCGACTCATATCCAGGCCAAGCCGCTTGCCTGGCGCCGCAGGGCGCGTGCTATCTGGCGTTGTTAGGGGAGCGTACCGTCCATGAACCACCAGTCCTTGTCGGCCTTCATCTGGTCCGTGGCCGACCTGCTGCGCGGCGACTACAAGCAATCCGACTACGGCAAGGTCATCCTGCCGTTCACTGTGCTGCGCCGTCTGGACTGCGTGCTGGAGCCGACCAAGGCCGCGGTGCTGGCCGAGCGCGAAAAGCGCGCCGCCCAGGGCGTTGATGCCGATCCCTTCCTTCGCCGGACCTCGGGCGCGGGGTTCTACAATATCCACAAGATGGATCTGACCCGTGTTCTAGGCGACGCCGACAACGTCGCGGCGAACCTCTACGCCTACCTCCAGGCCTTCTCACCGGCCGTGCGCGACATCTTCGAGCGGTTCGAGTTCCACGCCCAGATCGAGCGCCTGGCCAAGGCCGGCCTGCTCTACATGGTCGCCGAGAAGTTCGCCAAGATCGACCTGCACCCCGAGGTCGTCGACAACCACCAGATGGGGCTCGTGTTCGAGGAGCTGATCCGCAAGTTCGCCGAACTGTCGAACGAGACCGCCGGGGAGCACTTCACCCCGCGCGAGGTCATCCGCCTGATGGTCGAGCTGATCTTCGTCGAGGATGACGCGGCCCTCAGCGAGCCCGGCGTGGTGCGCACCATCTATGACCCGACGGCCGGCACCGGCGGCATGCTGTCGGTCGCCGAAGAGCGCCTGCTTCAACAGAACCCCGGCGCCAAGCTGTCGATGTACGGGCAGGAGCTGAACCCGGAGTCCTACGCGATCTGTAAGGCCGACATGCTGATCAAGGGTCAGCCGGTCGACAACATCGTCTTCGGCAACACCCTGTCCGACGACGGCCACCACGCCGCCAAGTTCGACTACATGCTGTCCAACCCACCGTTCGGCGTGGAGTGGAAGAAGGTCGAGAAGATCGTCCGGACCGAGCACGAGCAGCAGGGCTATAACGGCCGCTTCGGCCCGGGCCTGCCGCGCGTGTCGGACGGGTCCCTGCTCTTCCTGCTGCACCTGCTGTCCAAGATGCGGCCGGCGGTCGATGGCGGCAGCCGGTTCGGCATCGTCCTGAACGGCTCGCCCCTGTTCACCGGCGGGGCGGGCAGCGGCGAGAGCGAGATCCGCCGTCACCTGCTGGAAAGCGACCTAGTCGAGGCCATCGTCGCCCTGCCAACCGACATGTTCTACAACACCGGCATCGCCACCTATGTCTGGATCGTCAGCAACAAGAAGCCCGCCGCGCGCAAGGGCAAGCTGCAACTGATCGACGCCAGCGGCTTCTGGCGGAAGATGCGCAAGTCCCTGGGCTCCAAGCGCAAGGAGATGGGCGAGGACGACATCGTCGCCATCACCCGCCTGTTCGGCGCCTTCGTGGAAGCCGAGCTGGCCAGCGTGTTCGACGCCGAGGGCAAGCTGGACAAGAAGGTGATCGTTGAGGCCGGAACTGCCCCGCCGGCCGCGCCGGAGGGCGGCAAGGTCAAGCTGGCGCCGCTGTCCAAGATCCTGCCCAACAGCGCCTTTGGCTATCGCACGATCACGGTCGAGCGGCCTTTGGTGGACGAGACCGGCAAGGCGGTGCTGGGCCAAAAGGGCAAGAACAAGGGCAAGCCCCAGGCCGACAGCGCCCGCCGCGACACCGAGAACGTGCCGCTGTCGGAGGACGTCGAGACATATTTCGCCCGCGAGGTCCTGCCCCACGCCCCCGACGCCTGGATCGACGCGGACAAGACCAAGACTGGCTACGAGATCCCGTTCAACCGCCACTTCTATGTGTTCGAACCGCCGCGTGATCTGGCGCAGATCGACGCTGACCTGCGCGCGGTGACCGACCAGATCAAGGCGATGATCGCGGAGCTGGCGGCGTGAGCTCTCTGGCGTATCCAAGTTATCGCGATACAGGCGTCGAGTGGCTCGGCGCCGTGCCATCTCATTGGCAGGTCACCCGGTTGAACTCGCTTTTCCGCGAAGTATCAGAGCCGGGTTCTGACGACCTGCCCGTTCTAAGCGTGTCGATCCACTCCGGCGTCTCGGACACAGAGCTGGCCGACGACGAAATGGACCGTGTTGTAGCCCGCAGCGAGGATCGCTCGAAATACAAGCGGGTCGAGCCGAATGACCTCGTCTACAACATGATGAGGGCCTGGCAGGGCGGCTTTGGCGCTGTACAGACGGTTGGAGCCGTTAGCCCGGCTTACGTGGTCGCGCGTCCCACCAGCAGTCAGAGCACGGTGTTTATCGAGCGCCTGCTCAGGACGCCGAATGCCGTCCGTGAGATGAAAAGCCTATCGAAAGGCGTCACGGACTTTCGACTCCGGCTCTATTGGGACGAGTTCAAGAACATCAAAGTTGCGCTTCCTCCTCCGGAGGAGCAGGTCGCTATCGATGCCTTCCTCGATCGGGAAACCGCCAAGATCGACGCGCTGGTGGAGGCGCAGGAGCGGCTGATCGTGCTCCTGAAGGAGAAGCGGCAAGCCGTCATCTCCCACGCCGTGACCAAGGGCCTCGACCCATCCATCCCGATGAAGGACAGCGGCGTCGAATGGCTCGGCCAGGTGCCGGCGCATTGGGAGGTCATGCCCGCCAAGAACCTCGCCGACAGCATAAAGGCGGGGCCATTTGGCTCAGCGCTCACTAAAGATATGTATTCAAGTGCCGGATACCGCGTCTATGGCCAAGAACAAGTTATACCAGGAGACTTTAGCATCGGAGACTACTACGTATCGAGCGATAAATACGATGAACTTTCTCAGTATCGCGTCGAGGTCGGCGACCTTCTTGTTAGCTGCGTAGGAACATTCGGGAAGATCGCAATTTTCCCGCAGGGGGCAGAGCCGGGGATCATCAATCCGCGCCTAATACGCTTTAGGCCGAACAATCAGATCGACCCGACATATTTATGCGTCCTGCTCCGAAGCGCAGTTTCGTTCGAGCAGTTTTCGTATCTCAGCCGCGGAGGAACGATGGACGTAATCAACATCGGCATCCTCGGCGAGATTATGGTTCCAGTTCCGCCTATGCAGGAACAAATCAGTATCGCCGGTTATCTTGCCGAGGTTCAGGAGCAGTTTGACAGCCTCTCCGCCGCCTCGGAAGCCGCCATCACGCTCCTCCAAGAACGCCGCGCCGCCCTGATCGCCGCCGCCGTCACCGGCAAGATCGACGTTCGCGGCCTGGTCCAGACAGCGGAGGCCGCATGACCCGGCTTTGGATCGTTCGCGCCGGCCGTCATGGCGAGCGGGAGCTGGAGGCCATCACCCAGGGGCGGCTGCTGCCGGGCTTCAACGAGCTGGGCGACCTGTCGGGCCTGAAAGACCGGGAGGCCATCGGCCGCGCGCTCGCCGAGTCTGATCCCCAAGGCGGCAAGAACGCCCAACGGAACTTCGCGGCCCAGCTGAACCAGTTCGTCAACACCATCGCGGTCGGCGATCTGGTGGTAATGCCGCGCAAGCTGACCAGCGGCGTGGCGATCGGCCGGGTCACCGGCGCGTACCTCCATCAGCCGGGCGGCGTTTGCCCGCATACCCGCGCCGTCGAATGGCTGAACGAGGCCGTCCCGCGCGAGGCCTTCGCCCAGGACCTGCGCCACTCGTTCGGTGCCTTCCTGACCATCTGCGAGGTCAAGCGCAACGAGGCCCTGGCCCGGGTCGAGGCGGTGCTGAAGACCGGCAAGGACCCCGGCCCGCTGCTGGGCAAGCAGGGCTTGGCGACGGTCAAGGCGCCGGTCCAGGATGCTGAGACGGGGGACGCCGAGGCCGAGGATGTCGAACTGGACGTCGAGGACATCGCCCGCCAACAGATCATCGCCCTGGTCAAGTCGGCCTTCGCCGGCCACGACCTAGCCTATCTGGTCGCCGAGATCCTGCGCATCGAAGGCTATGTGACCAAGGTCTCGCCGCCCGGTGCCGACGGCGGGGTCGACATCCTGGCGGCCGGCGGACGGCTGGGCCTGGGTGAAGACCGCATCTGCGTCCAGGTGAAGTCGGGCGACGCCCCGGCCAACCAGGAGGTGGTGCTGAAGCTGATGGGCTCGGTCCAGGCGGCCAAGGCCCGCACGGGACTGCTGGTCAGCATCGCCGGCGTCAACGGCCCAGCCCAGAAGCTGATCGACAGCGAGTTCTTCTCGGTGCGCCTGTGGCAGATGCCTGAGCTGCTGACCGCCCTGTTCACTAGCTATGGTCAGCTCTCGGACGAAACCCGCGCCAAGATCCCCCTGAAACAGATTTGGTCCCCCGTGGCCGGCGTCGACGCCTAGGAGCGCGCCCATGTCCCTCCACAAGGAGATCCGGTTTGAGGACGAGATCTGCGCACACCTGGCGGCGAATGGCTGGCTGTATGAGGGCGCGGCGGGCGACCGGCATGACCGGACGCGGGCTCTGTATCTCGACGACCTGGTTGCCTGGGTGAAAGACAGCCAGCCGGAGGCCTGGGACGGTCTCTCGCGCGCCAATGTCGCGGCGGCGGCGCAGGTGCTGGCCGACCGAGTGCGGAAGTCTTTGGACGAGCGCGGCGTGCTGGACGTGCTGCGCAACGGGGTCGAACTCGTCGGGGCGCGGGGCCGCATCCAGATGGCCCAGTTCAAGCCCGCCATGGGCATGAACCCCGAGATCGTCCGCCGCTATGACGCCAACCGCCTGCGCGTGGCGCGGCAGGTGAAGTACGCGGTCGGCAACGAGAACTGCCTCGACCTGGTGCTGTATCTGAATGGCGTGCCGGTCGCGACCGCCGAGCTGAAGTCGGACTTCACCCAGAGCGTCGAAGACGCGATCACCCAGTACCGCTTCGACCGCGAACCCCGCCCCAAGGGCGGCCGCGAAGAGCCGCTGCTGGCCTTTCCCGGCGGGGCGCTGGTCCATTTCGCGTTCAGCAACAGCGAGGTGGCCATGACCACCAAACTGCAGGGCCGCGAGACCTTCTTCCTGCCGTTCAACAAGGGCGACCACGGCGGCAAGGGCAACCCGCTGAACCCGAACGGCCATCGCACCGCCTATCTCTGGGAAGAAATCTGGGCGCGCGATAGCTGGCTGGAGATCCTGGGCCGCTACATGGTGACCAAGCGGGACGCCAAGAAGCGCATCACCAGCGTGGTGTTCCCCCGCTATCACCAGCTCGACGCCACCCGGAAGCTGGCGGCGCAGGTTCTGGCCGAGGGGGCCGGCGGCAAGTTCCTGATCCAACACTCGGCCGGCTCGGGCAAAACCAACTCCATCGCCTGGTCGGCGCATATCCTGTCGGAGCTGCACGACGCGGCCGACAACAAGCTGTTCTCCAGCGTCATTGTGGTCTCGGACCGCAACGTCATCGACACCCAGCTCCAGGAGGCGCTGTTCGACTTCCAGCGCACGGCCGGCGTGGTGGCGACGATCAAGAGCGAGAGCGGCTCCAAGAGCGGTCAGCTCGCCGAGGCTCTGGCCGCTGGCAAGAAGGTCATCGTCTGTACGATCCAGACCTTCCCGTTCGCCCTGGAAGCGGTGCGCGAGCAGGCGGCGACGCAGGGCAAGGCCTTCGCGGTCATTGCCGACGAGGCTCACTCCAGCCAGACCGGCGAGGCGGCGGGCAAGCTGAAGCAGATGCTGTCCGACGCCGAGATCGCCGAGCTGGCCGACGGCGGCGAGATCGACACCGAGGCGGTGCTGGAAGCCAACATGGCCGGCCGCGCCGCCAGCGACAAATCCATCACCTATGTGGCCTTCACCGCCACGCCCAAGGCCAAGACGCTGCAGCTCTTCGGTCGGCCGAACGCCGACGGCCTGCCCGCGCCGTTCCACGTCTATTCGATGCGCCAGGCGATCGAGGAAGGCTTCATCCTCGACGTTCTGAAGAACTACACGCCCTATAGCCTGGCTTTCAAACTGGCCAATGACGGCCAGGAGTGGGACGAGCGCGAGGTCGAGCGCGACACCGCGCTAAAGGGCATCATGCGCTGGGTGCGGCTGCACCCCTACAACATCGCCCAGAAGGTCCAGATCGTCGTCGAGCACTACCGCGAGAACGTCCAGCCGCTGCTGGACGGCAAGGCCAAGGCGATGGTGGTGCTCGGAAGCCGCCAGGAGGCCGTGCGCTGGTCGGTGGCGATCAACGCTTACATCCAGAAGATGGGCTATCCGCTGGGCACGCTAGTGGCCTTCTCCGGCGAAGTGCCCGATCAGGAACTTGGCCCGGTCACCGAGACCAGCGCCGCGCTGAACCCAGGCCTCAACGGCCGCGACATCCGCGACGCCTTCAAGGCCGAGAACTTCCACCTCCTGCTGGTGGCCAACAAGTTTCAGACCGGCTTCGACCAGCCACTGCTTTGCGGCATGTACGTGGACCGGCGCCTGGCCGGCATCCAGGCGGTGCAGACCCTGTCACGCCTGAACCGCGCCCATCCGGGCAAGGACACCACCTACATCCTCGACTTCTGCAACAGCGCCGAGGACATCCTGACGGCGTTCCGCACCTACTACGAGACGGCGGAGCTGGAGGCGGCGACAGATCCGAACCTGATCTATGACCTGCGCGCCAAGCTGGACGCCGCCGGTCACTATGACGACCACGAGATCGAGCGCGTGGTGCGTGTCGAACTGGACCCCGAGGCCAAGCAAGGCGACCTGATCGCCGCGCTGGAGCCCGTCGCCGATCGTCTGGTGAAGGCCTTCGCCGCCGCAAAGCAGGCCTGGGTGACGGCCAAGGCCCAGGACGACGAGCGCGCCGCCGCCGAGGCGCTCGACCACATGAACGCCCTTGATCTCTTCAAGGGGGACATGGCCGCCTTCCAGCGGCTTTACAGCTTCCTCAGCCAGATCTTCGACTACGGCAACACCGAGATCGAGAAGCGCTCGATCTTCTTCCGCCGACTGCTGCCGCTTCTGGAGTTTGGCCGCGAACGCCCCGGCGTCGATCTGTCGGGTCTGCGTCTGACGCACCACGCCTTGAAGGCCAAGGGCCAGAAGGACCTCCTCTATGGAACCGGCGAGGCTCCGAAGCTCAGCGGCATGGCCGAGGTGGGCTCCGGCGGTCTGCATGAAAAAGAGAAGGCTAGGCTCGACGAGATCATCGCCAAGCTGAACGATCTGTTCGAGGGCGAGATCACCGAAGAGAACCAGCTCATCTACCTGAACGGCGTGCTCATGGGGCACATGCTGGGTTCCGAGGACCTCCAGACCCAGGCCATGGCGAACAAGAAGGCCCAATTCGCTTCATCGCCGACGATCCGCGAGGAGTTCCTGAACGCTGTGATCGAGAGCGAGGACCAGTTCTCCAGCATGAGCCAGCAGGTGCTGTCGTCGGAGGCGCTGCGCGAGAAGCTGCTGGATATCCTGCTGGGGCCGGGGAATTTGTACGAGGCGCTGCGGGAGCGAGCCCGCACTCGGGATGAGAGTCCGATCAAGACCTAATAGCAGCGGCCTTCGCCCTCTATCGGGCGTTATCGGAAGCTAGCGTCAATCCTTGCGCTTAGGAGCTGGCGCCTTGGTAGCCGATCGCCGGCGCTTGGCCGCCTCACGCTGAAATGTTGCTTTATCAGCGTAGGTGATCGTACCGGGTGGCAGGGGGACGTCTTCCATCAGCGCAGGAAAGATGCTGCCAGGGATCATCGGCGGCTGCTCAGCAATCCACTTCTCGTAGAAAACGGTACCCTCAGGCAGGGGTATTTCGTTGGCCCTGCGAGCCATTCCAACGAAGGGCTCAGTGCGCCTGCGCTTTCCAAACATCCGCGCTCCTCAGGGTAGATCCAGCTAGGAGTATTAGCCCATCGTCCCGTCGGGTCGAGGTCCTGCTGCCTACGGCATGAGACCTCGTCCGCCCTGCGCCAATAACCGACATTGGCGCGCCTCCAGAAACGCGACATCCAGTGGAGGCAACCGGCTCTCGGATCTATCGGGCGATTTCGATGACGGTCACCCACCCGGTCTCGGCGAAGAGCGTTCCGACAGCCGCGCCTTTCCAAGCACGAAGCCTAGAGCGGGCTGACGACGTCGCGGATGATGCGCCAGTGACCTTGCCGGTCACGCTTCCAAAGGACCTGATAGTTGGATCGCTTGGGATTGGCCGCCCCGTCGTCGGTCTCGAAACTCGCCACGCCGTTTTCCACCAAGATGTCGGCGCCGAGGGCCTGCACCGACTGGGTGCGAAGATCCATCTTCGTGACGTGCGCGGCCATCTGGGCGAGCGCCACCTTGATCGCGGCTTTCCCCGTGACCGGCGCCGCACCGGGGATCACGAGCCAGGCGTCGGCGTCATAGAGCTCGACGACGTGATCCATGTCGCCGGCGTTGAACGCCCGCGCCCAGTGCGCCTCCTGGGTTTGGATGTCGGGACCTGAGGCCTGGGCAGCGATGGGTGATGCCGTCGCCAGGGCCATGCAGGCGAGGAACGCGAACCTGTTCGTCAAGGGGGATCTCCGGGATTTCGGGGCTTTGGTCAGGGGTGGGCGATGGCCTGCGCCGCGGTCACCGCTGCGCGCCGAACCGGCGCGGTTGGCCCGGGCCGGGCGCGCCGGTTATTGCCCAGCCGCCCGATAATGCGCGGTAAAATGAAGTAAAAACGGGGGCGAGGCCGCCAGCGGCTCAGGCGCGCTTGCGATAGAGTAGGATCTCGCGATCCGACATGCTCACGTGGACGTCCATCGCCGTTTCCAACGACCGCAGAAAGCCGCGAGGATCGTCGGCGTCGAACCGGCCGCCGACGTGCAGGTCCTTGAGGCGAGGATCGGCGATCATGATCTTTCGAACTAGGTGGCGATTGTACTCGACCACCGCGGCGGGCAAGGGCTCGTCCACGAACAGGATGTCGCCGTCGCGCCAAGCCAGGGTCTCGGCGATGTCCTGGTCCGAGAGCGCCCGGACCAGCGGCTCACCAGACCCCAGAAGCAGCGCGCTTGGTTTCTGGATGGCCTCGCCGCCGAACTCGTCCACCACGGCTTGACCCCGCAGGATCGTCAGATCGAGCAGGTCTTCGCGCAGCCGCGCGTTGTAGCGACCCGCCCCCAGGCGCGCGCCGCCTCTGGCGCCTCGAAGATGCACCGGCGCGGCGCCATCGGTCAGGTCCAAGGCGATTTCGCCACGTTCAAGCCAGAGGCTCAGACCCTGACGACCTCGCCGCCAGGAGGCGGCGCTGTCGGTGTTGAGGATGAGATCGCCGGCTCGCGGGAGCACCACCCGCCTGGTTCCTCCAACGGGGGTCGAGGCGCGGTCGCGCGCGCTGACCTTGCCGGCCACCAGGGCGCCGCCGCCCAAGGCCAGGACGCCAAGACCAGCGGCGACAGCGGCTCTCCGCGAGACTTGAGGCGCTTGCAGGGCGGCGCGCCCATTTTGGCCCGCCAAGGCCGCCTTCCGGGCCGCGTCGGCGACCCGCACAAAAGCCAAAGCATGACGCGGATCGGCGGCGCGCCACGTCTCGAACGCGGCCTCATCGAGCGTCCCAAGGTCGGCGCGCGCCAACCATTGCGCGGCTTCGGCGAGCGCGGGATCCGCTTGGTCCCTGAAGGTTGATCGCCGAGACTTGAACACGCCGGAACAGGGCCTTTCATCCGCATACAAAGGAAGACGTTTACGCCCGCCAACACCACCACATTTGTGTTCGCCAACCTGTCCTTTTTCCGCATGCAAGACGCGGATCAGGATGCGGCGGACCTTAAAACAGCGTCATCTGAAACCCCGCCCAGACCGTGCGACCGTTCCTGCGGATCTGATAGGCGGGTCCATAGCCGGTCACGCCCGCGCGATCGATATCGCCTTTATCCAGTAGGTTTCGGCCCTCGACGAGGAGACGCAGAGTGCGGCTGACCTGCCAACTGCCCTGGAGGTCGACGAGCGCGCCGTACGCGGTGCGGCGATCATTGGCCGGATCGTAGGTGAAGGTGGGCAGGGACGATATCTTCTGGACGGCGACGTTGGCGGCGAACGGACCGCGATTGTAGGCCAGGTTCAGGTTCGCGAAGCCGCGCGGCGCGGATGGCACGAGGCGCACGTCTGTAGGGGCCACGCCACCGCCGCCATTCAGCGCCGTCACCCGATAGTCCAGATAGACGTAGGACAGGGTCATGCCGAGATTGCCCAGCGCCCGCGGTAGCACCGAGAGCCGGGGATCGGACCAGGCGATCTCGATCCCCCGCACCCGTCCAAACACCTTCTTGCCGTTCACCTCGCGCACGTTGCTGGTGTAGGTGGTGACCTCACGCACGCCGTCCGGCGCGATCGTCTGGCTACTGCTGGCCGCGGAAATCTCGCGCAGGTCTTTGGCGAAAGCGCCCAGCGACAGATAGGCGCTGCGCCCATAATAGTATTCGACCGAGGCGTCATAATTGGTCGAGCGGATCGGCTTCAGATAGGGATTGCTGTAGCTGATCGAACGCGTCGCCGGCGCATCGTAACTCGTAATCTGCCGGCGTCCGGCACTGGTGATAGCGGGCCGCTCGAGGGTTTGAGTCATCGCCGCGCGTAGCTTCAGGGCCGAGGTGACATCGTAGTAGCCGTAGAGGCTCGGCAGGACGTGCCAATAGGTCTGCTGGTAGTGCGACAGGCGGTAGCGCCCGACGGCGTCGGGGTCGTATTCGTCAAGCTCGCGATGGGTATGGGCCGCCCGCAGTCCCCCCGAAACGCGCCCGCGCGACCAGCCGAAGGAGGCGATGCCGTAGCCGAGCGCGATCACTTCGGATCCATTGAAGTTCTGGCCAAAGCCATCGGCCGGATCGCGCGCATAGAGGCTGTTGCCGTCGGTTGCGGAACGGCCTTCAAGGGCCAGGTGGTCGACGAGCGCGGCGGGGTCCCACGACACGGGCTCTAACAGCGCCACCGACGTGGCTGTCGAGACGCTCGAAAGCTGGAGCCCGCCCGGCGGAGCGAGCACGGAAAGGCCGCGCTGAAGGTTGCTGCGGACCTGGGTCTTGAGTTGCACGCCGACCTTGATCCCTAGGCCCTCGTCAGCGACCGAGTTGTTGTGGGCGTAGTCCGCGCGCGCGAAGGCGTTTTGGTCGCGGCTGAGGGCGTCTCCGATCGTCGTCTTTTCGGCCAGGCGATAGTCGGCCGCATCGCCGGCCGATGCGGCGGCGACCGGCATGAACGATAGCGCGCCATGGTCGAAGGCATAGACCAGAGGGCGGCTCGAAAGGCCCGACGGTGCGGCAAAGCCGCCGCCCAGCGTGATCGGCTGGGCGGTTACGCGATTGCGCGTCGCGCCAAGACGCAGGCGCACCGCATCCCCGCCAGGGGTATCGTAGTCGACGCCGAATTGAACGATGTGGTCGGTGAGTTTGGGGTGGCTACGACCAAAGCCATAGCTAACCGCGCCGGCGCGGATCTGGCCCCCGCCCGCCATCGCATCGATCGCGTCGCCGGCGTCAATGCTTACCGTTGCGGTGCGTTGGTCGGCGATGAAGTCGTGGCGAAGGAAGAAATATTCGCCGAACAGGGAAAGGCGTGACGAGGGGCGCAGGTCGAGCCTGGCCATCGCCGATCGGCGCTCGGTGCGGGTATGGGTCTCGCCCCGGGTCAAGGCGCCGGTCGGAATAAATTGACCTGAGCTCTGGTCGAAACCCGTCACCGACACGGCGTCCTGGCGAGATTCCAGCCGGTCGAGATTGGCGCCCACCGCCAGGCCGATGCGGCCGTTCTGGTCGAGCGCTCCCCTCCAGGTCCCCACGACGCGCAAAGGTCGCAAGGCGCCACCCAGCTCACCGGCCCGGCTGGCCGCGCCCGCAAGAACACGCACGTCGCCGACGTGGCGGCCCTGACTGTCCAGACCGGAGATCGTGGTGAAAGCCACGTGGGCGGAGTTGGCGTTCTCGTCGAGATCGGGTGTCACCGTGGTCGTGACGGTCGCGGTTTTGATGAAGTAGGCTGGCAGAAGCTCAGTCGAGGTCGCGTGGGAGGCATTGACGTAGTCGCTCAGCAGGACGCCGTCGATCGACTGGGAGGCGGCGGCGTTGTTGAGCCCTCGAATCTGGACGTAGCGGCTCTCGCCGCTCTGGGTTTCGTTGCGCCGCACCCCCGGCAGACGGGCCAGAACGTCGGAGGCGTCGAGATTGGGCAGGCGCTGGATCTCCAGCTGCGTGACCGTGTCGCCGACCGTATCGCCGTGGCGCTTGAGGTCAGCCGAACGCAGGCCCGCCGTGACGATGACGGCTTCGAGCGGGGACGCCGCGTCGCCCTGCGGCCCCTCGGGTTTTGAGCGGCGAGGCGGCGCCTTGGCGAGAACCGGTCTGGACGGCCGCCCGTCAACCCGCAGGATGATGATCCGCCCGTCGTCCTGCGCCACCTCAAGCCCGGCGCCGGCGATCAGCCTGGCAAGCGCCAGACGCGGCTCCATGCGCCCCTTGAGGGCTGGCGCGCGACGCCCGACCACCAAACGCCCTGGAAAGAAGATCTGCACGCCGGCCTGGCCGGCGAACAGGTTCAGCGCCTCGCCGAGCCCGCGCGGCGGAATGTCGAAGTCGCGCGGCTGGGCCAGGGCGGCCGTCGGGGCCAGTATCGCGGACGAGATCAGCATCATGCGGAGTAGCGCCCGCGAGGCGACGGCGCCCGGCTTCATGGTCTTGGCTTCCATGTCCGACCGCGCCTTGCCCCACACCAAGGATGATCGGCACCCTCGTACGATTGCATTTCCAACAACAGTGTTTTTCGTGGCCACCTTGCCGCCGCACATTCAGGCGCGTCGTGGGCTAGCGCAGGGCGGCCTTGCGCGGGGGGCGCGCGCCGCCCTCGACCCTGGCCACGGGAGCATCTCGGACCTCCTCCGTCGCCGGGACCAGCGCCTGGGCGATCAGCCGGTGGGCGCGGGCAAGCCGCTTTTCCAAGGTCGAGACGCTGACACCAAGGCGTCTTGCGATCTCCCCAGGCGATCGGTCCTCGATCCTCCTCATCACGAAAACCCGTCGGCACCGCTCGGGGAGTCGCTTCAGCGCCGCGTTCAGAGCGGCCATCTGCTGGCGTCCGACCACGACCCGGTAGGCGTCGGGCGCGTCATCGGGGACCTCGAACCCTTCCAGTTGGGAGAGTTGATCGAAACGGGCGACGCGGGCGCGACGCAGCCGCTCGATCGCCAGGTTGCGCATCATGCGCAGCATGTAGGGCTGCGGCGCCTCGATACGCGCCCACCCTTCGCTGGCGAGCACGCGCATAAAAGCTTCTTGCACAAGGTCGCCGGCCGTATCGGCGTCGTCCACAAGCTTGCGGGCCGCGGCGAGCAGAACCGGTTCGAGCGGCAGCACCTGCTCGATGAACCAGGTATCGATCGGTCGAAGCTGCGACACGGCCTGGCGGGTCCTGAAGCAAGACACGCCGTCGTGGCGCGTCAACGCCGGCGGGAACTTGGCCGGCCATCCTGTTTACCCGATTTCACCGGCGCGCGCGAACAACGCTGTCGAACGTCGGCGAGATAGGTGTGGAAGACGATCCTGCCTTGGATATCCGGCGCGGCAAAAATTCTTTGCGTGACTTGGAGGCAGGGCGCGCCAAGACCGTCCTTTAGAGGCAGCCGCACGATGCGGCTTTGCAGCTCCACGTTGGCGACGTGACTTTGGAAACCGGTAACCAGGCAAGCGAGGCGATGACCTCGGAGACCTTGGCCGATCGACAGACGGCCGAACACCTCTCCAGTGGCGAGCGCGTCCTTAGTTTCGACGACTACGACCTAGTGCCTCAGCGCCGGTTGCTTCTGCACGCCGGAAGCCCGGTGCGGGTCGGTACGCGCGCGCTCGACATCCTGTGTCTGCTCGTAGAACAGCGGGGCGAGCTCGTCAGCAAGGAGCAGCTGATGAGCGCCGCTTGGCCGGACACCTACGTCCACGAGAGCAATCTCAAGGTCAACATCGCCGCCCTGCGGCGGACCCTGCCCTCGCCGAACCCGCAGTTGCCCTATATCGCCACGGTCCCGGGCCGCGGCTACCGCTTCACCGCTCAGGTTCGGATCGGGACGAAGGTCAGCGCGGTCGCCGAGCCAGTCTTGGCTGGTGCGACGAACCTTGTCCTGCCCGCCGCCCCGTTGATCATCGGTCGCGACGGCGACGTCGCCGCCCTCACCATAAGCCTGACCTTGAGCCGTTTTCTGACGATCGTCGGCCCCGCGGGCGTGGGCAAGACCGCCGTCGCGCTCGCCGTGGCTCGCCGGGCCGCCGAGCGCTTCGAACACGGCGCGGTCTTCGTGGACCTGTCGATGATCGGCGATCCTCGTCTCGTCTGCCCGGCGATCGCCTCGGCGCTCGGCGCTGGCGGGCACGCCAGCGATCTACTGGCGGGCATCGTCGAGACCCTTCGCCATCAACGCCGGCTGCTGATCCTCGACAACTGCGAACACGTCGTCTGCGCCACCAGCGTCGTGGCCGATCATCTGCGCGCCGCGCTGCCCGAGATCGGCATTCTGGCCACGAGCCGAGAGCCACTACGCTCGCAGTACGAAAGCGTTCACGGCCTCGCGCCGCTGGCGTGCCCGCCGGACGGACAGGAGCTTGGGCGCGACGCGGCGCTGGCCTTTCCAGCCGTTGTGCTCTTCGTGGCGCGGGCCAACACGGCGGTCGGCTATGAACTGGCCCAGGACGATGTCGCCGCGGTCGGCGCGATCTGCCGGCGGCTCGACGGCATTCCGCTCGCGATCGAACTGGCCGCGCCCCGCCTGACGTCGCACGACGTTCGGGGTCTGCTGGCGCGGCTGGAGCAGAGCTTCGAGTGGTTGAACTACGGCCCGCGCAACGCGCCGGCCCGCCAGCAAGCCCTTCTGGCGACCCTGGACTGGAGCTACCGGCTGCTTTCGGACCGCGAAGCCATGGTGCTGCGGCTTCTGTCGGTGTTCGCAGGGAGCTTCTCCTTGGAAGACGCCGTCGGTCTGGCGGGTGACAGCCAATTGCTCGACGCCGACCTTGCCTGGTGCGTCAGCAACCTGGCCGCCAAGTCGCTGCTCGCATCGAGTTTCGCCGATGGACAGCTGCGTTATCGGCTTTTGGAGACGACCCGCAGCTATGCGGCCGAGCGGCTAAAACAGGCGGGCGAGGAGCCCTGGGCCCTGATGCGCCACGCCGAGCTGGTCCTCCAATTCTTCGAACGCGCCGAGCATGACTGGCGTTGGCGCCTGCCCGGCGATTGGGGGGCGCTTTACGCCGCGCGGTTGAACGACCTGCGCAAGGCGATCGATTGGGCCTTGAGCGCGCCGTCGACGGCCGGGATCGGCCTGCGCCTGACGGCGGCGGCGATTCCCCTGTGGGAGGGTCTTTCTCTGGTGGATGAAAGCCGGTTGCGCGTCGGCCGGGCGCTGTCCTGCACGCAGGATCTTGGCGATCTCGAGCCGGTGTTCCGCCTGAAGTTGCGCCTGGCCTATGCCTGGGCGCTGACCTTCGCCGAGACGTTGGGACCACAGGCCGAAGAGGCCTGGCGAGAAAGCTTGACCTTGGCCGAGGACGCCGGCTCGGTCGAATATCGGCTTCGCGCGCTCTGGGGATGGTCGGTGCTGCAATCCTTCAGCGGCAGACACAGACAGGTTCAGGAAAGCCTTTCGGCGTTCGCGGCGATCGTGCGTGACGAGGACGAGGCGGATGCGGGGCCTGACGGCGAGCGTCTGGCGGCGATGACCGCCTTCTATCGCGGAGATCTGGACGGCGCCTACGCCAGGCTGAACGCGCTGGCGCGCGAGCATCGGGAAGCCGGCCATCGCCCAGGGATCGCCCGCTTCCAACTCGACCGCTTCGTGGCCATCCGCGCCTCTCTGGCGATCGTGGCCTGGACGCGCGGCAACGCGGCTCAGGCTCAGCGAGCGGTCGCCGCGGCTGTGAGCGGCGCCGTCGAGATCGGTCACGACGTTTCCCTCGCCAACGCTCTGGCCCTGGCGGCCCTGCCCGTGGCGTTGTGGAGCGGCCAGATCGACGCGGCGCAAGCCCACCTGGCGGCGCTGATCGAGAACCACGCCCGCCGTGACATCGGCATCTTCGGCCCGGTCAGCCGGTTCTTCGCGGGGGCTATCCAGCATGCGCGCGGCGACGCCGACGGCGTGGACGCCATGCGCTCGGCGGTGGAGGCGCTGACGGCAAGCCAGTTCCTGGGGCGCCTACCCTACTACGCCCTGACGCTGGCGCAGGCCGCGCTCGACAACGGGCGAACCGAAGTGGCCCTGGCCGCCATAACCCTCGCCCGGGACCATGCGCTGCGCCAGGACGAGCAGTGGTGCATGCCCGAGGTCCTGCGTGTCATGGGGCTACTCCAATGGCGCGAGGGCGATCACGACACGGCCGAAGCGACGCTGCGCCAGGCGATCAGCCTGGCCGAAACGCTCGGCGCCTGGGCGATCGCGCTCAAGGCGGCCGCCTGCCTGGTCGAACGCCGGCGCGAAACGGGCGGCCTGCCCGACGCCGCGGCCTTGCTGCGGGCGCTCTGCGCGCGCGTCGACCAGGACGGCGCCAATCCCGATCTGGGCCGGGCGTTCGAACTGCTCGACTTGCTCGACAGCGCCCCGGTCAGACAGGCGGCCGCCCGTTAGCTCAAGGTTTCAGCCAGGTCTCGACGCGCCGACTATTGGCGCTCATCCACGCCCGCGCGGCCTGCCTGGGCGTGCGGCCGTCGAGGCTGACGAGCCGATCCATTTCAATGACCCCCTCCAGTCCGATGGTCATGCGCTCCAGAGCCTGTCGGGTCCGGGGCGCGATCGCCGCGAGCCGTCCGCGCGGCGCGGCCAGAACCGCGTCGTTGAGACTGCCCAGAATGCGCTGGGGGTCGGACAAGGGGCGCAGGCGGCCATCCCGATTGAGATATTGGGGCGTCCAACAGGGAAAGACGAACCAACGCCGCTCGGCGGCGGCCACGTCAAAGGCCGCGATCCAATCGGCTTGCGATCCCGCCCGCAGCATATAGCCAAGTCTGTCCAGTCCATAGGCGATGATCGCGCGCTGGGACATGGCGTTGATCGCGGCCATTGGCGCGCCGCCCTGGATGAGCTTGGTCATCCGCGCCGCCACCGACGGGCGCGCGAGATCGGCGATGGATGAGACCTCTGTCTCTGGGATGTAGTCGGGGCTCGCCCAGAAGAACCGGGCGTCCCTGTAGAGGATCGTCACCACCTCGGCGGCGGGACCATACCGCGCCCACTGGGTGGCGTTGGCCTCAGGCAGCCATGCTGTGACCATCAGGTCGATGGCGCCTTCCTCTAGCCGGCGGAAGATCGCCTCGGAATCGTCGGCGATTACGCGCACGCGATGGCCCAGCCGCGCCAGAGCCTCCTGTACGACCGCGCCGACGACGTCGTGGAAACCGATATTGATCTGCCCCAGGACCAGGACATCGCGGCCGTCGACCCCAGCGCCCGCGATCTCCTGGCTCATCCTGGCGAAACTCCAGTCGCAACGACCGCGCGCGGCGGACCATGACGGTGGTGGGACGGTCCGCACGCGACGCGCGCCCCCGTCATGGACGCGGGGTTACCGACCAAAGCTTATCGGGTCGGTGGCGGGAGACGAGTAAAGCCGTGTCAATTGCGGTGAGGATCGACGCTGAGCCCGCCAAACGCGCGCAGGGCGAGCCGGCGCCGTCGGGTCATTGTCGAAATTTCACCGCGCTTAATTTCAGGCGCTCGCCCCGAGCCGCTAGCCTTCGCCTCCAGAGGCGGAGGCGCGAGATGAGTTTCCTCGAGAGCGTGGTGGCGCTGTTGTCGATCGCGATCCTGCTTCTGCAGCTCGCGCGGCGGACCAAGGCGCCCTACCCGGCCATGTTGGCCGCCGCGGGCGTGGTTCTCGCCCTGCTTCCTCAGGCGCCGAGGATCCACCTGGACCCGCATACGGCCCTGCCGCTCTTCATCGCGCCTGTGCTCGTCGACGCCGCCTTCGACTTCCCGTTGACGGCGCTTCGCCGCTACTGGCGGCCACTGGTGGCCTTGGTGGTGGTGGCGGTTCTGCTGACGGCGGCGGCGGTGACCGCGGCCGGCGTCTATCTGGCGGGCTTGCCGTTCTGGGCGGCGCTGGCGCTCGGCGCGATCGTGGCGCCGCCGGATGCCGCGGCGGCCACGGCGGTCCTCAGCCAGGTGAGCATGCCCCGGCGATCGGTGACGGTTCTCAAGGGCGAGAGCCTGCTCAACGATGCGTCGGCGCTGCTGCTCTTCAGCGTCGCGACCTCCGCCCAGGCCCATGGGGTGGTGGACGGGGTGCTGGCGTTGAAGATCGCCTTGGCCGTGCCGGGCGGGATCATCTTCGGGATCTTGGTGGGCCGGCTCTTTCGGTGGTTCACACCAAGGCTGCACGGCACCCTCGGCGGCAACCTCCTGGATCTCGTCAGCACTCTGGCCGTCTGGCTGGTCGCCGAGCGGCTGGGCCTTTCCCCCATCCTCTGCCTGGTGGCCTTCGCCATGACCATCGCGCGGACGGCGAACCTGTCGACGCCGCCGCGGGCGCGCATTCATAGCTACGCGGTCTGGGACACCGCCGTCTTCCTGCTCAACGTCCTGGCCTTCCTGCTGATGGGCCTGCAGGCGCGCACCATCGTGGCCGACATGTCCTCCGCCAGGCTGGAGCAGGCGGCCTGGTTCAGCGCCGCCGTGGTGGCCTGCGTCATCATCATCCGCATGGCCTGGCTCCTGAGCTACAATCGGCTGGCGGCGCGCTACCGATTCTTCCGCGGCGCGCTGGAGCCGGCGCCGTTCAAGCAGGGGGTGCTGATCGGCTGGTGCGGCATGCGGGGCCTCGTGACCCTGGCCACGGCCTTCGCCCTGCCGGCCGATTTCCCGCAGCGCGATCTCATCGTCCTTTGCGCCTTCACCGTCGTTCTGGCCACGCTCGTGGTCCAGGGCCTGAGCCTGGCGCCGCTCGTCAAGCTCCTGGGCCTCAACGACCAGAGCGACCTTTCAGTGGAGTTGGCCAGCACCCGTGCGGCCATGGCGAGCGCGGCGCTCGAAACCTTCGCCCAGGAGACGGGGCCAGCGGCGGAGCACTGGCGCTTTGCGCTTCAGGCGCGGGAGACGGCGGCGAACTTCGAGGCCCCCTGCGTGAAACTGGCCCAATGGCGAGCGCTTGGCCTCAAGGCGACACGTCGTCAGCGCACGCGGCTAGACGAACTTTGCCTGGACCAAGCCGTCGGCCCCGACGCCTTCCTGATCATTCAGGAGGAACTCGACTTCACCGAGGTCGCCTTGGGCAATGATCGCGAGCGTCACATCGAGGAGAACTAAGCCGCGTCCTAGGGGGCCGACCACGCCGAAGATTCACCAGAACTTACTGGCGCAGATCAGTGCGAACTCAGAACCATCGACCGTGCCGTCTCCTCCGCGGAGCGCCACCGACGAGGAAGGATCGCCCCGATGAAAGCCAAGCTCGCCACTCTAGCGCTCGCGCTGCTGGCCAGCGCCGGCGCCGCCACCGCCGCCCCGCCCAATCGCTCGACTTCAGTCGTTCTGGTTCATGGCGCCTTTGTCGACGGCGCCGGTTGGAAGGCGGTTTACGACGACCTGATCAACGACGGCTACGAGGTGCTGGTCGTCCAGAACGCCACAGAGACCCTGGCCGGCGATGTGGCCGCCACCAGGCGCGCCATCGCCGAAGCGCGTTATCCGGTCGTGCTGGTCGGCCACTCCTACGGCGGCGCGGTGATCACCGAGGCCGGCGTCGATCCCAAGGTGCGCAGCCTTGTCTATCTGGCCGCCTTCGCGCCCGACGCGGGCGAGTCCGTCCAATCCCTGCTCGGGGGCTTCCTCAAGGACGCCCCGCCCGTGCCCATCGTGGCCAAGGACGGCTTCCTGACCTTGGACAAGGACAAGTTCCTCGCGCAGTTCGCGCCCGACGCGCCTCGAGACGTGGCCGCCTTCATGGCCGTTTCGCAGGTGCCGTGGGGCCAGGCCGCGCCAGCGACGAAGATCACCGCGCCGGCCTGGCGCGCCAAGCCGACCTACTATGTCGTCGCCAGCGACGACATGATCATTCCGCCATCGGCCCAGCGCGACATGGCCAAGCGCGCTTCCGCCAAGACCACCGAGGTCAAGAGCAGCCACGCCATCATGATCTCGCACCCCCACGAGGTTACCACCGCCATCGAGACGGCGGCCGCGTCGGCCCATTGACCCGGCGCCCCGGGGGCTGGCGACGGTCCCCGGGGTTTGTGTCCACGCCGCCAGACAAAGGATCGAAAGGAGTGACCCGCGCGGTGACGCCATCTCTTGATGATCGGTTCGGGGCTAACACGCACCTTCATCCTCCCCGCGAGTGGGGCGACCTGCGGGTCGAACATCGACGGATCGACCCCGGCTCGTTGAAGCCGGCCGCGATGCACTGTGTCGTAACGACCGTCGCTTTGGTCGGCCGCGCCCCGTTCGAGCGGGAAGCCAACAAGGTGCTGCGTCGGGGCGTCATCGAGCAGGGGATGGCGTCGATCGATCCCATCGGGCTCGAGGAGACGGTGTCGCGGATCAAGGCGCCGGTCGAGTTCCTGCACATGTACCTGGCGCCGGCGGCGTTCGATTTCAGCGCGGAGGCGGACTTCGACCTCGATCCCGCCAAGACCCGTCTGGCCTTTGCGGGCGGGGTAACCGACCCGCTGCTCGTGCAGATCGCGATCGCGTTGCGGGCGATCGTGTCGCGTCCAGAAGAGGTCACAGACAGGCTATTCGTCGATGGCGCACGCTCGATGCTCGTCGCCCATCTGCTGTCCAAGTACAGACACGACCGATGGCAGCATCACGGCGCCGAGCCGGACCTTGATCCCCGACGGCTCGCGCGGGTGATGAACTACATCGAGAACCACTTTGCCGAACCGCTGGCCCTGGCCGAATTGGCCGAGCAGGCCTGTCTCAGCGAGTATCATTTCTGTCGCCTGTTCAAGAAGGCGACGGGCCTCTCGCCGCACCGGTATGTGACCGAGCGGCGCATCCGCGATGCGCAGGCCCGCTTGGCGCGAGGCCGCGCGTCCATGGGCGAAGTCGCGCTCGAGGCGGGGTTCGGCTCGCAGAGCAACTTCAATCGCCTCTTTCGCCGACATACCGGAATGACCCCTCGCCAGTTCAGGACCGAGCAGCGCGGTTGAGGATGGCTTTTCTCATTCAGCAGGAAACGCTCAAAATTGCGCAGGAACAGCGAATACTGCCGATCCAATTAGGTCGATAACGATCCCGCATCAACGATCTGGTTTTGCCAAGGCGAGGCCCGTTGGAGCGAAAGACCTCTCAGGTCAACGCATGAATTTTCTAGCAATAGGCTGATGCCTAAAAGCCTAAATGGAGCGTTTCGATGTCCACGATCACTACGAAAGACGGCGTCAACATCTTCTACAAGGATTGGGGATCGGGTCAGCCGATCGTCTTCAGCCACGGTTGGCCGCTGACCGCGGACGACTGGGACGCCCAGATGATGTTCTTCCTTCAACACGGATATCGGGTGATCGCCCACGACCGGCGCGGCCACGGCCGATCCGACCAGCCCAGCACCGGCAACGACATGGAGCACTGGGTCGCCGACCTTGCGGCCCTCACCGAACACCTGGACCTGCGCGAGGCGATCCATATCGGGCACTCGACGGGCGGCGGTGAGGTGGCTCGCTATGTCGCGCGTCACCAGGACCGCGTCGCCAAGGCGGTGCTGGTCGCCTCGCTGACGCCGAACATGTACAAGGCCGCCGACAACCCGTCCGGTCAGCCGCCGGAATGGTTCGAAACCATCCGCGCCGGCATGCTGGCCAACCGTGCGGAATTCTTCCGCTTCGTGCCGGAAAACCCGTTCTACGGCTTCAACCTCGACGGGGCCACGCCGTCGGAGGCGGTCATCGCCAACTGGTGGCGCCAAGGCATGATGGGCGGTGCCCTGGCCCACTACGAGACGGTCGCCTCCTGGCTCGACGACTATACCGACGACCTCAAGAAGATCACCGTGCCGGTGCTGGTCATGCACGGCGAGGCCGACCAGGTCGTCCCGTTCGCCAGTTCGGTGCCGCGCGCGGTCGACCTGCTGAAGAACGGGTCGCTCAAGACCTATCCCGGCTACCCGCACGGCATGCTGACCACGCATGCAGACGTCCTGAACGCCGACCTCCTGACGTTCATCAAGTCCTGACAATGCGCTCCACGGTCGTCGCCTAAGGTGAGGACCGAGGAGCCTAAATCGATGAGGGTTCGGGTTTCGGCGTCGACGAAGAAGCGAACAGGACGCTCGAGCCCTCCTTGATACCGCACGCAAGCGTAGGCGGGATGGCGCCGCCCAGCCGCCAAACCCATTCGACGTCTCGCGCCTAGTTGAGCAGGCCGCTGATGTCCTCTCCGAGCATGGTCTTGCAGAGATCGGCGGCCGAGACGCCCGGCGCAGCGGCCAGCACCGCCAGGATCCAGGCCTGGACCGCCACACGGCCATGGCGCTGCTCAAGACCCTCGAAGATCGCCAGCGCCGCGCCATAGCGCGCTTCACTCGCCACCTCGTCCTTATAGAAATCATCCGGTCCGAAGCGGAACGGTCCCTTGGGGACGAAACTCGGATCGGCGGCGCGGCGCGCGTGGTCCTGCGGCGAGAGCTGGCGGTCGAGCGCTTCGGGCTTGATCGCCATCCCACCCCACTTTCCCAGCTTCACGGGCCCTTCCGAGGCGCGGGCGTCGGCCAGATGGGCCCGCCTCGCCTTGGCGAGCTCTGGCCTGAACTGTTCGGTTACGTGGAGCCCGGCCCATTCGGCGTGGCCCTCCTCGAACCAGCGCGCGAGCGGCGGCGCGCCCGGTCTGTGCTGGCTGAAATGCGTCTCCTCGTGCGGCAGAACCCGCAGCAGAAAATCAAGGGTCGGCGCGTCCCAGCCGCCGTTGCGCATGGGCGTCGACCAACGGGCCTCAGGATTGTCGCGCGGCGGTCGGTAATCCTCGTGGGCGCTCAGCACCAGAGCCGACCAGTGCAGGCCCTGGCGGTCCTCCGGGACGACCTCGCGCAGCCTGTCGAGCATAGGCCCAAGGCAAGCGGCTCCGGAGCGGGCGGCCGCCTCAAGTCCTTTATCGTAGTAGACGCGCACGACGGCGCCGCTGGCGCGCGATCGCGCCTCGACATAGGGCAGGTCGCCGACCGCGCCCGGATGGTTGCTCAGCCGAAAGCCCGGCGCTCCAGGCGCGGCGTCGGCGGTGAACGCGACGGGCGCGCACGGCATGGGGGGCGCGGTGGAGGGCGCGCGCAAGGCCAAGGCCAGACCCATGAGAATCGATAGCGCCATGGGGCGACTCCTTCTAAAGCGCCGCCGCCTGCTGGAGAGGGCGCCGCATGATGGTCGAGAGGTTGCGGTGAAGGCGCCGGCGCGCGGCGCGATGAGGCCTGGTGATGACCGTCCGACGGCTTGACCCTGGCCCGCGATCAGCGGCCCAGGGTCAGGCCGAAGGAATCAGCGGCGCATCGGCTGTCGGCGCCAGTAGACGAGCGATCGCCACACCCATTCCAGCGGGCCGTAGGTGAAGGCGCGTAGCCACAGGGCGCTGAGGACGAGGTTCACCGCCCATACGCCCAGGACGGCGTAGATCTGCTGATAGTAGTCGAGCGCCCCATAGAGTTTCCAAGGGCCCCAGGCGAACAGGCACTGACACAGCAGACTTGTCAGGATGTAGTTGCTGAACGCGGTGCGTCCGACATTGGCCAGGGCCGCCTGCACGCCTCTGAGCCAGCCGCTCTTGACGACGAGCAAGACGATCGACGCGTTGGCGATCGCGCCAGCGAAGATCTCTACGGCGTAGGGCTGATAGATCCAGCGGGTGACGGCCGCGACGGTGAAGCCGCTGGCGGCGACCATGGCCACCCCGGTCAGGACGAGCGGCGCGGCGATCCCATAACCGACCAACGCCGTCGTCAGATAGGTCGCTTTAGACAGGGCGCCGGTCAGGAAGCCGGACTTGAAGAGCCCCATGCCCAGCAACATGCTGCCGATGACCTCAAGGATCCAACCCGTGTGGAACAGCATGTCGACGAAGCCGAAATAACCGGCGGTCCGCGACGAGATACTCTCCAGATACGGACGGCGTCCCTGAGCGATGCTGCGCTGGATCTCGGCGGGTTCGGCGGCCTTGGCCTTGTTCGCGTCGTCGATCGCCGATTGTTGCACCGGCGTCGGCGCCCGCCCCTGGGCCAAGGCGACCGCGCCTTCGGTGCGCAGGCGCTCAGCGCTCAGGACCTGCTTGACGTCCATGGCCTGGGCAACGCCCAAGGTGCCGCCCAGGACCCCGATCGCCAGACCGAGGACGATGAGGCGTCGCGCCGGGACGTTGCGAAAGGGGAACATGAACAGCAGCGCGATGACGGCGTATTGGGAGAGGATGTCGCCCTGCCAGATCAGCGTCCCGTGGATAAGGCCAAAGAGCAGGAGCCAGAGATTGCGGCGACAGAAGATGTCGGCGGCTTTGGCGCTGGGCCCCCGCGCCTCGATACGGCTGGTGATCAGGACAATGCCCGCGCCGTAGAGGGTTGAGAACAGCGTGCGCATCTTGCCTTCGAAGAACAGCCATTTGATCGCGAAGATCACCAGGTCCAGCGTTGCGTGCCAGCCGACGAAGGCCGGCTTTGCCAGGCCGAGCGGCACATCGTGCAGGGCGGCGGGGCCGCTGAAGGTCTCGATGTTCAGGACCAGGATGCCGAGCAGGGCAAAGCCGCGCAGGACGTCGAGCGCGGCGATGCGCTGGGTCGGCGCGACCGGTCCGTCGGCGGCGGCGAGGACCGACCCGCGCCCGTTGAGGTCGGTCGTGGTTTCACGTGATGGGTGGCGCACCTTATTACTCCGGTTCGCGCGACGAACGTCGTGGCGCGTTGACCGCCCCAGGCCCCAGGGTCCGACGAGATCGGTGAAGGCGGCGGGCGGATAAGCGGCGCTGGCTAACGCGGACGCCCCGGCAACGGTGGTAAATTGTCGTGAAATGGCCGGCAGCATCGCGACGTGACGGCGATCCCGAAGGCCAGCCGTCGGGAAGACGATCAGGCTCAGGCGTCGCGGACTTCATCCACGGGTCCGCGCCTCCCCGACAATTCACGCCGTTTAACTGCGCGCCTCCGACGCTCTGACCAATACTGATCGCCGCTCCGCACCCGAAGGCGACGCCCTTTAAGTTCAGAGCCAGTAGAGGTTGAGGGACTGACGGCGTGGCGATCGACAGGGTTGTACTTGTGCATGGCGCGTTCGCCGACGGGTACTGTTGGGCGAAGGTCATCCCGCTGCTGACCGCTCGCGACCTGGACGTGATCGCGGTGCAAAGCCCTCTGACGTCGCTTGCCGACGACGTCGCGGCGGTCCGCCGGATTGTTGAGCAACACGAAACGCCGGTGGTCCTGGTCGGACATGCGTGGGGCGGCGTGGTCATCACCGAGGCGGGCAGCCATCCGCGCGTGAACGGCCTGGTCTATGTCGCGGCCGGCGCGCCGGAGGCCGGCCAGTCCTTCGACGGCTGGCGGAAGGACTACGACCCCGAGCCCGGCGCGGCCGAGATCAAGCCCTACGGTGACGGCTACGTCGCCCTCACCCGCGAGGGCGCGCGCAAGCACCTCGCGCAGGATCTTTCTCAGGATGAAGCCGACGCCGTCTACGCCATGCAAGGCCCACTGGCGGTCCGATGTTATAGCGACCCGATTTGCCGGCCGGCGTGGGCCGCCAAGCCGTGCTGGTACATCGTTGCGGCGCAAGACCACACGATCCCAGCCCAGCTTCAGCGCGATTCCGCAGCCCGCATGAACGCCGAAACGCTCGTGCTGGAGAGTTCGCATATGCCGATGCTCTCCCACCCCCGCGCCGTCGCCGACGTCATCGCCGCCGCGGCGGCAGCGCTCTAGCTGGAGGTGCGCTCGCCAAAAGCGCCATACGCGGACCGAGATTGGAGATGAAGACGCATGGCCAGACCGAGCTTGCCGGCATCGCTCAGGTGCGAGCAAGCCTCGCTGGCTGGACCATCTCCACCGCGGGCATGTCGGCGACGTCTCGGGGCCTGCACTTCGACATCCGGAATGGAAGTCACGGCGTCGAATTGACGGTTCCGGCCTGCGACCACCATGCGGTCATGGTCGCTCTTGGATCTTCAAGGCAATTTACCTGCGAGACCCGAGGGACGTCTCGCGAGATCTCCTGCCGCGCGGGAGACTTGATCGTGGCGCCGAACGGGAGTCCCGCGCGACTGGCCGGCGCGATTCCACCCCTCCTTCGGATTGGCATCGATCCGCACCAGCTTCGCGACGGGTCCGCGCTCAACCCGTTCCTGCGTGAGGAGGACGACCAGACCGGCTCCATCCTCAACGCCAACGATCTGTTTGGCCTGTACATCGGCGGGGCGATCCTCGAGGAGATGCGCAAACCGGATGCGCAGTGGCGCATGCCGCTCCTGCACCACTTGGCAGAGGCTCTAACGGCCCACTTCGTCACGCAGTATGGGGTCTACCCGGTCTCGGACCACACCGGCGAGGTCAGCGACCGCGAGGCGATCCGACGGGTCATCGAACAGCTGGGACGAACGACGCACAATTTTCCCGATCTGTCCGCCCTCGCCAAACGCGCGGGCCTCAGCCGTTTCCACTTCATCCGCGTCTTCAAGTCCGAAACGGGCACGACGCCGGTCCGCTATGTCGAGCTCTGCAAGATCGGTCAGGCCAAGGCGCTGATCGAAGCGGCGGACCTGTCGTTGGCGGAGATCGCCGACAGATTGGGCTTTTCCGATCAAAGCCATCTGACACGGCGCTTTCGGTTCATCGTCGGATGCACGCCCGCGACCTATGCCCGGGCACACGCACGGCGGCGCGTCATCGACTGACCAGCTTCACGCTTCGCAACTTATCACTAGAGAAGCAATATTCTTCCACCTTCACTTCTCACTTACAGCCTCTGCTGCCGATTTTCGCGCGGTTTCGCGGGCTTCAACTGAACAAAAGCAATAATCTTCCAGTTTCGACAAAAAGCATCAATGCCTAAGGGAATTTTTATTGGCATAGTATTTTCAACGCCGGATGATGTTGAACAGAGGAGGTCATCGTGTCGCTAAATGTCATCGTACTCGTTCACGGATACTTTCTCGACAGCAGTGCTTGGCGGAAAGTCATACCTCTACTGGCCGAGCGCGGCCTGGAAGCCGTCGCTGTTCGATTGACGTTGAACTCGCTCAGCGAAGATACCGCGATTGTTCAAAGGGCGATCGAGATGCAGTCCAGACCCGTTCTTCTCGTGGGACAATCGTACGGGGGGGCCGTTATCACCCAGGCCGGAAACCATGCCCAGGTCAAAGGCCTCGTCTACGTCGCCGCCGCCGCGCCAGACAGCGGCCAATCGGTCGATGACTGGTGGAGCGGTTACGCGACGGCCGCCGTCACCGAGGAACTGAGGCCTTACAAAGACGACCGCGTCGCGCTGTCGCGCGACGGGGTGCGCAAGTACCTCGCCCAGGATCTTTCGACCAAAGAAGCCGATATCATCTACGCCACCCAAGGTCCTTTCGGCGCCCGAACGACCCAGGATCTTGTCACGCACAGCGCCTGGCGAGACAAACCGGCCTGGTACGTGGTCACGACGCTCGATCACACGGTCCCGCCGGCCACCCAGCAGGACTCGGCCGAACGCATGGGCGCTGAGATCTTGGTGCTCCAGTCCAGTCACGTGCCGATGCTGTCCCAGCCCCAAGCCGTGGCGGACTTCATCGCCAACGCCGCGGCGTCGTTCGGCGAATGAGGTCAAGGGCGTCCGCCCTCGCGTCTCGAACACAGCGTCATCGCAGTTCCCCGCTGGTGCGCCGCGCCAGCGACCGGTTCCACTCATCTTGCCATGCAATCCAAGAGAGATTGAACATGCCCCACCCAACCACGCCCACCTTTGAGCCCGTCCGCGACGCGGCGACCGGCCAAGGAGCATGACCATGACGACCGCAGTCCTCGTGGCGGCTCCGCCGCCGCCCGCGATCCTCGGCCTCCTGGCCTCCAGCCCCTTCGAAGTCGAACGTCCCCCGGTTTCGGACGCGACGCTGGAGGCGCTCGATCGCCTCGTGACCAAGGCGTTCGACGCCCTGGATAAAGACCGGGAGACCGTGCGCAATTCGCTCATCGTCGCGATGGGCCTGCTGGCGCCGTCGCGGACGACTTCGACCAAGACCGCCGGCGGTCCCACCACGCTGGCGCCCTGGCAAGCCAAGCGGGCCTTGACCTATATCGACGAACACCTGCACGCGACCATCCGCATCGCCGAGCTGGCGCAGCTGGCTCGGGTCAGTGCCTCCCACTTCGCCCGCGCTTTCAAGGCCACGTTCGGCAGATCGCCTCAGCAGTTCATCGTCGACCGGCGGGTCGAGAGAGCCCAAGAAGTGATGCTCACGAGCGACGAGCCGCTCTGCGGTATCGCGCTGACCTGCGGGTTCGCGGACCAAGCCCACATGTCACGCGTCTTCCACCGGCGCGTCGGCGCCCCACCCAATCGCTGGCGGCGGGACCGGCAGGTTGAGCCAGCCACGCTCCATGCGATCGAGATTTAGCGGCGAGCCATGCGCCGGGCGACGTCAGTATCGGCCGTGGCGAGGGCAAGCCAACACGCCATCGTTCGCGAAGCGCCGCCAATTGGCCGGATCGCGATAGAGGGCGCAGTGCGCCACAAGCCGCCGTTGGCGCGCCTCCAGGAAGGCGACGTTCAGCACTGTTCTCGCGGCGCCAGGCGCACGCCTTACGGTCTGCTCATTCGCCGTAGCGTAGAGGGTGGCCTTCGAGCCACCGAGTCGAGCTGCGATCTTCGCCATGGCGGACTTCTCGAAGCCAAACTCCCGGAACACTTCACGAGCCATGGCCGTGACGCGCTGTCGGGTGGCGTCGCTCTCCTTAGGGGGCGGACTTGACCTCCAGCACCAGCGGCAGGTCGCGCGACGAGCCACCGACCCGCACATGGCGCGATCCTGGCGGCAACCGCCATGCCTTGGCGCGCGGTGACCAGTAGGACAGCTCACGCCGGGCGACTTTGACGCGGATCTCGCGGCTCTCTCCGGCCCGCAGGGTCACGCGCTCGAAGCCCGCCAGGATGCGCGGTGCGAAAACCAGCCCCTCCGGAGGCGTCGTCGGGCCATCGACATAAACCTGGGCCACCTCGGCGCCGTCCCAAGGTCCGGCGTTGCGCAGCGTGAAGACCACATCCAGGCCGTCAGCGGCGGGCGTCACCTTCAGGCCGCTGTAGTCGAAGCGGGTGTAAGACAGGCCATGTCCGAAAGGGAACAGGGGCTTGACGCCCTCGGCGTCATACCAGCGATAGCCAACCCGGACGCCCTCGGAATAGGTCTGGCGGCCGTCAACGCCGGGGGAGCGCTCGGGCTGGGCCACAGCTGTCTGGTTATCGGTCGCCGGGAAGGTCACCGGCAGGCGGCCGGACGGATTGGCCCTGCCGGCCAGCAGGTCGGCCGTCGCCTGCCCGCCTCTCTGCCCCGGGTACCACATCTGCAGGACCGCCTTCACGCGATCGATCCAGGGCATCAGCACCGGGGCGCCGGTATTGAGCACAACAACGGTGTTGGGATTGGCGGCGGCCACCGCTTCAATCAGTTCGTCCTGGCGGTAGGGCAAGGCGAGCGTGCGGTTGTCCTCGCCCTCGGTGCCCTCGACATGCGCGAAAACGATGGCAGCGGGCGCGGCCTTGGCGGCCGCGGCGGCCTCGGCCAGCAAGCGCCGGCGCAGGACCGGCGTGGTCCAGGCCAGACGCAGGCGCAACGGCTCGACGGCCGAGGCCTTTACGGTCAGTTTCAGGCGATGACGGACGCCCGCCTCCAGGCGTACTATTTGACCCTGGTTCAGCAGGCCGTCCGAGGTCTTGATCAGTCGCGAGCCGCCGAACAGTCGCCCCCCTTCGATGATGCGCTTTCCGTCCAGTTCGACATCGGCCATGCCGCGGTCGGCCTCGGCCAGGGCCAGGCCGCCGACCGGGGTGAACTGCAGCATCAGCTCGTAGTCGCCGGTTTCGGGTGCGGTGATCCAGCCCTCCCAGGCGCTCGATTGGCTCTTCTCGATGGTCATGGCGCCGGTGAACGAACCGATATCGGAGCTCAGGACCGCCGCGGGGATGGACTCTCCCTCCAGGCGCAGGCCTTCGGCGAAGACCAGGGCGGCGCCAGCGTCGGCGCTCAGCGCGTCATAAGGGTTGTCCAGGGCGGTCGGCTTGACCTCGGCGCTGCCGCCGCCGCCGAACAGCGCGCGCTTGGCGGTCGGACCGACGACGACGGCCTGTTTCAGGACCGCCGGCGCCAGCGGCAGGATCCCGTCGTTCTTCAGCAGGACCGCGCCCTCCAGGGCGATATCCAGGGCCAGATCCGCGTGAGCCTTGCGCTGGACCTCGTCCTCGGCCGGCCGCGCGGTAGCGTCGGCCAGCAGGCCGATCTTGTCCATCTGGATCAGGATGCGCCGCACCGAGCGATCGATGTCGGCCTCCTTGACTTCACCCTTGGTCGCCGCCGCTTTCAGCGCCTCACCCAGGAACTTGCCACGCGGCATCTCCATGTCGAGACCCGCCTTCAGCGCCGGCGCGGCGCTATGGGTGGCGCCCCAGTCGGACATCACGAAGCCATCGAAGCCCCACTCTTGGCGCAGAACCTTGTCCAGCAGGAACGGGTTCTCGCAGGCCGCCACGCCGCCCACCTTGTTGTAGGCGCACATCACCGCGCCGACCCCGGCCTCGACCGCCGCCTGGAATGGCGGGAACTCGATCTCGCGCAGCGTCCGCTCGTCGACCTGGACGTCGATGGTCTTGCGGTCGGTTTCCTGGTTGTTGGCCGCGAAGTGCTTGACCGTGGCGATCACGCCGCCGTCCTGCAGTCCTTTCACGCTGGCCCCGACCAGTCGCGCCGCCAAGAGCGGATCCTCGCCGAAGGTCTCGAAGTTACGGCCCGCCGTGGGAACGCGGACATTGTTGGTCATGGGCGCCAGCAGCACCTGCTGGTCGCGGGCCAGGGCCTCGCTGGCGACAGCCGCGCCCCAGGCCTTGGCCAGGTCCGGCGAGAAGGTGGCGGTCAGGGCGACCGGCGCGGGAAAGGCGGTGGCGGTCCGCGACGTCCGCACGCCGGCCGGGCCGTCGGCCAGGCGGAGCGGCGGGATGTTCAGCCTCGGCACGCCGGGGATGTAGCCGCCCCCGGCCAGATGCTGCGGATCGTCATGGCCGTGCAGGAAGCTGATCTTCTCGTCCAGGGTCATCCGCCCGATCAGGGCGTCGACCTTGGCCCCGTCGACCTTGGCGCTGTCGGCCTGGGCCGCCGACGCCGTCGCGAGGGTCCAGGCGATGAGCGCCAGGCTGCTGGCCTTAGTCAGGAAACGAGAACGAGAAGCCATGCGGATCAATCTCCAGCCTCGGCGGACAGGACGCGATCCGCCAGACGAAAAATGTCGCCCAGGCCGAAACGACCCGGGCGAGAGGTAGGAACGCGATAGTCCTGGCGATCAGAACCGGGCGTCGAGACGCAGGCCCGCGTAGCGTTGGGCGTCGCGGCCGTACCAGCCGCTGAGCGCGGCCTTGTTGCCCCAGCGCCCGCCGACGTCCGAGATGTTCGCCAGGTAGAGCTTGTCGGTGACGTTGTTGACGAAGGCGGTGACCGACCAGCGTTGATCGGCGCGCCCGATCGAGGCCGACAGGTTGACGATCGCGTAGCCGTCCTGGGTGGCCAGCGGATTCTTGTTCGGGTCGAAGTTGATCTTACTCTGGTAGTTGACCACGCCGCCCAGGGTCAGCTGCAGGTCACCCGACAGGTCGAAGCGCTGCTCGGCGGCGGCGTTCAGCTTCAGGCGCGGTGAGTTCGAAAGCCGCACGCCCGACAGGTCCTGGAAGCTGGTCCCGCCTTGCGTCGTGCAGCCCGCGGCGGCGGTCTGGCCCGAATAGCAGGTCGCGCCCACGAAGCGGTCGTACTTGGCGTTCACATAGGCGATCGAGGTGTTCAGCGTCAGGCCGGCGGTCGGCCGGATCGTCGCGTCCAGTTCGACGCCCCGCGTGCTGGCCTTGCCGGCGTTGGTCAGCTGGAAGGTCGGCACCGCCGTGGTCGGGTCGGCCGCCTGGACCTGGAAGTTCTTGTAGGTGGTGTAGAACGCCGCCAGGTTGAGGCTGACACGGCGATCGAAGTAGTCGCCCTTCAGGCCGCCCTCGAAGTTGTCGACCTTTTCCTTGTTCACGGGATTGAACGTGTTGGTCGGCGTGACCGTGGCGTCGAGGTTGTAGACCTTGGGCTTATAGCCCCGCGAATAGGTCGCGTAGACATTGGCCCGCGCGCCGATCTCCTGCTTCAGGGTGACGTCGCCGACCAGGGTGTTGAAGCTGTCCGAGCCCTTGCGGATGAACGGGGTCGTATTGCTGGCCGGTGTCGTATTGTACTGAAGATTGTAGACGTAGCCGATCTTGTCGCGGTTATAGCGCAGCCCGGTGATCAGGGTTGTGCTGTCGGTCAGGTCGAAGTCGGCGCGCACATAGGCGGCGTAGCTCTTGTTGTTCGCCTCGCGATAGGCACCGAACGGGATCGGCGTGCCGAAGGCGGGCCGGTCGAACTGGAAGCCGGTCTTGCTGTGATCATAGTACAGGCCGGCCAGCACGCGGCCGAAGCCCAGGTCGCGGGACGCGACGCGGAATTCCTGGCTGAAGCCGTCGATCTCGAGCTGCGAGCGCTGGATGTTGTTCCAGGAATAGGTCCCGCCCGACAGGCGCGAGGCCCAGTCGATCTTCTGGCCATAGACGTCGTAGCGCAGGTCGCGGTCTTCATGCGACTTGGCGGTGATCGAGCTGAAGGTGAAGTCGCCGACCTCGTAGTTGACCACCGCGCTGTACAGCTGGTCCTTGGTGTGCTGGCCCGGCGTGCTGATGGTGTTGTAGTCGGTGTTCTTCCGGCTGGGCGTCACGCCGACCAGGGCCTCGCTTTGCGCGAAGGAGCCGCGGAAGCGGGCCGCCGGGTCGATCTGGACGAAGGCCTGGAACTGGCCGCTGTCGCGCGCGTCGACATAGTTGGCCGACAGGGTGACATCCAGGCCTTCCGCCGGCTTGAACAGCAGCTTGCCGCGGACGCCGGAGGCTTTCGACACGTCATTGTCGCCGGTCGCCAAGTTGCGGGTGACGAACTCCGAACGGTTGCGGAAGCCCGACAGCGAGAAGCCGACATGGTCGTTGATCGGCCCGGCCACGAAGGCCTGGGCGCGCAACTCGTCGTCGGTGGTGGCGCTGAGCGACGCCCTCCCTTCGAACACGTCGGTCGGCTTGCGGGTGACGATGTTGATCACCCCGATCGAGGCGGTGCGGCCGCCCAGGGTCGATTGCGGCCCACGCAGCACCTCGGCGCTGGCGATGTCGGTCAGCTGGCGGGCGGCCAGCGACTCCGGGGCCAGAGTCACGCCGTCCAGCATGACGGCCACGCCGCTGGGCGAGCCCACGGTGATCACGTTCGTGCTGACCCCGCGCAGGGTGTAGAACGGACGCAGCGTCGAGGTCGCGGGCGCGGCGACCAGCGACGGCACGGCCTTGCCCAGGTCGTCCAGCGTCGCGACGCCGGCGGCCTCCAGCTGCTTGGGCCCGACGACCGCCACCGACACCGGCGTGTCGCGCAGGTTTTCCGTGCGTTTCTGGGCCGTGACGACGATCTCGCCGATTTCGGTGGCCGCGGCCGCTTCCGGCGCGGGCGCCTGCTGGGCGTGCGCGCCGCTGGCGGCGAGACCGACGATCAGCGCTTGCAGGCCAGCGACCGAACACAAGACCGTTCTGCGCTTCATGATACCTCTCCTAGTGTTGTCTTTTTTTGGTGTTGGCGACGGTCGCGCCGAGGGCCCGCCAGGGTCTAGGGACGGACGTTGACCAAGGCCCGCCGGTAGCGCGTGATCGCTGGCGCGCCGCTGTCGCGGACTTCGAGAATGACGTGGTAGGTCGTGGGCTCGACGACGGTCGGAACCACGAAGCGCGCCTCGGCCTGGTCGGCGTCGGCGAGATCCAGCTTGGGCGGCGACAGGCCCGGCCGGCCACTCGGCTCGGCATACTGCCACCAGCGATAGGTCAGGGCGTCGCCGTCGGGATCGCGCGAGCCCGCCGCGCTCAGCTTCACGGTCTCGCCCGCCTTGGCCTGCAGGACCACCGCGCCGTCGCCAGGGGCGCCGTTCAGGACCAGGGCCGGCGGATGATTGGCCTTCGAGCGCTCGGGGGTCAGCGTCCAGCCGATCCGCGCCGCGAAATCGTTCTGGAACGCTTCGCGCCAGCGGAAGATCGTCGCCTGGTTGCTGGTCCAGCTGGCCCCGTCCGCGCCCTGCACGGTGTCCTGGGCGTCGCCGTACTGCGCCGCGCCCTCGTAGGTCGGGACGTAGCGACCGCCCCAGCCGCCGTATTCGGGATGCTCGGGCGCGTTGAGGCCGTTGGGGATCAGCCACAGGAAGGCCGGGGTGTCGCCTTCCATGATGAACTGGTGCGGCGGATACAGCGCGCCCAGCGGACCCCGGCGGACGTTGGCTTCCAGCCAGGTGTTGGTGACCATCTCGGCGGCCGGCCACTTGGTGGGCCGGCGCACGTCACCCGAAATGCCGGTCCAGGCGGCCAGGCCGTATTGGCCCCAGCCATGGACGCTGGCGATCCAAACGACGTCGGGGAAGGTCTGGCGCACCCAGGGGCCGGCGTCGTCCTGGTCCGAGATCGAATAGACCCGCAGCTTGGCGACGAACGCCTTGAGCTGCTCGGGCGTGCGCGTCGCGCGGACGGTCCACAGCGCCTGGGCCAGATCCAGCGCCCCACCCCACACCGACACATGGACCGGCCTGGGATCGGGTCGATCGACCGCCGCGATGATCAGGCGAGACCCTTCGGTGTCCTTGCCCTCCCCGACACCCCGCATGCCGTAGGCGGCGCTACCGGAGCGGACCAGCGCATCGAGCGTGGCGGCGTCGGGATAGCCGTCGGCGTGGCGGCGCAGGTTCGGCAGGACCTGGCCATAGGCCGCGATCCGCTCGCGCATCAGCTGGGGTTGGACCCGTCCGCGCTGCCAGGTCGAGGTGGTGGCGACCAGACCCTCGAGATCCAGGTCGTTCGCATAGAGCAGCAGGCGGACCAGGGACTCGGAATCGTCGGGCTCGTTGCCGATGTCCGACAGGACGATCACGCGAGGCTTCTTGGCCGCGGGCAGCGCCTGGCTGACCGTCCCGGCGGACAGGGCGCCGAGCCCCGCAAGCGCGGCGAACCACAGTCGGGCTTGAGGCTTCATCGACCCTCCCCTCGCAAAGCCCTGCGCGGACGCGGACGCCGTCAGCCCAACCTTGGGCTATTCAGCGCGCCTGCCGTCGACGTTGAGTCTTCTGCATTTTCTTTCGAATATCTTCGATTTCGTCAGAAAACCTAGCTCCACCTTCGGATCCATGTCAATCAACCTCAACGAGCCAGGCCGGACAATCGGACAAGGTTGTAATTTTTATTATGAAAAATCAGTGTATTATTGGGAATAAAGGCCTCAACAATCGCTGATCCACAAGCGTGCGAGACCGGTCATAATTCGAAGATTTTCGGTAGGTCGCTCCATACGTCGCACCTGGCTCGGGTCACGCCGAATTCAGCCCATACAATTTTATCATGCGAAATGAGTTTGACGATGGCAAATAATCCAATCAACCTTGGCCGCCGCGCGCCTACCCCGCGCGGCGCGGCGCGGCGGACCGCGGCCTCGGGGGCCGATGACGGGACCGTTTTCCACGCGTGAAGGAAAGATGATGGCAGGCATGCAGTCGGCGCCCGAGACGGGGATCGATCATACGCGGTTCGGCGCGTTCCAGGTCGGCATCACGGTCCTGTGCGGACTGGTGGCGATGCTGGACGGCTTCGACACCCAGTCGATCGCCTACGTCGCGCCGCGCATCGCCGAGGACTGGGGCCTGGCCCCCTCCGCCTTCGGTCCGATCTTCGGCGCGGGCCTGCTGGGCCTGACCATCGGCGCCTTCGTGCTCAGTTCGGCCGCCGACCGATACGGACGGAAGATCATCATCCTGCTGTCCGTGGCCATCTTCGGGATCTTCGCCCTGCTGACCGCCCGCGCGCGGACGATCGATGAGCTGCTGGCCCTGCGCCTCCTGACCGGGATCGGCCTGGGTGGGGCCATGCCCAACATCATTGCCCTGACCAACGAGTACGCCCCCGCCCGCTACAAGGCGACGCTGGTGACGGTGATGTTCTGCGGCTTTCCGCTGGGCTCGACCATCGGCGGCCTGGTCACCGCGCCCCTGATCGCCGACCACGGCTGGTCGTGGGTGTTCCTGCTGGGCGGCGCCATGCCGCTGGCGCTACTGCCGGTGCTGGCCGGGCTCTTGCCGGAGTCCGCCCGCTTCTTGGCGCTGCGCTCCGGGAAAGAGGCGCTCGTCGCCGCCATCCTGCGCCGGGCCGCTCCGGATCTTACGGTCGAGGCCTTCGTCGCCTCGGTGCGGGCCGAAAGCGGCGATGGCGGCCAGGTCCGGCGCTTTCCGGTGGTCGCTCTGTTCGCCGACGGTCGGGCCGGCCGCACTCTCCTAGTCTGGACGGCCTTCTTCATGAATCTCTTGGTCATGTACTTCCTGGTCAACTGGCTGCCGTCGCTGCTCAAGAGCCTGGGCCTGCCCTTGAAGACCGCGATCCTGTCTACGGCCCTGCTGAACCTGGGCGGTGTGATCGGCGGCGTCGTGCTGGGTCGGCTGATCGACCGCCGCGATCCCTATCTGATCCTGAGCGCGGCCTATTTCGCCGCGGCGGTCTTCATCGCCGCCATCGCCCTGGCCGGCGCCAACACCGCCCTGCTGCTGGCCGCGGCGACGGCCTGCGGGTTCGGGGTGTCGGGCGCGCAGATCGGCCTGAACGCGGTGACCGCCAACGCCTATCCGACGGCGGTGCGGTCCACGGGCATCGGCTGGGCGCTGGGCGTGGGGCGGATCGGCTCGATCCTGGGCCCCACGATCGGCGGGGCGTTGCTGGCCATGGGCTGGTCACCGCAAGCGCTGCTGCTGACCGCCATCGCCCCGGCGCTGGTCGCCGCCGCGGCGGTGTTCGCGCTGCGCCGGGCCTAGACGCCGGGGCGCTCTACTCGGCGTCGGGCTGCTGCTCGGGCACAGCGCGGGCGAAGGCGTCCAGCGCCAGGCAGGCCACCTCGATCGCCAGCAGGCGCGGCCAGCGCAACGCGACGCCGAAGCGCCGGGCGTTGACCAGTTGCGGGACCAGGCAAAGATCGGCCAGCGTCACCTGCCTACCGAAACAATAGGGTCCGTCGTCGGAAACCAGGCGCGCGCAGGCCTCCAGCCCCTCGTCGATCACCTTGGCCGCCCAGTCGGTGACCAGGGGTTCAGCGACGCCCAGGGCGCGCAGGCGGGCCAGGATCCGCAGGTTCTGCACCGGATGGATGTCGCAGGCGATGACCTGGGCCAAGGCGCGCACCTTGGCTCGCCCCAGCGGATCGGCCGGCAGCAGCGGCGGCTCCGGATACCGCTCGTCCAGATATTCGCAGATCGCCAAGCTCTGGGTCAGCACGGCCCCGTCGATCTCCAGCGCGGGCACCAGTCCCTGCGGATTGACCGCCAGGAACTCGGGCGCCCGTTGCTCGCCCTTGCGCAGGTGGTGAAAGGCGTCCGCATAGCCGACTCCCTTCAGGTTCAGCGCGATGCGAACGCGGTAGGACGCCGTCGAGCGGAAATAGCCGTGCAGCGTCACCGGATCAGTCACCGAGCGGCGGCCCGACCTTGATCACGCAGTCGGACAGGCCCGCGACCGAGACGACGATCTCGTCGTCCTCGACCACCGCGCCGACCCCGGCCGGGGTGCCGGTATAGATCAGGTCGCCCGGCTCCAGCCGGTAGAAGCGCGAGACGTAGGCAATCACGTCGGCGACCGGCCAGATCAGCTCGGCCAGGTCGGCGTCCTGCCGGACCTCGCCGTTGACGCTCAGCGCGATGCGACCGGTCGCCGGATGGCCGACCGCGTCGACGGTGTGGATCAAGCCCAGCGGCGAGGATTGCTCGACGTTCTTCCCGGTGTCCCAGGGGCGCCCCTTTTCGCGGGCCTCCAGCTGCAGATCCCGACGGGTCATGTCCAGGCCCGTGGCATAGCCATAGACGTGGCTCAGCGCCGCGCTCGAGGCGATATCGCGACCGCCCTTGCCGATCGCCACGACCAGTTCGGCCTCATAGTGGAAGTCGCCGGTCTGCGACGGATAGGGAACCACGGCGCCGGTGGGGACCACCGTCTCGGCCCACTTGGTGAAGAAGAACGGCGCTTCGCGGTCCGGGTCGCGGCCCATCTCGCGGGCGTGAGCGGCGTAGTTGCGGCCGATGCAGAAGACCCGCCGGACCGGAAAGCCCCGGCCTTCGCTGGTCGCGGCCACGACCGACGCCTGAGGCTCGAACACCAAGGTCACGCGCATTCCTCCCTGTAGAGATTGAGTTTCTCCTGCGCCGCCCTGTCCGAATAGCTGAACAGCACAAGATCGTCGGCCGCGCCCAGGCGCAGCTCTTGCCAGGACGGCACGACGAGAACGTCACGCGGCTCCAGCGCGATTTCGCGGCCTTCGACGACCGCCCGGCCCTTGCCCTCGACCACGACGAACACCGTGCCGTCGGTCGAGCGGCGGGCTCGGGTTTCGAACCCCGCAGGCAGCAGGCGCACCTGGGCGGCGATGGTCGGCATGACGGGTCCGCCGTCGGCCGGGTTCAAGAACTCCAGCGCGTGGCCGAGATGCGGATCGATGGTCGCCGCTCCGGCCATGGCGTCCAGCGCCGGTCGCCAGTCGGCGTAGGGATAGTGGAACAACGGCTGGTGCGCGGGGCGCCGGTCGGCCGCGGAACCGCGCACGGGGCGCAGGTTGCGGCCGTAGCGGGCCAAGGTGTCGCCCGGCGGCGCGGTTTCGGGATGTGTCTTCTCGGGAAAGGACTCCGCGAAACCGGCGTCGAAGTGACGGACGGTGGGAATGTCCAGGCCATCCAGCCAGATCATCGGCCGGTCGCTGGGATTGCCATGGTCGTGCCATTGCCAGCCCGGCGTCAGCACCAGGTCGAACGGCCCCATGATCGCCTTTTCGCCATCCAGGGCGGTAAAAGCCCCCTCCCCCTCGAGGACGAAGCGCAGCGCGCATTGGGTGTGACGGTGAGCGGGCGCGATCTCGCCCGGCAGGATGAGCTGAAGGCCGGCATAGAGGCTGGGCACGATCGACGACAGCCCCTGAAGGCCGGGGTTCTCCAGGATCAGCACGCGACGCTCGGCCTGCTCGGCGCTGATCAGGTCGCCAGCGCGGATCAGGTAGTCGCGCGCCTGGTCATAGGACCAGCGATGAACCACCGCGGGCGACTGGGGGCGCTTGGGCACCAGTTGGGCCAGCGACTCCCACAGAGGCGTCAGGTTGGCCGGCGCCATCTCGGCATAGAGCGCTTCCAGCTGGCTGCGCTGGTCGTTGGGCTGGGTCATCACGCATCCTTCGCCGCCCACGTCCCAAGGGCGCGCGCTGGATACTTTTTGACACTACGCAATCACTTGCGCAATGCATAACTGCCTAGCCGAACCAGCCCAGCTGGGAGCTGATCTCTCGGCACAGCGCGCCCAGCTCCGCCAACGCCGCCTCGTGCCGGCCGTCCGTGAACGCATCGGGCAGCAGCGCGGTGGCGGTGAGCACCGCCCGCCCCTGCAGGTCGAAGATCGGAAAGGCGGTAGCGCGCAGTCCCGGCACCATCGTGCCCTCGACATGGGCGTGGCCGCGCGCGCGGACGGCCTGGCGCAAGGCCTCGGCCTCGGCCCGGGACATCGGCCCCGTCTTGAGCTCGTGCTCCAGCAGGCGCTCGGTCTCGAGCGGCGGCGTGAACGCAAGGAAGGCCTGCCCCGTCGCCGAGTACAGCAGCGGCAGCACCGAGCCGACGTTGAACGAGGTCATCACAGCGGGTCGCCCCATGTTCCAGCGGACGATGGTCGGTCCCAGCGGCCCGAGGGCGGCGATCTGGACCGTCTGGCCGGTCCTCCGGGTGAAGTCGCCTATGGCCGCGTCGACCAGCCGGAACGCGTCGATCCGCGACAGGGCGGCCATGCCCAGCTTCAGCGCCTTGGGGCCCAGGTCATAGCGGCCGGTGGCCGGGTCTTGGTAGGCCATGCCGGCGATGATCAGGCTCTGGAGATAGCGGTGCACCTGGGGCGCGGCCATGCCGCTGGCCTGGGCCACGGCGCTCAGCGTCGAGGCCTGCCCCAGCCCGGCCAGGGCCTCGAGAATGCCCAGCCCGATCTCGACCGACTGGATGCCTCGACGCCGCGCGGGGGATTCGGCGGCTTCGGCCTCATCGATCATGGTCTTCTCCAGCATGGCTTGGCGGGCGAGCCCACGAGCCGCCCGGGGGCGACTCGTAGACGTCACGTTCAGCTCGAACCATAGCCTAGAGACAGCGCGCTTCGCGCTAGGCGTCGCCGAACAGCGCGGCCCGCGCTATGTCCAGCGCCGTGACGGCGTCCTGGCGCGCCTGGGCCGCCTTCAGGCCTTCGACGTCGAGACGATCCAGCGCCCTCTCGATGCGCTTGAGGAACCGGATCGCGCTGTTGGCGGCGGCGACGCAGTCCTCGCGGAATGGGAACTGGTCCAGCTGCCAGACGCCGTCCCAACCGTTCTTGCGCAGCGTCCAGAAGAACTCGAACAGCTCGATCGGATGCACCGAGCCGGCGATCAGGTCGTCGTCCCAACCGCGCATGTTGTCGTTGACGTCCATGCCGAACAGCCGGCCGTGGTCGATCGCCAGCTGGGCGGCGTCGGCGGGCGACTCGCCGCCGTACAGCGAGTGGCCGAAGTCCAGCAGGATGCCGACATTGGGAACACCCATGCGTTCGATCGCCAGCAGGGTCCGGGCGACCGAGTCGTAGCTCATGTGCACCCGGGGTTCGCGCGGCTTGTACTCGATCACGAACTTCAGGTCGGGGTTCTGGGCGGCCAGCTCGGCCACGCCCTCGACCGACGCCGTCCACAGCGCCTTGTGGTCGACCTGGAACGGATAGTCCCAGCCGTCCTGGCCGGGCCACAGCTTGACGTAGTCGGCGCCAAAGTGGCGGACCATCTTGGCCGCCTCGTTGCACATCTCGTTGGTCAGACGACGGACGCCCGGGTCGGGGTTGGTGAAGGCGCCCTTGGCGAAGCGGCGGGTATAGATCTCGGGCGTGATGCCGATGACGCTGAGGCCGTTGCGGTCCAGCGCCTGTTCGATCGAAGTCAGGGACACGTCCTTGCCGACGAACGGGAAGTTGATGTCGACCACCGAGAGGTCCTCGACCTGGCCGGCCAGGTCGATCATCTCCAGCAGATCGCGTTGCGGCCCGTACCCGTCGGTGGCGTAGCGGTCGACATAGGTGGCGAAGTGCCAGATGCCGGCGCCGTATCGTTGCTTGGCGGTCATGGGGACGCTTTCGGTTGGGGTCTTCGGGAGGCCTCAGCGCTGGGTCAGCGCGAAGTTGTTCACACGCGCGGCGTTGGACCGGTCGACCAGGAAGCAGTCCATCAGCAGCTTCTCGCGCTCACCGGTCTTGCCGGTCTTCAGGTAGCGGTCGGCCAGTTCGACGGCGTACTGGGCCTGGCGCAGCGCCGGCTGCAGCACGGTCGCGCGCATCTTGCCCGCCGCGATGGCGTCGCGCGCGTCGTTGGAGCCGTCGAAGCCGACCACCACGACATCGCGCCGCCCGGCGCTCTCCAGCGCGGCCACCGCGCCCAGGGCCATGGTGTCGTTGCCGGCGATCACGCCTTTCAGGGTCGGATGGGCCTGTAGGATCGACTGCATGACCGAGAAGGCCTGGGCCTGGTCCCAGTTGGCGCTCTGGCGCGAGACCATCTTCAGGTCGGGATACTGGTCGAGAACGTCGTGGAAGCCGCGCGAGCGGATCGAGGCGTTGGTGTCCGACTCCTTGCCGACCAGCTCGGCATAGTCGCCCTTTTCGGCCAGCGCCTCGGCGAAGGCCTGCGCGCCGAGGGCCGCGCCCTGGTAGTTGTTGGAGACGATCTGGACCGCCGCCGCGCCGCGGCTAGAGATCTCGCGGTCGATCAGGAAGACAGGCACGCCCGCCGACTTGGCCCGCAGCACCGCCGCGACGCTGGCGTCGGCGCCGGCGTTGTCGAGGATGATGGCCGAGGCGCTTCGGGCGATGGCCGTGTCGATCAGCTGGCTCTGCTTGAAGGCGTCGTCGTCGTGCGAGAACTTCAGCGTGCGATAGCCCAGCGCCTGGGCGCGCTGCTCGGCGCCGACGGCTTCCTGGCCGAAGAACGGATTGTCGAGCGAGGGCGTGATGATCACGATCAGGCTGGATCGGCCGGCGCGCGGCGCCAGCAGGACGACCGCCGCCACGGCGACGACGATCAGCGCCAGAACGGCGAGCCAGAGACGTGGACGCCCAAGCTTCATGCGACGATGACCTCTATGCCGGCGTCGAGGAACGCACGGTGGTCCTCGTCGCGAATACCGCTGTCGGTGATCAGACAATGGATGTTTTCGATCCCGCCCAACGACGAGAAGGAGGTCTTGCCGATCTTGGTGGAGTCCGCCGCCAGGTAGATCTTCGACGCCGACTTGATCATGGCGCGCTTGACGGCGATGTCGGCGATGGCGGGGAAGGTCAGGCCGGCCTCGAACGACACCGCCGCGGTCGCCAGGAACAGCTTCTGGGCGAACAGCCCTTCGAAATAGTCGGCCGAGCGCTCGCCCGACAGCGACAGGGTCGGCGCCTTGAACTGGCCGCCCGGCATATGGACCGTATAGGTCGGGATGGCGCCCAGGATCAGGGCGATATTGAGCGCGTTGGTGACCACCGTCAGGCCTTCGCGATCGCCCAGGTTCATGGCGATCTCGGTGGTCGTCGAGCCGGCGTCCAGGACGATCGTCTCATGATCCTCGACCAGGGCCGCCGCCGCCTGGCCGATCCGGCGCTTGGCGTCCATGTTGACCAGGTGGTGCAGCGCCATGGCGCGCACCTGCTGGGGCGCCGACTTCAGATAGGCTCCGCCGTGCTCGCGGACGATGTGCCCCTCGGCCTCCAGGCGCTCCAGGTCCTGGCGGACCGTCACCTCGGACACCGCGAAGGCCTCGGCCAGATCGCGCACGCGGGCGCTGCCGACTTCCTGGAACCAGGCCAGCATCTTCATGCGGCGCGGTTCGCCAAGCAACGCGCTCGCGCCCACCGCCAGCCCCGGTCCCTTGGACTTGGCGCGTGGCGGTTTGACGGCGGCCGTCGTCTTGCCGCGTCCAGTCTTCACTTCGCTCTTGGGGGAGGTGCCCTTGGCCATGTCCGCTCTCAGTCTCGCGCGCCGATGATCCGGCCCTGCAACTGATCGAGTACAACGGCCGCGACGATTACCGTACCCTTGATCACCATTTGCCAGAACTCACTGACGCCGATCATCACCATGCCGTCGCCCAGCACGCCGATCACGCAGGCCCCGATGATGGTCCCACCGATCGTGCCCCGGCCGCCGCTCAGAGACGCGCCGCCCAGCACCACGGCCGCGATCGCGCTCAGTTCGAAGGTCTCGCCCGAGGCCGGGTGGGCCGCGACCAGGTCCGAGGCGACGATCAGACCGACCAGGGCCGCGCACATGCCCGAGATCACATAGACCAGGGCCTTGATCCGGCCCACGCGGACGCCCGATAGCAACGCGGCCCGCTCGCTGCCGCCGACCGCGTAGACGCGACGGCCGAACGGCGTGTTCGCCGCGACCCAGGCGGCGGCGACGGCCAGGACGATCATGATCAGCACCGGGACGGGTATGCCAAACAGCCTGCCCGCGCCCAGCAGCGGAAAGCCCTGGTTGCCGTACTCGGCCCCGCCGATCAGGTTCGGAAAGGTCGCGCCGTTCGAGCACAGCAGGGCCGCGCCGCGCGCGACGTATAGAACGCCCAGGGTGGCGATGAAGGGCGCGACGCCGAAGCGGGTGATCAAGGTCCCGTTCAGCAGGCCGATCAACCCGCCGATCGCCACCACGACGGCGATCACGGTCAGGGTCGACGGATAGATGACCACGCCCAGCGGCCCCGCCGTCACGCCGTTCAGGATCAAGGCCCCGCCGATCATCCCCGCCAGACCCGCGATCGAGCCGACCGAAAGGTCGATGCCGCCGGTCAAGATCACATAGGTCATGCCGATCCCGAGGATCGCGATGGTGGCGATGTGCTTGGCGGTGATCAGGACGCTGGCCACCGATAGGAAGTTCGGCGCCATGGCCGAAAAGAAGGCGGTGACTAGCGCCAGGGCGATCAGGGCCCGCGCCTTGAACAGCACGGCGACCCAGGCCGGCGTCGGCGGCTTCGCCAGCGGCTGGCCCACGGGTTGGGCCGCCATAGGGGCCGGATCGGAAGCGATGGACGTCATGCTCACCTTCACTGCGCGAGCGCGACGCGCCGCGCGCGCCGGTCGGATGGGGAAACGACAGCGCCGTTGGCGGCCCGGACCAGCAGACTCTCGTCGGCCTCGGTCGCCGGCAGGTCAGCGGTCAGCCGTCCTTTGGACATCACCAGGATCCGGTCGGCGATGCCGAGCGCCTCCAGCATGTCTGAGGTCGTGAACACGACGGCCAAACCTTCGGCGGCCAGCGCCCGCATGGCGGCGAACACCTCGGCCCGCGCGCCGACGTCGATGCCGCGCGCCGGCTCGTCCAGAAGCAGGGCGACGGGGTCGCACAGCAGGCACCGCCCGATGACGACCTTCTGCTGGTTGCCGCCCGACAACGCGCCGATCGGCGCCCGAGGAGACTGGGTCTTCACCCCCAGCCGCTCGATTATCGAGCGCACCGAACGATCCTCGATCGCGTCCGAGACGAAGCCGCGCCGCGCGAAGCGGGCCAGGCTCGACAAGCCCAGGTTACCGCCCACCGACAGGTTCTGAAACAAGCCTTCGCGCTGGCGATCCTCCGGGACCATCAACAAGCGCCGGGCCACACGGTCGGCGGCCGGGAGCCGCTGGATCGCCTCGCCGTTAAATCGGACTTCCCCGGCGCCGCGACGCAGGCCAAAGGCGTATTCGAGGAGTTCGGTGCGCCCGGCGCCCAGCAGGCCGTAGATCGCCACGACCTCGCCGGCCCGAAACTCGGCCGAGATCCCATCGACCAGCCGGGCGCCGTCGCCGCGACGGACGACCACGTCCTCCAGCGCCAGCACCACCTCGCCAACCCTAGCGGACGCGCGGTCCGTCGGCGCGACGGCGGCCTCGCCCAGCATGGTCTCGATGATCCAGGGCACCGACGCCTGAGCGACGGGCACGGACGCCACGACGGCGCCGTCGCGCATCACCGTGACGTGGTCGCCGATCCGCATCAGCTCTTCCAGCCGGTGCGAGATGTAGACGATGCCGACACCCTGACGCTTCAACTCGCCAATGACAGTGAAGAGGTTGGCGACCTCCTCCTCGCTGAGGGCGGAGGTCGGCTCATCCATGATCAGTACGCGGACGTCCTCGACCAGCACCCGAGCGATCTCGACGATCTGCTGCTGGCCGATGCTGAGCGCCGAGACCGGGGTGTCGGCGCCGAACGTGGCGCCCAGCCGGGCCAGGGCCTCGTCCGCGCGGCGGCGCTCGGCGGCGTGATCGATCATGCCGCCCCTCCCGAGGTTGCGACCGAGAAAGATGTTCTCGACCACCGTCAGGTTGGCGCAGAGGTTCAGCTCCTGGAAGACGATGCCCACCCCCTGCCGCGCCGCGTCGCGGACGGAGCGCAGACGCACGGGCGCGCCATCCAGCCGGATCTCGCCGTCGTCCGGCTGCTCGACGCCGGCCAGCAGCCGCATCAAGGTCGACTTGCCGGCGCCGTTCTCGCCGATCAGGACATTGACCGCTCCGCCGTGGACGTCGAAATCGACGCCCCGCAGGGCGATCGTCGCGCCATACGACTTGGCGACGTTCCGCGCGCTGAGCAGGGTGGCTTGGCCGCTCACAGCGCGACGCCGTCGGATGCGACCTTCTCGATCGAGACCGGGGTCACGAAGACCGGCTGGCCCGGAGACGACAGATTGAACGCGCCGACGAACCGGACCCGCTCGCCCGGACGCAAGCCCTCCAGGGTCGACTTCACCCGCGCCAGGGCGGTCGTCGTCAGCGCGCGGCCCACGTCGGCATAGGCCAGCTGGTCCGAGAAATCGTCGAAGGCGATGAACGGCAGGGCGTCGCGGAGGGCCGTTCCGATGATCACCGGACCGGTCTCCAGCTTCACGGCGCGGGAGACGCCGTCGCCCAGCGCGACCTCGACCGTGCCACGGCGCGAAGCATGATCGATCGCCGTGACCACGCCCTCGCCGCTCACCACATAGGTCCAGGCGCCGCCTTCACTGGCGCGTCGGCCCAGGCGTGCGCCGGCGTCTTCGGGATTGGCGTCGATCGCCGGAAAAAGCTCCCTGGCGGGCGCCGCGCGATGCTGGAGTTCGGGAAGCGCCTGGGCGGTCCAGATGCGCGAGACATAGGCGTCGGCGCTGAAATTGAGGCTGCGCTTGGCCCGGATCGCCTGGTCCTGCTCGATCGTCACGACCTTGCAGCCTGCCACCGTGGCGGCGCTGGCGAGCAGGACGGCGACTAGCGCGCCGCGCCGACGCGAACCCAACTTCGTCACTCGTCCTCCCTACTCGACCAAAATCGTCGATTGATCTTCGTTTATTTTCTTTTGCGCCGGCAAGATGCCCACCTAGCTCAAGGCTGTCAAACGGGTCTCGGCATTTTCCCCGCAGAGCCTGACGAGAACGTTGCGAACAAGCGACGCGATTCGAAGAAAATCGAAAGTTTTGCTTGTTTCCAAGAACTCGGACCGCTACTCCAAGCGCTCGACACGGAGAGCGGATTGGTGAAGGCCCTGGACGCAAGGCGCGAAAACGAAGGCGCCGAACGCACCGAACATATTCGCGAGCGCGCGAACTGGATGCGCCGACGCAGCCTGCAGATGATCTACGAGGCGGGCCAAGGCCATCCGGGCGGCGACCTGTCGGCGACCGACATCCTCGCGACGCTCTATTTCGGCGTCATGCGCTATGACGCCAGCATGCCCACCGCCCCCGACCGCGACCGGTTCGTGATGAGCAAGGGCCACTGCACCGGCGCGCTCTACACAGCGCTGGCCGGCGCCGGCTTCTTTCCCCAGGCCGAGCTTTCGACCTATCTGCGACCGAACTCGCGCCTGAACGGCCATCCCAATCGGACCTACCTGCCCGGCGTCGAGACCAATACCGGTCCGCTCGGCCACGGCCTGCCCGTCGCCATCGGGATCGCCATCGCCGAACAGATCGATCGATCGGGTTATCGCACCTTCGTGCTGACCGGCGACGGTGAGCTGCAGGAGGGTAGCATGTGGGAGGCGGCCATGCTGGCCGGGCACCGCAAGCTCGGGAACCTGACCGCCATCGTCGATCGCAACCGCCTGCAGCAAGGCGCCCGCACCGAGGACACCAACGCCCTGGAGCCACTGGCCGACAAGTGGCGCGCCTTCGGATGGGAGGTGGTCGAGATCGACGGCCACGACTACGCCCAGCTACTGTCGGCCCTGGATCCGCCAGCCTCTCCCCGCGCCGCGCCGCGCTGCGTTATCGCCAACACGATCAAGGGCTATGGTGTGTCCTATATGCAGGACAAGGCCAGCTGGCATCATGGCGTGCCCAGCGCCGCGCAGTACGCCCAGGCTCTGGCCGAACTGTCTGGCGCCGCGGACGTCGGCGAAGAGGATCAAGCATGAGCGCCGCGGCGCCTTCCACTCCCGGCCTGTTCGATTGCCGGGACGCCTATGCTCGCACCCTGGAGGCGCTGGCCGTCGAGGATCCGCGCGTGGTCGCCGTCGTCAATGACAGCGTCGGCTCCAGCAAGCTGGGCAAGCTCCGCGATCGCTTCCCAGAGCGTGTGATCAATGTCGGCATCGCCGAACAGAACATGGTCGGCGTCGGCGCCGGCCTGGCCAACGGCGGCAAGATCCCGTTCGTCAGCGGCGCGGCCTGTTTCCTGACGGCGCGCGCCCTTGAACAGATCAAGGCCGATGTCGTCTACTCAGCGGCCAATGTGAAACTGTGCGGCATCTCCAGCGGCGTGGCCTATGGCGAGCTGGGCGCGACCCACCACTCGATCGAAGACCTGGCCTGGTTGCGCCCGATGCGCGGCCTGACCGTGATCGTGCCTTCGGATCCCTGGGAGACCGCCGAGGCCGTCAAGGCGGCGGCCGCCAGCGATCAGCCGATCTTTATCCGCATCAGCCGCATGCCGGTCCCGGAACTGGAGCACCGCGCGCCCTTCCAGATCGGCAAGGCAGAGATCCTGCGCGATGGCGCGGACGTGGCGATCATCGCGACCGGCACGCTGGTCCATCGCGCGCTGCAAGCCGCTGACATCCTGGCCGCCGAGGGCGTCCAGGCGCGCGTCGTCAACATGGCGACCATCGCGCCGCTCGACGAGGCCGCGATTGTCGGCGCCGCCACCGACTGCGGCGCGGTCGTCACCGCCGAGGAGCATGTGGTGCGCGGCGGACTTGGCGGCGCCGTCGCCGAGGTGCTGGCCGTGCGACGCCCGACGCCGATGCGCATCGTCGGCTTTGACGGCTTCCAACCGACCGGCTCGGCCGAATGGCTGATGGAGCGCGCCGGCCTCACCGCCGCAGGCCTGGCCGCCGCGGCGCGCGAGGTCGTCTCGCAGAAGCGCGGCTGATGGCCGGCGACGTGATCCTGGCCATCGACCAGGGAACCACCAACACCAAGGCGCTGCTGGTCGGCGCGAACGGCGAGATCATGGCCCGCGCCAGCCGGCCGATGACCCTGGCCCATCCTCAGCCGGGTTGGAGCGAACAGAACGCCGAGCACCTGTGGGCCAGCGTGGTGGCGATAATCGAGGACCTGGTCACCGCCGCGCCGGGCCACCGGATCGCGGCCGTCGCGATCAGCAATCAGCGCGAGACCATCGTCGCCTGGGACGCTCAGACCGGCCGCCCCGTCGCGCCGGCGATCAGCTGGCAATGCCGCCGTTCATCGGATCGCTGCGCCCGCCTGCGGGCCGAGGGCCATGAGCCTTTCGTGTCGGAGCGCAGCGGCCTTGGCCTGGATCCGCTATTTCCGGCGACCAAGCTTGCCTGGCTGCTCGAGGCCGTGCCCGAGACCGCGCGCCTGTCGGCCGCCGGCGCCTTGCGCGTCGGCACGGTGGACAGCTGGCTGCTCTGGAACCTGACCGGCGGCCAAGTCCACGCGACCGATCTCAGCAACGCCTCGCGCACCCAGCTCTTGAATCTGCGCACCCTGACCTGGGATCCGGACCTTGCCGCCCTGTTCGGCGTGCCGCTGGACATGCTGCCCCAGATCAAGGCGTCGGACGCCTGCTTCGGCCACGTCGCCGCCGGCGTCAGCGCCCTGGCCGCCGACATTCCCGTCCACGCGATCATGGGCGATTCCCACGCCGCCCTGTTCGGGCACGTCCAGTCCGCTCCGGGAGTCGTAAAGGCCACGATCGGCACCGGCTCGTCGATCATGACCACCACCGACCGCCTGGTGCGCTCGGCGCATGGCCTGTCGACCACCATCGCCTGGGGCCAGGACGGCGAGACGCTGTACGCGCTGGAGGGCAACATCACCGTCTCCGGTCAGGCCGCGGCGTTCGCGACCCAGCTCCTGGGCGCGGCCGATGAGCAATCCCTGACCGAACTGGCCACCTCGGTCGAGACCAGCGACGGAGTCGTGTTCGTTCCCGCCCTGGCTGGTCTCGGCGCGCCGCATTGGGATGACCAGGCGCGCGGCCTGATCGCCGGCATGACCCTGAGCACCCGGCCGGCCCACGTCGCCCGCGCCACGTTCGAGGCCATCGCCATGCAGATCGTCGACGTGGTCGAGGCCATGCAGGCCGACCTGGCGCATCCGCTGACCGAAATCCGTGTCGACGGCGGCGCCACGCGCAACACGTTCCTGTTGCAGCTGCTGGCGGACCTTCTGCGGATGGAGGTGACGCGGCCGGACAGCCCGGAAGCCAGCGCCCTGGGTGTTGCCCGCATGGCCGCCCACGCCCTGGGCGCCCCACTGCGCGCGGAAGACGCGCCCCCGCTGCGCTTCACGCCAGGCATGGCCGCCGGCCAGCGTGAACGCATACGGCGCGGCTGGCGCGCCGCGATCGACAAGGCGCGCCCGACGCGCTAACGGCGCGATAGCGGCGAAACGCTCCTCGGACAACTTGCAATCCTGGAATCGAAAAGGTCGCGCTGGACGCCGCCTCGATCATGCGCGCGCCAGGGGCGCGGTATGCGGTTCGAAAGAAGCTCGCCGAGAGGGCAGGACAAGGCCGCTCGGCGAGCAAGTTTCGGGGGTAGTCTAGAACTTCGTGCGCAGGCCAACTGAGACCAGGCGCCCCAGGGTCGAGCCGTTGGCATAGCCGGAGCCGGCATTGCGGAACGGCGGATCGGTGTCGCCGATGTTGTCGATGTTCAGCGTCAGGGACGAGTGGTCCAGGACGCCGACCTTCTCCAGGTCAAGGGCCAGATAGACGTCGACAGGATTGAACGCCGACACCCGTGACTGCGCCGGATCGCCCAGCAGCGGATAGCTGCCGCTGTGGGTCAGGGTCACGCGGCCGGTGATCGGCCCCACCTCTGCGCCCACCGAGGTGACGTAGTTGAAGTGATTGAAGCCGTTCTTCAGCCGGTCGACATAGATCCCGTTGTTGGAGTCGCTGGTCTTGCGGTTCAGCGTGTAGGTGCCGGCGAAGCTGGCCGAGATCGAGCCGAAGCCCGTCGGCTTGCGGTAGCCGAGGTTGAAGTCGATGCCATCCTGCTTCAGCCGGCCGCGGTTGTAACGGCGCAGGTCGTAGATCGCGTACGGATTGTTGCTGGCGAAGAAGGCCGTCAAGGAGTCGAAGTTGTCGGCCCGGGCGCCCCGCGCGAAGGTCGTGGCCTGGGCCAAGGTCGGGTTGAGGATGTAGAACGGCGCGTTGGTCGGATCGGCGTAGAAGCCCGCGCCGCCGTTGAAGCCGCCGGCGTTGACGCTGATCACGTTCGAGAAGTCGACGTTGTAGTAGGTGACGTTCAGCGTGACGCCCGGCAGGAAGTCGGGCTTGAAGTCCGCGCCCAGTGACCAGGTGTCGGCGGACTCCGGCTTCAGGGTCGGGCTGCCGCCGGAGATGTAAAGGATAGGCCGCAGGGCGTCGGTCGGCGCGCTGCCCGGCGCCGGATTGGGCGTGATCGCCAGCGAGGTCACGCGGGCGTCCACCGCGCCGGTGGTGTCGGCCAGGCTCGGCGCGTGGAACGACGTGCCCCAGTTGCCGCGCACCGTGATCCAGCTGGCGGGACGGAAGTTGAAGCCGATCTTGGGATTGGTCGTGCCGCCGACGTCGGAATAGTCGTCGTAGCGGATCGAACCGGTCAGGTCGAAGGCCTCGAAGACCGGCACGAAGACTTCGCCATAGATCGACCGGGCTTCACGCGAGGCGACGGCGCGGTTGGTCTTGGGCGTCGCCGACGGGCCGAAGGCGATGCGCGAGTCGATCTTCTCGTAGTGGTACTCGACGCCGGCGGCCAGGCGCACGTCGCCGGCCGGCAGCTGGAACACCGAGCCGTCGACGACCAGCCGGCCCTCGGCCAGATCCTGCTTGGCCTCGGAGAGGTTGGTGTAATCGCGGATCGCGGCCAGCACGGCCGGGTTCGTCTGGCTCAGATTGTACGGATTGAGCGCGGTCCCGGTCGTCGTCGCCCGCAGGGCGTTGCTGGCGGCCGTCGTGTTGATCGAGGCCTCGACGGTCCGGTTGAAGCTGTGGCCGAAATTGGCCATGCCGCGCAGCTTCCAGCCGTCGCCGATATTGTAGTCGAAGGTCGGCGTGAAGCCGCGCGACGAGAACTTCGCCGGGTTGCGCGTGCCTTCCGCGCCGAACACCGAGGTGTAGTCGAACAGCACCGTGTGGCTGGTCTCGGCCCCGATCGGCGAGAAGTAGGGATTGGCCGAGGTGATCGCGCCGCTGGTCGCCAGCGGGGCGGTCTGGGTGACCGAGCGACGGATCGAGTAGTAGGCCGTGGCGTTGACGGTCAGGTCGTCGTTGATAGCCTGGTCCAGCGTGGCGAAGACCGTGTGGCGGTTCTCACGCGGATAGATCGTGGCGTAGTCGGTGGAGTCGCAGACGTTCTTGGTCCCCGCGACCCGGCCCGGCAGGGCGTAGGTCGTCGCGCCGACCTGGATGTTGGTCACGCCGCAGGTCGCCACCCGACGGTCCGTGCCGCCTAGGGCCACCTTGTTCTGGCTGACATAGTCGCGCTCGTAGCCCTGGATCTCATTGTGCCAGGCATAGGCGTAGGAGGCGAACAGCGAGCCCGTGCCCCAGTCCTTGCCAGCCGTCACATTGGCGTCGAAGGTCCGGTAGCCATCGGCCATGCCGTACTTGGCGTCGGCCTCCAGGCCTGACATGCGCTTGCGGGTGATGAAGTTGACGACGCCGCCGATGGCGTCCGAGCCGTATATCGAGGAGCCGCCGTCCGGCACGACTTCCACACGCTCGATCATGCCTGGTGGGATGATGGTCGGATCGACATAGGTCTGCAGGATGCCAGCCCCGACCAGGCGGTGGCCGTTCAGCAGCACCAGGGTCGTCGTGCCGCCCGAGGCGCCCAGGCCGCGCAGGTTCGTCTGCGCGATCGGCTGGCCAAAGGTGGCGGTGCCGGCGGGGAAGGAGTTGAAGTTGCTGACCTGGGGAATGGTCGCCAGCAGGTCGTTGGTCGAGGCCGCGCCGGTGGCGACCACGTCGTCCCGGGTCACGCCGATGACATTGGTCCCGACCGGCGCGACACCGCGCAGCAGGGTGCCGGTGACGACGATCTCGGACACCTCGCTGGAATCCGACTGCGCCTTGTCGCTGGCCGCGGCCGGAGTCGCCTGGACCGTCTGGGCCGTAGCCGAGCCGGCGATGGCGACCGTGAGCGCCAACAGGCTGGCCGACACCAAACCCGCACGACGCCTTTCGAACATATTCGCTGACACGCCCCTTCTCCTCTCCCTATGTCGAAGGCTCATTTCGGCCTTTCGATCTCTTTTGACGCCTCATCCGTAACTGATGAGTCTCCGAATGACAATTGACCACCTTCGAATATCTTCGTATCTCGATTTCAATACGAAACAAAGCGCAGGCGTGGACCCGCGCGCTCCCAGGGAGAACTGCGAATGACCGAGAAGGCCAGCCTTTCGCGGCGAGACTGGATGATGTCAGCGGCGGCCGCCGGCGCCGGTGCGCTGATCGTCTCGCGCCCCGCCCTCTCGGCTCCCGACGGCGGCGCCACCCCGGTCGTCCAGACCGCCCACGGCCCCGTGCGCGGCCGCATCGAGGACGGGGTGTACACGTTCCGAGGCATTCGCTATGGCGCGCCGCCGGTCGGACAGCTCCGCTTCCGCCCGCCGCAACCGCCTCGGAACTGGTCGAGGGTCCTCGAGGCCGACAAGTTCGGCGCGGCGGCCATGCAGTCGCCCGGTCCGGACGCGCCGCCGACCGAGACCCACAGTGAGGACTGCCTGTTCCTGAACGTCTGGGCTCCGCCACCTGCGCCGGCCAAGCGCCCGGTCATGGTCTGGCTGCACGGCGGGGCGTTCGCGGAGGGCGCGGCCGGCCGCCCCACCTACTATGGCGACCACTTTGCGCGGGACGGTGTCGTCCTGGTCTCGCTCAACCACCGCCTGAACGTCTTCGGCTTCACCCAGCTGCCCGACAGCTGGGGTCCGGCCTACAAGCAGTCGGGCCTGGCCGGCATGCTGGACATCGTCCAGGCGCTAGGCTGGGTGAAGGCCAACATCGCTCGCTTCGGCGGCGATCCCGGCAACGTCACGATCTTCGGCGAGAGCGGCGGCGGCGCTAAGGTGTCGCTGCTGCTGGGCATGCCGCCCGCCAAGGGCCTGTTCCACCGCGCCATCATCCAGAGCGGCGCGGGCCTGACCGCCGCGCCGCGCGCCTACGCCCAAGCCCTGGGCGGAGCCCTGACCGAGACCCTGGGCGTCAAGCCCGGCGATGTGGCCAGCCTGGCCGCCGTCGACGCCAAGACGATCTTCGGCGCCCAGAAGGCGGCCATCGAGAAGGTCAAGGACCGGGCCAGCAAGGGCTTCCTGGTCGACGGTTTCGTCCCCAGCATCGACGGCCAGGCGCTACCGCGCGGTCCGTTCACGCCGCAGGCCCAGCCTTGGATCGCCGACGTGCCGCTGCTGATCGGCACCAATCGCGACGAGATGACCCTGTTCCTGGCCGCCTCGCCCGCCATCGCCAGGCAGACGGACGCGGACTTCGAAAAGGCGGTGCGCGAGGCCTATCCGGCCAAGGCCGACCAGGTCGCCGCCGCCCTGCGCGCCGCCCATCCCGGCGCTACGCCCGGCGACCTGACCATCGCCCTCCAGACCGCCAAGGCCTTCTGGATCGACTCCATCACCCTGGCCGAGCGCAAGCTGAAGCAACCCGCGCCTGTCTGGATGTACCGGATGGACTGGGACAAGTCCCCCGCCATGGGCGGCAAGCTGAAGGCCGCCCACGCCATGGAGCTGTCGTTCGTGTTCGGCACGTACGAGAACATCCGCTTCTTCGTCGGCCCCGGCGGCGGCCCCGCCCGCATGGCCGCCCAGATGCACCCGGCCTGGGTCGCTTTCGCCAAGACCGGCAATCCCCAGACATCGGCCCTACCGGCCTGGCCGCGCTACGATCTGGCCCAACGTCAGACCATGATCTTCAATCTGGAGAGCAAGGTGGAAAGCGATCCGCAGAGAGATCTGCGCCGCCTGATCGGCGCCTAGTCCGCAAGGACGCCTCCTGGCGTCGGGCGAGAGACGGTCGACGCCGTCTCTCGCCTTTGCTTTTGCCTGGGAACCTATTTCGCGGTTTTGCCTGGGACCTATTTCGTGACGGTCACGACGACATGGACATAGCGGCTCAGGGCGGGCGCGCCATCGTCCGTCGCCTCGGCCAGGATATGGAGGGTGTCGCCTGGCTTGGCGTCCGCCGGTACACTCAGGCGGGTCGCGAGACCTTCGGCGCCCTCCAGCGCCACGTCGCCGGCATAGGTCCCGGCCTGGGGCCAGGGCCGCCAGCGGACCGTGACCTGGTCGTGGTCGGGATCATCGACGGTCGCGGCCAGGCTCACGACCTGGCCCGGCTGCGCGCTGACCCGCCGCGAGCCCTTCAGCGCGATCCTGGGATTGTGGTTGGCGTCGGCGTAGCGCGGCGTCGTGGCCCAGACGAAGCGGGCGGCGAAGTCACGTTGGGCCGAGGCCATGAACGGATGGGTCGGCGCGCGTTCGAACGCCCGCTCCCGCCCGGACGCAACCGCCGAGACGTTGGCGCTCATCTCACCCGAGATCGCCGAGCGCCCCGCGCCGCGATGGCCGCCCCACCCGCCGTAGGTCTCGGCGCGATAGCCGTTCAGGCCGTTGTCGACCAGGTTCAGGAAGGTGCCGGTGTCGCCCTCGCCGATAAAGGACCCCTGCGCCTCGACCGGCGACCAGACGATGTAGCCCTCGGCCTTCAGCTGGTCGCGGCTCTTACTCGGAACGCCGAAGTAGTCGAAGATGTCGCCCTTCACCATCTGCCGGCTATCGCCCCAGACCCGGTAGAACCCGCCCAGGGGGCCGCGCGAGGAGATGTTCTTTCGCGTCCAGTCGGCGCCGAGATAGACCGCGTCGTCCTCGCTGACCGTGCGCTGAGACAGGTAGCTCAGCGAGAGCCCGCCCGCGGGCTCCATGTAGCGGATCTCCGGCCAGTGGGGCTTGATGTACTTGGCGTAGGTGTCGTCCTGGTCGCCGGACGGATGGATGACCGCCTTGCGGATCACCTTGGCGCGGATCGCCGGCCAGCGCGGCGTGTCCTTGTACCGTTCCTCGATGGACTTCAGAGCCCGCGCGATCGTGCTCTGGCCGCCCCAGGCGTGCAGGTAGATCGGGGCTTCCTCGTTGTCCAGCAGCAGCGATTTGATCAGGTTCGAGCCGGCCGTGTCCTTTTCCATCTCGCCGTCGAACTCGACATTGCCCCAGCGGACCTTGGCCCGCAGCGCGGCCGGCGTCGGATAGGCTGGGTCGTGGACGCGCAGGTTGGGATAGGCCTTGGCGTAGGCGTCCAGCGCGTCATCGATGAAGCTCTCCTTCGGATCCCACCGCCACGACGTGCAGGGACAGATCTCCCGGCCCACGCGGGTGTACTCCCGTCCGGCGACGAAGCCCTTCGTGCCCCTGCCGTCGCCCTTCCAGTGAAACTGGCTGCTGGCGTAGATCAGACCTTCGGTGCGAAAGCTCGGCGCATAGAGCAGGTAACGGACCAGCGAGTTGGAGTCGTCCAGTTCAGGGTCGGCGGTGATGACCACCCGCGGCTTGGCGCCCGGCGGGGTCTCCAGATAGCGCGGCGGCGCGACCTTACCCGCCCCTGCCCCAGCCCAAGACGGCGCCGCCGCCAGCGCCGCCCAGGCGGTGATCAACGCGAACGCCGTGCCCTTCGAAGGCCTTCCCATGTTCCCGCTCCCTCGAGACTCCGGCGAAACACCGAATATCCACGTTTATTTTCGTTTGCTTTCGAATTTGCAAGCCGCTAGCACGCGAATGACCAGTTTTAGACCGCTCCGGAGCGGCGCTGGCCGAGGAACTCCTCATGTCCGTCTCGAAGCGCCCCAAGCTGGTGGTCGGCAATTGGAAGATGAACGGCCTACGCCGCGATCTCGCCGAACTGACCGCGATCGGCGAGATCGGGACGGCCTGCGCTCCTGTGCAGGTCGCGGTCGCCATGCCTTCGCCGCTGATCTATCCGGCGGCCCGCGCAGCCCCCGGCCTTCAGGTCGGCGCCCAGGACATCCATCCCGAGTCGGGCGGCGCCTTCACGGGGGGCGTGTCGGCGGCGATGGTGCGCGATGCGGGTGGCGGCTTCGCCCTGGTCGGGCACAGCGAGCGGCGCTTGAGCTGCGGCGAAACCGATGCAATCGTCCAGGCCAAGGCCTCGGCGGCCCGCCGGGACGGGCTCTCGGCGATCCTGTGCGTGGGCGAAGAGGCGGCGGCCCGCGGTCAAGGTCAGGCTGAAACGATAGTCGGTCGGCAGCTGGAGGCCTCTCTACCGTCGACTGGCGACGGCGCCTGGTTGAGCATTGCCTACGAACCGATCTGGGCGATCGGCGCGGGACATACGCCAACGCTGGTGGAGATCGCCGCCATGCATGCCGTCATCCGTCGCCACTGCGTGGTGCGACTGGGCGAGGTGGGCCGAAGCGTGCGGCTGCTTTATGGCGGCTCGGTCACGGGGGCCAACGCGGGCGCGATCCTGGGCCTGGCCGATGTCGATGGCGTCCTTGTCGGCGGAGCCAGCCTGCGCGCCGCCACCTTCGCGCCTATCGTGCGCGCGGCGATCCGCTAGGACGACCTAGCGGGGTCACCGCCAGGCCAAAGCGCAACCGACCGCGGATCTTGATCGTCGTCTCAATCGCGCCAGTTGCGAACATTGGGATGGCTCCAGGAACACGACTTTCAGCATCGAGCTAGAGAGGTCGCCCGACCCGCTCATCGATCCATTTGAGGAGAATGTCCGCGATCTGCAGGTTGTTCTTATCCTGCATCAACATGTGGCTGTTGCCCCGAATGCCGCGGTCGGCCGTCGCGACTATGTCCGCTCGCCCACCTGCTGCGGCGATCCGCGCCGCATAGGCCCGGCAGCCGTCGAGCCGGTTTTGCCAGGTCATCGCCCCCAGCCCCGTCGGCGCGGTCAGGTTGTCGCCGAACACCACCAAGGTCGGAATCTTCGCGAGCTTGGCGATCTGGTCGTCTGTGTAGTTCGCCCGGCAAGCGCCCGGTTCGAGGGCGACGATGGCGGTTATGCCCTTCGGATCGATCAGCGCCGCGTCCATCGGAAACGGACCAGACTGGGAGTGGCTGATCAGAACGGCGCCCTTGAGGTCACTGGCCAGGTCGGACAGCGCCTTGAGGGTCGGGTTGGGTTGCGGCACTTGGGAGGTCAGGTCCGGTATGGCCTGCTTTGAGAGTTCGCCTACCGCCTCGACCGGAAACTGCTCTCCCGGAAAGGCCTCGCCAAACCGGGGCCCGAAGCGGAAATTGGTCCAGACGCCGACGCGATCACCAAAGCGGAAGGCTCCCTGGCCAATCGCCACCGGCCCGCCGGGCGCGGTCGGGGCTACGACCGCGGTGGGCGCGGTGCTGGCGCCAGACAGCCTGTTGTTGATGGCCGCCTGGTTGAACCCGGAGCGCGCGCGGCCGACCTGATCGACGACATAGGTGGGGTGGGATTGGCGGACGAAGTACTCGAACCACCCCATGCGTCCGTCGGGCGTGGTGTCGTAGCTCTTTCCACTCAGGCCCGCGCCGTGGATCATCACCACGGGGATCTTGGCCTTGCCGGTGGGGACCATGTACTCGACGTACATCTGGTCGACGGTCACGCTGTCGTCCGGGCCCAGCAGGATCTCTCCCGCCTTTTGCTCGACCGAACGCCCGCCCACGAAGAAGCTGCCGCGATCCTTCAGGACGAGAGACTTGGCCGGCGCCTGAATGGACTTGAGCGTCTGCGCTGGCGCCGCCCCCGCAAGCGCAAGGCCGCCGAGGATTGCGCCGAGCACAACGAGGCTGGCGCGCTGCGAAAGCTTGGTGGTCAAGCCCATGACGGATCTCCCTTCGTGTTCGAAGGGAAGCTATCGCGCCGCCATACCCGCGATTAGCCGGCGGAAAGGACTTGCTCCCTTTAGCCTTACTTACAAATGCTCGACGCTACCGCTCCTTGAACCGCAGGGCGTCCAGAAGCAGCGAAAAGGCGGGCGAGGCGTGGCGGCGGCTGGGATAGTAAAGGTGGTAGCCGGAGAACGGCAGGCACCAGTCCTCCAGCACCCTGACCAGTTCACCCGACGCGATGCAGGCCGTGGCGACGTCCTCGGGCATGTAGGCCAGGCCGAGTCCCTGCACGGCGGAGTCCAGCCGCTGACGGATGGTGTTGAAGGTCAGCTGGCCATCAACCCGGACCTTCACCTCGCGGCCGTCTTTCTCGAACTCCCAGGGGAACAGGCCGCCATAGGTTGGAAGACGCATGTTGATGCAGTTGTGCTCGGTCAGATCCTGCGGGGTCAGCGGCCGAGAACGGCTTGCGAAATAGCCCGGGGAGCCGACCACGGCCATGCGCATTTCCGGACCGATGCGTAGGGCGATCATGTCCTTGGCCACCTGCTCGCCTAGCCGCACGCCCGCGTCGAACCCCTCCGACACGATGTCGACCAGGCCATAGTCGACCACGATCTCGACCCGGATGTCGGGGTAGTCCGGCAGCAGCTTAGCCAAGCCCGGCTGAAGGACCGAGCGCGCCGCATGCTCGCCGGCGGTGATGCGGATCGTGCCGGCGGGCCGCTCGCGCATGTCGGCGAGCGCGGCCAGCGCCTGCTCGATTTCCTCGAAGCGAGGGGCCACGGTTTGTAGAAGTCGGTCGCCCGCCTCGGTCGGGGCGACGCTTCGGGTCGTCCGGGTCAGCAAGCGCACGCCCAGCCTCGCCTCCAGCCCCTTGATCGTCTGGCTGAGCGCCGAAGGCGAGACCCCGAGCTTGGCTCCGGCGCGCGTGAAACTGCGCTCCCTGGCCACCGCGGCGAAGGCGGCAAGCTCGTCGAAGCCCTGTGCCATTTGTTAGCCTCACTAAAAGCGACATGGCGATTATGGGGCCTAATCGCTGGAACGGGCCAGATCTATCTTCCTCGGCATGCGAAGGCGCTGGGGGCTCCGCGTTCGCTGAAGAACACGGAGCACCAAATGGAAAAGCGTATTCTCGAACGCGGCGGTCTGGAGGTCTCGGCCCTGGCCCACCTGCAGTCGCGGGTGGGACGCTGACGATGAGAAAGGTCCCGGCCATGTCGCGTCGCACCGCCCTCGGGGCTCCCGCCGCCCTGGTCATTGCCGCCGGCGCGAGCGCTTGCGCGGCTGAGGACCAGCCCGCGCCAGCCGGCGCCTCGCGCATCCTGGTCGCCTACTTCACGCGCTCGGGAAACACTCGGGTCATCGCCGCTCAGCTGCATCGGGAGCTGAAGGCCGACCTCTTCGAGATCCAGGCGGCCACGCCCTATCCCGAAGACTACGAGCAGACCGTCGAGCAGGCTCGGCAGGAACGGGACGCGGGCGTGCGTCCGCCTCTCAAGGCGAACGTGGCGAACCTTTCGGCCTACGACACCGTCTTCCTGTGCTTTCCGATCTGGGGCGAGACGGCGCCGCCGATCATCCGCAGCTTCCTGGCCGCCCATGACCTGTCGGGCAAGACGGTCCGCCCCGTGATCACCCACGGAGGCTACGGATTGGGCGACAGCCTGGCGGTGCTCGAGCGCCACGCTCCCGGCGCGCGCCTGGAACCGACCTTCTCGATGGAAGCCGACCAGGAGCGACGCACCATGACCCAAGTCCGCCAATGGCTGGGCGCGATCGCCCGCGCTTGACCCAAACTTTTCAGGAGAAGAGACAATGCAAAAGCGCAAACTCGGCCAGGCCGGCCTGGAAGTCTCCGCCCTCGGCTACGGCTGCATGGGCCTGAGCTCGGCCTACGGGCCGCCGACGCCCCATGAAGAAGCTCAGGGCGTCATCCGTGCCGCGTTCGACGGCGGCGTGACCCTGTTCGACACCGCCGAGGCCTATGGGCCGTTCGACAACGAGACGATGTTGGGCGAGGCCGTCGCGCCGTTCCGCGACCAGGTGGTGGTCGCCACTAAATTCGGCTTCGACATCGACCTGAAGACCGGAGCCCGTACCGGCGGCCTCAACAGCCGGCCCGAGCACATCAAGGCCGTGGCCGAGGCCCAGCTGAAGCGCCTGCGCACCGACCACATCGACCTGCTCTACCAGCACCGCGTCGATCCGGCCGTGCCGATGGAAGATGTCGCCGGGGCCGTGAAGGACCTGATCGCGGCGGGCAAGGTCAAGCACTTCGGGCTCTCCGAGCCCAGCGTGGAGTCACTGCGCCGGGCCCACGCCGTCCAGCCGGTCGCCGCGCTGCAGAATGAGTATTCGCTGTGGACCCGCGATGTTGAGCACAACGGCATCCTCGCCGCTTGCGAGGAGCTGGACATCGGCTTTGTGCCCTTCAGCCCGCTAGGCGCGGGCTTCCTGACCGGCAAGATCGACGAGACCACCAAGCTCGACCCCACCGATTTCCGGTCGATCTCCCCGCGCTTCGCCGCTGACGCCCGGGCCGCCAACATGGCGCTGGTCGATTTGCTGAAGGCCATCGCCGAGCAGAAGCAGACTACGCCCGCCCAGGTCGCCCTGGCCTGGCTGCTGGCCCAGAAGCCCTGGATCGTGCCGATTCCCGGGACCACCAAGCTGCATCGCCTGTCCGAGAACCTGGGCGCGGCGAGCGTCGAGCTGACCGCCCAGGACCTGGCCTCGATCGAAGAGGCCGCCGCCAAGATCCCGATCCAAGGCGCGCGGCTCCCCGAAGCCGTCCTGGCCCAGACCGGCCGCTAGCCTATCCCACCGCGACAAGAGCTCCTCATGGACGACAAGACCAACAGCACCGCCGACGTCGGCCGCCGCGATCTCCTGGCGCTCGGCCTGGCGCTGGCCTCCCGAGCGTCGCGTGCGGACAAATAAGTGACATAGATCTGCTGGTAGCGTGCGATCTTCAACGCGATATCTTGAGAGCTCACAGTTCGAACTCCTTCCAGGTGCTGAGGTCGACGGAGAAGTCGAGGGCGTTGCCGGCAGGGGCGCTTGGTTCACCGGTCTCGGGCTTCAGATGCGTCTGACGCTCGATCGGCTTTTGGCGTCGAGCCTTTGGAACGGACCGCTTCTTGTTTCGCGCTGGACGCGATGGCTTTTGGCCACCGTCCGTCCGATCGGGGGACAGGGCGTCGTGCTCAATGATCGGAGCAAGCCCGTCATGACGAGACGGCGCATAGGCCAGCGCTACAGGTCCATCGGCACGTGATTGCACCTGCGGAGCATTTTGGAGCCGAGCCAGGGCCCGTCGCTCCTTGCCTTTGAGCGTGGGGGCTAGCTCCTCAAGCTTGCTGACCAAGTTTGCCTTCACGCGAAGCCGGTCGGCCTCGCTGCAGAACGCCTCGCCTTTCTGTACGGCCCACTGCTGAAGTTGCCGGTGGTGCCAAAGAGAGACTCCGCTGGCGTAGGCCTCATCCTCACATGGCAAGGTCACATAGCGGCTAGTGCGCCGGTTCCAGACATGGATCTCAGCCAGGGAAGCTGGGTTGTATTTGACCTTCACGGTTGCGGTGGCCGACCCCTTTCGACGAGGCCGGACTGGCTCATAGCCGATGAGATCCTCGAGCAGTTCCGAGACCTTGGCCTCGTCGTGGAACGTGAGACCAAAAAGCTCGACACCAGATCTGGTTAGGCGACAGGGGTATTTTACGGCGCCGAGCATTTTATCAAGCTGGGCGTCGCCGCTGATAACATCGATGCCGTGCCGCTTGGCGCTCTCCTGCCAGAGCAAAGCAGGAGGAGACCCTTCCCCCCGCCGCGGCGTGATGTGGTAAAGAACGAGTGCCTCCCAGAGCAGCTCTTCGAGCTCGGTGAGGGTCAGAACCGCTTCTTTATGCGGGTCATAGCCAAACTCCCTCAGCAGATCGGGCTTTAGGACGCCGCCTGGCAGCTTGGTGTTCAGCAGGGAATTGAGCGTCGCAAACAGGCGCTCAACGACCGCCTTATATGTGGGCGACCCCACTGGCGCGAGGCGAAGAGAGGTGCCGAAATCGGCGAGTGCGTCCTGCATAGCGACGCCGGCGAATTCCTTTCCGTTGTCTACGACAATCTCGTCAAACCGACCGAAGATGATCCGAAGATAAGTATAGATCGTGGGTGAAGACTGTGATTTGCAGTCATTGCCGATGCTGGCGTTTTCGAGACGCCCTAGAGCACCCGCCTGAAGGTCGGCCGACCGCCCTGGTGGGTGCGCGTGAATTCACTGTTGCGCGCGACGACGTGGCAAGCGACGCCTTATCTGAATAGCCGAAAAGTGCACGTGCAAACGGCAGATGAACCCGGCCGGCAGGGCGCAACCATGGTCACCGACCTTTTCTTTGACGAGTCCGGCTATACTGGACGCGCCTTGCTGGACCCGGTCCAACCATATCTTGTGGTGGCTTCGTCGATCATCTGCGACGCGGACGCCTCGGCCCTTCTCCGCGAAGCCTTCCCTGCCTACAAGGGCGACGAGTTCAAATTTCAGAACATCTGGAAACGTCCCGGCTCGCGCGCGCGCTTGGTGAAGCTGGCTCAACTCGTGGCCGACCGCGCTCAGGACATCTTCCTGTGGCACCTCGACAAGCGCTTTTGCGTGCTGACAAAGCTCATTGAACATCTAGTCGAGCCCTTGGCTTATTCGCGCGGCTTCGACCTCTATAAAGATGGTTACATCCAGCGGTTTGCTAACCATACCTATTTCGGCCTGACGCAAGTCGGTGATCCAGGCCTCTATGAGGCAGTTACCAACGCTTATTTCGCCTTCGCCAACACGCCGACCAAGGAAAACCTAGTAAAGCTACGATTCCATTTCACGATAATGGCGAATAGTACGCCCGAGATGCTTCGAGGATTTTTCGGCCCAGTTCTTCAAGGGATCGACGAGTTCGATGATCACAGCGACATGGCCACGTTTCGCGACACTTTAGAGACCCAGGTCACCTCCATCCTAAGCAGTGTCAGCTTTTGGACCAACAAAAAGCCAGGCGTCTCTTTGAATATTCGTCACGATCAATCAGCTTCGTTCTTCAAGGCCAGTTCGTTATGGGCGAAGATTGCCTCTCCTCACGTGCCCGCACTGTTACACCCGACGGCGAATGGCCCGCCTACGGCATTTCCGCTTCCGGTGATCGCAACCGCGCCGGTGGATTCGAAGACTAGCCCAGCAATCCAGCTGTGCGATCTTCTCGCTGGACTGCGCGCGAAGATGCTCGCCCAAAGTCCGGACGACTTGGTTCTGTTAAGCGAAGTCCAAAGTCTCCTAGGCGATGTCTCGATCAACGGCGTCGAGCCTGGCGACGACATCTCGGCAGGTCCCCTTTCACTGCGTACTGGCCCCGATCCCGTCGACCAGATGGTCTCGATCCTCTTTCCAAAGGGCGGCTAAACGCCAGAATGGCGAAAAGCCAGCCACTTGAGAGGTACCGTGTCCGATTAGAGGCGATTTTGCCCCGCGCCTGGCGGGCTAAATGTCCGCCTGCTGGAGGGCGCCAACGGCAGCAACTGACACATCAATCACAGGCGAGACGCACTCTCACTCATCACTATTGCGACTGCGTCGCATTATTGACGGCCTTAGCGTGGAAATGGGTACGCCTTAGCGTGGAACGACAGTGGTCCCGACAAGCGCTGGCGGCCCAGGAGGGACTCGAACCCCCGACCTTCGCTTTAGGAAAGCGCTGCTCTATCCTGCTGAGCTACTGGGCCCCGCTTCGCGCGGGCCAGGGTCAATAGCGCAAGATGGCGGGCGTGCGAACCCCACCGGAACAGCTTGCGCGAAGCGGGGGGCCAACGCGATGCGGCATCTGAAATCGATCTATGTCCAGGTCCTGATCGCCATCGCCCTGGGGGTGCTGGTGGGCGCGCTATGGCCCAAGGTCGGGGTGGCGGTGAAGCCGCTGGGCGACGGCTTCATCAAGCTGATCAAGCTGGTCATCGCGCCGGTGATCTTCTGCACCGTGGCCGGCGGCATCGCCCGGATGGGCGACATCAAGGCGTTCGGCCGGGTGGGCGTGAAGGCGCTGGTCTATTTCGAGGTCGTCTCGACCGTGGCGCTGGCCCTAGGCCTGGTGGTCGGCCGCATCCTAAAGCCAGGAGCGGGTTTCAACATCGATCCCAAGACCCTCGATCCGTCGATCGCCGCCGGCTATCTCGCCAAGGCCCAGCACGGCGAGGGCCTGGTCGCCTATCTGCTGCACCTGATCCCCGACACCTTCTTCGGCGCCTTTTCCGAGGGCAACCTGCTGCAGGTGCTGGTCGTCGCCATCCTGACGGGCTTCGCCTGCACCCGGCTGGGCGATTTCGGCGACAAGGTCGCCAATGTGCTGGAGGACGCCGCCAAACTGTTCTTCGGCGTCATTCACGTGGTGGTCCGCCTGGCCCCGCTGGGCGCGTTCGGGGCCATGGGCTTCACGATCGGCAAGTACGGGGTCGGTGCGCTGGTGCAGCTGGGCGCGCTGGTGGCGACCTTCTACATCACCTCGCTGCTGTTCGTGCTGGTGGTGCTGGGCGCGATCGCCTGGGCCAGCGGCTTCTCGATCTTGCGGTTCCTGGCCTATATCCGCGAGGAGCTGCTGATCGTGCTGGGCACCAGCTCGTCGGAGTCGGTGCTGCCGCAGATGATGGAGAAGCTGGAGAACGCCGGCGCACGGCGTTCGGTGGTCGGGCTGGTGATCCCGACCGGCTACAGCTTCAACCTCGACGGCACCAATATCTACATGACCCTGGCCACGCTGTTCCTGGCCCAGGCGACCAACACCCCTATCTCGCTGGGGCAGGAGCTGGCCCTGCTGGGCGTGGCCATGCTGACCTCGAAGGGGGCCAGCGGAGTCACCGGGGCGGGCTTCATCACCCTGGCCGCGACCCTGGCGGTCGTGCCCGACATCCCGATCGCGGCCCTGGCCGTGCTGGTCGGCGTCGATCGCTTCATGAGCGAATGCCGGGCCCTGACCAATCTGGTCGGCAACGGCGTCGCCACCCTGGTGGTGGCGCGGTGGGAAGGCGCTCTGGACCGCGACCGTTTGACGCGCGTCCTGCGCGGCGAGACCGCGCCGGTCGAGCCCGCCGCCGCCTGATTTTTGGGACCGATGGCGCGCCGAACCCTTGCGCCATCGGCGTTCGCTGGCCGGACGCCCGTCCGGGCCGTTTGGCCGGCGCCCCGCCGCGCCCCCTACTCAACCCTCGCGCATGTGCGATCGCGCGCATCTCGCCATGGTGGCCGCGCTTGTCCGGCGCCGTCCGCATGTTAGGGTTTCAAATACACCGACGTGCGATGTTCGAGGAATGTTGGATCTAGCGCCCCGAGACGAGATCAACCCGTCCGATACCGGTCTCCTGACGCTGATCGAAACGATCGAGGCGCTGTCCGCGACCCGCACCATCGCCGAGGTGGCCGACGTCGTCCGCAAGGCGGCGCGGCGGATCTCCGGGGCCGACGGCGTGGCCTTCGTGCTGCGTGACAACGATCAGTGCTGGTACTTCGACGAGGACGCGATCGGCCCGCTGTGGAAAGGCAAGCGCTTTCCGCTGACCGCCTGCATCTCCGGCTGGGCGATGCTGAACCGCCAGACGGTGGTGATCCCCGACATCTATCTGGACGACCGCATCCCGCACGACGCCTACCGGCCGACCTTCGTCAAAAGCCTGGTGATGACGCCGGTGCGAATGGAGGATCCCGTCGCCGCGATCGGCGCCTATTGGGCCAAGTCGCACACGCCCTCGCCCGAGGTCGTTCAGAAGCTGCAGGTCATGGCCCGCGCCACCGCCTCGGCCCTGGAAAGCGGCCGCCTGCACGACAGCCTGGTGGATTCCCGCCAGCACGGGACCTTCCTGCTGCAGGAGCTTGACCACCGGGTGAAGAACACCCTGGCCATCGTCCAGTCGATCTCGCGCCAAACCCTGCGCGCCAGCCCCTCCCCCGAAGCGTTCGCCGAGGTGTTCGAGAACCGGATCCTGGCGTTGTCGCAGGCCCACGAACTGCTGACCCGCCGCGCCTGGGGCCGCGCCGAATTCCACGACATACTGGACAAGGCCCTAGCGCCGTTCAGCCCCGACCTGGCCGATCGCTTCGACATCGTCGGTCCGGCCGTGACCTTCAGCGCCGAGACCTCGGTCTCGGTGCACATGACCCTGCACGAGCTGGCGGTGAACGCGGCCAAGCACGGCGCCCTGTCGACGCCCGAGGGCCGCGTGGTGATCCGCTGGACGGTCGACGAGGCCGCCACACCGCCGGCGCTGACCCTGACTTGGCGGGAGATCAACGGCCCGGCCGTCGCCGGCCCGCCCGAGCGCCGCGGCTTCGGAAGCCAGATGATCGAGCGCGGCCTGGCTCGCGACCTGAGCGGCAAGGCCAGCCTCGACTTCACGCCGCAGGGCGTGGTCTACACCCTGCGCGCCCCGCTTTCGCAAAGGATGAGTCTCGCCGCATGAAGCCGCCCAGCAAGGTGATGATCGTCGAGGACGAGGCGCTGGTGGCCATGATGGTCGAGGACATGCTCGGAGACCTCGGCTGCGAGGTCGCCGGCTCGTTCGGCGCTGTGACCGACGCTCTGGCCTGGCTGGGTAGCGGCGAACCGGCCCCCGATGGCGCGGTGCTGGACGTCAATATCGGCGGCGAGATGGTGTTCCCGGTCGCCGAGGAACTGCGCGAGCGCGGCGTGCCCTTCGTGTTCGCCACCGGCTATGGCGACCTGCCGCGCCAGGGCTTCGAGAGCATCGAGGTGCTAGCCAAGCCGATCAATGTCGGCGCGCTGCGGCTGGCGATCGGCAAGTTCCGGGCTGACTAGCTCGCTCCGTCGCCGCCCTCTCGCAGGAAATCGACGAAGGCTCGCAACGGCGCCGGCGCGCGGCGGCGGCTGGGATAGTAGAGGTAGAAGCCGCCGTAATAGGGGCACCAATCCTCCAGCACCCGAACAAGCTTGCCCGCCGCGATCAGGTCGGCGACCTGGTCCTCGAACGCGAAAGCCAGACCGACACCGTCCAGCGCCGCCTGGATCGACAGCTCCTGGTCATTCAAGATCAGAGGGCCGTCGACCTCGATGTTCAGCTCGACCCCGTCGCGTTCGAACTCCCAGGCATATTGACGGCCGCTGGCGAAGCGGAAGGGCACGCAGGGCAGGTCCTTCAGCTGTTCGGGCGTGACCGGCTTGGCATGGCGCTCGAAGAAAGCCGGCGAGGCGACGATGGCGGTGCGCTGGCGGCCGCCGATCGGCACGGCGACCATGTCCTGGGCGATGGTCTCGCCGAACCGCACCCCGGCGTCGCAGCCCTCGGCCACCATGTCGACCAGGGCGCCGTCGACGATGATCTCGACCTTCACGCCGGGCTGGAGCGCCATGAACCGGATCACCGCTGGGAGGAGGATCAGCTGGGCCGCGCCGCGCGAGGCGTTGAAGCGCAGCGTGCCCATCGGCTGGCCGCGGAAGTTGTTGAGGTCGTCCAGCGCGTCGCCGATGTCGCGGAAGGCCGGCGCCACCCGGCTGAACAGGCGCTCGCCAGCCTCGGTCAGGGCCACGCTGCGGGTGGTGCGGTTGACCAGGCGCAGGTCCAGGCGCTCCTCGATGCCGCGCAAGGCGTGACTGAGAGCCGAAGGCGTGCAGCCCAGCTCGTCGGCGGCGCGACGGAAGCTCTTGTGGCGCGCGATGGCCAGGAAGCTGGCGAGGTCGGCGGGGGAAATGGGCCGCATTGCTGAAATTCACTCACCGACTCGACGACAAGTGCGATGATCATCTCATCGAAGATCGGGGTCCAGATGGTTCCTCCGTCGCGATTTCGCCCAGAGTCGGCCCGAGCGATCGAAAAGTCGCCACGCTCTAGCGTTCGAACCGCAGGACCAGGATCTGGTTCGTCTGGTTGGCGTCGTAGTTGTCGTCCGAAGCCAGGACCAGGGTGCGTGTTCCGTCCTTCAGGCGCGGGCCCCAGGCCATCGCTTCCAGATTGTCGATCCGGATCCCCAGGCTATCGAAGTTCAGCAGCAGGCGCTTTTCCGCCGGCCGGACCGAAGTCGCCGCCAAGCTCTCGACCTTCGAGATGCTCTGGGCCTTGGCTAGGTCGGCCAGGTAGAGGCGGACGTGATAGCCGTAGCGGCCGTCCGCGCCCTTGATCCCAGACCGCTCCAGCACCAGCAGGCGATGGTCGTCCAGGGCCAGGATCTCGCTGACCCCATTGTCGCCGACTCCGACCGGCGAGGCGGCCTGGACGGGATCGATGCGGTAGGCGTACTGGGCCAGCGGCTTGCCCGCGCGATCCAGCCGGGTCAGTCGGACGAGGCCGCCCTCGGCCACCGAGGGGATCGGGCCGTCCTGGACCAGCGGCCCTTCCATCGATAGCCACAAGGATCGTCCGTCCACGGACCAGGCTAAGCCCTCGGTCGTGGCGTTCTTGCGCGCCCCGGTCCTGCCGCCCGCATGGAAGGTCAGGGCGTCGGGGACCACGATCCGGGCCACCGGCGTTCCGTCGGCCTTCATGCGCCGAACCGCTGGCGGATAGCCGTGGTCGAAATCGCCTTCGGTCGACCAGACGAGGTCCTGGCGCTCCTCTTCTCGGATTTGGGGATCGAAGCGGACCGACTCCCCGTCCGCCGCCTCGGTCCCGGCCTTGCGATCCGGGAACGTCGCTCCGTCCTCGCGCCGCAGCGGGATCATCTTTTCCAGTGTCGGCCCGCAGGGCTTGGTCGGACGGACATCGAGGCGGCCCAGGAAAATGTGCGACGGCCCGTGCTCGGACTTGTCGTCGCTGATGAACGCCCAGAGACCCGAGCGCGGATCGTGGTCGATGCCCGAAATACCGCCATAGCCACCGCCCTCGAAGACGACACCCTTGGGCGTCTCGCAGGCCTTGATCAGCGATACGCGCTCCTTGGCGACCGCCGGCGTCGCCAGCAGCAGGGCGGCGAACAGGACCCCCCTCATAGCCGCAGTTCCGGGACGACGATCGGTGCGTCGTCCCAGCCGGCCATGGCCACCCCCGCTCCGGCGCGCTCCACGGCGAGGCCGAGCTTGCGGCGGAATTCAGCGGGATCGATCGAGAACGGCTGGGCCTGCTGCTCGATCGCATGCAGGCGGGGGCGACCATCGGCAGGCAGGATGTAGCCGACGTCATGGCGACGGAAGTTGCCGATCCGCGACTGCACCTCGACCAGCCAGTTCAGCGATACAACCTGGCAACCGGCCGGTGACAGCAGGGCGTTGTGCAGACCCGAGCCGAACTCGCCGGCCACGACGCGGGCGCGCGAGAAGATCCGCGCCTGCTCCTCCCAGGGCAAGGTCTCGGGCCGCAGCAGGGTCAGGCCTAGGTCCTCGGCGATCCCCTCGATCTCGGCCTCGTTCTCCATCTCGCGGAACGATTGGGGCGTGCGGACGCCCGCGCGGCTGACGAACACCTTGTCGACGGCGCCGGACCGGGGCCAGGCCAGAGCCTCGCGCTCCAGGCTCCAGCGCAGGAAGTCGTGGAACCGGTAGTCCGTGTGCAGCATGTGCGGCAACAGGACCGTTCCGACCTCCACGGCCTCGCGCTGGGAGTTGTACGTGACGATCTCCAGGTCCGGAACGATCAACCGCGCGATGCGGCTCATATAGGCCGGCGCGCTGGCTGGCAGCAGCAGCGGCGCGACGACGCCGGCCGCCAGCAGGGCGCGGATCAGGAACAGCTTGGGATACATCTCGGTCAGCCAGTGACCCCAGACGTAGTTGAAGTGGGTGATCACGAAGGCCCGCGGCAGGCTCACGCGGATCGGCGCGTCGAAGGTCCAGGCCTCCGGCGTGATGGCGTTGTCGTACCAGTGTCGGATGTAGAAGGGGTAAGCCCCCTCGGCATAGACGTATCGACTGTCCAGTTTGAGATGCGCGCCGGGCCCGCCCGCGACGACGCGGTGGGCGACCAGCAGGTCGATCTCGGGCGCGACCAGGCCTTGTTGGTCGTGCAGCGCGTTCAGCAGGTCGCCGGCGCAGGGCCACAGCATCGGGCGCGGCGGGATCGGGCCGCTGGAGCCCATCAACAGGACACGCGCCGCGCGGTGCGCGCCGCCCAAGGCCTCGCCCATCGAGACCCGCTCGCTGGCCGAGATGTCGACCGAGGCGACCACGGCCTAGAGGCCGCCGTCCAGGAAGGTCAGGAACCCGGGCAGATCCAGCCGCCAGCGGAACTCCGAGGCCGGACGAAGCTCGCCTTCCATCACGATCTCGGTCTCGCTCAGCGGCGACGGCGCGAAGAAGGCGCGCCAATCGACGCCGACCAGCAGGGCGATGTTGCGCACCCACACGCCGATGAAATTGCTGGGCTGGATTTCGAAGACCTTGGTTCCGGGCTTGCAGAACAGGATGTTGGCCATGGCCGCGCCGGCGGGGGCGACGACCACGTCGGCGCGGTTGAACAGGGCGATTTGGTCGCGGATCGACCAGGCCTCGGGCCGGACGATCATGAAGCCTCGCGCTTCCAGCGCCGCTTCCAGTTCGGCCTCGTTGACCAGCACCCGCTTCAGCGAGCCTAGACGGCTGACATAGATCCGCTTCGGCGCGCCCGGGTCGTACGGAACCGCCGCGGCGGCCAGGATCCGCTCGCGCACGGCGTCCAGCGGCGGGCCGGGCGCATGCAGGAAGTGATCCATGGGCGTGGCGAATACCGCCTCATCCAGACGCGCCACGGGGGCGTCGATCACCGTTGGCATCGGCGCGTCGGCGCCCAGCAGCAGGGTCAGGAGCTCTGCCTGCCAGGGCAGCAGCGGCGGGCTGACGGCCGGGAAGGCCTCCAGCGCCCCAGCATGCTCGGCCGCCAACAAGGCCGGCAGGCAGTCGATCAGGAAGTGGCCGTAGTTGTGCAGGCCGCCCCAGGCCATGAACACCGTGGCGCGCGGGATGATCGGCGCCTCGGCCGGGGCTGAGAACACGGTGACCTCGCCCTCGCGTCGCGTGTGCGGCAGGGCCGCCAGGGTCGGGGTCAGGTACAGCGCCTCGTGCACCGTGCTCCTGAAGACCTGCCCGGCATCGTCGAACACCGCCCCGAAGGCCGGCGCATGCCAGACGTCCTTGACCCGCGCCAGGTCGACGGCCGAGCGCAGGGCGCCGCCGGCGCCGTCCGCCCAGCCCGGGACATCGACCCCGCCGCTCTTGCCCTCGAGCGAGGCGCGCGCCTCGGCGTCGCCGAGGATCGCGGCCTCGACCACCGGCCCGATCACATTCGGCGCCCCCGCCAACGGATCGGCGACGCGGACCAGGGTCTGGGCCTCCTCCACGACCGTCAGCGGGACACCCTCTGGCGGCGGGGCCTCTGGAACCAAGGTCTTCAGCTTGCGGCCCACCCGGCCGACAAGGCGGGTCAGCCTGCTCACAGCTCGAAACTCGCGCGGTAGCCGGCGCGGGCGACGATGGCGGCGGTCAGCCGCTCGATCGCGTGGGCCGTCGTGCCATCGACGCGGCCCAGTTCGGGCTCGAAGCCGATCTCGGCGTCGGTCAGGTCGGACAGCGGCGCGAACGCTTCCGTACGTCCCCAGAACATCGAGCCGGCCGCGAACGGCGTTTCGGGCCGCGGCTTGAGGCCCATGCGGGCCGCGAGCCGATCCACGGTGGCGCGGTTGTTGTCCATGACGTCCGGATCGCCGATCCGCATCCGCGCCTCCGACGAGGCCAGCAGGCCCAGTTTCGGATCCTGGGCGAAGGCGCGCAGGGCCAGGGCCGCCGCCTCGCCACCCAGCAGGCCGTCGACCAGCTCGGCCCGCCACTGGTCGCCCTTGGCGCGGTGCGGTGAGCGCTTGGAGTGCAGCTTGCAGAACACCGAATAGCCCAGGGCCCGCGCCCGGCGCAGGGCTTCGACGAACGGTCGGATGTCACGCCCGCGGTTCTCGGCGATGGCCAGATGCGCGGTCGGAAGGGCGGCGCGAACCCGGGCCAGATCCGTCTCGCTCCAGGTTTCGGGCACGGTGATCATCAGGTCCAGCACGTCGGCGGTCGCGGCCAGGCGCTCGGCGAACCAGTCGATCAGTTCCGGATAGAACAGATGCAGCAAGGTCACCGCCTCGGCGCGCTTGGCGAACCCCGCCTGGGCCTCGGCGACCAGCGGGTGCGCGTCGGTCAGCCGCGGCAGATAGGCGCCGAGCGCGGTGCGGGTCGCGTGCAGATAGCCGTGGCCGAACCAGCGGTCGGGCTCCAGATAGGCGCCCTCGCCCCACTCGTTCCAGGCATTGACGAAGACCAGCCCCTGGCCCTCGGGATGCTTTGTGTCCGCGTGCTTCAGGGCGCCCGACAGCCAATGCAGATAGCTCTCCGGATCGGCGCCGTGGAAGGCGTGGCCGGCCCAGGGCTTGCGGGCCTGGTTGTCCCAGCCCGGCATCACGCCCGGCACGAAGGCGGCGCCGGCCTGGGAGAGCTCGTCCAGCTTGTGCTGAACCACGGTCGGGTAATCGTAGACCTTGCCGGTGAAGTTCGGGTGCAGCGGCGTCACCGACTTGGTGATCTCGCCCTCGACGATGGCGTGCGGCGGGAAGTCGATGATCCCGTCGAAGCCGTGGCCGGCATGGTCCTGGAAACCGAAGGCCGTGGTGCACAGCAAATGCAGCTCGCCGACGCCCATGGCCCGCGCCTGCGCCCGCCAGCGGTCGGTGGTGGCCTTGGAATCCGGCAGGATCTCCGGGCGATACAGCACCAGCACAGGCTTGCCGCCGACCTTCAGGTAGCGCGGATCGCGAATGTAGCGGGCCATGTCCTCGAACACGGCCTCGTCGTCCTCCGGCGAGTGGTCCTGGCCCATCAAGATGTCGCTCTCGTCGCCATCCCAGCGCCGGGTCCAGTTCTCGTTGGCCCAGCAGAGGGCGAACGGCAGGTCCAGGGTCGGGTCGGCCAGGAAGAGCTCGATCGGCCTTTCCAGCAGCCGTTTGCCGGCGAACCAGTAGTAGTGGAAGCAGAAGGCGTGGACGCCCGCCCCCTTGGCCAGGTCGATCTGCTGGGCGATCACCTCGCGCTGGCGAAGGTCATAGAAGCCGAGATCGGCCGGCAGGCGCGGCTGATAGTGGCCCAGGAACTGCGGCTGGGCCTTGGAGACATTGGTCCACTCGGTGAAGCCCTTGCCCCACCAGGCGTCGTTCTCCGGGAACGGATGAAACTGGGGCAGGTAGAAGGCCACCACCTTCGGCGCCTCGGCCGGCAGGACGATCGGCGCGGCGATCGGGGCGGCATAGTGCGGGCTACGCAGGTTCTTCGAGACTTGTATCGCGTGGGTGTAGGCGGCGCGCAAAGGACCCGTGTCGCCGCCGCTCGGACGCGTCGCCCGCGTCCGGCCCAACGCGGCGCGTCCTCGCCGCCAGACCGCGCCAGCCGGCTTGCGCAGCGGCCCCAGCAGCGGCTTGATCGCCTGGATCGCCGCGCCCTTCAGGCCGCGCGGATCCTTGCCCAGGTCGCCGATGCGCGTGACCTTGAAGTCCGCGACGGTGAACGTGCACGCGCCTTCCGACGGATCCAGGCGCACGCCGGTCAGCTGCCAGCTGCGGGCCGGCAGCGAGGCGAACCAGCCGTCCGGGCCGGCCTTCAAGCGGGTGTAGGAGTCCTCCGAAAAACCGTCACCCCAGTCGGCGTAGAGGGCCGGACCGACCAGCTGGCCGTCGACGGCCTCGAGCTTGAGATCGATCCGCACGGCCTTGGCCGCGCGCAGACCCGTCCGCTCGGCGCGGGTTGGGGTCCAGATCATCTGCGGGTCGCCGCCAGCCGCCGCCAGGACCGTCCGGCCCTCGGCGTCGAGGCCCTGAACCGCGACATCGCGGCCGGGCTTCAGGCCAGTTGGCAGGCCGGCCGTCATGCCTTGCCCGAGAGGCGGGCCATCAGCCGCGCGAGGAAGCCACGCGGCGCGTTGGGGTCGCGCTTGCGGATGACCACCGCCGCCTGCCAGAAGCGCGCCGGATCGTCGACGTAGCGCACCACCTCGCCGCCGTACGGCGCGGCCTGTTTGGCCACGAACTTGGCGGTGACCGCCGTCTCGCCATAGACGTCCGGTCCGCGGTAGTCGCCACCGCCCGACGGCAGGTAGGCGATGCCCTCGTTGGCGAGATCGGCGCGCAGCTGCGGCAGGCGATCCTTGAAGACCGACAGCGCCGCCATCCAAGCGTTGTCCGAATCCGGCCGGATGGCCTCGACCATGTCGAGAAAGCGCGGCGGCTCAACCGTGAACACCAGCTGGCCGCCCGGAGCCAGCACGCGCAGCAGTTCGGCCAGCCAAGCGCGGAACAGCGGCGGCGGCAGGTGAGTGAACACCGAATAGGCGGTGATCAGGCGGAAAGCCCCGTCCGCGAACGGCAGCGGCTGGCCGTTGACGATGGTCTCGAACCGTCCCGGCAGGTTGGCGCTGGCGCAGAAGGCGACCATGCCCGGATCGATGTCGACCCCGACCATATCCTCGGCCTGGAAGTCGCGCAGGAAGAAGCGACCGATCCGCCCCCAGCCGCAGCCGAAGTCCAGATAACCCTTGCCGCTGGACCGCTTGTAGGCGCGGTCGCCCATGCTCTCCTGGGCGAAGGCGTAGAACTTACCGGCCTCGTCAAGCGCGTCCTCATAGGCCGAGCCGACGAATTGCCGCTGGATCTCAGGCGACGGGAAGTCCGGGAACACCAGACCGTCCTGGGCGCGCTCGGCGACCGAGCGCTTCAGGCGCGCGATCCAGGCGTCGGAGCCATCGCCCTGGACGTCTTCGTGGGCGAGCAGGCGGGCGGGGGCGTTCATGCGACTTGGGATTCCCGGTGGGCCAACCAGTCCTCGGTCGAGCCGAGGAAGACGATGCGGCCAGCCTGCAGCTCACAGACACGGTTGCAGACGCGGCGGACCAGATCGTGGTCGTGGGTGGCCATGACCATGATCTTGGCGTCCTCGACCATCCGGTGCATGCGCTGACCGGCCTTCTGCACGAAGGCCGCGTCGCCGGCGCTGAGCCACTCGTCCAGCACCAGGATGTCGGCCTCGAACTCGGTGGCGACCGAGAACATCAGGCGCGCCAGCATGCCGGCCGAATAGGTGCGGACCGGCAGGTGCAGGAAGTCGCCAAGGCCCGAGAACTCGGCGATCGCATCCACGCGGCTGTCGATCACCTTGCGCGACAGGCGGCGCATCAGACCCAGCTTGTGGATGTTGCGAAGGCCGGTGGCCTCCATGTCGATGCCGGCGTTGATGGCGATCATCGAGGTGATGTCGCCGTCGATCTCCAGCTCGCCGCGCGTCGGCGAATAGATGCCGGCGATCACCTTCAGCAGGGTGGTCTTGCCCGAGCCGTTGTGGCCGACGAGGGCGATGCGGTCGCCTTCGACGATCTCGAGGTTGATGTCCGACAGCGCCTTGACCGCGGCGACGTCGCCGGCGGCCTTGTACATCTTGCCGCCGACCGCCAGGTTGAACACGGCGCTGCGCAGCGACTGCGAGCGTAGGCTGTAGACGAAGTAGTCGAGGTCGACGTTCGTCAGCTTGATCCGGTGCGTCATCGCCCTGCTCCTACAGCCAGAAGACCACGCGCTTGCGGAACATGGCCAGCAGCGTCAGCGCGACCACCGCCAAGACGCCGGTCGTGCCCAGCGTCCACCACCAGTCGATCATGGCCGGAGCATGGCCGGTCAGCGGCGCGCGCAGCAACTCGACCTGATGGGCGAATGGATTGAGTTCGACCATCCTGCGCGCCTTGGGGCTCAGATGGTCGGCCGTCCAGAACACGGGCGTCACATAGAATAGCAACTGGACCACGTAGCTCATCATGTACGCCACGTCGCGGAAACGCGTCGAGGGAATGGCGATGATGAAGCCCTGAATGCAAACGATCAGCAGGATCACGATCAGCGCGGGGATCAGCGTCCAATGCGGAACCGAAAATCTGTGGAGCAGCAGCATCATCGTCCAGAAGGCGATCAGCTGGAACAGGAAGTTCGTCGCGGCCTTCTGGGCGTGCAGGAAGACATAGAAGGTCAAAGGCAGGCGCTGGCTCTGCATCAGGCCGGCATTGTAGAGGAAGATCGCCTGGGCCTCGGCCATGGCGGTTCCGACCAGTGACCAGGCCAATAGGCCGGCCACCACCTGCGGATAGCTCCCCATGATGTCCGCGCCCATCAGGGCGCTGACCAGGAAAGCCAGGGCGAAGGCGACGACCAGCAGGTTGCAGGCCATCCAGAACGGACCCAGGATCGAACGCTGGAAGCGCGACGCCGTCTGGTCCAGGCCGAGCCGCCACCACAGGGGCGCGAGACGGATCCCGTCTCCCACATCCTTTAGCGCCGCCATCAAGGGACTCGGCATTCGCGACCTTCCTTAGCGCCTCGCGGCGACCAGCAAGGCGCCTGCTTACAGAGCCCCGGGCCGCGCGACAATTGCTTTGGACGGTCGTCGAGCGCGGGTTTCCCAACTCGCGCTCGACCTGTTGCGTAAAAACTTTAGTCGAGGGCCTTTAAGCGCACGGCGGTCCCGCCGCCGGCGGCCATGTCGAAGTCGAGGCTGTCCTTGGCGGTGACGATCCTTTTCTCGACCGTCAGGGCGCTCGGGTTGGTGCGGAAGTCGGCCCAGGGACCGTCGCGATAGATCTGCGCCTCGTAGCGCTTGCCCGGCGCCAGGAAGTCCAGCTTCTGGGTCAGCTTGCGCGGCTGCTCGTCGGTCAGGGCGCCCAGGTACCAATCCTTGGCTCCACGCTGCTGGCGAGCGACGACGATATAGTCGCTAATCTGCCCCTGCAGGGTCTTCGAGGTCTCCCAGTCGGTCGGTACGTCGCGGATGAACTGGAAGGCGTCCGGTCGGGCCTCGTAGTTCTCCGGCAGGTCGGCGGCCATGTGGATCGGACTGTAGAGCACGACATAGAGAGCCAGCTGGGTGGCGATGGTCGACTGACCGCGCCGGGTCAGCTCGGTCTTGCCGTGGACGACGTCTAGGATCCCCGGCGTGAAGTCCATCGGCCCGGCCAGCATCCGCGTGAACGGGATGATCACCGTGTGCTCGGGCGGGTTGGTCGGATCGCCCCAGGCGTTGAACTCCTGCCCCCGCGCACCCTCGCGGCTCAGCATGTTGGGCCAGGTGCGGCGCAGGCCGGTGTCCTTGACCGGCTCGTGGGCGTCGATCGAGATCCTGTGGCGGGCCGCGACCTCGGCGACGTGCAGATTGTGGCGGACCATGTACTGGCCGGCGAACCACTGCTGCTGGCCGTCCTGGTCGAGGATCGTGCCGCTATGACGAACATAGCCGGTCTTGACCTGCGAGACGCCGACGCTCTCGTAGAGCTTCATGGCGTCCTCCAGCTGGGCCTCGTAGTTGGGCACCGCGCCGGCCGTCTCGTTGTGGCCGATCAGCTTGACGCCCTTGGCCTTGCCGTAGTCGGTGACCGCTTTTAGGTCGAAGTCGGGATAGGCCTCGGTGAAGCTGAACTTGTCGCCGTTGGCGATCCAGTCGCCGTCCCACCCCTTGTTCCAGCCTTCGACCAGCACGCCGTCGAAGCCGTACTTGGCGGCGAAGTCGATGTAGCGCTTCGTGTTCTCGGTGGTCGCCCCGTGGATCGGGCCGCTGCCCCAGGTCGAGCGCTGCAGGTGCATCTCCCACCAGACGCCGACGTACTTGCCCGGCTTGATCCATGAGGTGTCGGTCAGCTTGCTGGGTTCGTTGAGGTTCAGCTCGATGCGGCTGTCGGCCAGGGCCCCGGCGCTATCGCCGATCAGGACGGTGCGCCAGGGCGTGATGAAGGCGCCGGTCTTCTTGGCCAGGGTTCCGTCCGGCCACGGCATCAGCTTGGCCTTGTAGGTCCCGGCTCCATCGCCGGCGAGCAGCATCGAGGGGAAATCGACCAGGGCGGCCTCATGGAACGACAGGTGCAGCCCGCCCAGCTCTCCCTCATTCCTTTGGCGCATCGTCAGCGGCGTCTCGGCCAGGGTGATGCGGCGAGCGTCGGTCTGCTTGTAGAGATACTCGTCGCGTTCCTGGCCCAGGGCTTCGTACCACCAGGCGTCATAAGCCCCGACGGGCTTGAACTCGGTGCGGTCGTCGACAACCGAGACGGCCTGCGCGGCGGGAACGGCCGTGTAGGCGTAGCGAAAGCCCAGACCGTCGTCGAACAGCCGGAAGGTGACGTCGAAACTCTTGTTCAGCGGCGTGTCGCCGGCCAGCGATACGGTCAGCTCCGCGTGGTTGTCGCGGATGACCCGTTGCTCGCCCCAGGGCTGCTCCCAGGTGGTGTCCGAGGCCGAGCGTTTTGCGGCGGTGATTCCGCTGATCCGCGCCTGCGGCTCGCCGGCGAAAGACAGGCCCATCGGGGCCGGCGCCAGTACGACCTTGCCGCCCTTGCTCACCTCGTAGAGGGCTTGGCCATCTCGGGTGAAGACGCACACCTCGATCACCTTGCCCGGCGACTGGGCGCACTCGCGTTCCGCGGCTTGAGCGATCGCCGGGGAGGCCAGGACGGCCAGCAGGGCGAGGGTTCGTAAGCTCATCGGACGGTCTCTTTCGAAAAGGGCGCCCCGGCTCCGCAGGAAAGGGGCCGGGACGCAGGGGGGAGAACTTGGACCGCCTCGATGAAGCCATTGGCCGTCAGACGGCCAATGGCGGGATCGGCCGCGCCGCCGCCCCGACCCAGCAGGCCGGCGTGGAGCACGTGGCCGCGATAGACGATCAGCCGGTTGAACACGGCTTCGACCGCGTCGATCAGGTCGTAACCGGGCGTGTCCGCGCCAGCGAAGGTCGTGCGGCCCTCGGCCAGTTCGGCTTGGACGGCGGCCGCGTAGGCGTCCTGGCGCGCGGCGTCGACCGACTCGAAGCCGGTGGCTTGGTGGCGGAAGAAGCCCGTGCCGCCGAACGCGCCCCGGCAGAAATAGTGGACCATGGCCAGGCGGTCCGGGTCGGGCGCATCCAGGTGCGGCAGGGTCTGGACCGGGGTCGCGGCCTCGACTGGCGTGGTGGCCAGGGCGAAAAAGCCGAAGAACTTCAGCACGGCGCTGGCGGATACGTCGAACGCCGCTTCGATTGGGCCGCGAAGGGCGGTGACCACCGTGCGGTAGTAGGCTTCGGGCAGATTGGCGTTCAGGCCTGGATAGTGGGTGTGCGGCGGCCGGTAGAACTCGGCGGCGCGGGCGGCGTCGACCATGGCCCACGGGTCCGCCAGCACGTCGTCGACCACCAGCAGCGGCTGGCGCTCCTGGCCGACATGGCGCAGGCGGACGCTGATGTTGGGCGCGAGCAGCAAGGGTTTGACGGCGGCCGCGACGCTCATGTCGGCGACCTCAGCACGGCCATCCTCAGCTGCTGCTTCAGGGCTGTGCGCTGGACGGAGCTCAGAGTCCCCAGCGCGCCGCGCAGGCCTTCGGGGATGTGCGCCGTCGCCTCGCCGCGCTCACCGAACACGTAGGCCGCGAACATCTCGCGCCAATAGGCCTTCTCGCCCGGCGGGAGATCCTTCAGGGCCAGCAGGGCGATCTGGAAGACATCGACCGCTCGCTCCAGCCCGACGGCCGTGTCGCCCCACCAGTAGTTGACCATGGCGTTATAAGGTTCGAGCGAAGTGACGTGGTGCCACCAGTGCTTGGGCATGAAGAGGGCGTCGCCGGGCTCCAGCCACGCCACGCGGGCGGCGGCGTAGGCGTCGCGATAGCGGGGGAAGCGGGCCAGGTCCGGCCCTTCCGGATCGACCAGCGACAGCGGCGGTGGATTCTCCAATGGGCCGACATAGAGGTTGCTGACTTGCTCGGGCGGGAACAGCACGAAGCGCCGGCGGCCGGAGAGCACGCAGGCCAGATTGTGGTCGCGATCGTTGTGGGTCTGGGTCCGCAGCGGCCCGCCGACCCAAAGGCGCGGCATGACCTTGGCCGAGACCAGCGGCATCGGGTTCTGCCGCACGAACTCGGGCATATGGGTGGCCAGGGGCAGCATTTGGATGGCCACGAACGGCGCGTCGGGTTGGCCCAGCAAGGCCTCGATCCGGTCCAGGGCTTGGCTGATCCCGGCGTTGCGCTTGGAGAAACTGAACTCGCGCAGGTCGGGGCCATAGGCGTACCGGCCCCGGCTGCTGGCCGGCGCTTCCATGACCGGGCCCGGCAGGCCACTGTCCATGGCCTTGAGATAGGCGTTCATCGTCCCCGGCGAGCGACCGGCCGCCAAGGCGGGCCAGGCGTCGACCAAGCCCTTGATCACCACCGGCGCTTCGGCCGCGATCAGGCGCTCGAAGGCTTCCGGCGACGGCGCGGCGACGGCGGCCACGCGCGGCAGGGCCTCCAGGCTCAAGGCGGGATCAATAGCGAGACCGCTATCCAAGGGCGACCTCCGGCGGCGTTCGACCGCAGAAGCTTTCCAGATAGAGGTCGTGGGTTGGCTGGCGTTCGACCTGGCTCTTGATGAAAGACAGGATGCGGCGGAACTCGTGCTTGATCAGCTCCGGCGCGGTGGTGTCGATCAGGGGCGCATGGCTGTCGGGCGTGACGCCGTGGCCGACGAACAGCGCCCGCCAACTGTCGTCCGGAAAGCTTTGGTGCTCGAACGGCGCGATGTCGCCTCGGGCGCGGAACAGAGCGATCATATGAGCCAGGTCGGGCGACGGCGTCGCCTGGCGGGCCAAGCTCCAGAAATCCGAAACGCCGTAGCGGTTCAGGACATGGTGCAGCTGCTGGAAGTCGCGCACCCGCTCGAACCGCTCGCGCATGGCCCTGTTGTAGGCGCCCCGCTCGAACCGCCATTCGGCGGAGACCGGGAACAGGCCGAGCAGCTGGACCAGGCCCACCTGCACCGCGTGCAGCTCGACGCCGTGCAGCGGATCGAAGGCGCAAGCCGCCTCGCCGATCGCGACGACGTTGCGCGCCCAGGCCGACAGCCTCCGGCCAGGGTCGGAGATGGCCACCGAGGCGTCCTTCAGGGGCAGGCCGGAGGCGGCGCTAGCGGCTTGCAGCGCTTCTTCATCCGTACACAGATCACCAGCGTAAGCCTGGACGATGTGGGCCCGGTTCTGGGTCGGGTGCAAGGCCGTCCAGCCCCTGGCCCAGGCGCGAACCTCGCCATAGGCCGGGATCGAGGCGAAGGCCGGCGCGACCGCGGTCAGCACGCGATCCGCCGGAAAGACCTCGCGCCAGGACTCCCGGCCGACGCCCAGCGCGCCGCCGATCAGCAGGGCCTCGGCGGTGGTGTCGATGAAAAGGTCGCCGACAACCCTGCGATCTTCGTCGAGGTTGAGCGCGATCACGTCGCCGCCCTCGCCGTGCTCAGCGGAAACGCTCACCGACCGATACGTTTCAACACCTCGGCGGACGGCCAGGCTCTTGAGCACGCCGGCATAGGCCTGGGCGGGCAGGTGATAGCCGTACTCGCAGCGCCCGAAGATCTCGATCTCGTCGTCCTGCAGCACGAAGCGGCCATGCCGCGCCGCCGCGGCGGTCAGCGAGAAGTCCGCGAACTCGGCGTTGAGGCCCAGTTCTCGCGCCTTCAGCCAGTAAGCGAAGAAGTCGCGGCCATCGATCGACGCGCCGTGCGTCCCATGGGCGTGGAAGAAGGCGGGCGCCTTGCCCGCCAGGTCGGTGAAGTTGCCCCCGAGCGAGAACGTCCCGCCAACCATCCGCAACAGCGCCGACTCGTCGAGGCCCAGTTGGACATGCAGGGCCTCCAGCGCCGGCAGGGTGGCATGGACGCTGGCGGACGTCAGCCGGCTGGGCAGCTCCACCGCCGTGACCGCCACCCCGGCCGGCTCCAGCGCGACGCGCAGGACGGCGGCGGACAGCCACAACGGCGCGTCGCGACCCACGACCACGACCTTGTCGGGCCCGCCGGTCATTGCGCCACCGCCTTCAAGGGCGCGGGCTCGGCGCCCCCCGGACAATACCGCGCCACGAAGTCGGCATGCGAGGCCATGGTCGCCACATTGGCGGCGATCCGCGTCTCGAGATCCTTCAGCTTGGCGCCCAGCACGTCCAGCGGCATGGCCTCGGCCAGGCGGTCGTAGGCGCGCGGCATGAGCCCCTGCCCTTCCAGCACCGACAACCAGCTGTCGCGCGAGAACAGCCCGTACCTGTAATCCGGCAGGTAGGCGCGGCCCTCCCACAGGGCCAACGTCTCCTCCAGGCTGGCGGGGATTTCCATCGTCCGCACGTGATCCCACAGCGGCTGTCCCACGCGCTGGTTCAGGCGATAGTGCAGGATGAGAAAGTCGCGGATCCGGTCGTACTGGATTTCGAACAGCCGGTTGAACTCCGCCGATAGGCGCGGATCCATGCCCGTTCGCCGGGTCGGCATCAGATTGATCAGATCGATCACCGCCGCCTGGATCAGGAAGATGCTGGTCGACTCGAGGGGCTCCAGGAAGCCGCTGGCCAGGCCCATGGCCACGACATTGCCGGTCCAGCCGGCCCTGCGGCGACCGGCGGCGAAGCGCAGCAGCTTGGGCTCCATCCGAGCCGGGCCATCCAGCTGAGCCAGCAGGGTGTCGCGGGCTCGATCTTCGTCCATGAAGGCGCTGGAGAACACATAGCCGTTGCCGGTGCGATGTTGCAGCGGGATGCGCCAAATCCAGCCGCCCTCCTGGGCGGTGGAGCGGGTGTAGGGGCTGAACTCGCCGGCTCTGGCGCACGGGACCGCCAAGGCGCGATCGCACGGCAGCCACTGGGTCCAGTCCTCCCATTCGGCCTTCATCAACCCACCCAGCAACAGCGAACGGAAGCCGGTGCAGTCGATGAACAGGTCCCCCTGGACGCGCTCGCCCGACTTCAGGGTCAGGCCCGTGACGTGGCCGCACGCGCCGTCCTGGGCGATGTCGGTGACCATGCCCTCGACGCGGGCCACGCCCCGCGCGGTCGACCATCGCCGCAGGAACGCCGCGTAGAGGCCGGCGTCGAAATGATAGGCATAGGCATAGGTCGAGCGGATCGACTTCTGGTCCTCGTTCGGAAACTCGAAAGCGGCCGCCCGGCTGGCGACCACCGCATAGGAGTAGTCCTGCAGTGGCGCGGGGTTCAGGCCGTTGCGCTCCGCCCGCGTCCAGTGATGCTGGAAGTCGACGCCCGCCCACGGCTCGCCGAACGCGCCGAACGGGTGGACGTAGGCGTCGCCCTGCCGGCCCCAGTTCCGGAACTCGATGCCGAGCTTGAAGGTCCCCTGCGTCTCGCGCATGAACTGGACCTCGTCGACACCCAGCATGTCGTTGAAGGTCTTGATGTGCGGCAGGGTCGCTTCGCCCACGCCGACGGTCGCGATCTCGTCGGACTCGACCAGGGTGATGGCGTAGTCGCGCGGGTCCAGCAGGCGCGACATGCCCGCCGCGCACATCCAGCCCGCCGTGCCTCCGCCGACGATGACGACCCTGAAGGTGTTTTCGTCTGTCCGCATGCTCGGACCTCAATGGAGTCCGGCGCCGCGACGAACGCCGCGGCGCCGGGCCTCTCGCCCCTAGTACTTGAAGCGCACGCCGAACTGGACGCGACGGTCGTTGCGGATCCAGCCGGTGTCCTTCTTCACGGCCTTGGCGCCAGGCGTCAGGCCGGTATCGCCGAACACCTGCTGCTGGAACACCGAGGTGGTGTTGAGCAGGTTCGAGCCTTCCAGCGAGACCTCGATCTTGTCGTTGACCGACCAGCGGACCGAACCGTCCAGGAAGCCGGCGGCCTTCTGGTAGATCGGCATGCCGATGCAGCAGTCGAGGTTGTTGGTCAGGAAGGCCGAGCGCCAGTTGTAGGCCAGGCGCATGGCGATCGGGCCTTTCTCGTACAGGCCCACGATGTTGTAGGCGTTGTCCGAGATGCCGGCGAGGCGGTGGCTGTCCATGACCGCGCCGTTGACCTGCAGGCCGCCGCCGAAGGCGACGGTGCCACCCGCCGCGTAGCCCGGCTGGTTGGCGAGATTGGAGTTGCTGATCCCCGACTGCTTGGTGTGGGTCCAGTTGGCCTGCATGCCCAGGCCGCTCCAGATCCCCGGCAGGAAGTCGAAGAAGGTCTGGTAGGCCAGCTCGAAGCCCTTCAGCTCGCCGCCGCCGTCGCCGTTGCGCGGGCCCCGCACCAGCACGTTCTGCGTCGCGCCGTTGTTGGTGAACGAGCGCAGGAATTCGCCGTAGGCGATGCTGCCGTTCAGCTTCTTGTAGAACACCGCCGCCGTGAACGAGCTGCTGGGCGTGAAATAGTTCTCGTAGGTCACGTCGAACTGGTCGGCCGTGATCGGCTTCAGCGCCGCGTAGCCGGAGTCGGCGTTGAACTGGAAGTTATAGCCCTTGACGTTGGCCGCGGTATGCGGGCCGGCCGGGTCGTTCCAGATCACGAACGGCGAGTCCGGCGTCACATTGATCGCCGGCGACTGCACGCCGACGAAGTTGCGCAGCAGGCCGAAGTCCGGTCGCGACAGGGCGCGCGAGGCGGCGAAGCGAACGAACTGCTTGTCGGTCAGGCCGAAGCGGATGTTGAAGCTGGGCAGCCAGTTGTCATGCGACTTGCCGAATTCGTTCAGCGACGAGCCGCCGTTCGAGAAGGCCAGCAACTCGGGCTTCAGCCAGCACGAGATGTTGGTCACCGTTCCAGGCGCCAGGGGCGCTGAACACGGCGTGGCCCCCGCGGTCGCGTACCAGGTGTTGGTCGGGAACGCCACGCCGCCCGAGCTCTCCAGCTCGGTGTGGACGTAACGGACGCCGACATTCCCCGTCACGCCGACGCCATTGAAGATGGTGGCCCCGTCACCGCCGAAGCGCAGCATGGCGTAGGCCGCCTTGGTCTTCTCCTCGACCTTCAGCATTTCGGGCGGGATGAAGCAGCCCTCGGTATTGGTCGTGCGCTCGCACAGCGGGGTCCACTGCATCGGCGAGTTGGTCGTCTTGCCGGAGAGCGCCTTGATCAGCCCGTCGTGGTCCGCCAGCGTATCCTTGCTGAGGAAAACCATGTCGCCGTTTGGGAACACCTTGCCGTTGTAGAAGTCGCCGAGGCCGGCCGTGGTCCAGATGCCCGCGCCGTAGCCCTTGAAGGTGTCGGTGCGGCCGCAGGCGGCCGGGTACGGGGTCGGGGCGGTGTTGTCGACATTGAAGCCCGGGCCATTGCAGTTCCACGGCGCGGCCACCGGCGACCAGTTGTAGGTCGAGTAGCGGACGTTCTGCTTCCGGTCGGCATAGCGCACGCCCACCTTCAGCGAGTTCAGCCAGCCGCCATTGCCGAAGCTGTATTCAGCGTCGGCGCGCAGGGCCAGCTCCTTGGCGTCGTTGTCTTCGTAGTGATCCTGGATGAACGGGATCCAGTAATTGTGCGGGTTGGCCAGGCCGCCCGGCGCGTAGTTGACGTTCGAGCCCGGCAGCAGGGTGATCTGCGGCGTGCCGTCCTTGTTCACCTGGTACTTGGCGTCGGCCATCGTCCGGTTGGCGACCAGGATGTCGTAGTTGTTGGTGTCGGCCTTGATGTACTGGCTGTCGAAGCTGGTCTTCAGCTTGTCGCTGACATCCCAGTCCAGGTGCATCGAGAAGTCCTTGGTGCCCTCGGAGTGGTTGAAGTTCCGGGCCTGGTTCTCGATGTAGAGGCCCTCGCGCTGGGTGGCGCAGGCCGGCGCGCCAGCGCCGCAATAGTTGACGAACGGCAGGCCGGGGACGGCGGAACCCCGGGCGATGTTGTCGGCCGTGCTGCCGCCCCAGTCGCCGGTCGGCTGGGTCAGGACGCCCGAGGTCAGCATGCCGTCGGCGCCGAAGGTGAAGGCCGATGTCCCCGCCGCCGGGGCGATGAACGCGGTCGTCTGCGGCGAGAAGGCCGGCGAGGCCCACAGGCCGAACATGCCGACGTTCACGCTGCGCTCGAGCCAGGCGTTCTTGTAGTAGCTGTCGTTGTACTGGGCCGAGAAGCGGACGTTGCCTTCGTTGTTCTCGTACTGGAAGGCCAGGGCCGTGCCGTGCCGCTTACGGTCGTAGACGACCTGCGAGTAGTTGACCTGGTCGGGGATGAACACCCAGCTCGACCCGCCGTACGGATTGGCCGTACAGGCGATCGTCCCGTCCGACTTGACGATCGGCTTGCCGCTGGCGTCCTGGTATCCGGCCGAGCAGAACGTGCCCAGGCGCTGCATGACCACGCCTTCGGTCTGGGTCAGGACGTGCGAATTGGCGTAGTCGGCCAGCAGACCGATGCGGCCGATGCTGGTGTCCCAGGTCTTCGAGATGATGCCCGAATACTCGTAGGTCACCTTCTCGGACTTGTCGCCGTAGTTGGCCTTGGCCGTGATCGAGACCACCTGTCCCTTGCTGTCGAACGGCAGGCGGGTGCGCAGATTGACCGTGCCGGCGATGCCGCCCTCGATCATCTCGGCCGTCTGGTTCTTGTAGCTGTCGACGCCGGCCATCAGCTCCGGCGAGATGTCGTTGAAGTTCAGACCGCGATTGGCGTCGGCCGAGAAGCTGTCGCGGCCGTTGAACTCGGTGCGCACCTGGGTCAGGCCGCGGATCAGCACGCTGGCCGGTTCCGCCGAGAAGTGCGAGCTGTCGTCGCTGGACTGCAGGCGCGAGACGGTGATGCCGGGCACGCGTTGCAGCGCCTCGGCCACCGACTTGTCGGGGAAGGCCCCGATGTCGGTCGCGGTGATCGAGTCGACCACCGTGTCGGAATTCTTCTTGATGTTCTGCGCGGTCTCCAGCGACTTGCGCACCCCGACCACGACGACCTCATCGACAGTGTCGGTCGGGTCGCTCTTGGCGGTCTCCTGCGCATAGGCCTGGCCAGCCACACCGAGCGCGCAGAGCGCCACCAGCGAAACAGTCCCCCGCAGGACGGTCTTCCGGCCTGGGCCGAAATCGAACTTCCTCATCCCTCTGCTCCCTAACGTCTTGTTCGCCCGCGCCTGATCGCGGGTCTTGTCCTCGGTCCACGCCCGCTCACCGATCGAGCCGGCGCGGCGTTGCTTCTTGTTGGGTTTCGGACCGTCCCGCCGCGCTTTGCGTTCGGACGCCCACCGTGCGCCGATCGGCGCGGATCCCTCCTTCGTTTCCCCCGGCGCTCACGCACCGCTCCGCGCTTCACGCAATTTTTGCGTAATTTTCGCTCCACCGGAGGCGCGCGGTCGACGTCGCCATCGCCGTCGCCCTACCGATGTTGCGCCGTTTTTGCGCGAACTTGCGCCGCTTGCAATAGCAACGTTACGGAAATTTACGCAAATAGTCGTGCAATATCACGCAAAGCCCTTGGCTTACGGGCTTTAGGCGGGTTTGGCGCAAACCTGTTGCGCAATTTTTGCGCGGCGTGAATAGTGGCGCTCGATGACCGGACTCGCCATCCTCCAGCGCAAGGTTTGCGTCGCCGCCGCGACTGACATCGTCAGGTCAGCCGCGTTCGGCGTGATCGCGGACGGTCAAGGCCAGGGCGGCCGCCACGGCGAAGGCGCCGCCGGCCAGAGCCAGGGCCAGGATCGCCTGGCCGCCCAGCACATGGGCGACCAACGGGCCCAGCACGGTGGCCGCCACCATCTGCGGGATCACCAGGAACAGATTGTGGATGCCCATGTAGACGCCCATCTTGCCCGGCGGCACGGCGCTGGACAGCATGGCGTACGGGGCAGACATGATCGACGCCCAGGCCAGGCCGATACCGACGATCGGGATCCACAGCAGCATCGGATCGTCGATCAGCACGAAGCCGGCGAAGCCGGTCGCGCCGACGGCCAGGCAGAGGGCGTGGCTGGCCGGGCGTCCGATCCGACGAGCCAGAAGCGGCAGGGCCAGCGCCGCCAGCGCCGCGACGCCGTTGTAGCCCGCGAACAGCACCCCGACCCAGTCAGCCCCCGCGTTGTAGGCGGCCGAGGCCGCGTCGACCGTATCGTAGTGGCGGGCGGTCACGGCCGGGGTGGCGTAGATCCACAGGGCGAACAGGCCGAACCAGGTGAAGAACTGCACCACCGCCAGGCGCTTGAGCACCTGCGGCATGTGGACGATGTCCTCGACCACTTCCAAGAGACCGACCGAGGTTCGCCCCTGGCCGCGCAGCCAGCTGGAGGCCAGCTGCGCCCCGCCGAAAATCGCGCCCATGAGCGCCAGCACGTAGATCTCGCGCGCCCAGTGGCCGAGGAAGGCGCAGAGGCCGACGATAGCGGCCGCCGAGATCCACAGCAGGCCGCTGCGGCGCATCCAGGCCACGGTTTCCGGCGACGGCGTCCGCGTGGCGATGACCGGCGCGTCCAAGGTCAGGTCCTCGGGCGGGGTCTCGCGCGTGGTGAACACGGTCCACAGCACCGCGACCATCAGGCCGACGCCGCCGACATAGAAGGCCACATGGACCGATGGCGGCAGGCGGCCTGGAAGCGCCTGGCCCGAGACCCCGAACCAGTGGGTCAGTATCCATGGCAGCGCCGAGGCGAACACCGCCCCCGCCCCGATGAAGAACACCTGCATGGCGAAACCGGTGGTCCGCTGCTGATCCGGCAGGGAATCGGCGACGAAGGCCCGGAACGGCTCCATGGCGATGTTGATCGAGGCGGTGAGCAGCCACAGGGCCAAGCTCGCGCTCAGCACCGTCGGGGCGTTGGGCATCAGGACGAGGGCGATCGCCGTCAGGATCGAACCGTACAGCAGGTACGGCCGCCGCCGCCCCAGGGGACCCCAGGTGCGATCGCTCAGGTGACCGATGATCGGCTGCACCAAGAGACCCGTGATCGGCGCCGCGATCCACAGGATGGCCAGCGCGTTGACGTCCGCGCCCAGGGTCTGGAAGATCCGGCTGGTATTGACGTTCTGCAGGCCCCACACGATCTGCACGCCGAACAAGCCGCAGCACATGTTCCAGATCTGAAGGAAAGTCAGGCGGGCCTTGGCCGGCGGCGGCGCGGCCTCGACCACGCCCGCAAGGTCTTGCGGCTCTCCCGGCAAAGGCTTCCTTTTCCCCCGACGCGGAGCCCGTCTATTTCGGATGCGCCATCCGAAATAGATAAACGGGCTCCGTTTCAAACATTAGAACATGATAGCCGCCGAAACCGGCATCCACTTTCGGCTATCATGCTCGTCCGGTCTTTTTCTTATTAGCTAGAGCGCGATGGCCAACGATAACAGCAACAACATCACGCTTGAAGACCTCGCGGCCCTGGCCGGGGTTTCCGTCTCGACGGTGTCGCGGGCGTTGAACGATCACCATTCGATCAGCACCAAGACCAAGCAGAAGATCTGGGCCCTGGCTAAGGAGCAAGGCTACGCGTTCCGCCGCTACATGCCCGCCGGCCCACTAGGCGCCGCGGGCGCGATCGCCATCGTCCTGCCCCGCACGCATGGCCGTCCGCTGCCGCTGGCCCACCCGTTCTTCCTGGAGCTGCTGGCCAATATCGGCGAGGCCGCCCGCGACCGCGGCTGCGACTTCACCGTCAGCCACACCGCGCCCGCCAACTACGACGACCTCTATCTCGCCGCGACCGCCAACCGGGCCGACGGCGTGATCTTCCTGGGACAAGGCGACCTGCACGAGGCGTTCAACCAGTTGGCCGCCACGGATGCTCGCTTCGTGGTCTGGGGCGCCCAGCTGCCCGGCCAGAAGTACTGCTCGATCGGCTCGGACAATTTCCTGGGCGGCCGCCGCGCGACGCTGCATCTGGCGCGCCTGGGCCGCAAGCGGATCGTGTTCCTGGGCGAGACCCATCCCGAGGCGGCCCAGCGTCGCGAAGGCTATCTGGATGCGCTGCGCGAAAGCGGGCTGGAGCCCGAGCCGTCCCTGGTGCTGCCAGTCGATTTCGAGCTGGAATCGGCCGACGCCGCCGTCAGTCGGCTGCTGCGGCGGGGCGCGACGTTCGACGCCATCTTCGCCTCGTCGGACCTGATCGCCCTGGGCGCCATCCGCGCCCTGCAGCGGGCCGGACTGAAGGTGCCCCAGGACGTCGCGATCGTCGGCTACGACGACATGATGCTGAGCCGCCTGTCGACCCCGGCGCTCAGCACCATCAAGCAGGACACGTCCAAGGCTGGCCGCCTGTTGGTCTCGCGCATCCTCGACGAGAACGGCGACCATCGGCCCGAGACCCTGCCGACCGATCTGATCGTCCGGGAGTCCTGCGGAGCCTAGAACCAGCCGGCGTCTTTCAGCACCGGCGCATAGGTCCGGCTGACCGGCGCCTGCAGGCCGCCCGCCAGGCGGACCTCGCCGGAGCCGCGTCGCCAGCGCACGCCCTCGACCGCGTCGGCCGCCACCCACCAGGACCGGTGGACCCGCCAGCCGTGAACCTTGGCCAGCTCCGCCAGGGCGTCGGCGAAGCGCAGGGTGATCAGCTCCTCGCCGGCGTCGGTGTGGACTTTCAGATAGTGGTCGTGGGCCTCGATCGCGATCAGCCGCGCCCCGCGCCGCCGGGCCGACAGCCGCTTGCGGAACGCCGCCTCGGCTTCGGGCAGGGGCGGTTCGACAACGGTGCGGGTTTCCACCAGGTGCGGCCTGGGCCGCCAGACCAGGGCCCGCACGGCCATCACCGCCAGCGAGATCGGCCACACCTGGGGCAGCAGCCTCCAGAAGCCGTCCCAGCCGGACCACCAGTTCATCACGACGAGCTCGGTGATCAGCACCAGCAGCGACACCGGCGGCGTCATCAGCAGCGAGACCAAGGCCGTTCGGCGCCAGGTCCAGGGCAGGCGCCGCTCCAGCAGGCGATCCAGAATGATGCCGATCAGCCCGCCGCCGACCATGCAGATCATCCAGTAGACATAGCGGCGCACCGCCGGCGAACGCTCGGACGCGAACGGCCCCAGGAATCCCATCAGCAAACCGACGGCCACCAGCATCGCCAGGTCGACGGCCCATCGCCGCCCGCTCCCGATCTTGTCCCCCATCCCGCGATCCCGTTCGCGCAGCGCCGGCGCCGCTCGCGAAGCAAGGCCTAGCGAGCCGTCGCGATCGCCGCAACGACGTTCGGCGAGACCACCGTGAGGACATCCCTTGAGTACGACGACCCTTCCCCCGACCAAGACCCTTACCCGGCGCGCCGCCTGGACCCTGGCCGCGCTGCTCAGCGCCGGCATCGCCCTCTATTCCGCCCGCTACCTGCTGCATCCGCCGACGACGCCGAAGGCGGCGCTCGGCAATCCGCTGGGCGCCCCTTGGCTCGTGATCCACGTGGCCGGCGCCGTCACCGCCTTGCTGCTGGGCTCGCTGCAGTTCCTGCCTGGCCTGCGCCTTACGCGCGGCCATCGCTGGATCGGCCGGACCTATGTGCTGGGCTGCCTGGTCGGCGGCGTTGGCGGCCTGGTTCTGGCGCCCGGCTCGCAAGCCGGCCCGATCGCCTCGGTCGGCTTCGGCGTGCTCGCCCTCGTCTGGATCGCCGTGAACCTGCTGGGCTGGCGCGCGGCGCTGGAAGGCCGGTTCACCGACCACCGCCGCTGGATGATCCGCTCCTGGTCCCTGACATTGGCGGCGGTCACCCTGCGGCTTTATCTGCCGCTGGTCCTGGCCTTGGGCCTGCCCTTCCTGTCCTGGTACCGCGCCATTTCGTTCCTGGCCTGGGTCCCCAACCTGATGATCGCCGAAGTCTACCTGCGGCGACGCGCGGAATAGAACGCCGCCCCCGCTTCGCGGAACTCGGTTATGGGCTATGCTGACGTTTGCGACGCTCGGATTGCGGGCGTCTCACACCCCGCCCGGGTATCTCGCCACGGTCAATTTTGAAACACAATTTCTCACTTGGCTTGACATGGAATATGCCTTCCATACACCTGTCCCAAAACCAGAGTGATGCCCAGCATCCGATGATCCGACATTAGGAAGAGAGCCCCATGACCCGTCCTCTGCCGTCGCGCCGATGCTTTTTCGGCCTGGTGTCCGGACTGGCGATGACGGCCGGCCTGCTGGGCGCGTGTTCGCGCGGCGGCCAGGACGCCTCCGAGGTCGTGGTCAGCTTCAACGACCTGTCGCAACCCTTCTTCGTGGCCATGCGCCGCGAGCTCGAGGACGAGGCCGGCAAGCTGGGCGTCAAGGTCCAGGTGTTGGACGCCCAGAACAACTCCGCCAAACAGATCGCCGACCTCGAGGCTGCCGCCGTGCAGGGCGCCAAGGTGGTGATCGTGGCCCCGACCGATTCCAAGGCCCTGGCCACCGCCACCGACGAATTGGCCCAGCAGGGCGTGACGGTGATCTCGGTCGACCGCAATATCGTCGGCGCCAAGACGCCCGTGCCGCACGTCGGGGCCGACAACGTCGCCGGCGGTCGCGCCATGGCCGACTGGGTGGTCAAGACCTATCCCGCCGGCGCGCGCGTCGTGGTGATCACCAACGACCCGGGCAGCTCCAGTTCGATCGAACGGATCAGGGGCGTGCATGACGGCCTGGCCGCCGGCGGCCCCACCTTCAAGATCGTCACCGAGCAGACCGCCAACTCCAAGCGCGACCAAGCTCTGACGGTCACGCAGAACGTCCTGACCTCGATGCACGACACGCCGCCCAACGTGATCCTGTGCCTGAACGACGACATGGCCATGGGCGCGCTGGAAGCGGTGCGCGCGGCCGGCTTCAAGCCCGACCAGGTCAAGGTGCTGGGCTTCGACGCCATCCCCGAGGCCCTGGCCAGGATCAAGGCCGGCGAGATGGTCGCCTCGGTGGAGCAGAACCCCGGCCAGCAGATCCGCACCGCCCTTCGCCAGGCCGTGGCCAAGATCAAGACCGGCGCGGCGCCCAAGAGCGTCAGCCTGACCCCGGTGCTGATCACCAGCGCCAATCTCGCCGAGGCCTCACGCATCGCCGAGGTGAAGTAGTCGGCGCCATGGCTCTTCTGGACGTCAGCCAGGTCAGCAAGCGCTTTCCCGGCGTGCTGGCCCTCGACCAGGTTCGACTCGCGGTGGGGCCCGGCGAGGTCCACGCCCTGCTGGGCGAGAACGGCGCGGGCAAGTCGACCCTGATCAAGATCCTGTCGGCCGCGCACGCCGCCGACGAGGGCGTCGTCACGTTCGACGGCCAGCCGCTGGATCCGCGCGACACGCCCCTGCGCCGCCAGCAGCTGGGCATCGCCACGATCTATCAGGAATTCAACCTGTTCCCCGAGCTCAGTGTCGCCGAGAACATGTATCTGGGCCGCGAGCCCAAACGGTTCGGGCTGGTCGACTGGGCTCGGCTGCGGGCCGACGCCCGGGCCCTGCTGAGCGAGCTGGGCCTGCCGCTGGATCCCGACGAGCCCGTCCGCCGCCTGACCGTGGCCGAGCAGCAGATGGTCGAGATCGCCAAGGCGATGACCCTGAACGCCAGGCTGATCATCATGGACGAACCGACCGCCGCGCTCAGCAGCCGCGAGGTCGACCGACTGCACGCCATCATCCGGGACCTGAAGGCCCGCGGCGTCAGCGTCATCTACGTCTCGCACCGCTTGGCCGAAGTGAAGGCCATGTGCGACCGCTATACGGTGATGCGTGACGGCCGCTATGTGGCCAGCGGCGACGTCGCCGAGGTCGAGCTGGACGATATGGTCCGGCTGATGGTCGGCCGCTCGGTCGAGTTCGTCCGCCGCGTCCGCGCCGGTCCGCCCGGCGCCGTGGTGCTGAAGGTCGAGAAGGTGACACCGCGCCATCCCCGCCTCTCGGCGCCCGGCTATCTGAAAGACATCTGCCTGGAAGTCCGCGCCGGCGAGATCGTCGGCCTGGCGGGGCTGGTCGGCGCCGGCCGCACGGATCTGGCCCGGCTGATCTTCGGCGCCGACGCCATCGCCTCGGGCGCGATCCGACTGGACGACAAACCCCTGAAGCTGAAGTCGCCGCGCGACGCGATCCGAGCCGGCGTCATGCTGGTCCCCGAGGACCGCAAGCAGCAGGGCTGTTTCCTCGACCATTCGATCCGCCACAATCTCAGCCTGCCCAGCCTGGGCCCGCTAAGCCGCCTCGGCCAATGGGTCGACGAACGCGCCGAGCGCGGCCTCGTCGAGACCTATCGCCAGAAGCTCCGCATCAAGATGGCCGACCAGGAGACCCCGATCGGCAAGCTGTCCGGCGGCAACCAGCAGAAGGTTCTGCTGGGCCGCGCGATGGCCCTGGCCCTGCGCGTGCTGATCGTCGACGAGCCCACCCGCGGCATCGACATCGGCGCCAAGGCCGAGGTCCACCAGGTGCTGTCCGATCTCGCGGCCCAGGGCGTGGCGATCGTCGTGATCTCCTCCGAGCTGGCCGAGGTCATGGCCGTCAGCGACCGGATCGTCGTCTTCCGCGAAGGCGCGGTCGTCGCCGACCTCGAGGCCGAAACGGCCACCGAAGAAGGCCTGATGGCCTACATGGCGACCGGCGCCAGGCCGCCATCCGAAATGGAACACCGTCCCCAATGACCGCCTCTCCGACGCTTTCACCCGATGAAGCCGCGCCCCGGCCGGGCCGCCGTTTCGACCTGCTGGCCTTCGCTCGCAAGCACCGGACGATCCTGTTCCTGCTGCTGCTGATCGCCGCCTTCGGGGCGGTCAACGAACGCTTCCTGACGATCCGCAACGCCTTGAACATCCTCAGCGAGGTGTCGATCTACGGGATCATCGCGGTCGGCATGACCTATGTGATCCTGATCGGCGGCATCGACGTGGCGGTCGGATCGCTGCTGGCCTTCGCCTCTCTGGCGGCCGCCTATGTAGTCACCGCCGTGGTCGGCGACTCCCCGGCCAGCTGGCTGATCGCCCTAGCCATCTCGAGCCTGGTCGGGCTGGTGGGCGGCTATGTCCACGGCAAGGCGGTCACCTGGCTGCACGTGCCGGCCTTCATCGTCACTCTGGGCGGCATGACCGTCTGGCGCGGCGCGACCCTGCTGCTGAACGACGGCGGGCCGATCTCGGGTTTCAACGAGGCCTATCGCTGGTGGGGCACGGGCGAGATCCTATTCGTGCCCGTGCCGATCGTGGTCTTAGCCCTGGTGGCGATCGTCGGCCATGTGGTGCTGCGCTACACGCGCTACGGCCGCCAGGTCTACGCCGTCGGCGGCAACGCCGAGGCCGCTCGCCTGTCGGGGGTCAATGTCGATTTCGTCGTCACCAGCGTCTACGCGGTGATCGGCGCGCTGGCCGGCCTATCGGGCTTTCTGCTGTCGGCGCGCCTGGGCTCGGCCGAGGCCGTGGCCGGGACGGGCTACGAGCTGCGGGTCATCGCCTCGGTCGTGATCGGCGGGGCCAGCCTGACCGGCGGCTCCGGCGGCGTCGGCGGCACGATCCTCGGCGCCCTGCTGATCGGCGTGTTGTCGAACGGCCTGGTGATCATGCATGTCACCTCGTACTTCCAGCAGGTGGTGATCGGCCTGATCATCGTCGCCGCGGTGGCCTTCGACCACTACGCCCGCACCCACAAGGCCTGATCTCCGATGCGGCTTCTGCGCGATCTTCTCCTCGGCGCCGCCCTCACGGCGCTGCCGCTCGCCGCGTGGGCGCAAGCCGCGCCGGACCTCGTCGCCAAGGTCGATCCGTTCGTCGGCGTGGACGGCGGCGGAGTCACGGGCGGCAACACCGTGCCGGGCGCCGGCGTGCCGTTCGGCTTCGTGTCGCTGAGCCCCGACACCACCAACGCCGACACCAACGGCTACGATTCCAAGAGCCCGATCATGGGCTTTTCCTACACCCACGTCAGCGGCACCGGCGGGTCCGGCAAGTACGGCAACTTCCGCGTCACGCCGACCGTGGGTCCGCTGAAGCTGAACCACCTGCACTTCGGCAAGACCGACGAACGGGCCTCGCCGGGCTACTACGCTGTCGGACTCGGCAATAGCGACGCCGAGCGGATCCAGGTCGAACTGACCGCCTCGCGCCGGGTCGGCTTCCAGCGCCTGACCTACCCCGCCGCCGCCGAGAGCCAGCTGATCTTCGACGTCGGCTCGGTGGTGGCCATGCGTGGGCGCGGGCAGCGGGTGCGGCTGGCCAAGGTCGAGCTGATCGACGACCACACCCTGGCCGGCGAGGTCACGGTCGAGGGCGGCTGGAACCCCGCGCCCTACACGCTCTATTTCCACGCGGTCGTCGATCGTCCGGCCAAGGCGTTCGGAGCCTGGAAGGCCGGCCAGGGCTGGATGGAGACCACGCCCGGCGTTGGTCACAGCGAAGGCGGTGCGCAGGTCAAGCGCGCCGCCAACCGCCGGGGCCTGATGATCGAGTACGACACCGAGCGCGAGTTCTCCAATCGCCTTGGCGCCTATCTGACCTTCGACACCACGCAGAGCCGTCAGGTCCAGATGAAGCTGGCCGTGTCGTTCGTCAGCGCCGACAAGGCTCGCGCCAACCTGGCCGAGGAGATGCCCGGTTGGGACTTCGACGGCTACCGCAAGGCGGCCGAGGCGCAGTGGTCGGATGCCCTGGCCAAGATCCAGGTGCAAGGCGGCACGGACGAGCAGCAGCGGATTTTCTATTCCGCCCTCTACCGCGCCCACACCATGCCGCACGATCTCTCCGGCGAGAACGTCTGGTGGAAGTCCGACGAGCCGCACTACGAGGACTTCTACACCCTGTGGGACACGTTCCGGACCCTGCATCCGCTGCTGACCGTGATCCAGCCGCGGCGGCAGCGGGACATGCTCCGCTCGCTGATCGATACCTACAAGCACACCGGCTGGATGCCCGACGCGCGCATCGCCGGCGCCAACGGCATGACCCAGGGCGGCTCGAACGGCGACATCCTGGTCGCCGACGCCGTGGTCAAGAAGCTGGGCGGCTTCGACCTGCCCCTGGCCTATGCGGCGCTCCGCAAGAACGGCGAGGTCGACAGCGATCAGCCGTTCCTGCAGGGCCGGGTGCTGAAGGACTATCTGAAGCTCGGCTATGTGCCGTTCACCGAGACCCGATCGGCCTCGCGGACTCTCGAATACGCCTATGATGACTACGCCATCGGCGTGGTGGCCAAGGCCCTGGGCAAGAGCGACGACGCCAAGCGCTATCTGGCGCGGTCGGCGAACTGGAAAAACCTCTGGGACGACAGCCTAGGCTGCGTACGGCCCCGCTATCCGAACGGCGAGTGGGTCGAGAACTACAGCTGCGTCTACGAATATCCGGACCGCTCCGGGCCGTGGTGGGACGCGCCGTTCTATGAAGGCAATTCGCTGCAGTACTCGACCTATGTCCCGCAGGACGTGGCCGGGCTGATGGCCAAGACCGGTGGGCGCGAGGGCTTCGTGAGCTGGCTCGACCGCCTGTTCGACGGCCACTACTCGCAGGGCAACGAGCCCGACATCCTGGCGCCGTATCTCTACATCCACGCCGGCCGGCCCGACCGCACCGACGAGATCGTCCGGACGCTGATGGCCAAGCACTATCGCGCGACGCGCACCGGCCTGCCGGGCAATGACGACGCCGGGGCGATGAGCAGCTGGTACGTTTGGAACGCCATCGGCCTCTATCCGAACGCCGGCCAGCCCTACTACTACATCGCCGCGCCGGTGTTCACGCGCAGCGCCATCGCGCTGGAGAGCGGCAAGAGCTTCGTGGTCTCGGCCCCGGCGACGTCAGAGGCCAATCGTTACGTCACCGCCGCCAAGCTGAACGGCAAGCCGCTGGACCGCGCCTGGATTACCCACGACGAGCTGGCCAAGGGCGGGGTGCTGGAGCTGACCATGGGCCCCGCCCCGACGGGCTGGGCGACGACGTTCGTGGCGCCGCCGAACGGGCAGTAGCTAGCGCAGCCGGTACAGCCCCGACCCGTGCGGCGGCAGCTGGACGCTGAACCGTCCCGTCGCGCGCCCCGCATCGCTCCGCGCCCACAGATCTCGCGCCGTCACCGAAGCCGGCAAGCCGACGAGCTTCAAGTCGACCCCGACCTCACGCGGTTTGTCGCCGGTATTGAACAGGGCCAAGTAGCTGTCGCCGTTCGCGGCCCTGGCGGTCCACGCGCGCATGCCGTCCTCGACGAAGTGCGGGCGGTTGTCGCGCGAGTCCTGGTTGACGGCGATGACCTCGGGATTGGTCAGCAGGGCCTTGGTCGGGGCGTCGAGATGGCGCAAGTCGCCGCCCATGATCAGCGGCGAGCGGGCGATCGACCACAGGCTCATCACGGTGCGCTGTTCGTCCGGCGTGAACTTGGTGTCGCGCTCGCCCAGGGCCAGGCGGCCCAGCGGCAGCATGTCGGCGTCGGGCCAGCCGCCGTCGCCGATATGGGGCGACCAGTTCTCCAGCCGGGTGAACTGGGCCTCCAGCAGTTTCCAGTCGTCCCAGAAGTCGTCGGAGATGCGCCACATCTGGGCGTGTCGCTTGGCGTGATCGCCGCGCACGACCGGCGTCTCGCCGGGCGACATGCTGAGGATGATCGGCCGGCCGGTGCGACCGATGGCGCGATGAATCGCCTCGATCTCGGCCATGTGGGCGTCATAGGGACGGCAGAGGTCGTCGACCTTGACGAAGTCGACGCCCCACGAGGCCAGCAAGGCGAAGACGCTGTCGTAATAGGCCTGGGCGCCAGGCTTGCTCATATCGACCCCGTACATGTCGGGATTCCACGAGCAGATGCTGCGCTTGTCGACGATATCGGCGATCGAGATGGTCGTGCCCAGCACCTTCAGGCCGCGCTCGACGGCCAGACGCGGCGCGCCGCGCATCAGGTGGACGCCGAAGCGCAGGCCCAAGGCATGAATCTTGTCGGCCAGGGGCTTGAAGCCCTTGCCGCCGGCGCTGGACGGAAAGCGGTTCGGGGCCGGCAGCAGCCGGCCGTGGTCGTCCAGGGTCGGGACCGGCTTGGCGGCGTAGGTGTAGCTGCTGGCGCCCGGCTCGTACCACTGGATATCGACGGTCAGGATGTCGTAGCCGACCGGCCGCAGCTCGCGGGCCATGATCCCGGCCTGCTCGAGCGTCTGGACCTCGGTGATGGTGGTGGCGAAGCTGTTCCAGCTGTTCCAGCCCATCGGCGGGGTGGGGGCCAACAACGGCTTCTTGGCCGCGGGCTTCTTGGTCGCGGCCGCGGCGGCGGGCAAGGCGCCCAAGGCCGCCGAAGCGCCCAGCAGGCCACGACGGCTGAGTTTCAGGGTGCTCATCGGGGTGTCCTCAGTGGTTTTCGTGGGTCGGGATCACCTCGGGCGTGACCAGTCGCAACTGGTCCAGCCCGACGCGACCGGCGCGCGCGACGATCGTGACCGTGTGACGGCCCGGCGAGAGCACGGGACCGGTGGTCGCTTTCAGCAGATTATCCAGAACGCCCTGGGCCCAGGCCGGCGAGCCGACATTGCGCGGCCAGCTGACTCGCTGGGGCGCAGCGCCGTCAACGCTGACGTCCAGCGCGATCTCTTGCCCCTGACCGTCCGGGAAGATCGGCAGCACGCCCACCTGGATGCTACGACCCGCCGAGGCGACCTCGAGGTTCAAGGTCAGGGTCGCGCCGGGCGCGTCGGCGATCATGACGCCGCGCCCGCGTCCAACGCCCTCGACCAAGCGCCAGCCGGTGTTGGCCGCGAAGGCCTCGGCCTCGATAACCGGTGAATTGGCCGGCGCGTTACCGTCGACCACGGCCAGGAACTTGCCGGGATCGGAGATCAAGCCGCCGCCCGGCAGCGGCACCGGTCGGGCGCGGTAGATCCGCCACTGGCTGTCGGCCGGCTCCTCGGGCATCAGCCAGCGCCACTTGCCGCCGGCGATCTTGGTGTTGAAGCGGTCGGTCAGGGTGGTGATCTCGGTCTGGGCGTCCACGGCGGCGGCGCCGGCCGAGCGCGCCATGACCTGGTCGTCGTCGATCAGCTCGTTGTAGCGCTCGGCGGCGAAGAACCGGACGTTGGCGGCGGCCGAGACACGGATCGGGAACTCGACCAGCTCGAACCAGGCGTCGGCCAGGTCCGGCGGGACCTGAGCGCTCGCTGCCTTGGTCGCGTCGACCAGCTTGCGGAAGGCGCGCAGACGATCATTGACCTCGTCGGGCGTGTAGCTGGACAGGTGCCGGCTCTCGGCCTTGGGTTGCCATTCCATGTGCTCGGGCCGGCGCTCGAAGTTCAGGCGATAGTAGCTGTCCATCAGCTCGGCGGTCTTGCCGGCCAGGGTCGGGCCGAACGCGCGGCGGCTCCAATCCTCCAGGAACTGGCGCTGGCTCTTGCCGCGCCAGCGGTCGATGTCCCAGGCCATCTCCAGGAAATGACTAGCGCCGATCTCGGCCGGCTTGATGTCGCCGACATTGGCGACCCAGACGTTGCGCGCGCCCTTGTCCCAGGCGTGGATCATCTCCTCCTGGACCAGGGCCGGCGGCGTCGTGCCCAGCCACAGGTAGGACAGTGGATAGCCCAGGTAGGACAGGTGATAGTAGACGCCGGCCCCGCCCTTGCGGTTGGCCTCCTCGGCGCTGGCGAACTGCCGGATGTAGCCGAAATTGTCGTCGGGCCAGACGATGGTGACGTCGTCCGGGACCTTCACGCCGGCCCGATAGATCTCCAGCACTTCCTTGTACGGAACGAAGATCTGCGGAACCTTGGTCACGTCGGCCGAAACGTCCTTGGCCAGGATCGCGCGCTGGTCGGCGATGATCTTGTCGAGCAGGTCGACCTTCTCCTGAAGGGTTTTGGGGCCGACCATGCCGCTGTCGTGGATGCCGCGCATGCCAACGGTCCACAGGCTCTCATAGGCGCCATTGGTCTTGGCGCGCTCCTCCCAATAAGCCTTCACGCCGTCCGGGTTGGTCGCGTAGTTGAACTTGTCGGGGGCGTCCTTCCACTCGCCGACATTGTTGCGCAGCATGGCCTCGGCGTGGGACGAGCCCATGACGATGCCGTACTCCTCGGCCAGCTTGGCGTTGGCCGGATCGGAATTGAACGGCGCGGTCGTGTGGTGCATGGCCGGCCACAGGGTGTTGGCCTTCAGGCGCAGCAGCAGGGTGAAGATTCGGCGATAGGTCTTCGGTCCAATGTCGCCGCGCTCGGGATCGAAGGTCTTGGCCGCCCACGGATAGAGGCCCCAGTCCTCGTCATTGACGAAGACCCCCCGATAGCGGACCGACGGCGGGCCGAAGCGGCGCACGCCGGCGCGAACGATGAGCTTGTCGCGATGGCGGGGCGTGACGTCCGCCCACCAGGCCCAGGGCGACACCCCCATGGCCTGCGCCACCTCGTAGATCCCGAAGGCGGCGCCGCGCCGGTCGCTACCGATCACCACCAAGGCCTTGTCGACGCCGGGCAGAGGGCGATCGACCGACGCGATCACGAAGCTCTCCCAGGCGCCGGAGAGCCGCGAGACGTCGACCTTGCGGGCGGCGACCAGCTGGTCGATCAGCTTGCTGTGGCCCAGCGCGCCGACCAGGATCGCGGTCTTGCCGGCGGGCGCGGCCCCTACGACGACCGCCTGGCCGGTGACGGTCTTGATGTCGTCGGCGAGGTCATCGGCGGCGTGGCGGACGACGGCCGCGTCGGCGGGATCGACCACGATCGTCGGCGCCTTGCCGGCCTCGACCAGCACGAAACCACCGCGCACGAGCGTATCGCTGAAGATCGGTTCGGCCTCGGCGGCGGTCCGCGTGGGCTGGGCCGCCAGGACTCCGGTCGCCGCGCCAAGACACAAGGCGAACGCCCAGAACCCCACGGTCGCGGATCGAACCCACTGCATCGACATTCCTCAGACAAATAGCGCATCGGCCACAGTAGTGGACCTTGAGCTCAGATCAACGGCAGGCCGACGCGTCCGCCGCGATCAGCTCGATTTCCGCGACTTGCACGGCCTTGCCCTGGGTCACCTCGAACCGATAGCGGGCGTAGGCCTTGGCGGTCAGAGCAAACGTCCAGGTCGCGTGGCGGTGCTCGAAGCGCTCGCCGCGCCGCGTGTCCAGCTTGACCCAGCGCTTGCCGTCGAAGCCGCTGAACCGCCAGGCGGCCGGATCGGCCTCGGCTGGACCGACGCTGACCGTGTAGGCCTTCAGACAGGTCGCCGCGGGACGGGTGAACACAGCCGATTGACCGGCCGAAGCGGTCCAGACGGTCGAGGTCTTGCCATCGATCAAGGCCGGCACATCGCTGTCCGCCTTCAGCACCGCGCCGTCATAGGCCCACTGGCCTTGTGTCGCGCTCATCGTGAAGCGCAGCACGCCGCCGGCCAACAGCTGCGCCTGGGAGACGAACGGTCGGGACAACGGCTTTCCATTCAGGGTGGCGGCGGCGATGTACGGATGATCCGCGCCCGCATTGGCGGCCAGGATCTCCAGCGTCTTGCCCCCTTCCAGGTGGATGACGCTGCGTGGATGGCGCGGCCCGTGCAGATAGAATAGGTCGCTGCCCAGCTTCGGGAACAGGCCAAGGCGGTTGAAGACGTAGTTGGAGCTCATCGCCCCGGCGTCCTCGTCGCCCGGATAGGCGGTATCGGTGAAGTGCTTGAACACCTCGCCGGCCCAGTAGGACGACAGATCCGAGCGTCCCACGGCATGGAACAGCCACGGCGTCGCGAACGACGGCTCGTTGGTGATGTCGATCAGGCCCGCGTCCAGGGCGTGGTTCAGGCGCTCGTTGAAGCGCACGCGCCCGCCCATGGCCTCGACCAGCCCAGGCAGGTCGTGCAGCACCCCGTAGGAATAGATCCAGGCCGTGCCCTCGTAATAGCCGACATTGTTGTGGACCTTGCCGTCCCAGCCCTGCTTGGGGTCGACATCCTGGAACTTGCCGTCGGGGTATCGCGGCATCAGGAAGCCGTTGAAGCCGTCGCTGGTGGTCTCGGGGTTCCAGATCTTGCGCCAGTTGGCCGAGCGCTCTTTCAGGATCCTGGCCTCGTCGGCATGGCCCGCCTTGGCGGCGACCTGGGCGGCGAAATAGTCGTTCAGCGCGAAGCCCAGGGTCGAGGAGCCCGACTTGGCGCGCTGGTTGTTCGGCTCGGGGCTCTTGTCGCCGACGCCGAAATAGCCGCTTTCCAGATAGCGCGGGCGACGGCGTTCGAAGGCGTTGAAGTGGGTGACGCGCCAGGCGTCGCCCCAGTTCACGCCCTGGGCCCCGCGCAGCGCCGCCTCGCCCAGCACGTTGTCGACCTCGTCGCCGCCCTGGCCGACATGATAGTTCTGGCCGCCGATGATCGCGGTGTCGGCGGCGCCGAACTTGTCGAAGGTGTGGATCAGCGAGTTGAGATTGGCCGCGTAGTCGCTGGGCCGCAGCACCGACATCAGCGGAAACAGCGTCCGGTAGGTGTCCCACAGGGTGTAGTGGTCGTCCCAGTTGGGGCTGCCAAGTTCCTTGGTCGGCTGGTCCAGGCTGCGGTCCCGGGGATGGGTCGAAGCGTGGTAGAACGCCGTGTAGAACCGTCGGGTCTGGGCCTCGGACAGGCCGGAGACCTCGATCTCGCCGAGCCGCGCGTTCCAGGCCGCCTGGTTGTCCTGGCGCACGCGGTCGAAATTCCAGTCGGGGATCTCGCGATCCAGCAGGGTTTCGGCGGTCTCGGCGCTGGTGAACGACACCGCGATCTTGACCAGCAACGGCCGATCCTTGGCGGTCTTGAAGGTCAGCCAGGCGCCCAGGCGCTCGTCCGGTCCGGCCTTGCCCTCGGTGGCGCCGGCCAGGCGATCCTGTTGGCTGAACACACCCCAGGCGGTGGGCTTCTGGTCGACCTTGGCGACGAACCAGATGTCGATCAGGGCCGGATTCCAATAGCCCTTGGCCTTGACGTGGCCGATGATCTTGCCGTCGGGGAACAGCTTGATGTCGGCCTGGTCCGAGGCGACCAGCCCGCCGACCTTGCGGGTGACGTCGAAGACCAGTTGGGCTTGATCCGTGTCCGGATAGCTGAGGCGATAGATCGCCGAATAGTGGGCCGGCGTGACCTCGACCCGGGTGTCGTACCGCGCCAGGCGAACCGAATAGGCGTCGGCGGCCAGGACCTCGTCGGCCTTGGGCGACAGGTGAGCGGCCTCATCGAACTGGGCCTGACCGACCTGAGGCGACAGCAGGAATGTTCCATAGGTCGTGACCCCGCCAGATCCTTGCGAATGCAGCTGGGCGAAGCCGCTGATCGGCTCGGCGGCGTTGTAGCCGGCGTTGCTGGGATTGGGGGTCTCGGGCGACGGATGAATGGAGCCGTTGGGCCGGGTCGGCCCAGGAATGGTGTCGCCCTCGTTGTCGTTGCCAAGGCCGACGGCGAGGGCGGGAAGCTTGTAGAGAGCCCGGCCGGGTTGCGCCTGAGCGGCCGGCCCCAACGCCAAGGCGGCTAGGATCGTCAGGAGCGTCGCGCGAAATCCCGACATGGGGATCCTCTCGAGTTGGAGCTCGGATATCGAAAATATAGCCGGTCCACGAATGGACCGGCTATCAAGTGGCTTCACGGGGGTGAAGATCAGAAAGTGGCGCGCGCCGTCGCGGTGAAGGTTCGACCGTCGTAGTCGACCCAACGCGAGACCCGGGTGTCGTTCTCGTATTCGAACCGCTTCGAGTTCGTCAGGTTGTAGGCGTCCAGGGACAGGGTGATCGCGTCGGTGACGTTGTAGGACGCCGACAGGTCCATCTGGCCGCGCGCCCGCACCGAACGCGCGCCGCCGGTGTAGGTGCCGTTGGCGTTCAGCGGGTAGTCCGAACGGTAGTTGTAGACCGCGCGCACGCCGTACTTCGGCGTCTCATAGTAGCCGATCAGGTTGACGTTGTGTTTGGAGATCCCCGGGAACGGGGCGATCGCCGGGCTCTTCGACTTGGTGTAGGCGTAGTTGAAGCTGCCCCCGAAGTTCTTCCAGAAGCCCGGCAGGAAATCGAGGTTCTGCTGGATGTTGAACTCGACGCCCTCGACGGTGGTCGGCTTGTCGAGGTTGTAGGCGCCGCTGGCGTTGACGTGGACCTGCTTGGTCGCGTTGCTCAGGCTGGTGGCGTTGCAGTACGTGCCATCCCATGACAGAGCGCCGAAGCCCCAGGTCGCGCCGTCGGACGGGCAGATGATCGACGGATCGGTGGTGGTGGCGACGCGGCCGGTGATGTTCTTGTGGAAATAGGCCAGCGAGACCAGGCCATTAGGGCGGTTGTACCACTCCAGCGACAGGTCGAAGGACTCGGCCAGATAGGGCCGGAGCTTGTTGTTCCCGATCGCCACCGAGACGTCATAGACGCTGACCGAGCCAGAGCTGAGGCTGGTGTTGATGATCTGGGCGGGGCTGACCTTGGTCGACGGCGAGTACTGGCGCGGGTGCGGCCGGACATAGGTCTTGTAGTACGCGCCGCGCAGGATCAGGTCGTCGGTGACGTCGGCCACGAAGATCGCCGACGGCAGGAAGTAGTGATATTTGTTGACGTATTCGTCGGTCTTGAACGCCGTGGCCGAACCGATCGAGTCGGTCGGCGGGGTCGTGCGGTCCAGGGTGGTGATGGTGTTCTTGGTGTCTTCGTAGCGGCCGCCGAAGTTGCCGCGCACGCCATGGCCAAAGATCTCGGTGTCGTACTTCGCCTGGACGTAGAACTGATTGATGGCGTTCTCGTTGGTGAAGTTCTTATCGTAGTAGCTGCTGTCGGCGTACTGGATGTTGAAGCCCTGCGTGGACAGGCCGCCGCCCTGATAGACCGTCACCGGACGGATCGCGTTCAGGAAGTCGCGGATGTTCAGCACCTGCCAGTTGCGGCTGTAGTCGCCGGCGACCCCGCCCATGAAGTCGTCGACGAACGGCGCCGTGACCATCATGCTGGACGTGACGTTCTGCAGTTGGGCACCATAGCCCTGCACCCGATAGCCCGTCGAGACGTACTTCTCGCGCTCCAGGCGCACGCCGGCCTGGAAGCTCTTGATCGGGCCGAACTTCACGAACCGCTCGACGTCTAGCGCCGCGCTGTTGAGGTCGTTCTTGGCGAAGCTCTCGGTGCCCTGGAGCCAGATCGAGTTCGTCGAATTGGCCTTCGTGCCATTGTTGTAGAACGACGTCGGATCGTTGACGCCGCCCCAGGTCCAGGTCTGGCCGGTGGTGAGCGAGTTCTGCGGATTCGGGCTCGTCGAATATTTGAAGTCGCCGATATCGCCCAAGCCGGTCGTGATCGTACCCGTGACGCCGTTGCCGCCCGCGCGGGTGTAGTTGACGACGTCGACCTCGGTCTCGACCGAAGCGTTGTAGCCGGACGACAGGGTCAGGGCGCCGGCGACGCGCCAGTCGTCGTTGCTCCAGTCGATATTGCCGATCACGCCTTTCGACTTCTGGTGCTGTGAATAGAGGCGCGTCGAGGAGAGCGCGTTCATGTTGGCGAACGAGTAGCTCTGATAGAGATAGCGGCCGTCATTGACCTGGATCGGCGAGCCCGTCGGGGCGATCACCGTGCCCGCGCCTGGCGTGGACGACGCCGCGACGGAATTGATCAGGAAGTACTGGACGGTGTCGGGCAGGTTGCGGTCGGTCGCGAAACCGACCAGGCCGATCTTGGTGTTGTCGTTGGGCTTCCACTCGATGCCCCCCGAGCCCGACCAGACCTTGCCGACGTTCATGCGGGTGTATTGGCGAACCGCCGAATTGGCCCAGACGCCGTTCTTGCTGGTCGAACCGGTACTGCTGGTGACATAGGGCGAGGCGTCCGAGACGCCCAGGGCCTGGGCCAGCGAGCGGCAGTAAGAGGTCGCGCTGGTCGGGCAGGCGGTGGCGGAGAAGTACTGGCCGTACGCCGCATTGAACTGCGTCGGCGAAAGGCCCGTCATCGCCGCCGTCAGATAGTCGTAGTTGTTGAGGCGGACGGTGTCGCGGCGGAAGTTTTCTTTCTTGTAGGCCAGCGTCCCAAACAGGGCGAGCGTGTCCGACAGGTGCTTGTTGTAGCCGATGGTGGCCGCTGGGGCGTTCAGATCGCCCAGGGTGTTGTGCTCGTAGGACAGCTTCATGAAGCCGCCGTCCTTGCGCGACAGCGCCGGAGCGATCTGCATGTCGACATTGCCGCTGAGGCCGCCGGACACGGTGTTGGCCATCGGCGACTTGGCGATCACGAAGGCCGAGAAGATGTCGGAATTGAACGCGCCCAGCGGCGAGCCCTGGTTGTCGCGCAGCAGCGCGGGGCCGGCGAACGACTGGCCGTTCAGCGTGGTGCGGGCATATTCGCCCGGCATGCCGCGCAGGTTGATGGTGGCGTCGCGGCCCTCGGCCTCGCGGTTGATCTGGACGCCCGGGATGCGCTGCAGCGCCTCACCGACGTTCAGGTCCGGAAAGCGGCCCAGGCCGTCCGACGAGATGCCGTCGGTGATTTCGATGGCCGTCTTCTTGGCGCGGACCGCGTTGGCGTAGCTCTGCTTGAAGCCCGTCACGACCACGGCCTCAAGCGTGTCGCTCGAAGACGCGGCCTGCGGCGAAGCGGCTTGACGCGCCGCGGCGAAAGTCGGCATGCCCCCGATGACCGTGGCCGACAGTAGCGCGATCTTCAGGACCCGCCCTCGGCTATTCTTGGTGCTCACGATATTCCCTCCTCCGTAGTTGTGCTTCTGGCCGCCTTGTCTGGCGGCTTATTGGCCTGACCTCTTCAGCGATATCAGGTCGTCGACGGCTCAGCAATTTGTCTTACGAATATGATTGACGACAAGTTCCGCCTGCTGTCATTATGCAACATCGTATATAACGAATTGAAATAAAACGAACTTTAAGCTGTTTTTGGCATGATTGGCATATTTTTTCACAATCTTACGTTAGAAAATATTTTTCGATCATGCATATTGGTCAGGCCACTTTTTCGACCGCAACTTGCAGAACGACATCGGCGGTCGCGCCTCGGTGGCGCCGACGGACGCTCGCGAGACCGCGCCTTGGGCCGGGCCCGGATTCGCCTCGGCTCCGATCGTGGGACTAAGGCCTGGAAACGAATGCATAGTGGGCGGGCCGGATCGGCTCGAGTCAGGGAGAGGGTCGCATGCGGCGGGGTTTGATGGTGGGCGCGGCTTGGCTGGGGATCGCCTTCGCGGCCCGGGCCGAAGAGATCCAGGTTCAACCGGTGCAGGTGGACGCCTCGCGTCCGGACTGGGAGAATCCGGCGGTCTATGCCCGGGGCAAGCTCGCGGCCAGCGCGACGCATTTCCCGTTCGAAAGCCGCGCGGCGGCCTTGGCCGGCGACCAAACCAAGTCGGCGCGCTACCAGACCCTGGATGGCCCGTGGTCATTCAGCTTCTCGCCGTCGTCGGACGCGGTTCCGGACGGCTTCGAGAAGCCCGACTATGACGTGTCGGGCTGGAAGACCATCAAGGTTCCGGCCATGTGGCAGACCGAGGGTTACGACCAGGCTCGCTACAACAACATCACCTATCCGTTCCCGGCCAACCGCCCGCTGATCCCGCACGCGACCAATCCGGTCGGCAGCTACCGGCGGACCTTCGAAGTTCCGGCCACTTGGTCGGGCCAGGACGTCATCCTGCACATCGGCGCGGCCGGCTCGGCCTATCGGGTGTGGGTCAACGGAACAGAGGCCGGCTATTCCGAAGACTCCAAGCTGCCCAGCGAGTTCGACATCACCAAGCTGCTGAAGGTCGGCCAGAAGAACGTCGTCGCTATCCAGATCCACCGCTGGTCCGACGGCAGCTACCTCGAAGACCAGGACTTCTGGCGCGTTTCGGGCATCGAGCGCTCGGTCTATCTGAAGGCCGCGCCCAAGAGCCGGCTGACGGACGTCTTCGTCCACGCCGGTCTCGACAAAGCCTACAAGGACGGCGTCCTGTCGACCGACGTGGCGCTGACGACGCGAGAGCAGCCGGTCACCGTCCGCATGACCCTGCTCGACGGGGACAAGGCCGTTCTCACTAAAGAGAGCAAGGTCGCGGCGGGGGCGGCCAGAACCGAGACCCTATCGGCCAGCGTTCCCGGCGTGCGCCAATGGACCGCCGAGACCCCCGCCCTTTATACGCTGCTGGTCGAGGTGCTGGACGCCAAGGGCCAGATCATCCAGGCCACGCCGCAGCGGATCGGCTTCCGCACCGTCGAGATCAAGGACGACCGCGTGGCGGTCAACGGCAAGCCGATCGTCATCCGCGGCGTCAATCGCCACGAGCACGACCCGGAGACCTTCCACGTCATCTCCGAAGCCTCGATGCGCCGCGACATCGAGCTGATGAAGCGCAACAACATCAACGCGGTGCGCACCTCGCACTATCCCAACGCCGAGCTCTGGTACGCTCTGGCCGACGAGTACGGCCTCTATGTCATGGACGAGGCCGACATCGAGAGCCACGCCTATATGGGCTATGGCAACGCCGATCCCGCCCAGCGCGCCAAGCGCCAGATTGGCTTCGATCCGGCCTGGGAAGGCGCCCATGTCAGTCGCGTGCTGAACATGGTCGAACGCGACAAGAACCACCCGTCGGTGATCTTCTGGTCGCTCGGCAACGAGGCCGGCATCGGCCAGAACTTCGAGAAGGCCGCCGCCGCCGCCCGCAAGCGCGATCCGAGCCGACTGATCTCGTATCTCGGCTGGGGCGCGCGGGCCTGGGAGCACGTGCCCAACGCCTATGTCGACATCTACGCGCCGATGTACGACGACGTGACCAAGATGGTCGACTGGGCCACCGATCCGACCCGCACCCAGCCGATGATCCAGTGCGAATACGCCCACATGCAGGGCAATTCGGGCGGCAATCTGAAGGACTATTGGGACACCATCTACAAGTACGACAAGCTACAGGGCGGCTTCATCTGGGACTGGGTCGACCAGTCGATGTACCGCTACACCAAGGATGGTCGCCGCTACTGGGGCGACGGCGGCGAATATGGTCCCAATCCCGGCGGCGACATCGAGTTCGGCGACGGCCTGAACCAGTCCGACCGCACGCCCAATCCGCAGCTGTACGAAGCCCAGAAGGTGCTCTCGCCAATCCAGTTCGCGGACTTCGACGAAGCCGGCGGCCGCGTAACGGTCATCAACCGCCACGATTTCCGCGACCTTTCGGGCTTCACGTTCGACTGGGTGCTGGAGGAGAACGGCGTGGCCGTGGCTTCGGGCGCCTTGCCTGACCTGAGCACCGCCGCTCGCCAGCGTCAGGCGATCACCTTGCCGCTGCCGTCCGCGCGCGAGCCCGGGGCCGAGTACTTCCTCACGATCCGCGCCAGGACCAAGGCGGGCGCCGTGCCGCTGACGCCTGAAGGCTATGTCGTCGGCTGGGAGCAGTTCGCGCTGAAGTCCACGCCGAAGGCCGAGGCCGCGCGATCCGGCGCGGTGGCGGCGACCGACGGCAAGGACGCCGTCACCCTATCCGCCGCCGGCGCGGTCTTGAGGATCGACCGCGCCACGGGCTTGGTCGAAAGCTATGCCAAGGACGGCGTCGTGCTGGCGCGCGGCGGCCAGCCCAACTTCTTCCGAGCCGAGACCGACAATGACGCCGGCACCGGCCTTTCGACCCAGCAGCACGCCTGGCAGGCAATGACCAAGGACCGGCAGACACGGTCGGTGACCGTGGACGCCAAGGCCGGCCGGGTCGTCGTCGAGCACGCCCTGGGGGCTGGCGCGGCGCGCTTCACCACCACCTATGTCATGGCCGGCGACGGCTCGGTGGCGGTCACGGGCGACCTCGTTCCGCTGAAGGACGACCTGCCGCCGCCGATCCGGGTGGGTCTGTGGTTCACGACGCCCGGGGACCTGAAGACCGTCGAATGGTACGGCCGCGGTCCGCATGAGAGCTATGTCGACCGCTACACCTCGGCCCCGATCGGGCTGTGGCGCGGCGCCGTGGCCGAGCAAAATCACGACTACATCCGCCCTCAGGACACCGGCAACAAGATCGACGTCCGCTGGATGGAGCTCTCCGGCCAGGGCCGAGGCGTGCGGATCACGGGCGAGCGGCCGCTGATGATGGCCGCCCTGGCCTTCCCCTACGAGGACCTCTATCGCCGTCCGGAAGGGACCTGGAAAAGCACCGACATCGTCCCGCACGGCGACGGAACCCTGCTGATCGATTCTGCTCAGTGGGGGGTCGGCGGCGACACCGCCTGGAACAGTTTCGGCCTGCCGCACATGAAGTACCGGACCACCCTTGCGCCGACTCGCGTCAGTTTCCGCTTCGAACCGTTCGCCGGCCCGGGCACGACCCCCGACAGGGCGCGCCCCGCCCAGGCGACGCCGCCGCAATAGGAGTTCCGCCTTGAAACGTCTTACGCCTATGTTCGCGGCCGCCCTGCTCGTCGGCGTGCTCGCCACGCCCGTCCTGGCCGGCGAGCCGATCAGCTCGCGCTTCAACGCTGATCCGTCGCCGCACGCGTTCAAGGGCGGCTACTACCTCTACGCCACCGACGACGCTTCCAATTCGGGGACCTATTGGGACTCGACCACCTGGCGGCTCTACACCTCCAAGGACCTGAAGACCTGGAAGGACGCCGGCGCGTTCCTGGGCGTGTCGGTGTTCAAGTGGGCCAAGCCCGACGCCAAGGCCTGGGCGCCCGAGGCGGCCTATCGGAACGGCAAGTACTACTTCTACGCCCCGGTCGGCGGCGACAAGATCGGCGTGGCCGTGGCCGACAAGCCCGAGGGGCCGTTCACCGACGCCATCGGCGCGCCTCTGGTCGACAAGGCTCGCGACGCCAACGCCGGCGCCGAGCCGATCGACCCGCAGGTGCTGATCGACGACAACGGCCAAGCCTACATGGTCTTCGGGACCCGTGCGCCCAAGATCGTCAAGCTGGGCGCGGACATGAAGAGCCTGGCCGGTCCGATCCAGGATCTGGTCGTCACCGGCTTCCCGGCCGACGATTCCAAGAAGAAATACGGAGAAGCGCCCTTCCTGCACAAGCGCAAGGGTCTCTACTATTTCAGCTTCTCGACCGGCTGGCCGGGCCAGATCGTCTACGCCACCTCCAACAGTCCGATGGGCCCCTACGCGTATCGCGGGGTGATCCTCGACTATCTGAAGATCTCGACCAACCACCAGGCGATCCTCGAGACCAAGGGCAGGACGTGGTTCTTCTACCACGACAACCTGCTGCCCGGCGGCGGCGATCACCGTCGTTCGATCGCCATCGAACCGCTGACGTACGCGGCCGACGGTTCGATCGTGGAGGTGAAGCCGAAGCCGGCGGCCAAATAGGCCTCAAGCGTCTCGCGTGGCGCGGAGCTTTTCGTTCAGCGCCACGCTCGCCGCCATGCGAGCCAGTTGCTCGGGCGTGGCCGGCGCCTGGTGGCGCGCTTTCCACTCGGCTTGGGGCATGCCGTAGATCGCCTCTCGCGCCGCCTCCTTGCCGATCGCGCCCTCGGACGCCTCGCTGACCCAGTCGGCCAGGCAGTTGCGGCAGAACCCGGCCTGACCCATCAGATCGACGTTCTGGACATCGGCGCGTAGGCGCAGGTGCTCGACAAGCCGATGGAAGGCGGCGGCGGCGATACGATCGTCGATCTGGGTCATGCGCGAATCCGGGCGGCGGGTCTGGAAGCGGCGAATGTGGGCGGAGACCGCCCACGGGACAATGGCCGCGTCAGCTCGCGGAGAAGTCGACAAACGCGCGCACGCCGCCCTGACGAAGCGTCAGGGCGGCGTGGCCGGGTCGCGGCGCGGCTCCTTTCTCCCACGGATCGCGCGCGCACCGCCGGAAGGCTTAGTTGCCGCGCGAGGCGGCCCCGTTGGCCGAGGCGTTGGCGCCATGGCGATCGGCCGATAGAGCTAGCGCGCCGCCGCCATTGGCCGAGGCGGACGACAGCAGACCACCGCCAGAACCGCCGGCCTCGGCCGACGCGCCCCGCTTGGAGGCCGAGGCCGAGCCGTCGCCTGAACCGCTCAAGCTGGCCGAACGGGCGGTATCGGCGGCGCTGGACGCCCCACCCTTGGCCCGGCTCGCGACCTGGCCGGCGTGGTCGCGGGCGTTGGCGGCGACATTGGAGACACCCGAGGCGACACCATTCGTATCCGGCAGGGCAAGGCCGCCGCCCTGCGCCGAAGCGTCGCCCGAAGCCGCGCCCGAGGCGCCGGAGCCGGCGATGGAACCCGCGCCGGTCAACGCGCCGGCCGCGTCCAAATTGGCGGAGCTCGCCGCCTTGCGAGCCTTGCCGCCGACGCGGCCGACCGTGTCAGCGCCCGTGCGGCCGGCGCTCGCCGTGCGCTCGCGCAGAGTGTCGCCGGCGCCGCGGACCCGCGAGATCGGACCACCCAGGTCGGACGCGCCGAATTGGCCGGAACCACTGAGCATGCCGCCGGCCGAGCCAGTCAGACCACCAAGGCCGCCGGTCAGATTGCCCGCGCCGTTGCCGGCGAGGCCGCCGCCCAGCAGCTGGGCTTGGGCCGGCGAGATGGCCAGGGCGCCGACCAGGGCGGCGACGGTCAGGAAGAGGGAGGGCTTGAACATCGTCATATCCTTCGAGGCTTGCCGCGCCGCGTCGGCGCTTCCACCCGGTCCAACGACGGGTCCGTCGCGATCCATCCCCACCGCGCGAACTTTTTAGAAATTAGCGTGCTCGGCCCACCAGGCCCTTGCCGAACACGGGATCGGGGCCGGGCGCGCCCAGATCGGCGGCTTGATTGGCGAGGGCCGCGAGGTCGGGCCGCGCCGCCAGACGCGCCGCGACCACGGGGGCGGCGTAGGAGGTGCCGCGCACGCTGGCCGCGCCGCCGCCCGGCGTCGCGACCTTCACCCCCGCGCCCAGCGCGGCGAAGTCGATGTGAGCGGCCTTGCCCGCCTCGGGCAGCAGCCGGCCCCTAGCGTCTACGCCGGTGACGGCCACCACGCCCGGATACGAGGCCGGATAGAGCGGCGGCGCGGCCGGACCGTCGTTGCCGACCGCAGCCACCACCAGGCAGCCACGCGCCACCAGCGCCTTGACGGCCGCGCGCAGGGTGGCGTTGTCGGGGCCAACCAGGCTGACATTGACCACTGGCGCCTTGGCCTGGGCCATCCAATTCAGCGCCCCCACGATCGCCGAGGCCGAGCCGCCCGTTGGTCCGCTTCCATAGACGTCGGCCGCGTAGACCCGCGAGCCCGCGCCCAATCCGCCGTAGCCCTTTCCAGCCAGCAGCGAGGCGACAGCCGTGCCGTGCGGGCTGGGGCCGCCGCCTGGCGCGAAACTACGCTGCTCGATCTCGACGCCTTTGAAGGCCGGATGTTTGCGATCAACACCGCCGTCCAGCAGGCCAACGCGGCCAGCGGGCAGCGCGGTCGCCGAGCCGGCCGAGGCAGCCGCCGGACCGGCTCCTCCCGCTCCGGCGTACAGATGGTTGAAGTCATAGGCGCCGTCTGGGTCGAGCTCGCGCGCCTTGCGCACGGCGGCCCGCACGTTCAAGCCGCCAGGCGGACGCAGCACGACGAGCCGCAGGTCCAGAGCCTCGGCGCGCTCCTCCCGCGCCACCGTGTAGCCGGCGGCGGCCAAACGCGCCAAGGCCTCGTCGTCGGGCGCGATGGCCAGCACCTCGGCCCGCACCACCGCCTGGCCGCGGTCGTCGAGATCCAGCGCGCGCGGATTGGCGCGGACCAAGGCGGTCAGGCGATCCAGTCGAAGATCGGCCACATCCAGCGCCCTCACCACCCCGCCTGCCCGCTCCAGCGGCTCACGCGCGATCTGGTCCACGCGCCCCAGCGGATCGCGCAGGTCCGGCGTGGGCAAGCCCGGCAGGACCTGCCCCACCGCCGTCGTGACCAGGGCTAGCGCGCCGAAGGCGCCGAGGATCAATCGTCCGCTCATGTATTTCCCGGATGCACCCGCGCCCTAGCTGGGCCTGGACGGCGCGGCGATGAAAGCGTTGGCTCCATGATGGATGAAACGTTCGGGCCGGATCGTTCTATCCAACGAGAACACGAAGGCGGAATCTTGGACGCATTCCAGACAGAGCTCGTCGCCCACGCCCCGCGATTGCGGCGGATGGCGCGCGCCCTGGCTCGCGATCCGGCCGACGCCGACGACCTCACGCAACTGACGCTGGAGCGGGCCCTGCTCCGGCGGGATCAGTGGCGTCCCGAGACGCGGCTCGACAGCTGGATGTTCCGGATCATGAAGAACGCCTGGATCGACGAGGCCCGCCGACGCTCGCGCTGGAGCAAGGTCACCGTCGCGCCCGAACAGGGCGCGCTCGCGGCCGATCCGGCCTCGGCCACCCTGGACGCGCGGTTAGGCCTGTCGGTTGTCGAGCGGGCCATGGCGGCCTTGCCCGATGAACAGCGTATCGCCGTCGCCCTCGTGCTGATCGAGGGCCTGTCCTACGACGAGGCCGCTGCCGTGCTGGAAACGCCCGTCGGCACCGTCACCAGCCGCCTATCGCGCGGTCGCGCGGCCCTGCAGGCCGCGCTCATCGACCAAGGAGCCCGCCCGTGACCGCCCCGCTCAGCTTCGACGACGAAACCCTCGCCGCCTATGTCGACGGAGAGCTGGATCCGGCCACGCGCACTCTGGTCGAGGCCACGGCCAAGAACGACGGCGATCTCGCCGCTCGCCTGAAGGCCCAGCAGGACCTGAAAGCCCTGCTGACCGGCCACTACGGTCCAATCGCCGACGAGCCCTTGCCAGAGCGTCTGCTGGAGACGATCCGTGGCGGCCGGTCCAGCTTGGCCGAGGTCGTTGATCTGGCCGCCCGTCGCCGCCCAGCGCCATCGACCAAGCCGGAGCGACCGCCCTTCCGATTGCCCACCTGGGCCGGCATGGCGGCCTGCCTTGTCGTCGGCCTGGCGATCGGCCGGCTGGCCATGCCCGCCGCGGTCGGTCTGAACGGCGACGCCAGGCAGACGCTCGTCGCCTCGGGGCCCCTTGCTCGCGCTCTAGACGGACAGGTCGCCGCCGACACGTCGGGGCCGATCCGCATCGGCCTCACCTTTCGCGACCATGACGGGGTCTACTGCCGGACCTTCCAGCCGAACGGCCGCGAAGGCTTAGCGGGCCTGGCCTGCCGCGACGCCGGCGTTTGGCGCCTGCGCGTCGCCAGTCCGATCCAGGCCGAAACCACCGCGGCCTATCGGACGGCCGGATCGGAGTCGCCGCCCGCGGTGCTGTCTGCGGTCGACGCGCTGATCGAGGGCGCGCCGCTGGACGCCGATGGTGAAGCGAAAGCTCTCGCCAGCCGTTGGCGTAGGTAAATCTTCCCGGAACGATCCGCTCACGCCAAGGCGGGCCAGATCTTCTTCCCCGGGATGGGAGGGGGCTTGTGAAGCTTGTAACTTGCAACCTAGGGTGAAACCGCTGCTCGTCGGGGAGCGCGTTTCATCTTGGGACCACTATGAAGAAATTGTTCGCGTGCGCCGCCCTAACCGTTCTATTGGCGGCGTCGCCCGCCTTGGCCGCCACGCCCGCCAAGGCCCCGCCGAAAGCCGCCGCCAAGGTCACCGGCGCGATGGCCGCGCCGCTGCCGATCGTCGACATTCCCCACACGACCTTCAAGCTGGCGAATGGCCTGACCGTTGTCGTGCACGAGGACCACAAGGCGCCGATCGTCGCGGTGAACATCTGGTATCACGTGGGCTCCAAGAACGAGCCTCCGGGCAAGACCGGCTTCGCCCACCTGTTCGAGCATCTGATGTTCAACGGCTCGGAGCATTTCAACGACGACTGGTTCAAGGCGCTGGAGAAGCTGGGCGCCACCGACATGAACGGGACGACCAACAAGGACCGGACGAACTATTTCGAGAACGTCCCGACCGCCGCGCTCGACCAGGTGCTGTGGCTGGAGAGCGACCGGATGGGCTGGTTGGCCGGGGCCATCGACAAGGCCAAGCTCGACGAGCAGCGAGGCGTCGTCCAGAACGAGAAACGCCAGGGCGAGAACCAACCCTACGGCCAAGTCTGGAACCTCGTCACCGATAGCACCTATCACCGAGATCACCCGTACGGCCACACCGTGATCGGCTCGATGGCCGACCTGGACGCCGCGTCGCTGGACGACGTGAAGACCTGGTTCAAGACCTATTATGGCCCGGCCAACGCCGTGATCGTCCTGGCCGGAGACATCACGGTCGCCGAAGCCAGGACCAAGGCCGAGAAGTACTTCGGCGACATTCCTTCGGGCCCGCCGGTGGCCCGCCAGACCGCCTGGACCGCCAAACGCACCGGCTCGCAGCGCGCCGAGATGCAGGACCGCGTGCCCCAGGCCCGGATCTACAAGATCTGGAACGTGCCGGGTTTCGGCGCGGCCGACCTGGAGTATCTGGACCTGCTCAGCGACGTGATGGTCTCGGACAAGACCTCCCGTTTCTATAAGCGCCTGGTCTTCACCGACCAGACCGCGACCCAGGTCGGGGCGAGCCTCAACACCAGCGAGATTGGCAGTCAGTTCGTGGTCACCATCACCGTCAAGCCGGGCGGCGATCCGGCGGCGGTCGAAAAGGCGTTCGACGAGGAATTCCAGCGCCTGATGCGCGATGGCCCGACGCCCGAGGAGGTGGCCAAGGTCCGCACCAACACCCTCGCCAACTTCGTGCGCGGGGCCGAGCGGATCGGCGGCTTCGGCGGCAAGTCCGACATCCTGGCCCAGAATCAAGTCTTCCTGGGCGACGCCGACGCCTACAAGCAAAGTCTCGAACGGGTGCGCGACGCCAAGGCCTCGGACCTTTTGGCCGCCGGCCGCAAATGGCTGACCGACGGTGACTTCACCCTGACCGTGACGCCGTTCCCCAACTACAAGCCGGCGAACACGGGCGCCGATCGCAAGGCCATGCCAGAGGTCGGGGCGATCAAGGCTCCGGCCTTCGTCAAGCTGCAGCGCGGAACCCTGTCGAACGGCCTGAAGGTCATCGTGGCCGAGCGGCACGAGACGCCACAGGTGCTGTTCAACACCCTGTTCGATGCGGGCCTGGCGGCCGAGGCCGGCGGCTCGAAGCCCGGCGTGTCCAGCCTGGTCATGGCCATGATGACTGACGGCACCACCCATCGCGACAACCTGACGCTCAGCCGCGAACTGGCGCAGCTGGGGATCTCGGCGGGCGGCTCCAATGGTCTGGACACCGCGTCGGTGTCGTTGAGCACCTTGACCGCGACGCTCGATCCGGCCCTGGCGATCTATGCCGATATCCTCCGTAATCCCGCCTTCACCCCAGAAGACCTCGATCGCCGCAAGCGCCTGTCGATCGCCGCGATCCAGCAGGCCAAGCAGAGCCCGAACGCCATGGCCTCCCGCGTCCTGCCGGTTCTGGCCTATGGCGAAGGCAGCGCCTACGGCCTGCTGTCCACCGAAGCCAGCGTCGACTCGATCACGCGCGAGGATCTGGTCGCTTTCCAGAAGGCCTGGCTGCAACCACGCAACGCGACTTTGATCGTCGTTGGCGACACGACACTGGCCCAGATCATGCCGAAGTTGGAGGCCCAGCTGGGCGGCTGGGCCGGCGCGCCCGCGAAGACCAAGCCGCCGCTGCTGACCCAACCGAAGAAAGGCGCGGTCTATCTGATCGACCGGCCCGGCGCGCAGCAGTCGATGATCATGGTCGGCGACCTTCTGGCGCCGCGCGATCCAGCGGATGAGGCCGCCATCGACGTCGCCAATGCCGTCGTCGGTGGCGACTTCGTCTCGCGCCTGAACATGAATCTGCGTGAGGACAAGCACTGGTCCTACGGGGCCGGCAGCTATGTGCGCGCCGCCCGGGGCACGCGGATGTTTGTGGCCTACGCGCCCGTCCAGACCGACAAGACCGCGGAGTCTTTCGTCGAAGCCCGCAAGGAGCTGACGGCCATCATCGGGAACCAGCCGATCACCGCCGCCGAGTTGGCCAAGGCCCAAAATGGCCTGACCCTGTCGATGCCGGGTTATTGGGAAACTGGCCGGGGCGTCTACGGATCGATCTCGGAGTTGGTGAACTTCAACCTGCCCGATAGCTATTTCGACGCCTATCCGAGCGAGGTGAGGGCAGTCACGACCGACACCGCCACGACAGCCGCCAAAAAGGCGATCAAGCCGGACGAGCTGATCTGGGTTGTGGTCGGCGATCGCGCGGTCATCGAGCCGAAACTAAAGGCCCAGGGCCTAGACCTGCGGATCATCGACGCAGACGCCAAGCCGGTTCAGTAGTCCGAAACTCAAAAGGCCGGGAGACGAACCTCCCGGCCGATCTCCCCTTCCGGATGATTTCTCGAGGAGGCGCTGAACGGCGATCCGCGCGAGGCGAGGCTATCGAGATTCCCGGTCGGCGCGCCCCGGCCCGGCCTTGGCGCTACCTTTTTGCGGACAAGGCCCCGCGCCCAGGCTCTGATCGCGACCCCGGGGCGCATTTAACCCTGCGCCGGCAGGCAACTTGTCGATTTCATGAGAAGAAAATGGCGCGCCCGGAACGATTCGAACGTCCGACCCTCAGATTCGTAGTCTGATGCTCTATCCAGCTGAGCTACGGGCGCGCATTGCCTTTCGGCGAGGCGGGGGAGATAGCCCGTTCATTCCGGGGACGCAAGCCCGGTTTGACCGATAATCTCGAAAAGTTTCGCGCACCGGCGTTCCCTCGCGAGCCAACCCTTGCACGGCCTGGGTTCAGAGCGATCAAATACGGCCGTTCGCCGGCTATCTGGACGTGACAGCACCGATTGATTGGTGTCCATGGACGCTTTCGGAGCGGCGGGCAGGCCGGTCCTTGAGTCCGCCTAAGAGGATCCGCATGCGTCGTATCGTGTCGCCTTCCCTGCTCGCCCTCGCCGCCTGTCTTCAACTGACCCTGGCCTCGGTCGCCGCCCACGCCGAGTCGATCGCGCTGGGCATGCCCACGCCCAGGCCAGCCGTGAACTCCACCCCCGCCAAGGGCATGGTCGCCGCGGCCAATCCGCTGGCGGTCGAGGCCGGCCTGCGCGTCTTGCGCGACGGCGGCGGCGCGGTCGACGCGGCCGTGGCCATCCAGGCGGTGCTGGGCCTCGTCGAGCCGCAGAGCTCGGGCCTGGGCGGCGGATCCTTCCTGGTGTTCTACGACGCCAAGACCGGCAAGGTGACGGCTTATGACGGCCGCGAGAAGGCTCCCAGCGGCGCGGGACCGGACATGTTCATGGGCCCCGACGGCAAGCCCCTGCCCTTCGTGCGCGCCGTATTGTCGGGCCGCGCCACCGGCGTGCCGGGCGCGGTGGCCATGCTGGCCCAAGCCCAGAAGGAGCACGGCAAGCTCGCCTGGAGCGCGCTGTTCAGCGACGCCGAGAAACTGGCGGCCGACGGCTTCGTGGTCAGTCCGCGCCTGGCCGGCATGATCGTCAGCCGCGCGCCGCAGGCCAATGCGCCGGACGCGGTGAAATACTTCACCAAGCCGGACGGAACCCGCTATCGGGCCGGCGACGTGCTGAAGAACCCGGCCTATGCCGAGACGGTTCGCCGGATCGCGACCGAGGGCCCCTCGGCCCTCTATGAAGGTCCGCTGGCCCAGGCGATCGTCGACCGCGTGCACGAGGGCGAGCTGCCGGGCAGCATCTCGCTGGAGGATCTGAAGTCCTACAAGCCGCGCTCGGCCGACGCTTTGTGCCGTCCGTGGAAGGTTTACAGCGTCTGCGTGCCCAATCCGCAGTCCAGCGGCCTGGCGGTCATCCAGGCGCTGCAGATGCTGGAGCACACCGACATCGGCAAGCGTGGGCCCACCGATCCTGTGGCCTGGACGATGCTAGCCCAGGCCGAGCGGGTGATGTACGCCGACCGCGATCGCTATGTGGGCGACCCGTCCTACGTCACCGTGCCAGTAAAAGGCCTGCTGGACCCGAAATACGTCGCCCAGCGCGCCAAGCTGATCACCCAGACGGCGGGCGAGGCGCCGCCGTTCGGCCATCCGAAGGGCGCCCCGAAGGTCGGCGTCGACGTGACCAAGGAGCCGGGCGGCACCACCCACCTCGTCGTGGTCGATCCCCAAGGCAACGTCGTGTCGATGACCACCACGGTCGAGAGCATCTTCGGCTCGGGCCGGATGGTCGGCGGCTTCTTCCTGAACAACCAGATGACCGACTTCTCGTTCTCGCCAAAGGAGAAGGACGGCGCGCCGGCGGCCAACGCCGTGGCGGCGGGCAAGCGTCCGCGCTCGTCGATGGCGCCCACCATCGTGCTGGACAGGAAGGGCAAGTTCCTGGCCGCCATCGGCTCGCCCGGCGGCAACGCCATCCTGTCCTACAATCTGAAGGCCATGGTCGGGCTGTTCTACTGGAACCTGAACATGCAGCAAGCCGTGTCGCTGCCGAACATCGTGGCGCGCGGCGACACGTTCTCCGGCGACGCCGACCTGTTCGGTCCGGCGATGCTGGCGGCGCTGAACGCGCGCGGCGTGCCGCTCAAGGTCGGCCAACTGGAGACCTCGGGTCTGCAAGGCGTGATCGTGCGCCCGAACGGCGTGCTGGAAGGCGGCGCCGATCCGCGCCGCGAAGGCGTGGCCAAGGGCCTCTAGAGCCTGTCCGTTTCTGATGGAAACATCAGAAACGGATAAACAGGCTCTATCTCAAACATTTGGAGCGTGGCGGACGCCGAAACCGCTCACACTTTCGGCTGCCACGCTCTAGACGGTCAGGTCTGGGCCTGGTGCTCTTCCAGGCCCGCCTCGACCTCGGCGCGAGAGAAAACCTCCTCCTGGCCGTCGATCAGCAGCTCGGCGTCCGCCGCGTCCTGCACCGCGATCATCGCCGCCACGCGGCGCAAGGCGGCCGGGGCGTCGGGCGCCTGAACGGTGATCTCGTGGATCGGCGCGCTGTCCGGCGACGCCCCGATCTTCACCGCGATGGTCCAGGTCGTCGTCATCGGACTCTCTCCTAGGAAGCGGACGCGTCGGCGGCGCGATCGTCGGGTTCGGGCAACGGGTCCGGAACGCCGGCCAGCGTAAGATCGAACACCGAGCCTCCCGGACCGGTTTCCACCAAAGCCAGGTCGCCGCCATGACCCTGGGCCAGCTCGCGGGCGATGGCCAGGCCCAGGCCCGTGCCGCCGCGCCGCACCGAGCCGACGAACGGCTGGAACAGGTTGGCGCGCGCCCGTTCCGGCACGCCGGGACCATCGTCGGACAGGCGCAGTATGCTCATGCCGTCGGCGCGACGCAGCTCGACGAACACCTTGCCCTTGCCCCCCCGGTCGGGCGCGCCCTCGATGGCCTCGCGGGCGTTGCGCAGCAGGTTGGTCAGTATGCGGTGCAACTGGTCTGGATCGGCCAGGACCTGCTCGCGCGGATCGATCACGGTCTCCAAGCCGACGCCTTGCGGCGTCAGGCCCGCGTCCTCGGCCGCCATCTCGAGGGCCGGGCGCAGCGACATCGGCCGCACGACCGGCTCCGGCTCCTTGGACTTGCCATAGGCCATGACGTCCGAGGCCAGGGTGATGGCGCGGTCCAGGGCGCGCTCCAGGCGCGGCAGCGCCTGGGCCACCTTGGGATCGCCGAGGGCCGCCAGGCGGTCGGAGGCCATCTGGGCGCTGGTCAGCATGTTGCGCAAGTCGTGATTGATCTTGGCCACCGCCTCGCCGAGGGCGGCCAGGCGGGCCTTGGAGGCCAAGGCGGTCAGCAGATCGGTCTGCATCCGGTCCAGCTCCAGCTCGGCGCGGCCGATCTCGTCGCGGCGCTTGGACACGGTGATGCGGGCGGCCGGGTCATCGGGATCGCCCCGGAAGGCCTCCATGGCCCGGGTGATCCGCTGCATCGGCCGGACCAGGAAGATGTTCAGGAAGGCGTAGACGAATAGGCCGGCCAGGGCGGCGACGAAGACGGTGATCCCGGTGAGGCGCCAGAAATAGGTGACCAGCAAAGCCTTCAGGGGGGCGTCTGGCAGCACGACCTCGACGAACTCGGCTTTCCGGAAGCGTGGCTCGGCCATCACCCGGACCATGCTGCCCTTGGGGCTGGTCAGGGTGAAGTAGGGCGCGGCCAGCCACGAGCCTGGATTCTGGCGGCGCAAGTCGACCAGATAGGGCGTCTCGAACGGCTGCTTGGGCGGCAGAACGAGACGCCGTGCGCCCTCGGCCTGCACCGCGACCGTAACGGCCCCGGCTTGGTCGAACATCTGGTTGGCGACCGCGTCGCTGACCCGCAGGTTCGGATCGGACTCGGCGATGGTCGAGGCCAGCTCGCCCGCCCGCACGCGGTCTAGCAGCCATTGCCGCTCGTAGTCGGCCAAGGTCGGCGGCAAGACCAGCAGGCCGCCCAGGGTGACGACGATGGCGGTGAACAGCAGCAGACGCGCCGACAGGCCGCCGGGCCACGGAAATCGCTTCCGGGGCGGGGCGGGCTCAGTCTCCGACGGCGAAACCGTTTCGACCATCCGGGGCGGCTACTTCTCGTCCAAAGGCTTTGGCGGCGGCGCGGCTCCGCGCCCTTTGCGCCAATGGCGCCACAAAGGCGGCAGAAAGGCCAGAACGCCCATGCCGATGATGGGAAGATAGATCCGTGGCGAGAAGAGGGTTTCCAGCGTCACGGGCCCGCCTTGCGCGAAGATGTGGCCAAGTCCCGCGCCGATCCCGGCATAGACGAATGAGCTCGGGATCATGCCCAGCACCGAGGCCAGGACGAAGGTGCGGATCGGAATGTTCATCAGCCCGGCCGCGACATTGACGATCAACAGCGGAAAGGCCGGGATCAGGCGCAGGGTCAGCAGGTAGTTGAACGCGTCGCCCTTGAAGCCTTCCTCGACCCGCGCCAGGAACGCGCCCGGCTTGCGGCGCAGGATGTCGCCGAACGCGGTGCGGAACACCAGATAGATGACCGTCGAACCGGCGCTGGCCCCCGTCACGGCCGCGAAGCCGCCGCCGATCGGCCCGAACAGGAAGCCGCCGGTCAGGGACAGGATCAGGGCCCCGGGCAGCGAGACCGCCACCGAGCCGATATAGATGGCCAGATAGATCGCCACGCACAGCAGGGGCCGCTCGTGGGCGAAGGCCTGCAGCTCACCGCCCCGCTCGCGCAATTGCTCCAGCGAGATGTGGCCGGCCAGGCCGCTGGCGAAGGCGGCCGCGAACAGGATCACGATAGCCGCGAGCGGCCCGAAACGGCGCAGCAGCGTCAGGGCGCGATCGCGTGTCATAGAACGCGTCATCGGGCGCCGACCGCGTCCTCGACCGCCGTGAAGCCGTCGGCGCGCAGACGAGCGGCCAGGTCGCGTTTGATGCGGGTGACAAGGCCCGGACCGCCATAGACCAGAGCCGAATAGAGCTGCACCGCGCGCGCGCCGGCGCGGATCTTGGCGTAGGCCCCCACGCCGCTGGCGACGCCGCCGGCGCCGATCAGCGTCACGCGGTCGGCGGCCGCGGCATGGAAGCGCGCCAGCACCGCTGTAGAAGCGTCCAGCAACGGCGCGCCCGAGAGACCGCCGCTCTCGGCGGCCTGGGCCGACTTCAAGTTGTCCGGGCGGGCGATGGTGGTGTTGCTGACGATGATACCGTCCAGGCCCGCGCCGACCACTGTCTCGACGATGGCCTCGACCTCGCCGTCTTCGAGGTCGGGCGCGACCTTCAGGAAGATCGGATAGTCGCGACCGGTCGTGACCTTCATCGCTTCCCGCGCTTCGGACAGGCGGCCCAGCAGGTCCTCCAGCGCCGCCTTGGTCTGCAGGGCGCGCAGGCCTGGCGTGTTGGGCGAGGAGATGTTGACGGTGAAGTAGTCCGACAGGCCCCACAGGCGGGTCAGGCCGGTGGCATAGTCCTCGATGCGGTCGCTGGCGTCCTTGTTGGCGCCGATGTTCGCGCCGACGACGCCCCCTTTGCCCCGACGGGCCGACAGGCGGCGGGCGAAGGGGTCGAGACCGTCGTTGTTGAAGCCCATGCGGTTGATCACCGCTTGGTCCTGGGTCAGCCGAAACAGGCGCGGGCGCGGATTGCCGGCCTGGGCCTGCGGCGTGACGGTGCCCGCTTCGACGAAGCCGAAGCCGGCGGCCAGCATGGCGTCGGGAACCTCGGCGTTTTTGTCGAAGCCGGCGGCCAGGCCCACGCAGTTGGGCAATTCCAGGCCAGCGAGCTTCACGGCCAGGATCGGATCGTCCGGACCGCCGTCGCGCGGGCCCAGGCCCAGCTTCAGGCCCCGAATGGCCAGGCCGTGCGCGTCCTCGGGATCGAAGGCGTGCAGCGCGCGGGCGGCGATGTCGTGAAGGCTCATGCGAGGTGACCGCCCAGTTGCGGAACGCCATCTGCGTCCAGGTGCAAATCGGCCTGGCTCAACACCTCGGAGACCAACAACGGCCGATAGAGGTGTGGAAACAGGGCCCCGCCGCGAGAAGCTTCCCACTTGAGATCCGCGCCCAGCCCTTCGGCCTCGACGCCTAGCAGGACCAGGTCGGCCTGGCCCTTGAACCACTTGGCCGCGGTCTCCTGGGCCTGGTCGGCGGCCGACAGATGGATGAAGCCGTCCACGAGATCGACGGCCGAACCCTCGAACTGGCCGGCGGCCTGGGCGGCCTCCCATTCGACGCGAGACAGGATCTTGTAGATCAGGGTCATTCGCCGCCGGCTCCGCCGTTCTCGTGCGCATAGAAGAGGTGTTCCAACACCGGGGGACCGCCGCCGCCCCAGCTGAACACCACGACCGTAGAGGTGGGGAAACGGCTTCGCAGCTTGTTGGTTTGGATCGGCGAGGCGCCGCCCTGCACGGCCAGACGCAGGGCCAGTTCGTGCATGCCGGGATTGTGACCGACGACCATGACCGTCGCGGCCCCATCGCCCTCGTCCTCCAGCGCCTGGACGATCTCTTCCGGGTCGGCGTGATAGAGGTCGCGCGAGAGCTCGACCCGCGCCTTGGGGAAGCTGGCCGCCACCTGCTCTGCCGTCTCTCGGGTGCGCCGGGCCGACGAGGTCAGCATCAGGTCGGGCTTCAGGCCCAGACCGGCCAGCATCCGGCCCATGACGGCGGCGTCGGCCCGCCCGCTGTCGGCCAAGGCGCGCTCGAAGTCGCCGCCGGTCTGGGCGTGCCGCTCGGCCTTGCCGTGGCGCATCAGGATCAGTCGCTCCATGCGACCTCCATAGCCGTCCGCCGCCCCGGCAGGAAGCCGGCGGTTGACACCTTCTTCGCCAAGCGCTCCAAGGCGACATGGCTGCGCTCGATCTGTTCACACCCGTCCTGTCCGGCGGGGGAACCTGGCGGTTTCCCGCGAACGAACCCCTGCGGCTCGATTCGGGCGGAATGATCGAAGGCCTCGAGGTCGGCTATCAGACCTATGGGACCCTGAACGCCGACAAGTCGAACGCCATTCTGATCTGCCACGCCCTGACCGGCGACCAGTTCGTCGCCTCGCCGCATCCGACGACGGGCAAGCCCGGCTGGTGGCTGCGCATGATCGGTCCTGGCAAGCCGCTGGATCCCGAGCGCCACTTCATCATCTGTTCGAACGTGATCGGCGGCTGCATGGGCTCGACCGGCCCCGCCTCGACCAATCCCGCCACCGGCAAGCCCTACGGCCTGTCGTTCCCGATGATCACCATCGCCGACATGGTGCGGGCCCAGGCCATGCTGGTCACCGCCCTGGGGGTCGACACCCTGTTCGCCGTGATCGGCGGCTCGATGGGCGGCATGCAGGCCCAGCAGTGGGCGGTCGACTACCCTGAGCGGCTTTTCAGCGCCGTCATCCTGGCTTCGGCCTCGCGTCATTCGGCCCAGAACATCGCGTTCCACGAGGTGGGCCGCCAGGCGATCATGGCCGATCCGGACTGGCGCGGCGGCGCCTATGCCGACCATGGCGTGCGGCCCGAGAAGGGCTTGGCCGTGGCGCGGATGGCTGCGCACATCACCTATCTGTCCGAACCGGCCCTGCAGCGGAAGTTCGGTCGCGAGCTGAAGCGCGACGGCCTGTCGTGGGGCTTCGACGCCGACTTCCAGGTCGAGAGCTACCTGCGCCACCAAGGGGCCAGCTTCGTCGACCGGTTCGACGCCAACAGCTACCTCTACATCACCCGGGCCACCGACTATTTCGACATCGCCGCCGGCCACGGCGGCGTGCTGGCCAAGGCCTTCACAAGGGCGCGCGACGTGCGGTTCTGCGTGCTCAGCTTCACCAGCGACTGGCTCTACCCGACCGCCGAGAGCCGCCACCTGGTCCGCGCCCTGACCGCCGCCGGCGCCCGCGCGGCCTTCGCCGAGATCGAAAGCGACAAGGGCCACGACGCCTTCCTGCTGGACGAGCCGGTGATGGACTCGGCGCTGGAGGGTTTCCTGGCCTCGGCCGAGCGCGACCGGGGGCTTGTTTGACCAACACCATCATCCGCGAGGACTTCCGCGAGATCCTGCGCCTGGTGCGCCCCGGCTCGCGGGTGCTGGACGTCGGCTGCGGCGAAGGGGCCCTGCTGGATCTGCTGAGCCACGACAAGCAGATCGACGGCCGCGGCCTGGAGATCAGCGCCAGCGGCGTGGCCGCCTGCATGGCGCGAGGCCTGTCGGTGGTGCAAGGCGACGCCGACCAGGACCTGGACCACTTCCCCGACCGCTCGTTCGACTACGCGGTGCTGTCCCAGACCCTGCAGGCGACGCGCAACCCGCGCCACGTGCTGGACGAGCTGCTGCGCATCGCCGACCGGGCGATCGTCTCGTTCCCCAACTTCGGCCACTGGCGGGTGCGCTGGTCGCTGCTGAGCCGCGGCCGGATGCCCGAGACCAAGGCCCTGCCGATGCCGTGGTGGTCGACGCCGAACATTCACCTCTGCACATTGGCCGACTTCCTGGCCCTGACGGCGGACCTCAATCTGCGCGTCGACGCCTGCGTGGCCTTCGCTGGCCAGGGCCCAGCCCGATCGATGAACCCCGCTAGCGCGCTGGAGAACTGGCGCGCCGAAAGCTGCCTGTTCATGCTCAGCCGCAACGGGTCGGCGCCGACTCAAAACCTTGGTGGCGGGGAACTTCCGCCGAGCTCGGGCGATCTCTTCGACGGATGAAGACGCTTCGTCTCATGACCTACAACGTCCACCGCTGCGTGGGCACGGACCGCGCGCTCGACGTCGAGCGAGTGGCGGAAGTCATCGCGGCCGAACGGCCGGACGTCGTGGCCCTGCAGGAGCTGGACGTCCGCCGCGCGCGCACCAAGGGCGTCGACCAGGCGCACCGTCTCGCCGAACTGCTGAAGATGAGCTTCCACTTCCATCCGGCCATGACCGTGGAAGAAGAGCTCTATGGCGACGCCATCCTGACCGCCCTGCCCGAGCGCCGGATCAAGGCCAAGGGCTTACCGCTTTATCGCCGGGTTCCGGGCCTGGAGCCGCGCGGCGCCCTGTGGGTCGAGGTCGAGGTCGGCGGGACGAAGGTTCAGATCATCAATACCCATCTTGGCCTGGTGCCTCAGGAGCAGAAGCGGCAGGCGGCCGCGCTGCTAGGCCCCGACTGGATGGGCGCCGACGGTTGGCTGGCGCCCGGCGTGGTGCTGGGCGACTTCAACGCCACGCCCTATTCGGCGACCTACCGGATGCTGCGCACCGCCTTGCGCGACGCCCAGGCGCCGACGCCGACCTGGCCGAGGCCCGCCACCGCGACCTTCCCATCGAGCTTCCCGTTCATGCGGATCGACCACGTCTTCCTGACCAAGGGCCTGGAGACGCGCGGCGTCAGCTCGCCATTCGACGGACGCGCCCGGGTGGCGTCCGACCATCTGCCGCTGGTGGTCGAGCTCGAGATTACGGCTGCAGACGCTTCGGAGGCTCCGGCGGCGGCGCTGTGAGCTTGGCGATGTCACGCCGCAGCCGAGCGCGGCGCCCCCACGGCCGCCAGGCGTCGTCCGGCGCGATGGCGTCGCCTAGGCTCCAGTCGGCGATGAACTGCTGAACGCCCGTCAACTTGCGGGCCGGCACGGGCTGCAGTCGGCGCGGGGGCCCGCCCTTGACGTCCAGCGCATTGATCGCCGCCGCCAGGCCGCCCTCACGCTCGATGGCCTCCAGGACGTCGGCCGTCGAGCGATCCAGGAAGTGGCCGACCAGGCGGCCCAGGAAAGCGCTGATCGTCTCGCGCTCCAGGTCCGACGCGGCCTCGAAGGCCAGATCGCACTCGCTGTCGAGGCCGATCGAACGGTTGTTGAGATTGGCCGAGCCGATGCGTAGCAGCCAGTCGTCCATGATCGCCACCTTGGAGTGGACGATGATTGGCGCGCCCTTGGGCGTGTGGGCCGAGAAGGCCGAAAACCGCTTGTGGACGTCAACCTCGCGCAGGCGATTGATCGCCGCCGTGCGGGCGCTGTCCATGGTCATCTGGTCGAAATAGCTGGGACTACGGGCCGGGCCGATCGTCACCACCTCGGGACCGTCCGGTTCGGCCAAGCGCTCGGCCAGTGCTTCGACGATGATCGGTGAAGTCAGGTACTGGTTTTCCAGATAGATCAGCCGTTTCGCTCGCCGGACGCACGACAGGTGCAGCAGCATGCACTCGGTGATCTCCGGCCGGCCTTGCCACGCAGCCGAGGTGCGCGCGACGGCGATCGGCAGCCGGCGCAGGTCGGGTAGCAGGTTCTCGGGCCAAGGCGTCTCCTCGGGCCGCGCGGGGCGTTCGATCGGGTCGCCGCCCGAGGCCTTCCAGCGATCTACGAACAGGTCGGCCATCGCCTCGCCCGCCCGGCCGTCGACCAGCATCGAGACCTCGTGGCGGGCCGGATAGTGGCGGCCGGTCGGCAGGCGGCGCAGCGGGTTGTCATCCAAGTGGCGGGTGTCGTCCCAGCGATCGACGCCGATGTCGCCGCCGCTGACGAGGGCGCTGACCCCGTCGATGATCACCGCCTTCTGGTGATGGCAGGCGCTGGCCGGCAGGGTGGCGTCCAGGCGGTACTTGACCCGCGAGCCGGCGAAGAACGCCGCGCCGCGATGTGGGCCGAACAGCTGCGAGGCGGCGATCGGGAACGGCATGTCCCAGGTCAGCACCCGGACATCCAGGGCGGGGTTCAGCGCCGCCTGGCGGCGCAGGATCAGGCCGATGCGATCGGCGTGGGTCGGGTCGCGGCTTTTGCGCACCCGGTCGGGGTCGAGGCGGGTCAAGGGGTCGAACACCCAGGCCAGGATCCAGATCGACTTCTTGGCGGCCAGGATAAGGGGCTTCAGCGCATCGAACGCCTCGTCGTTGTCGATGAACAGGGCCACGCGGTCCGCGGGCTCGACCCGCCAACAATTGTATCCCGGTTGAAAGACGGAGGCGTTCGGACTCATGTCATCCTGGGCAGTGTGAGATGCGACAACGCGCGGACCCGTGTTATGGCTCCGCTTCAAGACGACGTCCCGTAGAAACAAGAGCCCAAGCGCCATGACCACGATCGACTCGCCCAAGGCGCCGCACGTCCTGTCCGACCGACAGAGGCTGTGGGCGTTCTGGCTGGGCTGCCTGGTGGTCACCGCGGGCGTGCTGCTGCACGTGCCGATGTACCTGATGGGGGCCAATAGCGGCTATCATCTGGCGGGCATGCCGATGGACCTAGGCATGACGATCGGCATGCTGATCATCCCGCTGGGCTGCGCCCTGGCCGGCTGGGGCCTGCTGCCTCGTCGCGGCCACGACCATAGCCACGACCACCACACCGTCGAGGTCACTCCGCCCGAGGACGCGCCGCTGTCGCGCGCCCATTGGGGCCTGATGGTCACCCTGGTGGTGGCGCTGATCATCGACATCATGAAGCCAGCCAGCCTGGGCTTCGTCGTGCCGGGCATGATCAAGGAATACGCGGTCTCCAAGGCCATGGTCGCCTGGCTGCCATTGGCGGCCCTGACCGGCACGGTGGCCGGCTCGATCATCTGGGGGATCCTGGCCGACATTTTCGGCCGCCGCGCCTCGATCCTGCTGTCGGCGGTGATGTTCGTCGGCACCTCGATCTGCGGGGCCATGCCCGATTTCTGGTGGAACGTCGGCATGTGCTTCATGATGGGCGCGGCCGCCGGCGGCCTGCTGCCCGTGGTCTACGCCCTGCTGGCCGAGACCATGCCGTCCAAACACCGGGGCTGGAGCCTGGTCCTCGTCGGCGGCCTGGGCGCGGTGGGCGGCTATCTAGCCTCCTCCGGTCTGTCGGCCCTGCTGCAGCCGGAGTTCGGTTGGCGGATCATGTGGTTCCTGAACCTACCCACGGGCCTGATCTTGATCGCCCTGTCCGGCGCCATTCCCGAGTCGGCCAAGTTCCTGATGACCATTGGCCGGATCGATGCGGCGCAGGCGATCATGAAGCGGTTCGGCTCGGTGGTGCGCGAACGCGACGAGACCCCCGCCGAGGCCGCCGATCACCACCATGTCCTGACCGCGCCGCCGATCGAGCGCCGCTTCGCCGGCATGACGGCCGCGCTCAGCATCGCCGCCGTGGCCTGGGGTCTGGTGAACTTCGGCCTGCTGCTATGGCTGCCGGCCGAGCTGGTCGCCAAGGGCTATAGCATGGGCGTTTCCAGCCAACTCTTGGCCAAGTCGGCCTTGATCGCGTTCCCGACGGTGTTCGTCTGCGCGTTCCTGTACAGCCGTTGGAGCACCAAGTGGTCGCTGGTCGGCACGATGGTCGTCAGCGCCCTCGGCGTGGCGGGCGTCCTGACGATCGAGAACGGCGCCAGCCCGATCCTGCCCGTGGCCCTGATGATCATCGGCACGAACGGCCTGCTGGCCATCCTATTGCCCTATGCGGCCGAGAGCTATCCGCTGCGCGTGCGCGGCCGAGCCACCGGCTGGATCGCCGCCTGCAGCAAGTCGGGCGGGCTGATCGCCCAGCTGCTGGGGATCCTGGCGATCGTACCGCCGCTCAAGATCGCCGCCCTGATGATCATTGCGCCCCTGGCCCTGGCGGCCCTGCTGACCGCGCGGTTCGGGGCGGAGACACGCGGGCGCGACCTGCGGGAGCTAGAAAAATAGCTGTCATCCCGGGCGAGGACCCGGGATCGCGGCAAGTGCTGCGTTTCCCGTGGTCCCGGCTCGGCGCGCTTCGCGCTTGGCCGGGATGACAGGGTTTAAGGTCAGCCCGCGATCGCGGCGGCGTCGCGTTCGCCGGTGCGGATTCGCAGGGCCTGCTCCAAATCCATGACGAACACCTTGCCGTCACCGATCTTGCCGGTGTTGGCCGTGCGCTGCAGGGCCTCGATGACGGGCTCGAGCACGTCGGTCGGCACGGCGATCTCCAGCTTGACCTTCGGCAGCAGCTTCACCTCGTATTCGGCGCCGCGATAGACCTCGGTCTTGCCCTTCTGGCGGCCGTAGCCGCGGACCTCGGTGACCGTCAGCCCCGACGCCCCCGCCTCGGTGACCGCTTCGAGCACCGCGTCCAGGCGGCTCGGCTTAATCACGGCGACGATCATCTTCATGGCGCGGCTCCCAGGAGCGAACGGTTGTTGCGATTCCAAGCTAGGCGTCGAAACGCTTCGCTCCAAGTAAGATCAGCCTTCCCAATCGTTCGGCGCCTGATGAACAGGCGCCTTTTGCGCGGGAACCGGCCGCCCTCCGGCGTGGCGCGCGGGCGTCGGCCCGGCCGGACTGGGCAACAGGACGCCGGGCGCGAAGACCCGGGCCGGCGCGCGGTGACCGCGGGGCTTGACCGCGAAGGTCTGCTTGATCGCCTCCATCAAGATCACGCCGGCGAAGCGCGGCCATAGGCGCGCCCCGACCTGCTCGAAGCCCTCGGCCCAGCTGGCCATGGCCCCCATCGGCGGAACATAGAGGGCGCGGGTCCAGCCAGCCGGCTCCAGCCCCGCCTCGCGGATCAGGCTCTCCAGCTGGCTGCGGCTATAGGGCCGTCCGTGGCCGAACGGCGTGCCCTCCGCTCCGGTCCAGACGCCATCCCGCGACGAGGCCGCCACGATCAATCGCCCGGTCGGGGCCATCACCCTGCCGATCTCGGCCAGCAGGGCGGCCGGGTCGTCGGCCTCCTCCAGGGCGTGGACGGCCAGAACCCGGTCGAACATGGCGTTGGGCAGCGGCAGCGCGGTCTCTTCGACCAGGCACGCCTGGTTGCGGCCGCCGTGCGGCCAGACCTCGACGCCCTGTTGGGCGGGCATGGCCGCCACGACCCGGCGGGCGTTGGTCCGGGCGGCGTCGAGAAACGGCGTGGCGTAGCCGACGCCCAGCACGTCCAGGTCCCGGGTGTCGCCCCAGGCTTCCTCGACCTTGCGGGTCAGCATGGTCCTCGCCGCGCGGCCCAGCGGGGCGGCGTAGAAGGCTCTCAAGTCCAGCACGTCGCGGCGCATTGAGTCTCCAGGGCGCAGAGGCCATCCTTGTATTCGCGTCGGCGTCGGCGCGATAGAGCAAGCGCCATGTCCCTGACCGTCCGCCAGTTCCCGTGCCTGTCCGACAACTACGGCTTTCTCGTCCGCGACGGGGCCACCGGCAGGGTCGCGACCATCGACACGCCCGACGCAGAGGCCATCCTCGCCCAGCTCGACCAGCTGGGTTGGACGCTGGATCTGATCCTCAACACCCACTGGCATCCAGATCATGCGGGCGGCAATGACGCCTTGAAAAAGGCCACCGGCGCGACGATCACCGGCCCGGCCGAGGTGACGCGCATCGCCCCGCTGGACCGGGTCGTACGCGGAGGCGACGTGGTCATGCTGGGCGAGACCCGCTTGGATGTCATCGACGCTGGCGGCCACACCTTGGGTCACATCGCCTATCACGACGCGGCCGACCACATCGCCTTCGTCGGCGACACCCTGTTCGCCCTGGGCTGCGGTCGGCTGTTCGAGGGCACGCCGGAGCAGATGTGGGACTCGCTGACCCGGGTCGCCGACCTGCCGGACGACACCACCGTCTATTGCGCCCATGAATATACGGCCTCGAACGCCCGCTTCGCCCTGTCGGTCGACGACGCCCCGGCGCTGAAGGCGCGCGCCGAGGCGGTGTTCGCCGCCCGCGAGCGAGGCGAGCCGACCGTGCCGACCACCATAGCGGCCGAAAAGGCCACCAATCCGTTCCTGCGCGCGCCCCTGTTGCGGCCGGACGCCGCCTCGCCCGCCCACGCCTTCGCCGAGATCCGGGCCGCCAAGGACAATTTCAAGGGATGAGCAACGGCATGACCGCCATCGCCGGCGACCTCGGCGCCAAGGAAATCGTCCGGATGCTGGATCTCGCGCCGCATCCGGAAGGCGGCTGGTACAGGCAGACCTTCCAGGACATGCCCGGTCCCGATGGCCGCGCGGCCTCGACCTGCATCTATTATCTGCTGGAGGCCGAGCAGATGTCGGCCTGGCACCGTGTCGACGCGGTCGAGACTTGGCACTGGTACGCTGGCGCGCCGATCTCGATCACCCTGTCGCCGCCCGACGGCCAGGGCGCGACCGCCTACGTTCTCGGACCCGACCTGCGCGCGGGGTGCCGGCCGCAGGTGATCGTGCCAAATTCCTGGTGGCAGACCGCCGTAAGCCTGGGCGCCTGGACCCTGGTCGGCTGCACCGTGGCGCCCGGCTTCCGGTTCGAGGGCTTCGAGATGGCGCCGCCCGACTGGACACCTTCGCGCGGCTGACCCCCGACGCGAAACGGGGCGTGTCAACCCGTCGCAGCTCCCCGATAGGGGTACTCATAGTGGGTGACTTGGTCGCATGGCGTCGTTCGATGAGCCATGCAATCCTTTTCAAGTCGCGCTATGGCGCGGACCTAGGGGAACCGAGTCACCGATGTCCGAAGAGTACGTCAACGCCCGCGCAGCGACTCGCTACGCGACGGATTACATTCTGCGCTGGGTCGAAATCGCCAACGAAGTCCATGGTTCGGATCTGCTTTACGCTCTCGTCTTCACCACCCTCTGGGCTGGGAACTGCTCGCACATCCGCGGCGGCGTCTATTCCGAGGTCAGCGACATCCCGCCGGACCACGAGCGCCGTCCGCTGACCGTCCGCCAGGTCGCCGACTCCCTCGGCCTGCCCTACGAGACCGTCCGTCGCCGCTTCGTCGAGATGCTGGAAAAGGGCATGGCCCAGCGCATCGGCCGTGAAGGTTTCATCGTCCCGGCATCCGCCCTGGCCCGCCCGGAAGTCGTGCACGGCCTGAAGCGCTCGCACGTCAGCCTGACGCGTTTCCTCAAGGAACTGAAGACGATCGGCGTCGAGGCGGCTTAAGGCCTCCTCTAGACGCTGCTGCCGCGCACGATCAGTTCGACGGGCGCCAGGGTCGACGCGACGTCCTCGCCGGCCATGCGGCGGAACAGCAGATCGACCATCGCCCGCGCCCCGAACGCCAGGTCCTGGCGGATGGTCGTCAGCGGCGGATTGCTGTGGCGCGCCAGGACGATGTCGTCGAAACCAACCACCGCCACGTCCCCCGGCACGGTCTTTCCCGCCTCGGTCAAGGCGCCGATCCCGGCGAGGGCGATGATGTCGGAAAACGCGAAGGCGGCGTCGAATGGGACGTCCTTGGCGAGGAAATCCGCGACCGTCAGCTTAGCCTCTTCCAGCGTGTACGGCGTGGGAACGACCAGGCGCGGATCGAAGGCGATCCCCGCCTCGGCCAAGCCTTTCTTGTAGCCTTCGAAACGCAGGGCCGCCTCCGGCGCGTCGATCGCGCCGAGAAAGACGATGCGCTTGCGGCCGGTTCCGGCCAGGTGCGCGACGGCCAGGCGGCCACCTTCGACATTGTCGCTGCCGACCGTGCAATAGCGCTGGCCGGGCAGCTGGGCGCCCCAGACCACCATCGGCTTGTAGGCGCCGGAGACCGCGTTCAGCGCTGCGTGCTGCGTGCTCTGACCGATCAGCAGCAGACCATCGGCGCGATGCGACTGGATGATGCGCTCCAGCCATCCCGTCTCGGTGACGATCACCTTGTTCAGCAGGACGGAATAGTCACGCCGGGTGATCTCGTCGGCCAGCCGCCCGACCATCTCCAGGAAGAAGGGATCGGAGATCAGCTGCCCAGTCTCGTAGGCCAGAGGGATGATGACGCCGATGGTGTCGGTCTTGCGCAGGCGCAGGGACCGAGCCGACTGGTTGACGACATAGCCGTGGGTTTGGGCGATCTCGACGATCTGGTCGCGCAGCGCCTTGGGAATCAACGGATTACCGGCCAAGGCGCGCGACACCGTCGAGATCGATACGCCCGCCATGCGGGCGATGTCGGCCATCTTCAGCCGCCCGCGCTCGGGGGCCTCCACGATGTCGGGGTTATCCATGACGAGACAATAGAACCTTGCGGGCGCGCGAAAAGCCTCGGCGGCGTCGCAATATGCGCGGTTGTGCGCAGGGAGCGACGCCACGAGACCGTGTTGGCGAACACCGATATTCCGGCGGGGTAAACGGCGGCTGAGGGCTTATGGTTACGCTTGCAAGATTTGCAGCCCGCCCGTCAGCGGTTGATCACCTTGATGATGCGCTTGGACGATGGACGGCCAGCCAGGCCCTGGTCCGGCGAATAGGTGATGGTCAGGGCTCCGTCCTTCAGGGCCGCGGACGGCTTATGGCCCTCGGCCAGCAGCACCCTGAAGATCCGCGAGATCAGCGAGCGGTCGCCCTTGCGCGCCATGCGCTCGAACGCCTCGGCCACAACGGTGGCGGAGTCGGCGGCCAGCACCGAGGTCTCGGGCCGCACGTCCTCGACCGTCGAGAATTCGACCAAGTGCTGGGCCGCGCGCGTGGCGCGGGCGGAGGCGATGCTGACGCGCTGCACGAAGACATTGAACGAGATGATCGCCGGCGGCTGGATCGACGACGCCCGGCCCGATACGGCGACAGCCGCGCCCATCGGGGCGTCGTCGGTGAACAGGATCATCCCGCCCAGCTTGGTGACCCGGAGGACGGGCTCGCCCAGATCGTTGCGATAGATGACGTCGCCGCGCGAGGCCGGCTGGGCCGACAGCACCCAGACCTCGGTGCTGTTGTCGAACTTCATCAGCGGTCGGGGCGCGGCCTGATCGAAGACGAAGGCGCCGCCGGTCTCGGAAACGTAGCGCGCCACGGGCGGAGCTGCGACTCGGCGGGTCTCGGCCAGGCCTTTGTGGCCGAGCAGGGCGTCCCGCAGCGAATGCGGAAGTTGCTGGGCGTTCGCCGACGCCGCCATGACCATCAGAGCCGCGATCGTCAGGGCCGCCCTAGCGCCCCAGTCGCCCAACTCCGCCTTACAGAATTTCATGCGATCCGTACTGCCCGCCGACTGGGGCGAATCTTGGACGTGTTAACGTCCAAACCCCGAAGCCGGGCGCATGAGGCCAAACAGCAACAGTCGCCGTCAAGCCCCGGCTTCGGGAAGGTTGCGGCCGGATCAGGCCATGTACTGGCCGCCGTTCAGGCTGAGCGTCGCGCCGGTCACGAAGCCCGCGCGCTCGCCCGCCAGGAACGAGACCATGTCGGCGATTTCCTCTCCCTTGCCCAGGCGGCCGACGGGGATGCCGGCGATGATGCTGGCCAGCACGTTCTCCGGCACCGCGGCCACCATCTCGGTGTCGATATAGCCGGGGCAGATCACGTTGACCGTCACGCCCTTCTTGGCGTTCTCCAGGGCCAGGGCCTTGGTGAAGCCGATCAGGCCGGCCTTGGCGGCGGAATAGTTGGTCTGACCCATCTGGCCCTTCTGGCCGTTGATCGAGCTGATGTTGACGATCCGGCCCCAGCCGCGGTCGCGCATGCCCTCGATCACGGGGCGGGTCATGTTGAAGGCCGAGTCCATGTTGACCCGGATCACTTCCGACCACTGTTCGTAGGTCATCTTGTGCAGCATGCCGTCGCGGGTGATGCCGGCGTTGTTGACCAGCACGTCGATCGGACCCAGTTCGGCCTCGACCTTCTTGACGGCGGCGGCGCAGTCCTCGAACGAGCCGACATTGCCCTTTACCACCATCACGCCCAGCTCCTTGGCGCAGGCGGCGGCGGCCTCTTCGTTGCCGGAATAGCCGGCCGCGACCTTCATGCCGTCGGCCACCAGTCGTTCGCAGATCGCTCGGCCAATCCCGCGCGTGCCGCCGGTCACGAACGCAACTCTCGTCATATTGTCTCTCCCGATCGCAGATTTCTTATGGTTGCACGTGATCCGCGCGCGCCCGCAAGGAGAGGAAGCGCGCGGCCACGGTTAAGGTTGCGCCGCCCTAGGCGGCGTTCAGATCGCCTCGACGCACATGGCCACGCCCATGCCGCCGCCGACGCACAGCGTGGCCAAGCCCTTCTGGGCGCCCGACCGCTTCATCTCATGCAACAGGGTGGTGAGGATCCGCGCACCCGAGGCGCCGATCGGATGGCCGATGGCGATGGCGCCGCCGTTGACATTGACCTTGGCCGGATCGAGGCCCAGTTCGCGGACCACGCACAGCGACTGGGCCGCGAAGGCCTCGTTGCTCTCGACCAGGTCGAGATCGGACACGCTCCAGCCGGCCTTTTCCAGCGCCTTCTTCGAGGCCGGGATCGGCCCCGTGCCCATGATCGCGGGATCGACGCCGGCATTGGCCCACGAGGCGATGCGCGCCAGCGGCTTCAGGCCGCGCTTGGCGGCCTCGTCGGCGCTCATCAAGACGAGGGCGGCCGCGCCGTCATTGAGGCCCGAGGCGTTGGCGGCGGTGACCGAGCCTTCCTTGTTGAACACGGGCTTGAGGCCCGCGACGCTTTCCAGGGTCGCGCCGTGACGGATGAACTCGTCCTTGTCGACGATGGTGTCGCCCTTGCGGCCCTTGATGGTGACCGCGACGATCTCCTCGTCGAACTTGCCGCCCTTCTGGGCCGCCTCGGCCTTGTTCTGGCTGGCGACGGCGAACTTGTCCTGGTCTTCGCGGGTGATCTGCCACCGGCTGGCGATGTTCTCGGCGGTCTGACCCATGTGGTAGCCGTGGAAGGCGTCCCACAGACCGTCCTTGATCATGGTGTCGACGAACTGCAGGTCGCCCATCTTCTGGCCGCCGCGCAGGTTCTGCGCATGGGGCGCCTGGCTCATGCTCTCCTGGCCGCCGGCGACGACGATCTTGGCCGAGCCGTCGGCGATCTGCTGGGCGCCGAGGGCCACGGCGCGCAGGCCCGAGCCGCACAGCTGGTTCAGGCTCCAGGCCGGGCTTTCCAGCGGGATGCCGGCCTTCACCGAGGCCTGGCGGGCCGGGCCCTGGCCGGCGGCGGCCTGCAGCACCTGGCCCAGGATCACCTCGTCGACATCGGCGGCCGTGATGCCGGCGCGCGACACGGCCGCCTCGATGGCGATCTTGCCGAGGTCGGAGGCGGGCAGGCTGGACAGCGCCCCGTTGAACGAGCCAACCGGCGTGCGGGCGGCGGAGACGATGACGATGTCGCTCATGGAAAAACTCCCGTGACGTTCTGAGGTGACGCCTTCGCGGTCGCGGCGTCCGTTATTTTGCAATGCAGCATCACCATGCCCATCCGAACCGCGTTCGTCACGGGCACATTTTCACGCCTTGGCGGCGCCTCCAAGTCATCAGACCACTGGCGTCATGCCTTTGCATTAGCGATAGTGCGATGCGAAAAGCGGATGTAACCGCTCTCCTAGGGAACGAAATGTCCGAGAACCCTGAAAAAGGCGAAACGGCCGCCGGCGCCGAGAAATCGGCCGGCCAACGCGTGATCATCAAGAAATACGCCAACCGTCGCCTCTACAACACAGCATCTTCCTCGTACGTCACCCTCGAACACCTGTCGGACATGGTGAAGGAGGGCGTCGACTTCGTGGTCTATGACGCCAAGACCAACGACGACATCACGCGCTCGGTCTTGACCCAGATCATCTTCGAAGAAGAAAATCGCGGCGGCGGCCAGAACCTGCTGCCGATCCAGTTCCTCCGCCAGCTGATCGGCTTCTACGGCAACTCGATGCAGGCCTTCCTGCCGTCGTATCTCGAAATGTCCCTGGAGAGCTTCTCCAAGCAGCAAGAGCGGATGCGCGGCCAACTCGCCGGCATGGCGCCCGGCAAGATTCCCGGCATGGGCATCTACGAAGAACAGATCCGCCAGAACATGGCGCTGTTCGACCGGGCCATGAAGATGTTCTCGCCGTTCGCCTATGTGCGTCCGGAAGACGCCGCGGCCGCCGCCCAGGCCGAACCCGCGCCGCCCCCCGCGCAAGCCTCGGCCAGCGACGATTCCTTGGCCGACCTGAAGCGCCAGATGGAGGCGATGCAGGAGCAACTCGCCAAGCTGGCGAACAAGCCTTAACCAAACCGGTCCAGCCGTTCTTAACCGTCCGGCGCCTAGGGTCTTCACCATGAACGACCCGATCGATCCCATTCGACGCTCTGGTCTCGCGCGCCGCGCCCTGCCCGCGCCGCGCGAGGGCGATCGTCATGAGGCCGACGAGGAGACGGTGTTCGTCGTCGAGGACGAGGCGCCGCCGCCTCCCCGGCCGCCGCGCCGCGAGGGCTTCGCCGCCTTCGCCGCCCAGATCATCGGTCAGCCCGGCCAGAAGCGCGGCCTGCGCGGTGGGCAGGAAGTGCTCGACACGGCCAGATCGACCTATCTCGGGACGGAATATTCCGGCGAGGCCGACCGCCGTCCCAAGACCGGCCTGCTGAAGAAGACCAACATCTAGCGCTTCAAGCGGGCCAGCTCGGCCTCCAGAACGGCGACGCGCGCCTCGAGGGCCGCGATCCGCTGGCTATCGCTCGGCGGCGGCGGTCGCATCCCGGCGCGCGCGGCCGCCTCGGCGGGCGAAACGCCCAAAAGCTCCGCGAAAGCAGCGACTTCACGCATCGACAACTCGCGCTGGTCCTTGAAAGCGAGGGCCAGGTCCGCTGCCGTCAGGCCCGCGGCGGCGGCCAGGACGGCGCGGGTCAAGCCGCGCTCGGCGAGACGATCGTCGTACCAGGCGGCGTCGAAGAACAGGGCCATCAGCGGCGACGGGCCCGTTGGCGCCGGTCTTGCTTAATCGTTGGTGAATTCATCGCCGCGAGCCCCAGCATGCTGTCCGTCGCCATCCGCATCTTCGACGTCGCCGTCGTGGCCCTGATCTTCACGGCGCTGACCTAACCCGACCCGCTCTCCCCGGCGAAAGCCGGGGTCCAGATTCATCCTGGGTGTTTTGGGCTGATGCGCCAACGCCCTGAGCGAAATTAGCGACGTCTTGAATTCGATCTGGGCCCCGGCTTTCGCCGGGGAGAGCGGATGTAAGAAATCCGGACCTAGGCCGACTCCAGCAGCATCATCGTACCCTGGCCGCCGTCGGCGCAGATGCTGACGATGGCCCGCTCGCCCTTCGGACGGGCCGCCAGTTCCTTCACCGCCTGGCTGAGGATCCGCGCCCCGGTGGCCCCGAAGGGGTGACCTATGGCCAGGCTGCCCCCGTGTGGATTCATACGGTCGCGCGGGAATTCGCCCAGGCTGGCGCCCACACCCGCCTTCTCGGACAGGAACTTGGCGCTCTCCCAGGCGGCGATGTGCGACAGCACCTGGGCCGCGAAGGCCTCGTGGATCTCCCACAGCGAGACGTTGGCATAGGTCATGCCGTTGCGGGCCAGCATGCGCGGCACGCCATAGGCCGGCGCCATCAACAGGCCCTCGTGGCGCAGGTCGATCGAGGTGACCTCGTGGTCGACGATCCGGACCTTCGGCGTCTCGGACGGCAGGCGGGCGAGACCAGCCTCGGACCCGACCCAGATCGCCGCCGCCCCGTCGGTCAAAGGTGAGGAATTGCCGGCCGTCAGCGTGCCCTTGCCGCTGGTCTTGTCGAAGGCGGGGCCCAGCTTGGCAAGCTTCTCCAGCGTGCTGTCCTTGCGCGGGATGGTGTCGCGCTTGGCGCCGCCGATCGGGATGACCAGGTCGTCGAAGAAGCCATTTTCCCAGCCCTTCACCGCGCCCTGGTGGCTGGCCAGGGCGATGGCGTCCTGGTCGGCGCGGGACAGGTTCCACTCCTTGGCGGTGATCTCCGTGTGTTCGCCCATCGACAGGCCGGTGACCCGGTTGGCGACCTTGGGGATGAACAGGCGCACGTCCTTCAGGCTCAGCGCGCCCAGGGCGGCCAGGCGCTGCTGGCCGGTCTTGGCCCCCTGGAACTTGCGGATCCAGTCGGAGAGGGCGACCGACAGGCCGATCTGCACCCGGCTCATGCTCTCGACGCCGCCGACCAGGGCCAGGTCGCGGCCACGGCCATCGATCATGCCGGCCGCCTGGATCGCCCCGATCATGCTGGTCGAACACGCCATGATCGTCGAGAAGGCCGGGATGGTCGGGTCGGCGCCGGCGTCCAGCAGCACCTCGCGGGCGATGTTGCTCCAGGTCAGGTTCGGAATGACCGTGCCCCAGACCGCGAAGTCGGGGCGAGCGCCTTTGGCCAGCATCGCCTTCACGACCGGCACTGAGAGCTCGATCGCGTCGTACGAGGCCAGCGGCCCGTCGACCTTGGCGAAGGGCGTGCGCACCCCGGCGGCCAGCCAGACGTTGGATTTCGAGGCGGACGACTTGGCGACGGGCATGGCGTGACTCCGAGAGCGCGGAAACCTTGGCCTATATGGGGCGGCTCCGTCCTTCTTGTCGAATATCGCCATGACCAAGCCACGACCGCGCCGTCTGGGCGCCCCTTAGCCGCTCGACCCTATTTGCACGCAAGCGCGGGGAGGCTTAATCGGCAGACATGAGCACCGATCAAAACCTCGACACCAAGAAGGCCCGCGCCAAGGCGTGGTTCGAAAACCTGCGCGACCAGATCTGCGCCGCGTTCGAACAGCTTGAGGACGAGGCCCCGGCCGATCTCTATCCCGACGAGCCGGGCCGCTTCGAGAAGAAGCCCTGGGATCGCGCGGCTGGCGGCGGCGGCGTCATGGGCATGATGCACGGCCGGCTGTTCGAGAAGGTCGGCGTCCACGTCTCGACGGTGCACGGGACGTTCACGCCGGAGATGGCCGCCAGCGTGCCAGGCGCGGCCGAGGATCCGCGATTCTTCGCGACCGGGATCAGTCTGATCGCCCACATGACCAATCCGCGTGTGCCGGCCGTGCACATGAACACCCGCTTCATCGCCACGACCAAGAGCTGGTTCGGAGGCGGCGGCGACCTGACGCCCTTGCTCGGCTATCAGCGCCAACAGGACTTCCCGGACGCCATCGACTTTCACGCCGCCTACCAGCGGGCCTGCGACAAGTACGACCCGACCTGGCACGCCAAGTACAAGGCTTGGTGCGATGAGTACTTCTTCCTGCCGCATCGCAACGAACCGCGCGGCATCGGCGGTATCTTCTACGACCATCATGACAGCGGCGACTGGGAGCGGGACTTCGCCTTCACTCAGGACGTCGGCCGCGCGTTTCTGGAGATCTATCCCGACCTGGTCCGCCGCCGCATGGGCGAGGCCTGGACGGCCGACGAGCGCGAGCAGCAGTTGATCCAGCGCGGTCGCTACGTCGAGTTCAACCTGCTCTATGATCGCGGCACGATGTTCGGCCTCAAGACCGGCGGCAATGTCGAGTCGATCCTCAGCTCGATGCCGCCGGCCGTGAAATGGCCGTGAGGCCTTAGAGCCGCATCGACAGCTCGACATCCTCGGCGAACGGGACCGACAGATAGCCGTTCGCCGTCGAGCGCACGCGTTCCAGATAGTCGGGCGCGTAGTCGGCGTTGTCGGCGACGATCAGCGCCCCCGACCGCAGGCGGCTTTCCAGCAGGCCCAGGATCTCGGGATAGAGCGCCTTGGCCCCGTCCAGCAGCACGAGATCGATCGTCTCGGGCAGGTCGGCGGCCAGGGTCTGCAGCGCATCGCCAAGGCGGATCTCGACCAGGTCCGACACGCCGCCGGCCATCAGGTGCTCCTGGGCCCGCTCGGCCTTGAAAGGTTCGAACTCCGTCGTGATCAGACGGCCGCCGCCGTTGTCGCGCAGGGCCGCGGCCAAGTGCAGGGTCGAAATGCCGAACGAGGTCCCGAACTCGACGATCGTGCGCGCGCCCTGGCCGCGCGCCAGCATGTAGAGCAGCGCGCCCGTCTCGCGCGACACCGCCAGCGGGAAGTCCCTCAGGTGACCGTAGAGTTCGAGATATTCGGTCTTGCTCCGCATCAAGCGATCGCGTTCCGCGGCGGGAACGCCCGAGAAGACGGGGCGGGCCGCGTCGCTGAGCGCGAACAAGCGCTCCAGCAGCGGCGCCATCTTGGTCAAGGTCGTCATACAGATCTCCGAAAGCGCGTCGTTGCGCCGGCCGAAGAAATGCGACTAATTCGTCATGTTTCCCATTCGCATTGCCGGACGCCCGATGCCCGACCGCCCAAGCCCCCGGATTTCCTCGCGAAAGCAACCGCGCCAAGCCCGTTCGACCGAGCTGGTCGCGGCGATCCTGGAAGCCGCTGTTCAGGTTCTGGCCAAGGAGGGCGCCCAGCGGTTCACCACCGCGCGGGTGGCCGAGAAGGCCGGGGTCAGCGTCGGCTCGGTCTACCAGTACTTCCCCAACAAGGCCGCGATCCTGTTTCGACTGCAGAGCGACGAGTGGCGCCAGACCACGGGCCTGCTGCGCGCCATCCTCGAGGATGTCGAAAGGCCGCCGCTGGATCGGCTAAGAGCCCTGGTGCACGCCTTCGTCCGTTCGGAGTGCGAGGAAGCGCAGATGCGTACGGCGCTGAACGACGCCGCCCCGCTCTATCGCGACGCGCCCGAGGCCAAGGCGGCCCGGGTCTCGGGGACCGACATCGTCAGCGCCTTCATGCGCGAGGCGCTGCCGGAAGCGTCGGAAGAGACGCGTGTCCTGGCCGGCGACCTGATCACCACCACGCTCAAGGAGGTGGGCAAGGCCTTCTCGGAAAGCCCGCGCGCCGAGGCGGAGATCACGGTCTATGCCGACGCGATGGCCGACATGTTCACGGCCTATCTGAAGAGCCTCAAGCGGCCTTAGGGCACTTGGCCCCGGTGTCGATCCACGCCTTGATCAGCTCGCCGAACTGAGCTTGGGTGCCGGGCGCCGGGACGCGGCCCGCGCCGGGGTTCCAGGCCCAACCGACCAGGTGGTCCTCGGCCATGTGATGGTGCAGCTCGGCCATCGACTTGCCGCCATTGGTCGCCGGGTTCTTGATCTGACCGCAGATCGCGCCCAGCGACTTGCCCTGCCAGGCCATCTCGGCGGGGGCCAGACCCCACTTCGGATCGCCGGGGATGCTCTTGATGTCCTGGCCCCAGGTCGGAACGTTGGCCTGGCCGTGGCAGGCGAAGCACGGCATGCCGGCGGGCCCGTGGCCGCTGTCGCCGGCGACCATCGGCGGATTGTGCGGATGCAGGTCGTTCCCCTGCGTCGGGGCGCGCTGGACCGGGTGACAATTCAGGCAGCGCGGACTCTGGATCACCTTGCCAGCCTCGGTGAACAGCGCGACCGAGCGCGCGGCCGGATCCTTGATCGACTGGAAGCTGGCGGCGGTCTTCAGCGCGACCGGCTGGGGAGCCGGCGCGGGCTCGGGCGCGGCGACGCCGCTGGCGGCCACGGCGCCGGCCAGCGCTAAAGTTCCAGCCAGGATCACGAGGGTAGCGGCTCGCATGGCGTTTCTCCCGGAAGTCCGGACTCGAACGCCCCAGCTTATCCTCGGGTTTCCTGCTCCAGGAAACGGCCGATCCAAGCGGCCATTCGATCGCAGTCGTTCTCGGCGCTCAAGCTGGCGATCGCGGCGTCGGCCTGTTCGTCGGTGAAACGCGTCCCGCGCCGGGCCTCGATCAGGGCCTTGGCGTAGGCGGGTGAGAATTCCGGGTGGAACTGCATCGAGATCGCCTTGGCGTCCTCATAGACCAGGACGCCGTAAGGCGTGAAGGCGCTGCCGGCCAACACCCGCGCGCCCGCCGGCAGCTCGATCACCTGGTCCTGGTGCGAACCGGGCACGGCGACGTGGCGGGCGTCGTCCATCCAGGTCTCGCGGTCGGAAACTTCATAGGCCTGCAGGCCCACGCCCCAGCCCTTGTCGGATTTGATCACCTTGCCGCCGAAAGCCTCGGCCATGATCTGGTGGCCGAAGCACACCCCGACCAGCGGCGTCTCGCCCTTGGCCTCGCGCAGGAACGCCTTTAGCGGCTCGATCCAGGGCAGCGGGTCATAGACCCCGGCCGCCGAGCCGGTGATGACATAGGCGTCGTTCTCGGCCGGATCGGCCGGCAGCTCGCCCTTCTGGACGTCGTAGACGCTATAGCTGTGCTCGGGCCCCAGCAGCGCCTCGAACATCGCCGAATAGCTGCCATAGGTCGCCGCGAGGTCGCCCGGCGGGTTGCCGGTCTCGAGCAGGCCGATCTTCAAGACACGCCTCCGAAGCTTACGAACTCAGTAGACCATCCCCTGGGCGACGGCCTTCAGACGTTCGATAGCGCTGAACTTGTCCTCGATGAAGTCCTGGTCGATCCACCAGAGTTCGATCTCGCGCATCACCTCGCCGACCATCGGCCCTTTGGGCACGCCGGCTGTCATCACCTCTTCGCCCGACAGCGGGAAGGCCGGCGGGACCCAGGTCTCGGCCAGAGCCAGCAGGGCGCGCCACTGCGGGGCGGTGGAGTCGCGGCCAGAGCCCGCCCAGGCCAGCTTGACCCGGTCGCAGAAGGTGCGCGTTCCCAGGCCGTAGACAGCGCGGCGGGCCTCGCGCGGGCTCATCCACGAGACGATGCGCGGGCTCTTGCCGACCGCGTCGACGATGCGGTCGCGGACGTTGTTGGGCAGGCGCAAGCGCTCGGCCAGCTGCTCGGCGACCTTGGGGTCGTCGGGGATCAGGGCGGCCAAGCGCAGGTCCGGATCGTTCTCGAACAGTTGCTCGGTCTCGATGGCGACCAGCGCCTCGAAACGGGCCAAGGACTTCACCGCCGGCAGGATCGAGCCCAGCACCGCCGTGGCGGCCATCAGACGAAAGGCCGGGCGCGGATCTTCCGCGGCCAGCATCTTCATCAGCTCCTTCTGGGTCCGCTCGGCGGCGCGGCCCGAGACCATGCCCTTCAGCGCCTTGCAGGCGGCCAGGGCCTTCTGGTCGGCCTCGCCCTTGCCGTACCAGGCCTGGAACCGGAAGAAGCGCAGGATGCGCAGATAATCCTCGCGGATCCGGGTCATCGGATCGCCGACGAACACCACCTTGCCCTCGCGGGCGTCGTTGAGGCCCTCGCCGGTCGGGTCGTAGACGCGGCCCTCGGGGTCGGCATAGAGGGCGTTGAAGCGGAAGTCGCGGCGCTCGGCGTCCTGGCCCCAGTCCTGGGTGAAGGCCACCACCGCCCGACGACCGTCGGTTGAGACGTCCTTGCGCAGGGTCGTGATCTCGTAGGGCCGCCCGCCCGATAGGGCCGTGATCGTGCCGTGGTCCACGCCGGTCGGGATGGCCCGCAGCCCCGCCTGCTCAAGGGCGTCGATGATCAGGTCGGGCGTCAGGGTGGTGGCGATGTCGATGTCGTCGACGGGCTTGCCCATCACGGTGTTGCGCACGCAGCCGCCGACGAAGCGGGCGCAGCCGGGATAGCCGCGCGCCTCCAGGGCGGCGATCACCGCCTTCGTTTCCGGAAGCGTCATCCACGATGGCGCGCCGATCGACTCGCTGTTCAAATGACGAACTCCCCACGCTCGTGCCTCGTCCCCCCCGGGCGAGGGCGACATAGTTAGGCCAGGTGACCCGGTGTCCGCCAGACGGGAAACACCCTATTCGGCGGGTTGCCGACCGCTTTCGTCGTAGAGCGCCTCGTATAGCGACCGAAGCATGCCCGCCGTCGCCCCCCAGATGAAGCGATCGTTCCACGGCATGGCGTAGAAGTGGCGCCGCTCGCCGGTCGGCGCTTCGCGATGTTGGCGCTGGTGGTTGGCTGGATCCATCAAGAACGAGAACGGCGTCTCGAAGACGTCGGCCACTTCCTCGGGGCTGGCGACGAATGTCGCCTTCGGATCGATGAAACCGACCACCGGCGTCACGTGGAAGCCGGTCACTGTCTGATAGCCATGCAGCAGGCCGGCCACCGTCACCAGGGCGGGGTCCAGCGCGACCTCCTCCTGGGCCTCGCGCAGGGCCGTGCCCCAGGGCGTCTCCCCGGGATCGCAGCGTCCCCCGGGGAAGGCGATCTGGCCGGTATGGCTGCGCAGGGTGTCGGAGCGGCGGGTCAGCAGGACGGTCAGGCCGTCCTCGTGCTCGACCAGCCCCACCAGCACCGCGGCCGGGCGCAGAGCATGCGGATTGTCGACCTTCAGGCCCGGATTGAGGTCGTAATCGGACTTGATCGGATTGGCCAGGCTGGGATCGTAGTCGGCGATCGGATGCAGGCGGCTGGTGATCCAGGCGCGGCGTTCTTCCCGCGTCATGCCGGGGTCGCTCCGGGCGGCGCGATCGGGAAGAAGGCGCCGTTCGAGGTCACGCCCCACGTGTCGCCTCGTTGCCGCGCCATCTCGGCCAGCTCGTAGAACACGGGCCGGGCGATCAGGGCCTCCAGTCCGCGTCGGACGTGGACATAGGGGCGCGGCTCGCCGGTTTGGGGATCGATCTCGACACGGATCTTGTTCTCCGGCCCCGCCTCGACCGTGTCGCCGACATTGGTCTGGAAGACGAGCACGTCGCCCCCATCGCTATTTTTGGCCCGGTCGACCCGGGTGGCGATGAACGGCGCGTCCTCGACCGTGATCCGCATCTTCTCGACCGGCGTCACCAGGTGATAGCCGTCCGGATCCAGGCGCAGCACGGTCGAGAACAGCCGCACCAAGGCCTCCCGGCCGATCGGCGTCCCCTCGTGAAACCATACCCCGTCCTTGCGGATGCGGATGTCGATCTCGCCGCAATGAGCCGGGTTCCAGAGGTGCACCGGCGGCAGGCCGCGCTCGCCGGCCGCCCCCACCTGCGCGCTTTGGGCGGCCTTGGCGACGCCTTCGAGGCCTGCCGTCTGGGGTGTGTCCGTCATGGCTGATCAGTTAGGCCGTTAGGCCCGCCCGCTCAAGCGCGCGGATCGATCGCGACGAGACCCGAAAGCCCTTCGTCCCCGCCCTGGCGCAGCGGCAGCAGCAGCACGCGACGCTGGTCCACCGGACCGGGCATGATCACGCCGGCCGTGTGGGCGTTGGAGAACCCGACCCGGCCGAAATAGGGGCCGTCGCCGACCAGCAGCACGGCGCGCCAGCCGGCGGCGCGGGCTCCCTCGACGGCGGCCTCGACCAGGGCCTGGCCCAAACCCGCGCTGCGCTCGTCGGGATCGACGGCCAGGGGCCCTAGGAACGCGACCGGCTCGCCGCCGATCGTCACCGGCCACATCCGCACGCAGCCCACAGGCGCGCCGTCGCGGAGGGCCACATAGGAGCAGTCGAGCAGCGGCGTATTGCCCTCGCGCAGGCGCTCGGACGACTTGGCGAAGCGGCCTGGGCCGAACACCCGGTCGATCAGGTGGATGACAGCCGCCGCCATCGCCGGGGTCTCATGGACCAGCGGCGGAAGGGCGGGCGCGGAGGAAACAGTCTTATGAACGGAGGTCATCGGCCTTCGGGAAATGCGAAAGAACGTCGGGGGCTCCCGACGCGAAGGCGCGTGGGAGGGCTTCAGGTCGTGGCGCGTTCGCGCGGAATTCGTCGCAGGCGTCGCATGCCTGAAAACCTCCAAGAGACGCGCGCGCTGTAGGGCCAAGCCTTTCTCAGGTCAATAACGTTGCGGTGCGGGAGCGGAGCCCTATGTTGCGACCCAATGTCCGACCCCGCCGCCCTCGCTGACGCGCCCGAACCCGATACGTCTACCCGCGCCCTGTTGCGGGAACGTGACTTCCTCCTTTTCTGGGCGGCGCGGTTCGTCTCCACCCTGGGGGTGCAGATCCAGTCGGTGGCCCTGGGCTGGCAGGTCTATGCGATCGCCCGCCTGACCCGATCGGTCGGGGAGTCGGCCTTCCTGGTCAGCATGATCGGCCTGGCCCAGTTCCTGCCGCTGTTTCTGCTGACCTTGGTGGCCGGCGAGACCGCCGACCGGCGGACCCGCAAGTTGATCGTCGCCACGACCCTGGGCCTGGACGCGATCAGCGCCGCCGTCCTGCTGACCCTGACCCTGATGGGGTCGCACCAGCTGTGGCCGATCTTCGCCATCTCGGTGCTGTTCGGGGCCAGCCGCGCCTTCCTATCGCCGGCCAGCAGCGCCATGGGGCCGATGCTGGTGCCGAGATCGCTGCTGCCCCGCGCCATCGCCTGGAACTCGCTGGCCTGGCAGAGCGCGTCGATCGCCGGGCCGGCCCTGGGCGGCCTGCTGCTGATCCATTCGCCGGCCGCGGCCTTCGGGACCTCGTTCGGCTTCTATCTGCTGGCCGCCCTGCTGGCCCTGGCCATCCGCAAGCAGACCAGGCCGGAGACCCAGCCCGGCTCGCGCGTCGAGCTGATCAAGGAAGGTCTGGCCTATGTGTGGAACAACAAGATCGTCTTCGGCTCGATCTCGCTGGACCTGTTCGCGGTGATCCTGGGCGGGGCCACGGCCCTGCTGCCGGTGTTCGCCAAGGACGTGCTGCACATCGGTCCCGGAGGCTTCGGCCTGCTGCGCGCCGCGCCGGCGATCGGCGCGACCCTGGTCGGGATCTACCTGGCCAGCAACCCGATCCGCCGCCACGCCGGCCGCATCATGTTCGCTGGCGTCGCCGTCTTCGGCCTGGCCACGGCGGTGTTCGGCCTGTCGAAGCTGGTCTGGCTGTCGGTGATCGCCCTGGCGATCCTGGGCGGGGCCGACATGCTGTCGGTCTATGTCCGCCAAACCCTGGTCCAGATCGTCACCCCCGACACGATGCGCGGCCGCGTCGCCGCCGTCTCGGGCGTGTTCATCAGCGCCTCGAACGAACTGGGCGAGGTCGAGAGCGGCGCGGCGGCCTGGCTGCTCGGCCCGGTCGGCGCGGCGGTGTTCGGCGGCGTCGGGGCCATGGCGGTGACGGCGCTGTGGGCCTTCCTGTTCCCAGACCTGCGCAAGGCCGACCGGCTGGAGTAGTTCTCCTCCCGTGAAACGGGGGAGGATGAAAATTACAGCCCCGCCAGATTCCGCAGAGGCTCGCCGGTCAGGCGGCGGATGATCCACTCGTCCATCGTCTCCGCGCCCAGGCTGTCATAGAAGGCGATCGAGGGCGCGTTCCAGTCCAGGACCGACCATTCGAAGCGGCCCAGGTTTTCGTCGACACAGCGTCTGGCCAGGTTGACCAGCAGCGCCTTGCCCGCGCCGGAGCCCCGCGCCGACGGCCGCACGAACAGGTCCTCCAGCCAGATCCCGTGCCGGCCGACGAAGGTCGAATAGTTGTAGAACCACAGGGCGAAGCCGACCGGCTCGCCGTCCAGCTCGGCGATGTCGGCGAAAGCGCGCGGACTGTCGCCGAACAGAGCGGCCGCCGTGTCCGCCTCCGTCGCCGCCACCGTATCGAGCAGCTTTTCATAGTCCGCCAGATCGAGGATGAACTGGTGGATCAAGGCGGCGTCGGCGGGCGTGGCGGTACGGACGGAAACGGGCATGGCGGTCTCTGCGGACTATCGGGACTTCGTTCTGGAGCAACTGGCCCCGCTGGGCCACATCACCTCGCGCCGCATGTTCGGGGGAGTCGGCGTCTATGCGAACGGCCTGTTCTTCGCGCTGATCGACGACGACGTGCTCTATCTGAAGGGCGACGAGACGCTGAAGGCCGCGTTCGAGGCGGCCGGCGCGCACATTTTCGATCCGTTCGGCGACGGCAAACCGCTCAGCTACTGGTCCGCCCCGGCCGAGGCGCTGGACGACCAGGACGTTCTGCTCGAGTGGTCGCGGAAGTCGCTGGAGGTGGCCGCGCGCAAGTCGGCGGGGAAGAAGAAGCGCTAGCCGATCTTCACCCCCGGCGGCGGTTGGCTGCTCTCCGGCACGAAGAAGTCCGGCATCAGGGTCGCCGTCGGATCGACCTTGTACTGGTCGAAGTCGCGCACGCCCTCGCCGTACAGGAAAGTGTCGTCGATCAGGAAATTGCCCGAGAACTCCCGCGACGGCTTCAGGAAGATCGCGTGCGCCGCGTCGGCCATGATCTCGACGGTCCGGCAGTGCTTGAGACCTTCCTCGCCGGCCAAGGCGAACTGGATGGCGGCGGTGGCGATGCCGGTGCGCGGCCACAGGGCGTTGAAAGCGATCCCGTCGCCCCTGAACTCCTCGGCCATGCCCAGCACGCACATCGACATGCCGAACTTGGCCATGGTGTAGGCCACGTGCGGCCCGAACCAGCGCGGCGACATGTCCAGCGGCGGCGACAGCATCAGGACGTGCGGATTCCCGGCCTTCTTCAGGTGCGGGATGCAGGCCTTGGAGGTCAGGAACGTGCCGCGCGTGTTGATCTGGTGCATCAGGTCGTAGCGCTTCATGTCGGTCGACAGCGTACCGGTCAGCGAGATGGCCGAGGCGTTGTTCACGCAGATGTCGATGCCGCCGAACTGGGCGACGGCCTTGTCGACCGCTTCCTGGACGCTGGCCTCCTCGCGCACGTCGACCACCAGCGGCAGGGCCTGGCCGCCGGCCGCCTCGATCTCGGCGGCGGCGGTGTAGATGGTGCCGGGCAGCTTCGGATGGGCCTCGGCCGTCTTGGCGGCGATGACGATGTTGGCGCCGTCCCGCGCCGCCCGCAGGGCGATGGCCAGGCCAATGCCGCGCGAGGCGCCGGTGACGAACAGGGTCTTTCCCCCAAGGGAGTTCAGCTGGCTCATGCGGGGTCTCCACGCGTTCTGATCAGGCCGACGCCGGCGGCGATGAAGCCTAGGATGAAGCTCATCTTGGCCACGTGCGCGACGGGACCGTGATCCTTCAAGGCCACGCCCGCAAGGCCGATGACGAGGGCCGCGATCCAGAGACCGGCGGCGACGCGCAACACCTTGGCCCGCAACAGATCCACGGCCCAGACCACCATGCCGATCGACCAGACGCTGGAGGCGATCACGTACGAGGCCTCGCCGAAGATCTTGGCCGACGCGGTCCGCACCAGCATCACGCCCAGCACGGCGATGGCCAAGCCCGCCAGAGCCAAGGTTCCGGTCGATCGGGCGGTGGCCGAGCGCACGCCCAGCATGCCGAACAGCAGCAGCAGGTCGATGGCCACATAGACCAGATGCGGCTGAGGCTCGACCAGGCGCGGATAGATCAGGAACGGCGCGACGATGTCGACAGCCGCCCCGATCAGGGTCGCCGCGCCGGCCAGACGCAGGACCGAACGCCGCTCCATCAGGCGCCGGCGCCGGTGGTCTTGACCGACAGATCCCACAGGCGATCGGCCGCCTCGGGATCCAGGGCGTGGGACATGACGCCGTTCCAGGGACGCTCCTGGCTCCACGGGACGGCCTGGTTGCAGTCCTCCAGATAGAGTCCGCCGACGCCTTCGAGCTCGTCGCCGACCGCCGCCCAGACGCTGGTCGCCGCGCCCTGCTCGGTGGTCTTGAAGCCCTCGCGCGGCTTGTCGTTCTCGTCCAGCCAGCCCATCGCCCGCTGCTCGTCCAGGGTCATGTGCCGCTGCAGCGGAGTCATGATGCCGCCGGGCATGACGGCGTTGGCGCGCACGCCCCGGTCCTTGAACCGCTTGTCGAAGCCGACCGCGAACAGGCTGTTGGCCGTCTTGGCCTGGCCATAGGCCTCCCACTTGTCGTACGGGCGGGTCTGGTAGTTCGGGTCGTCGAAGTTCACGCCGCTCCGCCGATGGCCGATCGAGGACAGCGAGACGAGCCGCGAGGTCTTGCCGCTCGCCTTCGCCCCGGCGATCAGGTTCGGCGCCAGCAGCACCGACAGCAGGAAGTGGCCGAAATGGTTCGTGCCGATCTGCATCTCCAGCCCGTCGGCGGTGCGCGCCAGCGGGCAGGCCATGACGCCGGCGTTGTTGATCAGGATGTCGATCGGCCGGTCGCCCCAGCGGTGGACGAAGTGGCGGATGGCCTCGAAGCTGGAGAGATCCAGCATGGCGAAGCTGACCCGCTTCAGGCCGGCTTCGGCGTTGATCGCATTGGCGACCGCCTCGCCCAGCTCCGGCTTGCGGGCGGCGATGATCACCTCCGCGCCGGCCAGCGCCAGGGCCCGCGCCGTCTCGACGCCGATGCCGGTGGCCGCGCCGGTGACGATGGCGACCTTGCCCGACAGGTCATGGCCCGCGACGACCTCGCGCGCCGTCGACTTGGCCCCGAAGAGCGAGGTGATGCGATCACTCATGATATTTTCCTCCCGCTATTCTTGTCATCCCGGGCGGAGCGCAGCCTAGACCCGGGACCGCAGCAAACGCACGCGCTTCCGGCGATCCCGGCTCGGCGCGCTGCGCGCTTGGCCGGGATGACAGCTTTAATGGACCTTCGAGAAATCCGGCGCGCGGCGTTCGGCGAAGGCCATGAAGGCCTCGCGCGCCTCGGCTGTCTGCAGGCGGGCGGCGAACTCCGCGCCCTCGGCGTCCATCAGGGTGGCGATCTTCTCGGCGTCGCGCATCAGGCGCTTGGTGACGGTCAGGGCGCCCAGCGGCCGCTTGGCCAGCTGGTCGGCGGCGGCGCGGGCCCGGGCCCGCAGATCGGAGAATTCGGCCGAGCCGTTGGCGATCCCCCAGGCCACGGCGGTAGCGCCATCGATCGCCTCGCCCAGCGCGAACATGGCATAGGCGCGGGCATGGCCGATGCGAGCCGGCAGCAGCCAGCTCGACGCGGCCTCCGGCACCAGGGCCAGGTTGACGAATGGCGTGGTCAGGCGCGCATCGGGGGTGACGAACACCAGGTCGCAGTGCAGCAGCATGGTCGTACCCACGCCGACCGCCTGGCCCTGGACAGCGGCGACCAGCGGCCGAGTGGCGTTGGCCAGGGCCTTCAGGAAGCGGATCACGTGGCGTTCGCCGGTGAAGGCGCCCGTGGCCTGGGCCGCGAAGTCCTGCAGGTCGTTGCCGGCCGTGAAGCTGTCGCCGTCGGCCTGGAGGACCACGACGCGCACGGCGGGATCGTTCTCGGCCGCCTCCAGGCTGTCGGCCAGTACGCCATACATGGCGTTGGACAGGGCGTTCTTCTTTTCCGGACGCGCCAGGGTGAGGGTCATCACGCCGGCGTCGATTTCGACCTTCACCTGATCGGTCATCACGAATCTCCCTTGGGGAACTTGGTCTGCAGGCTGGAGAGCCAGCGCGCGACCACGCAAATCTCTTCGTCCGTGAAGCCCTCGGTCAGGTGGGCGTTGATCCCGTCCAGCCCGGCCTTGGCCGCCTCGCGGGCAGCGCGGCCCTTGTCGGTCAGGCAAAGCCGCATGGCCCGGCCGTCCTTGGGATCGGCGCGGCGTTCGACCAGCTCGGCGCGAGTCATGCGATCGATTAGGCCGGTCATGGCCGAAGGGGCCAGGTCCAGGGCGTCGGCCGCCTCGCCGATCAGGGCGCCGTCCTGGTCGCCCAGGAAGAACAGCACGCCCGACTGGGCCGCGGTCAGGCCGCCCTTGGCCGCCATCTTGGCCTCGATCCAGCGCTGGACGCGCCGCTGGCCGGCGTTGAGCAGGAAGATGAGGCGGCGGTCGGGCGGCACGGACATGTTAGCCAAGCTATATTTCGCGTACGAAATGTCAAACGGGCGTTTTTAGCTTGAGCTAGAACTCGCCGCGTACCAGGCGATCCCCGCCGTATCGACCGCGCGCCCGATCCGTCCTCGGCCGATCAGGCAGTTGAGATGCGCCAGCGCCTCGCCCGTGGCCATGCCCAGCAGCTCGCCGCCGATCGGCCGGGCGAACAGGGCGCCGAACGTGTCGACCACGCGCTTGGGCTCGGCCAGCTTCTTTTCCAGGCGCGACAGGCCGCGCTCGTGTCCAGAGATCAGGCCGTCGATCCGGGCGTGCAAGCCCTCGAACGGATCGTTGTGGGCCGGCAGCACGATCACGTCGTCGGGCACGGCCGCCTTGACCTTGGCCAAAGACCGCAGCCAGTCGCTCAGCGGATCGGCGTCCGGCTCGGTCGGGAACACTGAGACGTTGGACGAGATGCGCGGCAGCACCTGGTCGCCGGAGATCAGCAGGTTCAGCTCGGGGCACCACAGGCAGGCGTGGTCGGGCGAGTGCCCCTGCCCCGTCACCACGCGCCAGGTCCGGCCGCCGATCTCGAAAGCCTCGCCGTCCGACAGCCGGCGGTAGCTGTCGGGCAGGGCGTAGATCGCCTTGCCGAAGCCTCCGAACCGGGCCTTGTAGTTCTCGATCGCATCCTCGTCCCAGCCGGCGGCGTGGAAGAACTTCACCCCGTCCTCGGGCGCCTCGCGGCCGGTGTCGGCGACCAGCATCCGGCACTGGAAATATTCCAGCCGGGTCATCCAGAGCCGGCAGTCGAACTTGCGCGTCATCCAGCCGGCCAGGCCAACGTGGTCGGGATGCAGATGGGTGCAGATCACCCGGGTGATCGGCTTGCCGCCGAGCGCGCCGGCGAAGGCGTCGCGCCACGCCTGGCTGGTTTCGCGGGTCTGGATTCCTGTGTCCACGATCGCCCAGCCCTCGCCGTCGGCGATCGCCCAGACGTTGATGAACTGCAGCGACCCGCCCAGGGGCATGCGCAGCCACAGCACGCCGGGCCCGACCTCGACCGCGTCGCCGGAGCCGACCTCCGGCGCCGTCTGGAACGGGTAGACCAGCCGCGCCTTGCGCGGTTCACCCGCCTCGTCGTCCTCGAATCCGTCGCGCATTCCGTCCCCTCCAGACGCCGTTCAACCGGCGCTTGTCGTTGATCCAACCCATTTTTTGCCCTCTGGGGCAGTCATCATCACGCCTAGGTCGGACGGTATCTTGACCCCTGATACAAGCACGCGCTTATGTCCGCGCGAGGAATTTACACCCAGGAGACATTTCCCATGAGGCCTTTCGCGATCGGCCTGTCGGCCGCCCTCGCGGTCGCCATTCTCATTCCGGCCGCTGTCATTTCGGCGCCGAAGGAAGAGAAGGGCAAGCCCGCCGCTGTCGACGCCAAGTCGCGCGAAGCGGGCATGAAGGAAGCCCCGGCCCTGATCCAGGCCAGCGGCGCCGGCTGCACGGTTTCGGACGCCCGCTTCATCGGCGAGGACAAGAAGGCCGGCGCGAAATACTACGAGGTCGCCTGTAATGAAGGCATGGGCTTCGCGCTGATCGCCAAGAAGGACGTGGCCCCGCAGGTCTATACCTGCCTCGAATCGAGCCAACCGGGCCCGGACGGCAAGGTCGGCGGCCTGGCCTGCGTGCTGCCCGGCAACGCCAACCCCGGCGCGGGCCTGGCCCCGTTCGTCAAGAAGGGCGGCGTGACCTGCGATATCGAGAACACCCGCGCCATCGGCTCGGGCGCCAAGAACTCGTACTTCGAAGTCGCCTGTAAGGGCGGCGCCGGCTATGTGGTCCAGACCGTCGCCCCGCTGAACATCAACGGTGAAGTCGCGGTCAACAGCTGCCTGCTGTACGATGAAGGCGGCAATGTCAGCTGCAAGCTGACCAATCGCCAGACCCAGCTGGCCGTGGTCGATACGCTGAACACCGCCGCCGCAGCGGCCGGCACCACCTGCGCCATCAAGGACAAGCGCTACATCCTGAGCACCAAGGCCGACAACTATTACGAAGTCGCCTGCCAGGACGGTAAGGGCTATGTCTATCAGCAGACGGCGGCCAACGGCGCCTTCGCCCGCGCCATCCCCTGCGCCCAGGCCGGCTTCGTCGGCGGCGGCTGCACCATGACCGATGCGGTGGCGGCGCAGACCGAGCAGGCGGGCTTCTACAGCAAGCTGTCGGCCAAGGCCGGTTTCCCCTGCGACGTCGAGAAGTACGGCATGCTGCCGACCAACGACCCGAAGAAGGAAATCGTCGAGCTGAAGTGCAAGGGCAGCGACGCCGGCGCCATCGCCGTGTTCACCGCCACCACCGGCACGGTGTTCGACTGCGTCACCGCCGAGCTGAACGGGTTCCGCTGCAGCTTCACCAAGAAGGATTCGCAGTACCCCCGCCTGACCAAGGACCTGGTCGGCTTCAACAAGGCCTCGTGCCAGGTTTCGGACGCCCGCATCATCGGCGCGACCGACACCGAGGGCTTCGTCGAAGTGGCCTGCTCGGACGGCCTGCCGGGCTGGGTGCTGGGCTATCCGATCGGCGTCGCCAAGCCGGCGGCCAAGGAGTTCCTCTCCTGCGCCCAGGCCAAGGGCATCGGCGGCGGCTGCAAGCTGCCGACCAACAAGGTCAAGAGCTGATCCCAGCCTGAACCCTGAAGGACGAGGCCCGCCGGAGCGATCCGGCGGGCCTTTTCTTTTCACCCCATCGCCGCCTCGATCAGCCTCGGCCCGGGCGCGGCCATCGCTCGGGCGAAGGCGTCGTCGAAGGCCTCGGCGGTCTCGGCGCGTTCGGCGGCCAGGCCCATGCCCTGGGCGATCGCCACCCAATCCAGACGCGGATCGCCCAGATCCAGCAGCCGCGAGGCCGCCGGCCCCGGATTGCCCGCGCCCGTGCGGGAAAGCTCGATGCCGAGGATCCGATAGGCGTGGTTGGCGAAGACCACGATGGTGACGTCCAGCTTCTCGCGGACGATGGTCCACAGGCCCTGCACCGTGTACATGCCCGCGCCATCGCCGGTCAGGGCCAGGACCTTGCGATCGGGGCAGGCGACGGCCGCGCCGATGGCCAGCGGGATGCCCTGGCCGATCGCGCCGCCGGTCAGGGACAGCCATTCGTGGGCCCGGGCCGCGCGGGTCTGGGTGAAGATCGGCAGGCCGGCGGTCACCGCGTCGTCCGAGATCACCGCGCCCGCCGGCATGTGCCGGGCCACGGCCGCGCCGATCGCCCAGGCGTCGAGGCGTCCAGCCGGCGCGGCGGGGGCGACGTAGGTCTCGGTCGGTCCGGCGGCCGGCGCGCCGACGGCGTCGGCCAGGGCGTTCAGGGCCGCGGCGGCGTCGACCTCGCGACCGCACAGGGTCTCGACCGAGCAGCCCTCGGGCACGAGCACGCTGGGCCGGTCCGGATAGGCGAAGAAGGCCACCGGGCGCTGGGTCGAGACCAGCACCATCAGGTCGACGCCCTCGAGATCCTTCAGCGCCTGTTCGGCGAAATAGGGCAGCTTGTCGGGCCGGAACCGGCCCTCGCCTCGCGCCTGCCGGGCGGTGAAGGTGTCGGTGATGACCCGCACGCCATGGGCGGCCAGGCGTCCGGCGGCGGCCAGCGCGACCTCGCCGCAGGCTCCCGAGCCGAGCAGCAGCACGGGCGTCTGGGCGAAGGACAACGCCTTGGCGACGCTGTCGACGGCGGCTTTGTCGGGCTTGGCGAAGGCGGGCGGCGTCACCACCGGCCCCTTCACCGTCGCCGCGTTCCAGGCGCTGTCGGCCGGCAGGACGAGGCAGGCGTTACCGCCGGGCGTCCCGTAGCTGGCGACGATGGCCTCGGCGGTCAGCGGCCCGACGCTGTCGGCGCTCTCGGCGGATTTGACCCAGACCGAGTTGGGCGCGGCCAGGGCGGCGATGTCGCTGTTGAGCGGCGCGTCGAAGCCGCGATGATAGGTGGCATGGTCGCCGATGACGTTGACGATGGGGGTGTGCGCCCGCCGAGCATTGTGCAGGTTGGCCGCGCCGTTGGCGTAGCCGGGGCCCAGGTGCAGCAGGGTGCAGGCGGGCTTGCCGGCCATGCGGCCATAGCCGTCGGCGGCCCCGGTCGCCACGCCCTCGAACAGGCAGAGCACGCTGCGCATGCGCGGCTCGCGGTCCAGGGCCGCGACGAACTGCATCTCGCTGGTGCCGGGATTGGCGAAGCAGGCGGTGACGCCGTTGTCGGCCAGGGTGGTGATCAGGGCGTCCGCGCCGTTCATGTCTTTCCTCTCCTTGTCATCCCGGCGAAAGCCGGGACCGCCGGAAGCGCCGGCGCCTGTCGCGGTCCCGGGTCTTCGCCCGGGATGACAGCGTTCACAGCACGATCACGCCGTCGTCCGGCTGGGCCGCGAACAGCCGCGCGAGCGCGTCGGGCCGCCGCTCGCGGGCCAGGGCCTGGTTGATGTAGCCCTTGTCGGTCAGCTCGCCGCTGGCCGCGTCGGGCGCGCCGTCCAGGATCAGGGCGCGGGCCACCTTGCCGCCGCCGCCCTTGGCCGAGGCGTTCATCCGCGACAGGCCCTCGACGATCGCGGCCCTGACGGCGCCCTCGTCCCCGAGCCGCTCGCAGGCCTTTGTGTCGAGGAACAGCATCAGGCCGACGCCGTCCTGCCCCTCGCCGCAGACCACCGCGTCCGAGACCACGCCGCCGATCGCCGACACCGCCGCCACCCGCAGGGCGCCGGCCGCCACGAACGTGCCGCTGGCCAGCTTGAAGTTCTCGACCAGCCGCCCGTCGAACACCAGGCCCGCCGCCGGGTCCGCCGGGTCGGCCAGACGCGCGGCGTCTCCCAGGCGGTAGAAACCGTCCTCGTCGAAGGCCTGGGCGGTCGCGTCGGGCTGGTCCAGATAACCGGGCGAGACCTGCGGCCCCTTCACGCGGATCTCGAACTTGCCGCCATCACTGGCGGGCACGAGCTTGACCGAGGTGCCCGGGGTCGGCAGGCCGACCATGCCCGAGCGGGCGTTCAGCCAGTGGATGTTGCAAGCGGTCGGGCCGGTCTCGGTGGCGCCGTAGCCGGCCGCGAAGGTGATCCGTTCACCGACGGTCCGCACCGCCACGGCCTGGACGCGATCCAGGATCGACTGGGCCATCGACGCGCCGCCGTACTGCAGCACTCGGACCTTCTCGAAGAATCGGGCCGCCAGGGCGTCGTCGCGCTCCAGCTCGCCGACCAGCATCCCCCAGCCGGCCGGCACCATATTGTGATAGGTCGTGGCCACCTCGCGCAGGTTGCGCAGGGTCTCGGCGAAGCGACCAGGCGCGGGCTGGCCGGCGTCGATGTACAGGGTCCCGCCGCGGTGCAGCACCATGTGCAGGATGGCGTTGGCTCCCAGGCTGTGGCTCCAGGGCGCGGAATTGACCAGCACCGGCGGCTCGGGATCGGCGTAGCACGCCTCGATCTGGGCGGCGTTGAGGGCGATGTTGGCGTGGGTGCAGACGACCGCCTTGGGCCGACCGGTGGAACCGGAGGTCAGCAGCAGCTTGGCGGTGTCGTCCGGCTGAGCGACGGGGGCGACGGGCGCGCTAGCTAGCAGGTCTTCGAAAACCACGTCGCCGGGCCGGGCGTTGCGGCTGGCCACCACGGGCAGGCCGGCCAGGAACGGCGTGGCCAGCGCGTCGCCGAACGCCTCGGCGTCGTCGGCATAGACGACGGCGGGCTTCAGGCGCTCGACCGCGTGCGCGAGGCGGGTCAGGTCCGCGCCCTTCAAGCCGTATTGCGGCGAGACCGGCGCGGCCGGGGCGCCCAGGCTCATGGCCGCGTAGGCCATCAGGGCGTGGTCGATTCCATTGCGGGCCAGGATCAGCAACGGCGCGCCGCGCGTCAGGCCCAGGGTCGCGAGGCCCCCGGCCAGGGCTTCGATTCGCGCCTTGGCCTGGGCGTAGGTGACCGTCCGCCAGCTTTCGCCATCACGTTCCGCCAGCCAGACCCGGTCCGGCGCCTCGGCGGCCCAGCGCGCCAGCGGCGCGCTGACGGTCTGGATCGCGTCCGAATAGGGCATCGGATTGCGCAGGATCAGCGTCTCGCCGTGACGCTCGACCTCCAGCGCACGGGGCGCATAGCGAGCGTCGCGGAAGGGGGCCGTGCTGGGGGTCGATCCGTCCATGGCTCCTGTTATGTCGTGGCTCATACGACTGTTCAATCGACGACACGGCTTCGCCGCTTCACCCGGAGACCGCTGAAGGGGGTGAAAGGGCCGCGCCTTTCCCACATCGCGGGGAGGATCATCGATCTCCCCTCGACTTTTTTCGCCCGGCCTGTCGAATCCCGTCGAGCCGGCGCGTCTCTGGGATCGAAGCGCCGCGGTGGTCGCGGGCTCATCGGAGACGAAGCCATGCAATACGCCCTGTTGATCTACGAGAACGAGACCCTCTACCGCGGCGACAACGGCCGCGCGCTGGACGAGATCGTCGCCGCCCACCGCGCCTTGGCGGGTGAATTGGCCGGTCAGGGGATCCTGAAAGGCGGCGCCGGACTGAACACCACCGACACGGCGACCACGGTGCGCAAGACGGGCGGCGAGCACGCCCTACACGACGGCCCCTATGCCGAGGCCCGCGAACAGCTGGGCGGCTTCTACCTGGTCGACGTGCCCGACTTGGACGCGGCCCTGGCCATCGCCAAGCGGATCCCCCTGACCGGCGACGGATCGATCGAGGTCCGTCCGCTTACCGAAGGCGCTTGATCTCGCTCGACCCCATAAGGTCTCTTGAAGGGGCGGCGCGGGAGGCCGGAGGGCGGATCATCGCCGCCTTGGCCGCGACCTTCCGCGACCTCGATTTGTCCGAGGAGGCCTTCGCCGAGGCCTGCGCGCGGGCGGCGGCCGTGTGGCCGACCGCCCCGCCGCTGAACCCGGCCGCCTGGCTCTACGCCACCGCGCGGCGGTGCGCGCTGGACATGATCCGCAAACGAAACGTTCGCCAGCGCCTGACGCCCGACGCGCGTGAACCCGAGCCCACGGCCGAAGAGCTTCTGGCGTCCGACACCCGCCTGATCCCCGACGAGCGGTTGCGGCTGATCTTCGTCTGCTGCCACCCCGCCGTCGCGCCCGAGGGGCGCGCGGCCCTGACCCTGCGGCTGGTCTGCGGCCTGTCGGTCCAGGAGATCGCCCGCGCCTTCCTGGTCGCCGAGCCGGCCATGTTCCAGCGCCTGACCCGCGCCAAGAAGAAGATCGCCGAGGCTGGGGTGTCGTTCGAGGTCCCCGGCCCCGAGGCCTGGCCCGAGCGACTGGCCGCCGTGCTCTCGACCCTGGAGGTCGCCTACGCCCGGGCGCACGAGGACGCGGCCGGGGCCGGGACCCACGCCGGCTTTGCGCGCGAGATGCTGGACCTGACCGCCATCCTGGCCGAACTGCTGCCGAACGAGCCCGAATGCCTGGCCTTCGCCGCCCTGGTCCGTTTCGCGGAGGCTCGCCGGCCGGCGCGGCTCGACGCCGAGGGCGCGATGGTCCCGTTGTCGGAGCAGGACCCGGCGCTGTGGCGACGCTCGCTGATCGAGGAGGGCGAGGCGCTGCTGCGCCGGGCGGCGCGGCTGAACGCGCCCGGCCCCCGCCAGCTGCGCGCCGCCCTGCACGGCGTCTGGTGCGTCCGCCGTACGCTGGCCGACCCGCCGCCCTGGTCGGCGATCCTGGGGCTGTATGACCTGCTGCTGGCTTGGCGCGACGATCCGTTCGTGCGCATCAACCGCGCGGTCGCCCTGGCGGAGGTGGCCGGCCCCGCCGTGGCCCTGGTCGAACTGGAGGCGCTGGACACGCCACGCCTGGACGACTTCCAGCCGTTTCACGCGGTGCGGGCCGACCTGCTGGCGCGGCTGGGGCGGCGTGACGAGGCGCTGGCGGCCTATGACCGGGCGCTGGAAGCCGCGCCGGGACCGGCCGAACGGCTGTGGCTAGCGCGGCGGCGGAGCGAGGTCGAATAGCACCCAATTTCCGCTCTTCCCGGCGAAAGCCGGGACCCAGATCGAACCCGCGAGCGATGCGGAGCGGTCAAGGCGGATGGCGCGTCAGCCCTAGACGCTCCGGATGAATCTGGGCCCCGGCTTTCGCCGGGGAGAGCGGTGAAGAAATTCAGCCCGCCAGCGTCTCCAGGAACCGCACCGGCTCGCCGCGGCCTTCGGCGACGATCTCGTCGTCGCGCATGACCACGATCCCGCGCACGATGGTCGCCTTGGGCCAAGCCTTGGCCTCGAAGCCGTCGAACGGGGTCCAGCCCGAGCGGGTGGCCATCCAGTCGTGGGTGATCGTTCGCCGGGCCTTCATGTCGACGATGGTGAAGTCGGCGTCGAAACCCTCGGCGATGCGGCCCTTGTCGGCCAGGCCGAACACGCGGTTGACGCCATGGCTGGTCAGGTCGACGAAGCGCTCCAGGCTGAGCCGGCCGTCGACCACGTGGGTCAGCATGATCGGCACCAGGGTCTGGACGCCCGGCATGCCCGAGGGGGAGGCGGGATAGGGCCGGGCCTTCTCCTCGCGGGTGTGGGGCGCATGATCCGAGCCCAGCACGTCGGCGATGCCGGTCTCGACGCCCCGCCAGACCCCGGAGACATGATACGCATCGCGAATTGGAGGGTTCATCTGGGCGAAGCCCTTCAGCCGCTCATAGGCCTCCGGCGCGACCAGGGTCAGGTGCTGGGGCGTGACCTCGACGCTGGCGACGTCCTTGTTCTGGGCCAGGAAGTCGATCTCTTCCTTGGTCGTCACGTGCAGCACGTGGATGCGCTTGCCGAGGCTCTTGGCGATGCGGACCAGGCGGTGGGTCGACTGCAGGGCGGCCTGGGCGTCGCGCACCTCGGGGTGGCTAGTCCAGTCGCCGGGACGGGCCAGGGAGCGGCGCTCGGCCAGGCGGTACTCGTCCTCGGAGTGGAAAGCGGCGCGGCGGTTGACGTGGCGCAGCACGTTCTCGACGCCCTCATCGTCCTGCACCAGCAGGCTGCCGGTCGAGGCGCCCATGAACACCTTGATGCCGCAGCAACCCGGCAGGCGCTCCAGGTCGCCCAGGAAGGTCGCATTCTCGTGGGTGCCGCCGACATAGAAGGCGTGGTCGGTGTGCATGCGGTTCTTGGCGCGCGACAGCTTGTCGGCCAGGGCCTCGGGGTCGGTGGTGGTCGGCTCGGTGTTGGGCATCTCGAACACGGCGACCACGCCGCCCAGGGCCGCGCCGCGCGAGCCGCTCTCGAGGTCTTCCTTCCACTCCAGGCCCGGCTCGCGAAAGTGGACCTGGCTGTCGATCACCCCAGGCAGGACCGTCAGGCCCGAGGCGTCGAACACCTCGCCGGCGCTGGCTTGCGAGAGGTCGCCGATCGCGACGATCTTGCCCCCGCGCACGCCGATGTCGGTGAAGCCGCGCCCGGCGTGATTGACCACCTCGCCGCCACGCACGATCAGGTCGAAGGTCTGGGTCATGGGCGGCTCCTGGCTGGGTCTGGGGCGGTCTAGGAGCCCTGTTCGAGCCCCGCAACAATTATCCGCTCATCCCCGCGCAAGCGGGGACCCATGCGAAGCTGATCGGATCAACGCGGTGAGCGCGTCACGCTCAGCTTGGGTCCCCGCTTTCGCGCGGATGAGCGGTGGAGGGGGCGGCTTCTTCGAGTTCGCGTTCCTCGGCGAGAACGGCCTCGACCACATCTTCCTGCGGTGAAGGTTCCTCGGCCACGGCTATCGGCGCGACCACTGTCTCCGCCGCCGCCGGCGCCTCCTCGACGCCCACCGCCTCGTCGGCGATCGCTTCCTCGACCACCGCTTCCTGCGGCGAGGCGGCCGGCTCGGTGCGGGCCAGCAGCGCCTTGGCGGCCTTGACCACGGTGGCCACCGGCAGGTCGCTCATGTGGCGGATGGCCTGGGTCAGGTCGGGATCGACGGCCAGGAACTGGTCGAAGCTGCGCGGACCGCGCACCGCCTCGGCCTTGTCGCCCCAGGGGCCGTAGCGGCGCTCGTCCGAGGGCCCGAACAGGCCGATGGTCGGCGCACCGGCGGCGGCGGCGATGTGCATCAGGCCGGAGTCATTGCCGATGAACAGCCGCGCCCGCCGCAGGCAGGCATAGGCGGTCAGCAGATCCACCTTGCCGGTCAGGTCGATGGTTCGGCCACGCGCCGAGGCCATGCGCAGCTCCTCGACCATCCGGGTGTCCTCGGGACCGCCCAGGATCAGCAGGCGCCCGCCGGCCATCGGGCCGTCCTTGTCCAGCAGCTGGGCCGCCGTCTGGGTGAAGCGCTCGATCGGCCAGACCTTGCCGATCCAGTTCGAGGCCGGGCCCATGGCCAGGATCGGCCCGCCCTCCCCCAGCAGTTCGTCGGCCAGGGCCTGGACGTCGGGGGTGATGTAGAGATGCGGCGCGGGCGGGTCGCCCTCCAGCTTCAGAGTGCGGGCCGCGTCGATCACCTTGTGAACCACCTCGCCGGGCAGCTTCTTCCAGATCGCCCGCTTCTCGCGGCGCAGAAAGAGGGCCGTGGCCGAACCGCGCAGATCGACGACCAGGCTCCACTTCTTGTGGCGCACCTGGCGCCAGAGCTTGAACCAGTGGCCTTTGCCCTTGCCCTTCTCCATCACGATGACCCGGTCCAGACCGGGCACGTGGGCGAATAGCGGCGCGGCCAGCGGGCCGGCCACGATCGTGAAGCGGGCGTTGGGGATTTGGTCGGCCAGCATTTTGATCAGGCCGGACGACAGCACCGCGTCACCGATGCGCGTGGCCGTGATGAAGAGAATCGGGAAGGCCCGCTGTGTCATCGGTCCATCTATAGGCCGGTCGGTGAGTCGGCGCATCCCACGTTAACGGTTGAGCTTTCCGGTTTTCGGGGACTGGTGCGGACGGGGCTCCGGCGCCACATCAGAGGCATGAGCTCGCTTACCGTCGCCCACCTCGCCTCCCGCGCCGTCATCACCGTGTCCGGTCCCGATTGGCGCAGCTTCCTGCAGGGCCTGCTGACCCAGGACGTCGAGACGCTCGCGCCGGGCGAGCTGCGCTTCGCCGGCCTGCTGACCCCGCAGGGCAAGCTGCTCTACGACCTTTTCGTGGCGGGGACGCCAGAAGGAATGGGGGACGGCGCCCTGCTGGACGTGGCCGCCGAACACCGGCCCGCGATCCTGGCCCGCCTGATCATGTACCGGCTCCGCGCCAAGGCCGAGCTGCTGGCCAGCGACCTGCCGGTGTTCGCTGTGTTCGGCGGCGAGGTTTCGGGTGAGGGTCTCTACGCCGATCCGCGCCTGCCGGCGCTGGGCGCGCGGGCCTATGGCGAGCGCGCGGCGACCGCCGACGAAGAGGCCTACGAGGCTCACCGCCTGGCCCTGGGCGTCCCCGGTCCGGCCGACTGGGGCAGCGAGGCGACCTATCCGATCGAGGCCGACTTCGACCTGATGGCCGGGATCGACTTCAAGAAGGGCTGCTTCGTCGGCCAGGAGACCACCAGCCGCATGAAGCGGCGCGGGACGATCAAGAACCGCATGCTGCCGATCCGCTTCGACGGCGCGCCGCCGGCCTTCGGGACCGAGGTGCTGGCCGGGACCTTGCGGGCCGGCGAGGTGCTGAGCGGCCGCGACGGTAGGGCAATGGCCCTGCTGCGCCTGGATCGCATCGAGGGCGCGGCGCTGACCGCCGACGGCCGCCCGGTCGCCGTGGAGCATCCGGACTGGCTGCCGAGAAGCTGACGCGATGCCCCTATCCGGCCGCTTTACCGTCGAGACGCGGGGCGAGGGATCCGACGTGATCCTGATTCCCGGCCTATCCTGCTCGCGCGAGATCTGGGCGCCGACCGCCCGGGCGCTGGCTCGGCGCCATCGCGTCCATCTCATACAGGTCGCGGGCTTCGCCGGCGCGCCCGCGGCGGGCAATGCCGAGGGCGCGGTCTGCGCGGGCATGGCCGAGGCGCTGGCGGACTATATGGCGGCCGAGGGCCTGGAGGCGCCGGCGGTGATCGGCCATTCCATGGGCGGCACGATCGGCATGATGCTGGCCGCGCGTCGTCCCGATCGGGTTGGCCGGCTGATGGTGGTCGACATGGTTCCGAACTTCGCCGCCGCCGCCCTCGGCCGCGGCCAGGCGCCGGAAGCGATCGCCGAGAAGGCCGCCGAAATCCGCCGGTCGATCGAGAGCTTGCCGCTGGACCAGTTCGCCGCCCAGGAGGCGCGGACGATCGCCGACCGAGTGCTGACCGAGGCGGCCCGCCCGGTCCTCCTGGCCGATGACCTGGCCAGCGACCGCGCGGTCATTGGCCGTTCGATGGAGGAGCTGCTCGTCACCGACCTGACGCCGGAGCTGCCCAAGATCACCGCCCCGACCACGGTGCTGTGGGCTTGGAACAAGGCCAGCCCCGCCCCGGCCGCCGTGTTCGGCGGCTGGTACCAGGCGGCCTACGCGCCGCTGAAAGGCGCCAAGATCGTCCGGATCGACGATAGCGCCCACTTCATCATGGTGGATCAGCCGGCCAGGTTCCTGACCGAGGTCGAGACGTTCCTGGCCGGCTGAAGCCTCTCGCTAGGCGCTAGCGGCAGCTGCCGTAGCGGTCAGGAGACGCGCCCGGGCCGCCGCGCCAGCCGGGGGGATTTTCCCAGTTGGTGCCAGGACCGCCGCGCGGACCGGGCGGGTTGTTGTCGTTGTCGAACCAGCACTTGGCGCGCGGATTCCACCAGCCATAGCGCGGGTGGTAGTAGCCGTAGTCACGGTTGAAGTAGTAGCCGTTCTTGTAGCGGAACTCGACGCGCTGACCGTGCCAGCGGTAGTAGCGGCGATCCGGGGAGGCGCCGGGACCGCCGCGCCAGCCCGGCGGGTTTTCCCAGTTAGTCCCGGGTCCGCCGCGCGGGCCGGGCGGATTGTCGTCGCGGTCGTGATGGCGTTGGGCCAGGACGGGCGTGGCGGTCACCGCCGCCGTCGCCAGGGCGAGCATGGCCAAGGTCTTGAGGCGCTTCATCGGCGTCTCCTCTGATGGTTCGGTCCCTCGGCTCTTTGAACGCACGAGTCCGCGAATCCGGTCGCGACGCGACGCATGTTCCTGAAAAGTTCTAGCCAGCCGTCGATCTTCTGCTAGCTTCGCCGCATGACTGAAATCACCCGCTGCACCTGGAAAGGCATGAACGGCGACCCGTTCTACGAGGCCTATCACGACACCGAATGGGGGGTTCCCGAATGGGATTCCCGCGCCCTTTGGGAGAAGCTGGTCCTGGACGGTTTCCAGGCCGGGCTGTCGTGGATCACCATCCTGCGCAAGCGCGAGGCCTTCCGCGCCGCCTTCGCCGATTTCGACCCGGAAAAGGTCGCCCGCTTCGGCGAGACCGACCGCGTCCGGCTGATGGCCGACGCCGGCATCATCCGCTCGAACGGCAAGATCGACGCGGCCATCTCGGGCGCGCGGATCTATCTGGACATGCGGGAGCGTGGCGAGGACTTCGGCGCGTTCCTGTGGGACATGGTCGGCGGCGCGCCGATCCAGAACCACTGGCGCGCCGGCGAGGTCCCCGCCCAGACCCCGCTGGCGGTCGAGATGGCCAAGGCCCTGAAGGCCAAGGGCTTCAAGTTCTGCGGCCCGGTGATCGTCTACGCCTTCATGCAGGCCACGGGCCTGGTCAACGACCACCTGACGACCTGCTTCCGCCATGAGGAGTGCAAGGCGATGGCCAAGCGGGTCTAGGGCGTTCCTCGATGGCGAAGGACGATCACGTCAAGGTCATTCTCCGGCGGACGCCCGAGTCGGCCGTCATGGTAGCGAACGTCAAACGGGCGATGGCGATCACCGCCGCGCTGAACCGTCTGACCTACGACGACATGGACCGGATCCGGGTCGTGTTCAGCGATCTGATTGGCCAGGCTCTGGACGACGGCTTCGCGCTGATCCCACCCTTCCACACCGAGAGCGGGGTCCATATCCGAGTCGGGCGCAACGTGTTCGTGAACCAGAACTGCACCTTCTACGACCTGGGTGGGCTCGACATCGGCGACGACGTGATGATCGGGCCGAACGTCAGCCTGATCACCTCCGGCCACCCGCTCGCGCCGTCGCGGCGGCGGGACGGCGTGGTCGCCAAACCCATCGTGATCGAGCGGAACGTCTGGATCGCGGCCGGCGCGACGGTCATCGGCGGCGTGACGATCGGCGAGAATTCCGTCGTCGCGGCGGGCTCGGTCGTCACCAGGGACGTGCCGCCGAATACGCTGGTCGGCGGCAATCCGGCGCGGGTCATCCGCTCGATCGAAGAGTGAGGCCGGCCGCGCGGGCGGCTCGAAGGACTCAAAGTGGCGGATGTCAGCTTGGGGTGGGAAGCTGACGCTTTGAGCGTCGCCGACGGGTGGCCAGCGGAGGGGCGCCTTGACCCGGATCAACCGCCTCTCCCGCGGCGCTTCGAAGCGCATGCGAGCCCGCGGCTTTCCGACAAAGCCGTGCTGAACGAAGGCCGGAAGCGAATGGTGGGGCCTGGCCCTTGAGGCCACGTGATGAAGGGGGCTTGAGCGTTGAAGGAGCGCCGCAAGGCGCTCCTTCCGGTCGATCGCCCTAGTCGACCTTGTCGACCGCCAGATAGGCGAGCGTCTGGTTGAGAAGCATGTAGGCGATCTCGCCGAAGGTGACGGGACCGACGAAGTCGCCAGTCCGCTGGCCCTCCAGGTTGGCGTATTCGTAGTTCAGGATGCAGTTGCAGGAGAAGATGGTGCTCTTCTCGGCCTTCTCGCCGGTTTGTCGCGCGAACTCGCCGACATAGTCGGCCACCGGTTCGGCGAAGCGATAGGTCACCCCTTTGAAGACCGGGGCATAGAAACCGACGCGCCCTGTCTCGTGATCGACCGATTGGATCGAGACATTGATCATCGCGCCGTTGAAATCCGCCACGAGGGGCAATTTGGTGTCGATCTCGTGGGTGGCGATATAGGCGGCGAGATTGGCGGGCTGTCCGTCGATCTGGCAATCGCCGCTGGTTTCGAAACCTTCGGCATCGAAGGCGATGGTCGCGCCCGAGCCGGGCTTGAATAGATTGACGATGTCCAGATGCGCCAGGAAACCGGTCGGCAGGGTCACATGCATGACCACGGCCTCTTCTCCGCGCGCCAGGCCATTGCCCGCGAAGACCTTGGGCGCGCGCGCGCCGATCTCGGACAGGTGGACGCCGGCGACCCAGCCGATCAGCGGGGAATTGAAGACCCCTTCGTAGTTCTGGACGTTGCGTGCGAACCCAGTCTGGATCTCGCTCAGACCCGGCAGCAGAATCACCGAGAAGCCGTTTTCGGAATAGTCGGCGCCCAGGCTTGGCAGCGAGGCTTTGTCATAGACTCTGATGTCCACGGAGGCCGCGTGGTCGGTGATGTCGGTCGCCAGGATGTGGGTCTGGTTGGCGACCCCGCCCACAGCGGTGATGAAGTTCGCGGAAGTGCCGCCGATCCAGCTCCCCTCGGGCAGGTTCGCAAGCAGGGTTTCGTCGCCGGCCAGCAGCAGGACACGTCCCGCTTCGATCAGCCGCGCGGCTTCGGTGGAGGTCACCAGCATGGTGTTGGACATGATCGTGTCTCCTGTCGTTAGCGGCAGATCAGGGCAAGATCGGCTTGGGCGATCTTGAGGTTCTTTTCGAAGAAGGCGTAGATCTCATCGGAGCATCGCCCGACATTGGCCGGCGAGGGATCCGCGCCTGTCTCCCTGAGCACGCGGGTCATCATGATCTTCATCGCCAGGGTGTTCCACGGGCGATTTATGCGCCCCGTCGCAACATCTCGCCAACGGGGGTCGTTCCTGGCGGGGAGAGGCAGGTCGCCGCTCATCGCATCCTCCTTTTGTCTTGACCTAGCCGCGGCATTGTCGGGCCTTGGCAGCCCTTCCGTTGCTTTGTTATTGGAAGAATTCAGGAATAGGTATAACGGATAGCTAATATTGCGCGCGACTGTAAGTCGCATAAAATAATGATCAAGTATTGATCTAGATCAATACTATCGCGAACGTTGTGCGCCCGAGGCAATTCCGGTTGGCCGCCGGACATCGGATTCCGGTGCGCCTCAAGGCCCGCCGCAGCTAAGGCGACGCTGGCGAAGGCCGCTCCACCAGCGTTCGCCGCCCCCTCCCCCAGAGAGGGCATGGATCCCTCCCCAAAGGCTGGCGCTTCCGACATCTGCTCAGGGTGGGTAGCGGCCAGCGCCGCAGGCCCCACCTGACCACGCTTTGCGTGGTCGTCCGCCCCAGAGGGGGCGGAAGGCGCACGCCCTCCTTCTTCCCCCTCCCGGGGAGGAGCGCGCAGCGCGGTAGGGGCAAGTAGCGTCCGGTAAGGCCCGAAAGCCGACCTTGGTGGGGATGGAAGGCTTCTTCCCGGTCGGGAAGCGCAGGCGACATTTCGGCGGCGCTCCGATCGGCGAGGCAGTAACCCCTCACCTTCCCATCGCTTCACGCCGAGCCCCTCCTTCTCCCTATGAAGAGGGATTCAGATCCCTACTTTCCCGCGCTCTCGATCGCCGCGTCGATCTCGGCCAGGCTGTGGTAGCCCGGCTCCATCTTGCGGCCGTTGATCTCGAAGGTCGGGGTGGCGTCGATGCCGTGAGCCTTGGCGTTGTTCTCGACGCGCTTGTTCAGCGCCGTGATCGCGGCCTCGTCGCTGACGCACTTGTTGAACTGCTCGTCGCTCATTCCGACCGACTTGGCGATGTCCGACAGCGTCTCGCGCGGCGAGTAGAACACCCCCGGCTGGCTGGCGAAGATCGCGTCGTTGACGGCGAAGTACTTGTCCTTGCCAGCGCAGCGCGCCACCAGGAAGCCGGCCGAGGCGACCGTCACCTCTTCCTGCCCGCCGACCAGCATCTCGCGGAACACGTAGTGGACCTTGCCGGTGTCGACGTACTTGGCCTTGAAGGCCGGGAAGACTTCCTTCTGCCACTTGGCGCAGATCGGGCAGCCGACCGAGGCGTATTCGACCACGGTGACCTTGGCGTCCTTGGCGCCCAGGTCCATGTCGTCGGGCAGCGCCTCGAAGGTCTTCGACTTGCCGCACGCGGCCAGGCTGAGCGCCATCATCGCCGCGATCGCGAGCTTGAAACCGTGCATCGATCAACTTCCTCCGACCAGAACCGCCACCATAAGGGGCGTCGGCCGAGTCGCAAGCGGGGCTAGTCGATCTTGGCCTCGGCGACCGCGCAGGCCCAGCGGTCCCAGGCGCCGTCCGCCAGACCCAGATTGATGGCCGCGAAGATCAGCCTGCCGCCGGCCGGAACAGTCTCGTGGACCACGGTGGTGACAGTCCCGGCCGGCGTCCCACTTTTCGACATCCGGCAGGTCAGCCGCGGCTCGCGGATCGGCAGGCCCGAGGTGTTGATCGCCGCGCCGGTCAGCAGCACCGCGCCGGCCTTGTTCCGGTCGGCCTTCACCCGAAACAGCGTCAGATACCGCTCGGGATGGGCCCGGACCAGGGCGGGATCCGGCGGGGCGGCGCGCGGGGCGGGCGCGACGGCCTTTGGCGCTGGCGGCGGCTCATCCTCCGGCCGCGTCACCGCCACCAGAACCGCGCCGCCGACGAACACCAGCACGAACACCATCAGCGCCCGGGCTGGCGTGCCGACGACCGGCCACTGCCGGCTGGGCTTGAACACGAAGAAGAACGCCCCGGCCGAGGCCAGCAGCCACAGCAGCGGCGCGACATTGGTCATCAAGCGCATCGGACGTTCCCCAGCGCGCGCATCTAGAGGACTCGACCGCCGTTGGCCAAGCCTTTAGGGCAGCTGCTGGCTGACTCGCACCCAGTCGACCTCCATGGTCGCCGGCAAGGCGGCCTCGTCGATGCCCTTGGCGTTGGCGCCCTCGGGCCAACGGCCGCCGAAGGCCAGGTTGAGGATCAGGTGGAAGGGCTGGTCGAACGGCGCGGGGCCGATGTCGCGATCGTCGCGCTTCCAGTCGGCGGCCGCGGCCCGCGCATATCGCCGGCCGTCGACGGACCAGGTGATCGCGTCCGGCGTCCACTCGACCGCATAGACATGAAAGCCGTCGGGCGAGGTTGGCATCGGCGTGGCCTTGCCGTACTGGCGGTGCGCGCCGCTGGCGTCGCCGGCGAAGTGGATGGTGCCGAAGATCCGGTTCTCGCGGCCCCCCGCGCAGGTCTCGCCCTCGGCCGGACAAGGCGCGCCCAGATTGATGGTCTCCAGGATGTCGATCTCGCCGGACCTGGGCCAGCCGCCGTAGGCGCCGGTCTCCGGCATCATCCAGATCGCCGGCCAGACGCCCTGGCCGCCCGGAACCTTGGCCCGCGCCTCGATGCGGCCATAGCACCAGCTGGCCTTGCCCTGGGTCAGGATCTTGCCCGAGGCGTAGTCGCCGGTCCTCATCGGTCCGGTGGGGCCGGCCCAGGGGTTGGCCAGGCCGGTGGTCTTGCGCTTGATCGCCGTCAGCTTCAGGACGCCGCCGCCGACCGCGACGGTCTCGGGGCTGACGACATAGCACTGCCGCTCGTCATTGCCGCCGCCGCCGCAGTCGGCCGCATAGGTCCACTTGCTCTCGTCCAGCCGGTCGCCATCGAACTCGTCGGACCAGACCAGCTTCCAGTCGCCGGGTTCGGCGGCGTGGCCGGGGACGGCGCCCAGCAGGGCGAAGGCGAGGGCGGAGAACGCGGCACGAAGGGTCATCGCCAGACCCTATGTCGGGCGGAGCGACATTCCCATCCTTCGCGAACCGGCCTAAACACCCGTGCATGCCGTCCGGACCCGACATGATGCTGGAGCTGGCCTGTGGACCGGGACCGGTCTGCGGGGTGGACGAGGCTGGGCGCGGTCCCTGGGCCGGGCCGGTCAGCGCCGGGGCGGTGATCCTGGACCCCGACCGTGTCCCCAAGGGCCTCAACGATTCCAAGAAGCTGACCGCCAAGGCCCGCGCGGCCCTGGAGGAAGAGATCAAGGCCGTCGCCATCTCGTGGTCGGTCGGCATGGCCTCGATCGAGGAAATCGCCGAGCTCAACATCCTGCACGCCGCCGGCTTGGCCATGTGTCGGGCGATCGAGGGCCTGTCGGTGACGCCAGCCATCGCCCTGGTCGACGGCAACTATCGCTTCAAGCTGCCTTGCCCGATCAAGACGGTGGTCAAGGGCGACAGCCTGTCGTGCTCGATCGCCGCCGCCTCGATCCTGGCCAAGGAAGCCCGCGACCGGATCATGGTCGAGATGGACGCGGTCTATCCCGGCTACGGCTTCGCCGGCCACAAGGGCTATCACGCGCGCGTCCACGTCGAAGGCCTGATCAAGCTGGGCCCCTCGCCGATCCACCGCCTGGGCTGGGCGCCGGTCAAGGCGGCGCTGGCGGGGGAGCTCACTATGGCGTCCATAGAAGAGCTCTTGGACTGACCCAGTCCTACACTCCGTCGCCCATCAACGGCACCCCGGTAGCGGATTCCAACTTCATCAAGTCAACAAGCATTGAAGCGCGATAAGGGTCGACCTCGGCTTCCTCGATCCACTCTTCAACGCCCAAGCACACGCGCTCGACGAGATAAGCCGGCGTTACGAACAGCGTCCCGCCATGGCGCAGAAATGACGCCGCAGTTGGCGGCTCAAAGAAGCGAATGTCGTGCGAAAGATTCGGGTCGCTACCAAGCGTTTGACCCGAATGTAGAAACGCACACCGCAAGTCCCACGCTTCCAAGCCGGACAGGTGCGTTTCTGGAGACATTTTCGGCCCAAGTGGCGGAGGGAAATCCACGTCGAACGTACTTTGTCCTCGAGGCAAGAACGGCAGCGAGAACCATCGCTTCAGCCGGTCGTCCCACCAAGCGATGAAACGTTCCGACGACGGAAGATCCGGGTAGTCAATCGAGCCGCAAATGTCAGGAAGAATAAGCGCCAGCGCTATAGCGCCGTGCCATCCCTCAGCCTTTGCGACCAAACGGGCCGATGAGATGAAGCTCCGCAAACTATCGCCAGCTGCCACACTACCCCCTTAACCTTCCGCTAACCACGTCTCCACACCTGGCGTTTACCAGCGAGACTCATGATTCCGTTCTCTTTCTTAGGGACGCGGGACATGAAGTTCGGGCCGGAAACCATCATCCTGGGCGACTGCATCGAGCAGATGAACGCCCTGCCGGAGAAGTCGGTCGACCTGATCTTCGCGGATCCGCCGTACAATCTGCAGCTGGGCGGCGACCTGCTGCGTCCCGACAATTCCAAGGTCGACGCGGTCGACGACCACTGGGACCAGTTCGAGAGCTTCGCCGCCTACGACAAATTCACCCGCGAATGGCTGAAGGCCGCCCGCCGCGTGCTGAAGGACGACGGCGCGATCTGGGTGATCGGCAGCTACCACAACATCTTCCGCGTCGGCGTGGCCGTGCAGGACCTGGGCTTCTGGATCCTGAACGACATCGTCTGGCGCAAGTCCAACCCGATGCCCAACTTCAAGGGCACCCGCTTCGCCAACGCCCACGAGACCCTGATCTGGGCCTCCAAGAGCCAGAACGCCAAGCGCTACACCTTCAACTACGACGCCCTGAAGATGGCCAATGACGAGGTGCAGATGCGCTCGGACTGGACTATCCCGCTGTGCACCGGCGAGGAGCGCATCAAGGGGGCCGACGGCGCCAAGGCCCACCCGACCCAGAAGCCGGAAGCCCTGCTCTATCGGGTGATCCTGTCGACGACCAAGCCGGGCGACGTGATCCTGGATCCGTTCTTCGGCGTTGGCACGACCGGCGCGGCCGCCAAGCGCCTGGGCCGCAAGTTCATCGGCATCGAGCGCGAGGCCGAATATCTGGAACACGCCAAGGCCCGCATCGCCAAGGTCACGCCGATCGCGCCGGAAGACCTGGACGTGATGGGCAGCAAGCGCGCCGAGCCGCGCGTGCCGTTCGGCACGATCGTCGAGTCCGGCCTGCTGAGCCCCGGCGACACCCTCTACTGCGCCAAGGGCAATCACGCCGCCAAGGTCCGTCCGGACGGCTCGATCACGGTCGGCGACCTGTCGGGCTCGATCCACAAGATCGGCGCCCTGGTGCAGTCGGCCCCGGCCTGCAACGGCTGGACCTACTGGCACTTCAAGACCGACGCCGGCCTGGCGCCGATCGACGTGCTGCGCGCCCAGGTCCGGGCGGGGATGAACTAGGGTCCGTACTCAATTGGGGCTTTGAGATCTTCCACGGATCTCAAACCCATAAATCCGTGTCATCCCGGAAGCCTCGCAGAGGCTGTCCGGGAACCAGGGGCCAGGCGCAATGCGGCGGTCCTGGGTCCCGGCTCTACGGCCCGCTACGCGGTCCTCCGGCCGGGATGACACGAAGAATTGGCTGCTTATCGAGTCCCGCACCCTAAACTCCGCCGGCCTTCCAGAACGTCGTCAGCTTGGCGGCGTCGCCGTTGAACTTGTCGCGGTCGCACGCGCCGATGCCCGGGACCTCGTGCGGCCCCGGCCCGATCGCGCCGTCGGTATATTGCCAGAAGGTCCACTTGGCCCAGGCCGGCGGCACGACCGGAGTCGGGCCGTACTGCGCCAGCCAGAACCAGCACTGACCCAGCACCGGATCCTTCTGGGCGTGGAGCAGCTCCTTGACGTAGTGGCCCGAATAGAGCCCCGGCCACCGGCCCGTCACGGCGCGGACGTGGGTGACGAAGGCGCGGGCCTCTTCCAGGGTCATGCTGGGGCCGGTCGGATTGCCCTCGAGGTCCAAGACCAGCAGCATCGAGGCGTGGTCGGGACCGACCGTCTTCAAAAAGTGCTCGGCCTGCTTCACGCCATCGCTGCCCGTTCCGAAATGATAGGCGCCCCACAGCAGGCCAGCGGCCTCGGCCTTGGGCCGGCGCGGAGCGTAGGTGGGATCGACGCCGGACTGGCCCTGGGTGGCCTTGTGGATGACGCCCTGCAGGCCGTCGGCCGCGGCCTTGGCGAAGTCCGGCTTGGTGTTGTGATGCGAAAGATCGATGACGGTGTTCGTGATCGTAGCGGCCATGGGGCGCTCCCTCGTGTGAAAGGTACGCACGCGCGACGTCTCCGGGCGCGAACTGTCGGCCCCCGCCGCGAAGTCAAGCTTGCCAGCAAATCTCTGAGTTGTACTAGGGAAATATTCTCGATATCAGAGCAGACGGTCGGCCGTCCGCGCCGCCTTCAGGAACACGCTGGGCAGGGCCGAAAGGCCCTCGCGCGGCGTCCAGACGAATTCGCCATCCAGCGCCTCGGCCGTGAACACCCGCAAGGTCAGGGAAAAGTGCGTGAAGACGTGCTCGATCGCCCCCAGCTCGCGCCAGGCGGCGGCGACCGGGGCGGCGGCCAGCGCCTCGGCGTCCGTGAACGGAGCGGCGCGCCAGTCGCTGGTCGGCAAGCCCAGCATCCCGCCCAGCAGACCTTTCGGCGGCCGGCGGACCAGGGCGACCTCGTCTCGCCGCGTCAGGACATAGGCCACGCCGTGACGACGCGGCCGGTCGGCTTTCCGGGTCTTGCGCGGATAGGTTTCGGGCGCGCCGGTCGCGTAGGCCGCGCACCAGGCCGATATCGGGCAGCGGTCGCACAGCGGCGCCTTGGGCTTGCAGACCGTGGCCCCCAGATCCATCAGCGCCTGGGCCCAGTCGCCGGGACGCGCGTCGGTGACGAGCTCGCCGGCCAGGGCCTTCAGTTCCGGCTTGGCGTCGGGTAACGGCGTCTCGACGGCGAACAAGCGCGCCATCACCCGCTCGACATTGCCGTCGACGACATTGGCGGCCCGGTCGAAGGCGATCGCCGCGACGGCGGCGGCGGTATAGGCCCCGACGCCCGGCAAGGCGCGCAGGCCCGCCTCGGTGTCCGGAAACACCCCGCCATGCTGGGCCGCCACGGCGCGGGCGCAGGCCAGCAGGTTGCGGGCCCGGGCGTAATAGCCGAGCCCCGCCCAGGCGGCCATCAGCGCGCCATCCTCGACGGCAGCCAGGTCCGAAACGGTCGGCCAGCGCTGGGTGAAGCTCAGGAAATACGGCGTGGCGTGCGGCACGGTGGTCTGCTGCAGCATCACCTCCGACAGCCAGACACGATAGGGATCGGACCGGACCCCGGCCCGACGATCGGCCGGTCCCACGCGCCAGGCCAGGTCGCGGGCCTGGCGGTCGTACCAGGCGAGCAGGGCCGAGCGGATCGCTTCCCGATCACGAAGAGGGCGGTCTTTCATGCTCCTCGCCTACCGCGAACCCGGCCCCCCGTGCTAGCCTTCGCGCATGGCCCGCCGCCCCCTGCCCTCGCCGGAAGAAGCCCTCGCGATCCTGCGCAGCAAGCGCACGAAGCCGCAGCGCCGCCCGCCGCCGCCCGCCGGTAAGAGCCTGGCGCCGCTGCTGAAGGACCTTGAGGCCCGCTTCGGCCAAGGTCCAGCGGCCCTGCAAAGCCGCTGGCGCGAGATCGTCGGCGACACACTCGCGCGTCGGACGGAGCCGGTCCGCATCATCAAAGGCCGCAACGGCGAAGGCGGCGCGCTGGAACTACGCGTCGACGGGCCGGTGGCCTCGCTGATCCAGCACCAGGCCCCGCAGATCACGGCGCGCCTCGACATGCTGCTGGGCAAGGGCGTCGTCACCCGGCTGCGTATCGTCCAGGGGCCGGTCAAGGCCGCCGCTGCGCACGCTCCCCAGCGCCCGCGCCGCAAGCCGCCGCTGGACGCGGCCTTGGAAAAGCAGCTGGCCGACAGCCTGGCCGAGCAACCGGAGGGCGGGTTGAAACAAGCCCTGCTTAAGCTGGGCCGCGGCGTGCTGAACGCCGAGCGCTAGGGCCTGCTACGGCATTGACAACCGGCTCGCGCTCAAGCTCTTGAGCCCGTCTTGGTTGCGCCTTTTTCGCTCCCTAACGAGAATCGGGCTTAACTTCTCAATCGACCGCCGAAGGGCCATTTCATGCGTTCGCTGATCACCCGCGTCACCCTCGTCGCCGCCCTGGCCGCCAGTCTCGCCGCCTGCGGTCCCAAGGGGGCCAAGGTCACCGCCGAGGACATGACGATGGGCAATCCGAACGCCAAGGTCACGGTGATCGAATACGCCTCCGTCGCCTGCCCGCACTGCGCCAAGTGGAACGAGGAAGTCTTCCCGGCCTTCAAGGCCAAGTACATCGACACCGGCAAGGTCAACTACGTCTCGCGCGAGGCGCTGACCGGCGAGCCGCGCCTGGCCAACGCCGGCGCCATGCTGGCCCGCTGCGCCGGCAAGGATAAGTACTTCCAGGTGACCGACGCCATCTATCACGCCCAGGCCAGCATCTTCCAAACCGGCGACATCCGCGGCGAGCTGCTGACCATCGCCCAGGCGGCCGGCATGAGCGAAGAGCAGTTCAACGCCTGCCTGACCGACGAAAAGGCCGCCAAGTCGGCCGAGCGCATCCAGAAGCTGATGGAAGCCGACAAGATCCAGGGCACCCCCACCTTCATCGTCAACGGCAAGAAGGTCGGCAACGAAGAGGGCGGCGAGCGCACCCTGGCCGAGCTGGACGCCGCCATCGCGGAAGCGTCGAAGTAATGGCCATCGACCGGCGCGCGCTGATCGTTTCAGGTTTAGCCGCAGCGGCGAGCCCGGCGATCGCGCGCGCCAAGCCGCTGCCGCCGGTCCCCGGCGAAATGCTGCTGGGTTCGCCCAAGGCGCCGGTCCAGCTGGTGGTCTACGCCTCGGCCAGCTGCCCGCACTGCGCCCACTGGTGGACGACGGTCCAGCCGCAGATCCGCAAGGCCTTCATCGACACCGGCAAGGTGCGGCTGGTGTTCCGCGAATTCCTGACCCCGCCCCAGGAGTTCGCCGCGGCCGCCTTCATCCTGGCGCGCCGGATCCCGGGCAAGTATTTCGACGTGCTGACCACGATCTTCCAGAAGCAGGAAGCCATCTATCAGAGCGATCAGCTGTTCGAGGGCCTCGAGGCGATCGGCAAGCAGTACGGCCTGACCGAGGCCCAGTTCAAGGCGGCCCTCAGCGATCCCGCCGCCCTGAAGGCGGTCAACGATCGCTTCTTCAAGGCCATGAACGAGGACAATATCGAGTCCACCCCGACGTTCTTCGTCAACGGCGCGCCGATCGAGGGCGACACCGACTTCGCCAGCCTGTCCAAGGCCTTCGCCACCGCGGCGAAGGGCTAAGGACCCGGGCGGGACCGCGTCCGTGCAGTTCCAGCGCCTGCGCCTTTCGGGCTTCAAGTCCTTCGTCGAGCCGACCGAGTTCCGGATCGAGCCCGGGCTGACGGGCATCGTCGGCCCCAATGGCTGCGGCAAGTCCAACCTGCTGGAAGCCCTGCGCTGGGTGATGGGCGCCAACTCCGCCAAGGCCATGCGCGCTGGCGGCATGGACGACGTGATCTTCGCTGGCAGCGGCGCGCGGCCGCCGCGCAACCACGCCGACGTCGCCCTGACCATCGACAACGCCGACCGCACCGCACCGGCCCAGTTCAACGACGACCCGGTGCTGGAGGTGGTGCGCCGCATCGATCGCGGGTCCGGCTCGACCTACAAGATCAACGGCCGCGAGGTGCGGGCCCGCGACGTTCAGCTGCTCTTCGCCGACGCCTCGACCGGGGCCAACTCGCCGGCCCTGGTCCGCCAGGGCCAGATCAGCGAGCTGATCGGCGCCAAGCCGCAGAACCGCCGCCGCATCCTGGAAGAGGCCGCCGGGGTCTCGGGCCTGCACACCCGCCGCCACGAGGCCGAGCTGCGGCTGCGGGCCGCCGAGAGCAATCTCGCCCGGCTGGAAGACGTGGCCCGCGAGCTGGAAACGGCTCTGAACCGCCTGCGCCGGGAAGCGCGCCAGGCCGAGAAGTACAAGCGCCTGTCGTCGGAAATCCGCGCCGTGCAGGGGGCCGTGCTTTACGCCCGCTGGACCGAGGCCCGCGACACCCTGGAGCGCACCCAGCGGGACGCCACCGAGGCCGCGCGCGCGGTCGAGGAGACCGCCCGCGCCAGCGCCGCCGCCCAGGTGGCGATCACCGACGCCGAGACCGCCATGCCGCCGTTGCGCGAGGAGGCGACCATCGCCCAGGCGATCCTGGGCCAGTTGGCGATCCAGAAGGACCGCGCAGAGCGCGAGGCCGAGGCCGCCGCCGCCGAGTTCGCGCGCCTCGCGGCCGACCTGGCCCGCATCGACGACGACCAGGCCCGCGAGAGCCAGGCCAAGGACGACGCCGCCCTCGCCCTGGCCCGCATCGACGCCGAACTCGAAGAGGTCCGCGCCCTGGTCGCGGCCGCGCCGGAACGCGGGCCCGAGTTGGCCGCCGCCGCCAAGGCCGCCGAGGACGCCCGCGCCGCCGCCGAAACCGCCGTCGAGCAACTGGCCGCCCGCGTCGCGGCCGAGGAGGCCCAGGGCCGCGCCGCCGCCACGCGCCTGGCCGAGGCCGAGGCGCGCGCCAACCGCACCAACCGCGCCCTCGACCAGGCCAGGACCGAGCGCGCCGCCGTCGGTCCCGAGGTCGACCCGGCCGCCGCCGAGGCCCGCCAGCGCTTCGCCAATGCCGAGGCCGCCCTGGCCGCCGCCCGCGCGGCGCTGGAAGAGGCCGAGACCGAACGGGTCAAGGCCGCCGAGCAGGAGGCTCAGGCCCGCCAGCTGGCCCGCAATGTCGAGGACCAGCTGGGACGCCTGCGCACCGAGGCTCGAGGCCTGGCCCAGCTGACCGCGCCGCGCTCCAAGAGCGGCCACGCCCCGGCGCTGGACAGCGTCGCGCCGGACAAGGGCTATGGCGCGGCCCTGGCCGCCGCCTTGGGCGACGACCTCGACGCCGCGCTCGACGCCAGGGCGCCGTCCTACTGGGGCGGGGCCGAGGCGCCGACGCCGACCTGGCCCGAGGGCGCCGCGCCGCTGGCCCCGCTGGTCAAGGCCCCGCCGGCCCTGGCGGCGCGCCTCTCGCACGTGGCTGTGGTGGCCCGCGCAGACGGCGACCGGCTGCAGGCGGCGCTGAAGCCGGGCATGCGCCTGGTGTCCAAGGAAGGCGACCTGTGGCGCTGGGACGGCTTCGTGGCCCGCGCCGACGCGCCCAAACCCGCCGCCGTGCGGCTGGAGCAGCGCACCCGCCTCTCGGAGGTCGAGGCCGAGATCGACGTCATGGCGCCGCGCGCCGAGGCCACCGCCGCCGTCCTGAAGGCCGCCGCCGACCGGATGCGCTCGGTCGAGGACCTGCTGCGCGACAAGCGGCGCGGCCCGCCCGACGCCGAGCGCCTGCTGAACGGGGCCCGCGAGGCCGTCGCCAAGTTCGAGCGCGAGCAGGCGCTGCGGGCCGCGCGCGCCCAGTCGCTGGACGACACCATCGCCCGCTTCGAGACCGAGAAGGTCGAGGCCGACGCGGCGCTGAGCGAGGCCCGCGCCGCGCACGCCGCGACCCAGACCTCGGGCGACCTGCAGCCGAAACTGGCGGAGGCGCGGCAGGCTTCGGCCCAGGCCCGCGAGGCCGCCAGCGCCGCTCGCACCGCCCTCGACGTCGAGACCCGCGAACGGGCCGGCCGCCAGCGCCGCCTGGAAAGCCTGGAGCGCGACCGCGCGGACTGGGCCAAGCGGGCCGAAACCGCCGCCAAGCGCACGGACTCGCTGGAAGGCGATCGCGTCAAGGCCGCCGCCGCCCTGGAGGCCGCCCGCGAGGCGCCGGCCGTGCTGAAGGACCGGCTGCTGGTGCTGCTCGACGAGTTCGCCGCCGCCGAGGCCCGCCGCGCCAAGGCCAGCGACGCTCTGGAGACGGCCGAGACCACCCGCCTCACCGCCGACCGCGCGGCCCGCGCCGCCGAGCAGGCGGCCGGCGAGGCCCGCGAGAAGCGCGCGGCCCTGGTCGCCCACCTGGACGGCGCTCGCCAGCGCTTCGCCGAGGTCGCGTCGGCCATCCGCGAACAGGCCCGCATGGAGCCCGAGGAGCTGGGCCGCCACGTGGCCGGCGAGGCGGTGGCCGTGCCGAAGGACGCCGCCGGGGTCGAGGCCCACCTGTTCGCTCTCGAACGAGAGCGAGATGCGATCGGCCCGGTGAACCTGCGGGCCGACGAGGAAGCCCAGGAATATGCCGGCCGCCTGGAGACCATGCGCACCGAACGCGCCGACCTGTCCGGCGCGGTGACGAAGCTGCGCGCGGGCATCGAGGAGCTGAACGCCGAGGGCCGCGAGCGCCTGCTGGCCGCGTTCGACGTGATCAACGCCAACTTCCAGACTCTCTTCCAGGCCCTGTTCGGCGGCGGCCAGGCCGAGCTGAAGCTGATCGAGAGCGACGATCCGCTCGAGGCGGGCTTGGAGATCTTCGCCTGCCCGCCCGGCAAGCGTATGGCCAGCATGAGCCTGATGAGCGGCGGCGAGCAGGCCTTGACCGCCAGCGCCTTGATCTTCGGCGTCTTCCTGGCCAATCCGGCCCCGATCTGCGTGCTGGACGAAGTCGACGCGCCGCTCGACGACGCCAATGTCGACCGCTACTGCAACATGCTGGACGAGATGCGCCGGCGCACCCAGACCCGCTTCATCGCCATCACCCACAACCCCGTGACCATGAGCCGGATGGACCGCCTGTTCGGCGTGACCATGGCCGAGCGCGGGGTCAGCCAGCTGGTCAGCGTCGACCTGAGCACGGCCGAGAAGCTGGTCGCGGCTTAGAACCCCACCGCCTGGCGGATGGGATTGGCCGGGTCGGCCAGCAGCTTCACGGCCATGGCGCACGAGATCACCACCAGCAGCGGCCGGATCAGCTTGGGCCCGAAGCGCATCGCCAGCCTCGACCCGACCTGCGCCCCGAGGAACGCGCCGGCCGCCATGGCCAGGCCGACCGGCCAGACGACCGCGCCCTTCAGGATGAACAGAAACAGGCTGCCGACATTGCTGGCGGCGTTGGCCAGCTTGGTGTGGGCCGTGGCCTTAAGCACGCCGTAGCCCAGCAGGGTGACGATCGCGACCATGTAGAAGGCCCCGGCGCCGGGGCCGAAGATGCCGTCGTAGAAGCCGATCAGCGGCGCGACGAAACAGGCGAACGGGATCAGCGCCATGCGCGGCGCGACGTCCTCGGCCTTGAGGGCGCGCGAGAGGCCGAAATAGAGGGCGATGGCGATCAGCAGCAGGGGCACGACGGCCCGCAGCACCTGCGGCGACAGCAGGCTGACGCAGAGCGCGCCGCACAGGCCGGCGATCGCGGCCCCCCCGGCGACCGGCAGGGCGGTCTTCCAGTCGATCAGGCCGCGCCGGGCGAAGGCGCTGGTCGAGGAGATGGCGCTGATCGCGCCCTGCAGCTTGTTGGTGCCCAGCGCCTGGACCGGCGGCAGCCCGGCCAGCAGCAAGGCGGGCACGGTCACCAGACCGCCGCCGCCGGCGATGGCGTCGAGCGCGCCCGCGAGGGCGGCGACCACGAACAGGGTGGCGATGACGTCGAGATGAACCTGGCCCATGAGCGGCTCATGATCCGGTTCGATGCGACGCGCAAAGAAAAAGGGGCCCCGAAGGACCCCTCGTCTTCATCAGCCCAGGAGGCTGCCCCACGCGTGAGCGCGCGACGCCTTGCTGTTGCTGGTCTTGCCCAGGGCGCGAAGCTCGTCGCGTTCCTTGGCCTTCTCTTCCTTGCGGACGCGCATCTCGGCGGCTTCGAGCGCCTTGCGCTCCTTGCGTTCGGCGCGCTTGGCGGCGGCGATCTCTTCTTCGCGGGCCAGGGCCTCGAGACGGGCTTTTTCCTTGGCTTCGGCGCGGGCGGCGCGGACGGCTTCGAGCTCGGCGGCGCGTTGCTCTTCGCGCTTGTCGAAATCGGGGTCCTGGACGGCGGGCTTAGCCTTGAACTTGGCCAGCATCGCCTTCTTGGCTTCCTGCTGAGCGGAAATACGATCGGCGAATCCGGTGTTCTTCAGGTGCGACATGAATCTTCGTGTTGTTTGGAGGCGGCGGCTCTAAAGCCCAGATCGGCGCAAAAATCAATGCGTCATCGGGCTCCATCGCTCCGTGCCTAGGGGGAGTGATGTCGCGAGAGCACGGTCCATATAGGGAACGCTCGTCGATCCGGTAAGGGCCGGCCCGCGCGATAACCGCATCGGAATGAGGATGGTTTTGCCCCTCCTCGAGACCGACGGCGAAATCCTTAAGTATTCCCGCTACTTGACGCCCAGCGCGCTCACCTTGACGCACTGCGGCGAGGTCTATAGGTTCCGCGCCGATCAAGCCGGCCGGAAAAGCGCCTTGTTTTGGCGCGTCCGCGGGCGCTTTCGGACCTGCCGCTTCCCATGCCCAAGGCCGACGAACCGAACGACAAGGCTTTCCACAGCCTCGACGCTCGGCTCGACGCATTTGAGGCGAAGAAAGCGGCGGAAAAACCCGCGAAAGCGGAGTCCGAAAAGGCCAATCAGGACGGCTATCGCCTCCTGGCCGATTTGATCGGGGGCGTATTGGTGGGTCTCGGCTTCGGCTGGTTGCTCGACCGCTACGTCCACACGAGCCCCTGGGGCATGGTCGGCGGTCTGCTGATCGGCATGGGGCTCGCGATTTTCTCCGTCGTCCGCAAGGCGACGAAAATGAGCGCGCAGGCGTCGGCGGCCGCCCCTCGGGGGATCGCCGACGGAGACACGGGAGACGGGCCAACCGTCCCCAAGCAGAAGAGAGACTAGGGCCTTGGCCACGCCGATCGACCCGATGCACCAGTTCATGATCCAGAAGATCGTGACGCTGCCGACCGTGACTGTCCCGGGCCTGGGCGCGATCGACCTGTCGATCAACAACTCCATCGCCGCCATGTTGCTGGCCGCGACCCTGATCATCGTGTTCTACGCCTTGGCGGGCAAGGGCGCGGTCGTCCCGGGCCGCCTGCAGACCACGGGCGAGCTGCTGTATGGACTGGTCGACGGCCTCACGAGCTCGATCATTGGCCACGACGGCAAGAAGTACCTGCCCTTCGTCTTCACCCTGTTCTCGCTGATCCTGTTCTGCAACCTGCAGGGCATGCTGTTCGGCTGGACCGGCAACTTCCTGGGCTTCACCGCCAGCTCGCAGCTGGCCGTCACCCTGACCTTGGGCATGCTGGTGATCCTGACCGTGATCGGCGTCGGCTTCGCCAAGAACGGCTTGAAGTTCTTCAAGCTGTTCGCACCGTCTGGCGTGCCGTGGCCCCTGCTGTTCCTGCTGGTGCCGATCGAGTTCATCTCGTTCCTGATCCGCCCGATCACCCTGGCCCTGCGTCTGTTCGGCAACATGCTGGGCGGCCACGTGGTTCTGAAGATCTTCGCGACCTTCGTGGCGATCCTGCTGGCCATGGCTCCGACCTACTGGGCCGTCGGCGCGCTGGCGCTTTCCTCAGTCGTCGCCTTGACGGCGCTCGAGTTCATGGTGGCCTTCCTGCAGGCCTTCGTGTTCGCTGTGCTCACCTGCGTCTATCTCAACGACGTCGTGCACCTCGACAGCCACTGATCAACCTTTAGTCTTTCAACCAATACCCCCTTCTAAGGAGTCTCTATTATGGACGCTGCTGCTGCTAAGTACATCGGCGCTGGTCTGGCCATGCTCGGCATGATCGGCGCGGGCGTGGGCCTGGGCGTGATGTTCGGCAACTACTTCCAAGGCGCCCTGCGCAACCCGACCGCCGCCGCTCAAGAGCGCCCGATGCTGTTCCTCGGCATGGCTCTGACGGAAGCCCTGGGCATCTTCGCCCTGGTCATCGCCTTCCTGATCCTCTTCTCGTAATTCCCACTTTTAGCTGAGAGGCGCCTTCGCCCATGGCGACGGAACATCACGGCGCGGTCGAGACGACTGAACCCCCCAAGCACGAAAGCGGCGGCCTTCCGCAGCTGCAGTTCGAGCACTGGGGTGGTCAGATCGTCTGGCTGCTGCTCATCTTCGCCGTTCTCTACGCGGTGCTGTCGAAGGGGCTTCTGCCCCGCGTCAGTGGCGCGATCGACGAGCGCGGCGCCAAGATCGCCGGCGACATCGCCGACGCCCGTCGTTTGAAGGACGAGGCTGAAGCCCAGGCTCGCGCCGCGGCGGCTGAAGTGGCCGAGGCGCGCGCCAAGGCCCAGAAGACCGCGGCCGACGCTAAGGCCAAGGCTTCGGCTGAGGCCGCCGAGCGTCAGGCCAAGGAAGAGGCCGTCCTGGCCGAGAAGCTGGCCACGGCCGAGGCTTCGATCCAGGCCGCCCGCGACCAGGCCATGAGCCAGGTCCGCGTGGTCGCCGAGGAAACGGCCGGCGCGATCGTCCAGAAGCTGACCGGCAAGGCGGCGACCGCCGCCGAGCTGAAGTCGGCCATGGCCTAGGAGCTGAAGATGGAACACGAATCCCTGTTCAGCCTCGGCAACCCGGAGTTCTGGGTTCTGGTCGGCCTGGCCCTCTTCATCGGCCTGCTGGTCTATCTGAAGGTCCTGCCGGGCGCCCTGTTCGGCGCGCTCGACGCCCATGCGGCCAAGATCAAGGCCGAGCTCGACGAGGCCCAGCAACTGCGTGAAGAGGCCCAGGCCCTGCTCGCGGACGTGAAGGCCCAACGCGAGGAATCCGAGCGCCAGGCCGCCGCGATGATGGAGGCCGCCAAGGCCGACGCCAAGCGGATGGCCGAGGAAGCCAAGGAAAAGCTCGAGGAGCAGATCAAGCGCCGCGCCGAGATGGCCGAACGCAAGATCGCCCAGGCCGAGGCCCAGGCCGCCGCCGACGTAAAGGCCGCCGCCGTCGATCTCGCCGCCCAGGCCGCCGAGACCGTCCTGGCCGCCCGCCTCGCCGGCGCCAAGAGCGACCCGCTGATCGACACCGCGATCGGCCAGATGGGCGCCAAGCTGCAGTAGCAGCCGGGGTCCTTCGACAAGTCAGAGAAGGCGCGGATCGCGAGGTCCGCGCCTTTTTGTTTGGCGGAACCTCCGCCCGCGACCGGCTCTTCTAGTCTCTTCCACAACCCATCGGAGAGAGCCGTGTACGCGATCCTGGGAGCCACCGGCCACGTCGGTTCCGCCGTCGTCGACACCTTGCTGGAGGCCGGCGAACCCGTCCTGGCCCTGGTCCACAGCGCCGACCACGCCGGCGCGCTCCTACGCCGAGGCGCGGAGGTCGCGATCGTCGATGTCCTGGACGTCGACGCCCTGCGCGCCCTGCTGAAACAGGTCCGCCGCGCCTTCCTGCTCAATCCCCCGGCCGCGGTCAGCGGCGACACCGACGTCGACGAGCGCGCCACGGTCGCGGCCATCCTGGCCGCCCTCGACGGCTCTGGCCTGGAGAAGGTGGTCGCCGAGAGCACCATGGGCGCCCAGCCCGGCGAGCGCCTGGGCGATCTGAACGTGCTCTACGACCTGGAGCAGGGCCTGCGGGCCCAGCCGATCCCCGCCGCCTGGAACCGCGCCGCCTATTACATGTCCAACTGGGACATGGCCCTGGAGAGCGCGCGCCAGGACGGCGTCGTCCAGACGATGTTCCCGGCCGACTTCATCTTGCCGATGGTCGCCCCGCGAGACCTCGGCCAAGCGGCCGCTCGGCGGCTGAGATCCGGGCTGGACGATGTCGGCCTGGTCAATGTGGAAGGACCCGCGCGCTATTCGATGGCCGATGTCGCCAAGGCTTTCGCCGGCGCCCTGGGCCGCCCCGTACGCGCCGTCGTCACCCCACGCGAGCAGTGGGTCGAGGCCTTCAAGGCCCTGGGCTTCTCGCAGGCCGCGGCCGACAGCTACGCCCGCATGACCGGCGCGACCCTGGACGGCGAGATGGTTCCGGAAAGCCAGACCGAGAAGGGCCCGACCACGCTGGAGGCCTACATCGCGGCGCTGGCCGAGGCGCGCGGCTAGGCCGCCGAGACCTCCTGGCCGCCCCGCCTCGCCGGCGCCAAGAACGCCCCGCTGATCGACATCGCGATCGGCCAGGTGAGCGCCAAGCTGCAATAGCGGCGAGAGTCCTTCGACAAGACAGAGGGCGCGGATCGCAAGGTCCGCGCCCTTTTTCTTTCGACGGCCGACGCACCGAGAGACCGCCCCGGTCGAGCGACGCTCCCGACCCTTCGAGCCTAGGCCACGACCTTCAGGCCGGACGCCTGGGCACGCCCGGGAAGGCGGTCATCAAGCTCTTCGGCGGGATTGGCGACATCCGACGCGCGGAGGTGGGCCTCCAGGATATCGAGGATCCGAACATCCTCCTCGGCGTCGAATTTCCGCGCGAACAGGGCGGGGCTCTCCGTCAAGGCCACGGCGTCCTCGGTCCTGAACGTCCGAGGGCGCAGCTTGATGTCGCCGTCGGGAACCCAATCGATCATCCGCAGGTCGTCATTGACGATCTGGCCATGCTCGGCGGTGTTCATCATCACGGTCTGGAAGAACCCTTCGTCGGCGATGAAGGTGTTTCGATAGAAGCTCTTGTATCGATCGACCGATGGGTCGTGACAGACGAACCGGCAAAACCGCCGGCTGACGATCTTCCACTGATTGCCGATGTATGGCGTCGCGCCGTCGAGGAAGAGCCGGGTCGCCAGGGAATCGACGATACGGTCCTTGAGTTCGACCACATGCTTGAGCACGCGCCCCATCGTGTCGGGCCGAAACTCGGCCTGGTCCAGCACGCGGATGAACTCCTGGCCCCGTCGCGCGCCCAGGAAGTCGCGAATGTAGGCCTGGGTGGCGAGGGGGAAGTCCTGACCGCTGAGATTGACGAAGAAGTCCCAGTCGTCGGCCATCTCCAGCAGCCGCGCGATGCCGCGCAGTTCGGCGTCGACGAGGCTGTAGCCGCCCCACAGCGCCCGCTTGCTCTCCAGCATGGCGGCGTTGGGGTAGTCGGCCAGGAACGCGCCGATCTCGGCCTGAAGCGCCGGGCCGGAATTCTTGTCGACGTGGATGAGGTAGGTGTTTTCGGGATCGTGGATCGCCCTGAACAGCCGCTTGAACTGCTCCGGGTAGCGATGGACGAGCAGGAAATACGCGATCTTGGCGGGCGATCGGAACTGTAGGTCGTGCGGCGCCGGACGGATCAAGACTTCGTACCGCGCAGGGCGTTGGGGTCGATCGGGCGGGGCTTGGTCGGCTGGCTTCCCGTCGATCGAGGATCGTTGAGACCCTTGGGACCGGACGGGCGCGTGCCCGGGTAGGTTTTCATGGTCGTGGCCTTTCGTCGGACGCGCCGGGCTGCGGCGCTCAGTCGTCGAAGGCTGGCGCGCTACTTCTTGCGGACCGTGAGGGTCTGCAGGGTGACGGCGGGCGCCGCGGCGATCACCTTGGGCTTCGCCGTCTTGGGTTTGCGGACTTCGCGATTGCCTTTGGACATCGGGCTTCCTTTTTTGGTGAGACCGGCCACGAACGCCGACCAGCGCCCGGCGCGAGCCGGACGACGATAGAGGTTGGCTCATGACTAAGGTCGAGCGCTCCGGCGTGGAGCGGAAGATCTCCCGCCGAAGGGGCGGATCGATCGGCATCTGGCGTGACTAAGCGCCTCGCCGAGGACCCTATCACGTTCGGACAGGGAGCGGGGGAATCATGCTGGGCGCGTCAGAGGTCGACCGTGGTCGACGCCTCCGCGCCGTTCTTCGCCATCTTCCGCGCGATGTAGCGCTTCACGCGCTTGCGGGTCTTCTTCAGCAGCCGCCAGCGGGCCCGGCGCAGGACCATCTTCTCGGTACGGAGCATCTGCTGCCAGACGACCAGCAGCACCTCGGGCTCGCGACGCATCAGGCGGCGGATCGGGAAGACCAGCTTGGGGTGGCGCTTCTGCCAGCGGATGAAGGTCTTGCGGGCCTGGAACGAGTAGCGCAGCACGATCATCAGACCGATGACCAGCAGCGGCAGGCCCACGTGCCCCGGCAGCGGCGTCAGCACCGCGCCGGCGATGATCACCAGCGTGCCGAAGCCGATGGCGATCCAGCGAAAGGCGCGGGCGGCGGACTCGCGCAGCAGCAGGGCCAGTCGCGCGCGGCGACGAACCCTGTGCTTGACGTCGATGGTGGTGGCGATCGCGTTCACCGCCCGGCTTGCTTCAGAGGCCGGCGCTTCAGCGACTTGCGCCAGCGCACGGCGACCCGCCACTTGCGCGGCACGATCAGGCGCTCGACGCGCAGGGCCTGCTGCCAGGCCACCAGCACGACCTCGGGCTCGCGACGCAGCAGACGGCGCAGCGGGAAGATCAGCTTGGGATGGGCGTGCTGGAAGCGGACGAACTGCTTGCGCGCCTTGAACGAGTTGCGCAGCACCAGCATCAGTCCGACCACGGTCAGCGGCAGGCCCAGCGGACCCGGCAGCGGCGCGATCAGCGCGCCGGCCGCGATCAGCACCACGCCCAGGGCGACCAGGAACACGCGCAGGAATCGCGCGACGAACTCGCGGGCGAGATCATCGGCGGGGCGGCGGACGCGCGACATGGCGAGGGCGAGAGCAGTCATGGGAGGAACAAACGAGCTTGCGCCCCGCTTGCTCCCTGGAAAAGCCAGTCAGCTCCGACGCGCCCCTCCGATATGTGGAGGGATGAGGGCGCCGTAAAGGCGCCCTTCCGTCGCAACAGGGGTATGGAGAATGCTATTCAGCGGCCAGTGGCGCCGTAGCAACAGGTTTCCATCTCAACCGGGGCTTGCGAGCCGCCAGGGTCTCGTCCAGGCGCCGCAGCGGCGCGTGGAACGGCGCGCCCTTGAAGCGCTCCGTCTCGCCGGCCTTGGCGGCGCCCGCGAGCGCCCGGAGGGCCTCGATAAAGCGGTCGAGCTCCTGCTTGCTCTCGGTCTCCGTCGGCTCGATCAGCATCGCGCCGTGGACGACCAGCGGGAAGTACATGGTCATCGGATGGAAGCCCTCGTCGATCATCGCCTTGGCGAAGTCGAGCGTGGTCACGCCGGTGCCCTCCAACCAGGCGTCGTCGAACAGGGCCTCGTGCATGCACGGACCGTCCGGGAAGGCCGGGCTCATCACGTCCTTCAGCCGGGCCTTGATGTAGTTGGCGTTGAGGACGGCGTCCTCGGCCACCTGGCGCAGGCCGTCGGCCCCGTGGCTCAGCATGTAGGCATAGGCGCGGACATACATGCCCATCTGGCCGTGGAAGGCGCTCATGCGACCGAATGCGGTCTTGGCCCCCTCCTCGCCGGCGTGCTCGACCATCGAGAAGCCGTCGTCGCCATGGACCAGCCAGGGCGTCGGCGCGAAGGCCGCCAGGGCCTCCGACAGCACCACCGGGCCGGCGCCCGGGCCGCCGCCGCCGTGCGGCGTCGAGAAGGTCTTGTGCAGGTTGATGTGCATGGCGTCGACGCCCAGGTCGCCCGGGCGCACCCGGCCGACGATGGCGTTGAAGTTGGCGCCGTCGCAGTAGAAATAAGCCCCGGCCGCGTGGGTCAGGCGGGCGATCTCGACGACGTCGCGCTCGAATAGGCCGCAGGTGTTGGGGTTGGTGACCATGATCGCGGCCACGTGGTCGCCGAGCTTGGACTCCAGGTCCGCCAGGTCGACGCGGCCGTCTTCGGTCTGGGCGATCTCGACGACGGTGTAGCCGACGAAGGCCGCCGTGGCCGGGTTGGTGCCGTGGGCGCTGGTCGGGGCCAGGACGGTCTTGCGATGGCCATTGCCGGCCGCCTCGTGGGCGGCGCGGATGGCCAGCAGGCCGCACAGCTCGCCGTGGGCGCCGGCCTTGGGCGACAGGGCGACGGCGGGCATGCCGGTCAGGGTCTTCAGCCAGTGGGCCAGGCGGTCCATCAGCTGCAGGGCGCCCTGCACGGTCGACTGCGGCTGCAGCGGGTGGATGTCGGAAAAGCCCGGCAGGCGCGCCATCTTCTCGTTCAGGCGCGGATTGTGCTTCATCGTGCACGAGCCCAGCGGATACAGCGCCAGGTCGATGGCGTGGTTCTTCTGGGACAGGCGCACGTAGTGGCGAACGGCTTCGGGCTCCGACAGGCCCGGCAGGCCGATCGGCTCGGCCCGCAGCAGGCCGGCCAGGTCGCCCGACGGCGCGGTCGCTTCCGGCAGGTCGACGCCGGTCTTGTTCCAGCCGTCCAGTTCGAAGATCAGGGCCTCGTCCTGCAGCAGCCCGCGACCGCCGGTCAGGGTCTCGTGACCGCCAGCGTCATTGGCGGCGGTTTCCGGGCGCGTGGGGCGGCCGACGTTGTTCATGCTCATTGGGCCACCGCCTTGCTGAGGATCTTGGCGAAGAAGGTGATGTCGACGTCGAGCGTGGTCTCGGTTGCCGCGACCAGCAGCACGTCGTCCAGGCCCGCGCCCGCGTCCAGGCGCGAGAACGGCACACCGGCGATGACGCCGTTGTTCGCCAGGGTCTCGACCACGTCGGCGGCGTTCTTCGGCAACCGGATCGCGAACTCGTTGAAGAAGCGCGGGGTCAGGATCTGGACGCCCGGCACGGCCTTCAGCGCATCGCGCAGGGCGAGCGCCTTCTGGTGATTCAGGGCGGCCAGCTGGCGCAGACCCGTCTCGCCCAGCAGGCTCATGTGGATGCTGAACGCCAGGGCGCACAGGCCGCTGTTGGTGCAGATGTTCGAGGTCGCCTTGTCGCGGCGGATATGCTGCTCGCGGGTCGACAGGGTCAGGACGAAGCCGCGGCGGCCGTCGGCGTCGACGGTCTCGCCGCACAGGCGGCCGGGCATCTGGCGGACGAACTTTTCCTTGCAGGCGAACAGGCCGACATAGGGGCCGCCGAAGTTCAGGCCGTTGCCGATCGACTGGCCCTCGGCCACGGCGATGTCGGCGCCCATCTCGCCGGGCGACTTCAGCAGGCCGTACGAGACGGCTTCGGTGGTGACCACGATCAGCAGCGCGCCGGCGGCGTGAGCGGCCTCGGCGATCTTGGTCACGTCGGTGACCGTGCCGAACACGTTCGGGGTCTGGACCACGACGCAGGCGGTGTCGGCGTCGATGGCGGCGATCACCGCGTCCTCAGCGTCGACGGCCGCGGGCATGGCCTGGGTCGTGACGCCGGCCGCGTGGGCCAGGGTCTCGATGGTCTCGATGTAGTGCGGATGGACGCCGCCCGACATCACCGCCTTGTTCCGGCGGGTGACGCGCTGGGCCATCATCACGGCCTCGGCCGCGCCGGTCGAGCCGTCATAGAGCGAGGCGTTGGCCACCTCCATGCCGGTCAAGGCCGCGACCTGGGTCTGGAACTCGAACAGCACCTGCAGCGTGCCCTGGGCGATTTCCGGCTGGTACGGCGTGTAGCTGGTCAGGAATTCCGACCGCTGGATGATGTGGTCGACCGTGGCCGGCACGTGATGGCGATAGGCCCCGGCTCCGCAGAAGAAGGGTCCCTCCCCCGCCGAGCGGTTGCGACGGGCCAGGCCCGCCATCTCGCGCTCGACTTCGATCTCGCCGGCGTGAAACGGCAGGTCGACGGTCCCGTCGCGGCGGGCCGAGGCCGGCACGTCGACGAACAGGTCGTCGATCGACTTGACGCCGATCGCGCCGAGCATCTCGACGCGGTCTTCGGGGGTCAGGGGGAGGTAACGCATTGGGCGCCTATCAAAATTTGCGTGTCATCCCGGCCGGAGCGCAGCGGAGAGCCGGGACCTCGGAAAGCGTGGTGCTTCCAGCGGTCCCGGATCGGCCTTCGCCCGTCCGGGATGACAGATAAAGCTAAAGAGTGGCCAGGAACGCTTCGTACGCGTCGCGGTCCATCAGGGCGTCGACCTCGGCCGGGTTCGACAGCTTGATCTTGGCGAACCAACCGCCGCTTTCCGGCAGGGCGTTGACCGTCTCGGGCGCGTCGCCGAGCTCGGCATTGCCCTCGACGACCTCGCCCGACACCGGAGCGTAGACGTCCGAGGCGGCCTTGACGCTCTCGACCACGGCCAGGCTGTCGCCCTGCTTCACGGTCTTGCCGGCGTCCGGAACCTCGACGAACACCACGTCGCCCAGCTGCTCGGCGGCGTAGGCGGTGATGCCGACGGTGGCCACGTCGCCCTGGACGATGACCCACTCGTGATCTTTGGTGAAACGCATTGGTCTGGCCCTCTTTCAGATCTTGCGGACGTAACGATTGGCGACGAACGGGGTCGCGACCACCTCGGCGGCGGCCTGCTTGCCGCGCACGATGACCTTGAGCTTCGTCCCCACGGCCGCATAGGCCGGCGGGGCGAAACCGATGGCGATGGGATAGCCCAGGCTGGGGGCGAAGCCGCCGCTGGTGATCTTGCCGATCACATTGCCTGCTTCGTCGGCGATCTCGGCGCCTTCGCGGGCCGGCGCGCCTTCCAGCACCTTCAGGTTCAGGCGGACGCGCGACAGCTCGCCGGCCAGCTCCTTGGCGATCCGGGCCGAGCCCAGATAGTCGCCGGCCTCGCGGCGCGACTTGCCGACAGCGAAGTTCAGCCCGGCCTCGATCGGCGAGACGGTCTCGTCCAGGTCGTGGCCGTATAGCGGCAGGCCGGCCTCCAGGCGCAGGCTGTCACGAGCGCCCAGGCCGATCGGACGGACGCGCTCGTCGGCCAGCAGGGTGTTCCAGACGCGCTCGGCGGCGTCGGCCGGAACCGAGATCTCGTAGCCGTCCTCGCCGGTATAGCCCGAGCGCGAGAGGATCGCGTCGACGCCGAAGGCGGTCAGGGCCACGGTGTCCATGAACACCATGCCGGCGGCTTCCGGAACATGCGCGGCCAGCACGGCGGCGGCCTCGGGGCCCTGCAGCGCCAGCAGCGCGCGGTCCTCGAGACGGGTGACCGTGGCCTCGCCAGCCAGGGCCTTGGCGATGATCTCGTAGTCGTTGTCCTTGCAGGCGCCGTTGACCACCACGAACAGGCCGTCATCGTCGGGACGGGCGGTCATCAGGTCGTCGACGATTCCGCCCTCGGCATTCAACAGCACGCCGTAGCGCTGCTTGCCGGGCTTCAGGCCCTGGTAGTCGGCCGAGACGACCTTCTCGAAGCTCTTGGCCGGGTTCTCACCGCGGATGCGGGCCTGACCCATGTGCGAGACGTCGAACAGGCCGGCGTGCTCGCGGGTCCACAGGTGCTCCTTCAGCACCCCGTCCTTGTACTGCACCGGCATGGAATAGCCCGCGAACGGGACCATGCGGGCGCCCAGCGCCACGTGGGCGTCGTACAGGGGAGTCTTCTTGAGATCGTCGGACACGGGGCGGGCTCCAATCGGGGTCGGCGAGACGACCGGCGTCCGCCGGTTGGTCGCGCCCCCGCTGTCCCTTGGACCTGAGAGATTCCGGCCGCCCCCCTCTGCTGTTTGGGTTTGGCCTTGCTCCTTCGGCGAGCCGCCCTTGCGGGAGGCTACTTTCCAGCGTTTCTAAACCCGCGCGGTCCTTTTGCCTGAGCGTTTCCGGGGCGGTTGCGCCTTCGGCCTCGGGAGCGAATCCCGATGTCTCCCGCTGGGGTCGTCGGGGTCATGCGGGAGGGCCGGGTCAGAGTCAAGCGCGGCCTGCCCGCCCTAGGGTCCGGACTCCATAAGCAGCAAACTATTCAGTGTCATCCCGGCCGGAGCGCGCAAGCGTGGAGAGCCGGGCCCCAGGGGCTACCGCAAAGCGCTTGGCCCCTGGGTCCCGGATAGCCTCTGCGAGGCTTCCGGGATGACACGGATTTGTTGCTTTGAAATTCATGAAAGATCTCAAAGCCCTAGCCGAGGCCAGACCCTAGAGCCCGAAATCCCCGAACCAGTCGTCTTCGCCGATCGGCGGACCGGGCGGGATCACGAGCTTGCTCCGTCCGTCGGCGACCAGCGACGCCAGGCGGTCACCGCTCTCGTCGGCGACGATCCCGGCCAGGGCGCGGGCCTGGGCCTTGTCGGCCGCGTCGCCGGCCGCGGTCTTGAGACTCTTGCCCCAGTCGGCCAGGCGCGCGCGGATGATCGCCGCGGCGGTCGGCGACAGGCCCTTGTCGTCCAGGGCCTGGGCGAGGTTGACGACCATCCGCTGGCGCGCGCGGCGGGTCAGTTCGGCCTGGCGTCCGGTCGCCTTGCCGTCGAAGGCCGCGAAGGCCAGGGCTCTGTCCAGCAGCCCCTCGACGCCCGGCTGGGTTGGATCGCGGCGCCTGGCCTCGACCAGACGGTTCAGGCGCGCCGGCGCGAACAGGTCGCCCCAGACGAGATCGGCGGCGACCTCGGCCGTAGCCGGCAGGTCGAAGACCGGGCCCTGGCCGAACGTCTCGATCTCATAGGCGTGGTCGGTCCCCTGCGACTGGCCCGAGGTCAGGACATCCAGCGCCTTGTCGGACAGGTCGAGCGCGGACGGCGTCAGCGTGCGTAGCAGGGCGTCGATCGCGGCGGCCTGGCGGTCGGCCGGGACGATCTTGCTGGCCTCGTGGCCGTCGCCCTCGGCGCCGTAGGTGAAGTCCACGCCGCCAACCAGCTTGGCCGTCGCGTCGACCTGGTAGCGGTGGAAGATATAGATCGGCACGATGACGCGCCGCAGGTCCGCCACCGACGCGCCCGCCGGCAGATTGCCCAGGCCGAAGCGGTCCAGAGCGATCTTGCGCACAGCCATCAGGTGGTCGAGCTCGGCGACCGGGTCCGAACCGTTGTCCCACACCGCGCCCAGCGGATGCGGCGTGTCGGACGCGCGGGCGTCTTCGTCGGACACGTAACGCAGGCCGTCGGCTTGGCTCTTGTCGGCCTTGGCCTTCAGCCAGGCCTTCTCGTCCGCCCCCGCGGGCGCGGGGCCGTACAGCCAGTCGATCACGAACCGGTCCCAGGCGCCGACGCCGCGCGCATAGGCGTCCGAAAAGTCGAGCTGGCCGCCCTTGATGGCGATCTTCGGGGCCGGATAGTCCATCACCGAGGCGCGGCCGCCGTACCCGCTGGCGGCGAAGTTGTGCTGCAGGCCGATCGAATGGCCGATCTCGTGGGTGGCCAGCTGACGCAGGCGGGCCAGAGAAATCTCGATCGGATCGTTGGGCCCGCCCTTGCCCGTGGCGCCCGCGCCCTCCAGCCCCTCGAAGATCAGCCGGTCCTGGCGGATGCGTTGCGAGCCCAAGAGGACATCGCCCTTGATGATCTCGCCGGTGCGCGGATCGACCACCGCGTGACCGTACGACCAACCGCGCGTCTGGCGGTGCACCCAGTTGACGACGTTGTAGCGAGCGTCCAGCGGGCTCACCCCGTCGGGCAACACCTCGACCTTGAAGGCGTCCACGAAGCCGGCGGCCTCGAACGCCTGGTTCCACCAGCGGCCGCCCTCGATCAGGGCCGAGCGCACCGGCTCGGGCGCGGCGCGGTCGACATAGAACACGATCGGCTTCTTGACCGGCGAGCGGGCCGCCGTCGGATCGGTCTTCTCCAGGCGGAAGCGATGCACCAGGCGATAGACCAGCGGCGCGTTCAAGGGCGCGGAATAGTCGGCGACGGTATGGTCGATGATCCCGACCCGAGGATCGTTCTGGCGCGGCAGATAGCCGGCCTCGGGCAGGGCCACGAACGAGTAGTGCAGGGCCAGGGTGACATTGCGCGGGTCCGGGACGATGCCGCGCACCTCGGAGCCCGGATCGTCGCCAACGAAGGTCTCGACCGCCTCCAGCTCGACGTTCAGCGGAAAGACGTTCACCTCGCCGGTGTCGGCGTAGGACAGGCCGTCGTTCAGCCGGAAGTCGCCCTGCTTGCTGCGCTTGAGGCTCTTGGCGACGCCTTGCGCGTCACGGGTCAGGAACGAGGTGACGTCGACCAGCAGCCCGCCGTCCGGCGCCTCGGCCTCGACCGTGTTCGACCAGACGCTGGAGATCGGGAACGAGTCGGCCACCGCCTTCTGTTCGTCGGCCGAGCCGCGCGCGGCGGAAAAGCCCCAGTTCTCGAACTGGGCGACGACCTTGCCGCCCACGCGACGGAAGGCGATGATCTGGGTGTCGCCAGGGGCCGAGCGGTCGAGACCGGTCGGGTTCGAGCCGAGACCAGCCCGCAGGTAGGTCTGGTAGATGTAGCGCCCGGCGATCCCGTCCGCGCCCGGCTTGGGCAGCAGCAGCAGGATCTTGCCGTCCTTCTTGTCGACGAAGACCGGGACCAGGCCGTCCTTGCGCTCGAGTCCGGCGGTGGCCTCGGCGAACTTGTCACTGCCCTTGGCCGGCGCCTTGGCCTTCTCGGCGAAGGCCGGCGCGGCGATCGCGCTCACGCAGACGCTCGCCATCAGCATGGCGATCCCGGACTTGTTCATGAGCTTCCCCGACGCATCGAAACGCCGGGACTGTCGGGCGGTGTCGTGGAGATTGCAACGGGTGGGCGGCGACATGAGTCGGCCTTGCCTACCAATCGGGCGTTTTCCAAACGCCGCTCTCCCCGGCGAAACCCGGGGCCCAGATGAAACCCCGAAAGGCTCGAGCTGAATCTGAATCCCGGCCTTCGCCGGGAAGAGCGGTTTAATGGGCGTTCTCAGCCAGCGGTTCGGACGCGAACCCTACATCCGCTCGGGCGCTTCGATGCCCAGCAGGTCCAGCGTCAGCTCCAGCTGGCGCAGGGTGGTCTCGGCCAGGGCCAGACGCGAGGCGCGCAGCGCTTCGGTGTCGGCGGTCATGATCGGGCAGGCCGCGTAGAACTTCGAGAACGACTGGGCCAGCTTGTAGGCGTGCTCGGCGACGAAGTTCGGAGCCTTCTTGTCATAGGCCTCCTGCAGGGCGCCCTCGAAGGCGTCCAGCAGCATGGCCAGGTCACGCTCGGCCGCCTCGTGGATCACGATCCGGCCGGCGGTGGCGCCGGCCTCGGCGGCCTTGCGCAGCACGCTCTTGATGCGCACCGACTGGTACAGCAGATACGGGCCGGTCTTGCCCTCGAAGCTGGTGAAGCGGTCGAGGTCGAAGACGTACGAGGTGCCGCGGAAGTTCTGCAGGTCGGCGAACTTCAGGGCCGCGACGCCGACCTTGTGGGCGGTGTCCTCGAACTGCGCCTCGGACAGCTCGGCGCCGAGGCCGGCCTCGTGCAGCCGCTCGCGGGCCTTCTCGCGAGCCATCTCGATCAGGTCGTGCAGTTTCAGGACGCCGCCGGCGCGGGTCTTGAAGGGCTTGCCGTCGGCGCCGTTCATGGTGCCGAAGCCGATATGCTCCAGCGACCCTTCGGCGGCGTACCCAGCCAGATAGGCGGCGCGGAACACGGTCTCAAAGTGCAGCGCCTGGCGCTGGTCCACGCAGTAGAGGATCAGGTGCGGGTCGAACGACTTGCGGCGGTCCAGGATCGTGGCCAGGTCGGTCGTGCCGTACATGGCCGAGCCTTCCGACGAGACGACCAGCAGCGGCGGCACATCCTGCTTGTCGCCCTCGCGGGCCACGCGGACGATGCGGGCGCCCTGGTCCTCGACCAGCAGGCCCTTGACCTCCAACTGGTGGACCATCGGCTCGATCAGATCGTTGACGTCGCTTTCGCCCTTCCACAGGTCGAAGTCGACGCCCAGGGCATGGAACTCGCGTTCCAGGGCCACGCGGCTGACCTTGACGAAGTGGCGCCACAGCAGGCGATAGCCGAAGCGGCCGTTCTGCAGTTCGGCCGTCGCCTTGCGGGCGCGCTCCTTGAACGCCGGATCTTCCTTCTGGCGCACCGAGGCGGCCGGATAGATGCGGTCGAGATCGGCTAGGGTGATCCGGCTCTCGAACTCGGCCATCACCTTGGCCTCGTCCGCCGACGAGAAGCCGCGCGGCGCTTCCGGCAGCTTCTGCATCAAGGCGTTGATGAAGGCATCCTCGTCCATGATGGCGCTGATCAGCAGGCCCATCTGGAAACCCCAGTCGCCGAAGTGCGCGTCGCCCACCACGTCGTCGCCGCGGAAGCGGTACAGGCGCTTGACCGACTCGCCGATGATCGAGGCGCGCAGGTGGCCCACGTGCATCGGCTTGGCCACGTTCGGGCCGGCATAGTCGATCAGCACCCGGCGCGGCGTTTCCAGCAGCTGGGCGCCGACGCGGTCGTCGGAGGCGATCTCGCGGGCGCGGGCCGATAGGGCCTCGTCGCTGACGCGCATGTTGATGAAGCCGACCCCGGCGATCTCGACCGAGGCCAGGCGCGGATCGCCCTTCAGGATGTCGACGACCTGGACGGCGATCTCGCGCGGATTGCGCTTGGCGCTCTTGGCCACCGCGAGGGCGCCGTTGCACTGGAAATCAGCCAGGTCGGGGCGGTCGGAGGCGGTGACGCGTCCGAACTCGGGAGCAAGTCCGGCGGCCTGGAAAGCGGCCGCGGCCGCTTCGCTCAGGGACCGCTTCAAATCGTTCATTGCTTGGTAGTCGTCCCTGCTGGGGTCTGGCTCGGCTGCGCTTGAGCCGTCTGGCCGGCATTGACGCGGAAGCGCTTGCCCTCGCGGTTGAAGGCCGCCATTTCCGGCGTCACGTCGAAGCCGATCAGCACTTCGAAATTGCCGCCGCTGACCTTGGCGTCGGCGCGCGGGATGGTGATCTGTTCGATGGTGTCACGCGCATAGGCGCGGTCCTGGCCGGAGGCGAAGGTCACCGGCAGGTCGAAATATTCCTTGGCGATCACGGCCTGGTTCCGCTCGGTCACCGCCACCCAGTAGCGATAGACGTGCTTGTCGCCCTGGGCCTTGGGACCGCGACCCAGCTGGAACAGGGCCTCGACGCGGATCTTGATCGGCTCGTCGCCCTTGTAGGCGCAGCCCGAGGCGATGCTCTGGATCTCGCCGGTGAAGCCGGCCTGGGCGGCCGATTCCTTGGCGTCCTTGAACTCGACATAGCGGCTGGCGTCGTAAAGCACCTTCACATAGGGGCACGGGCCGGCGTTGCGCAGCTGCGGCAGCGGAGCCTTGGGCTGGTTCCACTCCTCGTCGCGTTTCTTCTTCTTGGCGCTCTGGTCGTCGTCCTGGCCGCCGCCTTGGTCGCCGCGCGACTGGGCGTGGGCGATCGTCACCGTCGTCGCGGCGATCGAGACGGCCATCAGGGCGCTGAGGGCGAGCGGGAGAGTGCGGCGCATGAAACGTCCGGTTCGAGAAAAGAAGAGCCAAGCGGGGCCATGGGCCCCATCGGCGTCATGCAGCCTGATAAAGGCATATGCGTGACGTCGCAACGGCGCAGACTCCTGGCGCCAGGGGCTTAGAGCGACTAGTTTCCGCGTCATGAACGCCCATACGCCCATCCGTCGACCGATCTCGCTCGTGCTGGCCAGCCCGCGCGGCTTTTGCGCCGGCGTCGATCGCGCCATCCAGATCGTCGAGCGCGCCGTCGAGAAGTTCGGCGCGCCGGTCTATGTGCGTCACGAGATCGTGCACAACCGCCACGTCGTCGACCGCCTGAAGGCGATGGGCGCGGTGTTCATCGAGGAGCTGTCCGAGGCCCCCGACGATCGCCCGGTGGTGTTCTCCGCCCACGGCGTGCCCAAGTCGGTGCCGGCCGAGGCCAAGTCGCGCGAGATGATCTATCTGGACGCCACCTGCCCGCTAGTCTCGAAGGTCCACGTCGAGGCCCAGAAGCACTACGACGCCGGCCGCGAGATCGTGCTGATCGGCCACGCCGGCCATCCGGAAGTGATCGGCACCATGGGCCAGCTGCCCGAGGGCGCGGTCACCCTGATCGAGGACATCAAGGACGCCGCCGCCTGGGTTCCCAAGGACGCAGCCAACGTCGCCTTCCTGACCCAGACCACCCTGTCGGTCGATGACACCGCCGACATGGTCGCCTTGCTGCGCGAGCGCTTCCCGGGCATCGCCGCCCCGCACAAGGAAGACATCTGCTACGCCACCACCAACCGTCAGGACGCGGTCAAGCACCTGGCCGAGCAGGCCGAGCTCGTCTTGGTGGTCGGCTCGAAGAACTCGTCCAACTCGGTGCGCCTGATGGAGGTCGGCCTGAAGGCCGGCGCCACAGCCGCCCATCTGATCGACGACGCCAACGGGATCGACTGGAGCTGGTTCGAAGGGGTCTCGCGCGTCGGCCTGACCGCCGGCGCCTCGGCCCCTGAGGACCTGGTGCAAGGCGTCATCGACGCCATCTCCGCCCGCTTCGACACCACTGTCGAGGAACTGGTCGAGGCGCGCGAGACGATCACGTTCAAGCTGCCGAGGTTGCTGACGGCCTAGCGGCGGCTTGACCGCGGGCCTCGCGTCGAGCATCCCGGCGTCATGGCCGTCTATACCGATATCACCGACGCGGAACTCGAAGCCTTTCTGGAAGGCTATGACCTGGGCGCCCCGCTGGCGTTCAAGGGCATCGCCGAGGGCGTGGAGAACTCCAACTTCCTGCTGGAGACGGAGACGGGCCGCTACATCCTGACCGTCTACGAGCGGCGGGTGAAGGCCGAGGACCTGCCCTACTTCCTCAACATGCTGACCTGGCTGGCCGACAAGGGCTTTCCCAGCGCCCGGCCCATCGCGAACCGCAAGGGCGCGACGCTGTCCAACCTGCGCGGCAAGCCGGCGGCGATCGTCGAGTTCCTGCCCGGCCTGTCGGCGCGCAAGCCGACCGTGGCCCATTGTCGCGAGGCCGGCGAGGGCCTGGCCTGGCTGCACCTGGCCGGCGAAGGCTATCCTGGCCGTCGCGCCAATGACCTGGGCCAACAGGCCTGGTCGCCGCTGTTCGCCAAGCACCGCAAGGCCGCCGAGGACCTGAAACCGGGCTTGTCGGCCACCATCGACACCGACCTGGCGCAACTGGCCCTGATGTGGCCGCGCAATCTGCCGGCGGGAACGATTCACGCCGACTACTTCCCCGACAACGTCTTCTTCCAGTCGAACGGCAAGTTCGCCGCGGCGATCGACTTCTATTTCGCCTGCGACGACGCCTATGCCTACGACGTGGCCGTGACCCTGAACGCCTGGTGCTTCGAGCCCGACGGCAGCTTCAACATCACCGCCGGCAAGGCCTTGCTGAACGGCTACGAGCGCCGCCGGCCGCTGAGCCCGGCCGAGAAAGAAGCCCTGCCGATCCTGGCCCGCGGCGCGGCCATGCGCTTCTTCCTCACCCGCCTGGCCGACTGGGGCGCGACGCCCGCTGGAGCCCTGGTCCGGCCCAAGGATCCGCTGGAATACGAGCGCAAGCTGGCCGTCCATCGCGAAGGGCTCGTGCTGTTCGCATGACGCCCAAGGTCACGATCTATACCGACGGGGCCTGCAAGGGGAATCCGGGCCCGGGCGGCTGGGGCGCCATCCTGTTCTATGGCGACAAGAAGAAGGAAATCTGCGGCGGCGAGCCGGCGACCACCAACAACCGCATGGAGTTGATGGCCGCCATCCAGGCGCTGGAGCTCTTGAACCGTCCCTGCAAGATCGAGCTGCACACCGACAGCCAGTACGTGATGAAGGGCATCCAGGAGTGGATCCGCGGCTGGAAGGCGCGCGGCTGGAAGACGGCCGACAAGAGCCCGGTCAAGAACGACGACCTGTGGAAGCGGCTCGACGCCGCGCGCGAGCGGCACGACGTCGACTGGCGCTGGGTCAAGGGCCACGCCGGCCATCCGCTGAACGAGCGCGCCGACGCCCTGGCCAACGAGGGCCTGCGCCAGGCGAACCCGCGCGTTCTTTAGGCCGCGGTCGCGTCGGTCCCGCTCTAAACTTTTGAAGCTAGGGCGGCGGCGGATAGGCCGCCCTGTCGGCTTCGCTCCAATGCGGCAGGATTCGGTCGAGATTGAGCTCGATCCAGTCGGCCAGGCCACGCACTCGCTCGGCGACCTCTAAGCCCAGCGGCGTCAGGCTGTACTCCACGTGCGGCGGCACGACCTCGTAGGCCACGCGGCGCACGAAGCCGTCGGCCTCCAGCTGCTGCAGGGTCTGGGCGAGCATGCGCTCGCTGACGCCGCCGACACCGCGTCGCAGCGCGCTGAACCGGCGCGTGCCCGTCTCCAGCGCCATCAGCACCAGGACGCCCCAGCGACTGGTCACGTGCTTGAGCACTTCGCGCGACGGACAGCCGGCGGCCATCACGTCGCCGCGCATCAGCTTTTCCGACAAGGACGCGGAGGGGGTGCGATTTTCTTTCATACTAACATTTATGTATGTACTTACGAAAAGTAAGCAAGGATCCCAGATCGGTCCCGTCATCAACGGAGAACGATCATGACCATCGCCGTCACGGGCGCCACCGGCCAGCTGGGCCGTCTCGTCATCGAGAAACTGAAGGCCCGCGCCCCCGCCGGCGACATCGTCGCCCTGGCGCGCGATCCGGCCAAGGCGGCGGACCTGGGCGTGACCGTCCGCGCCGCCGACTACGCCAAGCCCGAGACCCTGGTCGCCGCCCTGGAGGGCGTCGACACCCTGCTGCTGATCTCCAGCGACGCAGTCGGCCAGCGCCTGGCCCAGCACCGCAACGTCATCGAAGCCGCCAAGGCCGCCGGCGTGAAGCGGATCGCCTACACCAGCATCCTGCGCGCCGACACGACGCCGATCGCCCTGGCCGACGAGCACAGGGCCACCGAGGCCCTGATCAAGGCCTCGGGCCTTACCTACGCCCTGCTGCGCAACGGCTGGTACGTCGAGAATTATACCGGCGCCTTGGCCGGCGCGATCGCAGCCGGCGCGGTGATCGGCGCCTCGGGCGAGGGCCGGATCTCGGCCGCGACGCGCGAGGACTATGCCGAGGCCGCCGCCGTGGTGGTCTCGACGCCAGACGCGGAGAACCGGGTCTACGAACTGGCCGGCGACACCGCCTTCACCCGCGCCGACCTCGCCGCCGAGATCTCGCGACAGACCGCCAAGCCCGTCGACTACACCGATCTGCCCGAGGCGGAGTACGCCCGGATCTTGGAGAGCTTCGGCCTGCCGGCCCCGTATGCGGCGATCCTCGCCCAGTCGGACGTGGGCGTCGCCCAGGGTGGGCTGTTCGACGAAGGGCGCCAGCTGTCGGGCCTGATCGGCCGTCCGACGACGCCGCTGTCGGTCGCCGTCGCCTCGGCGCTGAAGGCGGCAAGCTAGGAACCTGTGGGCGGCCGGCTGGAAGCGATGGAAATCCCTCGCCAACGGCCAGCTGGTCTGCAAAGCACCGGCGGATGAACCTCGTCGGCTACTATCGCGTGCCTCCGGTGCGCGGCGTCTTCTTCAGCCCCGTCCAGGAGGAGCGCCTGCTGCTGATGGGCTGCCAGGAGGTGTTCAGCGACCGCTGCCTGCCGGCCGGCGTGGTCCGGCCGGGCCTCGATCGCGCCCTGGCCGCCCTCGAGGACGGCGGAACCCTGGCGGTGCTGAGCCTGCACGCCCTGGCCGGGACGATGGTCGACCTGCTGGACGTGGTGTCGCGGCTCGAGACGCGCGGCCTGGCCCTGGTCGTCGCCCAGCCCGAGATCGACACCCGCGCCGACCCGGCCTTCTTCGCCGCCTGCCAAGTGCTGGCGGACTTCAACGCCGAGCGGCCGCTGATCCGCGCGGCCGAGGCGGCGCTGATCGCCAAGGGCGGGCCGCAAGGCGTGAAGGCGGCGCAGGCCAGCCCTCCCCACTCATCCGCTCATCCCAGCGAAAGCGGGGACCCAAGCTGACTCTTCAGCGGATGGCGCGGCGGGAGATAAGCCCTCCAAACTCGGCTTGGGTCCCCGCTTTCGCGGGGACGAGCGGCGTTTGGGGAGATCAGACCTTCAGCCGGTAACCCGTCTTGAAGATCCACCAAACGGCCGTCAGGCAGACGGCCAGGAACACGGCGGTCATGCCCAGGCTGACGCCCACGCTGACGTCGGAGTGGCCGTAGAAGCTCCAGCGGAAGCCGCTGATCAAATAGACCACCGGGTTGAACAGGGTGATCTTCTGCCAGATCGGCGGCAGCATCTTGATCGAGTAGAAGCTCCCACCCAGGAAGGTCAGCGGCGTGACGACCAGCAGCGGCACGATCTGCAGCTTTTGGAAGTCGTCGGCCCAGACCCCGATGATGAAGCCGAACAGGCTGAACGTGATCGAGGTCAGGACCAGGAACAGCAGCATCACGAACGGATGGGCGATCTCGAACGGCACGAAGATCCGCGCCGTCGCCAGGATCAGCAGGCCCAGACAGACCGACTTGGTGGCCGCCGCCCCGACATAGCCGGTCACCGCCTCGATCCAGGCCACCGGAGCCGAGAGCAACTCGTAGATCGTGCCGGCCCATTTTGGCATGTAGATGCCGAACGAGGCGTTGGAGATGCTCTCGCCCAGCAGCGACAGCATGATCAGTCCCGGCACGATGAAGGCGCCGTAGCTGACGCCGTCGATGGCCTGCATGCGCGAGCCGATCGCCGAGCCGAACACCACGAAATAGAGGCTGGTCGACAGGACCGGCGAGATGACGCTCTGGGCCAGGGTGCGAAACCAGCGCGCCATTTCGAAGCGGTAGATGGCCTTGATCGCGAACAGGTTCATTGCGGGGCCCTCACCAGGCTGACGAAGATGTCCTCCAGCGAGCTCTGGTCGGTCTTCAGGTCCTTGAAGTCGACGCCCTGCTCGGCGAGGCGCTTGAGAAGATCGGCGATGCCGGTGTCGTCGGCCTGGGCGTCGAAGGTGTAGACGAGGTCGGCGCCGTCATTGGCCAGGCTCAGCGACGGGTCGGTGAGGCCGGCCGGCAGGGCGGTCAGCGGCTCGCGCAGGTGCACGGTCAACTGCTTCTTGCCCAGCTTGCGCATCAGGACCGACTTGTCCTCGACCAGGATGATCTCACCCTTGTTGATCACCCCGATCCGGTCGGCCATCTCCTCGGCCTCCTCGATGTAGTGGGTGGTCAGGATGATGGTGACGCCGCTCTCGCGCAGCTTGCGGACCATCTCCCACATATCGCGGCGCAGCTCGACGTCGACGCCGGCGGTGGGCTCGTCCAGGAACAGGATGGTCGGCTCGTGGCTGAGCGCCTTGGCGATCATCACCCGGCGCTTCATGCCGCCCGACAGCGCCATGATCTTGCTGTCCTTCTTGTCCCACAAGGAGAGATCGCGAAGGATCTTCTCGATCAGGGCGTCGTTGGCCGGCTTGCCGAACAGGCCACGCGAGAAGCGCACCGTGGCCCAGACGGTCTCGAAGGCGTCGGTGTGCAGCTCCTGCGGCACCAGGCCGATCTTGGTCCGCGCCGCGCGATAGTCGCGCACCACGTCGTGGCCGTCGGCCAGGATCGTCCCCTCGCTGGGATTGACGATGCCGCAGATGATGCTGATCAGGGTGGTCTTGCCCGCCCCGTTCGGACCCAGCAGGGCGAAGATCTCACCCTGCCGGATGTCGAGGTCGATCCGCTTCAGGGCCTGATGGCCCGACGCATAGGTCTTGGTCAGACCCGATACCGAAATGATGGAGGTCACGCGCTCTCCCCAGAGGCTAGATGGCGCCTCACATGGTGTGGTTCGGCCCGGATAACAGGGGCGCTTCGCGATCTTGTCAGCAGCGCCGCCTCAGGTGGGGATCTTTCGCACCTTCAGCACCGCGCCGTCGACGCCGATGACGACCACCTCCTGGCTGATCGCCGGGATCGGTTCGTCGGTCTCGGCCGCCCAGTCCTTGCCGTCGACGAACACCCGGCCGCGGCCCTGCTCGAACGTCGACAGCACCTGGCCGCGCTGGCCGATCAGGCGTTGCAGCGGGTCGTTGAGGTCGGGACTGTCGGGTTCCAGGACCGGCCGCAGGAAACGTCGCGCCAGATAGGTGGTGGCGATGGTCAGGATCGCGAACAGGCCCAGCTCGACCGCCGGGCCGGGGTGCAGGACTTGCGCGACCACGGCGACGGCGAAGGCGCTGGCGGCCGGCCACAGCAGCCAACCGCTGCCGGTGCCGACCTCGATCGCCAGGAACAGGGCCGCGACCGCCAGCCACAGCCAGAGCGGATGCATCGCGTAGAAGCCTCCCAGGGCGTCCATGGGATCAGGCTCCGCGCTTGCCGCCGGTCGGCGTGCTGGTGGCAGCTGGGCGCGGCGCGTCGGCGCCCAGGCTCTTGATCAGCTCGCTGACGCCCGCGACGGTTCCGGTCAGGCCAGCGAAGTCGGCCGGCACGATCACGGTCTTCTGCTGCGGGCTGCGGGCCAGCTCACCGAACGCCTCGACGTATTTCTGGGCGATGAAGTAGTTGATCGCATTGACGTCGCCCTTCGAGATGGCCTCCGAGACGAAGGCCGTCGCCTTGGCTTCCGCCTCGGCTTCCCGTTCGCGGGCCTCGGCGTCGCGGAAGGCGGCCTCGCGGCGGCCCTCGGCCTGCAGGATGGCCGACTGCTTCTGGCCCTCGGCGCGAGCGATCTGGGACTGTTTCTCGCCCTCGGCCTCGGTGATCACCGCGCGCTTTTCGCGCTCGGCCTTCATCTGGCGGGCCATGGCGTTGGTGATGTCCGGCGGCGGCGTCAGGTCCTTGATCTCGATCCGTGCGACCTTCACGCCCCAAGGGCCGGTGGCGTGGTCGATGGTCGACAGCAGCCGGGTGTTGATCGCGTCGCGCTGGCTGAGCACCTCGTCCAGCTCCATCGAGCCGACGACGGTGCGCAGGTTGGTCTGGGCCAGCTGGGTGATGGCGTAGATCAGGTTGTCGACCCGATAGGCCGCCGCGGCGGCGTCCATCACCTGGATGAAGACGATGGCGTCGACCTTCACCGACACGTTGTCCTTGGTGATGACCTCCTGCTGCGGGACATCCAGCACCTGCTCCATCATGTTCACCCGCCGCCCGATCGTCTCGACGAACGGGGTCAGGATGCTGATGCCGGGCTTCAGGGTCCGAGTGTAGCGGCCGAACCGCTCGACGGTGAATTCGCGCCCCTGCGGCACGATCTTGATCACGCTGATCACCAGCACGAACGCCAGGATCAGCAGCACCAGTACGACGATCGACGTGCCCAAGACGCCCCCTCCTCCACAACCTTGCGGTTGAGGTTAGCGCGCCCCTTCGCCTTCCGCCATGGAATCCGGATCATGGACGGGCGGACTCGCCTTGCGCACCGACCGCGACAGCTTCTGGGCCAGGGCCTGGCCTCGGCGGGCGGCCTGCTGCTCGGCCTTGCGGCTGGCTGCGTCGCAGGTCGGATATTCGCTTCGGCGCGAAGCGAAGCCGGTGTTGAACCGCTCGCGCATCTGCACATCGAAGGCCTGGTCGGCCTGTTCGACCTCGGTCAATCGGACCATGCGGGCGCGCCAGTACTGATCGCCCTCGCCCTCGCAGACCTGGCGCAGAGCGTGGCTCTCGCCCAGGGCGTAGGCGAGGTCCAGGAGGCGCTGGCGCTCGCCCGCGTCCCGCTCTTGGGCGAGAACCGGAGAGACGACGAGGGCGGCCAGGGCGACGCCGAGAAGGAACGGACGCGACATGGCGCCTGTTATCGCCAAACCCCGTCGGCCTGTCACGGCCCCGCGCCCGAAAGGCGAACAACCGTCGCCGCGAGCTTGGGGATAGAATGTCCAGCGTTGTCAGAAAAGCTTTGACGATAAAGGCCTTGCGGTGGCCACGGATCGGGCGTTCCCTGTGGATACTGCAAGGAGGTCTGCTCATGACTGAGGTGCATTACGGTGTCGTGCGGGTCGGCGATCGCTGGTCCATCATCGGCGACAACCTGCGCTTTGGCGCCTACGAGACGCGCGGCGAAGCGCGCGCCGCGGCCCGCCGCCTGGCCGAGCATCCGGCGGGTCTGGGCCTGCCGGTGATGCTGCACGAACAGCAAGAAGACTGGGTGCTGCCCCGCCCGATTTCCCTCAGCTAGCCTCCTCGAGCTCGTCGGGGCCATACAGCCACGGCTTGACCACCCGCCACACCTGCAGAATCGACGCGATCGCGCCGACGATCGAGGCGACGACCTGGAACGCTTGCCAGACGAGATTGACCAAAGGGTCTTCGCCTAGCATGGCGACCAGCGGATAGATCAGGTTGCTGACGACGATGCGGAACTCGGCATAGGCCCGCGAATATTCCACCGATACGCCGGCGATCGCGGCCGTGACCACCACGGCCAGCACCGGGGCCCACAGCAGCGGCAGGATCAGCAGCAGGGCCAGAGCCGTGACCAGCGACTTGGTCGACAGGCCCACGTCCCTGGTCACGGTGATCCCAACGCCGGCCACGACCGCCAGGCCCAGCAGGGCGAAGGCGGCGGGCAGAGCCAGGTCGGCGGTCTCCGCCAACGGCAGGCGCGCGGCGAACACCGCCAGCGCCATCGCCGTCAGCGTCACGACGAACGCCCCCAGCCAAAGGGCGCCGTATTGACTGAGCCGTCGCCTCAGATGTCGCCGCGCGATCATGCCGTTCTCCGATCGGCGGGAGGGTGCTTCGGAAGAGTCTCGCCGTCCACGGGAAACTAAGCCGTTCGCCGCGCGCTTAACCCCTCGAAAGCGCCACCGGAGGTTCGCATGACCGCCACCGCCCGTATTGTCCGCAGCGCCGCCGAGGGCGCCAGCGCCCCGCCCTATGAGTCCAACCGCCTGCTGGCCGCGTTGCGCCCAGACGCCCTGGCCGAACTCGCGCCGCACCTGGTGCTGGTCGACCTGCCGCAGGACGCGGTGCTGTTCGACGCGGGCGACGACGTGGAGCACACCTACCTGCCCTGCGGCCCGACCCAGGCCTCGCTGCTGGTCGTCACCGCCGACGGCCAGGAGATCGAGGCCGCCAGCATCGGCTTCGAGGGCGCGATCGGCGGCGTCGTCAGCGCCGGCTTCAAGCCCGCCTATGGCCGGGCCGTCGTGCGCGTGCCCGGCTACGCCTTCTGCCTGCCGACCAGCCGGCTGGAGGAGCTCAAGGGCCGCCACGCCGCCGTGGGCGACCTGTTCGATCGCGCCGCCGACGTGTTCATCGCCCAGATGATGCAGGTCGCGGCCTGCAACGCCCTGCATCCGATCGAGCAGCGCGCCTGCCGCTGGCTGCTGTTCGCCCACGACCGCTCGGGCGACGAGCCGATCCGCCTGACCCAGGAGACCCTGGCCCAGATGCTGGGCGTGCAGCGCACGACGATCAGCGCCGTCGCCCGCGCCCTGCAGGACGCCGGGATCATCCATATCGGTCGCGGCAAGGTGGAGGTTCTGGACCGCCCCGGCCTCGAAAAGCGCGCCTGCGAGTGCCACGACGCGGTCGAGGCGCACTTCCGCAAGGTGCTGCCGAAGGTGGCCGACTAAGTTCGGAACCCGTTCGCCCGGACGAGCGCCGCCTCGGCCTCGCTGACCAGCCGCGCCACGATCTCGCCGGCCGGCAGGATCTCGCGAACGCCGCCGGCGCTCTGGCCCATGGCGAAGCAGGACTTGTCCGGATCCAGTCCCTCGACCTGGCCGCCGATGCCGCCCATCGCGCCCGCCTGGATCGAGACCATGGCTTGCTGGGGGAACGGCTGAATGTCGGCCGGCCGCGCCTCCCAGTCTTCGACATAGGCGTTCTTGCGCACCCGCATCGGCTTGCCCGAGTAGCAGCGGGTGCGGACCGTGTCTTCGTCGGCCGCCTCGACCACCGCCTGGCGGTAGAGATCGCCGGCGTGGGCCTCGAGACTGGCGATGAAGCGCGTGCCCATCCAGACGCCCTGCGCCCCGAGAGCCAGCGCCGCCGCCAGCCCCCGTCCGTCGTGCAGGCCGCCGGCCGCCACGACCGGGATCTTCACCGCCTCGACCGCCTGGGCGACCAGCGGCAGGGTGCCGACCAGGCCCGTGTGACCACCGCCTTCGCCGCCCTGGCAGATGACCGCGTCGCAGCCGGCCTGCTCGGCCTTGACCGCGTGTTTCACCGCGCCGCAAACGACCATGACCTTCAGCCCGGCCGTCTTCAGGCGTTCGATGATCGGCAGCGGCACGCCCAGGCCGGCGACGAAGGCGCTCGCGCCCTCCTCGATGATCACCTCGACGCTGGCGGTCAGGGCGTCGGGCGTGGCGGCCAGCAGGTCGACGCCGAACGGCTTGTCGGTGAGGCTTTTGACCTCGCGCATCTGGGCGCGGATGAAGTGCGGCGAGGTCCCGGCCATGCCCAGCACGCCATAGCCGCCGGCGTTCGACACGGCCGCCGCCAGCGGCGCGTAGGACACCCCGCCCATGCCGGCCAGCAGGATCGGATGCTCGATATGCAGAAGATCGCAGAGCGGTGTGCGCAAGCCCATGATCCATCCTCCCGAGGTCAACTCAGGAAGCATGATCGGCTCGCTCAGGCCCGCAAGCCTGCCGCGAGGTTAGCCGTGGCCTATCTGTGCCGAACCTACCTGTGTCGGGCCAGCTCGGCCTCGACGTCCGACTCGCACGTCCAGAAGCAGCTGGCCATGGCCGTCAGGACCAGAGCGATCAGCGTCAGGAAGCCGCGTGGCGGGGCCAGGCTGACAACGTCTTGGGGCGTCATCTCTCTCGTTTCCTCGTTCGGCGCCCAAATCTGATGTCCGGACTGCCTTAAGCGAAACCTTCTCACCGCCGAGGCGGTTCCGCAAGGGCCTGTTTTCAATGGGTTTTTATTGGACTTCAGAGTCCAAGAAACCCACCCTTAGAAGATCGAGTATCCGCCGTCGATGACGATCGTCGTGCCGGAGTGGTAGCTGGACGCGTCGGAGGCCAGATAGACGGCCATGCCGCCGAAGTCCTCGGGCTCGCCCCAGCGGCGGGCCGGGACGCGGGGGATGACCTTCTCGGCGAAGGCGGCGTTGCCCTGGGCGCCGGCGGTCATGTCGGTGGCGATCCAGCCGGGCAGGATGGCGTTGGCGCGGACGCCGTAGCGAGCGTGTTCCACGGCGACCGACTTGATCATCGAGATCACCGCGCCCTTGGTGGCGGCATAGGCCTCGTTGCGGGCGGCGCCCTCGATGGCGGCCAGCGAGGCGATCCCGACCAGCGAACCGCCCGGATCACCGGACTTCGCCCGCTCGACCATGTGGCGGCAGGCCTCGCGCAGGGTGAAGAAGACGCCATCCAGATTGACCGACAGCACCTTGCGATAGGTCTCGGTCTTCATGTCGACGAACGACGGCGAGCCATAGCCGATGCCGGCGTTGGCGAAGACGCTGTCGACCCGGCCCATGGCGGCCACCGCCTCCTCCATCCCTTCCGCGACCTGGGCTTCGTCGGAGACGTCGATGGTCTGGGCCTTCACGCGGACGCCCAAGGTGGTCAGCTGCTTTTCGGCCTCGAGATTGCGTTCCGGGTTCGAGCCCCAGATCACCAGGTCGGCGCCGGCCTCACCCATCGCCTTGGCCATGCCCAGGCCGATGCCGCGATTGCCGCCGGTGACGAGAGCGACCTTGCCCGACAGGTTGAACGGCGCGTAGGCCATGGCGACCACCCTATTTCTTCTTGAAACGATTGTTTGAAGGAGAGGCGGTCGGACGCCGAAGGTCAAGAGCCCCAGAAGTGGAAGGTCTGCCAACCCTCGCGGATGGCCGATCGCGACACGCCCAGCAGATCGGTAAGCGTCAGGGCCACGGCGAAGATGAAATCGCTGACGCCGGGGACCCAGAAGATCAGGGCGAACAGGATCAGGAAGCCGATCCGCTCGATCTTGACCATCCTGGCGCGCAATCCGTCCGGCAGGAACGGCCGGATGACGCCATAACCATCCAGGCCGGGAATCGGCAGCAGGTTCAGCACCAGGGCGCTGGCCTGCAGCAAGGCCAGCATCGAGAACGCGTTGGCCAGGGGGCTCGACGCCACGAACGGCAGGGCGATGGCGATCACGATCAGCACGACCAGTGTCCCCAGCGGTCCCGCCAGCGAGGCCAGCGCGCGCCAGCCCTTCGAGCGCATCAGGTCCTCGCGCAGATAGACCGCCCCGCCGGGAAAGCCGATGCCGCCCAGGGCCAGGGCGATCAGCGGGAAGATGATCGTCGTGACCAGGTCCGAATATTTCAGTGGGTCGAGGGTCAGATAGCCCTTCTCGACGATGGTCGTGTCGCCGGCCTTGTGGGCGACGAAGGCGTGGCCGAACTCGTGGATCCCGACGCTGAGCACCCAGGTCGCGGCGACGAAGGCGAACGTCAGCGGGCCGACCGGCGGCAGGCCGGCCGCCACGGCCCAGCCCAGAGCCACGCAGGCGGCGATCAGGATCAGGGCGTTGGGACTGATTGGCGCGCGGCGCGTGGGGGCTTCGATGACGGTCATGGGCGGATGTTGAGGAGATGAAGCTGGAGTGCAAGCACACTGCAATTGCCTCCCTAGGCCTTGTGCCTAGGGCCCAGCGTACGGCTGGCTTCGCGGCGGCTGAATTTGGCGCCGTTAGACCGCCGAGCGGATCTGAATCTCACAGGCTCGGCCGGCATGGGTCCTGGGCACAAGGCCCAGGAAGGCGGCTGAAAAGATTCGAAATCTACCCGAACCGCCCATACGCCTCCGCGATCACCCGCCGCGTTTCGTCCCATTCCACCAGCGCCATGGCCTCGTCCCGCGACACGAACCGGGCCTCGGCCGCGTCGTCGCCGGCCACGGGCTCGCCGCCGGTCCAGCGGGCGGCGTAGTCGACCAGCACGTAGTGGCGGGTGATCTCCCCGCCCGGCCTGGCCGGGAACACCCCGTCGACGACGTCGATCAGGCCCAGCAACGCGGCGTCGACGCCGGTCTCTTCCTTGAGCTCGCGCAGCGCGGCGACGTCCAGCGTCTCGCCCCACTCCAGGCGCCCGCCCGGCAGGCTCCACTGGTTCAGCCGGGGCGGCGTCCCACGGCGGATCAGCAGCACCTCGTCGCCTCGCAGACAGACGACCCCGACCGTCGGCACGGGATGGCCGCTCACGGGAAGCCGACCTTCAAATCGACGCTGGAGCGCACCCCGACGCAGTTTCCGCAGTCGACGAGCCATGCCTCGGCCGCCGTCCGGCCGCGTTCCTTCAGGTCGGTCAGGAAGCTCCATTCGGTGTTGAACTTGCTGGCCAGCGACAGGTCGGCCAAAGGCTGGTCGGCGGTGATCGCGTGGACCAGCATCCGGCGATAGCGGCCCCGGGCGGTGTCCTTCAGCAGGCCCTCGTCCAGCAGCTTCTGCACGAAGCCGATAGCCCGCAGCTCCGAGGCCAGCGAGGCGTTGAAGGTGATCTCGTTCAGCCGGTCCATGATCTCGCCCGGCGACTTGGGCGTCTCGTCGCGGACGAACGGATTGAGGGTGATCACCAGGATGTCGTCAGGCGTGTCCTCGTAGAACAGCGGCCACAGCGGCGGGTTGGCCAGAAAGCCGCCGTCCCAGTAGGGTTCGCCGTCGATCTCCACGGCCTGGAACACCTGCGGCAGGCAGGCGCTGGCCATGATGTGGCGAGCGGTCAGCTCGGCCTCGCGGAAGATCACCGCCTTGCTGGTCCGCACGGCGGTGGCGGCGATGAACAGCTTCAGCGGGCTCTTCTCGCGGATCTGCTCGAAGGTGACCTCGGCTTCCAGCGCGTCGTGCAGCGGGTTCAGGTTGAAAGGATTGAACTCGTAGGGGCTGAGCGACAGGGCGAAGGTCTCGGCCATGCGCCAGCCGGGGGTATTCTTGATCCAGTCCGCGCCCCCGGCGAAGGCGTTGGTCCAGATCGAGGTGTCGCCGAACACGTTGCGGCCGCCTTGGCGGTTCACCTGCCGCCAGAACGAGTCGAGCCGCTTGCGCGCGCCCGCGCGGCCGTCATCGATCATCCCCTGGGCCAGGCAGACGGCGTTCATCGCCCCGGCCGAGGCGGCCGTGATCGCGCGGATCTCGAAGCTTTCCTCCTCGAGCAGGCGGTCGAGGATCCCCCATTCGAACGCCCCGTGGGCGCCGCCGCCCTGCAGGGCCAGGCTCAGGCCCTTGGGGCCGGACTTCTTCTTGAACGGTGGAATCGGCATGCGAACTCCCGAGGGGCCAGCCCCCGATCAGTAGCGCTTCCTCCCAAGCGCGATAGCCGAAAGTGTGAGCGGTTTCGACGGTTATCGCGCGTCCACGAACGGAGCGATGTCTAGACTTATTGGGCGACCCAGCCGCCGTCGATCTGGAACGCCGCGCCGTTGGCCGAGGCTCCGGCGTCGGAGACCAGGTACAGCAGCATGCCCGTCAGCTGGTCGAAGGTGACGAACTGCTTGGTCGGCTGGGCGGCCAGGATCACGTCCTTCATCACCGCCTCTTCCGAGATGCCGCGGGCCTTGGCCTGATCGGCGATCTGGGCCTCGACCAGGGGCGTCTTCACGAAGCCCGGGCAGATGGCGTTGCAAGTGATGCCGAACGTGGCGACCTCCAGGGCGACGGTCTTGGTCAGGCCCAGGATGCCGTGCTTGGCGGCGACATAGGCCGACTTGAACGGCGAGGCGACCAGGCCGTGGGCCGAGGCGATGTTGACGATCCGTCCGCGCCCCTGCTCCTTCATGATCGGCACCGCCGCCTTGGTGGCGTGGAAGGCCGAGGTGAGATTGATCGCGATGATCAGGTCCCACTTGTCGTCCGGGAACTCCTCGATCGGCGCCACATGCTGCACGCCGGCGTTGTTGACCAGGATATCCAGCTCGCCGAACTCGGCCTTGGCGGCCCGCACCATGTCGGCGATCTCGGTGGGCTTGGTCATGTCGGCGCCGTGATAGAGCACCTCGACCCCGTGGGCCTCGGCCATCTCGGCCCGGGCCCGCTCGATGGCGTTCATCTCGCCCAGGCCGTTCATGACGATGTTGCAGCCCTGGGCGGCCAAGCCGTCGGCCAGCGCGTGACCGATGCCGCTGGTCGAGCCGGTGACGATGGCGACCTGCCCCTGCAAACCGAAATCGACGGCCATCTACGCGCTCCTGGCTGACGCCCTAATGATGCTGCCCAAAGATATTGCGATGCAGCATATAGCTCGCCCTTGCGAGAGGCGAGCGCTTATTAAATTCATCGATAGATGAATTCAGGGCTGCGGGCGAGCGAAAACCCAGTCGGCCGGCGTCGAAAGCGCCGGCTTGAAGACGTAGCCGTCCAAGTCGAAGCCCTTCAGGGCCTCGGCGCGGTCGATGCGGTTGTCGATGATGTATCGGGCCATGCGGCCGCGCGCCTTCTTGGCGAAGAAGCCCAGCACCCGCAGCTCGCCGTGCTTCTCTTCCTTGAAATGGCAGGTGACGACCGGCAGCTTCAGGGCCTTGGCGTCGACGGCGCCGAAATATTCCTGGCTGGCCAGGTTGACCAGGGTCGGATCGGAGTGGCCCTCGGCCGCCTGGTTCAGGGTCTTGGAGATCGTCTCGCCCCAGAAGTCATAGAGATTGTGGCCGCGCTTGGTCTTCAGCCGCGTGCCCATCTCCAGGCGGTAGGGCTGCAGGGCGTCGAACGGACGCAGCACGCCATAGAGGCCGGACAGGATCCGCAGGTGGTCCTGGGCCCATTCCAGCGCCGGGCGGTCCAGCTCGCGGGCCGCCAGGCCGGCATAGACGTCGCCGTTGAAGGCGATCACCGCCTGCAGCCCATCCTCGACCTGCGGATCGAAGCTCTGGAAGCGTTCGCGGTTCAGCTTGGCCAGGGCGTCGGAGATGTGCATCAGCCGCTTCAGGTCGGGCGCGGTCAGCTTGCGCGTCACCTTGGCCAACTCGGCGATCTGCGGCTTCAGCTCGGGCGTCGTGAGCGGCAGCACCGCCTCGGGGGCGGTGAAGTTCAGCGACTTGGCGGGCGAGATGACCATCAGCATGGGCGGGGAGATAGAGGGTTCGGCCCGGATCCGCTAGACGGCGCTTTACGCCTCGGCGTCGACGCGGGCTCGCATGTCCCGGTAGGCGGCCACGATGAGGTCGCCGAGCGCGGCCTCATCCACGGGCCGGCCCCAGTGAAGCTTCACATGCCGCATGCGCTTGCCCGCGCCCTCGAGCAGGCCGGCCGGGTCGTCCAGCGACGCGCCCTCGAAGAGGCCGATATTCACGTGAGCGCCGAACGCGTCGACATAGGCGAAGGCCGCGTCGTCCACGCAGGCCGTCGGATGACCGTCGTGCAGCAATTCACGAATGTCGCCGCCGCTGTCGCGGATCCGCTCGAACCAGGTCCGGGCCAACTGCCGCAACGCCGCGTCGCCGCCGGCGAACCACGCCTCGACGTCCGGATGGCGCCGCAGGGCGCTCGGGAACCGGAAGAGCCTGCTCATGGGGCCAGAGTGGCGCCTTCCGTAGAGATGTCGAGACGCTGGACGCGATCGCCGGCGCCTTCTAGCAAGGCCAGATGTCCAACGCCCTTGGCCTCGCCGCCGCCCTCGCCTGGCCGATTCCGATGTTCGTCGCCCTGTTCCTGGTGGCGCGCGACCGGACGCTGAAGTTCCGCGTCGTTTGGGCGGTAATCTGCTTCGTCGGGCTCGGCGCGTTCTGGATGGAGCAATCCACGGGCCGCTGGGGCTTCATCCCGCTCGCGATCAACCTGCTGCCAGGATCGCAGCCGGGCTTCTACAAGGCGACCATTCCCGCCGGCGCGTTCGTGGTGCTGATCCTGCTCTGGCTACGCGCCCGGCGGGCCCGCACCCTGAAGGCGCTGGCCTAGAACAGGACCCGCGGGTTCATGATCCGCTTGGGGTCCAGCGCGCCCCGGATCGCGCGCAAGGCCGCCACCTCGATCGGATCCTTGTAGGTCAGAGCCTCCAGCGTCTTCATCGTCCCCAGGCCATGCTCGGCGCTGATCGAGCCCGACAGGTCGCTGGTGATGTCGTGGACGATCCTGGCCCCCGCCTCGCGCAAGGCGTCGTGGGCGTCGTCGTCGCCTCCGGTGGCCTTCAGGACGTCGTAATGGACATTGCCGTCGCCGACGTGGCCGAAGGCGATGATCCGGGTTCCGGGAAAGGCCTTTTCGATCGCGGCATTGGCCCGCGCGATGAAGACCGGGATCTTGGAGACCGGCACCGAGACGTCGTGCTTCCACACCGCGCCCTCGGGCTTCTGGCCGGCCGAATGGCCTTCGCGGATGCGCCAGAAGGCCTTCATCTGCGTTTCGGTCTGGGCGACGGCGGCGTCGGCGATCAGGCCGCTTTCCAGGGCGCCGGTCAGTAGGCGCTCCAGCGCCGTCTCGGCCGCGCCGGGCTCGCCGCTGGCGACCTCGATCAGCACGTACCAGGGATGGACCTCGGGCAACGGATCGCGCAGGCCCGGCACGTTGCGGACGGTCAGCTCGAAGCCCAAACGGCCCATCAGTTCGAACGCCTCAACCGCGCCGCCGGTCTCGTCCTTGGCGCGGGCCAGCAGCTGGATGGCGTCGGCCGGCGAGGCCAGACCGACGATCGCGACCGCCCGCGAAGCCAGCAGCGCATGCAGTTTCAGGCTCGCGGCGGTGACCACGCCCAAGGTGCCCTCGGCGCCGATCAACAGCTGCTTGAGGTCGTAGCCGGTATTATCCTTGCGGAGGCGCTTGAGGCCGTTCCAAATCTCGCCGTTGGGCAGGACGGCCTCGATCCCCAGCACCTGCTCGCGCATCATGCCGTAGCGCAGGACGGCCGTGCCGCCGGCATTGGTCGAGATCAGCCCGCCGATCGTGCACGAACCTTCCGAGGCCACGCCCACGGTGAAGCGGCGACCAACCCGGGCGGCCTGCTGGTGGGCCTCGTAAAGGGTGACGCCGGCCTCCAGCACCATGGCGTCGTCGATCGGGTCGACGTCGCGGATCGCCTTCAGCTTCTCGGTCGTCAGCAGGATCTCGCCGTGCGGGATCTGGCCGGCGACGAGGCCCGTATTGCCGCCCTGGGGGGTGATCGCCACGCCCTCGGCCGCGCAGATCCCGACCACGGCGGCGACCTCGGCGGTCGTGCGCGGGGTGACCAGCAGCGGCGTGTCGCCCCTCCAGCGCCCGCGCCACTCCACCAGCTTGGGCCCGATCACGTCGGGATCCTGGCTCCAGCCACCCTCGCCGAGCACGGCCTTCAGGCGGGAGACGACATCTGCGGGAACGGGCTTGGTCATGGCGGAGACGGTACGCTTTCGAGGGGGAGGCTGTCAGTATATACTGCGATCTATACGGAGGCGCCCATGGGCATCCTGATCAAGAACCCGGAAGCCGAGCGCGCGGTGCGCGAGCTGGCCCAGCTGACCGGCGAGAGCCTGACCACGGCGGTCGAGGTCGCGGTCAAGGAGCGGCTCGCGGCCAAGCGTGGCGAAGCGCCTCCGCGACGACGCCGCAGCGTCGAGGAAATGGACGCCATCACCCGGAAATATCTCACGCCCGAGGCCCGCGCGGGCCTCCTGCCGCCCATCACGAAGGCCGATTTCGACGAACTCTGGGAGATTCCCGGGGTCACCGATATCGACGAGTGAGCACGCTCGTCATCGATACCTCGGCGCTGGTCGCCATCGCACTGTTCGAGGCGGATCGCGCCCTTCATATCGCCCAGATCGAACAGGCTCACGAGATTCTGATCTCCCCGATGAACTACGTGGAGCTCGGCCTGGTCCTAATCGCGCGACGCCATTTCCCGTCTCGAGGCGCGATGGATGAATGGCTCGAAGCCTATCGTATTCGCATTGCGCGCGACCCCGTCATCGACGCGGCGGCGCTCGACGCCTATCTGCGCTTCGGCAAGGGCCGTCATCCGGCCAAGTTGAATCTGGCCGACTGCTTCGCCTACGCCCTGGCCAAGGCCCTCGACGCGCCGCTGCTCTACAAGGGCGACGACTTCAGCCAGACCGACGTCCGCCCCGCGCTCTAGCCGATGAAGCCCGCCGCGCGGCGCAGGCGGTCGTTGATCGCCTCGCCCAGGCCGTCCCCCGGGATCGGAGCCACGGCGATCGCCGAGGGCTTGGTGCGGTCGGCGGCGCGCAGGAACGAAAAGAGGTTCGCGGCCGCCTCGGCCAGGTCGCCCGACGGGCTGAGGTTGAACACGCCCTCCCCGCTGGCGCCGCCGCCGAACGCCAGATAGGCCTCGCCGGCCTTGGGAGCCTTGGCGTTGATCCGCACCGGGGCGTCGGGGGCGTAGTGCAGGGCCAGGCGGCCGGGCGAGCGCTTGGCGTCGTCCTCGGCTTCGGCCAGCGGGCCGACGATCTGCTGCAGCTGGACGCGGGTCACGGCGCCGGGGCGCAGCAGGCGGGCCTGGCCGTCCAGGATCGAGATCACAGTCGATTCCAGGCCGACGGCGCACCGCCCGCCGTCCAGGGCGGCGGCGGCCTTGTCGCCGGTCTCGGCCATGGCGTCGGCATAGGTGGTCGGGCTCGGCCGGCCCGAGCGGTTGGCCGAAGGCGCGACGACCGCGCCGCCGAACGCCTCCAGCACGGCGTGCGAGATCGGATGGCCCGGCACCCGAATGGCCACGGTGTCGAGGCCGGCGCGGGCTAGATCGCAGACGGCGGCCGTGTCCCGGATCGGCGCGACGATGGTCAGCGGCCCCGGCCAGAACTCACGCGCCAGGGCATAGGCGCGGTCGTCCAGTTCGGCGATCCGCGCGGCGGTTTCCAGGTCGGCGACATGGGCGATCAGCGGGTTGAAGCGCGGCCGGCCCTTGGCCTCGAAGATCGCCGCCACGGCCGCCGGGTTCGCGGCGTCGGCCCCAAGCCCGTAGACCGTCTCGGTCGGCAGCAGGACGAGACCACCAGCGCGCAAAGCCTCGGCGGCGGCGGCTATTTCCGCTTGGCGGTCAGCGCGAAGCTGACCTTCACCTTCGCCGCGATTTCGTCCGTCGACGCCCATTCGCCCTGTCCAACTCCGAACGTCGTCCGGTCGAGGGTGGTTACACCGCGCGCGGTCGCCGTGTCGCCGTCGATCTTCAGCGAGAACGGCAGGCTGAGCGGCTTTTTCACGCCACGCAGGTCCAGCGTCCCGTCGGCGACGAACTTGCCCTCGCCGGTCTTGCGGAACTTGCTGGCGGTGAAAATCGCCTTGGGGTGCTCGGCGGTGTCGAAGAAGTCGCCGCTGGGCAGGCTCTGATCACGCTGGTCGTCGCCGGTGGCCGCCGAGCCCATGTCGACATTCACCGTCAGCTTCGAGCGGTCCAGCGCTTCGGGCGAGAACAGGATGTCGGCGGTCCAGGTCTTGAATCGGCCCTCGATGGCGCTGCCCGACCAGGTGGCGGTGAACGTCAGGTCGGAGCCCTGCTGGATAGTCCAGGCAACGGGGTCCTTCAGGTCCGACGCCGGCGCGGCGGCCTCGGCGGGCGGCGGTCCGGCCAGGGCGGGCGACGGCCCGGCGGCGGGAGTCTCCGCCGGCGCGGCCTCGACGGGCGGCGCGGCCGGAGCGGCCTTGACGGCGGGCATGTACAGATAGCCAGCCGCGATCACCGCCGCGAGACCGGCGACGGCCAGCCAGGCGCGGGGCTCCTTCCAGCCGGGACGGGCGCCCGGCGCCATGTGGCCGAACACCGCGTCGCGGTCGAGCAGTTGGTGCTTGGCCGCCGCGCCCAGGTGCAGGGCCAGCAGGACATAGGTCAGCTTGACCAACAGCTCATGCCCGGTCTCGCCGATCTCGCGCCACAGGTGCTTGGGGCCAGCGGCGAGCTCAGGCAGCAACGGCAGGTGCGGCCAGGGAATCGTCCCGTAAAGCAGGGTCGGGATGTTCACCCGGCTGGCCGACACCACGACCCAGCCCGTCAGCGGCAGGCCGATCATGACGACGTAGAAACCGACATGCACCAGCTTGGCCGCGACACGCTCCCAGCGGGGCTGATCGGCGGGGGCCAGCGGGACGGGATTGACCAGCCGCCAGGCCAGCCGCAGCAGGCTGAGCAGCAGGATGGTGATCCCGATCGACTTGTGCAGCTGGAACAGGGCGTAGGTCGTCGGCCCCTTGGGCCCGTCGCCCATCCGCCAGCCCAGGATGATCTGGAAGATGATGGCCGCGGCGATCAGCCAGTGAATGACGATCGCCCCCGTCGTGTATCGCGTACGGCTCGCGGCCATGGTGTCTCCCAGATCCCTGAATTCGTCCTGAAGCTCGACCTACTTCTTTTCGAACTCGACCTCGATGTTCAAGGTCACCTCGTCGCCAATCAACGGCGCATACTTGCCCACGCCGAACTCCGAGCGTTTGATCGATGTCATGGCGGAGAAGCCCGTGCGGGTGGTCAACGGGATCATGCCCGAGCCGACGCCGTTGAACGTGACGTCCAGCACCACCGGCTTGGTGACGCCGTGGAAGGTCAGGTCGCCGGTCACCGAACCGTGCTGGCCGTCGCCGACATCGATCGATGTCGAGACGAAGGTGATGGTCGGATACTTGGCCACTTCCAGCCAGCCGTCACCGGTCAGTTCCTTGTCGAACTTCAGACCGAAGGCGTCGGCGCCCGTGGCGGTGTCCAGCGAGGCCGGATCGATCGTGACGTTGATCTTCGAGGCTTCCGGCGACTTGGGATCGTAGTGGAAGTCGGCGTCCAGCCTGGTGAAGCGCAGGGTGTAGTACGAATATCCCATGTGCTTGAGCTTGGCGGTCAGCACCGCGTGTTTGTTGTCGAGCACATAGTGGCCGGCGGGAAGATCGGCCGGCTTGACCGACGAGACCCCCGGCGCGGCCAGGGCGGCGGGGGCGGTCAGGAGGGCCGCGGCCAAGGCGACATAAGCGAAGGGACGAAACATCGGGCAAAATGCTCCAAGAAACTAAAACAGCATCAGTTGCTGTTTTTCGGAATTAGGAACTTCACCGTGGGATGTAAGGGGCCGGCGATCACGAGGCCGTGATCGCGCCGACTTAGTTGTGATGAACCGCGACTATGGCCGTCTTGCGGCGATCGCTGGGATCCAGCGCCCCGCTTGGCGCGCACGGTCCGCCCGCCTAAAGAGATCGCTGATAACCTGGAGCTTGCCCGGCCATGACCTATCGCGCCCCCGTTCGCGACCTCGCCTTCTCGCTGCGCCACGCGGCGGGCTTCGAGCGCCTGGCCGACGCCTTCCCCGAGGCCGACGCCGATACGGTGGCGGCGGTCCTGGAAGCGGCCGGCGCCTTCGCGGCCGACGTGCTGGCTCCGCTGAACCGCCAGGGCGACCTGGTCGGCGCCAGGCTCGAGAACGGCGTGGTCCGCTGCGCCCCCGGCTTCGCGGACGCCTACCGGCAGTTCGCGCAAGGCGGATGGGCCAGCCTCGCCGCCCCTCCCGAGCACGGCGGCCAAGGCCTGCCCAAGACGCTGGAGGTGGCCGTGCTGGAAATGGTCCAGGCCGCCAACATGGCCTTCGGCCTGTGCCCGATGCTGAGCCTGGGCGCGATCGAGGCGCTGGAGCATCACGGTTCGGATCGCCAGAAGCGCCTGTATCTGCCGCGCCTGGTCTCGGGCGAATGGACCGGCACCATGAACCTGACCGAGCCCCAAGCCGGCTCGGACCTGGCGGCCCTGACCACCGTCGCGACCCCGGACGGAGACGGCTGGCGGATCACCGGTCAGAAGATCTTCATCACCTGGGGCGACCACGACGCGACGGACAACATCCTGCACCTCGTGCTGGCCCGCACGCCCGACGCGCCTCCGGGCGTGAAGGGCATCTCGCTGTTCCTGGCGCCCAAGGTGCTGGTCAATGAGGATGGTTCGGTCGGCGAGGCCAACGGCGTCCGGGTCGGCGGGCTGGAGCACAAGTTGGGCATTCACGGCTCGCCCACCTGCGTGATGCTGTTCGAGGGCGCCAAGGCCGAGCTGGTCGGCGGTCTCGGCCAGGGCCTACCCAACATGTTCACCATGATGAACGCCGCGCGCCTGCAAGTCGGGACGCAAGGCGTGGCCATCGCCGAGCGCGCCTACCAGCAGGCGCTGGCCTTCAGCCAGGAGCGCGCCCAGGGCCGCTCGGCCTGGACGCAAGCCTATCCGTCGCGCTTGTTCGATCATCCGGACATCCGCCGCACGCTCGTTCTGATGAAGGCCCATATCGAGGCGGCGCGCGGCATCTGCCTGTCGACCGCCGTCGCCGCCGACCTGGCCCGCGCCGCGACCGACGAGGCCACGCGCACGGCCGCCAAGCTGCGCGAGGAGTTGCTGACCCCGATCGCCAAGGCCTGGTCGACCGACATCGGCGTCTGGGCGGCCTCTCAAGGGCTGCAGATCCATGGCGGCATGGGCTTCATCGAGGAGACCGGCGCGGCCCAGCACTATCGCGACGCCCGGATCGCCCCGATCTACGAAGGCACGAACGGCATCCAGGCCATCGATCTGGTCGGCCGCAAGCTGATGCTGGGCGAGGGTCAGGCGGTCGGCGACCTGATGGACGACATCCGCGACACGATCGAGGCGCTGCTGGCCAGCGATCTCAAGGCCGTCGGCTTGCGCCTGGGAGCCGCCCTCGACGCGGCCGCCTCGACCACCGCCTGGCTGATCGAGCGCCGCGCCAAGTCGATGCCCGACGCCCTGTCGGGCGCCACGGCCTATCAGAAGCTGCTGGGCGACGTGGTCGGCGGCTGGATGCTGGCCAAGGGCGCCCTCGCGGCTTCCGGCGAGGCCGACGCGGCCTGGGCCGAGAGCAAGCGGGCCCTGGCGCGGGTGTTCGCCGAGACCGTGCTGGCTCAGGTCCCGGGCGCGGCGGCCGGGGTCATGCTGGGCGCGGCGGACCTGGAGGCGATGACGCCGGAGGTTCTGGGGGCGTAGACCTCAAGTACTCTGTCATCCCGGCTCTTCGCTGCGCTACGGCCGGGATGACAGAAGGAACGATCTACGCCTTGAAGAACGCCAGCAGGTCCGCGTTGATCACTTCCGGGTGGGTCGACGCCATGCCGTGCGGCAGGCCCGGATAGGTCTTCAAGGTCCCCTTCTTGAGCAGCTTGATGGCCAAGTGGGCGCTGTCGGCGATCGGGACGATCTGGTCGTCTTCGCCATGCATGATCAACACCGGGACGTCGATCGCCTTCAGGTCGTCGGTGAAGTCGGTCTCCGAGAAGGCCTTGATGCAGTCGTAGTGGGCCTTGGCGCCGCCGGCCATGCCCTGGCGCCACCAGTTGTCGATCAGGCCCTGGCTGACCTTGGCGCCCGGACGGTTGAAGCCGAAGAACGGGCCCTCGGGAATGTCGCGGAAGAACTGGGCGCGGTTGGCGACCAAGGCGGCGCGGAAGTTGTCGAACACCTCGATCGGCAGGCCGCCAGGATTGGCGGCGGTCTTCAGCATGATCGGCGGCACGGCCCCGATCAGCACGGCCTTGGCGACGCGGCCCGGCTTGGCGCGGGCGACATAGTGGGCGACCTCGCCGCCGCCGGTCGAGTGACCGACGTGAATGGCGTTCTTCAGGTCGAGGGCGTCCGCCAGGGCGATCACGTCGGCGGCGTAGGTGTCCATCTCGTTGCCGGTGTCGGTCTGGGTCGACCGGCCGTGGCCGCGACGGTCGTGGGCGATGACGCGATAGCCCTTCAGACGGAAGAACATCATCTGGGCGTCCCAGTCGTCGGCGCTGAGCGGCCAGCCGTGGTGGAAGACGATCGGCTGGGCGGTCTTGGGACCCCAGTCCTTGTAGAAGATCTGGACGCCGTCCTTGGTGGTGACGAAGCCGCTCTCGGCGCGATCAGCGCTGGCGGTCGCCTTAGGAGTCGCGGCCTGGGCGGCCTCGCCCAGCGAAGCGGCCGCCACGGCGGCGAGACCCAGGCCGGCGGTCATCACGCCGCGGCGGGAAGCTTGGTTCGACTGGCTCATGATCATCCCTCATCTGTACCCGCGATAATCGTTATCGCGATAACTAATGACCTAAACCCGAACCGAGGCCGTGTCCACGACTTTCTTTATCGCGATATCATTTTTCGTGATAAAAAGGATTCATGACGATCGGAGACGCCAAGATGCGCCCGCTGGACCAGCAGATCTGCTTCACCCTCTACGCCACCAGCATGGCGATCACGCGGGCCTACAAGCCCCTGCTCGACCAGTTGGGCCTGACCTATCCGCAATATCTGGTGCTGAGCACGCTGGGCGAGACCGACAGCCTGACCATCGGCGGCGTCGCCGCGCGGCTGGACCTGGAGTCCAGCACGGTGACGCCCCTGGTCAAGCGCCTGGAAGCCGCTGGCCTGGTGGCGCGGCGGCGCGGTGTCGAGGATGAACGCAAGGTCGAGGTGACGCTGACCCCGGCCGGCCAGGCGCTGCTGGAGCGGACCGGATGTCTAGGCGATCTCCTGATGGATCGCTCCGGCATGGACGAGGGGGCGTTGGGGGCGCTGAACGCGCGGATCCAGGCGCTGCGATCCGAGATCGTGAAGGGCTAAGGAGACAGATCCTCCCCCGCGTCGCGGAGGAGGATCTTCGGTCTTACAGCTGTTCCAGCAGGTACTCGGCCGACGAGACCTTGAACTGGCCGGCTTCCTCGACGTGCAGCTGGGTCACGACGCCGTCCTTGGCGATCAGCGAATAGCGTTGCGAGCGCGGGCCCATCCCGAACTTGCTGCCGTCGAAGTCCAGGCCGACCGCGCGGGTGAAGTCGCCGTTGCCATCGGCCAGCAGCAGGACCTCGTCGGCGATGCCCTGATCCTTGCCCCAGGCCTTCATCACGAAGACGTCGTTGACCGAGATGCAGGCGATCGTGTCGACACCCTTGGCCTTCAGTTCGTCGGCCTTCTCCTTGAAGCCCGGCAGGTGCTTGGCCGAGCAGGTCGGGGTGAAGGCGCCGGGCACCGCGAACAGGGCGACGGTCTTGCCCTTGAAGATGTCGTCGGTGCTGATCGGCGCGGGCCCTTCGGCCGTGCTGGTCATGAAAGTGGCCGCGGGCAGCGTGTCGCCAACCTTGATCGTCATGGGCCGTGTTTCCTCTTGTGCGTGTGAAGTCGCGCCTGCTCGAATATCCCTCGCCGAAGCGGTCGCCAAGCGCGCTTTGAAACGTTCCGCGACTTGAAACCGTCACATCGAAAGCCAATGCTAGGGTCATGGCCAGCTTCATCGACGAAGACGACGAGGGCGAGTTTCTGACGGGGCGGCTTCTGGTCGCCATGCCCGGCATCGAGGATCCGCGCTTCGAGCGCACGGTGCTCTATCTGTGCGCCCACGACGAGGACCAGGCCATGGGCCTAGCGGTGAACCGCCCGGTCGACGGCTTGACGGTGTACGAGCTGCTGGAGCGCCTGGGCGTGAAGTCCGACATCCAGGCTCCGAGCGATCTCGTCCTGCTGGGCGGGCCGATCGAGCGCGAGCGGGGCTTTGTTCTGCACACCGACGATTTCAACTCGCCGGACTCGACCTTGCCGGTGGCCGACGGCCTGGGCCTGACCGCCACCCGCGACGTGCTGGACGCCATGGCCAGCCGCATGCGCCGGCCGCGCAAGGCGGTGCTGGCCCTGGGCTACGCCGGCTGGGGTCCCGGCCAGCTGGAGCAGGAGCTGCGCGACAACATCTGGCTGATCTGCGACGCCGACGAGGGCATCCTGTTCGACGAGGACCACGAGCACAAATGGACCCGCGCCCTGGCCAAGTTGGGGATTTCGGCGGACCACCTGTCGGCGCAGGCGGGGCGAGCCTAGATCAGCCGCGCGCCTTCACCGGCGCGGCGCCGTCGACATAGGCCTCGTTCAGATAGACCTCGGCCTCCTGCGGCGATAGGGCCGGCGCGTAGCCGAAGCCCTGGCCGTAGTCGCAGCCTAGCGACTGCAGGGCGCGGGCCATTTCGGCGTTCTCGACGCCTTCGGCCACGACTTCCAGATCCAGGTCCTGGCCCAGCTTGACGACCGAGCGGACGATCTTGGCCGAGCCCGCGTTGCCGCCCATGGTGCGGACGAAGTAGCGGTCGATCTTCAGCGTGTCGAACGGCAGGCGCGTCAGATAGGACAGCGACGAGAAGCCGGTGCCGAAGTCGTCCAGCGCCAGACCGGCGCCGGCGTCGCGCAGGGTCCTGAGGATCATCGCGGCCCGCTCGGGATCGCGCATGATGTCGCTCTCGGTGACTTCCAGCTTCAGGGCGCCGCGCGGCAGGCGGTTGACGCGCAGGGTCTCGGCGACGTCGGCCACCAGGCCCGGACGATCGATCTCGCCGGTCGACAGGTTGACGCTGACGGTCAGGGCGCCCATCGCCGGGTGCGCGTCGCGCCAGGCGGCCAGTTGCTTGGCGGCGGTGTGCATCATGTGCGCACCGAGTTCGCTCATCAGCCCCATCTCTTCGATCAGCGGCAGGAACTCGTCGGGCGGCAGCATGCCCCGGCGCGGGTGGATCCAGCGGGCCAGGGCCTCGAAGCCCGACAGCGCGCCGGTCGACAAGCGCACGACGGGCTGGAAGTACGGGGTGATCTCGCCGCGGCCGATCGCGCCGCGCAGGTCGGCCTCCAGAGCCAGACGCGAGAGGCCGTCGGTCTCCATCGAGCGGCCGTAAGCCGCGGCCCCGCCGCGTCCGGCGGCGGCGGCGGCCTCGACGGCCAGCTCGGCGCGACGCAGCAGCTCGGCGGCGTCGGGCGCGTCGAGCCCCCCTTCGGCCGAGACCGCGCCGATCGACAGGGTCGGGTGAATGTCGAAGCCGGCCACGCGCAGCGGCTGCTCCAGGGCCGAGCGCAGCATCTCGGCCGGCTCGTAACCCTGGGGTTCGCACAGCACGGCGAATTCGTCCTCGCCGATCCGGCCCAGCAAGGCCTCGGCCGGGAAGGCGGCGGCCAGGCGCGAGCCCAGGGCGGCCAGGACGAGATCCGCGCGCTCGTGGCCCAGGGCCTCGTTCAGGCGGCGCAGACGGTCGAGGTCGGCGACCACCAGCTCGTGCACGCCCTCCTGGCCCAGGCGCTCGCGGGCGCGGGCGATGAAGCTGCGGCGGTCCAGCAGGCCGGTAAGCTCGCAGCGCTCGGAAGCCGTGAACTTCGTTTCGGGGGCGACGACGCCAGCGGCCCGGACGCCCTCCTCCAGCCAGACGCCCCGCCAGAGGCAGGTCTCGCCGCCGCGCACACGGAAGCGGGCGACGACCTCGGAGCCCGGCTCGCGGGTCTTGAGCACTTCCTCGGCCTGGGCGCGGTCCTGCGGCAGGGCCAGGGCGCGGAAGGCCGCGGAAGAACATTCCGGGGCCAGCGGCCCCAGGCCCAGGGCGCGCGCCGCGCCGTTCAGGCGCAGGCGGTCGGCTTCCGGCTCCCAGATCCACAGGGCGACATCGGCCGCGCCCAACGCTTCAAGCGTGGCCGTGGTGTCCCAGATCCGTCGTTCGCCCGCCCGAAAAGACATGCATGTCCCAAGTACGTCGGCCAGGGTCCGTTGCGCTCACTCGGGCGCGACCATGCCGAACAGACGATGATCTCGCCAACCGCCGTTAATTTTCAAATAAGCGGGCGCATATCCTTCCTCCAAAAACCCGCATTTCTGTAACAAGGCGGCCGAAGCGTGGTTCTCGGGCATGCACGCGGCTTCAAGTCTGTGAAGGCCAAGACCCTTGAAAGCAAAGCGGATCAGGGTCTCGACGGCGTCCACCATGAGTCCTTGGCGCGTGAAGGGCTGGCCGATCCAGTAGCCGATCGATCCGGTCTGAGCGACGCCACGCCGCACGTGGAAAAGCCGCACGGCGCCGACCAGGGCGTCGTCCGCCCGGCGGAAGATGAAGAACGGATAGGCCTCGCCGAGCTCCAGTTCCCGGGAATAGGCGCCGAGGCGCGCTCGGAACGCCGCCCGCGTCAGGTCATGCTCCGGCCAGGTCGGCTCCCAGGGTTCGAGGAAGGTCCGCGACTTGGCGCGCAAGGCGGCCCAGGCGCGATGGTCATGCGGACGCGGCGGCCGCAGATAGACGGCGCGGCCTTCCAGCTTGAGTCGGGGCCTAGTCTTCAGGAACGGCAGAAGGGCGGACAAGGACGAAGCTCTGGATCGATCACTCGCGCCACCATTCCACGGTCAAGCGGCGGAAAACAACGCCTTGTCGAACGCCTCGCCGGCCTTCAGGGCCGACTTGGCGCCAAGCACGGCGGTGGCGGCGCGGCCCTTGGCCAGCAGGCGCCGGCCCAGGCGGGCGACGTCGGCGGGCGTCACGGCGTCGACCTCGGCGGCCAGCTCCGCCGGCGGATAAAGGCGGTCGAACAGCAGCACCTGTCCGGCGCCTTGCTCGGCGCGCGACAGCGGCTGCTCGCGGGCCATGAACATGTGGGCCTTCAGCTGGGCCTTGGCGCGGGCCAGCTCGGCGTCCTCGATGTGAGCCGCCAGCTTGGCGATCTCCTCGGCGCAGACCTTGGCGGTCTCCACCGCGTCGCCGGCCGCGCAGCCGGCATAGACGCCCAGCGCGCCATGATCGGCGTAGGTGTCGGCATAGGCGTCAATGTTGTAGGCGAGCCCGCGCTTCTCGCGCGCTTCCTGGAACAGCCGTGAGGACATGCCGCCGCCCAGGCACTCGGCGAAGATCCGCAGGGCGAAATAGTCGTCCTCGCGCGAGCCGCAGGCCGGCAGCATGAACACCAGATGCGCCTGCTCCAGCTTGCGGCTCTCGGCCCGCGGACCACCGATGAAGCTCGCGGGATCCGGCGCCGTCGCGCCGGGGGCGGCGGGCAGGTCGCCGAAGGCGCGCTCGGCGGCGGCCATCAACTCGGCTTCGCTCACGGCGCCGGTGGCGCTGACCACCAGGCGGTCGGCGGCGTAGAGCGCGGCGCGCCAGTCGGACAGGGCGTCGACCGAGGCGGCCTCGACGGTCGTGTCGCTACCCAGGATCGGACGGCCGACCGGATGGTCGCCCCAGGCCGCGCGCTGGATCAGGTCGAAGACATAGTCGTCGGGCGCGTCGGCGGCCTCGGCGATCTCCTGGGCGACCACCTGCTTCTCGCGGGTCAGGTCGGCCGGATCCAGCGTTGGGCGACGAACCAGGTCGGCGATGACGTCCATGCCAAGGTCCAGGCCGCCCTTCAGGGCGCGGACCTGGAAGCTGGTGCGCTCATAGCCGGTGGCGGCGTTGATCGAGCCGCCTTCGCTCTCGATCACCTCGACGATGTCTCGGGCCGAGCGCGCGCCAGCGCCCTTGAACACCATGTGTTCCAGCAGGTGCGACCAGCCCGAGCGCGCCGGATCCTCGTAGGTCGCTCCCCGTCCCGCCACGACCGTCAGGGCCAGGGTTTCGAGACCCGGCATCGGGTCGCAGACGACACGGACGCCGTTGGGGAGGGTGCGGAGGGAAGCGGTCATGAGCGGCGGTATCTAGGCGCTCGCGCGCCTAAACGCCAGTCCGGCCTCAACTATTGGCCACGAAGGTCCGCACGAAGGCCTTTACCGACGAACCGTCGGCCGGCAGGCGCTCGAATTTCTCCGGCTTCTTGGAGAGGTCCGGCGTGGCGCGCGGCGTCGTCGGGGCAAGGCCGGTAGCGGCCAGCACGGCCTCGGGGAACTTGGCCGGGTGAGCGGTCGAGAGCACCACCACCGGGATCGACGGATCGACACGCACGCCCGCGGCGGCGGCCAGGCCGACGGCCGTGTGCGGATCGACGACCTCGCCGGTTTCGTTCAGCGTCGCCAGCATGGTCTTGGCGGTGTCGGCCTCGCTGACCGACGCGCCGCGGAACAGCTCGCGCATCCAGCCGTGGGCGCCGGGCGGAATGTCCAGCAGGCCGGTGTCGGCGAAGGCGCGGAAGGCGCGGCCGGTCTCGACGCCGTCGCGACGCACGGCTTCGAAATAGAGGCGCTCGAAGTTGGAGGCGACCTGGATGTCCATGGCCGGGCTCTGGGTCGCCGCCACCGCGCCGCGCGCATAGCGGCCGTCCTCGAAGGCGCGGGCCAGGATGTCGTTGGAATTGGTGGCGGCGGTCACCGAATGGATCGGCAAGCCCAGCTTCTTGGCCACGAAGGCGGCGTAGGCGTCGCCGAAATTGCCGGTCGGCACCACGAAGGCCACCTCGCGCTGCGGCGCGCCCAGGGCGACGGCGGCGGTGAAGTAGTAGACGCTCTGGGCCGCGATCCGCGCCCAGTTGATCGAGTTGACGCCTGACAGGTCGACGGCGTGGCGGAACTGGTCATCCTGGAACGCCGACTTGACGATGTGCTGGCAGTCGTCGAACGAGCCCAGGATCGAGACACAGGCGACATTGCTGTCGGTCGCCGTGGTCATGAACCGGCGCTGCACCTCGCTGATCCGGCCTTCCGGGAAGAGGGCGACGATGCGGGCGTTCTTGCGGCCCCGGAACGCCTCGACGGCCGCGCCGCCGGTGTCGCCCGAGGTGGCGCAGATAATGGTCATCTTCCGCGACTGGCGTTCCAGCACATAGTCGTAAAGGCGGCCCAGCAGCTGCATCGCAACATCTTTGAAGGCCAGGGTCGGGCCGTGGAACAGCTCCAGCAGGTAACGGTTGGCGGTCAGCTGCTTCAGCGGGACGACGGCCGTGTGGGCGAAGGTGGCGTAGGCCTCCTCGCACATGTCGGCCAGGTCATCGGTCGGAATGTCGTCGCCGACGAACTTGCCGACCACGGCGGCGGCCACCTGGGCGTAGGGCTTGCCCGCGAAGCCGGCGATCTCCTTGGCCGAGAAGCTGGGCCATTCGGAGGGCACGTACAGGCCGCCGTCGGGGGCCAGGCCGGCCAGCACCGCATCCAGGAAGCCGATGGACGCGGACTGGCCGCGGGTCGACACGTAGCGCATCAGGGTCTCAATCTCCGCCAGAGCATGGCGGCATAGATAAACAGCAGGGTTACGGCAAGACCGAACCACGTCAGGGCGTATTCCAGGTGCCGATTGGAAATTTCTGCCGGCAGCGGCGCGGGAGCGATTTCGGCGGGCGCCGGCGTCTCGGCCTCGGCCATCAGCACCAGCGGCGCTGGCTTGCGGCCGGGGAAGCGGCTCAGGATCTTGGCGCGGTCGCCGCCCAGCTGCTTGATTGGCGTCAGTACGCCGACGACGTGACGGGGCGCGTCGAAGGATCGCGGCGGCGGCGCGACCTGGCCCGTCAGGGCCGAGACAACGCCACGATCCACCAGGATCATGTTGTAGGGCCCGGCCAGCACGGCGCAGGGAGCCTGGGCGCGCCAGACCACGTCGCCGTCGCGGACACCATAGACCAGCGGTAGAGACGCACCGGCGACGTCGCCGCAATCGACGCTGACCCGGGTCCAGGCCAGGTCCTCGGGCCGGGCGTCGGCCGTCAGCACCTGGATCAGCGGCAAGGCCGGCGCCGTCTTCAGGGTTTCGATTCGCGCCAGGACGCCTTGCTTCCAATGCAGCCGCTGGACCTGCCAGGCGCCCAGGCCGCAGAGGAGGGCGAAGGCGATACCCGTCGCGACCGTCAGGCCGACCGGGAAGCCAGGCTTCCGCGTCTGGACGTCAGACATCGCCCCGTCCCGCTTCGGAGGCCTTCTGAGCAATCTGGGCGGCGACCATCAGGCCCTTGGCCGGCCGCATCAAGCCGAGCGTGATCACGAACACCGCCGGCAGCCAGACCAACAGCAGCAGCCAGACCGGCCAGTTCCAGGCGAACATCGAAAACAGCGCCCCGAACGCGCAGACCGTCCCGGCGATCAGGATCACGAACGTCGCCGCGCCGTCGCCGGTCTCGAACTTGCCCAGCTCGAAACCGCAGGCCTCGCAGCGCGGCGCGACTTTCAGAAAGCCGTCGAACAGATAGCCCTCGCCGCAGTGGGGGCACAGGCCGCGCGCGCCGGCGGCGTAGGGGTTGGTCTTGGTCATCGTGGACTAAGCCTCAAAACGAAAAAGGCCCGGAACGCTGTCTGGCGTTCCGGGCCCCTCGGGATCTTTCGATCTAGTGGGGCGAGCCCCCGAAGATCACGTAGATGAATGCGAACAGGAACAGCCAGACCACGTCCACGAAGTGCCAGTACCAGGCGGCCGCCTCGAAGCCGAAGTGCTGCTTGGGCGTAAAGGCGCCGTTCAGCAGGCGGATCAGGCAGACGATCAGGAACAGGGTGCCGACGAACACGTGGAAGCCGTGGAAGCCGGTGGCCAGGAAGAAGGTCGAGCCATAGAGGCCCGAGTTCACGGCGGCTTCCGAATAGAACAGCTGCTCGTGGTTGATGTGGCTGTACTCGTAGACCTGGATGCAGGTGAACAGAGCGCCCAGCAGGATGGTCAGGATCAGGCCCCACTTGGCGCCCTTACGGTCGCCGACCTGCAGCGCGTGGTGGGCCCAGGTGACGGTGGTGCCCGAGAGCAGCAGGGTCAGGGTGTTGACCAGCGGCAGGTGCCAGGGCGAGACGGTCTCGACGCCGGCGGGCGGCCAGGTGGCCCAGGCGGTGCGGACTTCCTCGATCGCCGACAGCGTGCGGTGATGATGGAACAGCGCCATCTCGAAGAACATCCAGAACCACGCCACGAAGAACATGACTTCCGAGGCGATGAACAGGATCATGCCGTAGCGCAGGCCGATGGAGACGACCGGGGTGTGGTCGCCGGCCTTGGCTTCCTTGGCCACGTCCGACCACCAGCCGAACATGGTGTAGAGCACGCCCGCGACGCCGGCGGCGAAGATGGCCCAGTTGCCCTTCTCGATGCCGAACACGCCGCCCTTGATCCAGCCGATGAGGCCGATCGCCATGACGGTGGCCGAGGCCGAACCCACGAAGGGCCACGGGCTGGGCGGAAGGATGTGGTAGTCGTGTTTGACGGCGCCGGCCATGTTGCTGCTAACCCTTATATCCCTCTGAGCACGGTCGCTGGTCCCCCCGCGCCGTGGTCGTTGTGAACGCTATAGCCCTCTCGACGGTGCGCCGCCAAGGGGTTCGACGATACGAGGCGTCGCCGAAGCGGCCACTTTGCTGCTCTTGCCGTCATCGACGGCCGGGAAGAACGTGTACGAGAGCGTGATCTCGTTCTTGCCCTTGGTTTCGGGATCGTCCGCGAACTGGGGATCCACGAAATAGACGACCGGGAACTCCACCGTCTGGTGGGGCTGGATCGTCTGGCTGGTGAAGCAGAAGCACTCCAGCTTCTGGAAGTACGGACCGGCCGATTCGGGCACCACGTTGTAGAGGGCCCGGCCGGTCTGCGGCTTGTCGGTCGGGTTGGAGACCTTGAAGAAGGCCAGGCCCGTGTCGCCGATGCGGATGTCCTGACTGGCCTGCAAGGTCTGGAACCGCCACGGCAGCTCGCGGATGTTGGCGTCGAAGCGGACCTTGATCTTGCGATCCAGGATCCGGGTCGGCTTGGCCACCGCCTTGCGGACCGTGCCGTCGAAGCCGGTGGCCTGGCAGAACAGCTTGTACAGCGGCACGGCGGCATAGGCCGCGCCGACCATGCCGAAGAACGCGGCCGCGCAGATCAGGGCCACCTTGCCGTTGCGGCGGGCGGCAAGCTCCTGCGGCGTGAGATCCGCCTTAGGGGTGGGGATGCGCGACATTGGCGCCGAGCCTTACGAGGGTGACGACGAAGACCAGGATGACGAAGGCCACCAGACCCAGGCCGAGCGCGATGTTGCGCCCTTCCCGAGCCTTCTTGGCCGCGTCCTTATCGCCAAGGTTGTTTGGGGGTTGATTCACTTCAGCAGCTCCAGGGCGCGCACGCCCGCCACGGCCTCGCCCAGCAGGGCGGCGAACAGGGCGAAAAGATACAGGATCGAAAAGGCGAACAGGTTGCGCGCGGCCTTCGAGCCGGCGGCCTTCTCGTCCTCGGAGACGTCGTAGAGCGCGCGGTCCGCCACGCGCGGGTCGGCCGCGTCGCCGGCCTTGCTGGCGAACACGCGCGCCGCCAGGATCAGGAACACTACGCCGCCCAGGGCCGCCACGGCCAGGTAGATCGGGCCGCCCAGGCCGGTCAGCACCGGCGACAGGCAGATCGGGATCAAGAGCAGGCTGTAGAGCAGGATCTGCTTGCGCGTCTCCTTGGCGCCCTTGACCACCGGCAGCATCGGCACCCCGGCCTTGGCGTAGTCGGTGGTGACGTACAGCGACAGGGCCCAGAAGTGCGGCGGGGTCCAGAAGAAGATGATCGCCACCATCAGCCACGCGTTCAGCGGGGCCGAGCCCGTGGCCGCGGCCCAGCCGATCGCGGGCGGGAGCGCTCCCGCGAGCCCGCCGATGACGATGTTCTGCGCCGTCCAGCGCTTGAGCCACATCGTGTAGACGACGGCGTAGAAGACGATGGTGAAGGCCAGCAGGCCGGCCGCGAACCAGTTGATCGCGAAGCCCAGGAACATCACCGAGAGGAGCGAGAGCACCACGCCCAGCGAGGCGGCTTCCTCGGCCTTGACCTTGCCGGCGGGGACCGGACGGCCGCGCGTGCGGCGCATCTGCTGGTCGATGTCGGCGTCGTACCACATGTTCAGCGCGCCCGAGGCCCCGGCTCCGACGGCGATGCACAACACCGCGATCGCGCCCAGCACCGGATGGATCGGCGCGCGGGCGGCCAGCAGGCCGGTCAGGCCGGTGAACACGACCAGGGACATGACGCGCGGCTTCATCAGCTGGAAATAGTCCTGCCAACGCGCGGTCTCTGTGGTGTCCGGCTGAACGGTCTCCGAGGTCATGGCGAGGGTCTTCGACATCGAGGGGAATATATCGGTCTTCAATGGGCGAAGGGCGCGGCCTGGACCCTTAAGGATCCCGACCGCGCCCCGCTTTCTCAAGTCCGGTTAAGGACGACGAGCCTCAGTGGTGGCCGTCTTCCCGGATCACCGGCGGTTCGCTGAACTGGTGGAACGGCGGCGGCGAGGACAGGGTCCATTCCAGCGTGGTGGCGCCTTCGCCCCACGGGTTGGCCTCGGCCTTGCGGCGACGGATCGCGGCCTCCGCCAGCAGGACCAGGAACACGAGCACGCCCACGGCGGTGATCATGTAGCCGACCGACGACACGTAGTTCCACTTGGCGAAGGCTTCCGGATAGTCGACGTAGCGACGCGGCATGCCCTGCAGGCCCAGGAAGTGCTGCGGGAAGAACACCAGGTTCACGCCGACGAACATGATCCAGAACTGCGTGCAACCCAGGAACTCGTTGTATTTCACGCCCCACATCTTCTCGAACCAGTAGAAGAAGCCGGCGAAGATGGCGAACACGGCGCCCAGGCTGAGCACGTAGTGGAAGTGCGCGACGACGTAATAGGTGTCGTGCAGGCTGTAGTCGATGCCGGCGTTCGACAGGACCACGCCGGTCACGCCGCCGACGGTGAACAGGAAGATGAAGCCGATCGCCCACAGCATCGGCGTCTTGAAGTCCAGCGAGCCGCCCCACATCGTGGCGATCCAGCTGAAGATCTTCACGCCCGTCGGGACGGCGATGATCATCGTCGCGGCCACGAAATAGGCGCGCAGGTTGATGCTCATGCCGACCGTGTACATGTGGTGCGCCCACACGACGAAGCCGACGAAGCCGATGGCGACCATCGCGTAGGCCATCGCCAGGTAGCCGAACACCGGCTTCTTGGAGAAGGTCGAGACGATGTGGCTGATGATGCCAAAGCCCGGCAGGATCAGGATGTACACTTCCGGGTGGCCGAAGAACCAGAACAGGTGCTGGAACATGACGGGGTCGCCGCCGGCCGACGGGTCGAAGAAGTGCGTGCCGAAGTTGCGGTCGGTCAGCAGCATGGTGATGGCGCCGGCCAGGACGGGCAGCGACAGCAGCAGCAGGAAGGCGGTGATCAGCACCGACCAGGCGAACAGCGGCATGCGGTGCAGGGTCATGCCCGGCGCGCGCATGTTGAAAATCGTCGTGATGAAGTTGATCGCGCCCAGGATCGACGAAGCGCCGGCCAGGTGGAGCGACAGGATCGCCAGGTCCATGGCCGGACCCTTGTGGCCGATCGTCGACAGCGGCGGATAGATCGTCCAGCCGCCGCCGAAGCCGTGGCCCGGACCGCCGTCGACGAACATCGAGGTGCAGAGCAGGACCCAGGCGGCGACCAGCAGCCAGAACGAGATGTTGTTCATCCGCGGGAAGGCCATGTCCGGCGCGCCGATCATGATCGGAACGAACCAGTTGCCGAAACCGCCGATCATGGCGGGCATGACCATGAAGAAGATCATGATCAGGGCGTGGGCGGTGACGACGGCGTTATAGCCGTGCTTGCCCTTGAACAGACCCATTTGGGCCAGCACGCCGGTGTCCGAGAACACCTGGATGCCCGGCTCCATCAGCTCCCAGCGGATCAGGCCCGACAGGGCGCCGCCGACCAGGCCCGCCATGATGGCGAACAGGATGTACAGCGTGCCGATGTCCTTGTGGTTCGTCGAGAAGAACCAGCGGGCGAAGAAAGGCGGCTTGTGGTCGGCGTCGTCGTGACCGCCGTGGTCGTGAGTGTCTGCGGCGTGAGCCATCGGACTTCTATCCTGCGATCGTATCTTAGGCCGCCGGCGCGGCGGGAGCCGCGGCCGGAGCGGAAGCGGGAGCGGCCGGAGCCGAAGCGGGGGTCGCGGCGGCGGCGGCCGGAGCGGCCGGCGCGGCGGCCGGAGCCGGCGGAGCGGCCTTCTCCTTGACCCAGGCGTCGAACTCGCCCTGCGAGACCACGTGGATCTCGATCGGCATGTTCGAGTGGTCGACGCCGCAGAGTTCAGAGCATTGGCCGTAGAACACGCCGGTGCGCTCGGCCTTGAACCAGGTTTCGTTCAGACGGCCCGGAATGGCGTCGATCTTCAGACCGAAGGCCGGCAGGGCGAAGGCGTGGATCACGTCGGCGCCGGTGACCTGGACGCGGACGACCTGATTGACGGGAACGACCATCGCCTTGTCGGCGGCCAGCAGGTACGGGACCTTCTTGGCCTGCGCCTGTTCCTTGGTCAGCGGCAGCGACACGATCTCGCTGATCTTCTGATCCGGATACTCGTAGCCCCAGTACCACTGATAGCCCGTGGCCTTCACGGTCATGTAGGGCTTGGGCATGTCGTTGTAGTGGAACAGCAGGCGGAACGAGAAGATGGCGATGACCATCAGGATCAGGACCGGAACCAGGGTCCAGACGATCTCGACCGTCGTGTTGTGGCTGAACTTGGCCGGGACGGGGTTCGCTTTCTTGTTGTAGCGCACCACGATCCAGATCAGCAGGCCCAGCACCAGCAGGGTGATGCCCGTGATGATCGGCATCAGGATGATGTTGTGGAACCAGATCGCGTGGTGCTTCAGCTCCGACGCGGCGGGCTGAAGGTCGATGGCGCCCGGCGTGGGCTGGCCCATCAGATCCTCGGCGAGGGCCTGCCCCGCGAAAGCCATCGTAGCGGCGAGGGCGGACGCGCCCGTCATGATCCGCCGAATCCCCGAAAATTGCGCCTTCATATCCCTCACGGCCCGTTTCGGCGGCGGATCGACCCCTGGAGGCCGCGCCGCGCCGACTTGCACTTACGATCCTCGATCCGACGCTCCGCCATCGACTTCGCCGACCTTAAGTCGCGCATCGACGCACAGCCCGCCCCAAGGACCGGTCCGGAGGCTGCATACGCGCATCGCCAGCGGTTGCCAAGCGCCAGAGACCACGCGCGGGGCATGGGATTGCCCGGTTATCCCCGGCTGAGCGCTCTGCGGCTTCCCAAGTCGGCGAAACGGCTTTCCGCATCATTACGTATCGTTCATCAGTAGGTACCTTGCATCACTCAGTACCTGGCGGTAGAAGAGAGCATCCAAGGAGGCGAGGACATCGTGCCGGAAGCCATTGAAATCCAATTGAAGAAAGGCGTGCTGGCGCTGTGCGTGCTGGCCCTGCTCTCGCACGCCGACAGCTACGCCTACGAGATCGCCAGCAGGCTCACGAGGGACATCGATATGGGGGAAGGGACGATCTATCCGCTGATGCGCCGCATGCAGTCGGATGGGCTGGTCGAGACCTATCTGGTCGAAAGCCAGAGCGGTCCGCCGCGCAAGTACTACCGCCTGACCACGCTGGGGCGCCAAAGCCTCGAGCAGCAAAAGGCCGAGTGGACCACGTTCGCCAATGCGGTGAACGACATCGTGGGAGCCTCCGCATGACCCGCGCCGAATTCATCGCCCGCCTTCGCCGAGGCCTGGCCGGCCTGCCGGTGACCACGATCGCCGACATCGTCGCCGACCACGAGGCCCACTTCGCCGACGCCCAGGACGCGGGCCGCAGCGAGGCCGAGACGGCCGCCGCGCTCGGCGATCCCGATCGCCTGGCCCGCGAAATGCGCGCCGAAGCCGGCCTCAAGCAGTGGGAAGAGCGCAAGAACCCTTCCAACGCCGTGGCCGCCGTCATCGCCCTGCTGGGCCTGGGCGCGCTGGACGTGATGTTCCTGCTGCCCCTGCTGATGGGCGTGCTGGGAGCGCTGTTCGGGGTCCTGGTCGCGGTCATCACCCTATTCATCGCCGGCGGCTTCGTCTTCGCCATGGGGCCGCTGACCCTGCCCCCGGGCGGGCCGATCACCGCCTTCCTGGCGGGCCTGGGCCTGATGGCCACGGCCACATTCCTCGGCGCCCTGCTGACCGCCGTCACGGTCGGCGTCGTCAACGCGGTCGTCTGGTACGGCCGACTGCACTTCCGGCTCCTGAAGCCGGCCATGAACCAGGCCTGATGGGCGCGAGGAGGGGACCATGTTGATCCGCAACACACTCATTGTCGGCGTCGCCAGCTTCGCGCTCGCCATCGCCTGCTTCGCCGGGGTGGCGGCCATCGCCGGCCCGGAAATCATGAAGAACGGCTGGACGCTTCCGTTCGACAACGACGGTGACACCATCATCGTCCGTGAGAACGGCAAGGTGATCCGCACGGGCCGCCATATCCGCGTCGCCGGCGAGCGACCTTCGCCGGCCGTCGACCGCACCTTCGCCTGGACGGGCAAGGACCAGTTGATCATCGACCTGCCGGTCGACGTGGTGTTCATCCAGGGCGCGGAGGCCAAGATCGTGGCCTCGGGACCGAAGCGCTACATCGATCGGCTGCGCGTCGATGGCGGCCGCATCAGCCTCGACGAAGGCGACGACATCGACCACGACAGCCTGACCATCGACAATCACGGCATCCGGGTGGAGAGCGACTCCGACCGCGTGAAGATCACGGTCATCGCGCCGGACGTCACCAAGTTCGACGTGCGCGGATCGGGCGATCTGGAGATCCGCCGCTACGACCATCCCGCCTTCGCCGTGACGGTCAGCGGCAGCGGCGACGTCGAGGCCGCGGGCCGGGTCGACAGCGTCGCGGTCGACAATTCGGGCTCGGGCTACGTGAACCTTGCCGACCTTAAGGCCAAGGACGCGGTGTTCGACGTCTCCGGCAGCGGCGGCGGCGCGCTGTTCGCCACGGGCAAGGCCAAGATCGACATCTCCGGCAGCGGCGACGTCGAGCTGCGCACCGAGCCCAAGCTCGTCAGCAGCGAGATCAGCGGCTCGGGCGAAATCCGCCGCGAGTACTGATCCGGTCGCTTGCGACAATAGGGGCGGGGTGACGGACGCGTTCGGAAAGCCTACCTGTAGGCTCATGAACGCTCCTCTCCCCGCTTCTTCGCTTTCCCTGCTGGACGCCGCCGGCGTCGACCCCCAAGCCGCCCGATCGATCCTGGGCGAGGCCCTGGCCGGCGCCGACGACGGCGAACTGTTCCTCGAACGCTCCGAGAGCGAAGCCTTCGTCTTCGACGACGGGCGCCTCAAGAGCGCCTCCTACGACAGCGGCGAGGGCTTCGGCCTGCGCGTCGTGGCCGGCGAGACGGCGGGCTACGCCCACGCCGCCGAGATCAGCGAGGCCGCCATCCGCCGCGCCGCCGATTCGGCCAGCCTGGCCAAGCGCGGCCATGCCGGCGTCTCGGCCGAGGCGCCGCGCTCGACCAACGAAAAGCTCTATGGCGAGGACAATCCGGTCGCGTCGCCCGACTTCTCCGACAAGGTCTCCTTGCTGCAGGAGATCGACGCCTTCGCCCGCGCCCGCGACCCGCGTGTCGTCCAGGTGATGGCCTCGATGGCCGGCGAGCGTCGCGTGGTCGAGATCCTGCGCGCCGACGGCAAGCTGATCCGCGACGTGCGCCCTCTGGTGCGGGTCAATGTCCAGGTCACCGTCGAGAAGGACGGCCGCCGCGAGAACGGCTCGTCCGGGGCTGGCGGCCGCGCCGGCTTCGCGGCCTGGATCTCGCCGGACAAGTGGCAAGACCAGGTCGACGAGGCCCTGCGCATGGCGCTGGTCAATCTCGACGCGGTCGCCTGCCCGGCCGGCGAAATGGACGTGGTGCTCGGCCCCGGCTGGAACGGTGTGCTGCTGCACGAGGCCGTCGGTCACGGCCTGGAGGGCGACTTCAACCGCAAGGGCATCAGCGCCTTCTCGGGCCGTATCGGCGAGCGCGTGGCGGCCAAGGGCGTCACGGTGTTCGACGACGGCTCGCTGCCGGGCCGCCGGGGCTCGCTGACCGTCGACGACGAGGGCACCCCGACCGAGCGCACCATCCTGATCGAGGACGGCATCCTCGTCGGCTACATGCACGACCGGATGAGCGCGCGGCTGATGGGCATGAAGGCCACCGGCAACGGTCGCCGCCAGTCCTACGCCCACATGCCGATGCCGCGCATGACCAACACCGGCATGCTGGCGGGCAACGACGATCCCCAGGAAATGATCGCCTCGATGAAGCGCGGCCTCTACTGCGCCAATTTCGGCGGCGGCCAGGTCGACATCACCAACGGCAAGTTCGTCTTCCAGTGCACCGAGGCGTATCTGGTCGAGGACGGCAAGATCACCGCCCCGGTCAAGGGCGCGACCCTGATCGGCGACGGCCCCAGCGCCCTCACCCGGGTGACGATGATCGGCAACGACTTCGACTTCGACCCCGGCATCGGCGTCTGCGGCAAGTCCGGCCAGGGCGTGCCGGTCGGCGTGGGCCAACCGAGCCTGAAGATCACCGGCCTGACGGTGGGCGGGACGGCGGTCTAATCCTCACTCCGCTCTCCCCGGCGAAAGCCGGGAAGAGCGGGTTTAGAGCCGCCGCTCCAGATACGTCACCGTCTTCTTGCCGCCGTGGATCTCGGCCGTCCCGACGGGAACGAACCCCAGCGCGGCGTGGAACCTGTCCGAGGCCGGATTGGGCGGATCGGAATTGACCTCGCAGACGATCCGTTCATGGCCGGCCGCCTTGGCCGCCGCGAACAGGTCGTCATAGAGCCGCCGCGCGAGACCTCGTCCCCGCGCGCTGTCGGCCACCACCACCCGGTCGACATAGACGAAGGCCGGGTAGCGCTCTCGGAACCACAGGAAGTTCGGGCTGTCGTAGTCGGCCGCCTGGTCGAAGGTCAGCAGCAGGGCGTCGGCCTCGCCGACCCGGCGGGCCACGAAGGCCTCGTCGACCAGATGCGCCAGTCGCTCCGGCTCCAGCCAGGACAGCTCGACGGCGTGGGCGTTGTTCAGCGCCAGCAGCGCCTCGCCGTCCGCGCCGGCGAGATCCTCCGCCGTCAGCGGCGTCACGGTGTCGGTCATCGGATCCCTCCCGTCCAAGACCCGCACCTATGGCCTGGAACCGCCGGCCGCAAGCCGATCCATGCCGATGATCAATGACAACCTTTCCAAGGTTTAATCCACATTTCACGCTTGTAACTTTCATCGGCGACGCCCCGCCGCCACGTTGCCCCCATCAAAAAGCGCTCCCCGGGAAGGGGCCGCAGGGGGACCCCGACGATGTTCGCGACCGCGTTATTGATCGCCCTCGCCGGCGCCGCGCCTCTGGACGACGATCAGGCCGTCGGCACGGCTGGCGCCGCGGCGGCCGCGGCCGCCCAGGACGTCGACCCCGCCCAGCGCGGTGTCATTCCCTACCCGCCCGAATTCTTCGCCGCCGCCCAGCCCAGCACCGCGCTGGACATGATCACTCGGCTGCCTGGCTTCACGCTGGAGCAGGGCGACAGCGCCCGCGGCTACGCCGGCACCTCCGGCAATGTGCTGATCAACGGCGAGCGCCCGACGACCAAGAACGAGTCGCTGGAGGACATGCTGCGCCGGATCGCGGCCCCGACCGTCGAGCGGGTCGACCTGATCCGCGGCGGCGCGCCGGGCATCGACATGCAGGGCCGCACGGTCATGGCCAACATCGTGCTCAAGCGCACGGTCCAGGTGCAGAAGGTCGTCAACCTCCAGACCTACTATTATCCGGACGGCTTCTTCGGTCCGATCCTGGAGCTGGAAGGCTCGCGTCGCGAGGGCGACACCGCCCTGGAAGGCTCGCTGAAAGCCACCATCGACCGCACGGACAACACCTACGACGGCGGCGTGCGCCTGCGCGCCAACGGCGCGGGCGTCCCGACTTCGAAGGACGCCCTGAAGGCCTATGACACCATCTACAACTACGTCCTGCGCGGCGCGGCGGAGCAGCCGATCCTGGGCGGCAAGACCAAGGTCAACGCCAAGCTGGAATATTTCGGCTACGACCGGGACGTGACCGCCACTCGGGTCTTCCCGGCCCCGGCTCGCGAGGTTACCGGCGAGAAGCTGCACAACTGGACTGGCGAGTTCGGCGCCCGCTACGATCGCAAGCTCTCCGACCGCACCGACCTGCAGCTGGTGGCGCTGCAGAACCTGGGCCGCGAGATCTACGGCTCGACCTTCGACGTCCCCACCCTGTCGGTCGACTACAAGTCCCGCACCGATACCGGCGAGACGATCCTGCGCTCGGAGCTGAAGCACCGGCGCTCGGACAACCTGTCGTTCGAGGCCGGCCTCGAGGGCGCCTATAATGTCCTGGACGGCGACACGACCTATTTCGAGAACAGCGTCTCGCTTCCCCTGCCGGCGGCCCAGGTCAAGGTCGAGGAACTGCGCGGCGAACTGTCGGGCAAGGCGATCTGGCGGGCCAGCCCGAAGCTGAACGTCGAGGCCGGGGCCCGCATGGAAGTCTCGCGCATCAGCCAGAGCGGCGACAGCGACCTGTCGAAGTCGTTCTTCTATCCCAAGCCCCGCGTGCTAGCGACCTGGTCGCCGACCACGACCGATCAGCTGCGCGTGCGGGTCGAGCGCGAGGTCGGCCAGTTGGACTTCGGCGACTTCGTCTCGTCGGCCGGCACCGAGACCGGCACGGTCGACGCCGGCAATCCGGACCTGGTGCCCGAGCGCCGGTGGGTGATCGAGACCGCGTGGGAGAAGCGTTTCTGGGGTGGCGGCGCGGTCGTCGTCAGCTGGCGCCACGCCGAGATCCAGGACGTCGTCGACCTCATTCCGATCAAGTCGGTCTTCGAGGCGCCCGGCAATATCGGCGACGGCGTCAACGACCTCTACCAGGTCAATGTGACCGTGCCGACCGACAAGCTTTCGATCAGCGGCGGTCAGCTGAAGGCGCGCCTGTCGTGGGCCGAAAGCGAGGTCACCGATCCCACCACCCACGTCAAGCGCCGCATCTCGGGCCAGACGCCGTTCACCTGCAATGTGAGCTTCACCCGTGACATGCCCGGCGGCAAGTGGAGCTGGGGCGCCAGCACGTCCTGCCAGAACGAGCAGCGCTACTACCGCATCGGCGAGGTGCGCACGTTCGCCTACGAGCCGTTTCTGCAGGGATTCTTCGAATGGCGTCCGCGCCGGGACCTGACCATCCGCACCGAGATGGCCAACCTGACCGGACGTCACAAGACTCGCACACGCGTCCTGTACGCGGGCAACCGCGCGTCCGGAATCGTCACCCAGGTCGAGACGCGCGAGACGCCGTTCGAACCGTACCTGTTCCTCAAGGTGCGAAAGAGCTTCGGGTAGGAGCGGAAAGCGGCCTCCGCGGTTTGAGCCACCGCGAAGGCCGTTCCCACCTGAGGTGAGGCGTGGCCCCTCCACGCCTTGGAGAAGGGCCCCAGTTCGTCGCTGGGGCCCTTCGTTCCTCTAGCCGGGCGCTAGGCCTGGCTGGAGACCGATGGGTCGCCGATCGGCGCGACGGTGGTGTCGTCCGAGCCGTGCGACCACTTCTTGAGGAACGGCGCTAGCACCAGGAACAGCACGCCGATCCCGATGGCCGCCAGGCCGATCACCTTGAACACCAGCAGCGACTGGGTCATGGCGGCGGCGGGGTCCAGCACCTGGCCGCCGATGGTCTCGGTCGAGGCGATGGCGGCGATCCAGCCGCCGAACAGGTTGGCCATGGCCAGAGCCATGTACCAGACGGCCATCACGAACGAGACGATCGACAGCGGCGACAGCTTGGTCATCTGCGACAGACCGACCGGCGACATAAACATCTCGCCGCTGGTGTGCAGCATGTACATCAGCACCAGGAAGATCAGCGGCATCTTGAAGGCGCCGTCGGCGAACCGGGCCCCGATCAGCAGGATCAGGAAGCCCGCCCCGACCTGGACCAGCGACAGGCCGAACTTGACGATCGGATTGGGGTTGATCTTGCGCGCCGTCAGCACCGTCCACAGGGCGGCGAAGACGGGGGCGAAGATCAGGATCCAGCCGGCGTTGATCGCCTGGGTCTGGGCGGCGTTGAAGGCCGTGTTGACCCACAGCTTGCCGGTCGTGGAGATCCCAGCGGCGGCCAGCTGCTCGGGCGCGCCCAGCACCACCGCGCCGCCGAACCATTCGACCGGCTTGGACAGCAGCTTCAGATTGACGTTGGTGGCCGCGAACAGGTTCAGCGACGAGCCGGCCTGCTCGAACAGGGTCCAGAACACCACCGCGCCCAACACCAGCACCGTGGCCAGCAACAGGCGCTCGCGCTCGACCTTCTCGCACTTGGCGAAGGCGAACCAGAGGATGTAGCCCAGCGAGCCGAACATCCCGGCCAGCAGGGTCGCGCTGACCACCGGCGTGTGCTGCACCAGCAGGAACACCACCACCACGGCCGCCATCGAGACGCCGTAGATCACGATCTCGCGGGAGATCGGACCGGCGACCTTTTCCTTCAGCTTGGCGCCCGCCGGTGGCTCGCCGCGGCCCAGCAGCCAGGGCTTGCCCAGCACGAAGATCAGGAAGCCGACCAGCATCCCCAGGCCGGCCGCGCCGAAGCCGGCCCACCAGCCGACATTCACCCCCAGCACGCCGCACAGGATCGCGGCCCAGAACGAGCCGAGGTTGATGCCGTAGTAGTAGAGGGTGAAGCCCGGGTCGCGGCGCGGATCGCCCTGCGGATAGAGCTGGCCGACCAGGGTGGCGACATTGGCCTTCATGAAGCCGACGCCCACGATGATCAGCGACAGGGCCAGCCAGAAGATGTTCAGGTACAGCGGGTCGCGGTCCTTCACGTCCAACCTGTACTGGCCCTTGGCCAGGACGGCGGGAACGGCGGCGTCGGCGGGCAGGCCCTTGATCGCGAAGTCGCCCGTCTCGGTCGCGGTGACCGCGTAGGGCTTGCCGGCCACGATCATCTTGGCCACGCGTTCGTCGCCCCGGCCCTCGGCCTGGAACTCGTAGACCTGGCCGCCATAGGTCAGGGTCTGGACGGCGGGCTTGCCCTCGATCGCCATGGTCAGGTGGCCGGCGACCAGCAGGATCGCCCCGAACGCGACGGCCTTGCGGGTGCCCAGATAGCGGTCGGCCAGGAAGCCGCCCAGCAGCGGCACGATATAGACCAGCGAGGTGTAGGAGCCGTAGTGGCCGCTGGCGACCTTCGGGTCGAACAGGAAGTGCTGCGTCAGGTAGAAGATCAGCAGGCCCCGCATGCCGTAGTAGGAGAAGCGCTCCCACATCTCGGCCAGGAAGCAGATGATCAGGCCGCGCGGATGGCCTTTCAGCAGCTGGATGACGACGGGAATGCCGGTCACCAGCGTGACCAGAATGCCCGCGGCGATAACGATATTCATACGCTAGCCTTGAACGTGACGAGTGGCGAGAACCCGACCCCCCTTGGTCAAATCGTCCTCGCCGGCCCCAATTGGCGGGGAGAAGATCACGCGGGCCTGCGTTTCACAAGCAACGCCTTGCCGGGCGGCCCGGGTGTCCCAATCTTTGGTTTGAAGCTTTGCCGCCGCCTCGCGCGTTTGCACGGCGAACCCTTTCCAGCGGGAGCCCCCCATGAAGATCCCCGACGAGAGCCATCCGATCACCATCACGCGCGCGCCCAGCACGGTGCGGGTCCTGTTCGAGGGTCACGAGATCGCCGACAGCGACGACGTGCTGGTGCTGAAGGAAGCCAACTATCCACCGGTCTATTACTTTCCGCGCGACGACGTGCGGATGGTGTTCCTGCGCCGGACCGACAAGGTCACCCACTGCCCCTACAAGGGCGACGCCAGCTACTTCACCATCTATCGCGACGCCCAGGTGATCGAGAACGCTGTGTGGTCCTACGAGGACCCGTTCCCGGCCGTCGGCCAGATCGGCAATCGCGTCGCCTTCTATCCCGAGCACGTCGAATTCCAGCTCGGCGACCTGACGGCGGCGGAGACAGAAGCGTTGAACGTCGATGAGGTGGTGCGCCACACCGACAGCGGTTCGGGCAGCAGCCAGGCCGAGCGGTGGCCGTCCAATGTCGACATGCCCGACCCCGATCAGGTCGAGCGCGACATCGACACCCCCTACCGCGGCGTTGGGTCGCTATAGGGTCAAGCCGGGCTTAAGCCCGCGTTAACCGCTGGGAGCGTGACCATAAGGTCGAGCTCCCACCAGAGGGGCGCGGAGGAAACCATGGCCTACGTCTCGTATTCCCGGACGTCTGCTGTTCACGCGACGACCACCACCCTGCCCCAGCGCCGTTTCGCCTGGGGTCGGCTGTTCGCTTTGGCGATGACCTTGAGCCTGTGGGTCGGAATCATCGCGGCGGCGCGGGCGATCTTCTAGAGACCGCCCGTCCGTCGATCGCGTCGTCTAGTAGGCGCAGTCGGTGAAGACGCGGCCGATGTCGCCCTTCCACTCGCCCTCGTAGAGCGACAGCAGGCGCTCGGCGGGGGTGATCCCGCTGTCGGCGATCTGCTCCAGTTCGCCCAGATAGATCGTCTCGTCCAGGAATCCGCCGTTCAGCTGGGCGCGGTTCTTCAGGCCCGAGCGGGCGATGGCCACGAAGTCCTTGGCCACGTCCTGGACGGTGCGGCCGGCGACCTTGGCCTTCAGGGCCAGCTTCGGCACGTCGCGGCGCAGGCCTTCACGGTCCTCGATCGTCCAGCCCTTACAGAGGTCCCAGGCGGCGGCCAGGGCCGCGTCGTCGTAGAACACGCCCGTCCACAGCGCCGGCAGGGCGCAGAGGCGGCTCCACGGGCCGGCGTCGGCGCCGCGCATTTCCAGATAGGTCTTCAGGCGAACTTCCGGGAAGGCGGTCGTGGTGTGGTCGGCCCAGTCCTTCATCGTGGCGATCTCGCCCGGCAGTTCGGGCAGCTTGCCCTCGATGAAGTCGCGGAAGCTGCGGCCGGCGACATCTATGTACTTGTCGCCGCGCTTGACGAAGTACATCGGCACGTCCAGCGCGTAGCGGGCGTAACGCTCGAAGTCGAAGCCGTCCTCGAACACGAAGTCGAGCAGGCCGGTGCGGTTCGGGTCGGTATCGGTCCAGACGTTGGCGCGGGCCGACAGGAAGCCGTTGGGCTTGCCTTCCGTGAACGGAGAGTTGGCGAAGAGCGCCGTGGCGATCGGCTGCAGGGCCAGGCTCATGCGGAACTTGGCGACCATGTCGGCTTCGCTGGAGAAGTCGAGATTGGCCTGCACCGTGCAGGTGCGCAGCATCATGTCGAGGCCGAGATTGCCGACCTTGGGCATGTAGTTGCGCATGATCACGTAGCGCCCCTTGGGCATGATCGGCACTTCGCCGCGCGTCCATAGCGGCGAGAAGCCCAGTCCCAGGAAGCCCAGGCCCAGCTCGTCGGCGACGGTCTTGACCTCGTCCAGGTGCTGGCCGGTCTCGTCGCAGATGTCGTGCATGGTCGCCAGCGGCGCGCCGGAAAGCTCGAACTGGCCGCCCGGCTCGAGGCTGACATTGGCCCCGTTGCGCTCAAGGCCAATGATGGTCGGCCCTTCCATGACCGGCTTCCAGCCAAAGCGCTGCAGGCCGGTCAGCAGGGCATGGACGCCCTTGCCGCCTTCGTACGGCACGGGCGCATGCGAACCGAGATAGAAGCCGAACTTCTCGTGCTCGGCGCCCACGCGGAAGCGCTCCTTGGGCTTTGAGCCCTGGGCGAAATAGTCGGTCAGATCGGCGAGCGTCAGCGGACGCTCTTGGACGCTAGCGGTATCGGCCATGCAAGCCGTCCCTCCCCAGGGGTTGCGATGCTGAGGGTGGAGAGGGCCCATTCTCTCCGCCGACGGCTAAACTCGGTCTCGCCCGGTTGGGCGTTTTCCCAGTTGGGCGTTTTCTTTGCGAACCTCAAGGGGCGACCTTCGCCATATATTTTTAGCGCCAGTCGCCCGCGGCGGCTTGCCAGAGCGTCATCGCCGATATGGCGGCGGTGTCGGCGCGCAGGATGCGGGGTCCCAGCGACACCGGCGTGACGAAGGAAAGCCCGCGCAGCCGTTCGCGTTCCTCGGGGGCGAAGCCGCCCTCGGGGCCGATCAGGATGGCGGCCGGCGCGCCGGTTCCGGCCAGCGCCTCGATCGCCGGACGGGCGTCGCCGCCCTCGTCGCAGAACACCAGGAGCCGGGCCGGGTCCCAGGCATCGAGGATCTTGTCCAGCTTCTCCGGATCGGCGATCTCCGGGACGTCCAGCCGGCCGGTCTGCTCGGCGGCCTCCATGGCGATGGCGTCCAGGCGCCCCAGCTTGACGAAGTCGACATTCGTTCGTCTGGTCACTGCTAGCCGCACCCTACGCGCGCCCAGTTCGGCGGCCTTCTCGACGATGGTCTCGACCCGGCCGCGCTTGACCATGGCGACGATCAGGTCGAGGTCCGGCCCGTAGGCCATCGGCCGGGTCTGCTCCTCGGCCTTCAGCAGGCAGCCGCGCTTGGTCGACTCGACGATGTTGGCCCGCCACTCGCCGTCGCGGCCATTGAACAGCAGAACCGCGTCGCCGACCGACTGGCGCATAACCGAGGTCAGGTAGCGCGACTGGTCGACGGACGGCACGACGCCGGCCCCGGCGGAGAGGTCGTTGGGAACGAAGAGACGGATCATTTCGTCTTTCTAGCGCAACAACAGTTTCCGGGGGTAGGGTCGGCGCATGAGCAAGTCAGACGACTACGAAAATGAGCTTCGCCAGCTCCAGCTCGCCCTGATCGAGATGCAGAAGAAGGCGATCAAGGACAGCTGGAAGATCCTGGTGATCTTCGAAGGCCGCGATTCCGCTGGCAAGGACGGCGCGATCGCCCGGGTCACCGAGCACCTGTCCAAGCGCGCCACCACCGTCGTGGCCCTGCCCAAGCCGAACGAGCGCGAGCGCAGCGAATGGTACTTCCAGCGCTATGTGGAATATCTACCGGCCTGCGGCGAGGCGGTGATCTTCAATCGCTCCTGGTACAACCGGGCCGGGGTCGAACGGGTGATGGGCTTCTCGACGCCGGAACAGCAGGAGCAGTTCCTGAAGGACGTGCCGGCGTTCGAGCGGATGCTGGTTGAGAACGGCCTTCGCTTCGTCAAGTTCTGGCTGGACATCAGCCGCGAGGAGCAGGCCCAGCGGCTGAAGGCGCGCCGCGACGACCCACTTAAGGCCTTCAAGACCAGCGACCTCGACAAGGTCGCCGAGGAGAAGTGGGACGACTACACCAAGGCCCGCGACGAGATGCTGATGCGCACCTCCTCGCCGGACGTCGCCCCGTGGATCTGCGTCCGCGCCGACCACAAGAAGGCCGCCCGGCTCAACGTCATCCGCTGGCTGCTGCACGCGGCCGGCGACAAGAAGCTGGTCAAGGGGATCGCCAAGCCGGACCCCAGCGTCATCTTCTCGTTCGAGCCGGCGGCCCTGGAGGACGGGCGGCTGGCGCGTTAGCGCTTTCTCCGCGCCGCGCGTTCGGCGGCGATCTCCAGGTTCTGGACGACCCGATATTGGACGATGTCGCGGATCAGGTCCGGCGGCAACGGCGCGTCGGGCTGGAACCGGATCGTGCCCTTGGCGGTCTCGAACCCGGCCAGCCGACCGGCGAAGCGGTCGACCACCCCGCCCGGATAGAAGGCGCAATGCTTCGCCGCCGCCCCGAAGTGGACGAGGTTACCGCTGAACTTGAAGGTCGGCAGGCCATAGCTGATCGCCTCTTCCGCCTCCGGAACCAGCGCGCGGATCTGGCCCCGCAAGGTCTCCAGCGCCGCGCGCTGGTCGGCCGGCAGCTTGGCCAGGTAGTCGTCGATCGAGGCGGCGGGCGGCTTCATCATCGTCATCGTCTCCAGCGGGCGGTCATCTGATCGCGAAACAAGGACGATCGGAAGGGCTCGACGCCGACACCGTCCGCATCCAGCTTCACAACCGCTCGCGGGCGTGGTGCTGTGCGCGTCCGTTGGGGAGACGCCGGACATGGACACGACGACCGCCAGGGCCGCCCGCACCTCAGCCCTGATCCGCCTGGCCATCGGCCTGATCCAGGGCATCGTTCTGTTCCTGCTGCAGAAGGCCGACGAGTCGAAGGCCTGGCCGGCGACCCAGCCGATGCTCTACGCGCCGCTGCTGGTCTGCGCCCTGATGGTCCCGCTGATCCCGCTGGCCGCCCTGTCGGCGATGCGCCGGACGTCGTTGATCGCCTGGAGCCTGATCGCGGCCGCCTTGGCGGCGATCCTGGCCGTCCACGCCGCCTGGACCGGCGCCGCGCCCGAGCGCCTGGGGGCCGGCCCCTTGTCGCCGCCGCTCTTCGTCGCCACGGCGGCGCTGCTGTTCATCGCCCATCACCTGATCCAGCCGGCCGACGCCGCGCGGCGTCCGGTCGCGCCGTACGCCGACTATTTCGACCTGGCCTGCACCAACGCCATCCGTCTGTTCCTGTCGCTGGCCTTCACCGGCGCCTTCTGGCTGCTGCTGTTCCTCGCCGGCGCGCTGTTCAAGCTGATCGGGGTCGAGGCGATCCAGAAGCTGATCGGCGAGACCGCCTTCGCCTTCCCGGCCACCGGCCTGATGTTCGCCGCCGCCGTCCACATGGCCGTGCAGCTGACCGAGGCCCGGGCCGGGCTGGTGCGTGGCGTGAGAACGGTCGGCCTGACCCTGCTGGCCTGGCTGTCGCCGCTGATGGTGGTGATCGCCGCCGGCTTCCTGGCCACCCTGCCTTTCACAGGCCTGGCGCCACTGTGGGGCACCAAGGCCGCCACGGCCCTGCTGCTGGCCGCCGCCGCCGCCCTGATCATCCTGGTCAACGCCGCCTATCAGGACGGCGGAGAGCCACCGCATCTGGTCCCGCGCCTGGCCGCCCGCGCCGCCGGCTTGCTGCTGATCCCGATCGTGATCCTGGCCGCCTACGCCCTGTGGCTGCGCGTAGACCAGTACGGCCTGACGCCGGACCGGGTCCTGGCGACCGCCTATCTGGTCGTCGCGATCGGCTTCACCATCGGCTACGCCATCGCCGCCGTACGGCCGGGCGCGTGGATGAAGCCGCTGGAGCCGACCAATCTGATCATGGCGGCCGTGTCGGTGCTGCTGCTGATCGCCCTGTTCACCCCGATCGCCGACCCGGCGAGGTTGTCGGTGGGAAGCCAGGTCAAACGGCTGGAGACCGGCAAGGTCACGGCCGACAAGTTCGACTTCCAGTTCCTGCGCTTCGACAGCGGGCGCTACGGCCGCGACGCGCTGGATCGGCTCGAGGCCGGCACGAACGTCGACGTCGCCAAGCGCGCCCGCGAGGCGATCGCCCTGAAGGAGAAAGCCTTCGCCCGCGCTCGGCAGGGGCCGAACTTCGCCAACATGCCGGTCTATCCGGCGGGCAAGACCCTGCCGGCGACCTTCCGCGCCCAGGACTGGGCGAACGGCGATTCGGACTCGACCTGCACCCTCGCTGGCATGCAGTGCGCGGCCCTGGTGCTGGATGTCGACGGCGACGGCATGGACGAAGTTCTGCTGGCCAGCGGCGGCAGCTTCGACGTGTTCAAATCCACCGATCGCGGCTGGCGGCGCGTGGCCCAGGCCAGTTCGTCCTGCAACGGCGCCGATATCGAAGCGGCGCTGAAGGCCGGGACCGTGAAGATGGATGAGCCGACGCCACGTCGCGACGTTCTAGTCGGCGATCAGCGCCTCGTCCTGTCGCCCACCGGCGATGGCTGTAGCGGTGCGTTCGCGAATGGAATGGGCTGGTACAAATCGGGCGTCATCCACGAGGACGTTCGCTAGACCACCCCCGCGCTGATCGCGTTGAGCCGGGCATAGACCCCGCCCTTCGCCGTCAGCTCGGCATGCCGGCCCTCCTCGACGACCCGGCCCTTCTGGAACACCAGGATCCGGTCGGCGCCGCGCACGGTCGACAGGCGGTGGGCGATGACGATCGTTGTCCGGCCCTCCATCAGCGCCTCGGCGGCGGCCTGAACCTGGCCTTCGGTCTCGACGTCCAGCGACGAGGTCGCCTCGTCCAGCACCAGGATCGGCGCGTCGGCCAGGAATGCGCGGGCGATGGCCACGCGCTGACGCTCGCCGCCCGACAGCTTGACGCCGCGCTCGCCGACCAGGGTGTCGTAGCCCTTGGGCAGGCGCAGGATGAAGTCGTGGGCCCGGGCCTTGGTCGCCGCGGCCTCGACCTCGTCGCGGGTGGCCCCGGGCTTGCCGTAAGCGATGTTCTCCAGCAGCGAGCGGTGGAACAGGGCCGGATCCTGCGGCACCACCGCGATAGCGCGGCGCAAGCTGGCCTGGGTGACCTTCGAGACGTCCTGGCCGTCGATCAGCACCGCCCCGTCCTGCAGGTCGTGCAGGCGCTGGATCAGCTTGACGAAGGTCGACTTGCCCGAGCCCGTCGGCCCGACCAGCGCCACCCGCTCGCCGGGGGCGATCTTCAGGCTGAAGCGGTCGTACAGGGGCGCGCCGGCCGCCTTGTAGCGGAAGGTCACGTCCTTGAACTCGATCGCGCCGGGCCCGGGCTGGAAGTCGGGCGCGCCCGGGGCGTCGGCGATCTGGGGCGTCAGCCGCGTCCAGGCCGCGACGTCCTCGGCGTCGTCCAGACCCTTCTGCATCATGCGGATGTTCTCGCCGAGGTTCCGCAGATAGCCGCTCATCAGCATGAAGGCGGTGATCGCGAAGGCGACGTCGCCCGGCGTGGCGGTCCCTTTCGCCCAGGCCCAGACCATCGAGCCGGTCAAGCCCGCTTGCAGCAGAACCAGCAGCAGGTTCTGGCCCAGCCAGACGTCGGTGAAGCGGTTCCAGGTGATCATCACCGCGTCGCGCCAGGCGGCCGTCACCTCGGCCAGGCGCTCGGCCTCGCGCGCCTCGGCCCCGAAGCTCTTGACGGTGGGGTTGGACGTCACGGCGTCGGCCAGCGCCCCGCCGATCTTCGAGTCCAGCGCATTGGAACGCAGGTTGCTGGGGCGGACATAGCGCTCGGTGACCAGCAGGTTGACGCTGAGATAGGCCGCGACCACGACCAGGGAGACGATCCCGGCCATCGGCTGGCGGACCAGCATGGCGATCGACAGGCCCAGCAGCACGATGATCCCAGGTCCCAGCCAGATCGTCACCGCGTCGGTCACGCTGTCATAGCCCCACATGGCCCGGGTCAGCTTGCGGACGGTCGCGCCGGCGAAGCTGTCGGCGTGCCAGTCGGACGAGAAGGCTTGGACCTTGGCGAAGCCCTCGTTGGTCATCTCCTCCATGTTCCGCGCCGCCAGCGGGATCCAGAAGCGCATGGCCAGGTTGCGGATCAACGAAAAGGCCAGATAGACGCCGATGAACATCGCCAGGGCCGACCAGGCCCCGGCGTCGCCGCGCGGCTTGCTGGTCACGGTGTCGACGAGATGGCCCGAGGCGTAGGGCAAGGCCAGGTCGAAGGCGATCGCCACCAGGGTCAGGCCGACGCCACAGCCGAACAGCACCGGCCGCCGCTTCCAGAACCGGGCGATGAAGCCCAGCACCTGGCGGTTGGACAGCGCGCGCTTGCGGGCGCCGATCTCGTCTTCGTCCTCGAAAGCGTCGGTCATGGCGGGGAGATAGTGCCTTAGCGCCCCGGCGTCATCCCGGCCGCTTGCGCCGTCCGCCGCCGAACGGCCGCCAGCGCAGGAACCAGACGATCGCCGGACCCACGACCGGCACGCGCAGCATGGGGCGCACGGCGTGGGGGCGGGTCTTCAGGAAGCACAGCACCGCGCCAATCCAGAACACCGTGGTTGGCAGGCCCGGCGTGACGATGCCCACCGCCCCCGTGGCCAGCAACGCCCCGCCAAGCCCGTCCAGGACCCAGCGTTCGGCGCGGGTCAGCGGGCGACGCGGTTTGCGACGGCGCTCAGGAGTCATTCAGTAACGGCCCCTCCCATTTCCGATCTCCCCGGCGACAGCCGGGGCCCAGATCGAGCCCGCAGACGTTCCTGATATGGCGAGCCCGTAGGCGCTACAACACCAGACGCTTCCGATGAATTTGGTCCTGGCTTTCGCCCGGAAGAGCGGAAGGAAAAAAGGAACCTAGAACGCCTCGGCCACGCCGCCGATCCGCCGCGACGGGCGGCGGTCCAGGCCGCGCCGAATCTTCGGCCCGAACTTGGTCGCCGCGGTCAGGCGCGCGACCATGCCGTGATCGCCGCTGCGCGCGAACAGTTTGGCGGCGGCGGTCCAGAAGGCGGTCGTCACCGGGTGCGGCAGGACGATCCCGGCCCCGACGCCGGCCAGCAGCAGGCTCCAGCCGGACAGGCGAATGGCGGCGGTGGTCATGACAAGCTCCTGCGTCTGATCTCTTGCACCCGACCTTCGCCGGCGCCGCTCTATAAATCCAATTGATCGTTCCTCTCGGCAGGATTGGATTTGCCTATGGCCGCCGTGAAGCCGGTCTTCCCCCGGCCGCCGATTGCGGGTTAAGCCTCGCCGATGAGCACCATCCTGCCCGACGCCGTCGCCACCAACTGGGTCGACCGCCACGCGCCCGAGGGGCTGCGCCCCTGGCTGAAGCTGGGACGCTTCGACCGGCCGGCGGGGATTTGGCTGCTGATGCTGCCCGGCTGGCAAGGCATCGCCCTGGCGGCGGCCGAGCAGGGCCGCTGGCCCAATCCGCTGCTGCTGCTGGCCGTGTTCGTCGGCGCGGCCCTGATGCGGGCGGCCGGCTGCGCATTCAACGACATCGTCGACCGCGACTTCGACGCCCAAGTCGCTCGCACCGCCATGCGGCCGATCCCGGCCGGACTGATCACGGTGAAGCAGGCCTGGCTGTTCCTGGTCGGCTGCAGCCTGGTCAGCCTGCTGATCCTGCTGTGCCTGGGCTGGGTGGCGATCCTGCTGGGCGTGCTGTCACTGGGCTTGGTGGCGGCCTATCCGTTCATGAAGCGGATCACCTGGTGGCCGCAGGCGTGGCTGGGCCTGACCTTCAACTGGGGCGCGCTGCTGGGCTACGCGGCCGCCGTCGGCCACCTGTCCTGGTCGGCCGCCCTGCTCTACGCCTCGGGGATCTTCTGGACCCTGGGCTACGACACGATCTACGCGATCCAGGACATCGAGGACGACGCCCTGGCGGGGATCAAGTCCTCGACCCGGCGGCTGGGCGACCGCGTCCAGATCGGCGTCGCCGGCTTCTACCTGGCCTCGTTCGTGCTGGTGATGACCGCCGGCTGGGTCGGGAACATCGGTCCGTTGTTCCTGCCGCTGGCCGCGCTGTTCGCCCTGCACCTGTCGCGCCAGGCCGCCGCCGTCCGGATCGACGATGGCCCAGGCGCGCTGAAGCTGTTCAAGTCCAACGCCATCGCCGGGCTGCTGGTGTTCGCGGGGCTGGTGGCGGGCCTTTGGAAGCCAGGGGTGCGGTTTTAGGCATGAGAATTGTCATCCCGGCCGTAGCGTAGCGGAGAGCCGGGACCGCAAGAAGCTCGACGCTTCCGGCGGTCCCGGCTCGGCGCGCTTCGCGCTTGGCCGGGATGACAGTTTACAAGGCCTAGAACGGACCCTGCTGGTAGATCCGCTGCATGCCGTTCTCCAGCTCGCCCAGCCGCTGGTCGTAGGCGCGGTTCAGGCAAGCCTTGCTGGATCCGCACGCGCGGCGATCGCGCAACCATTGCTGCTGCCGGTCCATCAGCGCGCCGCGCCCGCCCATGGCCAGGGTGTGCTTGTTGATCCCGTACAGCACGTCCATCCGCACATCCTTGTCGTTCAAGGACCGCTCGGCGCAGATCGCCTTCTCGTCGGCCGTCCGCGCCTTGCGGCAGTCGAAGCTGGCGGCGGCGGCGGGCGCTGCGCCAGCGGCGCAGACAGCGGTCAGAACAACGACGGGAATCAGGCGGCGCATGCGGGTCTCCGGGAAATGTGACGTCGGGTCATCCTGTCAGGCCTAAGCTGAATGTGCGATGATCGTTCCATGGCCGTCGCACCCCGCGTCAAACCGCAGGACCTGTTCACGCCCGACGAATGGACGCGGATTTCCGCGCGCTCGTCCTGGCGCGGGATCGCCATGGTCGCCCACGCCTGGGCCGTGATCCTGGCCGCCGGCGCGCTGTTCGTCGTCTTCCCCAATCCGCTGACCTACGTTCTCGCCGTGATGCTGATCGGCGCGCGGCAGCTGGGCCTGGCCATCCTGATGCACGAGGCGGCGCACGGCGGGCTGCACCCGAACCTCAAGGTCAACGACTGGCTGGGCGAGTGGCTGTGCGCCGCCCCGACCGGCGCGTCTCTGGCCAAGTACCGTCCCTATCACCTGACCCATCACAAATACGCCCAGCAGGCCGAGGACCCCGACCTCGTCCTCTCCGCGCCCTTCCCGACCACGCGCGCCTCGCTGGGACGGAAGATCGTCCGCGACCTGACTGGCCAGACCTTCTTCAAGCAGCGGTTCGGGCCCTTGCTCGGGAAGATGAAAGGGGACCAGCCCAAGGGCGCGATCTTCGCCGGCGAGGTCGCGCGGCAGAAGCCGTTCCTGCTGTGGAACCTCGGCATCCTGGTCGTGCTGTCGGCCCTGGGCCTGTGGTGGGCGTGGCTGGCGCTGTGGATCGTGCCGATGGCCACCTGGTTCCCGCTGGTCACCCGCCTGCGCAACATCGCCGAGCACGCCCTGGTGGCCAAGGACGAACCCGACCCGTTCCGCCACGCCCGCACCACCAACGCCAACTGGCTCGAGCGCGCGCTGATCGCGCCCTACCACGTCAACTTCCACGCCGAGCACCACCTGTTCATGCACACCCCGTGCTGGAACCTGCCGCTGGCCCACCGGCTGCTGGAACGGAAGGGCCTGACGTCCGGCATGCTGACCGCGCCAGGCTATGTCGACGTGCTGAAGGCGGCGTCCGCGCGGCCCGAGACGGTTCCCGCCTGACGCGGCCAGCCCGCCGTGCTCTAAGCCACGGATGATCGTCCAGACCCTGGAAGGCCGTCGCGCCTTCATTCGCGACAACACCCGCCTGCAGGCCACGCCGCACGCGCCGGAGCTGTCGCTGTATCTGGCCGACGAGATCACCCCGATCTGGAAGCTGACCGAGGAAGCCCTGGAGGAAATCGGCCTGCCGCCGCCGTTCTGGGCCTTCGCCTGGGCGGGCGGCCAGGCCCTGGCGCGCTACATCCTCGACCATCCGGAGATCGTCGCCGGCAAGCGGGTCATCGACTTCGCCACCGGCTCGGGCATCGTCGCCATCGCCGCGATGAAGGCCGGCGCGAGGAGCGTGCTGGCGGCCGACATCGACGTCTTCTGCGAGGCTGCCGTGGGCCTGAACGCCGAGGCCAACGGGGTCTCGGTCGGCTTCACAGACAAGAATCTGCTGGAGACGCCGCCGCCCGAGACCGACGTGCTGCTGGCCGGCGACATCTGCTACGAGAAGCCGATGGCCGAGGCGGTGATGGACTGGCTGCGGCGGGGCCGGGCCAAGGGCGCGGCCGTGCTGATCGGCGATCCGGGCCGCACCTATTTCCGCAAGGACGACCTGGTGAGACTGGCCGAGTACCAGGTCGAGACCACGCGCGAGCTGGAAGATTTCGCCGTGAAGCGCACCAGCGTCTGGACTCTGCCGTGACCGCAAACTAGAACATTTGCGGAACATATCTCGAGGAGCGCGCCATGCGTGAGGACGGCAAGATCGACTATATCGAGTGGCCCGGCGGCGACCTGCCGGCCACCAAGAGCTTCTACTCGGCCGCCTTCGGCTGGAGCTTCGTCGACTACGGCCCCGACTATGTCGCCTTCGAGGGCCAAGGCGCCGACGGCGGCTTCGCCAAGCCGCAGGAAGGCTCGACCGACCGGCCGCTGGTCATTCTCTATGCCCACGACCTGGAAGCCATGCTGGACAAGGTGACGAAGGCCGGCGGAACGGTCACGGCCCCGATCTTCAGCTTCCCCGGCGGCCGGCGCTTCCACTTCACCGATCCCTCGGGCAACGAACTGGGCGTGTGGAGCGCGACGGGGGTCGCGTAGGCGCCCCCATCAAACCGTCACACACCCCGGCTAATGTCCGCCTCCTGACGATTGTCCCGACGGGGCGGGGTTGATGGGCGAGAAGAGCTGCGGCGATTGCGGCATGTGCTGCAAGCTGATGGGCGTGGAGGCGCTGGCCAAGCCACCCCACGCCTGGTGTGGTCATTTCCGCAAGGGCGCGGGCTGCACGATCTATGTCGACCGCCCCTGGGCCTGCGCCGATTTCGCCTGCTACTGGCTCAAGAGCGAAGGCCTCGGCGACGCGTGGCGGCCGGACCGGGCGCGCTTCGTCCTGCACCGCGAGGACCAGGGCCGCCGCATGGTGGTCGAGGTCGATCCGGCCAGCCCCGAAGCCTGGCGCAAGGCGCCCTATCACGCCACCCTGCGCGCCTGGGCCGCGCGCGGCGCCGCCGACGGCCTGACGCTGAACGTGCTGGTCGGCCAGCGCGCCTTCGAGGTCCGTCCCGATGGCGACATCGACCTGGGCTTGGTACGGGGCGTCGCGTGATGAGCCAGGCCGCGCTCGACCTCCCGCCCATGCCCGCCCCCGGCAAGGCCTGCGGCGCGTGCGGCCTGTGCTGCAAGGTTCTAGCGATCGAGGCCCTGGACAAGGCCGACGGCGTCTGGTGCTCGCACTTCAAGAAGGGCGGCGGCTGCGGCAACTACGAACAACGACCCTTCGCATGCCGGGGCTTCATGTGCCTGTGGATCACGTCCGAGAAGCTCGGCGACGCGTGGCGCCCCGACAAGGCCGGCTTCGTCATGTATTCCGATCGCGACGGTAAGCGGCTGAACGTGGTCGTCGACCCCGGCAAGCCGGCCGCCTGGCGCCGCGAGCCGTACTATTCGTACATCAAGGCGATGTCGCGCCGGGCCCTGGACGGCTACGAGCTGGTGGTCTGCCTCGGCGACCGCCGCATCGTGGTGTTCCCGACCGAAGAGATCGACCTTGGCGTCCTGCCGCCCGACCGCAAGCTGGTCAGCGGCTATGTCGAACAGGACGGGGCGTTGACGCCGTTCGCCATGGTGCTGGCCGACGCGGACTGAACGCCCAAAACAGCGTGTCATCCCGGCCGTACTCCGGCGAAAGCCGGGGGGAGAGCCGGGACCGCAAGAAACTCAGGGCTCGCGGCGGTCCCGGCTCGGCGCGCTGCGCGCTTGGCCGGGATGACAGAAGTTAAGTGCGCTGAAATCTCGGCCGAAAAGCCCTCGGCGCCCACCCGAAGTCCCGAGCCGCCTCGCCTGAATCGAACGTCAGGTCCTGTCCCATCCGCGTCCCCATGGCCGTGGTCGCGCCCGGATAGAACGGCTTGGCCAAGCGCATGATCAGGGCGAACAGCCACACCGGCATCGGCAGGCTGCGCGGCCGCTTGCCCAGGCCCTCGAACACCCGGTCGACCATCACCCGATAGGTCACCGTCTCGCCGCCCACCAGATCGTAGGCGCGGTTGCGCGTGGCCGGCGCGTGGGCCGCCGCGAGAGCGCCCTCGGCCAGATCCGCCGCATGGACCGGCTGGCGCAAGCCCTCGCCCGTCCCCGACAGCGGCATGACGTGGAAGCGTTTCACCAGCCGCGCGATGCGGCTGACATTGCCGTCGCGGCCCTCGTCATAGATCAGGGTCGGCCGCAGGATGGTCCAGGCCACGCCGTGCTCGGCGCACCAGGTCTCGACCGCCTTCTCGGCCCCCGCCAGCTCCAGCGCCACCGACCGCTCGCCCTCGTCGGGAGAGTCGACCTTGGTGAAGCGGCTGGTCGAAGAGAAGGCGATCAGCCGGACCATGCCGCGCGCCTTCAGGGCCGGCAGGGCGGTCGGCAGCAGCCAGATCGGCGACAGCGAGAACACCGTGGCCACGGCCGGCAGGTGCTCCGCCAGGCGCGGATCCTTCAGGTCGCCGTCCAGCCAGCACGCCTCGCCCCCTCCATCGCCAACTTGGGGCGGGCGGCGGCTGATCGCGAACGGGTCGAGATCCTCGGCCTTCAGCCGCTCCAGCAGGTGGCGGCCGATCAGGCTGGTCGCGCCCAGCACCAGGACCGGCGTCTTCAGGGTGGTCTCGGAATCCATTCCCCTCATATAGTCCCGCTCCAGCGAGGTTCCCATGACCTACGAGGACGTCCGCGCTTTCGCGTTCAAACTGCCCGGCGTCGAGGACGGGACCGCCTATGGCCGGCCCTGCCTGAAGGCGCATGGCAAGTTCCTGACCCGCCTGTTCGAGGACGGCGAGAGCCTGGTCTGCCCTGGCGTGCCGTTCGACGAACGCGACATGCTGCTCGAAGCCGAGCCGGAGACTTTCCATTTCACCGATCACTTCAAGAACTACCCGTACGTGCTGGTCCGCCTGGCCCAGGCCCACCCTGGCACGGTCGAACGGCTGCTCACCCGGCACTGGCGGGCGACCGCGCCAAAAAAGGTGTTGAAGGCCTGGGACGACGCCCATCCGACGGAGGCCCTGTGAGAGCCTGGCGCATTCTGATCGCGGCCATAGCGTGCCTGGGCCCGGCCCTGCAGTATGGCCTGATGGTCTATGACGAGACCCTGGTCTCGGCCGCCGTGAAGTCGGTCCAGTTCTTCAGCTACTTCACGATCCTGTCGAACATGCTGGCCGCCGCGGCGCTGACCGCGCCCCTGGTCGCGCCCGCGAGCCGGTTCGCGATCTGGGCCGAGCAAAGCGGTCCGCGCGCGGCGATCGCCACCTACCTGACCATCACCGCCGTCGTGTACCATCTGCTGCTGGCCAGCCAGTGGGATCCCAAGGGGCTGCGGCTGGTTTCCGACACCCTCCTGCACACGATCACGCCGCTGGCCTTCCTGGTCGATGTCGCTCTGCGCGGCGGCCAGGGCGAGGCGCGGTGGATCGCGGCGATCAAGGCCATGGCCTTCCCGGCCCTGTTCGGCGCCTGGACCCTGGTCCACGGCGCGCTGTCGGGCTGGTATCCGTACCCGTTCATGAACGTGACCAAGCGCGGCTATCCCGCCGTGGTGCTGACCATGATCGAGATGAGCCTGGCCTTCGCGGCGGTCGCCTTGGTCTTCATCGCCCTCTCGCGCGTTCGGGCCAAGGTGGCGCTGGCCAGACCAGAGCCTATATCCGCCTGACCGCCTTTCTCGGAGTTGCTCATGTCCAAGCTCGTTCCCGCCGTTCGCTCGGGCGACGTCCTGATGCCCGCCCTGGGCTTCGGCACCTGGCAGCTGGACAACGGAACCGCCACGCCTCTGGTCGAAAGAGCCTTGGAGGTCGGCTATCGCCACATCGACACCGCCCAGATCTATCGCAACGAGCGCGACGTCGGGGCGGCGATCAGGAACAGCGGGATCAAGCGCGACGAGATCTTCCTGACCACCAAGGTCTGGATCGACCATTTCGCCGACGGCGACCTGCAGCGCTCGGCCGAGAAGAGCCTGGAAAAGCTGGGCGTCGACCATGTCGACCTGCTGCTGCTGCACTGGCCCAAGCCCGACGTGCCGCTGGCCGAGACCCTGAAGGCGCTGAACGAGGTCCGGTCGCGCGGCCTGACCCGCGCCATCGGCCTGTCGAACTTCCCCTCGACCCTGCTGGAGGAGGCCTCGAAACTGTCGGAGGCCCCGATCGCCACCGACCAGGTCGAGTACCATCCCTACCTGTCGCTGAAGACCCTGAAGGCCAAGGCCGACGCGCTGGGAACCTCGATCACCGCCTGGTCGCCCCTGGCCCAGGGTAAGGTCGCCCAGGACCCGACCCTGATCGAGATCGGCCGCGCCCACGGCAAGACGCCGGGCCAGGTCACCCTGCGCTGGATCATCCAGCAGGGCGTCATCGCCATCCCCCGCACCAGCAATCCCGCGCGGATCGCGGAGAACTTCGACATCCTCGACTTCCACCTGTCGGACGACGAGATGACCCGCATCCATGGCCTGGCGCGTCCGGACGGGCGGCTGGGGGATTGGCTGGACAAGGCGTATCGGTGGGACGCGGACTAGCCCACGCGAGCAAGGACACGCTGTTGGAACTCACGCCTCGGCCAGATGGGCCAGGCCGTCGACGACCAGCCCTCGGAAGACGACGTCCAGCCGCTCGGGCGGGAGACGGGCGCCGTCGTCCAGCCAACGGGTCACCAGCGAGACGAAGCCGCCAGCGATGAAGGCGGTGGCCATGTCCCGCGCCGGTCCCTTGGCGATCGGCGGCGACTTCGCCAACTCCTCCCGCACCATGTCCGACACGATCCGGGTCAGCATGGCCAATGTCGTGTTCGCCCCGCCCTTGCCGACCAGGGCCCGGTAGAGATCCACGTGGTCGCGCGCGTGCTCCAGGAACGGCAGGACGAAGCCGAAGTCGCGCTCCGAACCGGAAGCCGCGGGATGGCCCTGGACCATTCCCCGCAGCTGATCCTCCAGCCCGCTGCGCTTCAGATCCTCCTTGCTGGTGAAGTGGGCGTAGAAGGTCGAGCGGCCGATGTCGGCCTCGGTGCAAATCTCCTCGACCGTGACCGCGTCATAGCCCTTGCGCAGCATCAGAGCGATCAGGGCGCGCTGCAGGGTCGCGCGCGTCCGCGCCACACGTCGATCCATCGCAAGCCCCTTTTAGGCTTTTTCCGGACACCGGCCGGACACCTGTCCCGAACGGGACAGATGCGCCCGGCTGTCGGTTGTCCGGCTCCGCCCCGCACGTCAGTTTCCGGACACAGTGTTCAGTTTCTGGAGCGGACGCAATGACTGGCCCGACACACGCCCATCCGGCGCTTGGCCTGACCATCCATAGGGCGGCGCGCTATGACTTCCTGGTCTGGCTGCTGACCCTGGGCGGCGAGACGCGGCTGCGCCGCCGCATCCTGGCCTTGGCCGATCCGCGTCCCGGCGAGCATGTGCTGGACATCGGCTGCGGCACCGGGACCAGCGCCATCCTGGCCAAGCGGGCGGTCGGCCGCACGGGATCGGTGCGCGGCGTCGATCCCTCGCCCGAGATGCTGGCGCGCGCCCACGCCAAGGCCCGCGCCGCCGGCGTCGATGTCGTGTTCGAGCCGGGCGCGGCCCAGGCCCTTCCGCAACCGGACGCCTCGGTCGACCTCGTGCTCTCGACCTTCATGCTGCATCATATCCCGGTCGAGGCCCGCCAGGCGATGGGCGCCGAAATCCGTCGCGTGCTCAAGCCCGGCGGTCGCGCGGTGCTAGTCGACTTTGGCCGCGCGGGTCATGTCCATCACCACGGCTTCGTCGACATGGACAAGGTCGCGGCCGAGCTGTCCGTCGCCGGCCTGGCGGTCAGGCGCCGCCCCTTGGGGGCGATGGGTTTGGACGTGGCGATCGCCTGTCCCGACCCCGCCAAACTCCCAGTCGCGGTCGTCGCCCACCACCGCTCGGCGAAATCCGGCCCGCTCCACATGCTAGCCGCGATCGGCGCGCTGGCGGCCCTGGCCGTGCTGATCACATTGCATGTCGGCCTGGCCGTGAGCCTGCAGCGCTGGATCCAGCACCTGCCGCGCGGCCTCGCCTATGGCTTGACCGGTCTGGTCGCCGCCATCGTTATTCTGAAGATCGGGGTGCTGGGCGTCGTCCACCGCTTCGGCTCGGGCGTCTTCGCCGGCTGGGTCGGCGCGCGTCATCGGCATGGCGACCGTTAGTCCCCACCAAAACTCCCTCCGCTTTCAGACGAAAGCCGTTTCATCCTTGCCTGAAAGCGCCTAGGTAAGCCTCAACCTGAGCAAAACCTTCCAGAGACCAGGACGATGGACGACGCGGGCGCCAGCTTGCAGGCGATGATGGCGGGGATGGGCCGGACGGCCCGCGAGGGCGCGCGCGCGCTTCGCCTGGCCACGCCAGAGCAGCGCACCGCCGCCATCCAGGCCATGGCCGCCGCGATCCGCGAGGACGCCGCCGCCATTCTGGCCGCCAACGCCAAGGACATCGCGCGCGCCAGCGCCAACGGCCTGACCGCCCCGATGCAGGAACGCCTGTTGCTGGACGCGGCGCGCCTGGAAGGCGTCGCGGCCGGGGTCGAGGCCGTGGCCGCGATCGCCGATCCGATCGGCGTGGCGACCTCGCGCTGGACCCGGCCCAACGGCCTGGACATTTCGCGCGTCCGCACGCCGATCGGCGTGATCGCCATGATCTATGAGAGCCGCCCCAACGTGACCGCCGACGCCGCGGCCCTGTGCGTGCGCTCGGGCAATGCGGTGATCCTGCGCGGCGGGTCGGAGTGCATCCATTCCAACCTCGCCATCCACGCGGCGATCGAGCGGGGCCTGAAGGCCGCCGGACTGCCCGCCGCCGCCGTCCAGGCGGTGAAGACGCCCGACCGCGCCGCCGTCGGCGCGATCCTCTCGGGCCTCGACAAGGCCATCGACCTGATCATCCCGCGCGGCGGCAAGAGCCTGGTCGCCCGCGTCCAGGCCGAAGCCCGCGCCCCGGTGCTGGGCCACCTCGAGGGCCTCAATCACGTCTTCGTCCATGCCGCCGCCGATCCGAAGAAGGCCGTCGACATCGTCGTCAACGCCAAGCTGCGCCGGGTGTCGGTCTGCGGCGCGGCCGAGACCCTGCTGGTCGACAAGGCCGCCGCCGAGCGCCTGCTGCCACCGATCGCCGACGCCCTGATCAAGGCCGGCTGCGAGCTGCGCGGCGACGCCGCCGCCCGCGCGATCGAGCCGACCATGAAGAAGGCCTCCGTCGAGGACTGGACCACCGAATATCTGGCCCCGATCCTGGCCGTGGCCGTGGTCGACGGCGTGGCCGGCGCGGCCAAGCACATCGCCGCTTACGGCTCGGGCCATACCGACGCGATCGTGACCGAGGACGCGGCCGCCGCCGACGCCTTTGTCAACGAGGTCGACAGCGCCATCGTGCTGGTCAACGCCTCGACCCAGTTCGCCGATGGCGGCGAGTTCGGCTTCGGGGCCGAGATCGGCATCGCCACCGACAAGCTTCATGCCCGCGGCCCGGTGGGGGCCGAACAACTGACGACGTTCAAGTATGTGGTTCGCGGGACCGGCCAGACTCGTCCCTGAGGCCGGCCGGCCCAACGCCCAGCGCCTCGGGTTCCACCTGGAGCCCGGGATGCGCGTCGGCCTGTTTGGCGGCAGCTTCAATCCCGCCCACGAGGGGCACGCCCACGTGGCCGAGACCGCCATGCGCCGCCTGGAGCTGGACCGCGTCATTTGGCTGGTGTCGCCGCAGAATCCGTTGAAGTCGTCGCACGAGACCCGCCCCCTGGCCGAACGGCTGGCGGAAGCCCGGCGCTGGGCGCGCGGCTCGGGCATGATCGTCTCGGACGCCGAGACCCGCCTCGGCTCGCAATATACGATCGACACCCTGCGGGTGCTGCGGGCCCGCTTTCCTGGCGTGAAGTTCGTCTGGGTGATGGGCGCCGACAGCCTGGCGAGCTTCCACCGCTGGCGCGGCTGGACCCAGATCATGCGCGAAGTGCCGGTGGCGGTGATCTCGCGGCCGTGGGCGGCGCTGAAGGCGCGCACCTCGCCGGCCGCCCGCCGTTTCGCCTTCGCCCGCTGGCCCGCCAGCGCCGCCGCCAGGCTGCCGGACGCCACGGCGCCGGCCTGGGTCTACCTCACGGGGCCGCTGAATTTCGCCTCTTCCACGGCGATGCGGGCGCGGCAGAAAGGCTAAAAGCCAAGCTTTTCAGCGTTGCCCGAACGCCTCAAGCCGCCGATCGAATCGTCGCGCGCGCCCCCTTTCTGGCGCGACCCCTCACCTTTCGGCCAATTCCATGCTATGGAGGTTGTCCACAGCGACCCCATAAGGAGCAATACGCTGCGTAGCGACCCCGCGCTTAGTGCGCACGAAGGCCCGGCCGGCGCCGAGTCCTCGACTGAATCCCCGGGCCTGAGTTTGCCCCTGGACATCAAGGCGCTGGAGCGCCTGATCCTGGAACGCCTGGACGACGACAAAGCCCAGGACATCGTCCACATCGACCTGACGGACAAGAGCTCGGTCGCCGACAGCCTGATCGTGGCGTCCGGCCGTTCGCACCGTCACGTCGGCGCTCTGGCCGACCACCTGCTGCGGGCGCTGAAGGAAAACGGCTACGGCAAGGCGCGGGTCGAAGGCCTGCCGCACTGCGACTGGGTGCTGATCGACGCCGGCGACGTCGTCATCCACCTGTTCCGTCCCGAAGTGCGCAGCTTCTACAACATCGAGAAGATCTGGGCGGTCGACGCCCCGCACCGCACCGCGGCGAACTGATCCTCCGAATAAACCGCTTATCCCCGCGAAAGCGGGGACCCAAGCTGCCCTCCCGGGAAATAGCGCGGACGGTGATCAACCCGCCAACGCCGCTTGGGTCCCCGCTTTCGCGGGGATGAGCGGATTGGGGCTCCGTCCATGAAGATCACCATCCTCACCGTCGGAAAGCTTGGCCGCATGGTCGAGGCGCAACTGGCGCTCGACTACGCCCAGCGCGCCACCGCGTCCGGTCGCGCCCTGGCCTTGGGGCCGGTCGAGATCCTCGAAGTCGAAGCGCGCAAGCCCGGCAAGGCCGCCGAGGCCGAGGTGCTGCGTCCGCACTTGGAGGGCGCCCACGTCGTCGCTTGCGACGAGCATGGCAAGGTCCGCCCCAGCCGCGCCTTCGCCGACCATCTGGGACGCCTGCGCGACGATGGGACGCGGCGCCTGGTGTTTCTGATCGGCGGCGCCGACGGCCTGGATCCCACGATCCTGTCGACCGCCAACGAGACCATGGCGTTCGGGCCGCAGACCTGGCCGCACGCCCTGGCCCGGGCGATGCTGGCCGAGCAGATCTATCGCGCCGCCACCATCCTCTCGGGCTCGCCCTACCACCGCGATTAGGGCAGTAAGGGCTCGATGCTTCGCCGCCGCCTCGCCATCGGCCTGATCGCCCTCGCCCTCGCCGTCCCCACGGCCGTGGTCGGCTGGCAGCGCGCCGACCGGGCGATCGAGGCGCAACGGGCCAAGGACCGCCAGACCGCCGCCGACACCCGCCGCGAAATCCAGGACCTGCGGACCGAGCTGGACCGGCTGGACCATGCCCGCATCGCGGCCGGGACCGATGTCGACGCCAAGCGGGCGCGGCTGGAGGCCTTGAACGCCCGCGAGCGTTCGATCCTGGCTGACCTCGGCCGCAACCGGCAGCGGCTGTCGCTGCTGCTGTCGGCCCTACAACTGTTCCGCCGCGATCCGCCGCCGGCCTTGCTGGTCTCGCCCGCCAACGCCCGCGACGCGGTGCGGGCGGCGATCCTGATCCGGGCCATGACCCCGGAGCTGCAGCGTCGCGCGGACGCCTATGCCCGCCAGGCCACCGCGGTCGGGACCTTGCGCCGCGAGGCCGCCGCCGCCTCGGCCGAGCTGTTCACCGCCGAGAGCGTGGTCGCCGACCGCAAGGGCGAGATCGAGCGGCTGATCATCGAAAAGACCCAGCTCGAGCGCGCCTACGCCCAGGAAGCCCTGACCCAGGACAACGAACTGCGCACCCTAGGCGCCTTGACCGACGGCCTGGGCCGGGTCGAGCCGACAGGCCCTCTCACCCTGCGTTCGCCCGCCGCCGGCGCCATCGTCCGCCGTTTTGGCCAGGAGATGCCGGCCGGCGGCAAGTCGCCGGGCTTGACCCTGCGCACTGACAAAGGGCTGACCGTCACCGCCCCCGCGGCCGGCACCGTCGAATACGCCGGAACCCTGAACGGCTGGGGCGCGGTGCTCATCCTGCGGTCACAAGGCGCCTATCACGTGGTCCTGGCGGGCCTGGACCAGATAACGGCGTCGCCCGGACAATCTGTCGCGGCCGGCGCCCCCATCGGAAAGATGCCGGATCATGTATCTTCCGATCCGGAACTCTATCTAGAGGTCCGTGAGAACGGCGCGCCGGCGGACCCGGAACGCTGGCTCAAACAGGAGTCGCGGTAGACGACTTTTTCGGTAATGGTGGCCGTAATTAAACCAACGGCCGCCACTAGTGGTTGGACGGGGCTAAACAATCGAAAGCGGCGCCACGCGCCGCCAGGGAGCCTTCTGGGCCTTAATGCGCAAGTATCTGCTCATCGGAGTTTCGGCCTTCGTCCTCGGCGCGGGGGCCATGGCCTATGTCAGTCCCATCGCCCAGGCGAACAACGCCCCCAAGACCAAGACCTACAAGATGCTGGAGCTCTTCGGCGACGTGCTGGGCACGGTCGAGGACCAGTACGTCACCGAGGTCGACGACAAGAAGCTGATCGAGGCGGCGCTGGACGGCATGCTGACCAGCCTCGACCCGCACTCGGGCTACCTGGCGCCTGACGCCTACGAGGACATGCAGGACACCACCCGCGGTGAATATGGCGGCCTCGGCATCGAGGTCACCAGCGAGGATGGCGTCGTTAAGGTCATCTCGCCGATGGACGGCACCCCGGCCTCGCGCGCGGGCATCCAGGCCGGCGACTACATCACCGCCGTCAACGGCCAGAGCGTGCTGGGCCTGACTGTCACCGAGGCGGTCAAGCAGATGCGCGGCACGGCCGGCGAGGCCGTGACCTTGACCATCGCCCGCGACAAGACCGATCCGTTCGACGTGAAGCTGGTGCGCGAGGTGATCAAGCCCAAGGCCGCCATCGCCCGCATGGAAGGCGACTACGGCTATGTCCGCCTGCCCGGCTTCAACGAGAAGGCCACCGACGCGCTGGTCAGCTCGATCAACGAGCTGAAGGGCAAGAACCCGCAGATGAAGGGCCTGATCCTCGACCTGCGCAACAATCCCGGCGGTCTGCTGGACCAGGCGGTCGGCGTCGCCGACGTGTTCCTGGACGGCGGCGAGGTGGTCAGCCAGCGCGGCCGCGATCCGCGCAACATCCAACGCTACAACGCCCGGCCCGGCGACATGCTGAACGGCATGAAGATGGTCGTGCTGATCAACCAGGGCTCGGCCTCGGCGGCGGAAATCGTCGCCGGCGCCCTGCAGGACCGTCACCGCGCCGAACTGGTCGGCCTGACCAGCTTCGGCAAGGGCTCGGTGCAGACCGTGATCCCGCTGCGCGGCGGGGCCGACGGCGCGCTGAAGCTGACCACGGCGAAATACTTCACGCCGTCGGGCCGCTCGATCCAGAAGACCGGCATCGCCCCGGACCTCGAGGTCGCCCAGACCCGCGACCAGGCCCAGGACATCGCCAACCGCGTCTGGTTCAGCGAGGCCAGCTTCAAGAACGCGCTGAACGCCGACGAGGGCAAGAGCCGCGTGGGCGTCCACACCCCGGCCGAGGCGCCGCCGACCGGCTTCGACGACAAGAAGGACGACTTCCAGCTGCAGCGCGCCATCGCCGTTCTGAAGGCTGGTTCGGTCGCCGCCACGCCGAAGCTGCCCAAGCCCGCGGCCAAGATCGCCGAGGTGACCGCCAAGGCGGCCGCGGCGGCCAGCAAGAGCCCGGTCACCCAGAACAAGTAGGGCCTCGCGCTCCGCTGAAGATCAGCGCCGCTCCGGGAAACCGGGGCGGCGTTTTTCGTGGCCGCGATTCTCGCCCTGGAGCGTTCGGTCGATCCAACGCTATGGTCCGCGACCGTCGCCACGAGGACCTCCATGCCGCTGTTCGTGCTCGCCGCCCTGGCCGTCGCCGCCGCGCCCGCGCCCAAGCCGTTCCTGCCGGGCGTCGTCGACACCCCGGCCACCGAGGTCCGCCCCGCCTTCAGTCCCGACGGCCGCTGCATCCTGTGGGGCTCGATCACCACCAAGGACGACTGGAAGATCCTGCAGACGTGCCGCGAGGGCGACGGCTGGTCCAAGCCCGCGGCGGTGGCGTTCGACAGCCCCGCCAACGAGTTCGACCCCGCGTTCTCGCCGGACGGACGCACCGTCTATTTCTTCTCCAACCGGCCGGGCGGCCTGGGCGGCGACGACCTGTGGGCGGTGCAACGCGATCCCAAGACCCTGGCCTTCGGAACGCCGCGCAATCTGGGCCCGCGCTTCAACACCCCCGGCGACGAGTGGGCGCCCAGCCCCACCAACGACGGCAAGCTGATCTTCTCGTCCAGCGGCCATGGCGGCGCCGGCGGCCAGGACCTGTTCGAGGGCGAGCTTTCGGGCGAGGCCCCGGTCCGCAATCTCGGCCCCGGCGTCAATGGCCCGCAGGACGACTTCGACGGCGCCCTGCTGGCCGACGGCAAGCGGCTGGTCTTCAGCTCCGGCGACCTGAAGGCCGAGCGCGGCGTGTTGCTGCACGTCGCCACGCGCGGCGCGGATGGAACGTTCGCGGGCCGCGCGCCGCTGGCCGCGCCGGTCAACTGCTCGGCCGAGATCAACAACGGGCCGGCGGTCGATCCGCGCCGGCCCGGCGTGTTCTTCTACTCAGCCTACTGCCCGGCCCTCGGCCCCGGACGGATGGACATCTTCGAGGTACCCGTCCCCTGAGGCCAGGGCCAGGCCGTATTCGACGAAGGCCGTCTCGCGCGTCCAGCCCAGGCCCTCGTACAGCGCCTGGGCCGTTGTGTTGTCGACCCCGGTGACCAGCGACAGGCCGGCCGCGCCGACCCGGCGGGCATAGGCCGTCGCCGCCTCGACTAGCGCCTGCCCCGCGCCGGTCCGGCGATGGTCGGCCTCCACATAGAGGTCGTTGAGGACGAAGGTGCGTGAGGTCCCGATCGACGAGAAGCCCGGATAGAGCTGGACGAACCCGATCGTCGCCTCGCCCTCGACCGCCAGGAACACCACCGACTCCTCGCGTCGCAGCCGTTCGCCCAGGAACCGGCGGGCGCGGCCTGGATCGGACGGCTTGCCATAGAACTGACGGTAGCGGTCGAACAGCGGGACCAGCTGGTCGAGATCGGCGGGCAGGGCGCGATGCACGATCATCCGGGTGCCTTGCTGTAGCGCATGATCCAGTTGATCTCCCAGGTCGCCCCACCGTCCGGCGAGAAGGCCTGGTCCCACTGGGCCTGCGTCGGCGACAGCGCGCGGAACTGGCCGCGCACCTTGATCGGCCGCCCCTCGAAGGTGTCGTCGGACAGGAAGGTCCCTACCCCGTTCGCGAACCGGCCGATCCCCGGCTTGTCGAGGGCGTGCGGGCTGGCGGCGCTGAGATACCAGTCGGCCCAGGTATCGGTCTTGGCGTCGTAAGCGCGCAGACCCATGCCGGCGGTGGGACCGGTTTCACGGCGCGCGAAACTCTCGTTGAGGTTCACGACCCCGCCCAGCAGGCTCTGGCACTTGGTCGCGCCGTCGAATTCTTCCCAGTCGTCGTTCCCCGCCAGCCGTTTGCGCAGGCGGCGGTGGCGGACGGTCCACGAGCCCAGGAAGAAGTCGAAGTCGTGGATCGAGCCGCGCGCGCCCGACGGTGGCGCCTCGGCGGCGAAGGCCTCGCGGGCGGCCGCTAGGGCCGGGGTCGCCACGACCAGGCCCAGAAGGTCGCGGCGGCAAACGTCCAAGGCCATATTCAGCCGACCTTCTCGAAGTCGGTGTACCAGTTGACCTCCCAGGTCTTGCCGCCGTCGGGCGAGAAGGCCTGCTCCCAATGGGCCGAGGTCGCGGTGATGTTCGACCAGGTGAACCGCACCTTGATCGGTTTTCCGCGCAGGGTGTCGTCGGCGTAGAAGGTCCCGACACCGTCGACGAACTTGCCCTTGACCGGCGTGTCGATCACCCCGGGCCTGCGGGCGTCCAGCCACCAGATCGCCCACTCGCCCGTCGCCGGATCATAGGCTCGCGTGGTGAGCCCCCAATAGTCGCCGCCCGGCAGCCGCAGCAGGTTGTCGTCGGCGTTGCCCTGGCCGTTCAGCGTCTTCCACCAGACCTGCTGGCCGGTGAATTCCTCCCAGCGGGTGTCGCCGACCAGGCGCTCCTTCAGGCGGCGGTGCTTGGCGTTCCACGTCCCGACCCGCAGGTCGAAGGCGTGCAGGCCCGACAGGTCCTGGTTCGCCGCCTTGGGCTTGACGTTGTCCTGGTCGGCCCAGGCCGGGGCGGCCAGCAGAGCCGCGACCAGCAGTCCGAGCGTGATCGATCGTTTCATAAGGTTCCTCCTCCTGTCGCGACGGTTCTGGAGCCGACACGCGATCGGCGCGAGGTCCAATCCCGACGAACCTCGGGGCGCCATTGCGGGCGTCCCTTGAGCCGGCTCGCGCCCGCGCGCACAAAGGCGACGATGAGCGTCGTCCTCGAACTCGCGCTGCAGCTGCCGCCGGCCGGATCGCGCGACGTCCGCCAGCGGCTGCACGCCCAGCTGAAGGCGGCGATCCTGGACGGCCGCCTGGCCGCCGGCGTTCAGCTGCCCGCCAGCCGGGCCCTGGCCGAGCAGCTCTCCCTGTCGCGCAACACGGCCATGGCGGTCTACGACCTGCTGCTCAGCGAGGGCCATATCGTCTCGCGGCCGGGCGCCGGGACCTTCGTGGCCGGGGCCGCGCCGAAGTCGCCGCTGGAGCCCGGCGCCCGCGCGCGGACGGACGTGGTGTTCAATCTGCGCCCCGGCCGGCCCGACACCGCCAGCTTCCCGTTCGACATTTGGGGGCGATTGACCGGCCGGACGCTGCGCCGCTTCAGCCGGGCCAGCGCCGACTATCGCGAGCCCGCCGGCCATCCGGCGCTGCGCGAGGCGATCGCCGGCCACCTGTCCTTCGCTCGCGCCCTGGCCTGCGCGCCCGAGGACGTGGTCGTCACCGTCGGCGCTCAGCAGGCCTTCGACCTGGTCGCCCGCACCCTGGTCGCGCCCGGCCGGAAAGTCGTGGTCGAGGATCCCGGCTATCCGGCCGCCCGCGAGGCTTTCGCCGCCGCCGGCGCGGAGGTCGTCGCCATACCCGTCGACCGCGACGGCCTGGTCGTCGAGGCCTTGCCGCAAGACGCGGCGCTGATCTGCGTCACGCCCTCGCAGCAATACCCGCTGGGGACCGCGCTCTCGCCCGCCCGTCGCGAGGCCCTGCTGGCCTACGCCGCGCGCCACGACGCCCTGATCGTCGAGGACGACTACGGCGGCGAGTTCCGCTTCGAGACGCCGCCGCGATCGCCCCTGCGAGCCCAGGATCGGGACGGCCGGGTCGTCTATGTCGGCACCTTCTCCCAGAGCCTGCTGCCCGCCCTGCGCATCGGCTTCGTGGTCGCCCCGGCCCGGTCCCGTCCGGCCTTGCTGGCCGCCCGCGAGCGCAGCGACTGGCACGGCCCGGCCATCGAACACGCCACCTTGGCGGCCTTCATCGCCGAGGGGCACCTGGCCCGCCACGTGCGCAAGATGCGGCGGATCTACGCCGAGCGCCGGACCGCGCTGCTCAAGGCCCTGGCCGAGCGCGCCGCGGGCCTGCTGGATCCGATCCCCGCCTCGGCCGGCCTGCACCTCACCGCCCTGCTGCGGTCGCCGGTGGTCGCCCAGGCGGTGGTCCGGCGCGCCTCGGCGCTGGGCGTCGCGGTCGACAGCCTGGACATCTACGCCGCCGATCGGGCGCCGCCGCCTGGCCTGGTGCTGGGCTTCGGACAGATCGAGGCGGCGCGGATCGACGAGGCCGTCACGATCCTGGTCCGGGCCATCCGCGAAGCGGGCTAGAGCCTGTCCGTTTCTGATGAAATCATCAGAAACGGATAGACAGGCTCTATCTTAAACACTTGGAGCGTGGCGGCCGCCGAAACCGCTCACACTTTCGGCTGCCACGCTCCAGCCGCGACGTCGCGCCGCGCCGCCACGGTTCAGTCGCAGCACCTTGTTAACCATATGTTCGAAGCTTCCCCGCTAGCCTCACGGGGTCATGGCCGTCACGTTCTCACGCAAGCCCGCCTACGCCGCCGCCGCGCCCGCTTCGGGCGGGTCGGGCGAGCTGCGCGCCAAGCTGATGGCGGCGGTGGCCAATCCCTATATCGGCGCCAGCGGCGCGGCCTGTCTGTTTCTGCTCTCGTTGGCGACGCTGGTCCTGATCACCAGCGACCCGCACGCTGGCTCGCCGGTGATTCGCCTGCCGCTGACCAAGATCGGCGCCACCAAGAACATTCCCGAAGGCTGGCGCGAGGCGCTGGGCGCCGAGAGCGCGCGCGAGGCCAGCCTGGTCCCCGGCCAGCTGGAATTGGCCAGCCATCCGTTCGGCCCGCCGACCACCGAGATCGCGGGCGAACCCTCGCCGATGGAAGGCCTCCAGAACGCCGCGCCGATCCAGCAGGGTCCAGGCCTGGCCCAGGCCCCGATCGCCGGCCTGACCGCGCCCGGTCCCGGCGGCGGCCCTTTGCCGATCATCGGCGCGGATGGCCGCACGGCGGCGGAAGCCTATGCTCGCCCGTTCACGCCCAACGGCCGCCCCAAGGTGTCGGTGGTCATCGGCGGCCTCGGCCTCAACGCCCAGACCACCCGCGCGGCGATCGAGACGCTGCCGGGCGAGATCACCCTGTCGTTCGCGCCCTATGCCGACGGCCTGCAGGGCTGGATCGACCTGGCCCGCGCCCACGGCCACGAGGTGCTGCTGGAGACCCCGATGGAGCCGGCCGACTATCCGGCCAACGACCCGGGCCCCTATACGCTGATCGCCGCCAACCGGCCGGAAGACACCGTGCGCAAGCTGGAATGGCTGATGTCGCGCGCCACCGGCTATTTCGGCCTGTCCAACTATCTGGGCGCCCGCTTCGTCGAGAACGACCAGGCGATGAACACCTTCAACGCCGTGCTCAAGGCGCGCGGCCTGGCCTTCGTCGACGACGGCCTGGCCGCGCGACGCGGCGGCCCGATCGCTCGCGCCTCGGCCGACCGGGTGATCGACGACGAACTGTCGGCCACCGCCATCGACGCCCAGCTGCGCGCCCTGGAGAACGGCGCGGCCGGGCGCGGCCAGTCGCTGGGCTCGGGCTTCGCCTATCCGGTGACGATCAACCAGGTCCGTATCTGGACCGCCGGCCTGCAGGCGCGCGGCCTGCAGCTGGCCCCGGCGTCGGCGCTCGCGCACCGCTAAACCTAGCGTACGGCCAAGTCTCCTGAGATAAGGGCTTGGCATGACCGAGCTCGACTATCCCAAGCATCGCCCGAACGTCGGCGTCGTCCTGTTCCATCCGGACGGCCGCGTGTGGCTGGGGCGTCGCGACAAGCAGCCCCCGCCCTACAACTGGCAATTCCCACAAGGCGGCGTCGACGAGGGCGAAGACCTCGAGACCGCCGCGCGCCGCGAGCTGGCCGAGGAGACCGGCGTCACCTCCGTCGAACTACTGGGCCGCACCGAGGGTTGGGTGACCTACGACTTCCCGCCCGAGGTTCTGGCCAACGAGAAGCGCTCGCGCGGCTGGCTCGGCCAGAAGCAGGTTTGGTTCGCCTATCGCTTCACCGGCGACGAGTCCGAGATCGATCTGGAAGCGGACAAGCACATCGAGTTCGACGCCTGGAAATGGGGCAGGCTCGACGAAACACCCGAACTGATCGTACCCTTCAAGCGCGGGGTCTACGAAGCGGTGGTCGCCGCGTTCGAAGGGTTCGCGCGCAGGAGCTGATCCTGGTCCTGTCGCGCTGGGGAGACCGAATGGCGGACACGGTTCTGTTGATCCACGGCTACGGCTGCGCGGGGGACGTCTGGGGTCCCGTCGCCGCTCGGCTGAGGGCCGAAGGCTATCGCGTCGAGGCCCCGACCATCCGATCGGCGGTGCGGACGGTGCAAGGGCCCAGGGCCGGCCTCGCGGGCCTGACCCTGGCCGACTATGTCGCCGAGATGAGCGCCCTGGCCCAGACCCTGGCCAAGGAGACCGGCAAGAAGCCGCTGGTCATCGGACATTCGATGGGCGGGCTGATCGCGCAGAAGATCGCCGAAGCCGGCCACGCGGCGGGCCTGGTCCTGTTCGCGCCCGCCTCGCCCGCCGACGCGCGCGGCAAGCCGAAGTTCTCGCCCGTCTTCACCTTCCTGAACCTGGCCCTGCAGAGCAAACCCGAGACCCGGGCCGGCAAGATGTGGAAGGCCGGTTTCAAGTACGGCGTCATGAACGCGGTACCGGCCACGCGCCATGACGACCTTTACGCCACGATGGTCTATGACAGCGGTCAAGTCTTGGCCGACCTGGCCTGGCCGAACAAGGATCCGAACAAGACCGCGTATGTCGACGCCGCCAAGGTGACCGTCCCGGTGCTGGTCCTGGCCGGCGCCTTGGATCGCACCACCCCGACCTCGGACACGCGTCTGGTCGGCGAGAAGTACGCGACCGCAGACTACAAGGAATACCCCACCAACGCCCACTATCTGATAGACGAGCCCAACACGATGAAGATCCTCGAAGACGTGATCGCCTGGCTGACGGGCAAGAAACTGACCCCGGCCGCCGAGCCCGCTCCGGCTCCCAAGGCCGCCGAGCCGGCGAAAGCCCCCGCGCCGGCGCCCGAACCCGTGAAGGCGGCGGAACCGACCCCGGCCCCCGCCCCCGCCCCCGCCGCGGCGCCGGTCGCGCCCGCCACGCCGCCTGCTCCTGCTCCGGTCGCAAAGGCCGAGCCGAAGCCAAAGGCCCCCGCGAAAGCCAAGGCCGCTCCGGCCGCGAAGCCGGCCGCCGCCCCGAAGGCCGCCGCCAAACCCAAGGCCCCGGCCGCCGAGAAAGCCGCGCCCACGCCCAAGGCCGCCGCTCCGGCGAAGGCCCCGGTGAAGGCCCCGGCGAAAGCCAAGGCCGCGCCGGCCGCAGCGCCGAAGGCCGCCGCCAAGCCGGCCGCGAAACCCGCGCCCGCGCCGAAGGTCGCTGCGGCGAAACCGGCCGCCAAGGCCGCTCCGGCCGCGAAGCCGGCGGCCGCCAAGGCTCCGGCCAAGACCGCCGCCCCGAAACCGGCCGCTCCGAAGCCGGCCGCTCCGAAGGCAGCCGCTCCGAAGCCGGCCGCGAAGGCGGTCGCGAAGGCGCCAGCCAAGCCGAAGGCCGAAGCCGTCGCCAAGGCGCCCGCCGCCAAGGCTCCGGCCAAGGCCGCCGCCCCGAAGGCCGCGGCCAAGCCTGCGACAAAGGCGCCCGCCAAAACCTCGCCCAAGGCGAAGAAGTAAGTGTAGGCTGATCCCCGCCGGCTGCTTCGCCGGCGGGGTTTGCTCAAGGCGTCCATGCGCGCACCGGTGATCATGGTCCACGGCGCCTTTTGCGGCGGTTGGACCTTCGACGCGTTCCGTAGCCCCTTCGAGGCGGCCGGCCATCGCGTCCTCACGCCCGATCTGATCGGCCACGACGGCCGCAGCAGCGCCGCCGGCGTTTCGATGGGCGACTATGCCCGCCAGATCGCGCGGCTGGCCGAATCCTGCGAAACGCCGCCGATCCTGATCGGCCATTCGATGGGCGGCCTGGTCACCCAAATGGCCGCCAGCCGCGCGAAGATTTCCAAGCTGATCCTGCTGGCCCCGTCCGCGCCCTGGGGCGTTTCGGGCGCGAGCCTGGAGGAGGCGGTCTCGGCCGTCAGCCTTTACACCCTCGGTCCCTACTGGCTGCAGGCCATCGCGCCGGACTACGGCGTCGTGCGCCGCTACAGCGTCGACCGCCTGCCCCGTCCCGAGCGCAAGGCGATCTTCGCCCGCATGACGGCCGAAAGCGGCCGGGCGCTGTGGGAGACCCTGAACTGGTGGCTGGACCCGTTCATGACCACCAGCGTCTCGTCACCCGGTTGCCCGGTGCTGGCGATCGCCGGCGGCAAGGACGTCATCCATCCGCCGGCCACCGTCCGCCAGACGGCCGCGCGCCTGGGCGGGAGCGTCGAGGTGTTCCCCGAGATGAGCCACTGGCTGCCTGGCGAGCCTGGCTGGGAAGCGGTGGCGGAACGGTGCCTGACGTTCATCGCGAGCGAAGGCCGGGCGGCGGCCTAGGCCCTATTGTCATCCCGGGCGAAGCGCAGCGCAGACCCGGGACCGCAACAGGCTCAGCGTTTCCGGCGGTCCCGGCTCGGCGCGCTTGGCCGGGATGACAGCTTCTATTGCGGCGAAAACACCTTCAGCCCCAGGATCCCCGCCACGATCAGGCCCAGGCAGACGAGGCGCGCCGCCGTCGCCGGCTCCTTGAACAAAACGATGCCGACAATGGCCGTGCCGACCGCGCCCACGCCGGTCCAGACCGCATAGGCCGTACCCAGCGGCAAGGTCTTCACGGCCCAACCCAGCAGGCCCATCGACAGCACGAGGCTGACCGCCGTCAGCGCGATCGGGATCGGCCTGGTGAAGCCGTCCGTGAACTTCAGGCCCACGGCCCAGCCCACTTCGAACACGCCGGCGATGAGGAGGATGATCCAGGCCACGACGAGCCCTCTCGTGAAAAGGCGGGGTCGTCCCCAACAAGCGCCACAGGCAAAACAAAAGGCGCGGGGTCGTCCCCGCGCCTTCGTTTAGATAGGTCCGCTCAGAAAGCGGAGCAACCGGATTAGCGGCTGGTCGTGCTGTAGAGGACCTGGGCGCGCTCGAAGTTCTTGCCGACCGAGGTCTCGTCGAGCTTCTTCAGGCGCATATAGACCAGACCGGCGTGGCCGCCGGCCCAGGCGTCGTCCCACGAGACGGTGAAGCGGCGGAAGTCGCTGCCGATCGTCTGATCGTTGCGGATCAGGCGCAGCTGCGGGCTGTTTTCCCAGGTCGCGTAGTCGTGCAGGGCGTTGGCCAGTTCCTGGGCCTGCTCGGGGGTCTGCGCGTAGTCGATGGTGATCGTGCAGACGTTCTTGTTCGAGCCCGGATTGTCCAGGGTGATGTTGTAGGGCTTCTCGAGCGCCAGGACCCACTGCTCCTTCTTCTTCTTGAAGCCGTAGTCCTTGACCAGCTGGGCGAAGTCGCCACCGGCGACCGACGGCTTGCAGACCTTGTCCAGCACGTCCATCAGGCGCACCGACAGCGGGTCGGTGGTGCGCGGACCGCGGACCGGAGCCGTGTAGGTTTCGGCGGGCGCGCCGGCGGCGGGCGCGGCGACGGGCGGAGCAGCTTGGTCGGCCGGAGCGGTCGCCGGAGCCGCCGGGGCGGTTTGAGCCGGAGCCGGAGCGGCGGCCGGAGCCGGCGCGGGCATGGCGGCGGGAGCGGTGGTTTGCTCCTGAGCAACGGCGGTGGTCGAGACCGCGCCGAGGGCGATCAGGCTGACGAGCGCTAGGCGCATAGGCTGGTTATCCCCAACAAGACAAGAGGTCGGCATTAAAACCGACAGACGATCCCTCGCAACCCTTATGGCTACGGATTGAGACCAAGATGGGGCCACAAGTGTAATTTTCTTGCGGCCCGCGCGGCGAACAGTCGCGTCTGACGCGAAAACGCCCCCGATCCGAGGATCGAGGGCGCTTTGGAAGCTATGCAGGAGGGCCCGATCAGACCGCCTCGACGGCGTGCTCGGCCAGGATCGTCAGGCCGTCCGGACCGACATCGGCGAAGCCGCCCTGGATGTCGAACACCTTGGTCGTCGCGCCGTCCTTCACGGTCACCTTGCCTTCGCGCAGGGTGGTCATGAACGGGGCGTGGCCGGCCAGGACGCCGAAATCGCCTTCCGTGCCCGGGGCTTGGACCAGGTCCACGTCGCCGGAGAAGAGTTCCCGTTCCGGGGCCACGAGGGAAAAGTGCAGCTTGGCCATCAGTTGAAAGTCTCCTCGACGCCGCCGAGGGCGGCCTCGATATCCTCGTCGGTCTGGATCTCGGTTCCGCAGAACGGGCAGAAGCGGATCGTGGCCAGCACCAGGCCGGTCTCGCCTTCTTCTTCCCGCTCGCCGAGATTCAGCAGGATCAGGCCGCTGTCATGCTCGATGAGGCTGGCGTTGGTGTCCGGGGACACCGCTTCCGCCAGTTCCTCGCAGCAGAAGTGACCCAGATCGGCGTCTTCGGTCATCAGGCTTCAGCCGCCATCTTCTCGGCCTTGGCCACGGCTTCCTCGATCGGGCCGACCATGTAGAAGGCGCCTTCCGGCAGGTGGTCGTACTCGCCGTCCACGATGCCCTTGAACGAGCGGATGGTGTCCTTCAGCTGGACGAAGGCGCCCGGCGTGTTGGTGAACTGCTCGGCGACGTGGAACGGTTGGCTCAGGAAGCGCGAGATCTTGCGGGCGCGCGAGACGACCAGCTTGTCCTCTTCCGACAGCTCGTCCATGCCCAGGATGGCGATGATGTCCTTCAGGGCCTTGTACTGCTGCAGCACTTCCTGGACGCGACGGGCGACCGTGTAGTGCTCCTCGCCGATGACCAGCGGGTCCATGATCCGCGAGGTCGAGTCCAGCGGATCGACGGCCGGGAAGATGGCCTGGGCGGCGATGTCGCGCGACAGAACGGTGGTGGCGTCCAAGTGGGCGAACGAGGTGGCCGGGGCCGGGTCGGTCAGGTCGTCGGCCGGGACGTAGATGGCCTGGACCGAGGTGATCGAGCCCTTGTTCGTCGAGGTGATGCGCTCCTGCAGGTTGCCCATCTCGGTGGCCAGGGTGGGCTGATAGCCCACGGCCGAGGGGATGCGGCCCAGCAGAGCCGACACTTCGGCGCCGGCTTGGGTGAAGCGGAAGATGTTGTCGACGAACAGCAGCACGTCCTTGCCTTCTTCGTCACGGAAGTATTCCGCGATCGACAGGCCGGTCAGGGCGACGCGGGCGCGGGCGCCCGGGGGTTCGTTCATCTGGCCGTAGACCAGGGCGCAGCGCGAGCCTTCGGTCGAGCCGTTGTTGGCCTTCGGGTCGACGTTGACGTTCGACTCGATCATCTCGTGATAGAGGTCGTTGCCTTCGCGGGTGCGCTCACCCACGCCGGCCAGAACCGAATAGCCGCCGTAGGCCTTGGCAATGTTGTTGATCAGTTCCTGCATCGTCACGGTCTTGCCGACGCCGGCGCCGCCGAACAGGCCGATCTTGCCGCCCTTGGTGTAGGGGCACATCAGGTCGATGACCTTGATGCCCGTGACCAGCACTTCAGCGGTGTTGGTCTGCTCGGCGAAGGTCGGGGCGTCGCGGTGAATCGGGCGCGACAGGGTCGACTGGATCGGGCCCTGCTCGTCGATCGGCTCGCCGATGACGTTCATGATGCGGCCCAGGGTGCCCGGACCGACCGGCACGCGGATGGCTTCGCCGGTGTCGCGCACCGGCTGGCCGCGGACCAGACCCTCGGTGGCGTCCATGGCGATGGCGCGGACGGTGTTCTGGCCCAGGTGCTGGGCGACTTCGAACACCAGGCGCTGGCCGGTGGCGGTGTTGACGGTCTCGACGGCGTTCAGGATCGCCGGCAGCTCGCCGACGAACTCGATGTCGACGACGGCGCCGATGATCTGCACCAGGCGGCCGGTCGCGCCGTCCAGGTTCACGGACGAGCTCACCGGAGCCGAAGCGGCGGCGGCCTTCGGGGCGGCCGGCTTCTTGGCGGCCGGCGCCTTCACCGCGGCGGCCTTGGGGGCGGCGGCGGCCTTCGGAGCGGCGGGCTTCTTGGCGGCGGTCGCCGGCTTTTCAGCGGCGGCGGGGGCCTTAGCGGGGGTCTTGGCCATGGCGTGCGGTCTTTCGGTCTCTGCGTGCTTGTGTCGTTAGGCTTGGATCAGACGGCTTCGGCGCCGGAGATGATCTCGATCAGCTCCTTGGTGATCTGGGCCTGGCGGGAACGATTGTACTCGAGGGTGTAGCGCTTGATCATGTCGCCGGCGTTGCGCGTGGCGTTGTCCATGGCGGTCATCTGGCTGGCGTAGAAGCCGGCCATGTTGTCCAGCAGGGCCGACAGGATCTGAACCGTCAGGTTGCGCGGCAGCAGGGTCTCGAGAATGGCCTCTTCCGAGGGCTCGTACTCGTAGACCGCCGTCGGGCCGGTCGGCGCTTCGACGCCCTCAACGGTCGCCGGGATCAGCTGCAGGCCCGTCGGGATCTGCTGCACCACCGACTTGAAGCGGCTGTAGAACAGGGTGACGACGTCGGTCTCGCCGGCTTCGTATAGGCGCGTGACCGCGTCGGCGATTGGCTGAGCCACCGACAGCGTGAACTGGCGGTAGGCCGACAGGTCGAAGGTCTCGACGATCTTGCCGGCGTAGGGACGGGCGAGCTGCGCCGTCACCTTCTTGCCGACGCAGATCACCTGCACCGTCTTGCCCTGGGCGATCAGGCCGTCGATGTGGATCCGCGCGGCGCGGACGATCGACGAGGTAAAGCCGCCCGCCAGGCCACGGTCGGCGGCGGCGACGACCACCAGGTGGCGATCGTCCCTGCCGGTCCCGGCTAGGAGCTTCGGCGCGCCGTCACCCGACACGCCGGCGGCGAGGTTGGCGATGACGCTGGCCAGGCGCCGGGCGTAAGGGCGGGCGGATTCCGCCGCGTCCTGACTCCGGCGCAGCTTGGCCGCCGCCACCATCTGCATCGCTTTCGTGATCTTCTGCGTCGCCTTGACGCTCGAGATCCGATTGCGCATTTCCTTCAAGCTGGCCATTCGGCGCTACTCTCTCCGAGCGTTCCGAGGGGGCTTAGGCGAAGGTCGACGAGAAGCTGTCGAGCGCGCTCTTCAGCGACGCTTCCAGATCCTTGTCGAGCGCCTTCTTGGTGCGGATGCCGTCCAGCAGGTCCTTGTGGGCGCTGTGCAGACGGGCCAGCAGCTCGGTCTCGAACCGGCGAACCGACGAGGTCGGGATCTTGTCGAGATAGCCGCGGGTGCCGGCGTAGATCACGCAGACCTGTTCTTCGACCGACTGCGGGGCGTACTGGGGCTGCTTCAGCAGCTCGGTCAGACGCTCGCCGCGCGCCAGCATCTTCTGGGTCGAGGCGTCCAGGTCCGAGCCGAACTTCGCGAAGGCGGCCATTTCACGGTACTGGGCCAGCTCGCCCTTGATCGGGCCGGCGACCTGCTTCATCGCCTTGATCTGGGCCGACGAGCCAACGCGCGACACCGAGATGCCGACGTTCACGGCCGGGCGGATGCCCTGATAGAACAGGTCGGTTTCCAGGAAGATCTGGCCGTCGGTGATCGAGATCACGTTGGTCGGGATGTAGGCCGACACGTCGTTGGCCTGGGTTTCGATGATCGGCAGGGCCGTCAGCGAGCCCGAACCGTTGTCTTCGTTCAGCTTCGCGGCGCGTTCCAGCAGGCGCGAGTGCAGATAGAACACGTCGCCCGGATAGGCTTCGCGGCCCGGCGGGCGGCGCAGCAGCAGCGACATCTGGCGGTAGGCGACGGCTTGCTTGGACAGATCGTCATAGATGATCAGGCCGTGCAGGCCGTTGTCACGGAACCACTCGCCCATGGCGCAGCCCGAGAACGGGGCCAGATATTGCAGCGGGGCCGGCTCCGAGGCCGAGGCGACAACAACGATCGTGTATTCCAGGGCGCCGTGCTCTTCCAGGGTCTTGACGATCTGGGCGACGGTCGAGCGCTTCTGGCCGATGGCGACGTAGACGCAGTAGAGCTTGGCGCTCTCGTCCTTGCCGGCGTTGACGGCCTTCTGGTTCAGGATGGTGTCGATGGCGACGGCGGTCTTGCCGGTCTGACGGTCACCGATGATCAGCTCGCGCTGGCCGCGGCCGACCGGGATCAGGGTGTCGATCGACTTCAGGCCGGTCTGCACGGGCTCGTGCACCGACTTGCGCGGGATGATGCCCGGCGCCTTGACGTCGACGCGGCGACGCTCGGTGTACTGGATCGGGCCCTTGCCGTCGATCGGCTCGCCCAGCGGGTTGACGACGCGGCCCAGCAGGCCACGGCCGACCGGCACGTCGACGATCTCGCCCAGGCGGCGGACTTCGTCGCCTTCCTTGATCTCGGCGTCGGCGCCGAAGATCACGGCGCCGACATTGTCGCGCTCGAGGTTCAGGGCCATGCCCTTCACGCCGGCCTTCGGGAATTCCAGCATTTCACCGGCCTGAACGTTGTCCAGGCCGTAGATGCGGGCGATGCCGTCACCGACGGACAGCACCTGGCCGACGTCGGAAACGGCGGCTTCTTCGCCGAAGTTGGCGATCTGCGACTTGAGGATGGCCGAAATCTCGGCGGCGCGGATGTCCATGGTCTTCTGGGCTCTCTGCGATCTAATTTTTTAAGGCGCGCTTATACGCTCAGGCGCGCTTCAGGGCGAATTTCAGGGAATCGAGCTTCGAACGGAGCGAAGCATCGAACAGGCGCGAACCGACGCGCACCTTCAGACCGCCCAGCAGGGACGGATCGACGCGCGTGGAAACTTCGGGGGTCTTGCCCAGGGCCTCGGCGAGCGCGGCTTGCACGCCCTTCAACTGGGCGGGCGACAGGGCGGCGGCCGAGACGACCTCGGCGGTGACGACGCCGCGGTGCTTGGCCGACAGTTCGGCGAAGGCGGTGATCGCGCCCATCAGGTCGGCGGCCCGACCATTGGCGGCGACGAGGCCCAGGAACTTGGTGGTCAGCGGCTGGAAGCCGGCCTTCTTGGCGACGGCGGCCAGGCCCTTGCCCTTGTCCTCGGCGGAGAAGGCGGGCGAGGCGATCAGGCGGCGCAGGTCGGCGCTGTCGGCGTACATCGCCTTCAGACTCTTAAGGTCGGCCTCGACCTTGGTCAGGGAGCCGCTCTCGATCGTCAGTTCGAACAGGGACTGCGCATAGCGCTGACCCGCATCCGTCGCCTTGGTTTCGTCCGCCACTTGGTATCCGCCCGGTGCGTTGCAAATGGCCGCCGACAAGAAGTTTAACCCCTGTCGCGGCTTTAAAGGCTTGAGCGCGCTTGTGAAAAGCACATGGACGGCCGGCGCTGCCGCGCCGCCCCGTCCGAAGCCGCGCGCCTGATAACACGGGCCTTTCGCAGTCGCAACCAAGGGGGCGCGGGCGTTTGGGTGTTCAGGCTCCGGCGCGGCGGAACACGGCCGAGGCCGACGCCGCCAGCGCGCCGTCGGGACGCCGCAGCTCGCCCTGCGCGAACACCAGACTGCGGGTGGCCCGCTCGACCCAGGCCTTGGGCGCCAGATCGTCGCTCGCGGCGACCGGGCCATAGTCGACGGTCATCGACGTCAGGGCCGTTCCATCGCCCGCGGCCTTACGCAGTACGGATTCCAGCTGGGCGGCCAAGCTCGTGTCCATGGGCGTCAACTAATCACTGGCGGGAAAAAGAAAAGAGGCGGCGGGAAGGACCCGCCGCCCCGTCCAGGCGAATGCTCGAGGAAACAGCCAGACAGGGCCGGAGAAACGACGACCCCAAAGCGTCTGGTACTCAGGATAAAGCGCTACGTGTTCTTACTTAGCCGAAGCCAGGGCCGAACCGCCCTTGGCCGAGGCGTTGCAGCGGGTCAGGTCGTCGGCGTCCAGCGACTTGGTTTCACCGCCGAAAGCCGCGACGCGGCCCACTTCCTTGGCGAGGGCCTTGCAGGCCACCGCGGTGAGGGCCCGCGAGGGGGCTTGGGTCGAGACGCACTCGGCGCCTTCACAAACGAAGACGGCGCCGCCGGCGACGACCTTGGTCTTGGCGGCGACCGGCGCGTCGAGGGCGGCGGCGATGCGGCCGTCGGCGAAGGCCGAACCGGCGAACATGGAAACGGAGACGGCGGCGACGGCCGCCAGGGTACGGAGCTTCATCAGAAAGCCCTCCGACGTTGGGGAAGTTGCGGTCAGATCGTTGATCGGCGATAAGCTATGCACTGGCCGCCCAGACCCTCGACACCCCACTCGGGATGGCGGCGCCGGTATCCCCACCGGTGCTTCGGATCCGAACTAAGCATCGCTTAGATATCAGTGATAAGAAATTGCGCAAGCGGAATTTCGCGAGCGCGTCGATTTTTCGGAAAACAGCGGTTTCCGGCGGATGCCGGCGAGCGTGGCGCGGAAACGGCGAGGGCGGCAGGCCCTAGAGCCCCAGGATCTGGTCGATCCGGCTCTCGGCCTTGGCGTGGATGGCGCGGTCCTCGACCATGCCCTGGGCGCGGGCGTAGCGGCCATCCTTGCCGACGCGGCGCTGGAGACCGTCGGCGGTCAGCAGCGAGACCTTCTTCGGGTCGGTGAAGGCGCTCATCAGGGCGGCCATCGACGCGCCGATCAGAGCAGCGGCCACCGGCCCGGCCGCGCCGATCCAGCCCTCGCCGAAGATCCCCTGCAGGCGATCGATCAGCAGCTCGCGGTTCGGCTGCTGGGCCATGACCCCGACCATCCAGAACACGCCGCCCTGCACGATAGCGGCCAGCATGACCGGCAGCGCGACACCCAACGCGCGCGGACGGACGAAAAGTCCGAGCGCGGCGCCGAGGATCGCGAAGGCGGCGATGGTGATCATGGCGGAAACCCTAAACCACGCAGGGTCAAGAGCGGGTTAAGACGTTGTTCCGCAAGGGCATGATTGGCCATGGCCGCCCGTCGCGCCTAGTGTCTCCAGAAATCAAAAAGACGTGCAGGGAGGCTTCGCCATGGACTTCCAACTGTCACCGGCGCTTACGGCCTATCTGGCCGAGCTCGACGCCTTCGTCGACAGGGAGATCGCGCCGCTGCAGGGGCGCGACGACAACCAGCGCTTCTTCGACCATCGCCGCGAATGGGCCCGCACCGACTGGGACGGCGGCGGCCTGCCCCGGCACGATTGGGAAGAGTTGCTGGCCAAGGCCCGGGCGCTGGCCGATCAGGCCGGCCACTACCGCTTCGCCCTGCCCCGCGACTATGGCGGCAAGGACGGCTCCAACCTCTGGATGGCGGTGATCCGCGAGCACCTGGCCGCCAAGGGCCTGGGCCTGTTCAACGATCTGCAGAACGAGCACTCGATCGTCGGCAACAATCCGTTCGTGCTGATGATCCGCGACTTCGGCCGGCCCGACCAGCAGCATCTGATCGCCGACATGCTGGACAAGGGCGCCTTCCGGCCGACCTTCGGGCTCACCGAACCCGAGCACGGCTCGGACGCCACCTTCATGGAGACACGCGCGGTCCGGGCCGAGCACCACGGCGAAGCTGGCTGGCGGATCAACGGCCAGAAGATGTGGACCACGGGCATGCACGCGGCCACCCACTGCTGCCTGTTCGCCCGCACCTCGGGCGAGGACGGCGACGCGAAGGGGATCACCGCCTTCCTGGTCCCGGCCCATGCGCCGGGCGTCAAGATCGAGGAGTACCTCTGGACCTTCAACATGCCGACCGACCATCCTCGGGTCAGCTTCACCAACGTCTGGGTTCCGGAGAGCGCGATGTTCGGGCCCGAGGGCGGCGGCCTGGCCCTGGCCCAGCACTTCGTGCACGAAAACCGCATCCGCCAGGCGGCCTCCAGCCTGGGCGCGGCGACCTACTGCATTGAAGAAAGCATCGCGTACGCGCGGGCGCGCAAGCCGTTCGGCAAGGCCCTGGCCGAGAACCAGGCCATCCAGTTCCCGATCGTCGAACTTTCAACCCAGGCCGAGATGCTGCGTTTGCTGATCAGGAAGACGGCTTGGGAGATGGACCAGATGAGCAAGGCCGAGGTGGAACAGCGCCTCTCCGACAAGGTCTCGATGTGTAACTACTGGGCCAATCGCCTGTGCTGCGAGGCCGCCGACCGGGCCATGCAGATCCACGGCGGCCTCGGCTATTCCCGCCACAAGCCGTTCGAGCACATCTACCGCCATCACCGCCGCTACCGCATCACCGAAGGCAGCGAGGAGATCCAGATGCGCAAGGTCGCCGCCTGGCTGTTCGGCTACATGGGCCCGCGCAAGCAGGCCTTCGCGGACATGGACAAGGTTTAACCTGTCGCGTCCTGACGTATATCAAGGAACGCGCTATCTAACAGCGCTACGCGAGCATACATGTTCGCATGGAGGATACATGAACCGTCTCGTCCACAACGCCGCGCGCGTCGCCCTGGTCGTCGCCATCCCGGCGACCCTCGCCGGCTGCGGGATCAACACCATCCCTACCCAGGACGAGGCGACCAAGGCCGCCTGGGCCGAGGTGCAGAACCAGTACCAGCGCCGCGCCGACCTGGTGCCGAACCTGGTGGCCACGGTGAAAGGCTACGCGGCCCAGGAAAAGGACGTGCTGACCGCCGTCACCCAGGCCCGCGCCAGCGCCACCCAGGTCAAGGTCGACGCCTCGACGATCACCGACCCGGCCGCGTTCCAGAAATACGCCGCCGCTCAGGATCAGCTGTCGGGCGTGCTGGGCCGGCTGATGGTCGTCCAGGAACGGTATCCCGAGCTGAAGTCGAACCAGAACTTCCTGGCCCTGCAAAGCCAGCTGGAAGGCACCGAGAACCGCATCGCGATCGCGCGTCGCGACTACAACTCGACGGCTCAGAAGTACAACACGACCCTGCGCACCTTCCCCAGCGTGTTCTGGGCCAAGACCATGTACAGCGGCCAGAAGCCGGCCCAGCTGTTCCAGGCCTCGGCCGCCGCTCAGAGCGCCCCCACCGTGGACTTCTCGGCCCCGCCGACGGCGACGCCGCCGAAGGTCAACTGAGTTGCGAATTCTCCGCTCATCCCCGCGAAAGCGGGGACCCAAGCCGAGCCTGACGGTTTCGCGCGGCGTCGCCGTGGCCAAGTCCGCTTGGGTTCCCGCTTTCGCGGGAATGAGCGGGTTTTTGGTCGCCCTTGTCCTGGCGATGACGCTGGCCCTCCCCGCCTTCGCCGCGCCGAAGTTTCCGGCCCTGACCGGCCGGGTGGTCGACGAGGCCCAGGTGCTGTCGCCCGACGTCGAGCGCGACCTGACCGCCAAGCTGGAAAACCTGGAGGCCACGACCGGCCGCCAGCTGGTGGTCGCCACCGTGCCCAGCCTGCAGGACTATCCGATCGAGGACTACGGCTACCAGCTGGGCCGAACCTGGGGCATTGGCGAGAAGGACAAGAACACCGGCGCCATCCTGCTGGTCGCGCCCAACGAGCGGAAGGTGCGGATCGAGGTCGGCTACGGCCTGGAGCCGGTGCTGACCGACGCCCTGTCCAGCGTGATCATCCAGAGCACCATCCTGCCCAAGTTCCGCGACGGCGACCTGCCGGGCGGGATCGTGGCCGGGACCGACGCCCTGGTCGAGCAGCTCAGCCTGCCCGCCGACCAGGCCAAGGTCCGCATCGCAGAGGCCAGCCAGCCGCAACGTCACAAGGCCCAGGGCTCGCCGATCGTCGGCTTCCTGGTCCTGCTGTTCATCATCTTCATCTTCTCGGGCCTGTTTCGAGGCCGACGCGGTCGCAGCGGCCTGGGCTCGGCCTTGCCCTGGATCATCCTGGGCGCGCTGAACAATAGCGGTCGGGGCGGCGGCGGAAGCAGCTGGGGCGGCGGTGGCGGCGGTTTCTCCGGCGGCGGCGGATCGTTCGGCGGCGGCGGCAGTTCGGGGAGCTGGTGAGATGGCGACACACATGACCCCGCAGGATCTCGACCGCATCGCCGGCGCCGTGGCCCAGGCCGAGAGGACCACCGCCGGCGAGATCTTCTGCGTCCTGGCGCCCGAGGTGTCCGACTATCGCGAGACCCCGCTGGTGTGGGCGGCGGCCACGGCCCTGGTCCTGCCGGCCGCGGCTTTGTTCGCCGGCTTCCGGCCCGAAATGCTGACCCGCCTGTTCGGCGGCTGGAGCATCGGCCACGCCGCGGCCCTGGACGGGGCGATCCTGTCGGCGCTGTCGACCTATATCGCCCTGCAACTGGTGGTGTTCGTCGTCGCGGCCCTGGTCGTCTCGATCCCGTCGGTCCGCCGCGCCCTGACGCCTGGCTCGCTGAAAGCCGCCCGGGTCCGGCGCGCGGCCATGGAGCAGTTTCTTAGCCACGGCCTGCACGTCACCCGCGACCGCACCGGCGTGCTGATCTTCGCCGCCCTGGCCGAGCATCGGGTCGAGGTCATCGCCGACGAGGGCATCTACAAGGTCGCGCCCGACGCCGTCTGGGACGAGGTCGTGGCCGACCTGGTCGGGGGCCTGAAGGCCGGCAAGGTCGCCGACGGCTTCGTCGCCGCCGTGACCCGCACCGGAACCATCCTGGCGACCCACGTCCCGCCGCGCGGCGACGACCGCAACGAACTGCCGGACGGCCTGACCATCCTGCCAAAGCGGTAGGCGGCGGCCGCCAGGGATACGCAGGTCGGCTCGCGCGCTTCTTCTGGTGACGTCCAGGAGTTCGCCATGTCCGATTTCGATGCGTTTCTCGAGATCCGCCGCCAGGCGGCCCAGGCCTATGTGAACGGCCAGGCCGGTCCGCTCGACCGGCTCGCGGCGACGGCCTGCCCGGCCACCTTCTTTCCCCCGCGCGGCGGACGCGAGGAAGGCGCCGACTGGGTGGCCAGCGTCTATGCCCGCGACGCCGGGTCGTTTCTCGAAGGCGGCGAGACCACGCTGGAGATCCTCCACAGCGACGCCGACGGCGACCTCGCCTACTGGACCGGCCTGCAGCATGCGACCGTGCGCTTCGCCGGCCAGGACGAGCCGGTCGAGATGCACCTGCGGGTCACCGAGCTGTTCCGTCACGAGGACGGCGGCTGGAAGCTGATCCATCGCCACGCCGACCCGCTGGCCAAGGCGCCGGCGGCGTAGAACGGGCGGCCGCGCGAACGGCCGCCCGGCGGATTTTAGAACGACTTCCTGACCGTCACGCCGGCCGTGCGCGGCTGGCCGATGGAGTAGCCCAGGCGCGCCCGGCCGCCGCGTTCGCGGTCGAACGACAGCAGGGCGTTCTCGTCGAACAGGTTGTTGACGTACAGGGTCAGGTCCACCCCGTCGGCCATCTCCAGCCCGGCGCTGAGATTGACGATCTCGTAGCTGGGCAGTTTCAGGTCAACGATGGTCGGAACCAGGCCGGTCGCCCCGCCGAACGGCAGGTTCGAGACGAACGAACGTGGGTTGTTCTCCTGGTCGCTGGCCTGGGTGAAGCGGCTGCCGACGTGCTGGACCGAGGCCTTCAGGAAGCCGTTGGAGCCCCAGACCTCGTGGTTGTAGGTGACGTCGAACGAGACCTGGAACTTCGGCACCGACGGCAGGCGGTTGCCCTCGCGGATGCCGCCGATCACCGCGCCCGTCCCGTCCTTCACGGTCGAGTCGAACTCGGCCTCGAGCAGGCTGCCCGAGAGGCCGATGTCGAGGCCGGTGGCCAGCCGCGCCGAGACCTCGGCCTCGATCCCCTTGGTGTGGGCCTTGGGCACGTTGAACACCACGCGCGACGAGCACGAGCCCGCGTCCAGAGTGGTCTGCAGGTTCTTGATGTCGGTGTAGAAGGCCGCCGCGTTCAGGGTGACCCGGCCGAAGCGCGACTTCACCCCGCCCTCGTAGTTCCACAGCGTCTCGTCGTCATACGACTGGTAGCCGCCGAAGATCGCCGCGTCCTGGGCCGAGCATAGGGGGATGTTCAGCGGGTCGTTGACGCCGCCGAGCCGGAAGCCCTTCGAGGCCTGGGCGTTGAATGTGACGTGGTCGGCCGCCTCGTAGCTCAGCAGGAAGCGCGGCGTGAAGCCGTCCGACGAGGTCTTGTCGGTGCGATTGTCGCCGTTGGCGAACAGGCCGCCCGACTTGAACTGCCGGGTTTCGCTGAAGTCGTAATAGCGGCCGCCCGCCGTCGCGGTCAGCTTGCCCAGCGTGTAGTTCACTTCGCCGAACACGGCCTTCTGCTTGATGTCGTAGGGCAGATAGGCGTCGTAGGGCGAGTTGCGCTCGAAGCCGTTGGCCACCGCCGCCGACGTGCCAGCGCCCAGGACGGCGTCGGTATAGGCGTCGTAGCCGGGCGTTGGCAGGCGCTGGTTGTAGACGCGGTCGACCTTCGAATAGAAGCCGCCGATCACCCATTGGAACGGACCGTCGCCGGTTGAGGCCAGCCGCAGTTCCTGGGTGAACTGCTCCAGGTCCGTGGTGTCGACCAGCTTGGACGGCAGCAGCACCGCCGCGGCCGGGAAGCCCAGGTCGACCGAGACGCTGCCGGTCAGGGCGCTAGCGTCGCGGTTCACGGTGATGTCGCGGTTGATCAGGCTGGTGACCGAGGTCAGGGTCGCGCCACCGAAGTTCACATTGGCGGTCAGATCGGCCAGCAGGGTGTTGTCGGCGAAGCTCTCGTCCAGCAGCAGATACTGCTCACGCTCGCCCAGCTGGATCCGCGGCCGGGTCGTGGTGTTGTTGTTGGCGAACAGATTGAAGGCTTCCTGGCGATTGAAGCCGTGCGCTCGGATTTCCTGATAGACCACGCGCGGGGTGAAGTTGATGGTCTCGTTCGGCTGGATCAGGAACGAGATCCGCCCGCCGCGCCGCGTGCCGTCGTTGACGTTCTTCTCGACCTTGCCGCCTTCCTTGCGCGCGTCGATGAAGCCGCCGTACCGGGTCAGGTAGCCGACCGCGCGCATGGCGATCTTGTCCGAGATCGGGATGTTGACGGCGCCCTTCACGTGGCCACCGAAGTCGTCGCCGCCGACCAGGTTGGCGTTGGCTTCGAAGGTCCCTTCCGAGACGCCCAGCTTGGGCTGGTTGGTGATGTAGCGGATCGTGCCGCCGACCGAGCCGGAGCCGAACAGCGTGCCCTGCGGACCGCGCAAGGTCTCGACCCGGTTCAGGTCGAACAGGTCGATGTCGGGCGTGAACAGCGACAGCGAGATCACGGACTCGTCGAGATAGACCCCGACCTGTTCCTTGACGCCCGGCTGGTCGCGAACCACCTGGCCGGCCGAGACGCCGCGCACCGACACCTGGCTTTGGCCCGGGCCGAGGTTCTGGATGGTCAGGCCGGCGACGTTGCGCGACAGGTCCTCCAGAGTCACCGCGCCCGAACGCTGGATGTCCTTTTCGGTCTGGGCGTTGATCGAGAAGGGGATGTCCTGGATCGTCGCGTCGCGCTTGGTGGCGGTGACGATGATCTCCTCGATGGCGTTCTGATCGGCCTGCTGCGCCGCCGCCAGGACGGGTGCGGCGAGAACCGAGGCGAGCGCACTGGCGCCCAGCAGCGCGCGACGCGCTCTACGGCGCGGTGTAGCGATGGTCATTGGTAACCTCCCAGAGCTCGTTTTTTCGCGGCGCAAGGTCGAGCTCGCGACGCAACCCCAGCGTTCATGCTCGAATCGGGTAAAGTCAACGCCAATCGAAGCTTCAGTAAAATCAGCGTTTTAGACACCGGTGTCGCACAACTTCGAAAATCTCGTACGTTACCGGTCCCATTTCCCTTTACGCACGGGTGATCTTTCGCACCGCGAAAAGCCGGTCTAGGGTGGCCGCAATTCAAACTAACGTTTAACGGGGAGTGCGCCTCTATGCGCGAAGCGGTCATCGTCTCTTACGCCCGCACGGGCCTGGCCAAGTCCAATCGGGGCGGCTTCAACAATACCCATGGCGCGGCCATGGCCGGCCACGCGATCCAGCACGCCGTGCAGCGCGCCGGCCTCGAGGGGGCCGAGGTCGAGGACGTGGTCCTGGGCTGTGGCGGGCCCGAAGGGGCCACCGGCATGAACGTGGCCCGCAACGCGGCCATCTGGGCCGGCCTGCCGGTCACCACCTCGGGCCAGACCGTCAACCGCTTCTGCTCCTCGGGCCTGCAGGCGATCGCCACGGCCGCCAACTACGTCCGCAACGACGGCGCGCCGGTCGCCATCGGCGGCGGCGTCGAGTCGATCTCGCTGGTCCAGGGCGGCGGCCACATGAACCGCTTCCACATCACCGAAGACAAGCTGATGAAGGAAAAGCCGGCCCTGTGGATGGCGATGATCGACACCGCCGACATCGTCGCCAAGCGCTATGGCGTCAGCCGCGAATACCAGGACGAATATTCGCTGCGCAGCCAGCAGCGCATCGCCGCCGCCCAGGCCGCCGGCCTGTTCGACAACGAGATCGTGCCGATGGCCACCAAGATGAAGGTGGTCAACAAGGAGACCAAGGAAGAGAGCCTGGTCGACTACGTGGTCACCAAGGACGAGTGCAACCGTCCCGACACCACTCTGGAAGGTTTGGCCAAGCTGGAGCCGGTCAAGGGCCCGGGCAACTTCGTCACCGCCGGCAACGCCAGCCAGCTGTCGGACGGCGCGGCCGCCGTGGTGGTGATGGAAGCCAAGGAAGCCGCCAAGCGGGGCCTGGAGCCGTTGGGCCTATTCAAGGGCTTCGCCATCGCCGGCTGCGAGCCCGACGAAATGGGCATCGGCCCGGTCTTCGCCGTGCCGCGCCTGCTGGAACGCCACGGCCTGAAGGTCGAGGACATCGACCTGTGGGAGCTGAACGAGGCCTTCGCCAGCCAGTGCCTCTACAGCCGCGACCGCCTGGGCATCGATCCCGAGAAATACAACGTCAACGGCGGCTCGATCGCCATCGGCCACCCGTTCGGCATGACCGGCGCCCGCTGCGCCGGCCACCTGCTGCTGGAAGGCAAGCGCCGCAAGGCCAAGCTGGGCGTTGTGACCATGTGCATCGGCGGCGGGATGGGCGCGGCGGGTTTGTTCGAAATCTTCTGATCACAACCCACTGTCATCCCGGCGAACGCCGGGACCTCCGGAAGCTCGGCGTTTCTTGTGGTCCCGGCTCTACGCTTCGCTTCGGCCGGGATGACAGCCTTTTGCAGCTCAAAGGGTCAAATGAGGCCGGGAACCGCCGAGGCGGTTTCCGGCCTTTTTCGTGGGATCAGGACATCTGCAAGCCCGGTGAGAAACCCTCGTTCGGCGGGGTCTTGAACCCCACGCGGGCGGGGCCATCTAGGCCCTCGTCAGCGTCCGCGGTCGTCGCGTCACGACGCCAACCCGAGAAAGCGCCATGGCCCTCAAGGCCTCCTTCGCCGCCGCCCTCTTCGTCTCCGTCGCGATCGGTCTCGTGCTGCCGGCGCCGAGCGCCAATCGGACGCAACCGACCCAGTCGGCGTTCGAGACCGTTCACCTGAAGCGCGGCTGAATGCGAAACGGGCCCTCCGGTCGCCCGGAGAGCCCGCTGGTCCTCGCCGATCAGAATCGGATCAGAACTCTTCCCAATCCTCGTTGACCGCCACCGCGGCCGAGCCGCGAGAGACGGGGGCCGAGGGGCGCGACATCGGCCGCGACGCCGGACGCGCGGCGGCGGCAGGACGCGACGGCGCGGCCGAGGCTTTCGGCGCCGCGCCGGCGACGCGGAACCGCGAGACCAGTTCGGCCAGGTTGCCGGCTTCGTTCTTCAGCGAATGGGTGGCGGCCGTGGCCTCCTCGACCATGGCGGCGTTCTGCTGAACGACCTGGTCCATCTGGTTCACAGCCGAGTTGACCTCGTTCAGGCCGGTGGCCTGTTCGGTGGTCGAGGCCGAGATTTCCTTCATCAGCGCGTCGATCGAGGCGACCTGCTCGACGATGCGGCTCAGCGCCTCGCCGGTCTGGCCGACCAGGTCCACGCCGGCCTCGACCTGTTGGGTCGAGGTCGAGATCAGGGTCTTGATCTCCTTGGCCGCGTCGGCGGAACGCTGGGCCAGGGCCCGCACTTCCTGGGCGACGACGGCGAAGCCGCGACCGGCTTCGCCAGCCCGCGCCGCCTCGACGCCGGCGTTCAGGGCCAGGAGGTTGGTCTGGAAGGCGATCTCGTCGATCACGCCGATGATTTGGCTGACCTGGCTCGACGAGGTCTCGATTTCGGTCATGGCCGCGACGGCCTGGCCGACGATGCGGCCCGAACGCTCGGCGTCCGAACGCGCGGTGGCGACGACCTGTGAGGCCTCCTTGGCCCCCGAGGCGGTCTTGCGGACCGTGGCGGTGATCTCGTCGAGGGCGGCGGCGGTCTCTTCCAGGCTCGCGGCCTGCTGTTCGGTGCGACGCGACAGATTGTCGGACGCCGAGGCGATCTCGTCCGCGCCGGCGTTGACGCCGCCCGTGGCCGAGACGATCGCCTTCATCGCGTCTTCCAGCTTCAGGACGGCCTTGTTGAAGTCGTCACGCAGCTGCTGGTAGCGGCCCGCGAACGGCGCCTCGATCCGGCAGGTCAGGTCGCCTTCGGCCAGGCGCGACAGGCTCGAGGCGAGGGCCTCGACCACCTGGGCCTGTTCGGCGGCGGTGGCGCGGCGCTCGTCGTCATTGGCGGCGCGGTCGCGCTCGGCGGCCGTACGGGTCCGCTCGGCGTCCTGCTCGATCTGGATCTTGGCGATGGCCGCTTCCTTGAAGTGAACCACGGCGGCGGCCATCTGGCCGACCTCGTCGGCGCGGTCCACGGCCGGCACCTCGATGGCGTTGTCGCCCGAGGCCAGGCGGCGCATGGCGGCGGTCATGGCGGCCACCGGCTTGGCGATCGAGCTGGACAGCAGCAGGCCGCCGCCCAGGGCGATGGCGCCGCTCAGCAGGATGCCGGCCATCAGGACCAGGTTCGAGACGGCCTGGGCCTTCTTCTGGGCCAGGGCCTCGGCTTCGATCTGCGCCTGGGCCCAGGTCTGGATGGCGTCCAGGGCGTCCTCGACCGGCACCACGGCCTTGTCGGCGACGCCGTCGTTGCGGACCAGCTCGACCGCCTGCGGGCGGGTGGCCGGATCCGAACCCAGGCGCAGGGCCGGGTCGATGGCTTCCTTGCGGTAGCCGGCATAGGCGTCGCGGATCGCCTGGACCTGGGCGTGGTCGGCGTTCAGCGCGTCCAGCTTGTCCAGGGCGCCGAAGAACTTGACCTTGTGCACCGTCTCGATGCGCTTGACGTAATAGTCGTCACCCGAGAGCAGGTAGCCGCGCAGCGAGTTTTCCTGGCGGGTCAGGCGGTAGGTCGCCGTGTCGGCCGCCTGCATCACCTTGTAGGCGCGATCGGTGCGCGCGACCGAGTGTTCCAGCACCTTGGAATTGATGAACAGCGCCACGCCCATCGTCGCGATGGTCGCGAGCAGCACCCCGAACACGACCAACAGTTTCGTGGGGATCCTGAAATTGCCGAACTTCACCGCAGCCTCCGAGGTTGTCGCGTGGTTCGGGGGTCGAATGCGCCGCCACGGCGCTTTCCGCACCCGAACACGTTCCCCTACTCATGAGGCGTGCAAGGTTGCCGGGCTGTTAACCGTACCGTGACGGAACGTCGCAGGCGGCGAAAAACCGGCGCTATCTCAAGGGCTTGCCTGGAGTTGTGGGAGCGCTTCCCACACCAGGGCGGCGGCAACGAGAATGCCGATCTCGACGGCCATCCAGGGTGAAAATTTCGGTTCCGGAGCCGTCGCGGTCACAACCGCCCTCGCGACCCTAGTGCGCCTCGTCCCAGTTCAGGGCCGCGCGCGCCTCGACCGTCAGCGGCACGGATAGCGCCACCGCCGGATTGGCCGCGTTTTCCATGACCTCGCGAATGACCGCGCAAGCGCGATCGGCCTCGGCCTCGGGGGTCTCGAAGACCAGTTCGTCGTGCACCTGCAGCAGCATGCGCGACTCCAGGCCGGCGGCCGCGAGCGCGGCGGGCATGCGGATCATCGCTCGGCGCATGACGTCGGCGGCCGCGCCCTGGATCGGGGCGTTGATCGCCGCCCGTTCGGCGAACTGCCGATGGGCGGCCGACTTGGCCTGGATGTCGGGGATGTTGATCTTGCGACCGAAGATCGTGGTGACATAGCCGTGCTCGCGCACGAAGGCCTTGGTCGCGTCCATGTAGGCCTGGATGCCCGGGAAGCGCTCGAAATAGGTCTTGATATAGGCCCCCGCCTCGCCCTGAGCGATGCCCAGCTGGTTGGCCAGGCCGAACGCCGAGATGCCGTAGACGATGCCGAAGTTGATGGCCTTGGCCCGGCGGCGGATCATCGGGTCCATGCCCTCGATCGGCGTGTCGAACATCTCCGAGGCCGTCATGGCGTGGATGTCGAGGCCTTCCTGGAACGCCTTCTTCAGCTGCGGGATGTCGCCGATGTGGGCCAGCAGGCGAAGCTCGATCTGGCTGTAGTCGGCGCTGATCAGCACGTTGCCCGGCGCGGCGATGAAGGCCTTGCGGATCTTGCGGCCTTCCTCGGTGCGGATCGGAATGTTCTGCAGGTTGGGATCCGACGACGACAGGCGGCCCGTGGTGGTGGCGGCCAGGGCGTAGGAGGTGTGGACCCGTCCCGTGCCCGGCGCGATCGCCGCGATCAGGTTCTCGGTATAGGTGCCCTTCAGCTTCGACAGCTGGCGCCAGTCCAGCAGGACACGCGGCAGTTCGTGTTCCAGGGCCAGGGCCTCCAGCACGTCGCTGTCGGTCGACCACTGGCCGGTGGCGGTCTTCTTGCCGCCCTTCAGGTTCATCTCGCCGAACAGCACGTCGCCGATCTGTTTGGGGCTGCCCAGGTTGAACGGCCGGCCGACGATCTCCTGGGCCCGCTCCTCGTACTTGGCCATGCGCATCGAGAACTCGTTGGAGAGCAGGCGCAGCGCCTCGGGATCCACCTTGACCCCGTTGTTCTCCATCATCGCCAGCACGGTCGGCAGCGGGCGTTCCAGCGTCTCGTAGACGGTCGACAGCCCCTCGCGCGCCAGGCGCGGCTTCAGGGTCTGGTAGAGGCGCAGGGTGACGTCGGCGTCCTCGGCCGCGTAGGCCGTGGCTTCGGTCAGGCCCACGTGCTTGAAGCTGATCTGGGCCTTGCCCGTCCCGGCCACCTGCTTGAACGGGATCGGCTTGTGGCCCAGCCACAGCTCCGACAGCTCGTCCATGCCATGGCCGTGCAGACCGGCCTCCAGCACGTAGCTGATCAGCATGGTGTCCTCGATCGGCGCGACCTGGATCCCGTGCCGCGCCAGGACGGCGATGTCGTACTTGGCGTTCTGGGCCACCTTCAGCACCGCCGGGTCTTCCAGCAGCGGCTTCAGGGCGGCGATGGCGTCCTCCAGCGGGATCTGCACCAGGTCGGCGGCGGCTTCCAGCGCCAGGCCGTCCTTCTCGCAGTGGCCGACGGGGATGTAGCAGGCCTCGCCGGGATTGATGGCCAGCGACACGCCGCAGAGGCCGGCCGTGGCCGACGACAGGGCGTCGGTTTCGGTGTCGAACGCGACGATCCCCTTGGCCGTGGCCTTGGCGACCCAGGCCTTCAGAGTGTCCAGATCCTGGATCCGGACATAGGTCGTATGGTCGATGCTGATCGGCTCGGCCACGGGATTGGCGGCGGCGCGCGCGGCCGCGCCCATGTACGAGACGCTGGTGACCGGGGCCTTGGGCTGGACCGGAGCGCGGTCAAGCGTGCCCGGTGTCGCCGCGGCCGAGCCGTCGCCGACCCGACGGGCCAGGGTGCGGAACTCCATCTGCTCCAGGAACGCCGCCAGGACCTCCTTGTCCGGCTCGCGCACCTTCAGCTCGTCCAGCGGTTGGGGCAGCGGCGTGTCGCAGTCCAGCTTCACCAGGGCCCGCGACAGGCGGATCTGGTCGGCGAACTCGATCAGGGTCTCGCGGCGCTTGGGCTGCTTGATCTCGCCGGCCCGGGCCAGCAGCGTGTCGAGGTCGCCGTATTCGGTGATCAGCTGGGCGGCGGTCTTGACGCCGATGCCCGGGGCGCCAGGAACGTTGTCGACGCTGTCGCCGCACAGGGCCTGAACGTCGACGACCTTGTCCGGATAGACGCCGAACTTCTCGAACACCTGCTCGCGCTCGATCCGCACGCCCTTCATCGGGTCGAACATCGAGACGCCGTCGCCGACCAGCTGCATCAGGTCCTTGTCCGACGAGACGATGATCGCCTCGCCGCCGACGTCGCGGGCCTTGCAGGCATAGGCGGCGATCAGGTCGTCGGCCTCGTAGCCGGGCAGCTCGATGGCCGGAACGCCGAAGGCCAGGGTGGCCTCGCGGACCAGCGGAAACTGCGGGATCAGGTCCTCGGGCGGCGGCGGGCGGTGGGCCTTGTACTTGTCGTAGAGATTGTTGCGGAACGTCTTTTCCGAATGGTCCCAGATCACCGCCAGGTGGGTGGGCGTGTCGCCCTGCATGTCGCGCATCAGCTTCCACAGCATGTTGCAGAAGCCCTGGACGGCGCCCACCGGCAGGCCGTCGCTCTTGCGGGTCAGTGGCGGCAGCGCGTGATAGGCGCGGAACAGATAGGCCGATCCGTCGACCAGGAAGAGCCGGACGGCGGGACCGTCCTGGGTCAGGTCGGAAACGTTCGGAAGGGGGGGCGCGGCGACGTCGGTCATGGCCGGCAACATAGGGGGCGAGGGCCGCCCGGGAAACCCTCTGGCGAGCGGCAAAAGGATCGCCTAACATCCACCTAGGGTCGAGCGACGAAGGGGTCGGGCGCCGACCCGTTCATGGGGTTTTTAGTGCTGTCTCGTGTCGTTCTGCTGGCCCTCCTCGCGGCCGGCCTATCCTCCCACGCCTTCGCGGACGAGGATCCGAACGCCCTTCAGGCCACCGGCTGGCGACCCGTATGGACCGCATGGGCGCCGCGCGAAAAGGTCCGCGCGGCCTTTCCCAAGGGCGTGACCGCGACCGGGACGGCGGCGCTGGACTGCAAGGCGGGCCCCGCCGGCAAGCTCGTGGACTGCGTCATCGCCCAGGAAGACCCCGTTGGTCAGGGTTTCGGCCAGGCCGCGCTGTCGCTGGTGGGTTATGAGCGCATCAAGACTGAAGATGAAAAGGGCGTGTCCGTGGCGGGACGTCCGCTTCGCACCTGGTTCACACTGCTCGCGCCGGGCGATGCGGAGCCGGACTGGCTGAAGCGCCCCACGGCGAACGATCTGGCCGCCGTCTTCCCCAAGAAAGCGATCGAAGCCGGCATGAAAGGCCGCGCGACGATCCTCTGCAAGGTGACGGTCGAGGGCTTCCTCGAGGCCTGCAAGGTACATGACGAGAAACCGACCGGCTATGACTTCGGCGCGGCGGCCCTGCAGTTAGCGCCGCAACTGCGGATGACGCCGCGCATCCGTGGCGGTCGTCCCGTGGCGGGCGGCGACGTGACCATTCCGGTCATCTGGCCCAATGTCCCAAGGGACCTGCCGACGGGACCCAGCCTCGTCATGGACCTGCCCTGGGCCCAGGCGCCGACCCAGGCGGAAATCAACGCCGCCTGGCCCAAGGAGGCCGCGGGCCTCGCCTCCGGCCAAGCGGCTCTGCGCTGCGAGCTGGAGAAGACCGGCGTCCTGCGCGACTGCACCGTCATAACCGAGAGCCCGCGTGGAAAGGGCTTCGGAAAGGCCGCCAAGACGCTGTCCAAGTCGTTTCGCATCAACTTCAGTCCTGAGGAGGTCCGCGAACTGAAGGAGCTGGCCATCGACATACCCTTCCGTTTTCGCGACCCGGCGCTGCCGGAAGGACGCAAGCTGACGGCGCCTCGCTGGGTCCAGACGCTGTCGGCGGACGGCATGGCGGCGGTCTATCCCGCGGCCGCGATCAAGGCGGGGATCAAGTCCGGTTCCGGCGCGGCCTCGTGCGTCGTCACCGCCGAAGGGCGCCTGAGCGCGTGCAGGGCCGTGCGTGAGGCCCCGGCCGGCCTCGACTTCGGCGCGGCGGCGGTAAAGGTGGCCTCGGTCATGCGGATGAACCCCTGGACCAAGGAAGGCGACACCGTCGACGGCCTGGTCATCACCCTGCCGATCGCCTTCACTTGGGACGACACCGCCCCCGCCCCACCGGCGGCCCCGAAATAGAGTCGCTAGCGCAAGAATCGTTCCCGGAATTCCCCATTCGGGGCGCGGGCCGACGAAGCTTGCCGGATTTTCGCAGGCTGCCGGGTATGGCGTTACACTGAGCTGACACCCACCTCAGAAACCCTCGCCTTGCGCCAACAGGGCATGAAGCGTACGGAACGCGGCTCCGCGACCTATGCGGACGGACAGTATTTCAGGAGCGCGCGATGGGTTACCGGGTCGCTGTGGTCGGCGCCACGGGCAATGTGGGCCGCGAGATGTTCAACATCCTCGAGGAAGTCAAATTCCCCGTGGACAAGATGCACGCCATCGCCAGCCGCAAATCCATCGGCGTGGAAGTCTCGTTCGGCAATCAGATCCTGCGCTGCGAGGACCTCGAGCAGTTCGACTTCTCGACCGTCGACATCGTGCTGATGAGCGCTGGCGGCGCCATCTCCAAGGCCTGGGGCGAGAAGATCGGCGCGGCCGGTCCGATCGTCATCGACAACAGCAGCCACTTCCGGATGGACCCGGACGTGCCGCTGGTGGTGCCGGAAGTGAACCCGGACGCCGTCAACACGCTGCCCAAGAACATCATCGCCAACCCCAACTGCTCGACCGCGCAGCTGGTCGTGGTGCTCAAGCCCCTGCACGACGAGGCCAAGATCAAGCGCGTCGTCGTCTCGACCTATCAGTCGGTGTCGGGCGCGGGCAAGGAAGGCATGGACGAGCTGTGGGAGCAGACCAAGGGCGTGTTCGTCCTGGGCGCCCCGCCGCCCAAGAAGTTCACCAAGCAGATCGCCTTCAACGTCATTCCGCACATCGACGTCTTCATGGAAGACGGCTTCACCAAGGAAGAGTGGAAGATGATGGCGGAAACCAAGAAGATCCTGGATCCGTCGATCAAGCTGACCGCCACCTGCGTGCGGGTGCCGGTCATGGTCGGCCACGCCGAGTCCGTGAACATCGAGTTCGAGACCCCGCTGGACGAGGACGACGTCCGCGAGATCCTGCGCGACGCCGACGGCGTGGAAGTCATCGATAAGCGCGAGGACGGCGGCTACATGACGCCGAAGGAAAGCGCCGGCGAATTCCCGGTCTATGTCTCGCGCATCCGCACCGACCCGACCGTCGAGAACGGCATCGCCCTCTGGTGCGTGGCCGACAACCTGCGCAAGGGCGCGGCGCTGAACGCCGTGCAGATCGCCCAGCTCCTGCACGACAAGGGCCTGATCAAGCAGAAGACCCCGGCTTAAGGACAGATCCGGCCGTCCCGTCCCGGCGAATACTGCTAAGCAGCGACCCATGCTGACCGATCCGTTTTTCTACGCGGTGGCCATCCCGGCCGTGATCCTGCTGGGCCTGGCCAAGGGCGGGTTCGCCGGGATCGGGGTGGTGGCGGTGCCCATGATGGCCCTGGCCGTCTCGCCGGTCATGGCCGCCTCGATCACCCTGCCGATCCTGCTGGTCCAGGACGTGGTCAGCGTCTGGTCGTTCCGGAAGAGCTGGGACAAGGGCCTGTTGATCCTGATGTTGCCGGCGGCGGCGGTCGGGATCTTCCTGGGCTGGGCGCTGGCCGCCTTCGTCAAGGAGGCCGCGGTCGAGCTGGCCGTGGGGGCCATCGCGGTCGTCTTCGCCCTGCAGCGCCTGTGGGCCGAGCGCGCGGTCAAGGCCGCCGAGCAGGTCGAGGCCAAAATCATAGGAGGATGGCCAGCGCGGCCTTGGCTGGGAGCCCTGTGCGGCGCGGCGGCCGGCTTCACCAGCCAGATCGCCCACGCGGGCGGCCCGCCCTTTCAGATCTATGTGCTGCCGCGCCGGCTGGCGCGCGACACCTTCATCGGCACGAGCGCCATCTTCTTCGCGGTCGTGAACTGGATGAAGGTCCCCGCCTACATCGCCCTGGGCCAGTTCACGCCGAAGGTGCTGGCGACCGCCGGAGTGCTGCTGCCGCTGGCCATCGCCTCGACCTGGGCCGGGGTCTGGCTGGTGCGCCGCGTGCCGGCCGAGGGCTTCTACAAGGTCATCTACGTCCTGCTGATCGCGGTCGGCGGCAAGTTGGTGTTCGATGGCGCGCGCGGCCTTTTCTTTTAGGCCGCCGCTCTCCTGGAATCTTTTCCGGCTGATCGTGTCGCGCAGGCCCTTTCGCCGCCATGATGATCACCGCTTATATGTCACGGAACGAACCTAGGGTTCGGGCGTAGTTGCCATACGAATGGGCGGGCCATGACTGCGAGCACCACCTCGACCGAAATCATCGTCGCACCGGCTGGCCAAGAGGTCGCGGCGCCGGCGGTCGCGACCCACTATCCGACGCCCGCCGCCAAGTGCGCCGATCTGGTGGTGCATCTGGCCGGCCTGGCCTGCGCCCTGCTGGGCGGCGGCATCCTGCTGGGCCTGGCGTTCGGCATGGGCAACCTGAAGCAGGTGGCCGCGGTCAGCATCTACACGGTGGGCCTGATCCTGATGCTGTCGCTGTCGACGGCCTACAACTTCGCCAAGGCCCGCTGGCGCCCGCTGCTGCGCCGCTTCGACCACGCCGGCATCTTCGTGATGATCGCCGCCTCCTACACCCCGTTCACCACCCAGAACCTGCACGGATGGTGGGCCATCGGCATGACCACGGCGGTCTGGACCGTGGCCGGCGTCGGCGTGGCGGCCAAGCTGTTCCTGCCCGGCCTGGACAAGCGTTTCTGGGTCGGCCTGTACCTGGCCCTGGGCTGGCTCGTCCTGGTCGCCATCAAGCCGATGATCGACGGCCTGTCGTGGGTGGCGCTGCTGCTGCTGGCCATCGGGGGCCTCGTCTATTCCACCGGCACCATCTTCTACCTGATGCGCCGCCTGAAGTTCCGTCGCGCCATCTGGCACGGCCACGTGATCGGCGGCGCGGGCCTGCACTACGCGGCCGTTCTGGTGGGCGTGGTGCTGGCCGGCGCCCGCTAGGCCGCCGCGTTGGAGACTGTCATTGGATAGGGACCCTACCGGCAAGATCAGCCTCCAGGGCTTCTTCAAGGACTGGAAATCCAGCGACCCGCTGCGCGGCAAGCGCCTGCCGACGCCGCCTTCGGATCGCAACGTGCAGGCCGCCGGCTTTCCCGGCGCTCGCCTCACCGTCGACCAGGCCGACGACACGCTGCGCCAAGCGGCCGACCGGCTGGCCCCGCTGCGCTCGCTGATCGGCCGCGACGAGTTCAACATCCTGGCCCTGTCGGGCGGCGCGGCCGGCGGCGCCTATGGCGCGGGCGTGCTGACGGGCCTGTCCAAGGCCGGACGCCGGCCCGACTTCGCCATCGTCACCGGCGTCAGCACCGGGGCCCTGATCGCGCCCCTGGCCTTCCTGGGCCCGGCCTGGGACGAGCGCCTAACCGACGCCTATGTCGGCGGCCACGCCACCGAGCTGCTCAGCCTGCGCCGCCTGGCTCCGGCCCTGGGCCCCAGCATTTTCAAGGGCGAATCCCTGGAGGCCCTGGTCGAGACCTTCGTAGACCAGGAGATGGTCGAGGCCGTCGCGGTCGAGCACGCCAAGGGCCGCCGCCTGCTGATCGCCACCACCAATCTCGACAGCCAGCGGGCCGTCGTCTGGGACATGGGCGAGATCGCCACCCGCGGCGGCGAGGACGCGCTGAAGCTGTTCCGCGCCCTGCTGGTGGCTTCGTCCTCGGTGCCGGGCATCTTTCCGCCCAAGCTGATCGACGTCGAGGTCGATGGCGCCGCCTATCAGGAGATGCACGTCGACGGCGGGGTCGCCGCGCCGCTGTTCCTGATGCCCGACGCCCTGCTGCACTGGCGCAACCTCGGGCCCCGCTTCCGGCGCGGCCGGGTGCACGTGATCGTCAACACCGTGTTGGATCCCTCGACCCAGTCGACACCGCCCGGCGTCGCCTCGATCATGAGCCGCAGCTTCGACACCATGCTGCGGTTCTCGTATCGCCAAGCCTTGAGCCTGGCCGCCGGGTTCTGCTCGCGCCACAACCTGCCGCTCAGCGTGGCCTCGATTCCCAACGCCTTCGAGGGCATGAACCTGCTGAAGTTCGAGACCGACCTGATGCGCCGGATCCACGACGCGGGCGTAGATCAGGCGATGCGGGGCACGGTTTGGACCAGCGCCGTCGAGGAGCAGAGCCTGTGGCGCGGCCTGTTCAAGAAACAGGTCCCGCCAACCTCGACCGGCACGGGCGTGATCGTCCGCGACGAACCTGGCCCCGTGGGGATCGAAGCGCCGCTGGAGCCTTAGCTCGGGGCGCTACGCCTTCTTCAGCCAGCGCGCGCGCAGCTTGTCGACGTTCGGCGGGTCGGCGCGGAAGTCCGAGGCCAGGCCCAGACGGGCGTTGCACGACGGGCAGCGGACCGAGTCCGCGTCGGCCAGGTCGGTCGGCGGGTCGAACCGTGTGCCGCACGGCTTGCACTTCCAGTCGCCTACGGCCGGCGGCGGCGGAGGGGGCGGCGGCGGCTGAGGCGTGACGATCACCGTGCGCGCCGTCGGCTTGACCATACGCTCGAGCGGCGGCGGGCCGCCAGGCGCGGCGACGCCGCTCTTGAGGCTCAGGGTCTTGCGGCGCGGGGGCTCGCTCTCGCTCATGACATCGCTGGCGGCTGTGGATGGAAACCGGCTAGCTGCATGAAAGCGGCCGGAAACACAAGCCTTATAGGGGCGGCGGGCTCTACCAGTGGGGCTTCAGGCTGAAGGACAGGGCCACGACGTCGTCCTTCTGGGTGGCGAGACCCATGATGCCTTCCTTGGCCTTGATCTCGCGGTGGATGTAGCCCAGCGAGGCTTGCATGGGTCCCTTGCGCCAGGCCACGCCCGCCTGGCTGTCGCCGATCAGGCGGCTGGTCACGTCCTGCGAAAGGCCCGCGCGGGCCCAGTCGCCGTTCTGGCCGCGCAGCATGTTCAGGCCCACGGCCCGGCCACTGGCGGCGGCGAAGATGTACCAGCGCCCTCGGTCGCCGAAGGTCGCGTCGCCTTCGCGCACGCCGATGGCGTCGGTCACCCGGTCGCCCATGTTCCTCTTCTTGCCCAGGCGCAGGGTGGCGCCGGCCTCGGCCGAGCCGCCGGCCCCCCCGAAGCCCACGCCGGCGTGCGGCGTCACGTCAAGGGCGAACCGGCGCCCCTGCAGCGAGACGGCGGCGGGCCAGCCGCGGGTCACGGTGACGTCGATATCCTGCAGCTCGTAGGCGTCGGCGTCCGGGCGGACCAGGGTCAGGGGCGCGACGGCGGCGGTCTTGGAGACGCCGGCCACCGACAGGCGGACGGAATCGATCGGGCCGCCGGCCTGGGCCTGGCGGGTGAAGGCGTTCGAGCGCCAGGTCACGGGACCGGCGCCGTCGTAGTAGCGGTCGGCGTCGAGGATGCGGGCGTCGCCGGCGACACTGGCGGCGGGCGACAGGGCGAAGCCGCCCTCCAGCGCGCTCTCGGCGCCGGCGACGTCGCGCGCGGCGAAGCCGGTCGTGCTGGACGAAAGGCTCAGCGGACGAGCGGTTTCAGACTTCACCTGGAAGGAAATTCTGGCCGGGGGCTTGTCGGCCGCCAGGGCGGCGCCATTTACCACCGTGGCGCTCTTGCCGGCCTTCTGCGCCGCGCAGGCCGAGGTGGCGTGGGCGCCGACCGCGGCCACGATCATGGCCGCTACACAAAGGACGGTTCGCTCCCCAGCGGTCCGCATTCCGGATTCCCCAATCCAACGGAAGTCCAGCCTACGCCCTTCGCGCCACCTGTCTACGGCGACGAATGCGCACATGGTGAACCGCCGCGAACGCTGACGGTTCCTCGGCGACGCGAAACGGCGGCGTGATCGCTCACGCCGCCGTTCGTTTTGTCCCCGATCCGCCAGGCAGGCCGCTCTTACTGGCAGGCAAGGCACTCGTCGTAGTCGGTCTTGGCCGGAGCGTCGAAGCCGCTCGTCTCGGCCTTGTCGCCGGCGCCGGCATAGGCCGCGCGCTGCACCGACTTGGAGCGCAGGTAGTAGAGGCTCTTCACGCCGCGTTCCCAGGCCTGCCAGTGCAGCATGTGCAGGTCCCACTTGTCGACGTCGCCCGGCAGGAAGATGTTCACCGACTGGCTCTGGCAGATTTCCGGCGTGCGGTCGGCGGCCAGCTCGACCACCCAGCGCTGGTCCAGTTCGAACGCCGTCTTGTAGACGTCCTTGTCGTCCTGGCTGAGGAAGTCGAGATGCTGGACCGAGCCCTCGTGCTCCAGGATCGAGCCCCACACCGCGTCGGTGTTCTGGCCCTTCTCCTCGAGCAGCTTCTCCAGATAGGGGTTCTTGACCGCGAACGAGCCCGACAGGGTCTTGTGGGTGTAGATATTGGCCGGGATCGGCTCGATGCCCGCCGAGGTGCCGCCGCAGATGATCGAGATCGAGGCGGTCGGGGCGATGGCCAGCTTGTGCGAGAAGCGCTCCTTGGAGCCGCGATCGGCGGCGTCCGGGCACGGGCCCTTCTCTTCGCCCAGCGCGATCGAAGCCTTGTCGGCCTCGCGGCGCAGGTGCTTGAACATCCGCATGTTCCAGCTCTTGGCCAGGGCGCTCTCGAACGGAACGTTCTGGCTCTGCAGGAAGCTGTGGAAGCCCATCAGGCCCAGGCCCACCGAACGCTCGCGCATGGCGGCGTAGGCGGCGGTCGCGGCCGCGTCGGGCGCGCGGTCGATGAAGTCCTGCAGGACGTTGTCGAGGAAGCGCATGACGTCCTCGATGAACGTCGGGTGGTCGCGCCACTCCAGGAAGGTCTCGGCGTTGACCGACGACAGGCAGCAGACGGCCGTGCGGTCGTTGCCCAGGTGGTCGCGGCCCGTGTGCAGCATGATCTCGCTGCACAGGTTCGATTGGCGGACGCTCAGGCCCAGCTCGCGCTGGTGGGCCGGCATGGCGCGGTTCACGGTGTCGGAAAAGATCAGGTAGGGCTCGCCGGTCTGCAGGCGCAGCTCCAGGATCTTCTGCCACAGGGCGCGGGCGTCGACCTCGCGCAGCACTTCGTTGGTCTTGGGCGAGCGCAGGCCGAACTTGGTCCCGTCGCGCACGGCGTGCATGAACGCGTCGGTGATGTTCAGGCCGTGATGCAGGTTCAGGGACTTGCGGTTGAAGTCGCCCGACGGCTTGCGGATCTCGAGGAACTCCTCGATTTCCGGGTGGTGCACGTCGAGATAGACGGCGGCCGAGCCGCGGCGTAGCGAGCCTTGGCTGATCGCCAGGGTCAGGCTGTCCATGACGCGGATGAACGGGATGATGCCCGAGGTCTGGCCCTGGCCCTTGACCTTCTCGCCGATCGACCGGACGCCGCCCCAATAGGTGCCGATGCCGCCGCCGTTGGCCGCCAGCCAGACGTTCTCGTTCCAGACGTTCAGGATGCCATCCAGGCTGTCGCTGACGGCGTTCAGGAAGCAGCTGATCGGCAGGCCGCGATCGGCGCCGCCGTTCGACAGCACCGGCGTCGCCGGCATGAACCACAGGCGGCTCATATAGTCATAGACGCGCTGGGCGTGCTCGGCGTCGTCGGCAAAGGCCGTCGACACGCGGGCGAACATGTCCTGATACGACTCGCCCGGCAGCAGGTAGCGGTCTTCCAGCGTGGTCTTGCCGAAGTCGGTCAGCAGGGCGTCGCGCGAGCGGTCCACCTGGACCTTCTGCACCAGCGCCAGCTGCGGGCGTTTGGCCGGCTTGATCGCCGCCAGTCGAGCCTCGCTCCGGATGTTCGTCTTCGCCGCTTCACTGCCGTTCATGACCAAATCCATTGCTCAATCAGCGTGTTCCGGTGAAGGGGTTTACCCCGCCCAGCCGCTATATCTTGTGGCCGAGGAGCCCCCTCAGCCCAGATATGGGGCCATAAGGGTGAATGACTCGTCAACGGCTCGGCCCCGAGTTTTTCGTTAACAACCTGTGAACGGCCCCGAAGTTGTGAGGCGGGACAAGGGGTTGCCTCACCGAACTTTTTTCACCCGCGACGGACCGTCGCAAGGCGTCTTGAGCCATCCGCCCCCGGACAACGGCGTTCGTTAACAGGGCGCCCACAAGGGATGGTGGCCGACTGTATATGGGACCTCCGGCGCGGGTCCCAGCGCCGCCGCGAGCGAACGCCCGGAAACCGGGGGTTCGCGCCCGCCATGGCCGCTCCGCGTGACGATCCGAACCGCGCGCGGCCGATGTTCGACGAAAAATAGAGCGGCAAAAAGAAAGGGCCCGGCGTTTCCGCCGGGCCCTCCCCAGTAGCAGTGCGATTCGATCTTAGAAGTTGATCGAGATCGTCGAACGACGGTTCAGCGGTTCCTTCACACCGTCGCCGGTGGCGACGGCCGGAGCGCTTTCGCCCTTCCAGTCGACGGCGAGGACGCCGGCGGGGACGCCTTGCGAGACCAGGGCGTCAGCCACGGCCTTGGCGCGGCGCTCGGAGAGCTTGGCGTTGTACTTGGGCGAACCCGAGGTGTCGGTGTGACCGACGACCACCAGCTTGGTCGCGTGACCATCGTTGGCGTACTTCGCGGCTTCCGTGACCACCGATTGCGCTTCCGGCGTCAGGACCGATTGGTCGAACGGGAAGTACACGATGAACTCGCGGGCCTCATACTGCGGCGGCGGCGGAGGCGGCGGCGGCGGGGGAGGCGGCGGAGGCGGCGGCGGCGGGGGAGGCGGCGGCGGCGGCGGGGGCGGCGGCGGGGGCGGCGACGCGAACGAGTAGCGCAGACCCACGGTCAGCGACTGGTCCTTGTACTGGCCCTGGAAGGCGCCCGGCTGCAGCACGTTGGAGCCTTGCGACTGGAACGCGTGCTCGGCGCCGGTGATGTAGCGATAGGTGAAGTCGATCTTCAGCTTGTCGGTGGCCTTGATCGACGCACCGGCGATGGCCTGCCAGGCCACGGCGATATCGTCGTCATCCACCGTCAGGTTCTGGATCGCGGGGTTCGTCGTCGTGATCGCGCCCGGAACGCCGCTGAACTGGCCAAGGGCCTTGACGTCCAGACGGTTGATGCCGACGCCGGCGCCGAGGAACGGATTCAGCCACGAGTCCGGCGCGAAGTCATAGATGACGTTCGCCATCAGGCTCCACGAGTCGATCGAACCGTCCGGCGAACCGCAGGTCTGGGCCGACGACGTGCGCGTCACGCCCGGGGTGCAGAGCGCGATCGGCTGGCTGCGAACGGCGTTGCCGTGAACGCTGTCCAGGTCGCCGGGGCGATAGCCGCCTTCGACTTCAGCGCGCCAGTGCGGGTTGAACTGGTAGCCGAGACGGACGAAGCCGGTCCAGTCGTTCTGCGACTTCCAGGCCCAGTGATAGTGGGCGCCGTCCGGAGCGTTGGCGTCCGACTCGGTCTTGAGGCTTTGCGGCCAGTGGTAGCCGAGGTCGACCGCGCCGTACCAGCCGGTCTCTTGGGCCGAAACGCCCGACGCGGCGAACACCGCGGCCAGAGCGACTCCCGCCAGGAGGTTGAGTTTCATCGTTGAAGAGCCCTCTATTGCCCTGCCCAGGCCGGAGACCGACCGAGCGCTGTTATACCAAGGCGAACGCCACGGGAAAGTGTCAGCAAAGACACACTCGTCAGGTTTCGCCCCCTGCCCATTGCTCAGGAAAGCTAAACAAGACCGCCCCTCAGAATCAACTCTCGAGCGTGCCCGCCGACTTCCACGGAAGATGAGCGTCAGCTTTGCTGGGTTCGCACGTGAACCGTTTGCACGCAAGGGCTTGCGGCCAGGAAATGGTCAAGCATTCGCAGATCGTCGCTGAAAATCGGCGCCTTCCCTTGGGTTTCGTCAGGTCCTCGACGGACTCCGCCCCAGAACCCGTCCGTCTCTGATGGAAACATCAGAAACGGATAAACAGGCTCTGGCTCAAACATTTGGAGCGTGGCGGGCGCCGAAACCGCCCACACTTTCGGCTGCCGCGCTCTAGTCCAGGGTGGTGCGATATCGCGCCATCGCCAGGGCCGAGATGGCGGCCACGAACAGTCCGAGCGCGGATAGACTTGGCCATAGGGCGGCCGCGTCCAGCCCCTTCAGCAGCGCGCCGCGGACGACCCTGAGGAAATGGGTGACCGGTATCACGCTGCCCAGCGCCTGGGCCCAGGCCGGCATGCCGCGGAACGGGAACATGAAGCCCGACAGCAGGATCGATGGCATGATGTAGAAGAACGACATCTGCATGGCCTGCAGCTGGGTCCTGGCCACCGTCGAGATCAGGAAGCCCAGGGCCAGCGACCCGATGATAAACAGCAGCACGCCCAGGCTCAGCGCCAGCCAGCCGCCGGCCATCGGCACCGCGAACAGCGCCCTGGCCAGGACCAGGATCACCACGGTCTGGATCACGCCCACCGCCACATAGGGCGTCAGCTTGCCGATCATCACCTCGATCGGCCGGGCCGGGGTGGCCAGCAGGCTCTCCATCGTGCCGCGCTCGTACTCGCGGGTGACGCCCAGCGAGGTCATCATCACCAGGGTCATCGACAGGATCACCCCCAGCAGGCCTGGGACGATGTTGTACGAGGTGATGGCCTCGGGATTGTAGCGGCGGTGGATCACCACCTCGAACGGGTCGCCCCCCGGTTTCGCCACCGCGCCGACGAGGTCCCGCGTCAGGGCCGTGCGCGGCAGGCTAGCGAGCGCCGCGATCGCGCCGCCGGTCGCGGCGGGGTCGGAGGCGTCGGCCTCGACCAGGATCTGGGCGTCGTCGCCGCGCACCACCCGGCGGGTGAAGTCGGCGGGGATGGTCAGGGCGAACTGCACCTCGCCCCGCGCCACGGCCTCGTCCAGCTCCCGGGGCGAGGTCGCCGTGCGGACGATCTCGAAATAGCCGCTGTTGACCAGGGCCGAGAGGGTCGAACGGGCCATCGGTCCCTGGTCCTGGACCAGAACCGCCGTCGGCAGGTCGCGCGGGTCGTTGTTGATGGCGTAGCCGAACAGCATCAGCTGCACGATCGGCATGACCAGGATCATGGCGTAGGTCAGCCGGTCGCGGGTGAGCTGGATGAACTCCTTGATCAGCACCGCCAGGATCCGGGCGCCGGAGAGGCCCTTGGCGCCCGCGCTCATTGAAAATTGTCCGACGACTGGCTCATCAGCCGGATGAACACGTCCTCCAGCGTCGGCTGGACCTCGGTCCATTCCAGCGGCGGCTTGCGATAGGGCGCGATGGCGGCCTCCAGCGCCGCGCGGTCGGTTCCGCTGACGTGCAGGGCGGCGCCGAACGGGGCGGCCATCAAGACGCCGGGCTTGCCGGCCAGCTCGCGCGACAACCGGTCGGCCCCCATTCCCTCGGCGGTTTGGCCTTCCGCCCGGAAAGTGACCAGGCCCGACTGGTCGATCACCGCCTCGGCCGTCCCCCGCGCCATCAGCTTGCCATAGGCGATGTAGGCGATGTCGTGGCAGCGCTCGGCCTCGTCCATGTAGTGGGTCGAGACCATCACGGTCAGGCCCTCGGCCGACAGGGCGTGGATCTCGTCCCAGAACTCGCGCCGCGCCTTGGGATCCACGCCGGCCGTCGGCTCGTCCAGCAGCAGCAGCCTCGGTTCGTGCATGACGCTGGCGGCCAGGGCCAGGCGCTGCTTCCAGCCGCCGGACAGGCTGCCAGCCAGCTGTTTCTTGCGGGCGGTCAGGCCCAGGCGGTCCAGGCTCTGCGTCACCCGCTCGCGGCGGCGGTCCAGCTCGTGGACCCGCGCCACGAAGTCGAGGTTCTCCTCGATCGACAGGTCCTCGTAGAGCGAGAACTTCTGGGTCATGTAGCCGGTCTGGCGCTTGACCGCCTCGGCGTCCTTGCGGAAGTCGAGACCCAGCACCTCGCCCTCACCGCTGTCGGGGGTCAGCAGGCCGCACAGCATCCGCAGGGTGGTGGTCTTGCCCGAGCCGTTGGGGCCCAGGAAGCCGGTGATCTTGCCCTTCTCGACCTGGATCGACACGTCCTGCACCACGTGGCGCGGACCGAAGCTCTTGTTCAGCCCCCGGACATCGACGGCCAGCTCGGTCACTTCACGCCCCCTTTGGGCGCGGCCTCCAGCGGGACGATGTCGACCGGCTGGCCCGGCGCCAGGGGCGCGCCGGGATCGGGGCGGGCCTCGACCAGGAACACCAGGCGCTGGCGGGCCTCGCGGCTGTAGATCACCGGCGGGGTGAACTCCGAGCGCGGCGAGACATAGTTGATCCGCGCCGTTCGCTCGGCCCCGCAGCCGTCGCACGAGAAACGCACGGTCGCGCCGGGTCGATAGCGCGCCACCTCGGCCTCGGGCGCGAAGAAGCGCAGCCGCACGCGATCGTCGGACAGCAGGGCCACGACCGGCTGGTTGGCGGCCGCCCATTCGCCGGGCTGGTAGAAGACGTCCTGCACTCGCGCCGCCATCGGCGCGCGCGGGCTGATCTGGTCCAGGCGCGACTGCGCGGCGGCCAGGGTCTCGCGGGCCGAGGCGACGGCGGAGCGGGCCGCGTTCACCGCGTCGGGCCGCGCGCCCAGCTCGCCGACGTTCTTGCGGCGCGCGACGGCGGCGGCGTTGGCGCGGGCGGTGTCGAGCGCGGCCTTGACCTGGTCCAGCTTGGCCGGAGCGTAGATGCCCTTGCGCACCAGCGGCGAGATGCGGTTGAAGTCAGCCTGGGCCTGGCGGACCTGGGCCTCGGCGGCGGCGCGCTCGGCGTCGTAGACAGCCAACTCTTGTGGGCGCTGGCCCTTTTCGGCGTCGCGCAGCTGGGCCTCCGCGATCGCCACCTGGGCGGCGGCCTGGTCGCGCGCGGCGGTCAGCTGGGCGGCGTCCAGGGCGAACAGCGGCTGGCCCGCCTTCACCCGGTCGCCGCGCTGGACGGCCACCATGCTGACCGGCCCCGCGCTCGAGGCCGCGACATAGAGGGTCTCGCCCTCGACATAGCCGGACAGGCGATGGGGCCGATGCGCGTCGGGGCCCAGTAGCCTCCAGCCGAGGAACCCGGCCAGGCCGATCCCGGCTGCGACGGCGACGATGCGGACGGCGGGGCTCACGGGCGAACACCGACGCGGGGCTTCAGTCCCGACAAGACCGTGTCGGCGTGCTGAAGGATCAGGATCCGAAGATTGAGAGCCGGCGCCCCCACCGGGGTGAACGTCTCCTGCCAGATCACGCCCATCAAGATCGGCCCCATCAGGCTGAAGGCCTGCAGACGCGGATCACCGGTTCGGACCTCGCCACGCATCTGGGCCCGAGCCAGGGCCTTGCTCAGCGCCGTCAGGGCGCGACTGACGATCTCGTCATGCCAGACGCGCGCCAGTTCGGGGAAGTTGCGGGACTCGCCGATGACGAGCTTGGCCACCGCCCCCAGGCGCGTGGTCTCGATCACCTGGCTGAGATGTTCGAACATGCCCCGCATCAGATCCGGAAACGGAGGCTCCTCCCGCGCCAGCACGGCCTCGACCATGTCGAGATTGGGGGCCACCGCCTCGCGGACCACCGCGCGGAAGATGTCCTCCTTGGTCTCGAAATAAAGATAGAGCGCGCCCTTCGAGACCCCGGCCTTGGCGGCGATCTCGTCCAGCTTCGCGGCGGCGAAGCCTTTCTCGGCGAACACTTCGAGAGCCGCCTGGACGATCTCGCCCGGCCGCGCCTCGCTGCGCCGCCGCCATTTGGGAGAACCGGCCTGCATGGTTTTGGGTCCGAGCGTATAACTGACTCATGAGTCATATACTCGGATCGAACGACATTCAAGGACGAAGACCCTACCCCTCCGCCGTCACGAGCCAACACGCCGAGGTCATCTCGGCCACGCCCTTCGTCACATAGGGCTCCAGGGCCTCCTTCACCGCCGCCGCCACCTTGCCGCGCAAGGCCGCGTCGGCGTCCTTCAGGATCGGGTTCAGCGGCCCGACGCGCAGGCTCATGGTCATCAGCTCGTCGGCGGTCAGGGGACTGGCGACGTCCAGCGGCGCGATCTGGATGTCGCGCCAGCCGCTGGCCTCCAGGATCGTCCGTACACGCTCCGGATCGGCGAAGGCGAAGCGGCCCGGCGCGTCCTTCTCGAAGGCCGGCATCGACGGCAGGAACGGCGCGGCCGCCTTCAAGGGAACCAACGACAGCGGGTTTTCCTCCGGCGACCGCCAGGCGGCGAAGGCCAGCCGGCCGCCCGGCTTGATCGCCCGCCGCAGATTGGCGAAGGCAGCCACGGGATCGGGGAAGAACATCACCCCGAACCGCGAGACGATCGCGTCGAACGGCGTCTCGAACGCATGGACCTGCGCGTCGGCCAGCAGGAACTCGACGCCCTCGATCCCGTCCTCGCCCGCGCGGCGGCGGGCCAGCTCGACCAGCGCGCCCGAGATGTCGACCCCAACCGCGTGGCCCTCGGGACCCGTCCGCCAGGCCGCCGCGAAGGTGGTCGCGCCCGAGCCGCAGCCGACGTCCAGCACCCGCTCGCCGTTCACCGGCCCGGCGGCGTCGACCACTGCTTCGGCGATCGGCGCCATGATCCGGTCCAGCAGCGCCTGATGCTCCACCCAGACCCGGCCGGCGCGGTCCCAATAGGCCGCCATGTCGCGTTCGGGGGTCGCGGTCATCGTCGTCTCCTTCGTCATTGCCAGGATCGCCCTACCCGCCCATCCTGCAAGTTCAAGCGCACTTGAGGTCAAGCGATGTTCGACATCGATATCGCCGAACTGGCGAAACGCGCGGGCCTGCGGGCCTCGACCCTGCGCTTCTACGAGGAGAAGGGCCTGATCGCCTCGACCGGGCGGCGCGGCCTCAAGCGCCTGTTCGCCCCGGATACCACCGAGCGGCTGTCGCTGATCGCCCTGGGCCGCGCCTCGGGCTTCTCGCTGGACGAGATCGCCGGGATGCTAGATGGCCCCGACATCGACCGCGATCGCCTGCGGGCCAAGGCGGCGGACCTGGACCGGAAGATCGAGCAGCTGACCCGCATGCGCGACGGCCTGCGCCACGCCGCCGACTGCGGTCGCCCGACCCTGATGGGCTGCCCGCACTTCCTGCGGATCGTCAAGGTCGCCGGCGCGCGGCGGCGCTACCGGGCCGAGGCGGTCTAGCAAGGCTTGTCAGGTCGACCGTCACCGGTCGAAAAGAGCGTTCCCGTTTTTCAAGCGCCCCCGTTCGAGCGCCCCGGTTTCGAGGATCGACATGACCGCAGTTCAAACCCTCGGCCGACGCGGCTTCCTGGCCGGGGCCGCGGCCAGCGCGGTCGCCGCCCCGGCCTGGGCGCGCCAGGACAGCGTCAAGAAGCTGACCGACGGCGTCACCCTGATCGGCCCCGCCGAGCGCGCCTCGCGCCTGGCCCGCGCCCAGGCGCTGATGGTCAAGCTGGGCCTATCCGCCATCATCACCGAAGCCGGGTCCTCGATGGACTATTTCACTGGCGCGCAGTGGAGCCGCAGCGAACGGCCGGTCCTGGCGATCATCCCGCGCGAGGGCCAGGTCGGCATGGTGATGCCGAAGTTCGAGGAGCCCTCGATTCGCGAAAGCCTCGGCGTGCCGGCCGAGATCCGCCCCTGGGAGGAGGACGAGAGCCCCTACGCGATCGCCGCCGGCCTGCTGGCCGACCGCAAGCTGGCGTCCGGCAAGATCGGTGTCGAGGAGACGGTCCGCGCCTTCATTGTCGACGGCCTCGCCACCGCCCTGCCGTGGGCCAAGGTCGTGTCGGGCGCGGCGGTGTTCCGCGGCTGCAGGATGATCAAGACGCCGGCCGAGATCGCTTTGATGCAGACAGCCGCCGACATCACCGTCGCGGCCCTGCGCCACACCCACGCCAATGTCCGCGCCGGCATGGGCCCGCGCGACATCGCCGCCCTGATGGCCGAGCGGACCGTGGCGCTGGGCGGACGGGTCAGCTTCAACCTGATCCTGATCGGCGAGGCCAGCGCCTATCCGCACGGCTCGCGCCAGCCCCAGGTCGTGAGCGAGGGCCAGGTCGTGCTGATGGACTGCGGCTGCAATGTCGGCGGCTACGAGTCCGACATCTCGCGCACCTTCGTGTTCGGCGAGCCCACCGCCCGGCAGCGCAAGGTCTGGACCGACGTCCAGCGCGGCCAGCAGGTGGCGTTCGAGGCCGCCAAGGTCGGGGTCGAGGCCGGTTCGGTCGACCGCGCCGTGCGCGCCTACTACGAGAGCCTGGGCTGGGGCCCGCGCTACAAGCTGCCTGGCCTGTCGCACCGCACCGGCCACGGCATCGGCATGGACGGCCACGAGCCGGTCAACTTCGTCATGTCGGAAACCACCCGGTTGGCCCCCGGCATGTGCTTCTCGGACGAACCGGGCATCTACATCCCCGGCGAGTTCGGCGTGCGGCTGGAGGACTGCATCCACCTGACGCCCGACGGTCCCCGCTGGTTCAGCCAGCCGCCGTCGTCGCTGGACAAGCCGATGGGGTGAGCGGAAGGAAGGCTCGATAGCCGCCGCCCGCCTTCGCGCCCACCCGCCGGATTAGCGGGGCAGGACTTCCTCGCCGGTCATCGACAGCTCCGCCTTGACGGTCGTGGCGTGGCCGGGCTGGCCGCCGCCGAGGTGGACCACATAGCGGCCAGGAACGACCTTGCGCACGCCGCCCTCGTCCACCCGCGAGAGGCGGCGGGCGTCGAGGTCGAACGTCACCACTTGGCTCTCCCCGGACGCCAGGTGGATCCGCTTGAAGCCCGCCAGCACCGGCGCGGCCGTGTCGCCCGGCTTCTCCACGTACAGCTGCACGACCTCGTCGCCATCGCGGTCGCCGGCATTGCGAACCCGAACCGAGACCTGCGCGCCCGCGCCCGCCTCGAGGGTCGCGTTCGACACCGTCGGCGCCTCGTACGCGAACTTGGTGAAGCTCAATCCATGGCCGAACGGATACAGCACCGGCCCCTTGAAATAGCGGTACGTCCGGCCCGACATCGCGTAGTCGCCGAACGGCGGCAGATCGTCCGCGGACCTGTAGAACGTCACCGGCAGACGCCCCGCGGGGCTGAAGTCGCCGGCTAGGAGCCCGGCCACGGCCGCGCCGCCCTGTCCGCCCGGATACCAGGCCTCGACGATCGCCGGGAGGTTCTTGTCCGCCCAGTTCACGGACAGCGGGCTGCCGTTCATCAGCACCAGGACGACCGGCTTGCCCGTGGCGTGCAGGCGCTCCAGCAGCTTCTGCTGCGGCGCGGGCAAGTCGAGGCTGGTCCGATCACCGCCGGCGAACCCGGCCGCCTCGACCTTCATCTCCTCGCCCTCGATCCGCGCCGACAAGCCGCCGACGAAGATGACGACATCGGCCTGCCGGGCCGCGGCCACCGCCTCGTCGCCGTTTTCGCTGGGCCGGCTCCAGACCAGCTTCTGGTCGCCGGTGGCGTCGCGCTGAACGGCTTCCACCCGCAGGCCATAGCGGCGCCCCGCCTGCAAGGTCACGCGGCCCGACGCGATCGACGGCGCGTCGCCCACCGACCATTCGTCGACGATCAGCTTGTCGTCGATCCAGATGCGATAGCCGTTCTCGCTGGCGAACCGCAGGCGGTATTCGCCGGTCTCCGGAGCAGTCAGGAAGCCCGTCCAACGGGCCGTCCCGTTCCTGTCCTCGCCGCTCCAGCGCACCCTCGCATTGGGCTCGATACCGGTGGCCGTCTCCCCGTGGAACTCCGGGCCCGAGAAGTGCGAGGCCCGCAGGCCACGCGTCGCGCAGGCGGCGTCCGAGCATAGGACGGCGTCGGGCACGGGCGCCTCGGCGGGCCCGATCAGGCCGGTTCCTTCCGCATAGAGAATTCGAGCGTTCGGGAAGCGCGCGCGGATCCCGTCGAGCACGGTCACGGGCTTGGTCGGGCGTCCGTAATAGTTGCCCACCAGCGCGTCATAGCTGTTCGCGTTGGGGCCGATGACGGCGATGGTCTTGGGCGCCGCCAGGGGCAGAAGGCCGCCCTGGTTCTTCAGAAGCACCATCGAGTCCTTGGCCATCTTCAGCGAAAGCGCCCGATGGTCCGGCGTGTCGTAGTCCTTGGCGGTGATCTGGGGAAAAACGGTCGCGCGGGAATCGAACAGGCCAAGCCGGATGCGGGCCGTGAACAGTCGCTCCAGGGCCTGGTCGACCGTCGCCTGCGGCAGGAGGCCGGCCCGAACCGCGGCCACGATGTTCTCGGGCTCGGTGGTCATCTTGTTGCGGTAGTCGCCGCAAATCAGGTCCGTGCCCGCCTTGAAGCTCGCCGCCACGCCCTCGGGCGCGGTCTTGGTGTAGTGCAGGCTGTCCTCGCGATAGACGTTGGCGACCGCGCCGCAGTCGGACACGACATAGCCCTTGAAGCCCCAGTCTCGCCTCAGCGTGTCGGACAGCAGCATGGGGCTGGCGCAACCCGGCACGCCGTAGACGGCGTTGTAGACGCACATGACGGACTGGACGTTCCCCTCCGTCACCGTGGCGCGGAACGCCGGGAGATAGGTGTCTTCCAGGTCATGGGCGGACGGATGCACGTCCTCGCGGTGGCGGTTCGATTCCGGGCCGCTATGGACCGCGAAGTGCTTCGAGGTGGCGATGGTCTTCAGATATCGCGGATCGTCGCCCTGCAGCCCGTGAATATAGGCGACGCCCAGCCTTCCGGTGAGATACGGATCCTCGCCATAGGTCTCCTGGCCACGCCCCCAGCGCGGGTCGCGAAAGATGTTGACGTTCGGCGACCACACCGTCAGCCCACGGTAGAATTCCGTGCCGCCGTCGGCGTGGACACGCTCCAGGTATTTCGCGCGGAACTCCGTGCTGACCGCGTCGCCGACCTGCTCCATCAGCGGCGTGTTCCAAGAGGCGGCCATGCCGATCGCCTGCGGGAAGACGGTCGCCACGCCCGCCCGCGCCACGCCGTGCAGGCCCTCGTTCCACCAGTTGTATTCCGGCACGCCCAGGCGCGGGATCGCCGGCGCCGTGTGCCCCAGTTGCGGCGCCTTCTCCTCGAGCGTCATGCGCGCGACGAGGTCCTTGGCGCGCTGCTCCGGGCTCAGGGTGACATCCTGGTACGCGGGCTTGACGGCGGCTGCTTGTTCGGAGGGCGTCGCGTTGGCTAGGGCCGGGGCCGCCGCCAGCAGGGCGGCGGCCATCAGGGCACGCAGGCCAGTGTGATGGCGGATCGCCGCCGAAATGCACGTCATGGACTTCCTCCCACGCCGATTGGTAGCGCTATCATTTTGCGAGATCAGTGCCTGGGCTTTAGGCTCTTGTCTAGTCGCCCTTCGCGAGTGCTCGCCCCCGACGCCGCCCTAGGCCAGCAGGAAGGTCCGCAGCCGCTCCAGCGTCTCGGCCGGATGCTCTTCGGGAAAGAAGTGCCCGCCGTTCACCCCCTCGCCCGCCACCCGCGTGGCCCAGCCGCGCCAGACGCCTAGGGGGCCGCCGTCGTCCGCGTACCAGGAGTCCAGGCCGCCCGAGGCGCTCCACAAGGCCAGCAAAGGACAGTCGATCCGGCGTCCCGCGGCGCGGTCGGCGTCGTCGTGCTCGCGGTCGATCGTGGCCGCCGCGCGGTACTCCTGGCAGATGGCGTGGACCTGTCCGGGATCGCGCAACGCCTCGACATAGGCGGCGCGCAGGTCGGCGGGGAAGACGCTCGCCGGCGTGCCCCAGTTGGACAGCGCGTCGCCGATCACGGCCTCCGGGCAGGTCCCGATCAGACGCTCGGGCAGCGGCGCGGGCTGGGCTAGCAGCGAGAACGGCCAGAAGGCCAGCGCCAGCCGCGCGTCGGCGCGCGCCCAGACCGCGCCGGTGGGAATGACGTCGAGCACCGCCAGCCGGCTGACGCGGTCCGGATGGTCCAGCGCCATGCGATAGGCCACGCGGCCGCCGCGATCGTGGCCGACCACGGCGAAGCGCGGGAACCCCAGTCGGTCCATGGCCTCGATCAGCGGCAAGGCCATGGCGCGCTTGGACTGGAGGGCGTTCGGGTCATCCAAGGCCGGCGAGCTGCGGCCATAGCCGGGCAGGTCGGCGCAGACGACCGTGAAGTCCCGCGCCAGGCCTGGCGCGATCTCGCGCCACATCAGGTGGGTCTCGGGAAAGCCGTGCAGCAGCAGCAGGCCCGGCCCCTCGCCGCCGCGCCGGACGAAGAGGCGCCGCCCAGGACCCAGGGCGATCTCGTCGGTTTCGAATCCCGCGATCATGGCTCCGCCGCCTTTTCGCCGCTTGTCGGGAGGCTAACGGCGAAAGCGTGGGAACGTATCCGGAGGACGGCGGCGCCGCGGCGCCCTAAGCGCTTTCAGGCCGCTCGATCAATTTTGACAATATCGTCAAAAAACTGAGCCATGGCCCAGATACACCAAACCCGCCGCGGGGGATAATCGCGACGGGCTGGCTATTTTCTCGATCATTCGATCTAGGCGGGCGTTTCCTCCCCGAAACGCCGAAGAACGGGAGCTCTCTGTTGGGCTCGTTTCGTCCTTGCAGTGTCTAGAAACGTCAAATTGATGACGGTGTCAACGCATCAAAACCCTTTTTCGCAACGGGTTGGCCGAATTTTTGACGCGATAGGCGTAGTTTGGACGCCCTGGTCGAAGATACGCGCCATTTTAACCGCAATTTTTGACAAGGGTGTCAAAACTTACTTTTTCGGCTTGGCCTCCAGGGTTTGGACGAAACGATCCAGCACGGCCGAGCGCGACTCGAACACATAGTCCGGACGCGACACGGTCACCGGCTCGACCCCGGCCGCGGCCAGGGCCGCGGCGGCGTCGAACAGGTCGGCGGTCGCCAGCAGGGCGCCGTTGGCCCGGCGCGAGCCGCCCTTGGCCACGAATGCCGCTACCGCCGCCTGCCCGGCCGCGTCCTGCTCGGCCGGCCAGACCAGGGTCGCCAGCTTGCCGGCCCGCCCCTTGGCCTCGACCACGGCCAGCAGCCGCTCCAGGCTGTCCAGCTGCGGGGCCGACCAGTCGGCGATCAGCGAGGCGGTCAGCTGGGCCTGACTCTTCAGGATCACGCCGTCGGACAGGATCTTCAGGCCGTTGGCCGCCAGGGTCGCGCCGGTGGTGGTGATGTCGACGACCAGCTCGGCGGCGCCGGCGGCTGGAGCCCCCTCGGTCGCGCCGCTGCTCTCGACGATCCGGTAGTCGGCGACGCCATGGCGGGCGAAGAAGGCCCGGGTCTGGGTGACGTACTTGGTCGCCACACGGAGACGCCGGCCTGTCTTAGCCAGATGCGCGTGCCCGACCTCGTCGACATCGGCCATGGTGTCGACGTCCAGCCAGCTCTTGGGCGCGGTCACCACCAGGTCGGCGCGGCCGAAGCCCAGGGCCCGCAGCAGCATGACCCGGCTGTCCATGTCGTCGCCGCGCTCGCGCAGCAGGTCCTCGCCCGTCACCCCCAGGTGCAGGTCGCCGCTGTCGAGGCCGGCGGCGATGTCGCCCGCCGACAGCAGCCGCACCGAGACGCCGGGCAGGCCGGCCAGCTCGGCCGAATAGCCGCGCGCGCCGCCGGTCATGTCCAGCTTGAAGCCGCACTGGGCCAGCCAGTCCTCGACCTGTTCCTTCAGGCGGCCTTTCGAGGGGATGGCGAAGATCATCGGTGCGGAACTCATTCGCCGCCTCCCGCATAGGCGCGCGCCGGACGGACCATGCAGCCCACCGCGCCGGTGTTGGTGGAGACTCCCCCTCGTTCACCAAGGAGCCGCGACGGCAGGCCGTCATAGCGGCCGCCAGCGGCCAGCGGCCGCTCGTCGCCGAGCGCGGCCGAGCGCACCTCGAACAGGAAGCCGTCGTAATAGCCGAAGGCCCGGCCGAACGCGGCGGCCAGGGTCGCCCTGTCCAGCGGCACGCCGCGCGCGGCCATGCCCGACAGGCGCTGACGCCAGCCGGCGATGGCGGCCTTCAGGCTCGCGTCCTGGGGGCCCGCGAGCGCGGCGATGGCGTCGAGGGCCGCGTCCGGACGGTTCGAGACCGCCAGGAAGGCGCGGACCTTGGCGGCCTGCTCCGGGTCCAGACGACCGGCCCGGGCGGTCTCGGCCTTTTCGACCAGGCGATGGGCGATCTCGGCCGGGCGGCGGCCGCCGACGGGCTCGATGCCGGCCAGGGACCACAGCTCCTGCAGCACCGCCGAGGCCTCGGCTTCCGGCAGGCCGGCCAGCAGGGCGGCGATCCGCGACTGTTCAGCGCTCGGCGCGTCGCCCTCCCCGTCCAGCTCGGCCTTCAGCTGGCGCGGCCGCGAGAAGGCGCGCTTGAGCCGGGCGGCCAGCGGCGCGGCCAGGTCCAGGCTGTCGACGAAGGCCGCGAACAGCGACACGTCGCCGAGGATCAGCGACAGGTCCGACCGTCCGCCGGCGGCCGACGAGGCCCAGGCCAGGGCGGCGATCTCGGCGTCGGCGGCCACGGGGTCGCCGGTCTCGAACGCCTCGACGCCCAGCTGCAGGAATTCCTCGGCCCGGTCCGAACCGCGCGGGGCGACGCGGAACGCCTTGCCCTCGTAGCGGTAGCGGCCGCTCGTTAAGCCGGACGCGAAGTGCTCGCGGGCCACGGCGACCGTGAAGTCGGGGCGCAGGCAGGCCTCCTCGCCGCCGTCGCCGGACACCACGAACAGCCGCGAGCGCATGGCCTCGCCGGCCAGGTCGAGCAGCAAGCCCAGAGGTTGCAGTACGGGCGCGTCGGTCGCCGCGGCGCCGGCCGCCAGCAGCGGGGCGCGGATGGCGTCGAGCGCCTCCGCCGGAATGGAACGCTCGAGCCTCATGCTCACCCCTCGATGATCTTGCGGACCACGTCGACCAGCTGGTCGCGGGCCACGGTCTGCTGGCCGGGCCGCTCGGCCTTCCAGGCGGCGTTGTCGACCAGGGCCTGGGCGGCCATGCGGCCGGCGTCGAGGTCCTTGATCGTCACCGTGCCGGCGGCGATCTCGTCGCCCCCCAGCATGACCACGGCCGGCGCCCCCCGGCGGTCGGCGTATTTCATCTGCGGCTTCATGCCCGAGGTCCCCAGATAGACCTCGGCCGCGATGCCCGCCGCGCGCAGCTGTCCGACCACGGAGAAGTACTCGCCCATGTGCGCCTGGTCGAAGGTGATCACCACCACCGGCCCGCGCGCCACGCCGCCCGGCTCGCGTCCGGCCGCCCGCAAGGCCGCGGCCAGGCGCGTGACGCCGAACGAGAAGCCGGTCGCCGGCGTCGCGGTCCCGGTGAACCGCGCCACCAGGTCGTCATAGCGCCCGCCGCCGCCGATCGAGCCGAACGAGACCTTGTTTCCCTTCTCGTCCGTGGTGCTCAGCAGCAGCTCGGCCTCGAACACCGCGCCGGTGTAATATTCAAGACCCCGGACGATCGACGGATCGATGAAGGCCTGGTCGTCGGCGATGCCCAGGCTGGCCAGGGCCGCATCGATCCGCGACAGCTCCAAGAGCCCCTCGTCGCCCTCGGCCGAGCCGCCGATCACCTTGGCGATGTTGTCGAGGGTCGCCGCGCGGCCGCCGGCCGACCCCGCCGCCACGAAGTCCAGCACCTGGTCGACCGCCTTGCCCTTCAGGCCCGCGCCCTTGGTGAAGTCGCCGCTCTCGTCCAGGCGGCCCTCGCCCAGCAGCAGCCGCACGCCCTCGACACCCAGCCGGTCCAGCTTGTCGACCGCGCGCAGCACGGCCAGCTTCTGGCCGGCGCTTTCAGCGCCAGCGGAGGTCAGCAGCCCGTTGAGCAGCTTGCGATTGTTGATCTTCAGCACCGCCGCCCCGCGCGGCAGGCCGGCGGCCTCCAGCCCCTCGACCGCCATGGCGATGATCTCGGCGTCGGCCTCCGGACGGGCCGAGCCCACCGTGTCGGCGTCGCACTGGATGAACTGGCGGAAACGCCCCGGCCCCGGCTTCTCGTTGCGCCACACCGGCCCGAACGCGTAGCGGCGGAACGGCTTGGGCAGGGTCTCCCAGTGCTGGGCCGCGAACCGCGCCAGCGGCGCGGTCAGGTCGTAGCGCAGCGCCATCCACTGGTCGTCATCATCCTGCAGCGCGAACACGCCCTCGTTGGGCCGGTCGCTGTCGGGCAGGAACTTGCCCAGGGCGTCGGCATATTCGAACGCCCCGGTGTCCAGGGCCTCGAAGCCGTAGCGCTCATAGATCGCCGACACCGCCTCCAGGATCGCCCGCTCGGCCCGCAGGTCGCGGGCGCGCTTGTCGGCGAAGCCGCGGGGGCTGCGCGCCTCGGGGCGGAAGTCTTGAGCGTCGGTTTGCGGAGTCTCGGGGCCCGTGGGGGAGGAAGTCATCGTCGGTCCTTAAGTCTTCAAGGCTTCGACGGATGGCGCTTGCGCTTAAGCCCCATCCGCTAGGCGGGGCTCTGGCTGGGTCGCTGCTTTAGAGCGAACGGACCCGGCCGATCCCGCGAGGCGAGGTCGGATGGTGGTGGCAGCCGTGGTGGTGCGGTGCGCGGGTCATCGGGTGCGGGGTGTAGCGGATAGGAAGCGGTGGGGGAAGGGGTGAGGACATGAAGCTGGAATATTGGCCACAAGCAGACCACGGCTTAGACCGGCTCAAACTTCCATGTGTGATAGCTGGATAGATCACCTTTGCCGCTTCGCCTGACCTCCAACCGGAACCGACTGCCGACTGGCGCCTCCCGAACGTCCTTCGGCACCTTCTTGACTACCTCGCTCGGATCATACCCAGGTTGGCCAATTCGCGGTCGCACCTCAATCTTCCCGGCTCCGTCATCAAAAATCTCAACAAGTATCGAGGGGTTTTTGGGCCGACTTCCTTTTCGCTCACTTTCATCAGAAACAAAAACAAGCGCGTTAGGGACCTCCATAAGATCCAAACGCTCCATACTTCTCTTCAAACTCATCTTAGAGAAAAGAGGTAGATTTTCCGATTTTTTTCCCGCGTCTAGGCGCGTTATTACTCCAAAAATAACCTCATAGAGCCCACTCTCTATGGGTGATAGATATAGGTTAAGATCGTTATCTCCGATATTATCTTCTATTAGCTTTTTCAGCTTCGATTTTGAGTTCTTATTGGCCTTCAAAAGCTCTATGGAATTAACGCCCTGATTGAACAAGTGACTCAAGCTCGCAGATTTCGTAGAAATCTTCATGTGCAGAAGCTTGGCGCGCGATTGCCCGGCATCAACAATAAATAAGTCGCACGGCTCTATTTCTGTTGAACCGGATGGCTTAATATCTGTTCTATCTAAACAAATGTATCTACTATCAGCGATGCAAACAGCTTTATTATAATTTTCTTCACTATATATTGCGACACCGTCTTTCTCTGAATCGTGATTATACGAAATCAGTTCAGATAATTTGCATTTATGATCGATATATTCTTTTAAGTTTACAAGAAAATCGGCCTCCACACGGTACCACCTCCCTTCACAAAGGTGATGGATGGTCCCCCTCCACTGAACATCCGTTACAAGAGACCTGTAGAGACTATACGATGCCGTGGGATATCCATCCGCATCGGTCAAGACCATTCTAAGATTTTTTATGTAGTCTATACCAACAACGGAAAAGTCAAAATCTTCACCTAGGAAATCGTATAAACTGTCGATAGACACTTCAGAATATACGTCACTCCATATACTTCCTATGTGAAATCTAACACACAGATCGCTCCCATAATCTACTATATCCGGTATAGATATTGCGAAATTATCGTCAGGATTCCCGAAGACCCCAACGAGAAGTTTTTCCAGCTCGGCGACATCGTCCGGATCCCTGACCGGCGATATATTAGCAATATTCGGAAATGCTTCTTTGTAGTCATCGCTGTCGTAAAGATCGAGCAGCTTGCCGCATAGATTAGGCATCTCACCTGGCGAAACGCGCAGGTTAACTTTTAAAGATACAGAACCAGTGACATTTTGAAATAAGTTTTCGTACTCAGGCTTAACAGCGCCAGTCAGGCTCTTTATGATTTCGCTGTTTCCGTCGAAATCCAGATACGTCAGGTCAGTACTATTCGGCACTTGCGTTCTTTTACGCCGGGAGGCACCAGGCGCGACCATATCGGCGCTCTTCACCTCCTTCGGATTCAGGCAATTTAGCGTAACAAGCAATCCAAAATCATACTCATACGAAACATCTTTAAGGTGGTGATAGACATTACCAAAGGAAAGAGCAAAATATCTACCCATGACCGGCAGAAATATCAATGCCCCCTTACCTACTTGATTTAGGTCCCACTCAATATCGAAATGATTTTTCCACCACGGCTCCCTAGGCTTTCCGTCCAATATGAAGACCGATGCGCCGGGCGGAAGCTTATTTGCTTTTGCCCGCGCTAATTTCGCGCCATCATTTAGCGAGTTCTTCTCGTCGAACCCCTTCTTCAGAAGAAAGATCGAAAAAGGACGACTGGCCAGTTTCTTCTTTTTCATCGGCCCCCCAGCCTAAACCGCAACCCATGGATCAGCGTACTGGCTATAAACAAGCATAACAGGTGAATGCGCCACTCCGCCCTTACCCGAACCGGGGAACTCTGCTTTTCCCTCTCGTATTGAGACGACCGCTGGCGCGTCAGCCCCAAAGACTCCGGATGAATCTGGGCCCCGGCTTTCGCCGGGGAGAGCGGGGATTGGCGGGCGCCTGACGGGGTGTCGCCACCCGACCGCCCCGGTCGGTGCGAGCCTTACATCTCTTGGAGGCTGCAGCGTGCGGGGCTGGTCAGGTCTGTCAAGGACGACGCTCCGCGTCGCCGCGCGCGGCCGCCGGAGGCGGTCCTTGACGGACCTGAACAGCCCCGCGATCGTCTCGCCGTGAGATGTAAGGATGGCGCCTTCCCGAGGGCGGGAAGGGTTCTCACCCACCTCCCCAAACGCTCGTCATTCCCGCCCTTGTGGCGGGAACCCCTCTGTCCGCCGCGAGGGCGGATGGGTGGCGGGCCAGCCCGCCAAGGCGCTTCACGAGTCGGCTGAACCAGGGGTTCCCGCCACATGGCTTGCCCTCGGGCCGGCGAAGCCGGTCCCGGGGGGCGGGAATGACGGTGGGCGATGAGCGCCCCCTCCGGCCCTCCGGGCCACCTCCCCCGCAACGCGGGGGAGGATCTGCTCGTCACGGAGAAAGCGGGGGCAGCGGGCGCCTGACAGGGTGTCGACGCCCAACCGCCCCAGGGCGGGAAGGCCCCCCCTACCGGTCCCCCGCAGACACCGTCATGCGATCCGCGTCCCCGCGCCCGAGGATGTAGAAGTCGCGCTGATCGGTGAAGAACGCCGCGCCGACGTCCAGGGCGGCGACGATCACCTGGAGCATCTTGTAGTGCGGCCCGTTGGGCGGCAGGTCGCGCAGCTGCTGCACGCAGGCCGCGCGCGCCGGCCGCAGGCTCTCGAAAAAGGCCTCCGGGTCGCGCATGCCCGCGCGGGAATGGCGGCGGGTCATGGCGCCGACCGGGGGGCGGGGGCGCGCACGCGCGCGGTCGCGCGCCCCGGCGAGAGGCGTTGGATCGTCATGACGGTCTCCGAAATGTTCGTTTTTTGTTCTGGTGCGTGAAGACCGGGGAGTCAATCGGAGAGCGGCGGACGTCGGCTCATTTTGGGCCGCCGGGCGGGCGATGCGGAGCGGCGACCGTCTCGCCGTGAGGTGTCAGGATGGCGCCTTCCCGGGGCGGGAAGGAGGCTAAACCAACATGTGTCATCCCAGGCGAAGCGCAGCGTAGACCCGGGACCCAGGGGCGGCGCGCACCGCGTTCACGCACCCCCTGGGTCCCGGATAGCCTCTACGAGGCCTCCGGGATGACACGGCGGGTTTGGCGGACGACGCTCAATTCGGAGAAGGTGTAACCTCTCACCCTCCCATCGCTGCGCGATGGGCCCCTCCCTCTCTCTCAGAGAGAGGGAAACAAAAAAGCACGGGGATTGAGCCGCCTCTATCCCCGGCGTTCGCGAAACCGAACCCCACGAAATCAACGACTTCTCACTTTTACGCGGCCCTGAATGATCCGCGTCCAAAACCGCCCCCATACTTGTCCTCGCCCCATCGCTGGGGAGGCCGTCCAGCTGGCGACCTGACGGGCGGTGGGGGCGGTCGAGCGGGTAGCGCTCGTCGGGGTCTCTTCGGAGACGCCTTCGCGACCGATCCAGCGGCGGGTTCCCTGAAACATGGGACAAAACCCTGGCGGCGAAGGTTCGGCGGACGCGCCAGGCGCGGGCTGAAATCGCCCGCGCGGTCCGGAGGGGTCGCTTTCCCTCCGCCCGTCGGGGGCCTCATGTCGGGAGCGGGTTAAAACCCCGCGCCCCGAAGGCTCATCGGATAACGATCGCGCGGAGCGCTCCGGCCCCGGCCGAAACGGTACTCCACCAAAACCCTCCGGGCCTGGCCCGGACGCTCCGCCGCCTCCCCAGCCCGCCGGCTTTCCCGGCGGAAGACCGTCGCCCCGCGCCTTTTTGCAACTCAACAGGAGATCCATCGTGTCCAAGCCCAAGCCTCCGCCTCACGAAGGCGCCCTGACCATATCCTCGCCGGCCGTGGCCGAGGCGGTGAATGCCGCCCACAAGGCCGCCTATGACGAATGGATGTTGCGTGAGACCTACCAGAAGCTGCTGCGCATCGAGGACGAGCTGCGAGATCTGCCGCCGATCCCGGAAGAGTGGCGCCGGCGCCTGCTCAAGATCGTCTGAGCGGCGCGCCCTATACACCAATTCTTAAGTCAAACCCGGATCGAGGCCAAACTTATCCACAGCGCCGCTCGGTATAGGATCATGACGGCCGTGTAATATGTCGCCGAAGTAATCCACCTTTCAGCCTTGTAACTTGAGGTGAACGGGCGCGGCCGGCAGATCTCTCCCCACTGAGGGGAAACAGTGATGACCAAGTCCATGCTTCTGGCCACCGCGGCCACCGTTCTGCTCGCCGGCGCCGCTCACGCCCAGCAAGCCGACACCGCGTCGACCCCGGCCCCGGCGCAAGTCCAGGCGCCGGCCGCCCAGGCCCTGCCGGGCGAGACCGGGGTGCTGGTGTTCCAGCCCGACTTCTTCGCCGCCCAGCGCCCGAACACGGCCCAGGACATGGTCGACCGGGTGCCGGGCTTCGCCATCGACGACGGCTCGGGGGCCCGGGGCTTCGAGGGCGCGGTCGGCAACATCCTGATCAACGGCAGCCGCCCGGCCTCGAAGAACGATACCGGCAGCAACGTGCTGGGTCGCACCCCGGCCGACCGCGTCGATCACATCGAGCTGATCCGCGGCGGCGCGCCCGGCGTCGACATGCAGGGCTACGCCGTGGTCGTGAACGTGGTCCTGAAGAAGGGCGTCAGCCACCAGTCGATCCTGACCTGGAACAACCAGATCTTCGACGGCGGCCGCGACGTCTGGGGCGGCAGCTACCAGTTCACCGCCACCAACGGCGACAAGAGCTGGGGCGTGACGCTCAGCGACGGCACCTCGTCCAGCGACAGCAACGGCGCGGGCCGCAACGTCCGCCACGACGGGACGGGCAAGCTGATCCGCGACGAGAGCTATCTGAACGACGGCTGGGGCGGCGGACACTCGGTGCGCGGCAACTATTCGGGCCCGGTGGCCGGCGGCAAGCTGGAGGCCACGGCCCGCTTCGGCAATCACGACTGGCAGGAATGGCAGGAGCTGGCCTCGCCGGTCGCCTTCCGCCGCAGCGCCTATGACGAGGAGAGCCATTCGGGCGAGGTGGGCCTGACCTACACCCGCCCGCTGGCCCCGAAGTGGAACCTGGAGACCCGGGCCATCCACAGCTTCGAGAACTTCGACAACGTCTCGACCAGCGACGACACCCTGAACGGCGTCAAGAGCGCCCAGCAGCGGTTCGCGGCCGACGGCGACGACTCCGAATCGATCCTGCGCGGCCTGGTCCGCTACGAGCGGTCCAAGGCCCTGACCTTCGAGGCCGGCGGCGAGGTCGCCTACAACATGCTGGACGTCAAGCAGGCCTATTCGGTCGGCGGCGTGGCGGTGCCTCTGCCGAGCGCCTCGGTCAAGGTCGAGGAGCTGCGCGGCGAGGCCTTCACCAAGGCGACCTGGCGGGTCAATCCGAAGCTGACCCTGGAAGGCGGGCTGCGGGCCGAGAAGTCGACGATCAAGCAGTCGGGCGACGCCAGCAACGAGAAGAGCTTCTTCTATCTGAAGCCCCGGTTCCTGGCGACCTGGACGCCCAAGCCCAACAACCAGTTCCGCTTCCGCTTCGAGCGCGAGCTGGGCCAGCTGGACTTCGAGGACTTCGCCGCCTCGTCGGACCTGGACGACAACACCGTCTATGGCGGCAATGTCGACCTGAAGCCCGAGCAGCGCTGGATCTCGGAGCTGAGCTACGAGCGCCGCTTCTGGGGCGAGGGCATCGTCTCGATCGGCTATCGCCACGACGAGATCATCGGGGTGATCGACCGCCTGCCCCTGCCGGGCGGCCTGTCGGCGGTCGGCAATATCGGCGACGCGACGCTGGACCGACTGTCGGTCAACATCGTGATCCCGACCGACAAGCTGGGGATCAAGGGCGGCCGGTTCACGTTCAAGAACGACTGGAACGAGACCCACGTGAAGGACCCGACGACCGGCAAGGACCGGCCGATCACCGGCATCCGTCCGACCCAGGCCAATATCGGCTTCCAGCAGGACCTGGTGAAGTACAAGACCCAGTGGGGGATCAACTGGCTGCCGCTGCTGGGCCAGGGCACCTACGACGTCGACCAGACCAATGTCTGGCGTGGCGCCGGCTACTACGAAGCCTTCGCCGAGTACAAGCCGACCCCGACCCTGGCGATCCGCGCCCAGCTGAACCTCTGGGACGACTTCACCATCCGCCGCACGGTCTTCGCCGACCGCGCGACCAACCGCGCGGTGGCCTTCGTCGAGGACCGCGACATCAATCCGCGGACGTTCGTGACCCTGCGGGTGCGGAAGACGTTCTAGGCGCCAAAGAGAAATAAACTAGAACGCGTATTTTTCCCGTTGCAATCTTGCCGGAGCCTCCCAAAGTCGATGGGCAATGGGAGGCTCAACCATGCGTAAGTTCCTTCGCGCGGCCGTGGTGGCCGTGGCTCTGATGGTGGCGACCGCGGCGCATACGCCGACGGCCGAGGCCGGCGTTGACGACTGCACCTATGCCGCTTGGCAGTGGTGCGAAGGCATAGAGGGCGCGGACGGCCAGTACCTGCACCCGGGCGCGCCCGGCTGGCTGGCGTGCGTCTCCGAGGCTAAGCAATACCTGGCGCAATGCATCCCGCGTCCCAGCGGCGGCGAAACCGGCCTCTGGTGCTGGACGTCGTGGCAGGGCTGGTTCCCCTGCTGATCTAGTCGGGCGAGCGCCTCGCGCGCTCGCCCCTCTCCAAGACTACTTCTTCAGCCGCTGGATCAACGCCGTGGTCGACGGGTCATGCTGGCCGCTCGCGCCGCTTTCGAGTTCGGGCAGGATGCGGCCGGCCATCACCTTGCCCAGCTCGACGCCCCACTGATCGAAGCTGTTGATCCCCCAGATCACGCCCTCGACGAAGGTCTTGTGCTCATAGAGCGCGATCAGGGCGCCGAAGGTCTGGGGCGTCAGGCGCTCCAGCACCACCAGGGTCGACGGGCGGTTGCCGGCGAACGTGCGCTGCGGGGCCAGGGTGGCGATCTCGGTTTCGGACACGCCCTTGGCCCGCAGCTCGGCGACCACGTCGGCGGTCGAGCGGCCGACCATGAACGCCTCGGCCTGGGCCAGCAGGTTCGACAGCAGCTTCTCATGCATGCCGGCCGGGCCCTCGTCGGACTTGGCGACACCGATCAGCTCCATCGGCGTGATGTCGGTCCCCTGGTGCATGCACTGGAAATAGGCGTGCTGGACGTTGGTGCCCTCGTCGCCGAACACGACCGTGGCCGTGCCGCGCTTGACCGGCTGGCCGTTTGGACCGACCGACTTGCCGTTCGATTCCATCTCCAGCTGCTGCAGGAACGAGGCCAGGCGCCGCAGGCGGTGCGAATAGGGAACGACCGAGCGGGCCCGGCGGTCCAGGCCGTTGCGATTGAAGATCTGGGCCAGGGCGACCAGCACCGGGGCGTTCTTCTCCAGCGGCGCGGTGCGGAAGTGCTCGTCCATGGCGGCGCCGCCATCCAGGAAGCCTTGGAAGGCGTCCCAGCCGGCCGCGACAGCCACCGACAGGCTGACCGACGACCACAGCGAATAGCGGCCGCCGACCCAGTCCCAGAAGCCGAACACCCGCTCGTCCGGCACGCCGAAGGCGGCGGTCTTGTCGAGAGCGGTCGAGATGGCGGCCAGATGCTGGTTCGCCCCGGCCTCGCCCAGGGCGGCGACCAGCCAGGCCCGGGCCGCGCCGGCATTGGCCAGGGTCTCCTGGGTCGTGAAGGTCTTGGAGACCACGATGACCAGGGTCTCTTCCGGGTCCATGTCCGCCGTGGTCAGGGCGAACTCGGCGCCGTCGACATTGGCCACGAAGCGCAGGTCAATCTGCGGCTTGATCGGCCGGAGGGCGTCCCACAGCAGGCGGGGGCCAAGGTCACTGCCGCCGATGCCAATGTGCAGGATGGCCTTGAACGGCTTGCCGGTCGCGCCCTTGATCGCGCCCGAGCGGACGGCCTCGGCGAAGGCCTTCATCCGCTGGCGGACGCTCTCGACCTCGGCCATGACCGGCTGGCCACCGGCCTTGAAATCGGCGCCGGCCGCCGCGCGCAGGGCCGTGTGCAGCACCGCCCGGCCTTCGGACGAGTTGATCGCCTCGCCGCCGAACATCCGGGCCCGGGCGCCCTCGACATCGGCCGCGTGGGCCAGGTCCAGGGCGGCCTCGAGACCGGCCTCGTCCCAGGCCTGCTTGGAGAGATCGAGGTGCAGACCGGCGACGTCCAGGGTCAGGCTATCGAGACGTCCAGGCTCGCTCTCGAAGAACTCGACGATGCGCTTTTCGCCGGCGGCCTTGGCGGCGGCTTCCAGGCGGGTCCAGGCGGCGTCGAGATCGGCCATGGGCAGTCCTTCTTTCGAACGTGGTAAATCGCTGTTTACGGAACGGGGCTTATCAAAGAGCCGCCGCCGCGTCATGGCAGACCAATGACGTTTTTTGCGGGAGTAACAGATGTCCTGTGACGCCGTCGCCTTTTCCGCCATGCTCTGGATGGCTTCGTTCAGTCCAGGTCAGGCCGCCGGCCCGGCCCCGGCCGTGCTGCAGCAGCCGGCTGTCCCGCCATCCGTCGCGGGCGAGCCGCTCTTCCAGGATATCGTCAAGCGCGCCAAGCAGCTGAAGGCCGAGACCGAGGCCTATCGCAAGACCCTGGCCGGCGCGGATCCGGCCGGCGCGGCCAAGGCGCTGAAAGGCTTCGACGTCTTTTCCGGCAAGATCACCGACCTCTCGGCGCTCGACATGAAGGGCCACGTGACCCTGAAGGAGCGGGGCGCGGTCGACGACCTCAAGTGCATCCTGCGCGGCATCAGCCAGGATCTGCCCGAGAAGCTGACCGCGGTCGGCGCGGCCAAGACCCTGAAGGATCAGGACCTGGCCCTGCGCGACATGGTCTATCTGCTGAACGACAATGTCGAGGTCATCACCGCCCCGCCGCAGCCGGCGGCCTAAGCCGTCGCCGACCGGTTCGGCGCCGAAACTTCGCCATTCTTGCTTGCTCCAAGTCGGCTCGACGCTCAGAAGTCCGCGTCGGTTCTCCTCCGCACCTGCTCGATGTCCCGCACCAAGACCCTCGCCGCCCTGACGGCCGCCGGCCTGCTTCTCGCCGCCTGCGCCACCGAAACGAACACCACGGTGTTCGTGCCCGTCGTCGCGCCCGTGCCGCCCAGCTCGCTGACGCCGCAGCCGATCATGCTGTTCAACCAGACCAAGGACGGCCGCAAGCTGTTCACCCTGGACGCCGAGTTCCCCTATTGCGACGTCGAGACCGGCAAGGTGATCGTGGTGCCGCGCTGGTACGTCACCGACTTCGCCAGCGTGCCCTGGTACGGCCAGGGCTTCGTCGACCCGCAGGGCCCTACCGCGCGGGCGGCCATCGTCCACGATTGGCTCTACACCATCGGCGAGCCGGGCAAGCGCGAGGAGGCCGACGCCATCTTCCTGCGGGCGATGATCAAGTACGGCGTGCCCTCGTTCCAGGCCAACATCGCCTACCGGGCCGTGCGGCTGGGCGGCGAGAAGGGCTACGGCCTGCCGACCGACTGGCGGTTCATCGACCCCAAGCGTCAGGAGTTCACCCAGCCCCCGCCATTCGCCAAGCCGCGCACCGGCATGGTCCGCTACCTGCCCAAGTGCCAAGGCTTCGGCGCCCTGATCCAGAGCGGCTGGCGCGCCTATCCGATCAAGACCGCCCCGATTGTCGCCCCGCCGCCGGTGGTCGTCACCAAGACCCCGCTGGACCAGGTGAAGGCCAAGCTTCCGTTCGGGCTGGACAAGAAGAAGTAGGGCCTTAAGCCCCCGCCTTCTCGATCGCCTCGATCACCAAACCCTCGGTCAACAGCTGGGGCAGAATGACCGGCGCACCACCGTTTTTCGGATAGACCACGTACAGCGGCACCCCGACTCGGCCGAACTCGGCCAGGGCCTTGGCGATGACCGGGTCACGATTGGTCCAATCGGCCTTCATGTAGACGGCGTTTCGGGCCTTGAAGGCCTCGGCGACCTTGGCCCCCGACAGGGCGACCTTCTCGTTGACCTGGCAGGTCACGCACCAGGCGGCGGTGAAGTCGACCAAGATCGGACGGCCCTCGGCCTGCAGCGCCTTGACCCTCTCCGGCGACCAGGCCTCGGCGGTCAGACCCGGACCCGACGGCGTCTCGGCCGAGGCCGTCACGGCGTCGGTCGGAGGGTGAGCGGCCAGCGCGCCGAAGATCGCGACGGTGACGGCCAGGCCCAGGGCCGCCAGGGCGATCAGCAGCGAGACCAGGGCCGGCTCGCCCACGGCGCGGCGCGCTTGCGCGAGACCGTAGAGCCAGGCCCCGAAGGCGGCCAGGACGCCGGCGGCCAGCAGGTGGGCCAGGGAGAGCGGACCGGACTGCTGGGCGAACACCCACACCAGCCACAGGGCCGCGCCGTACATCGGGAAGGCCAGGCCCTTCTTCAGCACGTCCATCCAGGCGCCGGGACGCGGCAACAGCTTCAGCAGCCCCGGGATGAAGGCCACGGCGACGAACGGCGCGGCGAAGCCGAGCGCCAGGGCCAGGAACACCGCCAGCGACACGAGCGTCGGCTGGGTCAGGGCGTAGCCCAGGGCGCCGGCCATGAACGGCGCGGTGCAGGGCGCGGCCACGACCACGGCCAGGGCTCCGGTGAAGAAGGCGCCGGTCGCGCCGCCCTTGGCCGAGGCGCCGCTGCCGACGTTCTGAACCGAGGTCCCGATCTCGAAGACGCCCGACATGTTCAGGGCCACCAGCAACATCAGCAGGGCCAAGCCCGCGACGACCAGCGGCGACTGCAGCTGGAAGCCCCAGCCCACCGCCGCACCGCCGGCCCGCACGGCCAGCAGCAGGCCGGCCAGGGCCAGGAAGGTCGCCACGACGCCCAGCAGGAAGACGAGGCCTTGCAGGCGGGTCTTGCCGGCGTCGTGGGCGTGGCCAGCCAGGCTGGCGGCCTTCATCGACAACACCGGGAACACGCACGGCATCAGGTTCAGGATCAGCCCGCCAACGAAGGCGAACAGCAGGGCCCCAACGAGGCCGCCGGTCATGCCCGCGGGCGGCGCGGCTTCGGCCGGCGGCGCGCCCAGGCCCGCGGCGGTCGCGGGCGGCTCGCCGGCCGTGGCGGTGACTTCCCAGGCCCCGCCCTTGGTCGACAGTACGCCCGCCAACTCGGCCGGAGCGGTGCCGCCGCCGACGAAGTCGTAGCCGGGCTTCAGGGTCAGGGTCACGCCCTCCGGCCCGCGCTCGATCGCCTGGTCGGCGGCGTGCTCGATCACCTTCGGCGAATAGGGGAAGAAATAGGCCCCGGCCAGGTCGGCGCCCTTCAGCGGGCCGCCGGTGACCGCCAATTTCAAGGCTTGGCCGTCGAACTTGAACACCGCTTTCAGACCGGCCGGCTTGGGGGCGTCGGCCAGCACCCTGCCCACCACCGCGCCCCATTTGGGATCCGCCGCCGGCGCGCCGCCCACGACGGGCAGCAGCAAGGTCAGCTTGACGTCTTCCGGCACGCAGACCTGTTCGCAGACCAGGTAGGAAACGGCGGCGTTCAGGCTGATCGTCGTCCCCACCTGGGCGTCGGCGGGCGCGGTGATCGGCACGGGGATCAGGACCTCGCCCTCATAAGCATAGTCGAGCAGCGGACCCAGCTTGGCCTTCTTGGGCGTCGGCCAGACCATGTCGCCGGCGCTCCAGCCGGCCGGTAGGGTCCAGGCGATCCGCGTCGCCTCGCCCGCGTCGCCCGGATTGCGCCAATAGGTGTGCCAGCCGGGAATGATCTTCTGGCGGAGGGCCACGTAGACCGTGCCGCCCGGCGCGATCCCGGCTTCCTGGGCGACCAGTTCGGACTCGATATGCCCGGAATTGACCACGGGCCCGGCGATGGCCGCGCCAGCCAGGACGCTCGCCGCCAACAGGGCCTGCAGGGCGAGGACGGCTTTCTTCAGGAACATGCGCGGGTCCGGACGGGAAAAACGACTGCGGACGAACACATGGCCTGCCCGCCTCCTCTCGACAATGGTCAAGACGCAACGGACAGTCGCGCTGGCCGGCCAATTCGAAATGATTCTGTCCGAATTGGCTTACCAGGCTCGCTTCATCGGTTCGGAGAGACCTCCATGCCCGCCGCGTTCGACGACATCGAGATCGGCAAGGTCGTGAATCTGGGCTCTCGAGCCGTGGACGAGAAGGCCCTCGAGGCGTTCATAGCCGCCTTCGCGCCTGGCTGGCCGATCGAGAACGGCGCGCCGGACGGAATGGTCTTCGCGATCTGGAGCCGGCTGGACATCGAGGCCAGCGCCGCCTGGCCGCAGACCAAGCGCCTGGGCGTCGACGCCCTGCGCTGGATGCGCAACCCGCCGGTCGGCGAGCTGCTGCGCGGCCGCATGACGGTGATGGGCAAGGACCCGGTCGGCGAGGGCAAGGGCATCGTCATCGCCCAGCACGACCTGCTCGACGAGGCCGGCCGCCTGGTCTTCTCGTGCCTGACCCGCAGCATCTTCGCGCGGTAGCGATCACCAAAGAAAAAGGCGGCGGAGCCGAAACCCCGCCGCCCTCTCGATTTTCTCAGCGTCGGCCGAACCTTAGTTCAGGTTGGCGGCTTCCTGCTGCTTCATCATGGTCTTATTGATCAGGCGATCCCAGCCGAGCAGCGACACCAGGTGGGCGTAGATCTGGGCCAGGGCGCCGTTTTCCTGAAGTTCCTTCAGCTTGGCGGCCGGCAGGCCGTTCAGCTTCTCTTCCGAGACGCCGAAATATTCGGCGACGGTGACCGGCTCGCCGGCCGGAGCGCCGGTTTCGTCCTGCGGCTGGAAGATGGCCTTCTTCAGCTCGAACAGGTCGTTGTCCTTCAGGATCTGGACGAACGAGTCCGTGCGGCGGCGCTCGACCTCGAAGTCGTCGCAGAACTTGATGCAGTTCTGAGTGTATTCGGTCGGCTCGCCCTTGGCGTCGAACAGCGGGGTCTCGCCCTTCTCGGTCAGCAGGTCCGAACCGCGGTCGATGCAGACGATCAGACGGTCTTGCGTGTCGTCATTGGCCAGCACGAACGGATAGCGGCGAATATAGGCCGGAATATAGACGTTCGGCTCGATCGAGCCGTCGGCGCCGATGAACAGGTTTTCCTGCTGGTTCAGGCCCATCACGGCCAGCGGCACGCGCTCGTCGCCAGCGAAGATCACCGGGAAGGTCAGGGCGGCCGGCGCGAATTCCGAGACCGTCAGCGGCACCGCGGTGCCGGCGGCGGCGAAGCCGTACGGCTTGTCCTTGTGGACCAGGGCCAGCTTGGCGTGCTGCTCGCGGTTCAGCGGCTCCGGCGAATTGTAGAACAGGACGTTGCCGGAGATTTCGCCGGCGGACTGGGACGTGGTCATGAAGAGCTCTGCGACAAAATTTAGAAACGGACGCTCGAACGCTTCAAGACGACCGCAAAGGCTCGGCGTTCTAGCCGATCCCGCGGGCAGCGGCAATCTAGGCCGCTGTCATGGCCTGACCCCGCCCCTCGAATTCATCCCCCACGGGAGTCGCTGGGCTTGAGATCCGCCGTAGCGGGCGAGCCGTCCGGGACCTGGAGGGAGGGTTCCAGGCCCCGGCGCGGTCGGGACCCGGGGGCTGCCAGGGTCCCGCGTATCGCCGAGCGCTAGAAGCGCCAGGCGAAACCGACGCGGACCGAGCGCCCCGGCGAAGGCGCGAAGTCCTTCAGGAACGAGGTGTGCTCGCGAATGGTCTCGTTGGTCAGGTTGCGGCCGTCGACGAACAGGCGAAGGGCCGAGTCCGCGATCGGCTTGAAGGTGACCATGGCGTTGACCTGGGTGTAGCCGTCGGTTGGCAGCTCGAAGGCCGCCACGCGGTTCTGGCTGGCGACGCGGCGCACCTCGGCGTGGGCCTCGAGGCGAGGCGCGCTCCAGACGACGCGGCCGGTCAAGGCCCACGGCGGGATGCGCGCCGGAACGCCCAGGTCGGTCTCGCCGCGCACCCAGTCATAGACGCCTTCCAGCTTCAACGAGCGTTCGCCGCCGCGCCAGGCGACGTACGAGGTCTCGACCTCGGCGCCGTGGAACTTGGCGCCCGTCTGGAAGTACTGGAACACTGGGAGGTCGTCCTCGACCGCGCCGGTCGGGGCCTCCTCGATGAAGCCGTTATAGTGGGCGCCCCAGAGGTGGCCCTCCGCCCGCAGGCGATCGCCGGTGTAACGATAGGTCGCCTCCAGCGAGGTCACCTTCTCGGACCCGAGCGTGGCCTCGCCGACCTCGAAGCCGCCGGTGCCCGGGTGCGGGCCGTTGGCGAACAGTTCGAACTCGGTCGGGGCGCGGCCGTTGCGCGACAGGGTCAGGGCCACGAACTGGTGCTCGGCCGGCTTGTAGAACAGGCCCAGCGAGGCCGAGACGTTATCGAACTTGCGCGTGGCCGTGGCCGTCTTCAGCTCGCGGCTGTCGAAGCGCAGGCCCGCGTCTAGACCCCAGTCGCCCTTGTCCAGGCGCTGCAGGGTGAAGACGCCGTATTCCTTGATGTCGGTCGAGGGCACGAAGGCCTCGTCGCCGATGGCCGAGAAGTGGCGCTCAAGGGCCTGGAAGCCCACCGCGCCCTGCCAGCCGTCATGTTCCTTCTGGACCAGCTCCAGACGGCCTTCCGTACCGTTCGACAGGAAGCGGGTGCCGACCTCGCCGGTGTCGACCGAGACCTCGGCGTGCTCGTACTTGGCGTGACCGGCCGACAGCCGGATCTTGTCGAACGGACCGAGGTCGACGGTCTGCTCGCCGCGCAGGTCGTAGCGGGTCTGCTGCAGGTGGATCGAGACCGGCCCCTCGGCGTCGGGGTCGATCGGGGCCAGGATCTGCGGATAGGGCACACCATAGGTCGTATCGACCTTCTTGATCGAGACCCCGAAGAAGCCGCTGTCGTGGACGTAGGAGACGCCGGCGCCATAGGCGTCCATCTCGACGTCGGTGTTCCTGACCGTCCTGTCCGGATCTGGCGTCAGGCCGTCGCGGTTGGCCAGGCGAGCCGAGACGGGCGCGGTCGGCACGTCGTAGTCGCCGCTCTTGCGGTGATCGGCGTCGATGGCGAACACCAGCGGGCCCCTGCCGAACTTGGCCGAGCCGTTGATCGACTTGCCGTCGTCGACCGACGAGACCGAGCCGGCCAGGCGGCCTTCGAAGCCGTTCGCGGCCGGGGTCGAGGGCACGCGGTCGTCGATCATGTTGACCACGCCGCCGATGCCCGAGCCGCCATAGGCCAGGGTCGAGGGCCCCCGCAGCACCTCGATCCGCGAGACCTCGCCGGGATCCGAGGCCACGGCGTGGTCGGGCGACAGGGCGGAGGCGTCGACCTGGCCGACGCCGTTCTGCAGCACCATCACGCGCGGACCCGACAGGCCGCGGATCACGGGGCGGCTGGCGCCGGGGCCATAGAAGGTCGAGCGCAGGCCCGGCTGGCCGTTCAGCGTGTCGCCCAGGCCGGCGGGTGGGGCCACGTCCAGCTGGTCGCGGGTGACGATGTTGACGCTGCTGGTCACCGTATCCAGCGACACGGCGTAGGGCGCGGCGGTGATGACGACCTTGGAGACCTCGGTGTCTTCCGGCGCGGGCGGCGCGGGCGCCACGGGCTCCGCGGCGTGGGCGGAAACGGCGGCGGCGAGCGCGATGAGGCTCGCGGCGGAGAAGGCGACGCGACGAAGCATGGACGGTCCTGAGACGACTGAAACTTGGCCGGGGGAGCGGCCGCGAGGAAGTGTTATGAAATAACATATCCGCTCGTCAATCCGCTTTCGCTTGACGCGGGATTTTCCCCGCTTTCTGTGGGCGAATGACCTCAGGGGTGCAGCCCATGATCCGTTTCGCGCTCGTCGTCGGCGCCGTTTCCGGCCTCGCGCTCGCCGGCTGCTCGGCGCTGCGGGCCGTGCCGAACCCGTTCGCCGACCATGCCGCTCAGGCGCCGGTCGCCACCACGCCGCCCTCGGCCGGCTGGGTGAAGCCGCCACCGGGCTACCTGACGGGAAATGGCGGCCTAGACGCCGCGACCATCGTCGGCCCGCCGCCGACGCCGGCCTCGCCGCGCGGCAAGGCCGAGCGCGCCCAGTTCGACGAAACCCGCAAGCTGGCCAACACCGAGACTTGGCGCCAGGCGATCGCCGACGCGGACCTCTCCGGCAAGAACGGCATGAAGAGCTTCTCGTGCGCGGCCGGTGTCACCCTCAGCGCCGAAGCGACCCCGACCCTGGCCAACATGCTGCTGCGCATGACCGACGACGCGGCCAGGATCTACCAGCCGGCCAAGGCGGCCTATCGGCGCCCGCGTCCGCCGGTCGGCAACACCGCGCCGATCTGCGTGCCCCGCGAGCCGTGGGTCGACACCGACGGCTCCTACCCTTCGGGCCACGGCTTGATCGGCTGGGCCTGGGCCTCGGTGATCGCCGAGCTGGTCCCGGAGAAGGCCAGCCCGATCCTGGCGCGCGGCAAGGCGTTCGGCGACAGCCGCATCGTCTGCGGCGTCCACTTCCAGAGCGATGTCGAGGCCGGCCGCTACCTGGGCTCGGCCCTGGTCACGCGGCTGCACGACGATCCGACGTTCATGGCCGACCTGGCCAAGGCGCGGGCGGAGGTGGCGGCGTCGAAGGCCACGGGCGCGCCGGCGGGGTGTGGGAGCTAGGGCCTTCAAGCCCTGTCATCCCGGAAGCCTCGCAGAGGCTATCCGGGACCGCCGGAAGCGCCGAGCTTGTCGTGGTCCCGGCTCTTCGCTTCGCTACGGCCGGGATGACAGCAGGGTTTGGACAGCCACGAACACCACAAGCGGCCGCAGCGGATCATCTTCGGCGCCAGGCGGTCGGTTCGGATCACGCGGGCCGGCCGTTGGCCAGCGCCGTGTAGAACTCCGGCCGGCGATCGCGGAAAAAGCCCCAGGCGGCGCGGTGCGTCGTCAGGAAGTCGAGGTCGAAGGTCGCGTTGACGATCCCCTCGTCGGCGCGGCCCAGCTCGCTGACCAGGTCGCCGCGATGGTCGGCGATGAACGACGAGCCGTAGAAGGTCTGGCCACCGTTCGGATAGCCGTCCCACGGCTCGAAGCCGATGCGGTTGGCGCCGACCACCGGGATGACATTGCTGACCGCGTGGCCCTGCATGGCCCGCCGCCACGGCAGGGCGGTGTCCAGGCTGGGGTCATGCGGCTCGCTGCCGATCGCGGTGGGATAGAACAGGGCCTCGGCGCCCATCAGCGCCATGGCGCGGGCGGCCTCGGGGTACCACTGGTCCCAGCAGATGCCGACGCCCAGGCGGCCGAAGCGCGTGTCCCAGACCTTGAAACCGGTGTCGCCGGGCCGGAAATAGTACTTCTCCATGTAGCCCGGGCCGTCGGGGATGTGGCTTTTGCGATAGAGGCCCAGCAGCGAGCCATCGGCGTCGGCCATGACCAGGCTGTTGAAATAGTGCGGCCCCTCGCGCTCGAAGATCGAGATCGGGATCACCACGCCTAGCTCGCCGGCCAGCGGGGCGATGGCCTTGACCACCGGATGCTCGCGCCAGGGATGGGCCTCGGCGAACCAGCGCTCCTCCTGGGCGACGCAGAAATACGGCCCCTGGAACAGCTCAGACGGCAGGATGACCTGCGCGCCCTTGGCGGCCGCTTCACGGATGAAGTTTTCCGTCTTTTTGATATTGGCCTGCAGATCCATGCCGTACGAGGTCTGGATCGCGGCGACGCTGAGCGTGCGGGCCATTAGGCGGGCTCCTGCGAGGAACGTTGAAACAAATGGACGGGGTTAGGTCGTGACACAGCGGCCTCCTCGCAAGAGCGTGCGGCGTTTAGCGCATGCCGGGCGTCCTTGAAAGCTTTGCCGATGGTTGCCACCCCCCCCAGACGCCAGCGATAACGTTCGCTCAGGCGGACGGGGTGGCGATGAAAACGGTCTTTGTTTTAGGTGCTGGCGCGAGCCTCGACTTTGATCGGTCGAACCAGATGCCGGTCGGTGCAGACCTCGCGAGAATGATCCGGGCCGCCTTGTCCAATGAGATCGCAGCAGGATCGGGCGACACGTCTGAAGATTCAGTGCAGCGGGTCTTGGGCATTAGTGGAGGCTTCTTCGGCGTCCACAAGGAGGCCATGCACACGATCCGAGATCATATCCACACCAAGGATTCGATCGATGACCTAGTGAACGAATGGGCCCAGGATCGTCCGGAGGTGGCCAAGGTGGCGAAGATATGCATCGCCCGCCAAATCCTCCATGCCGAGCGCAAATCGCTCATGAGTCCTGGCGCTATCGAGTCCAACGGACCCGGCGAAGTTCTCAATCAGCTTTCAAATAGCTGGATGGGTCAGGTTCATCGCCGTCATCGGATAGGCGAGAACGTCCGCCGACGCGACTTGGACGACGTGTTCGCGGGACTATCGTTCGTCACCTTCAACTACGATCGGACGATCGAGCAATACCTGGCTCTCGCCTACATCGCGCTGGGCGGCTTCACCGCCGACCAGGCCTACGCGCACATCAAACGCATCCCGATCCACCACGTCTACGGTTCGCTCGGAGAGCTCGGCTTAACCAATGCCATGCCCTACGGAGGATATTCCGATGGTCTGATCAACGCATGGCAAGGGATCAAGACATATAACGAAGAGGTCGGCACCGAGCACGCCTCAACGATCGCCGAGGTCGTGCGCCAAGCCGACAAACTGGTTTTTCTCGGTCTCGGCTATCACCCACAGAACATGCGGATTTTGTTCCCTGAGGGTAAGGACTACGCCGCTCAGACCTTCTGCTGCACGCTTGGCCTTTCCAATCGTCGGCATGGCGAGATCGGTCAGCTCTTCTCGGGCAAGACACTGTATTTCAGTGAGCCGTGCGACAGCATGATCAGGTCGGCCTCTGACGACCTGTTCTACTAGCTGCGGCAGAACTAGTTTCCGACGATTTGTTTAGTACGCCTATGCCGGCTCCTGCTGGCTGATGCAGTGGAACGAACCGCCGCCGGTCAGGATGGCGGTGGAGGGCAGGCCAATGACCTGGCGTTCGGGAAACAGGCCCTTGATCACCTCGACGGCGAAGGCGCCCGACTCCTCGGCGTAGATCGGCACGATGACCGCCTCGTTGGCGATCAGGAAGTTCATGTGCGAGGCCGGAATCGGCTCGCCGTCCTCGTCGAGGATCTTGCCTGGCGAGGGGATGCGGGCGACCTGGATCGGCGAGCCGCGAGCGTCGGTCATGCCGGCCAGCAGCTTGGCGGTCTCGGCATAGACCTCCGCGTTCGGATCGTTGGCGCCGTAGGCCATCGGACAGGCCACGACACCGGGCGCGACGAAGCGGGCCAGGTTGTCGACGTGGCCATCGGTGTGGTCGTTCAGCAGACCATCGCCCAGCCACAGCACCTTCTTGGCGCCCAGCGCGTCGGCCAGGGCCGAGGTCGCCGAGGCCTCGTCCCACCCGGGGTTGCGGTTTTCGTTCAGCAGGCACTGACGGGTGGTCAGGATGGTCCCGTTGCCGTCGTGGTCCAGGGCGCCGCCCTCGAGGATGAAGCCGTTGCGGACCAACGGCGCGCCCGAGGCGGCGGCGATCTGCTCGGCGACGATGTCGTCGCCTTCCAGGCTGTACTTGCCGCCCCAGCCGTTGAACTGGAAGCCGGCGGCGCTGGCCGAGCCGTTGTCGTCGACGAAGATCGGACCGGTGTCGCGCAGCCAGATGTCGCCGAACTGGCCGCGGACGATCTCGACCGTCGTGTCGGAGAGCAAGGCCTTGGCCGCCGCCTCGGCCTCGTCGCCGACCACCATCAGGCGCACGCGCTCGCCCCCCGGACCGGCCAGGGCGCGGGCCAGATCGGCGACCTCCTGCTGGGCCTGTTCCAGGTCCTCCTGCCACAGCTCGGCGTGGCTGGGGAAACCCACCCACATGGCGCGGTGCGGAGCCCACTCGGCGGGAACGGTGACGGTCATTCGAAAGCCCAATGGAAACGGCGGAAAACGAAAGGGGGCGCAGATGGCCCTTCAACGGGCCGGGGTCAAGCGGCCTCTAGTTAGCAAACGCCGATGACAAAGAAAAAGGGCGGCCCGTGACCGGACCGCCCCCATTCGTAGAAACCTGTGCGCCGAGCTTAGAAGGCGGCGTGCAGGGTGATGCTGGCCGTACGCGGGTAGCCAGGCTGGCCGAGGCCGGTGCCCGACGGGTTCACCGCCAGGTCGCCCAGGTACTTCTCGTTCGCCAGGTTCTTCACGTTGACCTGGAGGTACGAGCCCTTCATGCCGAAGCCGTCGAGCTTGTAGCGGGCGTCCGCGTCCAGCAGCGCGTACTTCGGCGCCTTTTCGGTGTTGGTCAGGTTGGTCCAGCGCTCGCCGACCCACTTGGCCTGGACGCCGACGCTGAAGGCTTCGGTGATGTCGTATTCGACGCGCACCGCGCCTTGGTACTTCGGCGCTTCATACAGTTCCTTGCCCTTGGTCAGCAGCAGGGAGCCGAGCGTGGTGCCGGCGATGTTCTGCTGCAGCTCGGAGTCCTGGTACGAGAACGAGGCGTAGAAGAAGAGATAGTCTTCCGGACGGAAGCCGAACTGGGCGTCGAAGCCCTTCTTCTTCACGTCGCCGACGTTGACCGAGAAGGCGATGTTGTCCTGCTCGTTGAACGCGCGCTCGATACGGTTGGCGAAGTCGGTGTACCAGACGGCGGCCGAGAACAGGACGGTCGGCGACTGGTAACGATAGCCCAGGTCGTACGAGTTGGTGATTTCCGGGTTCGGGTTCGTCAGCTTCCGGTCGTAAAGGTCGTCCGTACGCGGCGCCGACAGGGTCTTGGCGTAGCTGAAGTAGACCGACTGGTGATCGGCCAGGGCGTAGCTGATCGCGGCGCTCGGCAGCAGCTTGTCGTACTTGCGGGTGAACTCGCGCGGACGACCGTACTGGGTCGTGCCTTGACCCGGCAGGGTGACCAGGGTCTGGCCGGCGCCGTCGTCCGTGCCCGCCACGGCGGTCGGAGTCTGGTTGGTGCAGTAGGCGGTGAACGTGTCGGCCTGATAGCAGAAGTTGTGCAGCTCACGCTTGAAGAACGGCGCGCGGACGCCGGCGTTGACCAGCACCTTGTCGTCCATGAACTTGCCGCGGTACTCGACCGAGAACTGGTTCAGGGTAGCGACCGAAACGCGGTCGCGCTTGCGCAGGATGCTGCCGTCCGAGAGCTTGATCGACTTGCCGTAGCCGTCCTTGCCGCCGAACACGCTGTCCGGCGTCGTGTCCTGGCTGAACGTGGTGTATTCGCCGGTCTGACGGTGATGGGCTTCGTCGAAGGTGTAGGCGGCGCGGAAGCTCTGGCTGTCCGAGAACTTCCAGATCAGCGACGAGGTCACGCCGTAGCGACGGGTATTCGTCGTGTTCGGCGAGTACAGCAGGACGGTGTCGAGGGTGTCGCCGTCGCCGTTCAGGTCCTGGCCGCCCGTCAGGGCGCTGCCGCGGATGATGCCGCTGCCGGTGCCGTTGCCGCTTTCGTTGAACAGACCGCGGCCGCCGCCGTTGGCCAGCACGTACTGGAACGAAGGATCGACGGTCAGGATGAAGCTGTCACCGATGTGGAACAGCGACTGAGCGCGGATGTTGCCGTTGTTCGACGGGTTGATGTTGTACTTGTAGCAGGTGCCCGCGTTGGTATCGATCTGGGCCGTGCCATTGACCGGGGTCGGACGGTTGCAGGTCGCACGGCTGTAGCCGACGCCCGTACCGGCCTGGAACTGGGCCAGGCTCATCCGGTTGATGAAGTTGTTGCGGTTCTGGTTGTAGGTGGCGATCAGGCTGATGAAGTCGCCATTGTCGCCGATCGGTTGATAGATGCGGCCGTTGTATTGCTTCTTGTGGATCTTGCCCGGACCGTTGAACACGTCGTTGATCGCGTCGGCGTAGCTGACCCAGGCGGTGGTGCCCCACGGACCGATCTTGCCGGTGTCCAGCACGCCGAAGATGCGGCGGAAATTGCCGTCGCCGGCTTGCGCTTCGATGACGCCGCCGAAGTCTTCGGCCGGCTTGCGGGTCACGTAGTTGACGGTGCCGCCGGCGGCCGCGGCCGTCGGGCTGTCGACATCGGTCGTGCCCGTGTTGACGTCGACCTTGGAGATCAGTTCCGAGTCCAGCTGCTGGTTCGGATAGATGGCGTAGTTGCCGCTGTCGTTCAGCGGAACGCCGTCCTGCAGCAGGGCGACGCGCTGCGAGTCGAAGCCGCGGATGGTGATGTCGCCGCCGGCCGAGCCGTAAGCGTCATTGTTGGTGAAGTTGACGCCCGGCAGCAGGTTCAGCGAATCCAGGATCGTCTGGCCCGGCACCTGGCGGGAGATGAACTCCTGGGTGATGGTCGAGCGCGACTTCGGAATGGTTTGCGAAACGATCGCGCCGTTCTGGTTCTTCAGCGTCGAGGCGGTGACCACCACCTGTTCGACAGCGTCCGTACCCGTCGATTGCGCCATCGCGGCGCCGCCGGCGACCAGGCAACCGACCAGCGCGGTCGTCGCCAGGGCGAAATTTCTCATGTTCATCTTCAAGGATCCCCTCGTTTTCGACACGCCCGCCATTGACCAGCATGGTTCGTACCGTTGGGGGCCGTTTAGCGAAAGTTTTAGAAGGTTTGGTGACGGAATCGCCACGCCCGCTCTCAAACTGTCATAAAGCCCCAGATACGCGATAGAATTGGTCAGTTTTTTCTTACTTGGTTAATCAGACGTCATGCAAGCGGTTCACGAATCTCGCGAATTTTCGATCGAAGATCGCGCCTGGCGTGCGACCCTGCTGATGGTCGCCGGGCTGACGCTCCTGCGTCTGATCGCCTTGTTCACAACGCCGCTGGAGCTGTACCCGGACGAGGCGCAGTATTGGCTGTGGTCGCGCGAGCTGGCCTTCGGCTACTTTTCCAAGCCGCCGATGATCGCCTGGCTGATCTGGCTGACGACCCACATCGGCGGCGACGCCGAGCCGTGGGTGCGGCTGTCGGCGCCGTTGCTGCACGGGGTCACCGCCTTGGTGGTCCACCGCATCGCGCGGCGCCTGTATGGCGGCTGGACTGGACTGGTCGCGGCGGCGATCTACAGCCTGATGCCGGGCGTGGTGCTGTCCTCGGGCCTGGTGGCCACCGACGCGCCGCTGCTGTTCTTCCTGTCCCTGACAATCTGGGCCTATGTCGACCTGGCCGAGGCCGTCGCGCCGCGCCGCTATTTCGTCGCCGCCGGCATGGGCCTGGCCCTGGGCCTGGCGTTCCTGTCGAAATACGCCGCGATCTACGCCTTGGGCAGCATCGTCATCCACTTCGTGATCTCGAAGCCGGCCCGTGAACGCTGGTGCCTGGCCGCGGCGGTCCTGTTCCTGACGGCCTTCGTCCTGACCCTGGCCCCGAACTTCGCCTGGAACGCCAGCCACCAGTTCGCGACGGTCAAGCACACCGCCTCCAACGCCAACTGGGGCGCGCGCACGCTGTTCAATTTCCGTGAACTGATCGAGTTCGTCGGCTCGCAGTTCGGCGTGTTCGGACCCGTGCCATTCGCCGTGCTGCTGGGCGGCGCGATCTGGCTGGGCGTCAAGAAGCGCCTGGCCTCGCCCGACTTGCTGCTGCTGTGCTTCTGCGCGCCGCCGCTGCTGATCGTGGCCGGCGAGGCCTTCGTCTCACGCGCCAACGCCAACTGGGCCGGGGCCGCCTTCGTGTCGGGCTCGGTGCTGGCCGCCGGCTGGCTGCTGCGCTGGAACGCCCGCCGCTGGCTGATCGGCGGCCTGGCCTTCCAGGCGTTGTTCGCCGTGTTCTTCATGGTCTGCATGATCAATCCCAAGGCCGCCGACGCCACGGGCCTGTCGAACGGCTTCAAGCGCGTGCGCGGCTGGGACCAGACCGTGCGCGCCATCGTCGAGCGCACCCGCGAGGAACAGGCGCTGCGCGGCGGGGTCAGCGCCGTCGCGATGGACGACCGTTTCGTCTACAACGCCGCCGCCTATTATGGCCGCGACTATTTCGGTCAGCCGGGCGCCCCGCCCCTGCGAATGTGGGTGCACGAGGCCCATCCGCAGAACCAGGCCGAGACCGAGGCCCCGCTGGACGCCGACCACGGCCGCCGCGCCCTGATCGTCAGCCTGGAGGGCGGCTATCGCCCCGAGATCGAGCAGGACTTCAAGGCCACCTCCGCCTTGCAGATCGCCCGCGTGCGCCTCGACAAGAAGCGCTCGCGGCGGATCGACCTGTTCATCGCGGAAGGCTTCGCCCCGCTGCCCCGCGACCCGATCACCGGCCTGCCGCCGGAACCGAGGCGGAAACCGCAATAGGCTTTCGAGCGACTGGCGCTTTTCGAGGGATCATCCTTACTGCCTGAAACCCTCGGCGTGTCATCCCGCCCGCAGCGGAGCGGAGAGCCGGGACCCAGGGGTGACCGCGATGCGCCGGCTCCTGGGTCCCGGATAAGCGCTGCGCGCTTTCCGGGATGACACCCGTTGGATTGAGCGCCTTAGACCGCCACCTCGAACGCCGCCTCGGTCTTGGACCTCACCTCGTCGACCGTGACGCCCGGAGCCAGCTCGATCAACTTCACGGCCGTCTTGCCGCGGTTGATCTCGAACACGCCCAGCTCGGTGATCAGCAGGTCGACGACCCCCGCACCGGTCAGCGGCAACGAGCATCGCTTGAGCAGTTTCGGCGCGCCGGATTTCTCGCAATGGTCCATGACCACCACCACGCGCTTGACGCCGGCGACCAGGTCCATGGCCCCGCCCATGCCCTTGACCATCTTGCCGGGCACCATCCAGTTGGCCAGGTCGCCGGTCTCGGAGACCTGCATGCCGCCCAGGATCGACAGGGCGATGTGGCCGCCGCGGATCATCGCGAAGCTGTCGGCCGACGAGAAGTACGAGCTGCTGTCCAGCTCGGTGATCGTCTGCTTGCCGGCGTTGATCAGGTCGGCGTCCTCTTCGCCCTCGTAGGGGAAGGGGCCCATGCCCAGCATGCCGTTCTCGCTCTGCAGCGTCACGGACATGCCCTCGGGGATGTAGTTGGCGACCAGGGTCGGGATGCCGATACCCAGGTTCACATAGAAGCCGTCCTGCAGCTCCTGGGCGGCGCGGGCGGCCATCTCGTCGCGGGTCCAGGCCATTACGCGGTTTCCTTCTGACGAGTCGTGACGCGCTCGATGCGCTTCTCGAACTTCGCGCCCTTGATCAGGCGGTCGACATAGATGCCAGGCGTGTGGATGGCGTCCTTGTCCAGCGCGCCGATCACCACCAGTTCCTCGACCTCGACGACGGTCTTCCTGCCGGCCGTGGCCATCATCGGATTGAAGTTCCGGGCCGTCTTTCGATAGATCAGGTTGCCCTCGGCGTCGGCCTTCCAGGCCTTGACGATGGCGAGGTCGGCGGTCAGGCCGCGCTCCATCACGTACATCTCGCCGTCGAACTCGCGAACTTCCTTGCCCTCGGCCACCAGGGTGCCGTAGCCGGTGCGCGTGAAGAAGGCCGGGATGCCCGCCCCACCCGCACGAATGCGCTCGGCCAGGGTGCCCTGCGGATTGAACTCCAATTCCAGCTCGCCGCTGAGGTAGAGCTGTTCGAACAGCTTGTTCTCGCCCACATAGGACGAGACCATCTTCTTGATCTGGCGGTTCTCTAGCAGGATCCCCAGGCCGAAGCCGTCGACGCCGCAATTGTTGGAGATGACCGTGAGGTCCTTCGTCCCCGCCTCGCGGATCGCCGCGATCAGGTTCTCAGGGATTCCGCAAAGGCCGAACCCGCCGGCCATGATGGTCATGCCGTCGAACAGCAGCCCGGCCAGGGCTTCGACGGCGTCTGTCTTCACCTTGTCGACCATGGTGTCTCCCTTGTCCGGGACCTATACGTCCGGTGTTTGGCGAACCGTGTCGCCCGAGCCACGAAGAAATTCAACCCTTGATGAATTATTTTTCCGAAGGGTCGCTTGATGACCGACGCTAGCACCGGCCCCGTGACGCCCGCCACCTCCCAACCCGCTTCTGGAGTGCTGCTGGTGCTGGCCCACCCGGCGCTTGAACGTTCGCGCGCCAATCGCGCCCTGGCCAAGGCGGCCAAGGGCCTTTCCGGCGTCACCTTCAAGGATCTGTACGAGGTCTATCCGGACTTCGTGGTCGATATCGAGGCCGAGCAGGCCGCCCTGGTGGCGCACGACGTCGTCGCCCTGCAGTTCCCACTGTTCTGGTATTCGACCCCGGCCCTGATGAAGGAGTGGCTGGATCTCGTCTGGCTGCACGGCTTCGCCTATGGCGAGGGCGGCGAGGCCCTGAAGGGCAAGAAGCTGTTCGTGGCCTGCACCACCGGCGGCACGGCCAAGGCCTACCACATGCACGGCTACAACCGCTTCTCGATGGACGAGTTCCTGCGGCCGCTGGAGCAGACCGCCAACCTGTGCGGCATGGACTGGGAGACGCCGTTCGTGGTGCACGGCGCCTCGGTCAAGGACGACGCGGCGCTGAAGGCCGAGGCCGAGCGCTACAAGGCGCGGGTGGCCTCGCTGCTACCCCTGCGAACGGAGGCGTAAGGGCGCATGGAGAACTTCCTCACCCAGACCCTAGTCTATCTGGGCGCGGCCGTCGTCTCGGTGCCGATCGCCAAACGCCTCGGGCTCGGCTCGGTGCTGGGCTATCTGATCGCCGGCGTGGTCATCGGCCCGTTCGCCCTGGCCCTGGTCGGCGAGCAGGCCGACGTCATGAAGTTCGCCGAGTTCGGCGTCGTCATCCTGCTGTTCCTGATCGGGCTCGAGGTGCAGCCCTCGATGCTGTGGGACATGCGTAAGACGATCTTCGGCCTAGGCGGGGCTCAGGTGGTCGGCACGGCCCTGGCCATCGCGGCCGCCTCGCTCGCCCTGGGCCTGCCCTGGCAGAAGGCGCTGGCCGTGGGCCTGGTCCTGGCCATGTCCTCGACCGCCATCGTGCTGCAGACCCTGGACGAAAAGGGCCTCCGGCAGGGCCCGGTTGGGCGGGCGGCGTTCGGGGTGCTGCTGCTGCAGGATCTGGCGGTCATCCCGATGTTCGCCCTGCTGCCGCTGCTGGCCACCGGCGCGACGGTCCATGCCGAGGGCGGCGGCCATGGCGCCCCCAGCCTCGTCGCCAACCTGCCCGTCTGGGCCCAGATGCTGTCGGTGTTCGCCGCCGTGGCGGCCGTGGTCGGCGGCGGTCGCTATCTGGTCCGACCGCTGTTCCGATTCATCGCCAAGGCCCGCCTGCGCGAGATCTTCGTCGCCGCGGCCCTGCTGATCGTGGTGGCGGTGGCCAGCCTGATGCGGGTCGTCGGTCTCTCGCCCGCCCTCGGCGCCTTCCTGGCCGGGGTGGTGCTGGCCGAGAGCGAGTTCCGCCGCGAGCTGGAGACCGATATCGAGCCGTTCCGGGGCCTGTTGCTGGGCCTGTTCTTCATCACGGTCGGGGCGGGCGTCGACCTGCCGCTGGTGGCGCGTCAGCCGCTCACCCTGCTGGGCCTGGTCGTCGGCCTGATGGTCTTGAAGTTCATCGTCATGTACGGCATCGCCCGCCTGTTCGGCGCGCCCAAGCGCGGCGCCATGGCGGTGGCCACGGCCCTGGCCCAGGGCGGCGAGTTCGCCTTCGTGCTGTTGAGCTTCACCGTCGGGGCGGGCGTGATCGGCGCCCAACTGGCCGCCTTGCTCACCGCCGCCGTCGCGGTCTCCATGGCCCTGACCCCGGTGGCCATGATCCTCTACGAGCGGGTCGCGGCCCTGATGGACGCGGCCATTCCCGACGTCGTCCCCGACACCGGCGACTTCGACGAGGGCGAGCCGGACATCATCATCGCCGGCTTCGGCCGCTTCGGTCAGATCACCGGCCGCCTGCTCAGCGCCAACGGTTTCAAGTCGACGGTTCTGGACAGCGACATCGAGCAGATCGAGCTGCTGCGCCGCTTCGGCCGCCGGGTTCACTACGGCGACGCCACGCGCCTTGACCTGCTGCGCGCCGCCGGCGCCGAGCGGGCCCGGATGCTGATCGTCGCCCTGGACGATCGCGAAAAGACCGTCGAGCTGGTCGAGACGGCGCGCAAGGCCTTCCCGAACCTGGTGATCCTGGCCCGCGCCTGGGACCGCCGCCACGCCTACGACCTGCTGGCCAACGGGGCCGACGCGGTCGAGCGCGAGACCTTCGAGTCCGCCCTAGCCCTGGGCGCCACGGCCCTGCAGAAGCTGGGCTTCCGCGCCCACCGCGCCCACCGGGCGGCGGCCTTCTTCCGTCGTCACGACCGCCGGGTATTCGAGGAGCTGCGCCCGATGTGGGGCCAGGAGGAGGCCTATATCCTGGCCTCGCGCGACGCGGCCCAGACCATGGACCGCCTGCTGGACGCCGACCTGCACCGCATGCGCCCCGGCGACGCCGGCGGGGCCTGGGATACGGCCAGCCTGGACGAGGAGCTGCGCGAACGCGCCGAGCGGGAGGGGGCGGACTAGGCCCGCTCTCCCCGCGCCTATCGCGCGGCGGCCTTCTCGGCGCCAGGCTGCTTCTGGGCCACGCGGCGGAAGAGGTCGGCCAGGGCCTCGAACAGGCCCTTTTCCGAGGCCTGATGATAGTGCGAGTCCGCGCCCAGCGCCTGGGCCAGGCGCGCGTGGGCCTTGCCGAGATTGTGGTAGGGCAGGCGCGGCAGCAGGTGGTGCAGGGCGTGGTAGCGCAGGCCGACCGGGGCCCAGAGCTCGGACGCCAGGTTCGGCGGCGGCACGTTGACCGAGTCCAGGAACTGCTCGTCCAGCGTCATCTTACTCCCGTCATTGTCCCAATGGTGGGCGACCAGGGTGCGGGCCTGGTTGACGAAGGTGGCGACGGAAAAGATCGCCAGGCCCGTCAGCACGAAGCGCACCGGCAGCCAGCCCATGACCGTGGCGGCGATCACCGCCCACGACCACAGCCAGCAGGCCACGTCCTGAGCCACCCATTCGGGCCGCCAGCGGTTCAGATCCTCGCGCACGAAGTCGGGATTGATCATCAGCGCCGACAGCTTGGTCCGCACGTAGACGCGCAGTGACGGAACCACGAACGACAACGGGATCAGGATCGCCGAGCGCAGGATCACGCCCAGCGGGGCCAGCAGGGCGACGAACAGGAAGCCGGCCAGCTTCAGCGGCGTGAAGCGCGACAGCGGCAGATATTCCGGATCCAGGGCGGTGCCGAAGCGGTCCTTGATGTGGTGGATATTGTGCACGCCCTCGTACATCAGCGACGGGGTCATCAGCGGCATGCCGATCAGCGCGTTCCAGCCCAGACGGAAGCCCGGCGTCTCGTCGGCCCGCAGGTGGGTCAGCTCGTGGATGAAGCTCAAGGCCCGATAAAGGGCCAATACGCTGACCAGGCCCGCGACCAGGCCGATGGCCAGGTTCGCGGTCGTCGCGGCGATCCAGAAGCCACCCCACATCAGGGCGGTCGAGATCACCAGGTCGATCCAGTAGACGGCCGCATTGGGCGTCATCAGGTCTTCGGTCAGGCCATAGGCCTGCTTCGTCAGACTGACGCCCTCGCTCGCCAACTTGTTCACTTCGACCTCGCGCCGCGCCATTCGAGGATGACGAATTGGCGACGGCGCGCGGGAAAAGCAACTGTTTGCGTGACGGGCGCGACGATTGCGCGCCCTTAAGAGTCCTTACGTCAGGGGTCGCAGGATGATCTCGACCCGACGATTCTGGGCCCGTCCGGCCGGCGTGGCGTTGTCGGCGATCGGCTGGCGCTCGCCCATGCCGGCCACGAAGACGCGGTCCTGCAGCACCCGGCCCGGACCGGTCAGATAGCCGGCCACGGCGCTGGCGCGGCGCTCGGACAGGGTCTGGTTGTAGTCGTCAGGACCGCTGCTGTCGGCGTGGCCCACGACGTCGATCGTGGTCTGCGGATAGGCGTTCAGGGTGCGGGCCACGTCGTCGAGCACGCGGGTGAACTGCGGCTGCACGTCCGACTTGTCGACGGCGAAGGTCACGTCGCTGGGCATGACCAGCACGATCTGGTCGCCATTGCGGCGGATCATGACGCCCGAGCCTTCCAGGCTGCGGCGGAAGTCGGCCTGCTGGCGGTCCATGTAGTTGCCGACGGCGCCGCCCGCGAGTGCGCCGATGCCGGCCCCGATCAGGGCGTTCTTGCGGCCCTGCTCGCCCTTGTTGGTGTTGGTCAGATAGCCCAGCACCGCCCCGACCCCGGCGCCCGCCAGCGCGCCCGTGCCGGTGTTGTTGCGCACCGGCATGCCGGTATAGGGATCGGTGGTCGTGCAGGCGACCAAGGCGCTGGCGCCCAGGCAGACGGCGGCCAAAGCAAACTTGCGCGTCATCGCAACCCTCGTGTCTTTGTTGTAGATCAACGTCACCCGGGCAAACGCCCGTCTTATGGTCAAGTTCCACGCTTGCGCCCGGACCATGACGAACGGCCTTCGTTTCGTCCCGGAGCCAGTGTAGTAAGAAGGAACTTACTCATTCCAGATGCTCGCTGCTTGAGGCTCGAAGAAGTGTCCACGTCCGCCATCGAACCGATCTCGTTCACCCTCTACAGCAAGGACTTCCCGCGCTTCGCCCAGGAGCTGGGCGCGTCGTTCGAGCGCTACGGCTTCGCCGTGCTGTCGGAGTACGACATCCCCCAGGACCGCATCGACGCGGCCCTCGCCGACACCAAGGCGTTCTTCGCCCTGCCCGAAGAGACCAAGAAGCAATATGCCGGGATCAAGGGCGGCGCGCGCGGCTACATCCCGTTCGGCGTCGAAACCGCCAAGGGCGCCACGCACCATGACCTGAAGGAATTCTGGCACATGGGCCGCGACCTGCCGCCCGGCCACCGCTTCCGGGCCACCATGGCCGACAACGTCTGGCCAGCCGAGATCCCGGCCTTCAAGCACGACGTCAGCTGGTTCTACAACGCGCTCGACACCATGGGCGGCAAGGTCCTGGAGGCCATCGCCACCTATCTGAAGCTGGACCGCGACTTCTTCTACCCGACCATCGAGAACGGCAATTCGGTGCTGCGGCTGCTGCATTATCCGCCGATCCCGCAGGACGCCACCGGCGTCCGCGCCGGGGCCCACGGCGACATCAACACCATCACCCTGCTGATGGGCGCCGAAGAAGGCGGGCTGGAGCTCCTGGACCGCAACGGCGAGTGGCTGCCGATCAACCCGCCGCCAGGCTGCATCGTCATCAACATCGGCGACATGCTGGAGCGGCTGACCAACCACGTCCTGCCCTCGACCATCCACCGCGTGCAGAACCCGCCGCCCGAGCGCCGCCATATCCCGCGCTATTCGACGCCGTTCTTCCTGCACTTCGCGTCGGACTACGAGATCAAGACCCTGCCCAACTGCATCACGCCGGAAAACCCGGACCGCTATCCGGAATCGATCACCGCCGACGAGTTCCTCCAGCAACGCCTGCGCGAGATCAAGCTGGCCTAGCAAGTCCGCATGATCGACGGATTCAAGGCCTCCCTCAGTGGGAGGCCTTCGTCCTACTTGGCGATCCGCAGGCTCTGGATGGCGCCGGCGATGGTGTTGAACACGCTGGTCAGCTGCGAGGCGTCCGTCACGTCATAGTACATGTCTGTCGAGGTGGCGCAGGTCTGCAGGATGCTCTTCGAGTGCGCCGAGACCCCCACCCCGATCGAATAGATCAGCACTCCGGCCGCCTTGGCGTTGACGCAGGCCTTGGCTTGGCGACTGTCGATCGCGTCGCGGCGCTCATCGCCCGAGGACGACGCCGTCAAGGCGACATTGCTGCTGTTCTTCAGCCGCCCTTCCCACATGTATCCATAGCCCGTGTAGATGGAGCCGTTGGGGTTGGAATAGTAGTCGTTGGTATTGTCGCCATCGGTCAGCAACACGATGATCTTTTGGGTCTTGGGTGTGCCGTAGGCCACCCCGTCCGCGAACGGCGCGTTGGGCGAGATCGTGTGCCAACCCCACATCAGGCCCATGGCGACGTTGGTGTTGCCGTCGGCGACCATGGCGTCGAGCTTGTCGGTCACCGTCGTCGCGCCGGCGGCGGTCCGCACATTCGTCAGGCGAAGCAGATTGGTCAGCCCGCAGCCGGCATTGGGGCCATAGTCCGTGCCCGTCTTGGCGTCGCTGATGATGTTGCCCTTGTTGTTGGAGGCGTATTTGTTGGTCTCGGCCTGGCGGGTCGCCCAGACGCCGGAGTTCGATTTGTCGTTGGTGATCCAGTTGTTCTGGATGTCGCCACCCCAGTTGGTGCGGGCGTCGCGATAGTTGCTCCAGCCGGCGGAGACGGTGTTGTCGTCGGGCTCGTCCGGCGCGAAGAACGGCACGAACAGGGTCGCCGGGGTCCCCGACGTCGGAGCCGTGTCCTGAATGTCATAGGGATCCGGGCGGCTCTCGACGCAGCCCGCCCAGCTCAGGCCCATGTTGGTCAACAGGGAGAAGCGGTTCTGCGACGACGCGAAGATGTCGCTGCCGTAGCTGGAGGGCTGGGCGCCGCTCATCCAACTGGAGGACTGATAGGTCGAGCCCACGTTCACGGTCATCGAGAACGGCACCACCGAAATCTTGACCGCGTCGGTTTCGGAAGCGCGGGCGGCGGCCGCGGCGAGGGTCGCGACCAGCGACTTGGCGGCCGTCTTCAAGGCGTCGATCTTCCGGGTCGAGCCGAGGTTGCTGCCCATCGAACCGGTGTTGTCGAGCACCAGGGCCACTTCCAGCTTGTTGACCGAGCGGACGACCTCGGAATTGGCCGTGACCGTGATGCTGGAATTGGTCCACAGGTTCGCGATGATCGGCGTGATCGAGCCGGTCGCCGTGCCGATGACCCGGCTGCCCGTGCCCGCCTTGAAGGTCGAGCTCGACGCGCTTAGACCCAGGCCCAGGCCCGAGATCTCCGCCACGAAGGCCGCATCGCCAACTGTATCCAACTCGGCGTCCGTCACCGCCGTCGATCGCGCCGCCATCAGCGTGGCCGCGTCGAGAGCGTCCTGCATCTGACGGCGCTGCAGGCTGATCCGGCCCAGGTCGACCAGGGCGAACACCAGGACCGTCAGCGGAATGGCCAACAGCGCGAACTGGATGGCGATCGCCCCGCGTTCGTCGCGCCGCAAACGGCCGCCGAAGGCGACGACGCCGTCGCTCAGGCGGCGGAAGAGGCGGCTCAGGGTCGACATGGCGGGTTCCGGACGAGGCTTTTCGGCCTGAATTTCGCCGACGAGGGTGAACAAGCCGGAAATGGCGCTGGTGAACGCCGCCTTCGACTCCGGGCGCGCCTGCGGCTAAAGAGCCCGGATGCCGTTCACCGCGACCGTCCTGACCATGTTCCCCGAGGCCTTTCCCGGCCCGCTCGGCGTCTCGATGATCGGGACCGCCTGGACCGAGCAGGATCTGTGGCGTTTGGAAACGCTGGACATTCGGACCTTTTCCAAGGATAAGCGCGGCTTCCTCGACGACACCCCCGCGGGTGGCGGCGCGGGAGCCGTGCTCAAAGCGGACGTCATCGCCTCTGCGCTGGATAGCCTGGAGCGGGATGGGCGGCCGCTCTTGTACATGAGCGCCCGGGGCAGGCCCCTGACCCAGGCGCGCGTAAGAGAGTGGTCCAAGGCGCCCGGCATCGTGGTGCTGTGCGGCCGCTTCGAGGGGGTGGACCAACGGGTGCTCGACGCCCGCGGGTTCGAGGAAGTCTCGGTCGGAGACGCTGTCCTCGCGGGAGGAGAAGCAGCGGCGATGGTCGTGATCGAGGCGTGCGTTCGACTGGCCCCCGGTGTGCTGGGGAACATCGAGAGCACGCTGGAAGAAAGCTTCGAGGACGGTCTCCTCGAGCATCCGCAGTACACCAGGCCGCGGACGTTCGAAGGGCTCGACATCCCCGAGGTGCTGCTGTCGGGCGATCACAAGCGGATCGACCAATGGCGCAAGCGTATGCGTGAAGAAACGACCCGCGAGCGGCGGCCCGATCTCTGGGAAGCGCATCTCGCCAATCAACAGGCAAAAGGCGGCCCGAAAACGGGTAAGCCCAAAGGAGAATAGATCATGGCGATCAACATCATCGCTCAGCTCGAGCAAGAAGAATCGGCCCGTCTGCTGGCCGCCCGCGCGATCCCGGACTTCCGTCCCGGCGACACCCTGCGCGTCAACGTGAAGATCAAGGAAGGCGAGCGCGAGCGCGTTCAGGCCTACGAAGGCGTCTGCATCGCCCGCGCCGGCGCCGGCATCCACGAGAGCTTCACGGTCCGTAAGATCTCGTTCGGCGAAGGCGTGGAGCGTCTGTTCCCGCTGCTCTCGCCGAGCATCGAAAGCATCGAAGTGAAGCGTCGCGGCGTCGTCCGTCGCGCCAAGCTGTACTACCTGCGTGACCGTCGCGGTAAGTCGGCCCGTATCGCCGAGCGCTCGGGCGCCCCGAAGGCTTCGGCTTCGTCGGAAGACTAAGCCTTTCCAGCTTCGGAAAAAGATCGAGGCCCTGGCGGAAACGCCGGGGCCTTTTTCTTTGGCCGCTACCCCGTAAAGCGGACCACGACGTTCGAGCCGGGCAGCTCGTCGCGGCGCTTCGGGTCCAGCCCCGCCAGGGGACTCCAGGGCGCCGAGCCCAGGCGGCCGAGGTCGTCATAGCGGCCCAGCAGGGTGAAACGCTCGAAGCCGTAGCCGACGCCCTCCCCCAGCAGGGGCCTCGCCGCGTCGGCGACGTGCAGGTGCAGATGCGGGCCGGTGGAGTCGCCGGAAAAGCCCAGATGACCGATCACCTGCCCTCGGCGCACCCGGTCGCCGACCTTCACGCGCAGGCTGCCCGGGATCAGGTGCTCGTAGATCGCGTGACGGCCGCCGCCGAGATCGAGCGAGACATAGTTGCCCGCCGCCAGCTCCTCGGGATGCTTGCCGTTGTCGGAGAGACGGGCCGCCTCGGGGACGCCATCGCGGGCGGCCGCGACGGTGGCGTCGGCGACGGCCAGCACCTCGGCGCCGTAGCCCAGGGCGTTGCGGGCAAGATCGGCGTCGCCCGTGGCGATCTGTCCTCGGTCGTCGACGCGCACCCAGTCGATCGCGGTGCGACCCGGCAAGCGCGGCTTGCCGTCCGGCGCATAGAACACCCGGCGATGTCCCCGCGGCCACTCGGCCTTGTAGATCGCGACCCAGGGTCCGCCGCGCAGGGGCGGGCCCAGCATTGGGCCGGGGTCGGGCGGCAGATCGGCCTCGACCCTTTGATCGCCGGCCGCGATGGCCAGCCGTTTCGTCGAAACAGGGAGGTCGAGCTCGACGAACACCACCGCGCCGTCCGCCTGGGTGACGCGCCGGCCCTCGAGGTCGTGGCCTTCGAACGTCCGCAGAAGCGCGCCGCTGCCGGCGTCACGTACGCTGACCGTCGTGATCGGCGTCCTGTCGATCCAGAGTTCGAAAAGCGCGCGCCGCCGGCCTTCGACCCGGACCACGGCGGGGGCTTGCCGAAGGCCGGGCGCGGCGGCGCGCGCGGGACCCGACGCCAACGCCATGGCCAAAGGGGCGGCCATGACCGCGCGCCGGGTAACCTGGTCCGCCATTGTCGCGCCCCTCCGCCTCGCTCAAGGACTTGGGAAGCCTGGCGGCCAGGTCAAGGCGTGCTTATCGGGGCGCGAGATAGCGCAGGCGCTTGCCGGCGACCGCCGACTTGGCGGGTCGGCGCAGCGCCGCCCACAGCTGCTGCAGGCTCAGCACCCAGCCAAACGTGGTTTCCTTATGGAGCTTGAGAGCTTCGTCCATCATCGTCGCCTTCCGTGGCTTGTCGATGACCCGAAAATCGTCGTTCGGAGGCCGCGTGACAAACGCGGCCTCCTTGGCTATTCATAAGCTAACCTTATGACAGACGTTCTCGCCCGCCTGCCGCTCAGCGCCATCCGCGTGTTCGAGGCGGCCGCTCGCCTCAAGAGCTTCACCCGGGCGGCTGACGCGCTGGGCGTGACCCAGGCCGCCGTCAGCTGGCAGGTGAAAGCCCTCGAGCAGCGCCTGGACCAGCCGCTGTTCAACCGCCTGCCGCGCGAGGTGACCCTGACCCCGGCCGGCGAGCGCCTGTCGCGAGCCGCGACCGAGGCGATGTCCTTGCTGCGCTCGGCGGTCTCGGATCTGGTCGAGACCGAGGACGGCGTGCTGTCGATCACCACGGTCCAGAGTCTGGGCGGCCAATGGCTGGCGCCGCGCCTGGGCGGCTTCCAGATCGCCCACCCCCGCATCGCCGTGCGGCTGGAGGCCTCCAGCCGGGTGATCGACCTGACGCGCGAGGGCGTCGACCTGGCCCTGCGCGGCGGCCACGGCCAATGGCCAGGCATGACCGCCCACTTCCTGGTGCCCGCCGTCCAGACGCCGCTGGTCTCGCCGGAGTTCCTGGCCCGGATCGGCGGCTTGAGCAAACCCGAGGACCTGCTCGAGGTCTCGCGGATCGGCATCGCGCGCGAGTGGGACGAGTGGTTCCAGGCCGCCGGCGTCACGGCCAGGCCGCAGCGGTCGGACCCGCGCCTGGCCTCGGACGCTCAGGCGCTGGAGGTGGCCAGCGCCCTGGCCAGCCACGGCGCGGCCCTCGGCTCGCCGATCTTCTTCGCTCGCGACCTGGCCGAGGGGCGGCTGATCATGCCGTTCGACGTGGTGGCCCGCTACACTGGCGGCTACTGGCTGGCCTATCCCAGCGACCGCTCGCGGGCGCGCAAGATCGTCGCCTTCCGCGACTGGGTGCTGGCCCAGGCGGCCGCCGACCCGCTGATCGCCCGCTACGCGGCCGTGGCCCCGCTGGAAGCGCCCACCGCCTCGCCGTTGAACCGTCCGCTATAGTCAAGCTTAGGTGCGTTCGCACGCGTCTTGACAAACCCGCGTTCTGGGACAAGGTTAACTCACCCCCGACGTTGTCGGGCTTCCAGACCGTCTCCTTTCTAGTGGACGGCCCTCTTCGGGCGGAGCCATCGGCCCCCGAAGGCTGAAAATGATGCTAGGGCGCGCCGAAACACAGGCGCGCCCTATGTCGTTCGGGGTCCCTCGAATTCCGCTCTTCCCGGCGAAAGCCGGGACCCAGATCCCATGGCGCTCGGGTGGGCTGGAAAGCGCGGCGTCCATGGAGCCCACCTCGGCGCTCTTCCAGCTGGGCCCCGGCTTTCGCCGGGGAGAGCGGACCAGGCGTTCAAGCCCGCCGCTTGCGTCGAGGCTGGGCCTTGCGCTCCTGGTCCCGCTCGGCCTGACGCTCCCGCGCGCGTCGCAGCCGCCGCTGAACCCGCGCGTCGCGCAGCAGTGCGGCCGGGACGTCGGTCAGCAGCTTCAGGCCCGCGATCGGCGACAGGTTGCGCACGTCGCGGCGGGCCTGGGCGATCACCTCGCCGACCATGGCCCGGCTGTCGACCTCACCGGCCTCCCTGACCAGGGCCAGGCGGTGCAGGGCATAGAGGCCCAGGCCGAAGGCGATCAGGAAATAGAAGTCCCAGCTGGACACCCGCAGCGGCATCAGGGTCAGCACATCGCCGGGGCTGGTCCAGCGCAGCAGGATCTCCAGCCGGCGAGCGGCGAAGAAGTCGGCGAACACCCCGCCCAGCACCGGCGCCAGGCCCGCCGCCGCCGAGCTGATCAGGGCGTTGGCGGCGATATAGGCCGTGGCCGAACCGCGCGGCGACAGCTTCATGGCGATATTGCCCGACGACAGGGTCACCCCCGCCGTGGCCAGGCCCATCAGGGCGTGCAGCCCGACCAGATAGGCCATGACCCAGGTCTTGTCCTGGATCTGAGACGCCCCGACCATGGCGGCGATGCACAGGATGAACAGCGGCGCGGCCACGGCCAGCACCGACTTGTTGGCGAAGCGGTCCGACAGCAGGCCCCAGCTGCGCAGCGCCAGCACGTTGGTCGCCTGGCTGACCACGCCCAGGATCACCACGAAGGTGATGTTCAGACCCAGCTGCTTGACGAAGAACACCGTGAAGAACGGCGTCGCCAGGTTCACGGCGAACTGCCAGCTGGCCAGGAACAGGATCAGCCGGCGAAAATTCTGGTCGCGCAGCGGCGCGCGCAGCAGCGGCAGCAGGCGAATGGTCTCGGTTGGGGCCGGCATGCGCGGCTCGGGGGTCAGGGCCAGCTCCCGACAGCTCAGCAGCCCCGCCACGAAGGCCGCCGCATAGAGGCCGGCGAAGGCGATCGGCCGCCAGGTCGAGCCTTCCGGCGCGCGGTCCAGTACGAAGGCCGCCGCCAGGCTGGCGACCAGGCCGACCAGGGTGGCGTTGATCGTCCGCTTGGCGAAGATCTGGCCCAGCCGCGCCTCGGGCGCGAGGTCCCGCACCCACGCGTTCCAGGCGCAGCCGCCGAAGGTGGCGACACCGCAGTACATAACCTGCAAGGCCACCAGCGCCGCCAGGGTCGCGCTCCCCGACTTCGGCGCCAGGGCCAGCAGCGCCATGCCGGCGATCGCCAGGCGGCTGACGAAGCTGGCGATGATCGAGATGCGCTTGCGAGTGCGCAGCTTCTCGACCAGCAGCACCCCGGGCGCCTGCAACAGCTGAACCCAGAAGGCCGCCGCCGCCAGCAGGCCGATCGTGGTGTTCGAGGCCCCCAGGTGCAGGGCGAAGGCCGTCAGGATGACCCCGCTGGTCACCGCCGTGACCGCGTTGGAAAAGCCGGCCTCCAGCACCAGGTGGCGCAGGCCGCGCTCGCGCTCGTCCTCGCTCAATTGCGGCGTTGGGGCAAAAAACATGCGCGGCGCGAGCCTCCATGCGCCCCAATGGGGCACGAACGACCGCAACAAGGCGATCGAACCAAGGATTTCCGGCGTTTCCTCGCTTTACGCGCCCCTCGCGAAGGCCTAGATGCGGGGCGCTATGACCCGCACACCCAAGACCCTCTACGACAAGATCTGGGACGCTCACGTCGTCAACGAACAGGACGGCGAAGCGATCCTCTATATCGACCTGCACCTGATCCACGAGGTGACCACCCCGCAGGCCTTCGCCGGCCTTCGCGCGGCGGGTCGCAAGGTGCGCCGTCCCGACCGCACGCTGGCGGTGGCGGACCACAACATCCCGACCGAGGGCCAGGCCCTGGGCGTCGACGCGGTGGCGGACGAGGAGGCGCGGCTCCAGCTCAAGACCCTGGCCCGCAACGTCGCCGACAACGGCATCGAATTCTTCCCGATGGGCGACATCCGCAACGGCATCGTCCATGTGGTCGGTCCCGAGCAGGGCCGCACCCAGCCGGGCATGACCATCGTCTGCGGCGACAGCCACACCTCGACCCACGGCGCCTTCGGGGCCCTGGCCCACGGCATCGGCACGTCCGAGGTCGAGCACGTCCTGGCCACCCAGACGCTGCGCCAGAAGAAGGCGAAGAACATGCTGGTCCGCGTCGACGGCAGCCTCGCGCCTGGCGTCACCGGCAAGGACATCGCCCTGGCCGTGATCGGCGAGATCGGCACCGCCGGCGGCACCGGCTACGTCATCGAGTTCGCCGGCCAGGCCGTGCGCGAGCTGTCGATGGAGGGCCGCATGACCCTCTGCAACCTGACCATCGAGGGCGGCGCCAAGGCCGGCCTGATCGCGCCGGACGACAAGACCTTCGCCTATATCCAGGGCAAGCCCGCCGCCCCCAAGGGCGCGGCCTGGGACATGGCCCTGTCGCACTGGAAGACCTTCTTCACCGACGAGGACGCCGTCTTCGACCGTACCGTGGTCATCGACGGCTCGGCCTTGGTCCCGATGGTCACCTGGGGCACGTCCCCCGAGGACGTCATCCCGGTGACCGGCAACGTCCCGGACCCGGAAAGCTTTGCCACGCCAGACAAGCGCGCGGCCGCCCACCGGGCGCTGGACTATATGGGCCTGACCGCCGGCCAGCCGATCAGCGAAGCCCGCATCGACCGCGTCTTCATCGGCTCGTGCACCAACAGCCGCATCGAGGACATGCGCGCCGCCGCCGCCGTGGTCCAGGAAGCCTTCCTGCACGGCCGCCTGGTGGCCCCGCACGTCAAGGCCATGGTCGTGCCCGGCTCGGGCCTGGTGAAGGAACAGGCCGAGGAAGAGGGCCTGGACGCCATCTTCAAGGCCGCCGGCTTCGATTGGCGCGAGCCCGGCTGCTCGATGTGCCTGGCCATGAACCCCGACAAGCTGGCTCCGCAGGAACGCTGCGCCTCGACCAGCAATCGCAACTTCGAAGGCCGCCAGGGCCGCGCCGGCCGCACCCACCTGGTCTCGCCGGCCATGGCGGCGGCGGCGGCGATCGCGGGGCATCTGGTGGACGTGCGGACTTTCCTGGAGGAGACCGTCTGATGAAGGCCTTCACCCGCCTCGACGGCCGCGCGGCTCCGCTGGAGCTGGCCAATATCGACACCGACCAGATCATCCCCAAGCAGTTCCTCAAGACCGTGGAGCGCGAGGGCTTGGCCAAGGGCCTGTTCTACGACTTCCGCTTCGACGGCGAAGGCAACGAGATCAAGGACTTCGTGCTCAACAAGCCGGAGTACAAGAACGCCAGCGTGCTGATCGCCGGCGACAATTTCGGCTGCGGCAGCTCGCGCGAGCACGCCCCGTGGGCGCTGATGGACTATGGGATCATGTGCGTGATCTCGACCAGCTTCGCCGACATCTTCAACAACAACTGCTTCAACAACGGCCTGCTGCCGGTGGTGGTCAGCCCGGCGGACCTCTCGCTCCTGATGGACGAGGCCAAGGGCGGCAACCACATGGTCAGCGTCGACCTCGAGGCCCAGACCGTGGTCTCGCCGTCGGGCAAGGTCATCGGCTTCGACATCGACCCCGTCCGCAAGGAGAAGATGCTCAAGGGCCTCGACGCCATCGGCGAGACCCTGATGCACGGCGGCGACATCGACGTCTACGAGCACAAGCGCGCGCTCAGCCAGCCCTGGCTGGAGGCGTAGTCCGTAAAAACTGTCATCCCGGTCAAGCGCGAAGCGCGTAGAACCGGGACCGCCGGAAGCGTCGGCGCTTGCCGCGGTCCCGGCTCTCCGCTGCGCCGCGGCCGGGATGACACCGAAATAGGGCGACCAGCATGACCCTCATCCTCGCCGGCACGATCCGCATCGCGCCCGATCGCCTGGCCGAGCTGCGCCCGCACCTCCGCGCCCAGGTCGAGGGCACGCGCGCCGAGCCGGGCTGCCTGGACTACGCCCTGACCGAAGACCCGCTGGATCCCGGCCTGATCCGGGTCTACGAGCACTTCGAGAGCGAGGCGGCGCTGGAGTTCCATCGCGCCACGCCGCACATGGCCGCCTGGCGCGCCGCCTGCGCCGAACTGGGCGTGCACGGCCGCGACCTGAGTTCATTCGACGTTTCCGACTACCGTAAAATCTGAGCGAGAAGCCCTCCATGTCCACCCTGCTCCTCCTGCCCGGCGACGGCATCGGCCCGGAAGTCTGCGCGCAGGTGCGCCGCGTGGCGGCCGCCCTCACCCCGGATCTCCAGGTTTCGGAAGCGCCCTATGGCGGGTCCAGCTACGACGCGCACGGCACGCCGCTGCTGGACGACGTCCGCGACCAGGCCATCGCCAGCGACGCGGTGCTGATGGGCGCCGTCGGCGGTCCGCAATGGGCCACCGCCCCGCGCCACCTGCGCCCCGAGGCCGGCCTGCTGAACCTGCGCAAGGCCATGGACGTGTTCGCCAACCTGCGCCCCGCCTATTGCTTCGAAGCCCTGGCCGGCGCCTCCAGCCTGAAGACCGAACTGGTTTCGGGCCTGGACATCATGTTCGTCCGCGAACTGGTCGGCGGCGTCTATTTCGGCCAGCCGCGCGGCATCGAGGACTTGCCGGACGGCCAGAAGAAGGGCTTCGACACAGCGGTCTACACGACCAGCGAGATCGAGCGCGTCGGCCGCGTGGCCTTCGAACTGGCCCGGGGTCGGACCAACAAGGTCCACTCGGCCGAGAAGTCGAACGTCATGGAGTCGGGCCTGCTGTGGAAGCAGGTGATCACCGAGCTGCACGCCCGCGAGTATCCCGACGTCCAGCTGGAGCACATCCTGGCCGACAACTGCGCCATGCAGCTGGTCCGCGCGCCCAAGCAGTTCGACGTCATCGTCACCGACAACCTGTTCGGCGACATCCTGTCGGACGCCGCGGCCATGCTGACCGGCTCGCTGGGCATGCTGCCCTCGGCCGCCCTGGGCGCGAAGGGCAAGCCGGGCCTCTACGAGCCGATCCACGGCTCGGCCCCCGACATCGCCGGCAAGGGCGTGGCCAATCCGCTGGCCGCCATCCTGTCGTTCGAAATGGCCCTGCGCTGGTCGCTGGGCCAGGTCGAGGCCGCCGACGCCCTGCTGGCGGCGGTCAAGACGGCGCTGGACACCGGGGCCCGCACCAAGGACCTCGGCGGCTCGCTGACCACCGCCCAGATGGGCGACGCGGTGCTGGCGGCGCTTTAGTAAACCGCCTCCCTCCCCCTTGATGGGGGAGGGAGCCGTCGAAACACTTCCCCAACACCCGTTTCACGCCCTACCCTCCTCGCAACAAGAAACGTGGGGAGGCGCTGATGATCCCGGGCCTGATGCAGACGACGCCGCTGATGATCAGCGGCATTCTGAGCTACGCCGCCCAGGCCCATGCCGGGCGCGAGATCGTCTCCCGGGTGGTCGACGAACCGCTGCACCGCTACGACTATGCCGGCCTGGCCCACCGCTCGGCCCGGGCGGCTCATGCGTTGCGAAAGCTCGGCGTGAAGCCCGGCGACCGGGTCACGTCCCTGGCCTGGAACACTCACCGGCATCTGGAGCTGTTCTATGCTGTGCCCGGAATCGGGGCGGTGCTGCACACGGCCAATCCGCGGCTGTTCGACGAACAGATCGCCTACACGATCAACCACGCCGAAAGCGGCGTCCTGTTGTTCGATCGCAGTTTCGCCGCCCTGGTCGAGCGGATCGCGCCGCGGCTGACCACGGTGAAGACCTTCGTCATGCTGTCGGACGCCGAGCGGACGATCCCCGGATCGGTCGGCGCGATCTCGTACGAGACCCTGATCGCTGGCGAGGCCGAGACGATCGACTGGCCGACCTTCGACGAGAACGCCGGGGCCTTCCTCTGCTACACCTCGGGCACGACGGGCGATCCCAAGGGCGTGCTCTATTCGCACCGCGCCGTGGTGCTGCACGCCATGGCCGGAGGCCTGAACAGCGCGTTCGGCTTCACCGCGTTCGACGTCGTGATGCCCTGTTCCAGCCTCTACCACGCCACCGCCTGGGGCCTGCCGTTCAGCGCGCCGCTGTGCGGGGCCAAGCTCGTCCTGCCCGCCGACAAGATGGACGGCGCCAGCCTGCACGCCTTGATCGAGGGCGAGGGCGTCACCTTCACCGGCGGCGTGCCGACCATCTGGACCATGTACCTGGATTGGCTCGAGAAGACCGGCCAGCGGCCGGCCAGCCTGAAGAGAGTGGTCATCGGCGGCAGCGCCGTGCCGCGCGCCATGGCCGAAGCGTTCAAGCGGCTATACGGCGTCCAGACCCTGCAGATCTGGGGCATGACCGAGACCTGCCCGATCGGCGTCGTCGCCACCCCGACTCCCGCCCTCGCCGCCCTCGGTGAAGAGGCCATGGACGAGGCGATCTGGACCCGCCAGGGCCGGCTGCAGTTCGGCGTCGAGCTGAAGGTCGAGACCGAGGACGGCGCCGACGCGCCTTGGGACGGCGAGACCTCCGGCGCCCTCTTGGTGCGCGGCCCCTGGGTGGTGCGGCGCTACTTCCGCCAGGACGCCGACGCGGCGCGCGAGGACGGCTGGTTCGACACCGGCGACATCGCCACCCTCGACCCGAACGGCTTCATGCGCATCACCGACCGCCAGAAGGACGTGATCAAGTCCGGCGGCGAGTGGATCAGCTCGATCGACCTCGAGAACGTCGCCGTCGGCTGTCCCGGCGTGAAGATCGCCGCCGTGATCGGCGTGCCGCATCCCAAGTGGGAGGAGCGGCCGTTGCTGGTGATCGAGGCGCACGAAGGCTCCGACGTCACCAAGGCCGCGGTGCTCGACTACCTGACGCCGAGGATCGTCAAATGGTGGACGCCCGACGACGTGGTCTTCGCGCCCGTCCCGCTGACGGCTACCGGCAAGATCGACAAGAAGGTGCTGCGCGAGGCGTGGAAGGGGCACTTGGGCGGGTAGGCTTTGCGTCCTTCGAGGCCCGCCCCTAGGCGAGCTCGAAGGACGCACCGACCCTAGGCCAGCATCCGAACCTTCGGTTCGCGATCCCAGAACCGCTTGGCCGCCGCCGCGATGAAGTCGTCGCCCAGGCCCACCACGCCCTCGTCCGGCTCGACGCCCGCCTTGTCCAGCAAGGGCTTGGCCGCGTCGGTTGCGCCGATGGCCTTCAAGTGACCGAAAGCGTCCATGACGAACTGGACGGCGGCGGCCTCCTTCAGCAGCGCCGCGCAGCCGTCCTCCGACAGGACGAGGGCGATGGCGTCGACCGTCACCGACGGCGTCCCGGCCAGCTGGCCGTCGGCCGGGATCAGGGTCCCGTCGGCGCCCTTGGCCCCGCCGATCTTCGGCGCGATGACCTTGGCCACGGCGCCGGCCTTCTTGATCGCCGCCTTCAGCTTGTCGACGGCCTTGGCGTCCGAGCCATCGGCCACCAGCACGCCGATCACATGGCCCTTGATGTCCTGCGGCGCGCGCGGGCCGTTGACGATCCGCAGGGCCGGCGACGGGTCGAGGTCCTGGACGGGGACCGCCGCCTTCGAAGCCTTGGGCACGGCCATGTTGAGGCCGGCCCCGACCCGCTCGGCCAGGTCCGGATCGACATTGACCAGGTTCGACATCATCCGCGTGCGCACCGCCTCGATGCCGACCTTGGACAGCTCGAACACCAGGGCCGAGGCCAGGTGGGCCTGTTCGGCCGGATCCAGCGAGCGGAAGAACAGCCGCGCCTGGCTGTAGTGGTCGGCGAAGCTGGCGGGACGGATGCGCAGCTTGTCGCCCTGCTCGTTCTCGCCCTCCGCGGTCGGGAAGGTCTTGAACCCGGTCACCGGGCACTCGCGCGGCCCGCCCTCCTCGCCAGCCGTCTCGGCCAGGCTGTTGGGCTCGTAGTTGGCGCGGCCCTTGGGCTGCAGCATCTGCATCATGCCGTCGCGCTGGAAGTTCATCACCGGGCACTTGGGCGCGTTGATAGGGATCTGGTGGAAATTGCTGGTGCCCAGCCGGCTCTTCTGGGTGTCGAGGTAGGAAAACAGGCGGCCCTGCAGCAGGGGGTCGTTGGTGAAGTCGATGCCCGGCACGATGTTGCCCGGGCAATAGGCCACCTGCTCGGTCTCGGCGAAGAAGTTGTCGGGCCAGCGGTCCAGCACCATCCGACCGACGATGCGCACCGGCAGCACCTCTTCCGGAATGATCTTGGTCGGGTCCAGCACGTCGAACGGCAGGCTGTCGGCGAAGGCCTGGTCGAAGGCCTGGATGCCCAGCTCCCATTCGGGGAAGTCGCCACGCTGGATGGCCTCGAACAGGTCGCGGCGCTGGAAGTCCGAATCGGCTCCGGCGAGCTTCACCGCCTCGTCCCAGATCGTCGAGGCCACGCCCTGCTTGGGCTTCCAGTGGAACTTGACGAAGGTCGACTGGCCCTTGGCGTTGACCAGCCGGAACGTGTGGACGCCGAAGCCCTCCATGGTCCGCAGGGACCGCGGGATGGTCCGGTCGCTCATCGCCCACATGATCATGTGGGTGCTCTCGGGCATCAGGCTGATGAAGTCCCAAAAGGTGTCGTGGGCGCTGGCCGCTTGCGGATAGCCGCGATCGGCCTCCATCTTCACCGAATGGACGAGATCGGGGAACTTCATGGCGTCCTGGATGAAGAATACCGGGATGTTGTTGCCGACCAGGTCCCAGTTGCCCTCCTGGGTGTAGAACTTCACCGCGAAGCCGCGCACATCGCGAGGCGTATCGACACTGCCCGCGCCGCCGGCCACGGTGGAGAAGCGGGTGAACACCTGAGTCCTCTCGCCCGGCCGCTGGAACAGGTCGGCCTTGGTGATGTCGGCCAGGCTCTCATAGACCTCGAAGAAGCCATGGGCGGCCGAGCCGCGCGCGTGGACGATCCGCTCTGGAATCCGCTCGTGGTCGAAGTGGAAGATCTTTTCGCGGAGGACGAAGTCCTCCAGCAGCACCGGGCCGCGCTCGCCGGACTTCAGCTGGTTCTGGTTGTCAGAGACCCGGATCCCCTGGTTGGTGGTCAGGTGCGCCTCGGGCGTGTGCGGCCCCTTTTCCGGAACGCGTTGATGGGTCTCGTCGCCGTTGCCGCGCTCGGTGGTGAAGCCGTCGTCCATGGTCTTTCCCTCGTCCCGCCCGAATGGGCCGAGGGCCAAACCCGCCGCGTCGATGGGGGTTCCTCCAGCCAAGCTCCCAACGTGCTCATCAGCCGCGAAATGGGTGCGTCAATCGCGCTTGGAAAAACGATAATTCAAGAAACTTGACTCCTGAATTGAATTTCTTAAGTTCTATATCAAGAAACTGGATCTCGGACGATGACACGCGCCCCCAACGACTGGCAGGACCTGACCCGACTGACGGGCGGCGAGACGTTCGTCGTCGAGCGCGTGCGGCTGATCGGCAAGGACATCGCCATCGAAGGAGCCTTCGCCCTGCCGCGCCTGGCTAATCTTACCGCCGAGGACCAGGTGTTCGTCGCCGCCTTCGTCCGCAGCCACGGCTCGATCAAGGACATGGAGCAGCTGTTCGGGGTCAGCTATCCGACCGTGAAGGCGCGGCTGAACCGCATCGCCGCCAGCCTGGAGTTCATCGACGAGGCGCCGCCCCCGCCGCCCGTCGCCGCCGACCGTTCCGAGGTGCTGGCCCGGCTGGAGCGCGGCGAGATCTCGGCGGACGAGGCGATCGCCGCCCTGGAACGGAGAACGCGCTGATGGCCCTGGTCGGAACCGTCCTGCCGCCCCTGCCCGCCCGCCGCCGGACCGTCGTGCGTCTGTGGCTGCCCCTGACCCCGCTGTGGATCGTGCTGGCGCCATTCGCCCTGGCCTTCGCGCCGCTGATCCTGCTGGTCCCGGCCTGCCGCCACATGGCCCCCTATCGCGCGGCCCTTGGGCTGGGCGCGGTGCTGCTGAACCTCTCGGGGACCAGCGTCGAGGTCGACGCCCATCACGCCCTGGTCCGCATCCGCATTCTCTGAAGGAAAGTCGCCATGAACCCCGATCGCCTGCGCATCCTGAAGATGCTGTCCGACGGCAAGGTCTCGGCCGAGGAGGCCGAGCGCCTGCTGGACGCCCTGAACGCTCCCTCCGTCGCGACCCAGCCCGCCGCGTCGGCGAGCGCCCCGCCGCGCTATTTTCACGTGCTGGTCGACACGATCGACGGCCAGGGCCCGACCAAGGTCAATGTCCGCGTGCCGATGCAGCTGCTGCGGGCCGGCGTCCGGCTCAGCGCGCTGATCCCGCCGGCCGCCCGCGACGAGGTCAACGCCGCCATGGCCAGCAAGGGCCTGCCGTTCGACATCAACCAGCTAAAGCCCGAGAACCTGGACGAACTGGTCGCCAGCCTCAGCGAGCTGACCGTCAATGTCGATCGCGACGACACCCGCGTGCGGGTGTTCTGCGAATAGCCAGCTCGAGGCCTTCCGCGAAGGCGATCACGCCTCCAGCAGCGCCTTCAGCTTGGCCAGGTCGCGGGCCACCGCCGCAGCGTCGCGATCGAAGGCCGCGTCGTCGTACATGGTGGCGGGCCGATAGAGGGTCATGCCGACCTCGGCCCCCTCGCCATTGGCCACCACCCGCAGCGGCATGTAGAGCTCGGTCCCGTCCGGCAAGGTCACCCAGTGATCGAGCACGCCATAGGCGTTCTCCGGCGAGAACCTCACCGTCACGTCGCCGCCCGGGCCGTGGGCGATCCAGTGTTCGCCGTCCCGCTCGAGCCCCGAGGCCAGGCCGGCCGCCCACTTGGCGAAGCTCTCTGGCTCACGGGTAAAGGCGTAGACCTCCGCCGCCGGCCGGTGGATCCGGATGCTGATGTGCCGGGACTCGAACATGGCGCGCTACTCCACTGTCATCTGGGTCTGGGTGACCACCGCCACGAGCTTGCCGTCCTCGGTCTCGATCCGCGTGGTCCAGACACTGGAACGCTTGCCGACGTGCAGCGGCGTCGACGTCGCGACCACCGTGCTCCCCACCCTGGCCGAGCCGATGAAGTTGGTCTTACTCTCCAGCGTCGTGGTGCGCTTGCCCTCCGGCGTCGACAGGAAGGCGCCGATGGCCCCCAGGCTGTCGGCGAGGGCCATGGCCGCCCCGCCGTGCAGGATGCCGCCGGCGGTGCACAGGTCGGGCCGCACGACCAGCCGCCCCTCGACGCGGTCGGGGGCGGCGTGCGTGACGGAAACGCCCATCAGGGCGGCGAACGGCAGCAGGTCGAGGTCGAAGACGGGCATGCTCATGGGCGCATTTCACGCCCGTCCCGTGACGTCACGCAAGAGGGCTCAGCGCGCGCCGCGCTCGCTGTCGAGGTGGGCCATCATCGCCTCGGCGTAGCGCGTTCCGGCCACCGCCTCGACCGGCACGGCGGCCTCGATCGCGGCGAGGTCCTCGGGCCTCAGCTTGACCTCCAGCGCGCCCAGGGCCTCGGCCAGGCGATCGCGGCGGCGCGCGCCGACCAGCGGCACGATGTCGTCGCCGCGCGAGGCGACCCAGGCGATCGCGGCCTGGGCCGTGGTCGCGCCCCTGCTCTCGGCGACCGCGCGCAAAGCCTCGGCCAGCTTCAGGTTGGCCTCGAGATTGTCGCCGACGAAGCGCGGGCTGAAGCCGCGGAAGTCGTGGCCGGCCTTGCCGCTGTCCATGGTCCAGTGGCCGCTGATCAGGCCGCGCGACAGCACGCCATAGGCGGTCATGCCGATGCCCAGTTCGCGCAGGGTCGGCAGGATGTCCTTTTCCACACCGCGCGAGATCAGCGAATATTCGATCTGCAAGTCGACGATCGGCGCGACCTTGGCCGCCCGGCGGATGGTCTCCGAGCCCATCTCCGACAGGCCGATATGGCGGACATAGCCGGCCTGGACCATCTCGGCGATGGCGCCGATGGTGTCCTCGATCGGCACCGACGGATCCAGGCGCGAAGGCCGGTAGATGTCGATGTGGTCGACGCCCAGACGCTTGAGGCTATAGGCCAGGAAGTTCTTGATCGCGGCGGGGCGGCCGTCGAAGCCGAGGAACTGACCGACCGGATCGCGCAGGGCCCCGGTCTTGACGCTGATCACCAGCCTATCGCGCTTGTGGGTCTTCAGCGCCTCGCCGATCAGCATCTCGTTGTGGCCCATGCCATAGAAATCGCCGGTGTCGATCAGGGTCACCCCGGCCTCGACGGCGGCGTCGAAGGTGGCCAGGCTCTCGGCGCGGTCGCTGGGGCCGTACATGTCCGACATGCCCATGCAGCCGAGGCCGAGGGCGGAAACGACGGGGCCGGTCTGGCCGAGCTTCAGGGTTTTCATCAGATCTCTCCTTGGGGCGAGGAGGGTTATGCGCGCGATCGCTTCGTGCGATAATCCGATCAAGTTCGCACGGGCCGTTCTGGATTTCGCACAATGCAGCAGGCCGACTTCGCCGATCTCGACGCCTTCACGGCCGTGGCCCGCGCGCGCGGCTTTCGCGCCGCCGCCGGCCCGCGCAACGTCTCGGCCTCGTCGCTGAGCGAGGCGGTCCGGCGGCTGGAGACCCGGCTGGGCGTGCGCCTGCTGAACCGCACCACCCGCAGCGTCACGCCGACCGAGGCCGGCCAGAGGCTGCTGGAGCGCCTGTCCCCCGCCCTGTCCGACGTCGCCCTGGCGCTGGACGAGGTCAACGCCTTCCGCGACAGCCCGACCGGCACCTTGCGCCTGAACGTGCCGGTGGTGACGGCCAAGGTGACGCTTCCGCGGCTGATCCCGAAGTTCCTGGCCCAGAACCCTGGCGTCGCCGTCGAGATCGTCGCCGACGACAGCTTCATCGACGTGCTGGCCGCCGGCTTCGACGCCGGGGTGCGCTACGACGAGCGGCTGGACAAGGACATGATCGCCGTGCCGCTGTCGGGTCCGCAGCGGTTCGTCATCGTCGGCGCGCCGGCCTATTTCGCCGCTCACGGCAGGCCGACCCATCCGCGCGAGGTGCTGGACCACGCCTGCATCCGCCACCGCTTCGCCAGCGGCGCGTCCTATCCCTGGGAGTTCGAGAAGGACGGCGAGGTCATCCGCCTCAATCCGCCCGGCCGGCTGACCACGACCGACAGCGATCTGAAGCTGGCGGCCTGCGAGGCCGGGGTCGGCCTGCTGGCCACGTTCGAGGACTTCGCGGCGGAGTCGATCGCCGCCGGGCGGCTCGAGACCGTGCTGGCCGACTGGCTGCCGCCGTTCTCGGGCCCCTATCTCTACTATCCCAGCCGCCGCCACATGCCCGCGCCGCTGCGCGCTTTCGTCGACTTCGTGAAGGCCGAGCGCGGCGCCTAAGCCCCCACCTCTTTCAGGGCCGCCTTGCGAAACAGCCCGGCCGAGGCCAGCCACAGCGCCGCGAAGACCGCCGTCGCCCCGATCAGGTCGCGCGGCCAGATCGCGCCGCCGGCCCCCAGGTCGCCGACCAGGGCGATGATCATGATCGCGACCTGGACCAGCGCCGCGGCCCCCATCGCGTGGGCCATGCCGCCCGCCTTGAAGCCCGCCATGGCCGAGCCGCCGATCGCGACCAGCAGCACGGCGGCGTACATCAGGTTGGCGGCATTGGCCTCGGAGCCGATGATCCCGACCGCGCCGGTGACCAGGACCAGCAGCACGGACGCCGCCAGGGCCAGGCCGACGCCGGCCCGATAGGCCAGGCTGTGCGCCTTCCAGGCCGCGAACTCGAGCACCAGGCCCGACCCGACCAGCAGGCCGCCGAACAGGGCGAAGTCGAACAGCGTCCACTTCACCTCGGCCGTGAATTGCATCGCCACCCACGGCGTCGCGATCAAGGCCGCCACCACGCTCCACGCCGCGATCCGCCGGCCGTTGCTCTTCATCATCTCGGTCATCGTCATCCCCATTCCAGTGAGGCCCGCACCCTGGCGCGGGCGCCCGGTGAGCGGCATGAGCGAATTGTGAGGTCTTGCTGAAGAATGGCGGCGGGTCAGAGCCTGTAGGAGAACATCACGATCGGCTCGGCCGCCGCGCCCAGGCCCTCGTAGAGGGCGCGAGCGGCCGTGTTCTCGGTGTCCGTGACGATCCACGCCTGGTCACAGCCCAGCGTCTTGCCCCACGCCAAGACCTCTTCGACCAGGCGTCGCGCGACGCCCCGCCGCTGGAAAGGCGGCGCCACGCCGAGATTGTCGATGTAGAGATCCGGCGCTCGATCGGGGTGGCCGTGAACATAGGCCGCGACCTGGCCGATCACCTGGTTTCCGCGAACCGCGACGACCATCAGATGCCCCGGCGACTCCAGGTAGGTCGCCAGCCGCCGGGCGTCGATGTCCGCGTCGAAGACGTCTTCGGCGATGGTCTCGAGCAGCCCGGCGGTCTCTCGGGTGAGGCGACACGTCGTGATCACGTCCGGCATCGCTCGGTGATTCCATCGTTGTAGGCGGCGGGATGTTGGGGCGACATCACACCGACCGCAACCGGACCTGACGAACGACGGCTGGGATGGAAAGTCGACGTTTGCTCTGGCAAACTTCCGCCGTTGGGAGATGTCGAGATGGACGGAGGACTCCTTCCTCCGGGGCGGGAAGATTTCGCATCAAGCCAGCACGCCCCCCCGTGAATCCCTCTCTCATGGAGAGAGGGAGGGGCCCGCGCCGAAGGCGTGGGAGGGTGAGTGGGTAGGCGAAGCCCTAGGACGGTCTTGGCTCTGTTGCGGGCGACGTGCCGGCGCGCCGGTTGAGGGTGTAACCACTCACCCTCCCATGCTGCGCATGGGCCCCTCCCTCTCTCTCAGAGAGAGGGATTCACGGGGATTGAGCGCACTGTATCCCCGGCGTTCGCGAGATCGAACCCCACGAAATCAACCACTTCCCACTTTTACGCGTCCCTGAATGATCCGCGTTCAAACCCGCCCCATACTCATAGCTGTCCCCGTCGCGAGGGGAGGGCGCTTGGATCCGGCCCAAAGCGGCGATGGGGATAGGTTGAGCGGGGCCGCGTGGTCTCGAAGCGGTCCGGACCGGGGTCTGTTCGTTGGATAGATCCGGGATCCCGGGAAGGGCCGTGGAGAGGCGAGCGCGGAGCGACAGGGCGGTGATCGATCTAAAGCCGCCTATCGTGGATCGCCGAGCTGGAGACGGAATAGCCGATCCAGTTGGTCCGCGCCCGTCCGGGGGTAACGGAGGCCCGAGCAGACAACGCTCACGCCCGCCGTCCTCACGGCAAAGAACAGCCTGGCGGAGCGGTCGTCCGAGCCGAAACGTAAAATCAAACTCACGGTCTCCGGGTTCGCCCGGCCGCTCCGTCGCCTCCCCACCACCTTCAGCGGTGAACCGCGTGAAGCGGCCGAAGCGCGCCTAGATCGGCAGCGGCCGCGGCTTGCGGTGTTCGTCTATGGCCACGAACGTGAAGACGCCTTCGGTGACCTTGTGGGCCTGTTCGCCGTCGCGGCGGCGGCGCCAGGCTTCCACCGAGACCTTCAGCGAGGTGCGACCCGTATGGACGACCTTGGCGAACAGGCTGACCTCGTCGCCGACGAACACCGGGCTGATGAAGGTCATGCCGTCGATGGCGATGGTGGCGCAGCGGCCCGCGGCGCGGTGGAATGCGATCGAGGCCGCCGCCAGGTCCATCTGCGACAGCAGCCAGCCGCCGAAGATGTCGCCTTCGGGATTGGTGTCGGACGGCATGGCGATGGCCCGCAGCACCGGCGCCTCGTGCGGCCATTGGGCCTTCTCCCAGGCCTTGGCCAGGGTCTCGGCGCGCTCTTCCGGCGGGACGAGGTCGGTCACCTAGTGGCCGCCGGCGCCTTCGTAGACGCCCGGGGCGAGAATCTCGTTCTCGTCGCCCACGGCCGTGGTGGCCACGAAACGGCGGTCGCAGTACGGGCAATCGACGAAGCCGGCCGCGCCCATTTCGAGCCAGACGCGCGGATGCCCCAAGGCCCCGCCGACGCCGTCGCAGGCGATGCGGTGCGAACGGACCAGGATCGTCTCCGGCGCAGGACCGGCCTGGGCCAGGGTGTCCATCGCGGTCGGAACCGTCGTGGGCTCGGCCGTCGCCGATCCGGGCAGGGCGTCGAGAGCGGAGGTGGACTTGGCCTTGCGCGCCATGGGCGGAACCTTCGAATTCAGACGTGGCCTTGGCGTGGCCGCGAACGAGGCATACCTATGCGACGCCGGAAGGCGCCGTCAATCGACGCGCGCCTCATACGGCGTTGTCGCCTCCCGATCTGCCCGTCTCCCATCTGGAATGCCCATGGACCTGCCCGCCTACGCCATCGAAGCCGAAGGCCTCTACAAGACCTATGCCGGGACCAAGACCTCGCCGGAAAAGCGGGCCCTGAACGGCATCGACCTGAAGGTCCCGCGCGGCTCGATCTTCGGCCTGCTGGGTCCCAACGGCGCGGGCAAGTCGACCTTCATCAACATCCTGGCCGGGCTGGTGCGCAAGAGCTCGGGGACGGTGCGGATCTGGGGCCGCGACATCGACACCCGGCCGCGCGACGCCCGCGCCGCGATCGGCGTGGTGCCGCAGGAGCTGGCCGCCGACGTGTTCTTCACGCCGCGCGAATCGCTGGAGGTCCAGGCCGGCTTCTACGGCGTGCCCAAGAACGAGCGCCGCACCGACGAGCTGCTGAACGCCCTGGGTTTGGGCGACAAGGCCAACGCCTATGTCCGTCAGCTGTCGGGCGGCATGAAGCGCCGTCTGATGGTCGCCAAGGCCATGGTCCACCAGCCGCCGGTGCTGATTCTGGACGAGCCGACCGCCGGGGTCGATGTCGAGCTGCGCCGCCAGCTCTGGCAGTACGTCCAGGGTCTGAACCAGCTGGGCGTCACCATCGTGCTGACCACCCACTATCTGGAAGAGGCCCAGGAGCTGTGCGACGAGATCGCCATCGTCAATCGCGGCGAGGTGGTCGCCTGCGAGCCGACCTCGACCCTGCTGCGCCGGATGGACAGCCGCAACGTCGTGGTCACGCCCGACGATCCGGTGACCACCGCCCCGGCCCTGGCCGGCTTCGACACCAAGCTGCGGGCCAACGGCGCCTTCCAGGTCAGCTATCGCACCGGCCAGTCCAGCGTCGAGCAGGTGCTGGCGGCCGTGCGGGCCAGCGGCGTGCACATCAAGGACATCGCCACCGAGGACCCCGACCTGGAGGACGTCTTCCTGGCCCTGACCTACGGCGACCCGAACGCGGCCGATCCGACCAAGGACTGATCAGGCGGAGAACCTTCGCGGTTTCGGGGCGAAGGTCGCTTGCCAGCCTCCGCGGCGCACGCCAGCTTCGCCGCGAATTCGGTGCGGAGGGCGTGATGGCGATGCGGATCCTGGGACTTGTCGTGGCCTTGTGCCTGGGCCTGGCGCCTCTGGCCCAGGCGGAGACGACCAAGCCGATCCCGGTCAAGGTCGTGGTGCTCGCCACCTTCGAGATCGGCGAGGTCACCGGCGATCGGCCCGGCGAGTTCCAGCCCTGGGTCGAGGGCCTGCCGCTGAAGCAGACCATCGACGTCCCCGGCCTGCGCCATCCGGCCCGATACTCGCCCGAGACCGGCGTGCTGGGCGTGATGACCGACATGCGGGCCCGGGCGCGCGAAAGCGTCGCGGCCCTGATCCTGTCGGGTCAGTTCGACTTCTCCAAGACCTACTGGGTCGTGGCCGGCATCGCCGGGGTCGATCCCAAGGTCGCCTCGCTCGGCAGCGCCGCCTGGGCCCGCTACGTCGTCGACGCCGACCCGATCTACGAGGTCGACGAGCGTGAAATCCCCGCCGACTGGCCGTACGGCCTTTATTCGCTGGAAACCGACCGCCCCAATGTGAAGGGCTCGGCCAAGGGCTCGTCCGGCATGGTCTGGGCGCTGAACGGACAGCTGGTCGACTGGGCCCACGGCCTGACGGCCAAGACCGCGATCCCCGACTCTCCGGCCCTCGCGGCCCTGCGCGCGCCCTATGTCGGCGAGCCCAACGCCCAGAAGCCGCCATTCGTCCTGAAGGGCGAGGCCCTGGGCGGCACCCGGTTCTGGCACGGCGCCAAGCGCACGGAGTGGGCCGAGGACTGGGTGAAACTGTGGACCGACGGCGCGGGAACCTTCACCATGACCGACTGCGAGGACCAGGGGATCCTCGATGTGCTCGACCTCTACGCCAAGGCCGGCAAGGTCGATTTCGAGAGGGTCCTGGTGCTGCGCACGGCCAGCAACTATTCGCGCCCGCCGCTGGGCGCGCCCACCTTCCCCCGCGCCTTCCACGGCGAGGGCGCGATGGCCGCGTTCGACTCGGCCTATCGGGTGGGCTCGGTCGTGGTCCGCGAGCTGGCGGGGCATTGGGACAAGTACGAAGCGACGCCGCCAAACGTGACGTCGATCGGGGGAATGGCGAGATGATCGAGAAGTTCTTCAAGCTCTCGGCCCAGGGAACCTCGGTGCGCACCGAGGTGCTGGCCGGCTTCACCACCTTCCTGACCATGGCCTATATCGTCATCGTCAATCCGACGATCCTGGGCCAGACCGGCATGCCCGTCGCGGCCGTGGCGGCGGCCACCTGTCTGGCGGCGGGCTTCGGCAGCATCCTGATGGGCCTGATCGCCAACTACCCGATCGCCCTGGCGCCCGGCATGGGCCTCAACGCCTATTTCACCTTCACCGTCGTCAAGGGCATGGGCGTGCCGTGGGAGACCGCCCTGGGGTGCGTCTTCCTGTCGGGCGTCGCGTTCCTGATCCTGACCGTGGCGGGCGTCCGCCAGCTGATCATCGGCGCCATTCCGCGCCCGCTGTTCTCGGCCGTGGCGGCGGGTGTCGGGCTGTTCATCGCCTTCATCGGCCTGAAGGAGGCCGGCATCATCGTCGCCGACCCGGCCACCACCGTCGCGCTCGGCGACCTGACCAAGCCGACGGCCGCCCTGGCCATCCTGGGCTTGGCCGTCATGGGCGGGCTGATGGTCTGGCGGGTGAAGGGCGCGATCCTGATCGGCATTCTCGTCGCGGCCGCCGCGGCCTGGGCTCTCGGCCTGGCCAAGATCGTCCCCGGCGACTACGGCCTGGCCGCCCTGACCGCCACGGCCTTCAAGCTCGACGTTCCGGCCGCCCTGCATCTGAATGGCGCGATGGGCATGGCGATGGCCGAGATCATCTTCGTCTTCCTGTTCGTCGACCTGTTCGACAATGTCGGCACCCTGGTCGCGGTGACCAAGAAGGCCGGCCTCGTGCAGCCGGATGGTACGATCCCCCGCCTGAACCGAATTCTCACGGCCGACTCGATCGCCACGATCGGCGGCTCGCTGGCCGGCACCTCGACCGTGGTCAGCTATATCGAGAGCGCCTCGGGGGTCGCGGCCGGCGGCCGCACCGGCCTGACCGCGATCGTGGTCGGCCTGCTGTTCCTGGTCACCCTGTTCTTCGCGCCCTGGGTGCAGGCCATCCCGGCCGCCGCCACGGCCCCGGCCCTGATCATCGTCGGCTCGATGATGGTCGGCGCCCTGGCCGACGTCGACTGGGACGACCCCGGCGTGGCCATTCCCGCCTTCCTGACGGTGATCGCCATTCCGCTGACCTTCTCGATCGCCAACGGCCTGGCGTTCGGCATCACCGCCTATGCGGGCCTGACCCTGCTGCGCGGCCAAGCCAAGCCCAAGGATTGGCTGCTGTTCGTCCTGGCGGCCCTATTCGTCGCCCGCTTCATTTACATGGGAAAGGCATAAGGCCATTTGCGCGGGCGCGGCCTTTCGGCTAAGACCCGCTTCCCGTCCCGGGTCGACTTGGACGGCATGCACCCGTAGCTCAGCTGGATAGAGCGTTGCCCTCCGAAGGCAAAGGTCACACGTTCGAATCGTGTCGGGTGCGCCAGACTTCCCCCTAAGGGTCGCTCTCCAGGCGCAACAATCTTGGGGGCGCCATCGATACGCGTCTTGGCGAGCGCGGCTTTGCGCCGAGAGTCGCCGTTGGCGCATCTCCAGATACCGGACGTTCAGATGCTAGAGGGAAGAACAGTCCGCCCCCGGGGCTAGCCGCGCGGGTCTGCGCATACCTCCCGCACACACCCCCGCAGCCAGCGATGCGCTGGATCGGCGTCCATGCGAGGGTGCCAGAGCAACGACACCGAAAATTCAGCGATGCGCATGGGCAGTTCGAAACTGACCAGGCCGTCCCTCAGCCCCTCCGTGTGACGCTCAGGCACGGTGGCGACCAAGCCCGCAGATCTCGCCAGCGCGATCGCCGTGGCGAAGCCGCCCACGACCGTGACCACTTCACGGATGACGCCGGTGCGCGCTAGCGCGTCGTCGATCAGGCCCCTAGCGAGCGCATCGCGAGAGACGGCCACATGGGCCGCGGCCGCATAGCGCTCCGGCGTCATCGGGCCCGCCGTTATCTCATGTCCCTGGCGAACCATGCCGACGTAACGGTCACGGAAAAGGACCTGGGTGCGAAGTTCAGGCCCCGTATCGCCCTCGATCACGCCCGTTTCGAGGTCGATGAGACCATCGCGTAGCGGCCTGCTGTCCTTATCGGGCTTTTGGACGAAACGCAGCTGGACGCCCGGCGCCTCGACAGCCAGACGCGCGATCAGAGCTGGGGCAAAGGTTTCCACGAACCCTTCGCTGGTGCGCAGGGTGAAGGCGCGCCTCAATTGCCCGAGATTCAGCGCTCCGACCGGGCGAAGCACCGTCCGCGCGTCCTGAACCAGCTGAGCGACACGGTCGCGAAGCTCGATCGCCCTAGGCGTGGGGACCAGCGCCCGCCCGGCCCGCACCAGCAAGGGGTCTCCCGTCACCTCGCGCAAACGCGCCAGCGCGCGGCTCATGGCCGAGGGGCTCAGGCGAAGCCGCGCGGCCGCCCGCGTGACGCTGCCCTCGGCCAACAGCACGTCCAGCGTCACCAGAAGGTTGAGGTCGGGAATTTGCATTCGAGCAGCGTAACACCGGCTTCGAACATGGCGTCAAACGCAATGATTCAATGCAACCTATGCGCATTACGCCATATCTGACCTGACGCTAGCTTTCATCGAACGCCCGATCTCGGCGCGAGAGGAAAGCCAATGCACAGGAACTCGCTTCAAACCTTCATCGCGGATGTTCGGTCCAGCTGGGGGCCGCTCTCGAGCGAACTGATCGCCGATTGCCGGGATCATCTGCGAGCTCTGCTGCATGCCGCTCCGACCGAGGATTGGCTGGCCGCACTGCTCAACGGAAAGCCGGCCAGCCGGGAACTCTATCGCGACGCCGACCATGGCTTCGTGCTGCTGGCCCATACGGAAGAGGCAGGTCTCTATCGTCGACCACACGATCATGGGCGTAGCTGGGTGCTGTACGGCGTCCAGAGCGGCGACATCGAGATGGGCAGCTACGGACGGATAACGGATCCGGACGAGCAGGTGCGCCTGGTTAAACGCGATGCGACCGTGGTTCGACCTGGAACCGCGATGACCTACCTGCCGGGCGATATCCACGACACCCATTGCCGCACCGGCCCCGCCCTGCTCTTTCGCTTCACCGAACGCGACCTGCAGGTCGAAGACAAGCAGGAGCGCCGGATCACGCGCTACGCCGATCAGGACGGTGTGCTTCGGGTGGCTCGGCCATGACCCCATCCAGCCGCTCCGCCGTGGCGATCGCATCGGTGCTGAGCGCCCTGATGCTTGTGGTGCTGGACGCCTCGATCGTGAACGTGGCGCTGCCGACCCTTGCGCGCGACCTACGCGCCTCACCCGCCTCGGTGGTCATGGTCGTCACCGCCTACCAAGCCGGTCTCATCATGGCGCTCCTGCCCTGCGCGGCGCTGGGCGAGAGCCTAGGTCTCCGCCGGGTCTTCATCGGAGGCGTGGCGCTATTCACCGCCACTTCCGGTCTCTGCGCAGTGGCGCCAAACTTGGCGTGTCTGGTGATGGCTCGCCTAGGCCAAGGCCTCGGCGCAGCCGCGGTGATGTCGCTTGGCGTTGCCCTTATGCGCACCATCGTGCCCGCCCACAGGCTAGGCGCCGCCATTGGCTGGAACGCACTGGTGGTCGCCCTCACCTCAGCAGCCGGACCGTCGGTCGGCGCCCTCGTCCTGTCGCTCGCGAGTTGGCCCTGGCTCTTCGCCGTCAACCTGCCGCTCGGTCTCCTGGCGCTCGCCATGGCTGGCGCCATTCCACACGCACCCGGCTCTGCGCGGCGGCTCGACCGGATGAATCTAGCCCTGAGCATGTGCGGGTTCGGCCTGCTGATCATCGGCGCGGAAATGACCGTGAAGGCGCCGGCCATCGCCGTGGCCGCCAGCGCTGGGGCCATTCTGGGCTTGACGACGCTGATCCGGCGCGAGGCGTCTCACGCCGCTCCACTCCTGGCGCTCGACCTTCTCCGCGCGCCCTCGTTCCGGCGATCGGTCATCGCGTCGGTCTGCTGCTTCGTCGGCCAGGGAGCGGGGCTGGTCGCCCTTCCCTTCTACCTCCAGCATGGCCTTGGTCTCAGTCCCCTGGAGACTGGACTCTACATAACGCCGTGGCCGCTGATGGCCGGGGTGTCCGCGACACTGGCCGGGCGCATGGCCAAGCCCTCCACGACGGCCCTGCTGTGCGCGACCGGCTGCGCCTTCCTGTCCGCCGGCCTCTTCATGGCCTCCGTTTGGCCGTTGGCCGAGGCGCCAGCCACTATCATACCCATCGTCATGCTCTGCGGCCTTGGCTTTGGACTGTTCCAGGTCACCAACAACCACAACATGTTCCTTTCGGCTCCGGCGACGCGCAGCGGCGCGGCGGGTGGTTTGCAATCAATGGCGCGTCTGACAGGTCAGACAGCGGGAGTTGTCGTGGTGACGTTACTGTTCAGCCGGCTTGGGCCCGAGAGCGCCCCGCGCGTTGGACTTGCGATTGGAGCCATTCTGACCCTGGCCGCCGGCCTACTCAGCACTCTTCATAAAACCGAGCGCGAAGCGTACGCGCCCATTGCGGGAGCCGATCTCCGGCAGTGACCGGCCTTTGGGTCGCTTCTTGGACCGCATCACCAAGGGAAAGGCGATTTAGGCGCTGACGATTTTGAGGGGGCGGTCCGACTGGATGCGTAACCCCTCTTGTAGCGCTTCCCCGCCAGATCACCCGATGCATGAAGAGAATGAGAGACAAACGAATCGTCCATCTGGTCGACGACGAGGAGGCCATCAGGAAGTCCGCGGGATTCATGCTGCGATCCTCGGGCTATCTCGTGCAAGCCTATGCGTCTGGCGTCGAGTTCCTGAAAGTCGCCCGAAGCGTGGAGGCCGGCTGTGTGCTTCTCGATGTCCGGATGCCCGAAATAGACGGGCTTCAGGTGCAGACCGAGATGGCGGCTCGCGGGATCAACATGCCTGTCGTGGTCTTCACGGGACACGGCGACATCTCGGTCGCCGTTCAGGCCATGAAGGCCGGAGCGATCGACTTCCTCGAGAAACCGTTCGAGAAGGCGGCCTTGCTGGACGCGATCGCGCGCGCGTTCGCTCGCCTCGACAACGCCGACGTTCGGGCGGTGGAAGAGACTGAAGCGTTGGTGCGTGTCGCGGCGCTAACCCCGCGCGAACAGGAGGTCCTGGAAGGGCTGGCCCAAGGCTATCCCAACAAGACCATCGCCTATGATCTAGGCGTGTCTTCGCGAACGGTCGAGGTTCATCGTGCAAGCCTGATGACCAAGCTTGGCGTCCATAGTCTTTCCGACGCCCTGAGGATCGCCTTTGCCGCCGGTATGGGGCGCGCCAAGCGCTAGAGCGTGTAGCCGAAAGTGTGAGCGGTTTCGGCGGCTATCATGCTCTAAATGTTTGATTTAGAGACTTTTTACCACCACAACCGTACGCCGGCGGCGACGCGGCGCTCGTTGATCGCGCCTCCGTCCGCGCGTCGAAAGTCGGCCGTGCCTCCGAACGCTCGCTCCCAGACGAACCCCACATAGGGCGCGAACTTGCGTGTGACTTCGTACCGAAGTCGACCACCCAGTTCCACGTTACTGAGGCCGCTACCCAGCTCGCGATCGCGCGACGGCTTGCTGTAGATATTGGATTCGACCTGCGGCGAGAGGATGAGGCGGTTGCCGAGACGAACGTCGTACGACGCCTTGAACCGGCCGGCGATCCGGCCGTCGTCACCTGCATAGCCGGTCAATTGCACGTCGAACCAGTAAGGCGCCAAACCCTCGAGGCCGACGGCAAGCCAGGTCGTCGCCCCTTTGCCGATGTCCTGGCGAACGCCGAGCAGCGTCCCCCAGAACGGCGATCGGCTGTGCCACCACAGAAGCTCGGCGCTCGATTCCGGGTCGAGCCGTTCACGCGCGGTCTTCAGCCCTTGGCTGCGGATCCACAGCTTGTCGGCGTCCTGCCCCTTGGTCACCAGAAATGACCAGTTCGCGCCCTGCCCTTCGTTTCCGGAAACGAACTCGAGTTCTTCGACCAGGACCTTGGGCGTCGACAACCTGTCGGCCATCTCATAGTTGGGCAGCGTCGAGTTCGCGTATCCGTCCGAATAGTCGTCCGGATTGCGGGCGTCCGCCGGGGCGTGTCCGCCCTGCATCCGGCCCATGTCCGCCGTTTGGCTTCCCGAGGGCTTCACGCTTTCCATGTCGGGCATCGCCATGGCGCCATGGTCCTGATGCTCGGATCGCGCCGGCGGTTCGGCCGCGGGATTGGCAGACGGCCGCTCCGCCTCCTGGGCGAAGGCGGACATCGGCAGAGCGACGGCGCAGGCCAGGCCGATGGCCGCCGCCCTCAAGGTTCGTGGCTGGCTCATGCGACCACGACTTCCCGGAACATCCCGGCCGCCATGTGGTAGAGCAGATGGCAGTGGAACGCCCATCGTCCCACCGCGTCGGCGGTGACGCGAAAGCTGACCCGCTGCGCCGGCTGCACCACGATCGTATGCTTGCGGACCTGGAACGCGCCGTCAGGCGTCTCCAGATCGCTCCACATCCCATGCAGATGCATGGGATGGCTCATCATCGTGTCGTTCACCAGAGTCATGCGCAGCCGCTGGTTCGCCGGAAAATGGAGCGGCTTGGAGTCGTTGAGCTTGACGCCGTCCAGCGCCCAGACGAAGCGCTCCATATTGCCCGTGAGGTGGAGTTCGATCTCGCGCTCAGCGGGGCGCGGGTCAGGATCCGGGGCGTCGGACTTGAGGTCGGCATAGGTCAGAACCCGGTGCGTCCGCTTGCGTAGACCGGCGCCGGGATCGTCGAGGTTGGCGCGCGGATAGTCGACCCGCATGTCGGTGTTCGCGCCATATTCGGTGCGGGCGTGCCGCGCCTTGGGCGGCGTTTCCAGCATCCCATGCGCGCCGGCCGGCATGTCCATGGCCGCCATGGCGCCCATCATGTCGACCGGGTCCAGCCATGGCCTCGGATCCAGCGCGGGGACGTCTGCGGCCATGCCCGTGCGCGGCGCGACCGTGCCCCGCGCATACCCGGTGCGATCCATCGCCTGCGCGAAGATCGTGTAGGCTCGCTCGTCCGGCATCGTGAAGAGGACGTCGTAGGTTTCTCCGGGTCCAATGCGAAACTCATCGACGGTGACCGGGTGGACCGACTGCCCATCGGTCGAGACAATGGTCAACGGCAGTCCGGGAATGCGCACGTCGAAGAATGTCGCCGTCCCCGCGCCGATGAAGCGAAGCCGGACCAGCTCTCCGGGCAGCGCCACCGCGGTCCAATTGCCGGACGGCGGCGCGCCGTTCAGCAGATAGGCGTAGGTGGTCGCCGAGACGTCGCTGTAGTCCGTCGGGTTCATGCGGGCGCGGCCCCACATGTCCCGCCGCCTGACGGCCTCCCCAAGACCGAGCGCCTTGACGTCCTTGAGGAAATCGCCGGCGGTCGGCTGGGCGAAATTGTAGTAGTCGGACTGCTTCTTCAGATTGAGAAAGACCTGCAGCGGCGGCTCGTCCGTCCAGTCGCTCAGCATGACAACATGGTCCCTCTGAACCTTGTCGCCGACGACCGCCTCGTCCCTTGGAGCGATGATGATCGCGCCGAACAGACCCGTCTGCTCGGCGAGCGTATGCGCGTGGTACCAGTATGTGCCGTGCTGCCTGACTTCGAAGCGATAGGTGAAGGTCTCGCCGGGAGCGATCCCGCCGAAACTAATCCCCGGCACGCCGTCCATGTCGGCGGGAACGATGAGTCCATGCCAATGGATGCTGGTCATCTCGTCGAGGCGATTGGTGACGCGGAGGGTGACCACGTCGCCCTCGCGGAAGCGCAGGGTCGGGCCTGGCGTGGCGCCGTTGACCGCGGTCGCGAAGCGGGGCCGTCCCGTCAGATTGACAGCGATCTTGCTGATCTCGAGCTCGAAGTCGGGGCCGGCGAGTTCGGCCGCCGCGCGCTGGGCCGCAACGGCCCAGGCGGGGTTTCCGAGGAGCGCCAGCGAGGCGCCCATCGCAAGGCCGCCAACGAGCTGGCGCCTTCCGACGGGGGCGGCGGACGAGCGGACGGGAAGCATCGAGGTGGCTTTCAAGCGAATGTCGATGTGATGACCAGCAGCGGCTGGCGAAGGCGCTAGGGCCGCCTTCATTGCCTATTCCCTGGGGCGTCCAGGGCAGCCGATCAGAACAGACCCAGGGGGGCCTCGTCGTACGAGACCAGGAGGTTCTTGGTTTGCTGGTAGTGATCCAGCATCATCTTGTGGTTCTCGCGGCCGAAGCCCGAGGCCTTGTAGCCACCGAACGCCGCGTGGGCCGGGTAGACGTGGTAGCAGTTCGTCCAGACGCGTCCGGCTTGCAGGGCGCGGCCGACGCGATAGGCGTTGTTGCCGTTGCGCGACCAGACGCCGCCGCCAAGGCCGTAGGGCGTGTCATTGGCGATATCGATCGCCTCCTCGACGGTGCTGAACCGCGTCACCGAAAGCACGGGGCCGAAAATCTCTTCCTGGAAGATCCGCATGCGGTTCTCACCGACGAACACCGTCGGTTGGACGAAATAGCCCCGGTCCAGCTCGCCGCCTGGAAGCGCTCGCTCTCCGCCGATCAGGCATTCGGCGCCTTCGGCCTTCCCGATCTCGACGTAGCCGAGGATCTTGTGCAGTTGGTCTTCGGAAGCCTGGGCGCCGACTTGAGTGGCCGCATCCAGCGGGTCGCCCTGACGGATGGCCGCAACGCGGGCCAGCGCCCTTTCCATGAACCTGTCGAAGATCGATTCGTGGACCAGCGCGCGTGACGGACAGGTGCAGACCTCGCCCTTGTTGAACGCGAAAAGCGCAAACCCCTCGAGGGCCTTGTCGAGGAAGCGATCGTCCCGATCCATCACGTCGGGCAGGAAGATGTTGGCCGACTTGCCGCCGAGCTCCATCGTCTGGGGGATCAGGTGGTCGGCGGCGTAGTGCATGATCTGGCGCCCGGTCGTCGTCTCCCCGGTGAAGGAGACCTTGGCGATCCGCGGATTTTCGGCGATCGCGCGACCGACGGTCCCGCCGGGACCGGTCAGCACATTGAGGACGCCGGGCGGCAGGATGTCGGCCGTCAACTCGGCGAAGAGCAAAAGGGTCAGCGGCGTCTGAGACGCGGGCTTGATCACGGTGCAGTTGCCCGCCGCCAAGGCCGGGGCGATTTTCCACGCGGCCATCAGCAGCGGGAAATTCCACGGGATGATCTGGCCGACCACGCCGAGCGGCTCGCGGAAATGATAGGCGATCGTGTCGTCATCGATGGTCGAGATCGCGCCTTCCTCGGCCCGGATGCAGCCGGCGAAATAGCGGAAATGGTCGATCGCCAAGGGAACGTCGGCGGCGCGCGTCTCGCGGATCGGTTTGCCATTGTCGATCGTCTCGGCGAGCGCGAAGAACTCGAGGTTTTCCTCGAGCCGATCGGCGATCCGATTGAGCATTCGCGCGCGATCCGAAGGCGACACCCGGGCCCAGGCCGCCTTGGCGGCGTGGGCGGCGTCGAGGGCGAGCTCCACGTCTTCAGGCCCGGACGAGGCGAAGGCCGCGATGGCGCGCCCGTTGATCGGGCTATGATCGGTGAACGTGGCGCCGCCGAGCGGGGCGACCCATCGCCCACCGATCCAGTTGTCGTAGCGCTCGCGGAAGAGCGGCGTGGATTTCACGGTCTTGATGGCTTGCTCGAACATGACGCCGCTCCTCCAATGTTGATGTCGAACGGTATTCGCTGCCCAGGCGCGAGGTGAATAAGTAGATGTCGCAGGCTGGCGTCCCGCGTCTGAAGTAGGAAATGGCCCGCGCCCCAATGCCGGGGGCGGGCCCTTTCTTCCTCTTAAGCGCCAGTTACATGTCCTTCATCGGCATGGGGGCGTCCGGCTTGTCGGTGGTCGTGCCGGGCGCCTTCTTGTCCTTGCAGCTGGAGCCGTCGCTGCAGCCCATCATCATGCCCGACGAGGCCGGCGGGTTCTTCTTGGCCTTCATGCCGGCCATGCCCGCAGCGTGGTCCTTCATCATCTGCTCGTGCATCTTGCCGCCGCCGTGCTGCATTCCCTGCTGTTGCTGAGGGCTTGGTGTGGCGGTCGTCGCCGGCTTCGCCGGCGCGGGCGTTTGCATGTCGTCTTCGGCGTGTGCGGCCGATCCCAGCGCGAGAAGGCTGAAAGCGGCGATCAGGAGGGAGGTCTTGCGCATGGGATTCTCCAAGAAAATGGGCCGGTTCTGACTGACGGGACGTGGTTTTTCGCCGCCGGTTCAACTTGCGGCCACCATGCGCAGCGGCGATCCGCGGCCATATACGTGGAGTTCACATCAGCGACGCCCGGGGGCGCCGGTCGGCTCAAGAATGGCCACGGCCAGCCTGGCGCTGAGGGCGTCGCCGGCAAAATCAATGGTGATCATACCAGCCTCGCTTGCGGATGTTGTTGAAGCTATCGGTCGTGTGACAGGCGAAGCATTGGTCAACGCGCGCGGTCTCCCCCGCGACCCGCTGCGACACCATGCTGAAATGCATCATCTGGTGACTGGGCGGCGGCTTGTGGCACTCGGCGCATTGGGCCGAGTTGACCGAGGGATGCCGATAGTCCTCGACGCGCCAAGTGCTCACCGTGTGGCAACTGGCGCAGGCCTCGCCGAGTAGGCCCTGGTGCGGGTCCCGGATCGAATGGCAACTGGCGCAGTCCAGGCCGGCGGTTCCGGCATTCCTGGCCGCCGCCGGGATCGTTACGGGATGCTTCCAGAGCTTGGGATCCAGCAGCGCGGAATGGTTCATGCGGGAGACGCCGCGGCCGCCGCCGTGCTCGACGTGGCACGCGGCGCACCCGGCGACCGTCGCGTGGAACTGGGTCGACTGCTTGCCGCCGAAATCCCGCCCGGCATGACAGCTCAGGCACGTCTTGCTCTCCACGCCCTTCAGCGGCGTGTGGCAGGTCGTGCACTGGCCAGCGAAGGTCTGGTGGGCCGCCGAGAGCGGCCCGGGCGAAACCAGGCCTTCAATTACGCCGCTGTTGGCCGGCGTACTGGTCGGCATGACCGCCGGAAAACCGATCAGAACGACCAGCAGCGCCACGACGAACAGGCCAAAGAGCAGGGTCGACTGCTTCATAGCCAACGCAGCCCGTAATAAAGGGCGGCGCCGACATGGAGCAGGATCAGCCCATAGAGGACGACGCCAGCCACGACGTGCAGCAGGCGCCACTTGGCGAACAGCGAACTGGTCGCCGCTTCCGCCCGCACGGCGTATTCGCTGTCCGACAGCGCGGCGGCCAGCGCGACCTTGTCGGCGGGCGCCGGCGCCGTGGGCGGATCGCCCGGCCTGAACAGCAGGCTGGTCAGTCGGCCGAGCGGACGAGGCGGCTCCGCGCCCGAGGGGGGCGGCGGCAGGTTCAGATAGGCCGCCTTGAGCGAGGCCAGCTCGCTCTTGCGGCCACGCAGCGCCCGCGCCAGCTCGGCCAGGAGAAACCGGCCGACGAATCCGCTCAGGACCGTGAGCAGCAGAAGCCCGGTCAGCATCACGCCGAGAGGACTGTCCAGCTTATGCGCCGCGTGAAACAGGGCGAGCAGCGGCGCGAGCACGCCGGCGTAGACATGGACCGCCAAGAGGGTCGGCTTGGCCACGAATCTCGACAGGACGCGGTCGACGACGCCGATGTGCTTGGCCGCGACATAGGGGAGCGTCAACAGCATCGTCAGAACGGCGAGAATGCCGAGCATGCCGCCGGCGAAGCTCCCCGGAAACCGCGACGAGACGTGGAGCACGAACCCCAGCGGGAAGACCAGGATGAAGCCCGCGAGCATCGCCACGAGGATGTCCCCGCGCTCGCGCATCAGGCTTCGACCACCAGCGGCTGGCCGGTCGTCTTGGCCTGGCAGGCCAGGATGTAGCCCTGAGCCTTGTCCTGCGGCGCGAGACCGGACTCGACGGCCATGGTGACCTCGCCGTCGACGAGCTTGGTGACGCAGACGCCGCACTCGCCGACACGACAGGAATAGGGAATCTCGACTCCCGCGCCCTCGGCGGCTTCGAGGACCGTCTGATTGGCGGGCAACGGCGCCGACACCCCTGAAACCGAAAAGGTGATGGTGGCGGCGGTCGTCTCCGCACCGATCGCGACCGGCGACGCTGGCGTCGGACCGGGTTGGGCCACGGGCGCGGCTTGGGTTGGCGGCTCAAGCGGATCCATCGGCAGGGACGCCGGCCCAAAGGCCTCGGTATGGAGCTGCGCCTCGGGGACCCCAAGCTCGGCGAGCTGGGCCTTCATGGCCGCCATCATGGCCGGCGGACCGCAAAGATGAATGCGGCGGCGCGCGAGGTCCGGGACCACGCTGGTGAGCATGTCCTTGGTGAGCGGCCCTTCGGCCCCATGCCACACGGCGCCGGGCGCCCGATGCATGGCGGCGAAGACATGCAGATTGTCGTGACGGCGTTCGAGGCGCTCGATGTCCTCGCGGAAGGCGAACTCTTCGGTCGACCGCGCGCCGTAGAGGAAAAAGATCTCGCCCGGCCAGGCGGTGTCGGTGAGATAGCGCAGGACCGACATCATCGGCGTGATCCCGACGCCGCCCGCGATGAGCACGATGCTGTCGGCGTCGGTCCCCGTGAAGGTGAAGGCGCCGAAGGGGCCGGAGACCTTGACGAGATCTCCGACCTTCACGTGGTCGTGGAGGTAGCGTGAGACGGCCCCCTGCTCTTCGCGCTTCACCGAAAGTTCGGCATAGGCGCGCTGGGTCGGGGACGAGGCGATCGTGTAGGACCGGCGTGCGGACTTGCCAGGTTCCGGCTCCACCTCGACCTGCAGGAACTGCCCGGGGAGGAAGTCGAATGGCAGGCGGTCGGCGGCTGGATCGGCGAACCGGAAGGTCAGTATGGTGGGAGTCTCGCGCAGGATCTGCGCGACTCGCAACACGCCGGTCCAGCTTCTCGGCTTGCGCGGCGCCAGGCTTGCAACGCTGCTTGGGGCCACGGCCTTTGCCGCGCCCAGGGCGGTTGCGGTAGCCGGAGCCGCCGCTTCCCGGCCGCCCCCAGTCGCGCCCCCAGCCGCGCCCCCTGACACAGTCGGCGCCACGGCGACGATCTTGCGGATGCGCTGAAGACGAAACAGTTGCAGGGCGATGAGGCTGGCGCTCAAAAGCGTCAGAAACAGCATCAGCAGCAGGTGCGCCGGCGAAATCCCGAAAGGATGCGCCGTGTGCGCGCCCGACAGGACGGTTCCGACCGAAAGCTGCGTTCGGAACCAATCGGTCGCGAGCGTCGGTCCCGATGCGTCCCCCTCAAGCGCGCTCTTCCCGGCTACACCGCTGGCGTAGAGATCGGCGCCCTCCCGAAGTTTCCGCGCCGCCGCCGCGCGTGCGGTCGAGTCGGAAGCGTGCGCGCCTTCGGCGGCGCCCTCGCTCGCGAGCACAAGGCCGCGATGAACCCTCGCCTCCGCGTCTCTCGCCAACGCCTGGCGAGCCTTCTGATCGAGGTCCGGCAGGGTCAGAAGGCGCGAAAAGAACGGGCCGTTATCCTGGCCGGGGCCGCAACAGCTCGCCGCCGTGTCCATCTTCCTCATCATGCCCGCCATCTCCGCCATGCCAGCGTCCTCGGCCGCGCCGGCCGGCATGGCCGAGGTGGTTGATGGCATGGCGGCGGCGGGCGCAGACCCCGGCGCCATGGCGCCCGTTGGGTCCGCGTCGGCGGTCGCGGGATGATGGGCGGCGTGCTCATCAGCGTCCTGCGCGGACACCGACGCCGCGGAGGCGCTGGCCAGCAGCGCGACCGCGAGGAGCCTCAAGAGGGTTGGCCGTAGGCGCATCGATATCCCCGCTCTTTCGGGATCACATGTCCTTCATCGGCGCCGGCGGGCGTTTGGCGACCGCCCCTCCAAGGTGAGTCAGTTCCGGACCAGCTCGACGATGTCGTGCTTGGCGGGGGCGCCGTCGGCGACGCGCACGTGCGCGAAATGGTCGTCGAAGATATGATCGATGATCACGTGGCCGACGAGATCGCGGCGGTAGGTCGGCGGCGACTTGCCCGGTCCCGGAAGCTGCTTGGCGCGGTAGACTTCGAGGGTCTGGCCGACGGTGGCCCCATCGGCCTTGCCGATGCAGACGACCGGGCCAGCGCCGTCGGTCTCGACGATCGAGCCCCGCATGAAGAGCTTGTGGCCGATACCCTGGGCCAGGGAAGGGGTGGCGCCCAGCATTGCAAGGCCCGCCAGGGCCGCTACGATCGACTTGTTCACGGTTCTCTCCTTTGAGGTTGATTGCCGCTCGGAGACACCGAGGGGAAGAAGCTCTCTTCCTCGTCAGGAGTAAGGTCCAAGGTCCGGGACCCGCATACGTAATGGTCACACCCGATAGGGCGGCGTGGAATCGCGCGCCCATCCGTCGGCCAGCCGACTGCGCCAGCAGGTCGTGACAAATTGCCGCGCTGCCATAGGTTGTCTCATTTACCTTGTTTTAAGGGCGCTCCTACCAAAGTTCTACGCAAGCGAATATTCGCGTAACGGCGATATTTATTTGCTGCAGGGGCGAAATTATTGTCTGACGTCGGAAGAAAATCGATTTCGTTCGCCGGCGAGGTGACGATCTCGAATATTGCTCAAGCTCACGAGCAGCTTGGAGCCTTGCTGCATGAGCAAGAACCCGTGGTTATCCACGTCGAAGACCTCACTGAAATTGATCTGACCTTCATCCAACTTTTGGAATCCGCGCGCCGCAAGGCGGGCGAAATCGGCGTCGGCCTGTCGCTCAACACGCCGGCCACTGGTCCTCTACTGGAAGTCCTGCGGCGCGGCGGGTTCCTCGACGACGAAACCTCCGACCGCGCCACCTTCTGGCTTCAAGGGGCAGCTCAATGACCGCGATCCTCACCGTCGACGATTCCGCCAGTATCCGGCAGGCCATCAAGATCGCGCTGAGCGGCGAAGGCTACGCCGTCACCGAGGCCGTCAACGGCCAGGACGGCCTGGACAAGGGCAGCGCCGGTGGCTTCGACTTGATCGTCACCGACCTGAACATGCCTGTCATGGACGGCTTGGCGATGATCCGCGAGCTGCGCAAGCGCCCCGCCGGGGCCGGCGTGCCGATCCTGTTCCTGACCACCGAGTCCGACGCCGAGATCAAGGCCCAGGCCAAGGCCGCCGGCGCGACCGGGTGGCTGACCAAGCCCTTCGACCCGGAACAGCTGGTCCGGGTCGTCAAGAAGGTCCTCGCCAAGTGAGCGGCCAGGACCCCGTCGAAATCTTCCGCCAGGAAGCCCAGGAGCTGTTCGAGGAGATCGAACAGGGCCTGCTGGACCTGGCGCATCGCCCAGGCGATCGCAATCTGGTCGACGCGGTCTTCCGCGGGCTCCACACTCTGAAGGGCTCTGGGGCCATGTTCGGCTTCGACGCCCTGGCCGCTTTCACCCACCACTGCGAAACCGCCTTTGACCGCGTCCGCAAGGGCGAGGTCGCCGCGACGTCCGAGCTGGTCGGCGCCGTCCTGGCTTGTCAGGACCACATGCGCGCCCTCGCCGACGGACGCCCCGCCGAACAGGCCGCGGGCGACCTCCTGCTGGCCGAGTTGCATCGCGTGGTCGCCAGCGCCGGTGGTCCGGCCGCCGCGTCCGCCGCGCCCGGCCTCAATACCTGGCGCGTGAAATTCAGCCTGCCGGCCGACGCTCTGGTCAACGGCACGCGTCCCCTGCCCCTGCTCGACGAGCTGCGCGAACTGGGCGAGTGCACGGTGACCGCCCTCACCGACGCCGTGCCCGACTTCGACGTCCTCGTCCCGACCGAATGCCACCTGGCCTGGGACGTGACCCTGGTCACCCCGCACGGTCGCGATGCGATCGAGGATGTCTTCATCTTCGTGATCGACGACATGACCCTGGACATCCAGGACGTGAGCGCCGCGCCCGCTGAGCGCGAAACGCTCCCGGAAGCCGTCGAAGCCGTCGCCGCGCCGCAAACCGCCGCGGTCCAGGTCGAGGCCGCCAACGAGGGCCGCGCCAAGGCCGGCGGCGACACCGTGCGCGTGCCGGCCGAGCGCCTCGATGAGATGATGGACCGGGTCGGCGAACTGGTCATCGCCCAATCGCGCCTGAAGCAACTGGCCGCCAGCAGCAGCGACATCGCCCTGCGCGCCGTCGCCGAGGAAATCGAACGCCTGGCCTCGGAAATGCGCGACACCATGATGGTCGTACGCATGGTGCCGATCGCCCAGTTGTTCGGCCGCTTCCGCCGCCTGATCCACGACCTGGCCCGCGACACCGGCAAGACGATCGAGCTCTCGACCGAGGGCGAGGCCACCGAACTCGACAAGACGGTGATCGAGCGCCTGGCCGATCCGCTGATCCACCTAATCCGCAACTCGGCCGACCACGGCCTGGAAACGCCCGAGCAGCGCCTGGCCGCCGGCAAGCCCGAGGCCGGCCAGATCGTGCTGGCCGCCCGCCAGTCCGGCGCCGAGGTGGTGATCACGATCACCGACGACGGCCGCGGCGTCGACCGCGCCCGGGTCCGCGCCAAGGCCGAGGAAAACGGCCTGATCCAGCCCGGCCAAGTGCTGAGCGACAACGAACTGCTGCAACTGATCTTCGCGCCTGGCTTCTCGACCGCCGCCGCGGTCACCAACCTCTCGGGTCGCGGCGTCGGCATGGACGTCGTCAAGAAGACCATCGAGGGTCTGCGCGGCTCCATCGAACTGACCAGCACCCCGGGTCAGGGCTCGGTCGTCTCGCTGCGTATCCCGCTAACCCTGGCGATCATCGACGGCCTGCTCGTGCGGGTCGGGACCAGCCGCTACGTCATCCCGCTGTCCTCGGTCGAGGAATGCGTGGAGCTGTCGGTCGAGCAGGATCTCCGCTCGACGGGCCGCAGCCTGATCACCCTGCGCGACCAGTTGGTGCCCTTCATCCGCCTTCGGCAGATGTTCGCCACGGGCCTGGAGCCCGACGCCCACCAGAAGATCGTCGTCGTCTCGACCGGTCACGAGCGCGTGGGCCTGGTCGTCGACCAGATCCTCGGCGACCACCAGACCGTCATCAAGGCGTTGTCGGGTTTCCACGCCGAGGTCGGCGCCTTCTCAGGCGCGACCATCCTGGGCGACGGCGGCGTGGCCCTGATCCTCGACATCGGCCACCTCGTGGCCACCGGCCAACGCCAGGACGCGCAACTGCGCGCCGCCAGCTGATGAGGGCCCCGGCCATGACCATCGACACTTCAGGCGCGCCGATCGAGGCCCTGACCTTCGATCTGCGCGGCGAGACCTTCGCCCTGGAGGCCGGCCTCGTGCGCGAGGTCCTGGACCTGCTGCCCGAGACCGGCGTGCCCGGCGCGCCGCCGTTCGTCAGCGCCGTGATCAATTTCCGCGGCCGAATCATCCCGCTGGTCGACCTACGCGTGGCCTTCGACATGGAAGCGACGGCGGCGACCATCGACAGCCGCATCGTGGTGATCGAATACGACCTGGACGGCGAGCCGACCCTGATCGGCCTGCGCGCCGACAAGGTCCACGAAGTCACCACCATCGACCGGGCCATCACCGAGGAGGCGCCGCGCGTGGGCCTCCAGTGGCGCGCTGACTTCATTCGCCTGCTGGCCCGCCGGGACGGCGACGTGATCGTCATCCCCGATCTCGACCAGATCTTCGCCGCGCGCGGCCAATCGACCGTCACCGTCACGCCTTTCAACGCGCTCCAAGCCTGAGCCGGGACCCATCATGCGCTTCACGATTAAACTCAAGCTCGGCCTCGCCTTCGGTCTCCTGATCGTCATGATGACCGCCTCGACGCTGTTCGGCATCAATGCGCTGAACAAGATCAACACGGCTCAGACGGCGATGATCAAGGGCCCTGCGGCCCAGCTTCAGCGCGCTCAATCCGCCAATATCGCCCTGCTGCAGGTTACGCGGGCGCAGAAGAACATGGCCCTGGCCAACGACAACGAAGAGCTGCACGGCCAGAACGAGAAGGCCGACAAGAACCGCAAGATCGTCCAGGCGCTCGTCGAGGAAGGGGTCGCCAAGGCGACATCGCCCGAAGCCAAGGCCAAGTGGGTCGCGCTGGAACAGGAATGGGAATCCTATGCCGCCATTGACCTGAGGATGCGCGACGCCCTGATGAACGGGCGCCGCGCCGAAGCCGTGGGCATGATGCAGACCGTGCAGCGCTCGGTGACCAACGCCGTCTCGCAGCGCGTCGAGGACCTGGTCGCCTACAATGCCCAGCGTCTGGCGATCGCCGACGAGGAAGGCAACCAGACCTACGCCACCGCGCGGAATTTTCTGATTGTCGTGATCGTGGGCTCGCTCCTGATCGCCGCGGCCGCCGCGACCTGGATCTCGCTGACGATCAGCAAGGGCCTGACCAAGGTCGCCGACCTGGCCAGCGCCGTCGCCCTGGGCGACCTGGACCAGCGCGTCGACGTCACCACCAACGACGAGATCAAGGATCTGGTCGACACGGTCAACCGCATGACCGAGAATCTGCGCGCCACGGCCGCCATCGCCGACAAGGTCGCTGACGGTGACCTGACCGTCGAGACCAAGCCGCTGTCGGATAAGGACACCCTGGGCATCGCCCTGCAGCGCATGGTCGAGCGCCTGCGCGGCGTGGTGTCCGACGCGATGTCGGCCTCGGACAACGTCTCGGCCGGCAGCCAGGAGCTGTCGTCGGCCTCGGAGCAGGTCAGCCAGGGCGCCACCGAACAGGCGTCGTCGGCCGAAGAGGCCTCGGCCTCGATGGAAGAAATGGCCGCCAACATCAAGCAGAACGCCGACAACGCCGCCCAGACCGAGAAGATGGCCCGCCAATCGGCCAAGGACGCCGAGGTTTCGGGCGAGGCGGTCAACCGGGCGGTCGAAGCCATGCGAACGATCGCCGAGAAGATCGCCATCGTGCAGGAGATCGCCCGTCAGACCGACCTGCTGGCCCTGAACGCCGCTGTCGAGGCGGCCCGCGCCGGGGAACACGGCCGCGGCTTCGCCGTCGTCGCCTCGGAAGTGCGCAAGCTGGCCGAACGCTCGCAAACCGCCGCCACCGAGATCAGCGCGGTGTCGTCCGACACGGTCAAGGCCGCCCAGTCGGCCGGCGAGATGCTGACAACCCTGGTGCCGAACATCCGCCGCACCGCCGAACTGGTCGCCGAGATCAGCGCCGCCTGCCGCGAACAGGACATCGGGGCCTCGCAGATCAACGAAGCCATCCAGCAGTTGGACAAGGTCACCCAGCAGAACGCCTCGGCCTCCGAGCAGATGTCGGCGACCTCCGAAGAACTGGCCGCCCAGGCCGAGGAGCTGCAAGCCTCGATCGCCTACTTCCGTCTGTCGAACGGCGCCCACGGCGCGCAAAAGCCCGCACCGGTGGTTCGCCTGCCGGCTCGCGCCACGAAGCCCGCGACCAAGGCCGCACCGCGCAAGGCCCCGGCCCGCGCCGTCGCCGTCCAGCAGGCCCGGGTTCAAGGCTTCGCCCTCGACCTGAGCCAAGGCGGTCCGGACGCGGACGACCGCGAATTCACCGAATACTGAACCTGACGGCGACCCAGCGTCGAGCACCGAAGGACCAAGGCCATGCGCTTTACGATAAAACTGCAGCTCGGTCTGGCCTTCGGCCTGATCATTACTCTTATGCTGACGGCGACGCTGTTCGGACTCAAAAGTCTGTCCGAGACCAACAGCGACCTGAACGCGATGGTCGACGGCCCGGCCGTACGTCTGCAAGCCGCCGAGCAGCTGAACATCCACATGCTCAATGTGGCGCGGTTCGAGAAGAACATGGTCCTGGTCGACACGCCCGAGGAGGTCAGAACCCTCGAGAGCTCGATCGAGACGGAAAAGCACGCCTTCGACGCGCTGCTGACCAAGGCCGAGGGCCTGACCACGGTCGAGGGCAAGCCCAAGTGGCAGGCCCTGGGCAGCGCCTGGGAGCGCCTGATCGCGTCCCACGAACGCGTCTACGCCTTGGCCGTCGCCAACAATGACGCCGCCGCGGCAGCCGTCTCGATGGGCGATGGCCGCAAGGCGCTCACCGAAGCCGCCGCCCAGGTGCAGGACCTGGTCGAACTGTCCCAGGCCCAGCTGCAGGCGGCGACCGACAAGGCCGACGAGGATTTCGCCTCGGTCCGCAACAGCCTGATCGTCCTGGCCGTCATCTCGCTGCTGATCGCCGTCGGCGCCGCCCTCTACATCTCGGTCGCGGTCAGCAAGGGCCTCAGCCGCGCTTCGGACGCCGTGCGCGCCGTGGCCGACGGCGACCTGACCAAGACCGTCGCCATCACCACCAAGGATGAGATCGGCGACCTGCTGGGCCACGTCAACGTCATGATCGAGCGCTTGCGCGGCGTGGTCTCCGACGCGATCTCGGCCTCGGAAAACGTCTCGGCCGGCAGCCAGGAGCTATCGGCGGCCTCGGAACAAGTCAGCCAGGGGGCCACCGAACAGGCCTCGTCGGCCGAAGAGGCCTCGGCCTCGATGGAACAGATGGCGGGCAACATCAAACAGAACGCCGACAACGCCGCCCAGACCGAGAAGATCGCTCGCCAGTCGGCGGTCGACGCGGAAACCTCCGGCCAAGCCGTGGCCAAGGCCGTCGACGCGATGCAGACGATCGCCGAGAAGATCACCATCGTCCAGGAAATCGCCCGCCAGACGGACCTGCTGGCCCTGAACGCCGCTGTCGAGGCGGCCCGGGCCGGCGAGCACGGCCGCGGCTTCGCCGTGGTCGCCTCGGAGGTGCGCAAGCTGGCTGAGCGTAGCCAGACCGCCGCCACCGAGATCGGCGCGGTCTCGTCCGAGACCGTCAAGGCCGCCCAGTCGGCCGGAGACATGCTGAAGACTCTCGTTCCCAATATTCGCAAGACCGCCGAGCTGGTCGCCGAGATCAGCGCCGCCTGCCGCGAGCAGGATATCGGGGCTTCGCAGATCAACGAGGCCATTCAGCAGCTCGACAAGGTCACCCAGCAGAACGCCTCGGCGTCCGAGCAGATGTCGGCGACCTCCGAGGAATTGGCCGCCCAGGCCGAGGAACTGCAAACCTCGATCGCCTATTTCCGCACCAGCGCCAATGGCCATGCGCCGCGTCGCCCGACGGCTTCCACGGGCGCCAAGCGCGCAAGCGCGACGATGACCCGTAAGCCGGCCACCACCAAGCCGCGCCAGACGGTCGCCGCCCAGCAGGCCCGCGCCGGCGGCTTCGCCCTCGACCTGACCAACGGCGGCCCGGACGCCGACGACGCCGACTTCCGGGAGTATGCTTGATGGCCGCCGCTGATCGCCAGTTCGTCACCCTAGGTCTCGGCGCCGAGGTCTTCGCGGTTTCGGTCGCCCATGTCCGCGAGATCCTCGACTACCAGGCCCCGTTCGCGATCCCGGAAGGGCCTAGCTATCTGAAGGGCCTGACCGACGTGCGCGGCCGGGGCACGCCGACCATCGACCTACGCCTGAAGCTGGGCCTGCCCCCGATCGCCCCGACCGGCGCGACGCGGATCCTGGTGCTGGACGTGCCGCTCGCCGACCGCGTGCTGTCGCTGGGCCTGATCGCCGACCGGGTGATCGAAGTCGCGGCCTTTTCGGACGACCAGATCGAGGCCGCGCCGGACATCGGCGTGCCGTGGCGCTCGGAATACATCCAGGGCGTCGTGCGTCGGGATACCGGGTTCGTGGTCATCTTCGACCTCTCCCGCCTGCTGACCAGCCAAGACGCCGCCGCGCTCAGCCAAGCCGCCTAGAGCAGCCGAGAAGATCGCGCGCGCGACCGACGCCGCGAACGGAGAAGCCCGTGTCGAGACATGCCGCCGCCGCTACCCTGCAGGCGCACGAAACCGAACAGCTCAGCGCCCGCAATTTCCAGCGCCTGGCGACGTTCATCCAGGACTACAGCGGCATCAAGATGCCGGCCAACAAGCGCACCATGCTGGAAGGCCGCCTGCGCCGCCGCATGCGGGCCACGCGGATCGACGATGTCAACGCCTATTGCCGCTACCTGTTCGACGAGAACGGGATGGACGCCGAGGTCATTCATCTGATCGATGCGGTGACCACCAACAAGACCGAGTTCTTCCGCGAACCGGCCCATTTCGACTTCCTGGTGGCCAAGGGGCTTCCGGCTCTGGCGGCCAAGGGCAAGCGCGAGATCCGAATCTGGAGCTCGGCCTGCTCGACCGGCGCCGAGCCCTATACGATCGCCATGATCATGGACGAGTTCTGCGAGAAACATCGCGAGATCGACTATTCGATCCTGTGCACCGACATCTGCACCGAGGTGCTGGACCAGGCGATCGCCGGCCGTTTCTCGGAAGCGATGATCGAGCCCGTCTCGATCGCTCGTCGCAAGCGCTACCTGATGCGGGCGCGCGACGCCTCGCGCAACGAGGTGCGGGTCAAGCCGCACCTGCGCGGCAAGCTGGCCTTCGCCCGCCTGAACCTGATGGACGACGCCTATCCGATCGAGAGCGACCTCGATGTCATCTTCTGCCGCAACATCCTGATCTATTTCGACAAGGCGACCCAGGCCAAGGTGCTGAGCCGGCTGTGCAACCATCTGTCGCCCGGCGGGTATCTGTTCCTGGGACATTCGGAATCGATCGTCGGGATCGACCTGCCGGTCACGCAGATCGCCAATACCGTGTTCCAGAAGCGGTAAGGACCCTCATGATCGCGGCCCGGAAGATCCGAGTTCTGATCATCGACGATTCCGCCACGGTGCGGCAGACCCTGGCCTCGATCCTGGCCTCGGATCCACAGATCGAGGTCCTGGGCGTGGCGTCGGATCCGTTCGTGGCCGCCAAGCGCATCGCCGAGGAAATCCCCGACGTCATCACCCTGGACGTCGAGATGCCGCGCATGGACGGCATCACCTTCCTGCGCAAGCTGATGGCCCAGAAACCGATCCCGGTCGTGATGTGCTCGTCGCTGACCGAGGCGGGGTCGGAGACCCTGCTGCAGGCGCTGGAGGCCGGCGCCGTCGACATCATCCTCAAGCCCAAGGTCGGGGTGGCCGACCACCTGCTGGAGTCGAAGATCCGCATCTGCGACGCGGTCAAGGCGGCCGCCGGCGCCAGGATCGCCGGGTCCAAGCGTCCGGTCCCGCAGTTCACCCGATTTGGCCACGAGCCCGAGAAGAAGCTGACCGCCGACGCCATGCTGCCGCCGCCTGTGGCGACCAAGGCCATGGCGCGCACGACGGAATCCGTGGTCTGCGTCGGCGCCTCGACCGGCGGCACCGAGGCTTTGCGCGTCCTGCTCGAAGCCCTGCCGCCAGATTCACCTGGCATGGTCATCGTCCAGCACATGCCCGAGAAGTTCACCGCCTCGTTCGCCCAGCGACTGGACAGCCTGTGCGCGGTCGAGGTCAAGGAAGCCGAGGACGGCGACACCGTGCGGCGCGGCCGGGTGCTGATCGCGCCTGGCAACAAGCACACCCTGCTGGAGCGGAGCGGCGCCCGCTACTACGTCTCGGTCAAGGACGGTCCGCTGGTTTCGCGCCACCGGCCGTCGGTCGATGTGCTGTTCCGCTCCGCGACCCGCTCGGCGGGCTCGAACGCGGTGGGCGTGATCATGACGGGCATGGGCGACGACGGCGCGCGCGGCATGGCCGAGATGAAACAGGCTGGCGCCTTCACCCTGGCCCAGGACGAGGCGACCTCGGTGGTGTTCGGCATGCCTAAGGAAGCCATCGCGCTGGGCTGCGTCGATCGGGTGGTTCCCCTGCAGACCTTGGCGGCGGAAGTCCTGCGCGCGGCCAGCCGGTAGTCCGGAAACCGCTCATTCCGCGAAGGCGGCGATGAGCGATATCGGGCTAGAAGAGCAGGTCGTCGTCCGACACGTCCTCGACCGGAGCTTCGATTTCCGCCGCCCCTTCGCCCAGACCTTCGGTAAGAGTGCGGTGAACCTCGCGCTCCTGGGCCATGGTGTACTGCTTGGCCAGCCGATCGACCAGCGGACGCAAGGCGCCCGCGATGTCGCCGGTGGAGATCTCACCGCCGCCAGCCATGTCCAGCAGGTCGTTGGCGGCGGTGTCGAGCACCGAGCCGATCTGCTTTTGGAAGTCGAAGCGCGCTGCGGCGCGGCGCAACATGTCGACCACCTCGGCGCCCTGGCGAGCCACGGCCTCGAGAGCGGTGTCGACACCGTCACCGGCCTTGCCGATCCGAGCCACGGCGCCGCTCAGGACAGCGGCGGCGGCGGCGGCCTTGCCATCTTCGCCGTCTTGCGCGGCTTCGCGCTGACCCAGCGCCTCGGCGGCGTCGAACAGGCCTTCGAGCGCGCTGGTGGTCAGCCCCGCCGACTTCTCGAGGTGGATGGCGTGCTGGCGCAGCTCGATGGCGATGACGCCCAGCGGCTTGCCGGTCTCGCCGATACGGCTGCACTTCAGCGTCGTGTTCAGCGCCATCATCTGCACGTCGGCGCGTATGTTCTGAATGCCGGCGATGCGCTCGGTCAACTCTCGGGCCGAGACGGCGGCCGAGCGGCTGACGGTCTCGGCGGCCTGTTCGCCGGCGGTCATGTCGCCGACCAAGGCCAGCGCCTGGCCGACATTGCCTTCGAGGTCGCGGAGAAAGTTAGTCTCGGCCCCGCCCATCTGTCCCGGCGCCTGACCCGAGGCCAGATCGCGCAGGCGCAGCAGTTCGGCGGCGTCCGCGGCCACGCCGATGACGCTGTGGTTGATGCGCGAGACTTCGCGGTGGAAGTCCTCGGCCATGACGGCCAGCTGAGCGCCGAGCAGGCGGTGCACGAACGCGTGGGCGCGGGCGCGCGGCTCGGCCGGCAGGCCGGCGATCTCGCGGGACTCGTCCAGGAAATGGAGGCCAGCCTGGACGTGTTCGATCCGCTGGCGGGTGATGTCGCCGATCTGCAGAGCCGCGAGGCCGCCGCCGACCTTCTTCTGGACATCGCGGGCCAGGCTCGCGACGCTCATCGCGACCTCGACGATCTTGGCGTGGTGGGCGGCGATCGCCGTGGCGCTGGCGTTCAGGGCGTCGGGCACTGCCGGCAGCAGCGCGACACAGTCGCGGGCCAGGCCATGCTCGTGGCTCAGCGCGCCGCGTAGCGTGTGATCCAGACCCATCAGCTCGTTGTTGAACGCATCGAGCTGGATCCGGCCCATCTCGATGCAATCGTAGATCTCCTGGGCGAAGATCGCGAACTCCGGACCGGCGGCGGCGATGCCGCCAGAAGTGATCTTGATGTTGATGGCGAAGACACGGAGATAGGCCAGGTGCTGGCGCATCTCCTCGATGCACGCGCCCAGGCGATCGCCGAACTTGACCAGTTCGGTCACCCGTTCGCGGCGCTGACCCAGGCTGTCGGGCAGTGACTTCAAGGACTCGGCCGCGCGGGCTAGGTCGGCGGTGGTGTTGGTCACCGTGTCGGCGTCGAGATTGCCGCGCATGCTGTCGAGGCCCGCGATCAGGGCGCCGACACCCTCGACCGCCCGCGACAAGACGTCGCCGGCCTCCAGGAAACGGCTTTCGACGACTTGGCGCGCCGATTCCAGGCGCGCGGCGATCCGCGCGCCTTCACCGGACGGGACCGTCACGTCCGAGACCGTCGCTTTGTTTGCCAAGCCCATGAAATCGCCGAATGTTTTTCTGAAGGCCGAGTATCGCGCGGATGTGCGAAGGTCGGGTAAAGATCGCGCGGTTTCCGGAGCCGTCAGGCGCCGATCGCCGTGTCCTCGTCGGCTTCGGCGCGCCCGTCCAACGCCTCGCCGATCGCCGCGAACAAGGCGGCGGTGGTGATCGGCTTCTGCAGGTGAAGATCGGCGCCGGCCTCGCGGCCCGCGCGGATGTGCTCGGGCCGCGCGTTGGCGGTCAGCATGATGATCGGCGTGCGCGGCGCGGCCCGCGTCGCCTCCAAGGCGCGGATCCGGCGAACGGCCTCGAGCCCGTCCATGACAGGCATCTGCATGTCCATCAGGATCAGGTCGGGCGCGGCCAGGCTATACATCTCGACCGCCTCCAGTCCGTTCTCGACGGTGACGATGTCGGCGACGTCAGCCAGCATCAGCTCGACGACCTTGCGATTGGTCGGATGGTCGTCGGCCACCAGCACGCGCGGCGCGCCCGCCGGCGCTTCGGCGAGGTCCTCGACCGGAGCGGGCGTTTGCGCGCAGGCCGCCAGCGGCAGGGAAAACCAAAACGCCGAGCCGACGCCGGGCGTGCTGTCGCAGGACAGCTCGCCGCCCATCAGCTCGACCAATTCGCGCGAGATCGCCAAACCCAGACCCGTGCCGCCGAACCGGCGCGTGAACGAGGCGTCGGCCTGCTGGAAACGCTCGCAGATCCGGGTTTTCATCGCCTCGTCGAAGCCGATGCCGGTGTCGGTCACCTCGAATCGCGTCCGGCCGTCGGCGTCCTGAGTCACCGCCACGGCGATCTCGCCCCGATCGGTGAACTTGACGGCGTTGCTGATCAGGTTGGTCAGGACTTGGCGCAGGCGCGCACTATCGCCCAGCACGGTCCGGTCAGCCGCCGGCGACACCGCGACGGTCAAGCCGACGCCCTTCTCATCGGCGCGCAGCGCGCAGAGCGCGGCGACTGAGCGAGCGGTGTCGCCCAGTTCGAACGGCGCCGTCTCGATCACCATCTGGCCAGCCTCGACGCGCACCAGGTCCAGAACGTCGGACAGCAGGCGCTCCAGGCTCTGGCCGGAGGCGGCGATGATATCGACCAGTTCGCGGGCGCGCGGGTCCGGGCAGATCTTCGACAGCAGGTCGGCGCCGGCGATGATGCCGTTCAGGGGCGTGCGGATCTCGTGGCTCATATTGGCCAGGAAGGCGCTCTTGGCCTGGCTGGCCTGTTCGGTCTGCTCCAGCGCGGCGCGCAAGGCGGCCGCGGCTGTGTTCCGGGCGGTGACGTCCTCGCCCAGCGTGATCAGGTGGCGCGCGCCGATGTCGTCATAGGTGGCCAGGGTCTTGATCAGCAGCTGGCGTGGAGCCTGGCCCGGAATGCGAACCTCCTCCTCGAGAACCTGCATCTCGCCGCTGCGCAGCACCTCGGCCTCGATGGCGCTCGCCCGCGCCGCGCGCTCGGGACCCAGCACCTGTCCGGCCGCCTTGCCGATCGCCTCGTCGGCGACCAGATCCAGCGCATCCTCGGCGGCCCGATTGATCAGGACGTAGCGACGGTCCTCGACGTTCTTGACCGTGAGGGGCAGCGGCAGCAGCTGCAGCACGGTGCGCAGGAAGCCGTGGGTCTCGACCTCCTCGGTCACGTCGCGGGCGGTCGCCAGAAGTCGGACGATCCGGGCTTCGGCGTCGCGGATCGGCGCGATGGTGGTGTCGCAATAGACGCGGCTCTTCGCCGTTCCGCCCAGGAAGGCCCTGAAGCGCGCGACCGAGCCGCCGGCGGCGAGCTTGAAAGCGCGGTCCAGCGAGAAGCGGCTGTCCTCCGGCCAGAGCTCGCGCCAGTCGACGGCGGCGGCGCCCGGACCCGCTTCCAGAGCGCCGAACAGAGTCTGGGCTTTCTGATTGGCGTGTTCGGCGACGCCGTCGGCGCGCAAGATCCAGGCGCAGTCCTGGTTGGCTTCGAGGATGTCCAGATAGCCGTAGGCCCCAGGCGCCGTTTCCGGCGCCGCGTGAGGCGCGCCGGGGGCGCCCTCTGGACCGAGCTCTGATTGCGACATGAAAAGTCCGCGACTTCCGGGCCCGTATGAGGGTCACGCTTGGTTGAAAAGACCGTTAAGTCCTCGACAGAGCGTCGCACCCAGGGCGCTCGCTCGGTCGGCCGCGCGTGTCATTTACCCGCAAATAGCTTTTTGCGCGGCCCAGAACGACGAAAGCCCGGCGGTGATCCGCCGGGCTCCCGGTATCGCTTTTCGGCGTCGATCAGAAGAACCGTTCGCCAATCCGGATCGTGTCGCCGGGGGCGACCGTGATCGACGGGGTCAACGCGCCCTTCACCTCGGACGTCTCGCCATTGTGCTTGATGAAGACGCTCTTCTTGTCGGCGCGGTAGGTAAAGCCGCCAGCCGTGGCCACGGCGTTCAAGACCGTCAGGCCGGAGGTGTAGGGATAGGTGCCGGGTTTCTCGACCTCGCCCAGGATGTAGAAAGGGCGGAAGGTCAGCACCTCGGCGCTGACGCGCGGCTCCTTCAGGTAACCGTCGCTCAGCGCCTTCTGCACGACCTGCTGAAACTGGCCGACGGTCATGCCGCCCACCTTGATCTCGCCGATCAGCGGCAGGGACATCAAACCGCTGCCCGTGACGAAGAACTCGCCGGACAGCGAGGGCTCGCCGTACACCGTAACCCGCACCTTGTCTCCGGTGCCGAGAAGGTAGTCCATCGATTGAGGCGGGGCGGTGACAGGCGTGTCGCCGATCGCCGCCTGCTGTGCGTGAGCCATTCCACCCAGGGCGCCAGCCGTCATGCAGACGGCGAGCGCCAGCATCGCGAGAGCGCGCGAGAGTTTCGAAACACCGATCATGGCGAAGCTTCTCACCTTAAAGACTTGTCGAACCTGGATCTTGAAATGCCACATCGCACGTGACCGCGAGATGAACAAGCTGGAGACTCAGGCCGCGCGCGCTTTACTGAACTGAATGATCTTCGGTTCGCCGCCATCAAGTCTAACAGCGGTCAGGACGCCGGTCGCGTAGGCGCCCGTATCGATGTTGATCCGTTGCCGCCCGACAAAAACCTCTTCCACCGGCGTATGACCGTGAACCACCGTGGCCTTGAGGCCGTGCGGGTTGTCGAGAAACTCGTTGCGGATCCACAGCAGATCGGCGGCCACCTGACGATCCAGCGGCAGGCCTGGCTTCACGCCAGCATGGACGAAGACATAGTCGCCATAAACCACGACCAATTCCAACTGGCTGAGGAAGGCCACGTGAGCCGGCGGAACGGCCGCGCGGAGAGCCAGGCGCGTCTGTTCCCAGACTTCCGGTTCGGCGCGTCCCACCGGGCGCTGAACGCCGTATGAGGCCATGGTCTCGCCGCCGCCGTACTCGACCCAGGACGGCCCGGCCTGGGGGTCGTCAAGGAAGTGCAGCATCGTCTCTTCGTGATTGCCCATCAGGGCGCGAAACTCGAAGCGCCCCTCGGCCCCCTGGGCCTTCAAGGAAATCAGCCGATCGACGACCGCCGAGGATTGGGCGCCGCGATCGACATAGTCGCCGAGCATGACCAGCACGGGCGGATCCTGACGGCCCAAGGCGCGATAGTCCTCGGTCATCCGCTCGATCAGGCCATCCAGCAGGTCGAGCCGCCCGTGGACGTCACCCACGGCGTAAACCACGCGGCCGTCCGTGGACGACTGGCGGCGGGATTGCTGCTTGGGACGGAACAGGGACTTGAACATCGCACTCGCCAGGGTGGCGACAGAGCGCCGGGACTAGTTTCGCTGATTTTGCCCCAGCCTGCGGCCGGGTTCAACGGTGAGGAGGTGCATTTACCTCCAATTTAGTATGATCCTTCTCTCGCAATTTACCAAGTAAATTCGACTTCTATTGTAGTTAATTTCAAAATTACCATGGACGAACATTTGGATTAAACCATCTAAATTCAGCTCAAATTGGCAGCCCAAATGAATACTGACCTCACGAACACAGCGGGGTCGGTATGTTCAACACGCGCAACACTGTTATCGGAGTCATCAGCGCCATCGCGATGATGTCCGGCGCCAGCGCTCAAGCCGGTTCGATGCCGTTCATGCCGCGCGGCGAAGGCGTCGGCGCCCCGATGGGCTTCTCCGAGCTGTGCCGTCGCGACACCGTCACCTGCGGCCTGCCGAACAGCCAGCTGGCCCTGCTGGGCCTCGGCCCCCAGGCGAGCTTCAACCCGACCTCGTCGGTCGGCGCGCCTCCGCAGCATCGCTTTGCGGCGCCCCGCGCCGCGGCTCCGACTGAAGACGATGCCCGCTTGATCTCGGTCGAGACCGTCGAGGCCTGGACGATCGCCGAGGTCGAAGACTTCGTCCCGGCGGGCGAGCCGCATGAGATCGCCCCGAGCGCCACGCCGGCCGCCGACACGTTCGCCCCCGCCGCGCCGAGCGTGCTGGCCTGGACCAGCACCGCCGAACGCGACCAGCTGAAGCTGCTCAACCAGGTCAACCAAGGCGTCAATCGCGAGGTCAAGAAGGCCAGCGACCTGGATCTCTACGGCCAACCCGAATACTGGGCGCTGCCGCGCCTGGTTGGCGGCAAGCTCTATGGCGACTGCGAGGACTACGCCCTGGAGAAGCGCCGCCAACTGATCGCCGCCGGCGTGCCGGAGAGCGCCTTGTCGCTCGCCGTCGCCGTCACCGCGCGCGGCGAGGGCCACGCGGTGCTGATGATCTCGCTGAAAAGCGGCGATTGGGTGCTGGACAACCTGACCCCCTGGGCCACGCCCTGGGAAGACCTGAACTACCGCTGGGTCGAGCGGCAAGTGCCGGGCACCGCCCTGTGGACCAGCGCCGCCGCCTGATCCGTTTCACGACTAGACGGCAGAAGCCCCGGACCTCGCGGTCCGGGGCTTTTTCGTTGGACCGAGATGGGGATCGCCTCCGTCCAAAACGTTCGCGCCCGCTCCAACGAGGGAGCGGGCGCGAAGGGTTCCGGGGCTTCTTGGAGAGGGGCGGCCGAGCGGGGCCGGCCGGTTAGAAGATGCGGCTGACCGTCAGGGCCAAGGCGCCCCAGAGGCCCATCGAGATGACAGCGCCGAAACCCAGACCCAGCAGCGGCGCCATGCGCTTGGCGCGCTTGGTGGGCGCGGCTTCAACCTGGGTGAAGGACAGCTTGGCTTCGATCATCGATCAGCACTCCTGATGCCGTTCGATGTAACGTCACTACAAATAAGGACGCATAAATGAACAGAGTCTATCGGCCGTTAAGCATATCGGCGCGAGTTGTGGATTTTTCCGCGCGACGCTATGGATCATTTGCGCTAGCGTAGAACTGCCGGCACTGGAAACCAGTCCGCGACGTGGTGGGGAAGTTAGAGGGTGATCTGGTGGACGGGGGATCGTATACCGAACTTCTCGCGCCAGGATTGAGCGGGCCGCTCCCGCTTGTCGCTGTCGACTTGCGCAAGCGCGCCCTCGATATCGCGGCGTCCGCGTTGCTTTTGGCCCTGTTCGCGCCGCTCCTGCTGCTCGCCGCTTTTCTGATCAAGCTAGAGTCGCCAGGCCCCGCCCTGTTCCGACAGACGCGTGGCGGCCTCGGCGGCGCGCGGTTCCAGATCCTGAAACTGCGCACCATGCACTGTCGCGAGGACGGCCCCGAGTTGCTCCAGGCTCAGCGCGGCGACAGTCGGGTCACCCGGCTTGGTCGGATCCTGCGCGCCACCAGCATCGATGAACTGCCGCAGCTGCTGAACGTGCTGCGCGGCGACATGTCGTTGGTCGGCCCTCGCCCTCACGCGGCCGCGCATGATGACTACTACGGCATGCGGATCCCTGAATACTACGTCCGCTACCAGGCTCGCCCGGGCCTGACGGGCTGGGCCCAGGTCAAAGGGCTGCGGGGCGGCACCGACACGGTCGAGGCCATGCGCCGGCGAGTCGAGGCCGATATCGACTACATCCAGACCTGGTCGATCCTGAAGGACGCCAAGATCGTGCTGCTGACCATCCCCAGCCTGTTGGTCGCCGAAAACGCCTACTGAGGCTGGACCTTGGTCAGGGCTTGAGCTTGGGCTTTCGCCGCCCGCTCGGCCACGATCAGGAAGGCCAAGCCGATCCGGCCCGATGGGTTGCGGATGCTGTTGGCCAAGTCCTTCAGACGTCCCTCGCCATTCTCGCGGCCGAACTCGACGCGGGCCTGGTACATGACTTGCTGCCGCGCGGCGGGGGTCAGCGAAGGCCAGTTTTCGTACGCCAGCTTCGTGCGGCTCATGAACAGGCTGGTCTGCAGGGGTGCGACGGCCAGGGAGTGCTCAAGCGCCACATTGGCCGCGGCGACGTCACCGCTCTGAAAGTCGATCGCGGCCTTGCGCAGCCACGCCCCGCCGGCGCCCGGCCGCATGGCCAGTTCGCGGCGGCTCAGCGCCGCCAGCCGCGCCGTGGCGGCCGGATCGGATGACTTGCGGGCCAAACCGGCCTCGATGCTGGTCGCCAGCACTTCGGCCGAGGCGGTGGGCATCGCCGAAAGGTCGCCGCCGAAACGCGAGGCCGCCAGCGGAACCGCGACCAGGATCGAGAGAACCAGAACGCCGCTGGCGAAGATCATCGTCCCCCAGGGCGCGGCGATCTTGCGGCTTCGACGTCGCGGCGGCGCGGTCGCGGTCATGGCGCCAAGACCGACCGCGAACAGCGCCTGCAGAGCCGGCACCTGGACCGCGAAATCCGAAACGCCGTGCAACAGGACGGCGACCGCCGCGGCGATCGTCGCCCGGGCCAGCGCGCCGGCCATGCCCGGTTTGATCGCATCGACGCCGGCCCGCCAGAACGCGACCAGCAACCAAGCCAGCATGAAGACCCCGCCCACGATCCCGCCCTCCTCCAGCCACTGGAGATAGAGGTTGTGGGTGGCGCGCACGTCGAACAGCACCGGCAGGTTCTCGGTGGTGGTGATCAGCTGATTGACGATCGGGAACGAGCCCAGGCCGAAGCCGAACCAGGGCGAAGACTTGAAGGCCTCCCAGTGGACCTCGAAGATCGCCTTGCGGGCGGCGACATCGCCTTCCAGGTTCGCGAAGCGTTCGGCCGTGAGTTCGGCGCTGCGCATGGCCACGCCCACCACGACGAGAATGGCCGCGGCGCCGCCGATGATGGCGACGGCCTTCACCTTTCGTCCCTGAGCGATGACCTGCCACGTCAGCAAGACCGCCAGACCCATGACCGTGGCGAAGATCCCGCCGCGGGACGCGGTCAGGGCCAACGCCACCGCGAACACGGCGGCGACGCCGAGGCTGAGGCTGGCGTCCAGGCCAAGCTTGTCCAGGCGCAGCGAACCGCCGGCCCGTTGAAGGGCTTGGGAGAAGAACATCGCCGCGAAGATCACGCCGATTCCCATCAGGCTGGCGGCGCTGTTGGGACTGAGCAACGTCGCCGTCAATCGGCGGCCGGCCCGCAGGCTGACATGGTCGACGATGGCGACGGCGGCGAAAGCGCCCAGCGCCAGCAGCAGAAACCAGACGAGCGCGCGACGGCGGGTTTCGGACGCGCCGATTATTTGGCTGGCCAGGAACACGCAGGCCAGGCCGACGAGGCGCAGGATGTTGAGCAGAACCGAAGAACGATCGACGGTGATCGACCCGCCCGTCGGCCCCAGATAGCGCCAGACCGGGTGAGCGCCGCCCGGACCGAACGGCGTCAGGCTCCAGGCGACGGCGATCAGCAGGGCCAGAAAAATCAGCCCCGGCCAGGGTGCGATCAGGGCGCCGGGGACTTTGCGGGCCCAGCCGCAGAACGCCAGCAGACCAAGCAGCAGCGCCGCTTGCAAAACACCGAACGCAGCGGCGACCGCCACATCGCTGGCGCCGAAGGCGACGACCTCGGCAACGATCAAAGTAACGAGGGCGCCGATCGCGACGCCCTCCGAGACTTGCAGTTTTCGAGTCTTGGCCGCTCCGGGCGACGGCGCGCCCTCGCCCGTTCGCGTCCTAGTCCGCATAGTACTTTCGATAGTTCGCGTAATAATAGTAGGAGTCGCCGTAGCCGTAGCGAGACTGCGCCTTGAGGTCCATCTGGGTCAGGGCCACGCCGGCGATGAACGCACGCGTGCCTTGCAGCAAGGCCAGGGCCGACTGCACCGCCTTCACTGGCGTCTTCTTCCAGCGAACCAGCATGACCACGGCGTCGGCGTGCGGCGCGAGGATACGGGTGTCGGCGATGGCCAGCAGCGGCGCGGTGTCGAGCAGCACGATCTCGTAGCGGTTGCGCAGATCCTGCAACAGGCGATGCATGGCCGACGAACCGAGCACGTCGCGCGGGGTATAGGCCGACTTGGCCAGCGGCAGAATGTGCGCGCCGCTTTCGTCGTTGATCAGGGCCTGGTCAAGGGTGGCGATACCGTTAAGCACTTCCAGCAGGCCGACCGGAGCGGGCTCTTTCAGGAACTGGCTGATGGCGCTCTGGCGCAGGTCGCAGTCGACCACGATGACCTTGGCGCCCGAGGTCGCCAGGGTGCGGGCCAGGGAGAAGGTGGTCGTGGTCTTGCCTTCGCCCGGCAGGGACGAGGTGACCGCGATGACTTGGACCGGCTCGCCGACCTTGGAGAACAGGATCGAGGCGCGCAGCTTGCGCAGGCTTTCCGCGAAGCTGGAGAGCGGCTTGGCCAGCAGGTAATCCGGCGGTGACAGACCCTTCAGCACCTTGGAGTCGTCGACCGTGGTGCCCAGGGTGGGCACGGCGCCGAGATAGGGCAGGCCCAGGCGACGCTCGACCTCGTCCTCGGTGAACAGGCCGGCCATCAGGATCTCGGCCAGCACGATCGCGGCCGCGCCCGCGCCCAGGGCCAGGACCAGGCCCAGGGCCAGGTTCAGCGAGGGCTTGGGATAGCTCGGGCCGGTCGGGATCTTGGCCGGCGACACCACGCGGGCGTCCGCCTGCTCGATGCCGTCGGAGGTGGTGGTCTGCTTGAAGCGCGCCAGCAGGGTCTCGTACAGCGTCTTGACCGACTGCGCCTTACGCTCGAGCTCGGCCAAGCCGATGCTGGCGCGATTGTTGCCGGCCAGGGTGCCCTTGGACGACGACACACTCGACGCCACCGAACCGGTGCGCTGACGCGCGACCTGGGCCTGGGCTTCGAGGTTGGAGATGATGCGGCGGATCTCGGCCTGGATCTGGGTGTCGATATCGGCCAGCTCGCGCTTGGCCTTCAGCAGGTCCGGGTGACGATCGCCATAGCGGCCGCCAAGGTCCGCGACCTGAGCGCTCTTCTCGGCGCGCTGCTTGCGCAGCTGCTGGACGACGGGCGAGTTCAGCGACTCGCCGACATCTTCGCCGGTGCTGCCGCGCGCCAGTTGCTGGCGGGCGATGGCCAGGCGGGCGTCGGTCTCGGCCTGGGAGGCGCGGCTCAACGCCAGCTGCTGGTTCAGGCCCGAAATCTCCTGCTCGGTCAGGGTCGCGCCCTCGGCGCTGAGCAGGTTGTGGGCGATCTTGTAGTTCTGCACCGCCGCATCGGCCTGCGCCACCTGGTCGCGCAGTTCGCCAACCCGGGTGTCCAGCCATTCGTTGGCCTTCTGGGTCGCGTCGAATTTCGCTTCGAGCTGCTCGGTCAGGTACAGGTTGGCGAAGGCGTTCGCCAGTTCCGAAGCGCGCTTCGGGTCGACGTGGGTATATTCGATCGAGATCAGATAGGTCAGACCCGCGCGGCGGACCTTGAGCCCGCTCAGCAGGTTGTCGACGATCCGTTCACGACGGCGCTGCAGCTCCAACGCGTCGTTCGTCGCGGTCGGCGTCGCGGCCTTCTTCAGCGTGAACAGCCACGCGGTCGGACCGGCGGCGCCCGGCAGATAAGGATTGAAGTACGGATCCTGCTCGAGCTTCATCTCCTTGACGACCCGGCTGGCCAGGGAGCGCGACTTGAGCACCTCGACCTCGGTGTCGACGACGGACGAGTCCGCCGGCAGCCCCGAAAGCACCGCGCTCATGTCGGTGACCTGTTCCTTGCGGACGTCCAGCATCACCTGCGCGGTAGCGGTATAGAGCGGCGTCTGCTGCAGGGTGAAGAGCACCACCGCCGCGAAAACCACCACCGCTACGGCCGCGAAGAGCCGAAAGCGTCGCCTGAACGTCGCGATCGCGACATTGAGGTCAAAAGACAACGCTCCGGTGTCATTCACCGGAGCGTTCGAAGTTTCAAAACCGGAGCCGTCCATAACTACTCTCAGTAATCGGCAAACCTTGCCGTTTCGTGGACGTTTATAAGATCGAGGACGTTTTTTAGAACTGAAGCGCCACGGAGGCGATCAGCTTGTTGTCCTTGAACGAAGCGCCCTTGGTCGCGCCCGACGAGTCCTGCTTGAGGTAGTTGTAGGTCAGGAACAGACCCACGCGACGGTTCAGCAGGTAGGTGGCGGTCGCCGAGAAGTTATCGCGCTTGTCGTCGCGATCGATGCCCTTGTAGTTGTCCTTGCCGTGGCTGTAGGCGGCCGACAGCAGAACGTTGCGCATCAGTTCGTGATCGATCGAGGCGCCCAGGTTGTTCGAGATATAGCCTTGCGAACCCGGAGCCGTCGATTCTTCGATCGAGCGCGAACCGTTCAGGCCGATCGTCGTCAGCTGGGTCGGGAACCACTCGACACGACCCGCGGCGTTGAAGCCGCTGATGTCCTTGAACAGGACGTTGTCGTACGACTGCTTCATGTAGCCGACTTGGATATCGCCGCGGACCAGTTCCGAAACGTCGAAGTTGGCGCCGACGCCCAGAACATAGCCGTCCGAGTCGCGGTTCTGAGTCACGACGTTGGTGTCGTAGCTCTTCTTGTTGCCCGAGGCCGCCAGATAGAGGGCGGTGTCGGGGCTGACCGCGTACTCGGCCTTGCCGCCGTAGGTCAGTTCGTTGCGGTCACGGAAGTCCTGGTCGACCACGCCGGTGCCGGCGATGTTGCGGACGTCGTCGTAGTTATAGTCGCGATCTTCCACCCGGCCGACGAGGCGCAGGCGGTTGAATTCCTTCGTCAGCGCAATCGAACCTTGGTTCAGGTCGTATTCAACCGGCTCGCCGGCGGCAGCGGGCGACGTCGGCGACGTGCGCGGTTCGACGAGGTGCTGGGTCTGGACCGAGCCGGTGATGTTCGAGCCGCGCTCGATATCGATCCGGCCGTTGGCCGACAGCGTATACTCTTCGGCGTTTTCCGAACTGTGGTCGGCGTAACGGATCAGGTTGCCACCGGCGAAGAAGCCGAGCGCGTGACGCGACCAATCCGAGCGAACGGCCAGCTCCGGCTTCACGCGCCAGATGTTGTCGTCGGTCTTGCCGGTCGCGACGGCGTAGATGTTGTCGTTATGCTCGAGATCGACGGTCACGCGCGGATACAGCGTGAAGCCGCCAGCCTTTTGACCCGTCGCTTCGTAGTCCGGGCGCGGGCGCTGACGAACGGAGACGTTCTTGTCGCGCTTGAAGTTGGAACCGAGATCCTGCGCCTGAGCGATTTGCGGCGCGGTCAACGCAATGCAGGCCGCAATGGCCGAGCACGTTAGAATTCGCATGTCTTATCCCCACCAATAGGAAGCGGCCGGCGCATGTCGTGACACGCAGGTCCGCTCCGAGGTTTCTTCGTTTAGCTGCCGCAGTAAGCGGCGATCACGCCAGCGCAAGGATCGAACGGCGCCGGAGTGACCGTCGTCGTCGCGCCGCCACCCGCGCCCGCGCCAGCGTCGCCGCCGGTCGAGGTCGAGGAGACGCCTTGCAGGCTGACCAGCACGCTCGGCGCGCCGCCGGCATCGGTCGAGGCCGTCTGGGTGACGGTGGCCGACTGACCCGTGGCGGCCAGCTGCTGGGTCACGGCCGGAGCCGAGGCCACCTGCTGAGCCATTTCCGGAGCCACCGCGGCGGCGACTTGGATGGCGACGCCGGCGCTGACGGTGCCAGCCGAGACGGCTTGCACCAGAGCCGCGGCGATCACCGTCGGCGAAGCGCCGCTGGCGGCCAAGGCGCTGGACACGGCGGCCTGGATGGCGGCCAGCTTCTGCGTCGCCGTCAGCTTGGCGAAGCCCGGCTGGGCGGCGGCCGATTGAGCGGCGGCGGAAATCGTAGCCTGCAGCGACGTGGCCGTCGGCGCGGGGGTGTTTTGGGCCCAGACGTGGCCGGCGCCGAGCGGCGCAAGCGCAACGGCCAAGCTAATGGCGATGGCGCGAACTCGATGAGAAGCCATGACTGCTCCCTCCAATTGAACGGCGTCCCTTTAGGACAACGTAAACGAATGCTCTAGCCCGGAATGCGCTCTTTCGTCGATTTCTCGGCGAGACCGTTCCCCGAAGATCACACATGAAGCGCAACTCTCGCGGGAAAGAGAACGTAACCAGGCGTTTAGACTAGGATTATGACGCGCTTGCCCCGCCATGGCAGATACACAGAGATTTTATCGGCGGTTTGGTTAGGCCTAAAAAACCATGTACGGCCGCGCATGGCAACGCCGTACGCGCAGAATCCTTGGTAAATGCCGCGAATCTGTTCGATTTCGCGTTTCAGGCGATCAAATAGTTCGAATAATCCGCAATAGGCTTGGTTAAGACTAGGCCGCTGCGGAAGTCGCCGTCGCAATTTGCTGGCGCTGAACGAGACATCCGTACCAGCCAAGGCCCGCATAGGTCTCATAGCCAGGGGTCAAGGCGTATCCGACAGTGATTTCGCCGTCGGCATAACTTCCCATCGGTCCAGCAGAGACATCCAGCGGGAAGATTTCGCTAAGAACACCCTGATTGTCCGAGGCGGCTAGCACGCGCCCTCTCTGGTCCAGGAGCATCACACGGGAGCGTTCGCGCTCCTCGGGGGTCAAGCGCACGCCATCGACCACGGCCTGAGCTTGAGGCCGCCAATCGAAGTGTACGCCGAGCACCCCCAGAGCCTCGCCTTTCGCCTGGCCGCCCGCGCGGATGGCCGTGGCGTAGGTGGCCACCGGCGCATCGCCCAGCGGGCCGCAGCGTTCGACGTCGCAGGCCACGAAGTCATCGCCAGTGGCGACGCCGAGACCGTCCTGGAACCAGCGGGTGTCGGCGACCGAGCGGCCGACGACGTTGGGATAACGGCCGGGCCGGCCGTTGGCGATCACCCGCCCCTTGGTGTCGCAAATCCACAGGTCGAGATAGACGGTATAGGCGTCGAGGATCACGCCCAGACGTTCGCTGGCGTAGCGGCGGGCGGCCTCGTCGGCGTCGGCCAGGCACGCGACCACGGCGGAGTCCGTGGCCCACCACCGGACGTCGCAGGTTCGCTCGTACAGATTGCGATCGACGATCTCGATGGCGTTCAAGGCCAGGTCCGCCAGGCGCTGACCGCGCATGTGACCCAGGATCGCCCCGCCGATCGCCGAGAGTTCGTCCAGATCGGCGCGCACCTGACTGTCCAGCGCGGCGGCGACCGCGTCGATCTCGGTGGAGATCTTCTTGAATTCCTCGGCGACGATCGCGAAACCCCTGCCCGCCTCGCCGGCCCTTGCCGCTACGATCAGAGCGTTGATCGACAGCATCTTGGCCGCGCGGTTGACCCTGGCGATCTCGCCGATCTTTTCGCCCGCCACGCTGGATAGTCGTTCCGACAGGTCGAGAATTCGTTCCGGACGAAGACTTGCGTCCTGATCCATCGTGACGCGCCCCCACGCAAACTTTTGAGCCAAACGACTCAGTTCACGCAAGATGACGCCCTCGTCACCGCCGCGCGATGACACCGCTGGTCGCACCCAAGGGGGCGGCGCCCTCGGCAACGAAAAAAGCGCCGGAACGCCCGCGAAACGGGCGCCCGGCGCTTAAACAGCGAGCGTTCTGAACGTCGCTCTAGACGTCGACCTCGGCGTCGAGGGCGTTTTCCTGGATGAACTCGCGGCGCGGCTCGACCAGATCGCCCATCAGACGGCTGAACATCTCATCGGCGTCGTCGGCATGGTTCACCCGCACCTGCAGCAGCGTGCGGGCCTCCACGTCCAACGTGGTCTCCCACAACTGGTCGGGATTCATCTCGCCCAGGCCCTTGTAGCGCTGGATGGTCAGACCCTTGCGGCCGGCGTCCATCACCGCGGCGACCAGGTCCATCGGCCCTCGGACGGTGGTCGACTTGTCCTTGCGTCGGAAAACGGCTCGGCCCGAGAAGATCTCGGCCAGCGCCCCGGCCCGTTCGGCCAGGCGACGCGCATCGGCGGCATGCAGCAGCCCGTCATCCAGGACGACACTCTCGGTGACGCCACGGCGCACGCGCTTGAACACATAGGCCGTGTCGCCGCGCTCGCCCGTCCATGGGCCATCGCCTTCCTCGGCGTAGAGATCGAGGCGGGCCGCGGCCGCCGCGATGTCCGGCTTGTCGCCCAGCAGGCCGGCCAACGCCGATTGCTCGACGGCGAACGACGGGGCGCGGGCGGCCAAGCGATCGATATTGCCCTTGGCCTGGCGGCACAGCTGCACCAGGGCCAGCAGATCCTGGCCTGTTCGGCGCTCGCCCGACGGCAGGTCGAGCTCGGCCCCGTCGACGCCCTCGTCGATCAGGAACGCGTCCATCTCGCTGTCGTCCTTCAGATAGCGCGAGGACTTGCCCTTGGCGGCTTTGTAGAGCGGCGGCTGGGCGATGTAGATATAGCCGCGCTCGATCAGCTCCGGCATCTGCCGGTAGAAGAAGGTCAGCAGCAGGGTGCGGATGTGGGCGCCGTCGACGTCGGCGTCGGTCATCAGCACGATCTTGTGGTAGCGCACCTTATCCGGGTTGAAGTCGTCGCGGCCGATACCGGCCCCGAGGGCCGTGATCAGCGTGCCGATCTGGTCGGACGACAGCATCTTGTCGAAGCGCGCCCGCTCGACGTTCAGGATCTTGCCGCGCAGCGGCAGGACGGCCTGGTTGTCCCGGTTGCGAGCCTGCTTGGCCGAGCCGCCGGCGCTGTCGCCCTCGACGATGAAGATCTCGGACTTGGCCGGATCGCGCTCGGAACAGTCGGCCAGCTTGCCGGGCAGCGAGGTAATGTCGAGCGCGCTCTTGCGGCGGGTCAGTTCGCGCGCCTTGCGGGCGGCTTCGCGGGCCGCGGCGGCTTCGGCGATCTTGCTGACGATGGCCCGCGCCTCGTTCGGGTGCTCCTCGAACCAGGTCGCCAGGCCTTCCTGCACCAGGCCTTCGACGGCCGGACGCACCTCGGAAGACACCAGCTTGTCCTTGGTCTGCGAGCTGAACTTCGGGTCCGGCACCTTGACCGACAGCACGCAGGTCAGGCCTTCGCGGGCGTCCTCGCCGCCGACGCTGACCTTTTCCTTCTTGGTGATGCCCGAGCTCTCGGCGTAGCCGGTGATGATCCGGGTGAGGGCCGCGCGGAAGGCCGAAAGGTGCGTGCCGCCATCCCGCTGCGGGATGTTGTTGGTGAAGCACAGCATCTGCTCGTGATAGCTGTCGTTCCACCACAGGGCCAGGTCGACCTCGACCTTGTCCTTGACCCCGCGGACCGAGATCGGGGCCTTCAGCAGCGGGGTCTTGACCTTGTCCAGGTGGCGGACGAAGGCCTCGATGCCGCCGTCATAATGCAGCTTTTCTTCCCACGGTTCGGCGTCGCGATGGTCCTTGAACCAGATCGTCACGCCCGAGTTCAGGAACGCCAGCTCGCGCAGACGGTGCTCCAGGGTCTTCCGGTCGAATTCGATGAACGCGAAGGTGTCGCGCGACGGGAAGAAGGTCACTTCCGTGCCCGACAGCAGCTCGCCGGCCTTGGGGCCTTCGGTGCGCACCGGCGAGTCGCCGGTGACCTTCAGCGAGGTCACCGCGTCGCCGCGCTCGAAGCGCATCTGATGGACCTTGCCGCCGCGGTGGATCAGCAGCTCCAGCCAGTCGGACAAGGCGTTGACGACGGAAACGCCCACGCCGTGCAGGCCGCCCGAGACCTTGTAGCTGTTCTGGTCGAACTTACCGCCGGCGTGCAGCTGGGTCATGATGACCTCGGCCGCCGAGACGCCCTCGCCTTCGTGGATGTCTGTCGGGATGCCGCGGCCGTCGTCGGTGACCGTCACCGAACCGTCGGCGTTGAGGATCACCTGGACCTTGGTGGCGTGGCCCGCCAAGGCCTCGTCGATGGCGTTGTCGACCACCTCGTAGACCATGTGGTGCAGGCCCGAACCGTCGTCGGTGTCGCCGATGTACATGCCGGGGCGTTTGCGGACGGCGTCCAGCCCCTTCAGCACCTTGATCGAGTCCGCGCCGTATTGGGCGGCGGCTTCTTCGGTCGACATTTCGGGGGCCGAAACTTCGGGAACTTGGTCTTCGGTGTTCTCGGTCATTCGTCTTCCAGAGTAGTCAGGCCGGCGTCGCACACGCGAACGCCTAGCGCCCGACCCTTGAGATGGTCGAACAGCGACTCGTCCGTGCCGGTGAGGAAGGCCTGGAGCTTGAGCGCCGTGAGTTCGTCGGCCAGCGCGGCCCGTCTCGTAAGATCGAGGTGCGCGGCGACTTCGTCGAGCAATATTACAGGATTCGGCGCGGATTCCGCACGCGAAAGTCGCGCCGCCTGGGCCAGAACGAGGTTCAAAATCAGGGCTTTCTGCTCTCCGGTCGAGCATTCCGCCGCCGGACGGTCCTTCTCGACGTGGAAGATGGCCAGATCGCCGCGATGCGGACCGGTCAAAGCGCGGCCGGCGGCCCCGTCGCGTCCGCGCGCGACGGCCAGGGCCTGGGCCAGTTTCAGCTCGATCTCGGCGAACGGCGCGCCGTCCAAGGCCATCTTCTCCCACTCGCCCGTCAGACTTAGGCGCGCCTGGGGAAAAGGACGGTCGCCACGGCCGTCTATCTCGGCCTGGAGCGCCAGAAGCGTGCGCGCCCGGGCCTGGGCCAGCAGGGCCCCGGATTCGGCCAGGCGGGCCTCCAGCGCGGTCAGCCAGGCGGCGTCCGGCGGGGCGGCGGTCTCGGCCGCGTCGGTCAGCAGCCGCATCCGCTCGCGCTGGGCCTTGTCGTAGGCGTTAGCGTTGGCCGCATGAGCGGGTTCGCCCGCGAACACCAGGCGGTCGAAGAACCGCCGGCGCTCGGACGCCGCTTCGAGGAACAAGCGATCCTGGGCCGGGGTCAGCCAGATGGGACGGACATGGTCGGCGAGGCGGCCCGGCGGCACGGTCTCACCCTCGAGGCGAACGGTGCGGCGGGCGGCGCCGCCCTGCTCGACGCCCGTGCCGATGCGGACCGGCGCGTCTTCCCCCGCCTCGACCTCGGCGGCCACGGCCCAGGCCCGGCCGACAGCCTCGCCCGACAGGCGGCGCCCGACCTCGGCCAGGCTCGCCCCACGCAGGCCCTTGCCGGGGGTCAGCAGGCTTATGGCCTCGAGAAGATTGGTCTTTCCGGCTCCGTTGGCCCCGAACAGATAGACGCTGCGGCCGCCTGTCTCGAGACGCGCGCGCTCATAGGATCGAAAGTCCGTCAGGGTCAGGGAAAGCAGTGCGGCCGACGCCATGCGGGGGTTCTTAAGGGGTGTCGGCGCCCAGGGCTACAGGGGGACGCCCGAGACACCCGCTCCATGAGGACGCTTGGAGCGGGCCCGCCTCGGAATGGCCCTCCAGAGACTTGCGCGACATGTAGGTCCCGCCGAGACGCATGCTCACCTAGTTTCCGTGGCGAGACCATGGCGAAGCTGGAACGTGGACTCGAATTAAGATTCCAGCCCTCAGAAGGGCTTAGCCCAACTTGTAGCCGCAGAGCTTGTTGCCATCGAGGTCGCGGAAATAGGCGAAATAGGCCTTGGGCATCCGCGCGCCGGGGGCGCCCTCGTCCGTGCCGCCCAGCTCCAGGGCCTTGGCGTGGAAAGCGTCGACCTCCTCGACGGTGTCGAACGCGAAGCCGCCCATCATGCCGTTGCCGACGCAGGCCGGATTGCCGTCATAGGGCCCCAGGACCCCGAACATGCAGCCGTCGCCGCGATAGAGTCGGCCGCCAGACGGATGCTCGAACAGCGGCCTGTAGCCGATCCCGCCCAGCAGGGCGTCGTAGAAGGCCTTGGCCTTCTCCAGGTCGTTAGACCCCACCGTCACGTAGTTTACCTTGGCCATGGCCACCTCCCGTTTCCTTATGAAACGGACCCTAGCGTCCCTGTGAGCCCGCGCAATATGACCCTAACGTCAGCGTTCGAAGAGCGCCCGATGACCGTAGACCCAGGCGCCGACGTCGGCGAAACGGTCGGTGACGATCGAACAGGTCCGCACGCGCCCGGACTTGCGGGTGACGATCCACCCGGATCGCTCCAGGATCTTCAGGTGCTTCATGAACGAGGTCAGGGCCATGTCGAACGGCGCGGCCAGCTCGCCGACACTGGCCGGCCCGGCCCCTAGATGGCTCAGGATCGCGCGCCGGGTCGGATCGGCCAGGGCCTGGAAGACATCGTCGAGCGCGGCGGCTTGCTGATCCATGCGGCTAAGTATGGTCTACGGCCACGGTTAGCGCAACGGCTCAGCTCGCACTCGGCTTTTCGTTGTGTTTCACAGGCGGCGGCTCGCGTTTCACGACGCAGCCGCCCCGATCGAGATAGCGAGCGAAAGGGCTAAGCTTCCTATTTCGCGCCATCCAGCCCCAGCACCTTCCGCAGGAACTGGGTCTCGACCTCGCGGCGGCGGTCGTTGTTGGCCTTCTTCAGGAAGCCGTGGCCCTCGTCCTTGAACTGCACGTACCAGGTCTCGATCCCTTGGCCGCGCAGCTTGGCGACGACCTGGTCGGATTCGGACTTTGGCACGCGCGGATCGTTCCAGCCTTGCATGACCAGCATCGGCTTGGTGATCTTGGACACGCTGTTCATCGGCGAGATCGTCTCGAAGGCCTTCAGCATCTTCGGGTCGCGCTCGTCGCCGTATTCGGCGCGGCGCAGGTCTCGGCGATAGGCCTCGGTGTTCTGCAGGAACGAGACGAAGTTGCTGATCCCATAGCGCTCGATCCCGCCGGCCAGCCGGTCGGAATAGTGAGTCATCACCGCCAGCGACATGTAGCCGCCGTACGACTGGCCATAGACCACCACCCGGTTCGGATCGAGGTCGGGCTGGGTCTTGATCCAGTCCAGCAGCGCGCCGATGTCCTTGACCGAGTCCTCGCGTTTCTCGGCGTTGTCGAGATTGAGGTACGTCTTGCCGTAACCGGTCGAGCCGCGAACGTTGGTGACGATCACCGCCGCGCCCAGCTCGGCCACCGTGTGCTGGTGGAAGGCGTTGAAGGTCGGGCGCGACTGCCCCTCGGGGCCGCCGTGGATGTCGATGATCACCGGGGCCCGGTGGCCAGCGGCCAGCTTAGGTCGATAAACAAAAGCCGGGATCGAGCGCTTGTCGAACGACGGGTAGCGGATCAGCTCCAGCGTCGTGAGGGCCTTGGCGTCGAGGCCGCCCAGCTCCGAGGCCGTCCAGCGTTCCAGCTTGGCGTCGGTCACGCCCCAGCTCCAGGCGTCGCTGGCGGCGGTCGGGGTCGCCAGGCTGAAGCCCAGCTTCGACCCGTCGGGCGAGAAGGCGATCCCCGAGACCACCCCGGCCGGCAGGTCCGGCTGCGGCAGGGCGCGGCGGGTGCGAAAGTCCTGGACGACCAGTTTCGAATAGCCGTCCTCGTTGACGACATAGGCCAGGATCCGGCCGTCATCGGACAGGGCGAAGTCCTCGACGTCCCACGGACGCTCACCCGAAAGGCTAACCTTAGCGCCCGTCGCTAGGTCGATCTGCACCAAGCGCGTGAAGTCCGAGCCTTCGTCAGAAAGCAGCAGCACGCTTTTGCCGTCCGGCGTAAACTTGCCGCCGCCATAGGCGATCTTGGTCTTGGCCGGATTGAACTCGGTCAGCTTGCCGGTGGCGATGTCGAGCAGCCAGTACCTGGACTCGTTGATCGAGAAGTAGCGGCCCAGCAGCACCGTCTTGCCGTCCGGCGACACCGCGACCGGCGAGACCTGACCCTGACCCTTGTAGATCACCTTCGCCCCGCCGGACGGATCGCGCATCAGCACGTCGTAGTCGGCCGAACCCTTCACCGCGCGCGACCAGACCAGGACCGAACCGTCCTTAGACCAGGCCGGCGACTGGTTGCGCGTGCCGGGTTCGGTCAACTGAACGACCTTGCCGTCGGCGTCGCGCGTGAACAGCTGGAACCACTCGTCGCCGCCGGTGTCCTTCGAGAACAGGATCTTGCCGTCCGGCAAGGTGTGGGCGCTGGCGACGGGCTCGTCATAGAAGGTGATCTGGCTGCGGTCGGCTCCAGGCGCGGCGACCACGTGCAACTGGTTGGTGTTGCCAAAGCGGGTGGTGATGACCATGCCGCCGCGCCCATTCACCCCAGCGGGCGCCCAGTCGTCGAACGCGGCCGAGCGGGCGTTCTGATAGCGAGCCAAGCCTTCGCGGATCGAGGCCGGCGCGACCGGCACGTTCTCGAGGATCTGGCTGCCGATCTCGCGGCGCTCGACCGATTGCGCGAGCGCGGGCGTCGTCAGGGTGAGTGCGATCAGAGCCGCGCCGACGAATAGGCCAGATTTCATGATCCCCTCCAAACATCGCTCATCCCCGCCAAAGCGGGGACCCAAGCCAAGCTCGGGATTTCGCGCCGCGCGCCCCACGATCCTCAGCATGGGTCCCCGCTTTCGCGGGGATGAGCGGATTATGGGGAGATCAAGGGTCCGATCAGACCCGCAGCGGCATCAGCACGTATTTCACGCCCGGATCGACCGGATCGACCACCAGGGTCGGGCTGGCCGGATCGGCGAAGCGGAACTCGGCCTGCGGCCCGGCGATCTGGCCGCAGACGTCCAGCAGATAGCGGGCGTTGAAGCCGATTTCGAAGGGCTCGCCGTCGTAGTCGACCTCGACCTCTTCGACGGCCTGGCCGGCTTCCATGTTGCGGACGGTCAGGGTGATGCGGCCCGGCTCGACGGCCAGCTTCACCGAACGGCTCTTCTCGGCCGAGATGGTGGCGACCCGGTCGACGGCCTTGGCGAACAGGTCGTTGTCCAGCGTCAGGATCTTGGCGTTGTCGCGCGGGATGACGCGCAGATAGTCCGGGAAGGCGCCGTCGATCACCTTGGAGGTCAAGGCGGCCGCGCCGAACTCGAAGCGCACCTTCTGCGGCGATAGCTGGACATCGACGTGCTCGCCGGCCGATTCCATCAGGCGGCGGGCTTCGGCGATGGTCTTGCGCGGCACGATCACGCCCGGCAGGCCGACCGCGCCCTCGGGGGCCGGCATCTCGGCCAGGGCCAGGCGGTGGCCGTCGGTGGCCACGGCGCGCAGCTTGGTCTCGCCGCCCTCGTTAACCGTGTGCAGATAGAGGCCGTTCAGATAATAGCGGGTCTCTTCGGTCGAGATCGCGAAGCGGGTCTTGTCGATCAGGCGGATCAGTTCGTTGGTGTCGACCGCGATGCGGTTCGACAGGCCGTCGCTGCTCATCACCGGGAAGTCGCCGGCCGGCAATACCGGCAGATTGAAGCGCGAGCGGCCGGCTTGGATCACCAGGCGGGGGTCGTCGCCGCTGAAGCTCAGCGAGACATCGGCGCCGTCGGGCAGCTTGCGGACGATTTCATAGAGCGTGTGAGCCGGCGCGGTGATCTGGCCGGGGACATCGATCTGGGCCAGGCCCTCGTCGATGATCTCCATGTCCAGGTCGGTGGCCGAGAACGACAGCGTGCTGCCGTCCGCCGACAGCAGGATATTCGACAGGATCGGGATGGTGTTGCGCCGCTCGACGACGCTCTGCACATGCCCCAGCGCCTTCAGGAGCGCCGCCCGTTCGATCGTAAGCTTCATAATGCGGTCCAGATCGCGCGGGCGCCCATGGGGAATCGCCCGCTACCCCCGTTGAGAATGGACCGCCGACATTATCGCAAAGCGCGAAGGGGGAAAGGGGGCGCGCCCGTCATTTCGCGCGCGCCCCGGTATCAAAAACGCCGAGTTCAGGCTTTCGTGTCGAACGCGCCGCCCGAGTTGTCGCCATCCGCCCCGGCGCCGGCATACGGATTGGCTGCGGCACCCGCCTGTTCGGGCGAAGCCGGACCGGTCGAGCCCTTGGCCGCCACGGCGACCATGGCCGGACGCACCAGACGGCCCATCAGCTCGTAGCCGGCCTGCAGCACGGTGATCACCCCGCCGGCGGCGACCTCGGTCGACGGCTGCTCCATCACGGCCTGGTGCAGGTGGGGATCGAACTTCTCGCCCTTGGCCGGGTCGATCTTCTTGAGGCCGTTGCGTTCGAAGGCGCCTTGCAGCTCCTTCTCGGTCATCTCGATTCCGACCACGAAGTTCTTCACGACCGCGTCGGTCGAATCCTTCGGGCTGTGAGCGGTGGCGCGCGACAGGTTGTCGGCTGCGCCCAGCAGGTCGCGGGCGAATTTCTGGATCGCGTAGGCGCGCGCGTCGTTCATCTCGCGCTCGGCGCGGCGCTTGGTGTTCTCGGCCTCGGCGGCGTAGCGCAGGGCCTGCTCCTTCAGAGCGGCCACTTCCAGCTTCAGCGCCTCGATTTCCTGCGCGGCCCCATGGGAGCCATCTTCGCCTTCGAACGGCATCTCTTCCGCCGGCGTTTGCTCGTCGGTCATCTCGTACAGTCCTTATCCATCCATCATCCGACCGAGCACCCGGGCGGTATAGTCCACCAACGGAATGACTCGGGCGTAGTTCAATCGCGCCGGACCGATCACGCCGATCGCGCCCAGCACCTTCTGACGGCCCGTCATATAGGGCGCCGCGATCACCGAGGAACCCGAAAGCGAAAACAGGCGCGTTTCGGCCCCGATATAGATGCGAACGCCCTCGGCGTCGCGCACATCGTCGAGCAGGCCGATCAGCTGGCCCTTCTGCTCGAGGTCGTCGAACAGCTGGCGGACGCGGTCGATGTCCTCGCGGGCCCGGGCGTCGGCCAACAGGTTGGCCTGGCCCCGCACGATCAGCGAGCGGGCGTCGCCCTCGCCGCCGCTCCAGGCGGCCAGGCCGTCCTCGACCAGGCGCGCGGCGGTCTCGTCCAGCTGACGACGCGCGAAGTCGAGCTCGGCGCCCATCTCGGTCCGCGCCTCGGATAGCGTGCGCCCACGCAGGCGGGCGTTGAGAAAGTTGCTGGCCTCCTGCAGGGCCGAGGGCGTGACGCCGGGCGCCTGCCGCATCAGCCGGTTCTCGACCTGGCCGTCCTCGAACACCATGACCGCCAGCACCTGGCCGCCGCCCAGCGGCACGAACTCCACGTGCTTGACCCCGCCCTCGCGGACGGGCGTGACCACGATCCCGGCGCCGCCGGCCAGGCCCGACAGCACCGACGAGGCCTCGGCCAGGGCTTCCTCGAACGAGCGGCCCTTGACCGCCAGCCGCGCCTCGATGGCCCGCTTGTCCTGTTCGGCGATGTCGCCGACTTCCAGCAGACCGTCGACGAACATCCGCAGGCCGGCATGGGTCGGCATCCGGCCGGCGCTGGTGTGGGGCGCGTCCAGCAGGCCCAGATGCGCCAGATCCTGCATGGTGTTGCGGATCGAAGCCGGCGACAACGCCAGCCCGGCCCGCGACAGGGTGCGCGAGCCGACGGGGTCGCCGGTCTCCAGATAGGATTCGACGACCCGTCGAAAGATGTCGCGGGCGCGGGCGTCCAGTTCGCCGAGCGCCGGCGCGGGAACGATCGGTCCTCGGAACGGTGGCGTCATTTCACGACCCTAGGCGACGGGTGGTCACGAGGCGTGTCGTTTGGGACCCGGTCGGCGAACAAAAGCGGTCGGCCTCTTTCATGTACAGCTATCAATAGGATAAGCGGCCACCCACACACATTCAAATATCCTCGCGACCAGGAGTTTCCCATGCGCCCGTCCGAACGCGCCCCCGACCAGCTGCGCGCCGTCACGCTGGAAACCGGCGTGAACCGCTATGCCGAGGGCTCCTGCCTGATCTCGTTCGGCCACACCAAGGTCCTGGTCACCGCCACGGTCGAGGAAAACGTCCCCGGCTGGATGCGCAACAAGGGCGCCGGCTGGGTGACCGCCGAGTACGGCATGCTGCCCCGCGCCACCCACACCCGCGGTCGCCGCGAGGCCGCCGCCGGCAAGCAGAGCGGCCGCACCCAGGAGATCCAGCGCCTGATCGGCCGCTCCTTGCGCGCCGTCGTCGACCTGAAGGCGCTGGGCGAGCGGCAGATCAGCCTCGACTGCGACGTCATCCAGGCCGACGGCGGCACCCGCACCGCCGCGATCACCGGCGCTTGGGTCGCCCTGCGCCTGGCGGTCAACTACCTGCTGCAGGAGGGCGTGCTGAAGGCCGACCCGATCCTGGGCCAGGTGGCGGCCGTCTCGTGCGGCGTCTTCAAGGACACCCCGGTCCTCGACCTCGATTATGAAGAGGACAGCAGCGCCGAGGCCGACAGCAACTTCGTGCTGACCGGCGTGGGCGACATCGTCGAGATCCAGGCCACCGGCGAGAAGCGCGGCTTCACCCGCGCCGAGTTCGAGTCGCTGTACGCCCTGGCCGAGAAGGGCATCAACGAACTGTTCGCCCTGCAGCGCGCGGCGATCGGCGCTTAAGGCTTCCCACTTGTCCGAACGGGGTATCGGTCCCAGATTCCTGTCTCAAGGTTAGGAGTCTCGCGTGACCACCCCGTTCGAAGGCCATGAAGTCGAAGCCCGTCTGCGCCCCTCGGCGGAGGCTTATCGCTTCGATCTCGACCATGTGCTGGCCTCCATGGTCGCCCTGGAGGCCCAAGTCCCCGCCGACGCCTATACGGCCGCCATCCTGGGGACCGAGCGCGTCGGCAACGGCGTGGTCGTCGGTCCCGGCGGCCTCGTCCTGACCATGGCCTATCTGATCACCGAGGCCGAGGAGGTCGTGCTGACCCGCAACGACGGGCGGCGCGTGCCGGCCCACGTTCTGGGCCTGGACGTCCGCTCGGGCCTGGGCCTGGTCCAGGCGCTGGAGCCCCTGGACCTGCCGGTGATCACCATCGGCAGCGCCAAGGATCTCGACGCCGGCGCCCCGATCATCGCCGCCGGCGCGGGCGGTCGGGCCCATGCCGTGGCCGGCCAGGTCCTGGCCCGCATGCCGTTCGCCGGCTACTGGGAATATCTGCTGGACGACGCCATCATCACCGGCCCGGCCCATCCGCACTGGAGCGGCGCGGCCCTGATCGGCCCCAAGGGCGACCTCGTGGGCCTGGGCTCGCTGACCCTGGAAGGTCGCGACGGCCGCGGGGAGGCCAAGCCGATCAACATGTTCGTGCCGGCCGAGCTTCTGCCGCCGATCCTCGACGAGCTGGCCCGCGGCCAGGCCCCGCACCCGCCGCGCCCGTGGCTGGGGATCTTCGCCCAGGAGATGGAGAACCACGTCGTGATCATCGGCATCTCGCCCAAGGGCCCGGCCGCCCGCGCCGAGCTGCGGGCCGGCGACCTGATCCTGGCCGTCGACGATTGGCCGGTCTCCAACCTCGCCGAGTTCTACGAGAAGCTCTGGAGCCTAGGCGACGCCGGCGTCACCGTGCCGCTGAAGATCCTGCGCGAAGGCGACGCCTTCGAGGTCGAGGTGCGCTCGATGGACCGCGCCACCCTGCTGAAGAAGCGGCGGTTCAACTAGGGCATGACGACGCCGCGCGGGCCTTGGGATCCCTCCGAACGCACCGCGCCGCCGACGCCTGGTCCGGTCCCGCGCCATCGCCTCTGGCTGTGGCTCGCCCTGCTGACGGCGGTGGCGCTGATCGCGCTGGCCCTGGCGCGCGCTTTTCCCGAGGCGATCCGGACCAGCGACGACAAGGCCAGCCTCTTCTACCAGCTGGGCCTGGTGGTGCTGGTCTCCACGGCCCTGCTGCGCGGGATGCGCGGCACGATCGGCCAGCATCTGAAGTACGCCGCCCTGTGGGCCGGTATCATCGCCGTCCTGGCCCTCGGCTACGCCTATCGCGCCGAGCTCTCCGACGTACCGCAGCGCCTGAAGCTGGCTTTCAATGTCGGGACCCCGGTCCAGGTCGCCGAGCGCACCCTGGTCGTGCCGCAGGGCGAGGACGGGAGTTATGTCGTCGACGGCCTCGTCAATGGCCAGCGCGTGCGGTTCATGGTCGACACCGGCGCGACCCAGACGGTGCTCAGCCCTGACGACGCCCGCCGCCTCGGCCTCCCGGTCGATACGCTCGACTATGGCTATGAGGCCGAGACCGCCAACGGCAAGGGCTACAGCGCCGCCTACGACACCCGCAGCCTGGCGGTGGGGCCGATCAAGCTCGAGGGCTTCCGGGTGATGGTCAACAAGGCCCCGATGAGCGGGTCGCTGCTGGGGATGAGCTTCCTGCAGCGCCTGGACGCGTTCGAATTCCGCGACCGGCGGCTGACCCTGAAGTGGCGCGAGGACGAGAAGGGGCGGGCCTACTAGCCTTCCACGTCCTCGTCATGCCCGTCCGCCGGGCCGTATTCGAAGGTCAGCAGGTCGCCCGGCTGGCATTGCAGCTCGCGGCACAACGCGTCCAGGGTCGAGAATCGGACGGCGCGGGCCTTGCCGGTCTTCAGGATCGAGAGGTTGGCGATGGTCACGCCCACGCGGTCGGAAAGCTCGGTCAGCGACATGCGGCGTTCCAGCAGGACACGGTCGAGATTCACGCGGACAGGCATGCGGCGATCGCTCCGGGTCAGATCGTGAGTTCGGCTTCGCGGCGAAGGCGCGCGCCCTCGCGGAAGACCTCGGCCAGGACGAAGACGACCAGCACCGAGAACCAGGCGGTCAGGGTGAAGCTGTCGTCGATGACCTTGGCCTTGGGGGCCAGCCAGCGGGCCATGCCTGAAAAGACGTAGCGGCCGACCTCCAGCCCCGCCAAGACGAGGCCGATCAGGCGAAGGCGTACGACGTTGTCGGGATGGAAGGGGTCGCCGGCGGTCAGGGTGGCGAAGATCTTGCGCAGCCGCTCGACGATGACCATCCAGCCACCCAGCAGCAGCGCCCAGGCGGCCAGGGCGCCGGCGAACAGCGGTCCATTGCGGCTGACGGCCTCGACGGCGTCGCTGATCGGCAACATCGAGGCCAGGAGTTCGGGATTGAAGCTGAACAGCAGGGCGACCAGCGTGAACAGCGACAGCAGGCTCACGAAGATCCATAGCCCGACGTAGATCACGTCGAGGATGATCTTCAGGAAACTCGATACGGAGCCAGGCCCTAAGGCGCGCATGGCTGCTCCCCAACAGCGACGCTAAGCAACATGCCCCGCGTCGCGGGAGGCGTCAAAAACCCGGGTGTCTCCCCCGAAAAACCCAGTCCAGCCTAGAGCGTCTGCACCACGAACGCGACAGCCGACACCGGCACGGCCACGATCAGGGCGGCGGTGATGACGGTCATGACGACCTTGTCGGCGAGGCGGAACAGGCGGGCGGCGGACATCTTGTTTTCCAGTTTGAGAGACGTGGCCCCTTTTCGAGGCCTGACGGGAGCCGAGACATTCGACCCCTCGCCACAGTCAACAGATAGGGGACGATTTCCGTTCCGCCAATCTTGTTTATCGAGAAACGATATTAAACTTTGGCAATGATGCCTGTGGACAAGGAACAGTTGCCGTTAGGTCACAGTGGCGTGGGTGGCGACCATCGACGTTCGTTTCGACACCCGTTCGAACCACTCGGAAAGCGCCGGCCGGTCGGGCCGCCAAGCGCTGACCTGGCGGACGTCCTGATAGGCCAGTTGCACCGCCACGGCGATCTCACCGATCTCGAAACGCTCGGCCGAGAGCGTCCCGTCGCGGACGGCGGCCTCGAACAGATCCAACGCGGCGTTGACGGCCCGCAGCTGACGCTCGAACAAGTCCTTCCGGTGCTCGCTCTCGGGCCGCATTCGTTCGCGGACGACCAGCACCGAGGCATCGCCCATGCCGTCGGCGGCGGCCTCCAGGGTCAGGGCGCGGCGGCGGAGCGGCTGCTCGGCCGGGATCAAGCGCGGCGTGGCCAGGCCGTCGACGAAATCGACGATGACGCCGGAGTCGAAGATCGCCTCGCCGTCGTCCAGGATCAGGGCTGGAACCTTGCAAAGCGGGTTCTGGATCCGAAGGCTCTCGTCCTGGAATGGCGCGACGATCTCCAGGGAGAACAGGTCGAAAAGGCCCTTTTCCATGGCCAGCACGCGAACCTTGCGCGCAAACGGCGAAATTGGGGAGTAAAGGAGCCGCATCAGGTGATTTCCCCCGGAGTTGTAGAGATGGCGCTGAAGCTTGAAATGGGAACGAAGCTCGTGGCCGCCACCCACAATCCGGGCAAGGTGCCCGAAATCGCCGCCCTGCTGGACGGTCGCTTCGAGATCGTCACCGCCGGCCAGCTCGGCTTGCCCGAGCCGGACGAAACCGAGAGCACCTTCGTCGGCAACGCCCTCCTGAAGGCCCGCCATGCCGCCGACCGCTCCGGCCTGCCCGCCCTGGCCGACGACTCCGGCCTGTCGGTCAAGGCGCTCGACGGCGCGCCGGGTATCTATTCCGCCCGCTGGGCCGGCCCCGCCAAGGACTTCGCCATGGCCATGGACAAGGTCGCCGAACGAATCGAGGCGACTGGCTCGGAAGACTTCTCGGCCTGGTTCACCTCGGCCCTGGCCGTGGCCTGGCCGAACGGTCCGGCCGTGGTGGTCGAGGGCCGGATCGACGGGACCCTGGTGTTCCCGGGCCGGGGGACGCGCGGCTTCGGCTACGACCCGATCTTCATCCCGGAGGGCCACGATACGACCTTCGGCGAGATGGAGCCGGCCGCCAAGGACGCCATGAGCCACCGCGCCCGCGCCTTCGCCAAGCTGAAGGCGGCGCTGTTTGAGTAACGGTCTCGGCGTCTACGTCCACTGGCCGTACTGCGCGCGCATCTGTCCCTATTGCGACTTCAACGTCGTCCGCGATCGGGGCAAGACCGCCGAGCAGGCGGCCCTGGCGGACGCCATCGTCGCCGACCTGGAGGCCCAGCGCGCCCTGACCGGCGACGAGCCCCTGCTGTCGATCTTCTTCGGCGGCGGCACCCCGTCGCTGATGGATCCAGCCCAGGTCGCCCGGGTGATCGAGACCGCCAAGCGGCTGTGGCCGCCCGCCGCCGACCTGGAGATCAGCCTCGAAGCCAACCCGACCGACGCCGAGGCCGACCGCTTCGCCGCCCTGGCCGAGGCCGGGGTCCAGCGCCTGTCACTGGGCGTCCAGGCCCTGGATGACGCCTCGCTGCAGGCCCTGGGCCGCAACCACGACGCCGGCGCGGCCCGGCGGGCGATCGCGGCGGCGGCCAAGGCCTTCCCGCGCCTATCCGTCGACCTGATCTACGCCCGGCCGGGTCAGACCGACGCCGCCTGGCGCGCCGAGCTCGCCGAAGCCATCGCCATGGGTCCCGAGCACGTCTCGCCCTATCAGCTGACCATCGAGGCCGGCACCGCCTTCGACCGCGCGGTCGGGCGCGGAACCCTGAAGGTCCCCGACGAGGACTTGGCCGCCACCCTGTTCGAGACGACTCAAGAGGTGCTGGAGGCGGCGGGATTCGACGCCTACGAGGTCTCCAACCACGCCCGGGGCGAGGCCGCTCGCTCGCGCCACAACCTCGTCTACTGGCGCGGCCGCGACTATGTCGGCGTCGGCCCCGGCGCGCACGGTCGTCTGGCCCTGCCCGAAGGCCGCGCCGCCACGCTCGCCCATCGGGCCATCAAGGACTATGTCGCCGCCGTCGACGCGACCGGGTTCGGCTTCGCGCGCGAGATCCTCACGCCCGAGGAGGCGGCCGAGGAGCGCCTGGTGCTGGGCCTGCGCATCGATGACGGCGTCGGCTTCGACGAGTTGACCGCGCTGGGCCTGACGCCCGACGCCCCCAAGGTCCGTGATCTGGTCGAAACCGGCCTGCTCGCCGACGACGCCAAACGATTGCGCGCGACCCGCATTGGGCGTCTCGTACTCGACCGGCTGACAGGCGCGCTCGCGACCTGATATGCCTGCGTCGGACAGTCGAAGGGACACTCCCACGTTGAGCCGCCAGCTTCCCCCGCCAGCCCTGTCCGACGCGCCCCTGGCGCCCGGCCTCTACCTGGTGGCGACGCCGATCGGCAATCTGCGCGACATCACGCTGCGAGCGCTCGACGTCCTGGCCGCCTGCGACGTGCTGCTGGCCGAGGACACCCGCGTCACCGGCAAGCTGCTGGCGGCCTACGGCATCCGCACCAAGCTGGAACGCCACGACGAGCACGTCGCCGAGCGGGCCATCCCTCGCATTCTCGAACGGCTGGAGGCCGGCGAACGCGTGGCCCTGGTCTCCGACGCCGGCACGCCGATGGTCTCGGATCCCGGCTACCGCCTGGCCCGCGAGGCGATCGCCGCCGGCCACCCGGTGATCCCGATCCCCGGCGCCTCGGCGGCCCTGGCGGCCCTGACCCTGGCCGGCCTGCCCACCGACCGCTTCCTGTTCGCCGGCTTCCCGCCGCCCAAGAGCGCCGCGCGCCGGACCTTCCTGGAAGAGTTCGCCAACACCCGCGCCACCCTGATCTTCTACGAGGGCGCCTCGCGGGTCGACGACTGCCTGGCCGACATGGCCGCCGTGTTTGGCGGAACGCGTCAGGCCGCCGTGTGTCGCGAACTGACCAAGCTCTACGAGACCTGCATCCGCGGCTCGCTCGCCGAACTGGCCGCCGACCCGCGCTTCGAGGCCCCCAAGGGCGAGATCGTCATCCTGGTCGGGCCGGGCAGCGAGAAGGTCGCCACCGTCGACGACGCCGAGGCCGCCCTGCGCGAGGCCATGGCCCGCCTGCCGCTGGGCGAGGCCGCCTCGGAAGTCGCCAAGGCGCTCGGCCTGTCGCGCAAGGATCTCTACCGCCAGGCCCTGGCCCTGAAGGAGCAGGCCTGATGGCCGCCGGCGCCCGCCCGGTCCGCACGCGCCAGGCCAGCGGCGCGGCGGCGCGCAAGCTCGGTCGCCGGGCCGAGGTGCTGGCGGCGCTGTGGCTGATGGCCAAGGGCTATCGGATCCTGGGGTTCCGCCTGGCGACGCCGCTCGGCGAAATCGATCTCCTGGCGCAACGCGGACGCATCCTGGCCGTTGTCGAGGTCAAGCAAAGAACGACGATCGAGGACGCCCTGGACGCCGTGACGCCGACCCAGCGCGACCGACTGCGCCGCGCCGCCGCCCATGTCAGCGCGCACCGAACCGGCCTGCGCGACCTCTTTGTGCGCCTCGACCTGATCGCCCTGGCGCCAGGCCGGGCCCCGCGTCATCTCCCGGACGCCTGGCCGGATGGCCTCGGGATGGGGACGTGAAATGACCCGCGAAGAAGCCGAGGAGATCCTGATCAAGGCGGGCGAAGGCCCCGACGAGTCGTTCCCCCTGTTCCAGGCCGCCCTGGCCTGCGCCGTCCACGACGACCCCAGCCGCGACACCGCCCCGGCCGTCGCCCTGGCCCACGACGCCGTCGACCGTCTGCGCCGTCGCGCCGAGGCCGAGTCGCCCGAGGAAGCGGTGGCCGAGACCCTGGCCGGCGATCTGCGCCTGACCGGCGATGTCCTGACCTACGACCACCCCGACAACGCCGACATCATCGCCATCGCCGAACGCCGCAAGGGCCTGCCGGTGGCCTTGGGCGTCTTCTATCTGCACGCCGCTCGCGAGGTTGGATTGGAGCTGTACGGCGTCGACTTCCCCGGCCACTTCCTGCTGCGCATCGAGACCGAGGAGGGCCCCCTCGCCTTGGACCCGTTCAGCGAGGGCCGGGTGGTGCTGCCGTCGGAGCTGTCGCGTCGGGCCCTGCGCACCGGCCTGATGCCCGACGTCGCCTCGCGGCTGGAGCTGTTGATGGCGCCGATCTCGGATCGCGCCGTGTTGATCCGCCTGCAGAACAACATCTTCGCCCGCGCCCAGCAGGCCAAGGACTGGCCCCGCGCCGAGCGCTCGGCCCTGCGCCGCGCCTTGCTGAACCCGAACGACCACCGCCCGTGGATCGACGTCGCCGCGGCGCGCGAGGGTCAGGGCGCTCTGGCCGGGGCCCTGCAGGCCCTCAACCGCGCCCAGACCCTGGACGGCGGCGCGGCCATCGCGGCCCGGGCGGCGCGCGAACGCATGCGGTTGCGGCTAAATTGACGCCGACCGACGACACGCTCGTCGCCGCTCACAAGCACTGCGCGCGGCATCAGCGAGAGGTGATTGAAAGCACCCTATGTGGCTGCTTCTATTGCCGCGAAATCTTCCTCCCGGCCGAGATCGAGGACTGGCTCGACGACGAACTCCCGACCGCGCTCTGCCCGCGTTGCGGCATCGACTCGGTCATTGGCGACGCTTCGGGTTTCCCGGTGGCCGACAAAGCCTTCCTAGGCGTTATGAACGTGTACTGGTTCCAGAGGACGGTCTCTTCCAACGGGCTCTACGCTCGACAAGTCCGCCAGAAGGCGAAGTGGGCGTGGCTGGCTGTCCGTGATTGGTTCGCCGGTCTTGGCCGCTGACCCTTGCCAGGCGTAGCGGAAGAGCCCTCGCAATCCTGTTATTCGGACTTAACTAGACAGTCGCCGCCCTCTAGTGCTGGGGCGCGTACAGAACCCCAGGAGCCCCCATGTCGCTGCGAGTCGCCGTCCAGATGGATCCCGTCCTGGGGATCAACATCGACACCGACACGACCTTCCTGATGATGATGGAAGCCCAGTCTCGCGGCCACAAGCTGTGGTTCTACACGCCCGACAAGCTCTCGCAGGAGGACGGCCGGGTGTTCGCCCGCGCCCAGTCGCTGGAGCTGTTCGCCGAGAAGGGTGCCCACGCCAAGCTGGGCGAGACCGTGCTGCTGGACATGAAGGACGACGTCGACGTGGTGCTGATGCGCCAGGATCCGCCGTTCGACATGGCCTACATCACCGCCACCCACTTCCTGGAGAAGGTGCATCCTCACACCCTGGTCGTGAACAACCCGGCCGAGGTGCGCAACGCGCCCGAGAAGCTGTTCGTCACCGACTTTCCCGGCGTGCAGCCGCCGACCTTGATCACCTCGGACCACGAGGCGATCTACGACTTCCGCGCCCGCCACGGCGACATCGTGCTGAAGCCCCTCTATGGCGGCGGCGGCTCGGGCGTGGCGCGGCTGCTGGCCGACGACCCCAACCTCGACGCCCTGCTGGAGTTGCACGCCATGATCGGCCGCGAGCAGGTCATCGCCCAGAAGTTCGTCCCGGCCGTCAGCAAGGGCGACAAGCGCGTCCTGCTGGTCGACGGCGAGCCGATCGGGGCGATCAACCGCGTGCCGGCCACCGGCCAGGTGCGCTCCAACCTGCGGGTCGGCGGCCGCGCCGAGGCGGTGGAGCTGACCGCCCGCGACCTGGAACTCTGCAAGATCATCGGCCCCGAATTAAAGCGTCGTGGACTGATCTTCGTCGGCATCGACGTGATCGGCGAGTACTTGACGGAAATCAACGTCACCTCCCCCACCGGCGCGCAACAGCTGAAGCGCTTTACCGGCATCAACGCCGCCGCCCTACTCTGGGATCGCATCGACGACATTCGCCGCAACGGTGGGTAACTCTGCGGAACGACCGCGATTTCCCGAAACGTTCGTTTTTCGTTCTTGCTCCATTTCGCGAGCTATGCTGTGTCTTGTGGATAAAGTCATTATCCATGAGGCACTTGGATGGCCGCCAAGGTCGTCACCGTCGCGTTCGAAGGCGTCGAGGCCCGGCGGGTCGATGTCGAGGTGCAGCTGACCACCGGCCAGCAGGCCTTCGTCATCGTCGGCCTGGCCGACAAGGGCGTCGCCGAGAGTCGTGAACGCGTGCGCGGGGCCTTCGCGGGGCTCGGCCTCTCCCTGCCCGGCAAGCGCATCGTCGCCAATCTGGCGCCGGCCGACATGCCCAAGGAAGGCGCCCATTTCGACCTGCCGATCGCCCTGGCGGTGATGGCGGCGCTGGGCGTCATTCCGCTGGACGCGCTCGACGGCTGGGCGGCCATGGGCGAGCTGTCCCTGGACGGACGGATCGTGCCGGCCGCCGGAGCCCTGCCGGCGGCGATGGCGGCCGGAGCCATGGACCTGGGGCTGATCTGCCCGGAGGGCTCCGGACCCGAGGCGGCTTGGGCGGGCGGGACGCGGATCCTGGCCCCGCGCTCGCTGGTCTCGCTGATCAATCATTTCCGGGGCAGCCAGATCCTGTCGGCTCCGACGCCGGGCCCGATCGTTGAAGGCGAGCGGCCCAAGGACCTGCGCGACGTCAAGGGTCAGGAGCACGCCAAGCGGGCCCTGGAGATCGCGGCCGCCGGCGGCCACAACCTGCTGTTCGTCGGCCCGCCCGGCTCGGGCAAGTCGATGCTGGCCCAGCGCCTGCCCGGCCTGTTGCCGCCGCTGACCTCCAGCGAGCTCCTAGAGACTTCGATGGTCCATTCGGTGGCCGGCTTGATCGCCCGTGGCAGCTTGACCCGCTCGCGGCCATTCCGCAGTCCGCACCACAGCGCCAGCATGGCCGCCCTGACGGGCGGCGGGCTGAAGGCCAAGCCGGGCGAGGTGTCGCTGGCTCACAACGGCGTGCTGTTCCTCGATGAGCTGCCGGAGTTCGGCGTCCAGGCTCTGGACAGCCTGCGCGCGCCGCTGGAGACCGGCGAGGTGATGGTCGCCCGCGCCAACGCCCACGTCCGCTATCCGGCCCGGGTGCAGCTGGTCGCGGCGATGAATCCCTGCCGCTGCGGCCACGGCGGGGCCGGGCGCGGCGCGTGCGGCAAGGCTCCGCGCTGCCAAAGGGACTATCAGGGCCGGGTTTCGGGCCCGCTGATGGACCGCATCGACCTGGCCGTCGACATGCCCGCCGTCACCGCCGCCGACCTCTCCTTGCCGCCGCCCGTCGAAGGCTCGGCCGAGTTCGCCGCCCGCGTCGCCCGAGCGCGGGTCCTGCAGCTGGATCGCGCCGAGGACCTGGGCGCACTGGACGGCCTAAATGGCCGCGCGGAAGGCGCGTTCCTCGAAAAGATCGCCGGCCTGGACGAGCCCGGCCGCGCCCTGCTGGCCCGCGCCGCCGGCCGGCAAGATCAGCGCCCGGGGCTGGACCCGGGTGCTGCGCCTCTCACGCACTATCGCCGACCTGGAAGGCGCGCCGACCGTCAAGCGCGTCCACGTCGCCGAGGCCCTGGCCCATCGCCGCACGACGACGCCGGGCGAGGAAACGGCGCCGGCTTGACCGCCCGTTAAGTCGCGCCCGGTAGGCTCGATCTCCATGAGCGACTTCAAGACCAAAGATGGGCGACCCGGCGTCACGCCCGAGCAGTTGGCCACCCTGAGCCACGAGTTCCGCACCCCGCTGAACGGCGTGCTGGGCATGGCGCGCCTGCTGGAAAACACCAAGCTGACGGCCGAGCAGCGGTCGTACGTCACCGCCCTGCGCGAGAGCGGCGACCACCTGCTGTCGCTGGTCAATGACGTGCTGCACTTCGCCCGCCTGGGCGCGGCCTCGATCGAGCTCAGCCTCGCGCCCGTCGAGATCGAAGGCCTGCTGCGCCAGGTCGCCGAGCTGATGAGCCCGCGCGCCCACGAGAAGGGCGTCGAGATCGCCTGGGCCGTGCCCTCGCCCCTGCCGACCATCCGCGCCGACGAGGGCCGGCTGCGCCAGATCCTGCTGAACTTCGCCGGTAACGCCGTGAAGTTCACCGAGGCCGGCGGCGTCATGCTGACGGCGACCGCCACCGAAGACGGCCACATCCGCTTCTCGGTGGCCGACACTGGACCGGGTGTCGCGCCCGAAGCCCGCGCCCGCATCTTCGAGGCCTTCGTCCAGACCGACATCACCCACGCCACCCAGCTGGGCGGGGCCGGGCTGGGCTTGGCCATCGTCGCGCGGCTGTCGTCGGCCATGAACGGCGAGGTCGGGGTCGGCGGCGAGCTGGGCCAGGGCGCCGAGTTCTGGTTCGAGGCGCCGTTCGAGATCACCGCCCCCGCCGTGCGGGCCGCGCCCTTGGACGGCAAGACCGTCGCCGTCGCCTCGCCCAACGCCATCGTCCGCGCCGCCACCGTGCGCCAGATCGAGGCCGCCGGCGGCCGCGCCTTCGCCGCCGTCGATGTCGCCTCCGCCCTGCTGGGCGCGCCGGCCGACGCCGTGCTGCTGATCGACGCCGCCTTGGCCGGTCCGCGGGGCGCGTTGAAGCCGCCCTCCGGCCGCAAAGCCGTGGTGCTGCTGACGCCCGAGCAGCGCGATCGCATCGACCGCCTGAAGGCCGCCGGCTTTTCGGGCTATCTGATCAAGCCGTTGCGCGCCGCCTCCCTCGTCGCCCAGGTGCTGCAGGCTGGCGCGATCCAGGGCGAGGACGGGGCGATCGCGGCGGACGCTCCCGCCCACGACGACCGCATCGCCGGCGCGGTAGCCCACGGCGTGCGCGTGCTGCTGGCCGAGGACAATCCGATCAACGCCCTGCTGGCCCGCACCCTGCTGGAACGCGAGGGCTGCAAGGTCGACCGCGTCGCCGATGGCGAGCAGGCGGTGGCCGCCGCGGTGGCCGGGGCCTACGACCTGATCCTGATGGACTTGCGCATGCCGGGTCTGTCCGGGGTCGAGGCCGCGCGCGCGCTGCGGGCGAAGGGCGTGGCCGCCCCGATCGCCGCCCTGACCGCCGACGCCTTCGACGAGGACAAGCGCGCCTGCCTGGCCGCTGGCATGGACGACTTCCTGGTCAAGCCCCTCACCCAGGAAGCCCTGCGTGACGCCTTGAAGCGCTGGACGACTGGAGGGGCCGCGAGCGGCTGGACGAAATCCTCGGCGCGGGCCAAGGTCGCCTCCTGATTTCGGAGGGGGACCGCGCTCGCGCGGGGGAAACGCATGGCCGGAGCGGCTGGAACGGCCACGGGGCGCAAGAAGCGCGGCTTCATGGAAGTGCTGCGCGCGCTGGGCCAGCCCCGTGTCGGCGTGATGCTGGCCCTGGGCTTCTCGTCGGGCCTGCCGTTCATGCTGATCGGCAACACCCTGGGCTTCTGGCTCAGCGAGAACGACATCAAGCTGAAGGCCATCGGCTACCTGTCCTGGGCGGGGCTCGCCTATCTCTGGAAGTTCATCTGGGGCGCGATCGTCGACCACCTCCCCGCCCCGTTCATGGCCGCGATCCTGGGCCGGCGGCGCGGCTGGATGATCGTCACCCAGGTCGGCATCGGCGTCGGCCTGGTCGGCATGGCCGTCGCCGGTCCGCACAACCTGCCCCTGCTGGGCGGCTTCGCGGTGCTAACCGGCATCATGGCGGCCATGCAGGACACGGTCATCGACGCCTGGCGCATCGAGATCGCCGAAGATCCGGACGAGCTGGGCCTGCTGACCGCCGCCTACAGCCTGGGCTTCCGCATCGCCATGTTCGCCACCGAGGCGCTGATCCTGCTGGTGGCCACCGCCATCGGTTGGGCGCTCAGCTATGGGATCTTCGGCGCCTTGGTCGTCGTCGGCATCGGCGCCTCGATCCTGGCCAAGGAGCCAACCCGGGCCGACAAGGCCATGGAGGCCTTGACCAAGGACAAGCCGCCGATCTCGCTGGCGGGCGCCTGGGACGCCGTGGCCGGCCCTTTCGTCGCCTTCTTCCGAGCCCACGGGGTCAGCACCGCCCTGCTGATGCTGTTGATGATCACGACCTATCACCTGTGCGACTACATGCGCGGGCCGATGAGCAATCCGTATTACCTGGCCCTGGGCCTGGACAAGCCGACCATCGCCGTGGTGCGCGGGGCCATCGGCGTGCCGGTGACCATCGCCGGCATCGCCGTCGGAGGCCTGCTGTCGGTGCGCCTGGGCGTGATCCGCACCCTGCTGCTGGGGGCGATCCTGCAACCGATCGGCGTCGGGGCCTTCGCGCTGCTGGGGATGCACGGCGGCGACTATCCGCTGGTCAGCCTGGCCGGACTGCATCTGACGGCGTTCGAGACCATCATGGCCTTCGACGCATTCGCCATCGCCATCTCGGGCATCGCTCTGATCGGCTACATGTCGAGCCTGACCAATCTCGGCTACACCGCGACCCAGTACGCGCTGATGACCTCGGCCATGGCCTGGAGCGGCAAGATCCTCAAAGGCTTCTCGGGAGATATCGTCGAGCGCCTGCAGGCCGGCGGCCGCACCCTGTTGCAAGCCTATTCGACCTTCTATCTGGGCTCGGCGGCGATCGGCATCCCGGCGGTGCTGCTGTGCCTGATCCTCGCCCAGCGCCAGGCCAGGGCGATCGCGGCGGCCAAGGCCGAAGGCGTGGCTCAGACGGCGGAGGCGTAAGGAAGCGCCTCTCCAACCTCTAGACCGCCAGACACACCACCTGGGCCACCCGCAGATCGCGGCGCAGCCCGTCCGCCACGCGGCCGTAGTTCTCGGTGGTGATCGGCTCGCTGGGCGCGAACTCGGACGGTGAGGGCCGGCGGTGCGGGCCCAGCAGGGTCTTCAGGGTCTCGGGCGCGGTCGTATAGATGCGGCCGCGACGCGGCGCCTCGGCCACGGTCACGCCGATCACCCGCCCGGCGCTGTCCAGGGCCGGCGAACCGGAGAGTCCGGCCAAGGTGCCCTTCAGCGTGTCGGTGCGGCCGACCTCGGCCCAGACCAGCACCGGCTCGGTGCGTGCGCCCCGGCCGTGGACGACCAGGTTCTCGCGGCCCAGCAGGCGCGAGGCGGCCTCGCCGGCGTGGCCCTGCGGGAAGCCTGGATGATAGGCCCGCGCGCCACGGCGCAGCGGCATGTCCAGGCCCAGCGGCACGGCGGGCGCGCCGCCCTCGGTGGTCAGGATGGCCGCGTCGGCCTTGGGATCGACGTGAATCCTGGCGGCCACGCCGCGGCCGTCCGCCACCACGATGGCGGCGCGCTTGCAGCCGTCGACCACGTGGCGAGCGGTCAGCCAGGTGCCGTCGTCGCCGACCGAGAAGGCCGTGCCCGAGCCAGGCTCGGGCTTGTCGGGCACCTGGACCACGATCGACGGGTCGAACGGCGAGGACGGCCCCAGCGGCAGCCCCTCCTCGCCCGGCACCGGCGGCGGCGGCGGCGGCGCGTCCGAACGTTCCTGCCGGCCGACGGCGACGATCACCAGGGCGCTGACCGCCGCGGCGTAGACCAGCCAATCGGGAAGCTTGGGGAAATGCACTGGTTAAGGTCCCCCGACCGTCGCGATCAGCCGGCCACGGCGGCGGCGAGGATCAGGGCGGTGGCCAGCTTGGCCCCGACCAGCAGGGCGGCGGCGGCGACCTCGCCCTCCTGGATGCGCTCGGGCAGGCCCTTCAGCACCATGTCGGCGACGCGGAAGACCAGCAGCTGCACGGCGATGGTCGCCGCGCCCCAGATGACGATCTCGATCACCGAGGTCGAGGCGGTCAGCGAGACGGCGAGCGGGATGGCCAGGCCCACCATCACCCCGCCCAGCGACAGGGCGGCGGCGGAGTTGCCCTCGCGGATCAGGGTGATCTCCTTGTGGGGCGTCAGCAGGGCGTACAGCGTCGTGCCCAAGATCAGCATGACCAGGGTCACGCTGGCGTGCAGCAGGGTCACCGGAAAGCCGGTGGCGAAGGCCTGGACCTCGGGCGACTGAAGCTGGGACGGCATGGACGCGGACTACCCCCGAAAACCTACAGCGCCCTGACTACCACGGGTCGATGAGACTTGCGTAGGGGGCGCCCGTATCCGGCGAGCATGAGAACTACTTATAGAAGCCCTGGCGCAGGTTCAGCCCGTGCTCGAGGAAGACCTTCATCGCGCACAGCATGCCGGTCCAACCCTCGCAGTTGCCGAAGGCGGCCTTTTCGCCGGCCGGCGTGTCGCTCCAGCCCGCCTCGTGGATCTTGACCAGCGTGCGGCCGTCGCCGGTGTCGGTGAAGGTCATGGTGACGGTGGTCTTGTAGGTGGCGTTCGGCTCGGCCGAGCCCCAGCGCAGGACGATCTTCTCGTTGGCCACGACCTCGACCACCTCGACCGGAAACGCGCCGGGGAAGTCGTGGAAATCCCAGGTGACGGTCGCCCCGGTCTCGAGCCGGCCTTGCGCGCCGCCGGTGGTGAAATAGCCGGACAGCGTCTTGGGATCGGCGACGGCCTCGAAGACCTCGGCCACGGGCTTGGCGACGCGGCCGCTGACGGTGAATTCGTGCGACATGGATGCCTCCATTCGTTGACCAGACCTTGCTGGTCGCGACCATATGTTATAGAATTATAACATGTCAAATGAAGACGAAGCGGACCTGATCTTCAAAGCGCTGGGCCACCGGGTCCGCCGCCAGATCATGGACCTGCTGAAGGCCGAGCCGCGTACGACCGGCATGCTGTGCGCCCTGTTCCCGGCGCTGGATCGCTGCACGGTGATGCAGCACCTCTCCGTGCTGGAGGAGGCGGGCCTGGTCGTGGCCGAGCGGCGCGGCCGCGAGCGTTGGAATCACCTCGACGCGCTGCCGGTGCACGCTCTCCACGAACGCTGGATTGGCCCCTACGCGGCCTATGCGGCCGGAATGCTGAGCCGGCTGAAGAAGGCGGTGGAGGCGGAGACTTAGGCCGCCTCGTCCTCGTCGTCGCCCAGCATGCCGGCCATGGCCGCCATCGACAGCTTGCGCAGCGCCGAGGCCCGGACCTTCTCGCTCTCGCTCTTCAGCTGGCCGCACGCCGCCAGGATGTCGCGCCCACGCGGGGTGCGGATCGGCGAGGAATAGCCGGCCTTGTTGAGGATCGCGGCGAAGGCCTCGATCGTCGACCAGTCGGAGCACTGATAGTCGCTGCCGGGCCACGGGTTGAACGGGATCAGGTTGATCTTGGCCGGGATGCCCTTGATCAGCTTCACGAGCGCGCGAGCTTCGTCCGGGCTGTCGTTGACGCCCTTCAGCATCACATATTCGAAGGTCACGCGGCGAGCATTCGACAGGCCCGGATACGCCCGGATGCCGGCCATCAGTTCGGCGATCGGGTATTTCTTGTTCAGCGGCACCAGCTCGTCGCGGAGCGCGTCGTTGGTGGCGTGCAGGCTGATGGCCAGCATGGCCTGGGTGGTGTCGCCCAGCTTGCCCAGCATCGGAACCACGCCCGAGGTCGAGACCGTGATCCGGCGACGCGAGATGCCGATGCCCTCGTTGTCGCTGATGATCTCGATGGCGTCGGCCACCTGGCCCAGATTGTAAAGCGGCTCGCCCATGCCCATGAACACGATGTTCGAGAGCAGGCGATCTTCCTTGTCCGACGGCCATTCGGCCAGGTCGTCCTTGGCCACCTGGACCTGGGCGACGATCTCCGCCGTGGTCAGGTTGCGGACCAGCGGCTGGGTGCCGGTGTGGCAGAAGCTGCAGTTCAGCGTGCAGCCGACCTGGCTGGACACGCACAGGGCGCCGGCGCGGCCGACGCCGGGGATGTAGACGCTTTCGACCTCGATGCCCGGCGCCATGCGGATCAGCCACTTGCGGGTGCCGTCCTTCGACACCTGGCGCTCGACGATCTCCGGGCGGCCGAGGGTGAAGGTCTCGGCCAGGCGGGCGCGGGTCTCCTTGGCGACATCGCTCATCAGGCCGAAGTCGGTGACGCCGCGATGGTGCATCCAGCGGAAGATCTGGGTGGCCCGCATCTTGGCCTTGCCATGCTCGACCACGCCGCTCTCGACCAGGGCCGCGACCAGCTGCGGGCGCGTGAGGCCCGAGAGGTTGATCATCGGTTTGGCGACGGGTTGGGCGGGCGCGGCGTCGGTGGAGACGCGCGACAGGTCGAGGGTGACGCTCAAGGGGGTGTCCGGATCTTCGGGGGCCGAGGCGGACATATAGCAGGTCCGGGGCGGTTTTCCAAAGGACCGGCCCGCGACCAAAATCCCTATCATCCCGGGCGCAGCGCAGCGGAGACCCGGGACCGCGACAAGCGCCGCGCTTTCGGCGGTCCCGGATCGGCGCGCTACGCGCTTGTCCGGGATGACAGCTCTGTTTTTAGACCTTGCGGAACCGCCCGCCCTGGTTGGCCATCAGAGCCAGGGCCCAGTCGTCGGGCAGGACCTTGGCGATGGCCGCGATGGCCTTGTTGGGCGCGCCCGGCACGCAGATCGAGCGGTTGGCCTCGGCGGCCTCGTAGCCCGCGGCGGCGACCTCGTCGGCCCCAAGCCACAGCCATTCCGGCACGCCCTGGCTGACCTGGGCGCGGGTGCCGTTGGCGTCGTGGAATTCCGAATAGGTGAAGCCCGGGCACAGGGCGGACACGTGGACGCCGGTCGACAGGTTCTCCAGGTGCAGGCTCTGGGAGAACTTGACGAGAAAGCCCTTGGTCGCCGCGTAGAGCGTGTGGCCGGCCGCGCCGGGGACCAAGCCCGCCAGCGAGGCGACGTTGACGATGCGGCCGAACCTTCGCTCGACCATGCCCGGCAGGACCTTGTGGGTCATGGCGCAGACCGAGGTCAGCATCACCTGCAGGAAGGTCGCCTGGTCGGCCCAGCTGGTCGTCGCATAGGTTCCCGGCAGGCCGTAGCCGGCGTTGTTGATCAGGGCGTCGACGACGCGGCCCTGCTCGGCGATCGCGGCCAGCACGGTGTCGACGCCGGTCGGCTCGGCCAGGTCGGCGGGAATGGCGTAGGCCTCGACGCCAGAGCGCAGCTTGATCTCGGCGGCCAGGCCCTCGAGGCGGTCGGCCCGGCGCGCGGTCAGGGCCACGTCATAGCCGTGGCTGGCGTAGATGCGGGCGGAAGCGGCCCCGATGCCGGCGGAGGCGCCGGTGATCAGGGCGAGACGGCGGGCCATGCTGGGGTGATCCGGTCAGAAACGAAAACGTCGCCGGAGACGAGCACGGCCCGCGATTTGGTTCAAGAAGCCCTCAAGCGAAGGGGACGGAAGGGGCGCGCCGCTTGGGCTGGTGCGCACCCCTTCCGGGCCGCGGCTAGGGAGGGAGACCGCCGCGGCCATGGAGATGGATTAGGCCGCCTTGCCGAGTTCGGCGGCGGCGTGGGCCCCGACCGTCCAGCGGACCGCGGCCTTGGCCACGCGCTCGCCGAGCAGACGGGCGGTCTCGCGATCACCGGCCGGCGGGCTGAGTTCAGGCGAGACGTTGTCCGACTGGCCCGCGACCCCGAGGAACGAGCCGACGCGGTTCAGCGTGTCGGGACCACGCTCGGCGGCGGTCACTCCGGGAGGGGCGAGGCCGAGGTTCACCCAGTTCATGCCGTGCTGGGCGGCCAGGATCGTCAGGCTTTCCAGGGCGTGGCCCTTGTCGCCGGCGAAGCTGTGCGAGTTGGTGAAGCCGGCGGCCAGCTTGTCCTTCCAGGCGCCCGTGAAGAAGACGCCGGCGGTGGCGTCGGCGAACACTTTGAACACCCCCGAGACGTCGCCCATGTAGGTGGGAGCGCCAAAGACGATCGCGTCCGCCTTGGTGGCTTCCTCGATCAGCGGGCCGAAGTCCTGAGCGGCGCTCTCGATCTTCAGCAGCACCGGGGTCTGGCCGGCGTCGCGGACGCCTTCGGCGACCTTGTCGGCGAGGACGGCGGTGTGGCCGTAGCCGGAATGATAGATGATGGCGACGGTGGTCATTTTGAAATCCCTCCGAATTCGAAACTGAAACGGTAGCGATTACGTAATGCGCGAGAGCGCGGACGCCAGAGGAACAGCAACAAGATGTGGTGCAATTTTTCTGAAGACAGGTTTCAGCGCCGCTGAAGACGTCGTCGCGGTGGCGCTAGGCGGCCGTGGCGCTCTGGTGCGCGCCGTTCAGCAGGTCGGCGACGGTGATCTCGGAGAGGCGGGTGTGCGCCGCGTCACCGGCCGATTCGATCGCCGCGCGGACCGCGTCGGGGATCTTCTCGCCGACCGGGCAGCCCTTAACGCCCTTGGGGGCTACGCCGAGGTGGGCGCAGCCATTGACCGCCTTCAGCACGACGTCGAGCGTGATCGTGTCCGCCGGCTTCAGCAGCCACGCGCCGCCATTGGCGCCGGCGCGCGCGCCGATCAGCCCCGCCTTGCCCAGCATGGCGGTGACGCGGCGGACCACGACCGGATTGGTCGGGACCGAGGCGGCGAGCTCGGCGCTGGCCACGGCGCGGTCGGCCGAAAAGGCCTCCTTGTGCGCCAGATAGGCCAGGGCGTGGGCCGCTACGGGAAATTTCTGACTGTCCGACATCTCAACCGGGGAACGTAAGGGCGTCGCTCGCGCGTTCAACTGAAAACTGTTTCGTCTCCGCAACGGTCCTTTCCCTGAGAAAGAGGAAGAGGCGCCGTCGGGTGACGATTGAACCTGACGCGGATTGGGTGTATCGCGCCGCGCTTGACCGATATGGGTCGGCCGACAGCGTTTTGCGAGGGCGGCCCGGAGGGATTGAATGGCTTCCGAAGCCTCTAGCGCATCCGGCCACGATAGCGCGCCCGCCTCTACCGACATTCCGCAGCAGGACGGAGCCTCCTTCAACGGCCATGGCGACAGCAATGGCCACGGCCATGGCGACGCGAAGGGCCATGGCTTCCTGGCCATGGCGCTAGGTTCGATCGGCGTGGTGTTCGGCGATATCGGCACCAGCCCGCTGTACGCCCTGCGCGAGGCCCTGGCCCATTCGCGCAGCACGACCGCGACCGAGCACGCGGTGCTAGGCGTGGTTTCGCTGGTCCTGTGGACCATGACCCTGTTCGTGACGATCAAGTACGTCATCTTCTTCATGCGGGCCGACAACAAGGGCGAGGGCGGGACCCTGGCCCTGATGGCCCTGGCCCAGAAGGCGCTGGGCGGAATCGGCCGCAAGCGTTCGGTGGCGGTCTTCTTCCTCGGCGTGGTCGGCGCGGCCTTGTTCTACGGCGACGGTATCATCACCCCGGCCATCTCGGTGCTCTCGGCGGTCGAGGGTTTGAAGGACGCGCCGGGGGTGGGCCACGTCTTCGCGCCCTACATTCTGCCGATCTCGGCCGGCATTCTCATTCTGCTGTTCGCCGTCCAGGCCAAGGGCACCCACCGGATGGCGTCGCTGTTCGGCCCGTTCACGGCGATCTGGTTCCTGATCCTGGGGGCGCTGGGCGCCTGGCACCTGGCCGACGACCCGTCGATCTTCCGCGCCATCAACCCCTGGTACGGCCTGCGTTTCCTGCTGGAGAACGGCTTCCTGGGCTTCGTGATCCTGGGCAGCGTGTTCCTGGTGGTGACCGGGGCCGAGGCGCTCTACGCCGACATGGGACACTTCGGGAAACGCCCGATCCAAGCCTCCTGGCTGTGCCTGGTCTTTCCCTGCCTGGCCCTGAACTATCTGGGCCAGGGCGCCATGGTGCTGCACCACCCCGCCACGCGCCACAATCCGTTCTGGGAGATGGTGCCCGGCTTCGCCTACTGGCCCGTGCTGATCATGGCCACCATCGCCACGGTCATCGCCAGCCAGGCGGTGATCACCGGCGCCTTCTCGATGACCCAGCAGGCCGTGCAGCTGGGCCTGCTGCCCCGCATCGAGATCAAGCGGACCTCCGAGACCCAGGCGGGACAGATCTTCGTGCCGGCCGTGAACCAGTTCCTGCTGATTGGCGTCCTGCTGCTGCTGTTCGCGTTCCGCAGCTCGCACAAGCTCGCCTCGGCCTACGGCATCGCCGTCACCGGCGCGATGTTCGTCGACACCCTGCTGGCCTATGTCGTCATCCGCCGGGTGTGGAAGTGGACGCTGTGGCAGACGGGCCTGTTGCTGATCCCGTTGGTGGCGCTGGATTCGGTGTTCATCGCCTCGAACATGCTGAAGATCCCCGACGGCGCCTGGCTGCCGCTGGTGTTCGGCGCGGTGCTGGTGCTGATCATGTGGACCTGGACCCGAGGGGCCAACATCCTGACTCTCAAGACCCGCCGAGACAGCGTGCCCCTGGTCGACCTGATGGAGATCCTGCGGGCCCGTGCGCCGCACCGCGCGCCCGGCACGGCGATCTTCCTGACCTCGGATCCCGAGATGACCCCGGTCGCGCTGATGCACAACCTGAAGCACAACAAGGTGCTGCACGAGCGCAACGTCATCCTGACCGTCCGCACGACCGAGACGCCCCGCGTCCGCGAAGAGGACCGGGTGACGATCGAGAAGGTCAACGACGACTTCAAGAAGGTCATCGTCAACTACGGCTTCATGGAAAGCCCGAACCTGCCCAAGGCCCTGGCGGTGTGCCGCAAACAGGGGCTGAAGTTCGACATCATGGCCACCAGCTTCTTCCTGGGCCGCCGCTCGATCGTGCCGTCGGCCAACAGCGGCATGCCGCTGTGGCAGGACCGCCTGTTCATCTACCTGATGAAGAACGCCGCCAACCCGACCGACTTCTTCAAGATCCCGCCCGGCCGCGTCGTCGAGCTCGGCGCCCAGGTCACCGTCTAAGCCATGGAAACGACCCTTCGCGTACTGGGCGACGGTCTCTCGATCACCGCCCTGGGCATCATCGCCGCCACGGCCCAGGGCGCGTGGAAGCGGATCCCCAAGGACGTCGCCATCCCGATGCAGTGGGGCTTCGACGGCAAGCCGACCTGGCGGGCGCCCAAGGCCGTGGGCCTGCTGGCCATCCCGGTCGTGGCGATCGCCGTGCTGCTGTCGTTCACCCTGACCCAGGCCACGTTCACCGACGACCCGACCCGGGCGATCATCATCTTCCTGGTGCGCGCCACCCTCGCCGCCAGCCTGGGGCTGAGCCAGCTGTTTCACCTGCGCTTCGTCATCAAGACGTTGCAGGACGAGGGCGACCTTTAGGGGTCAGCTTTAGAACGCCCCATTTGGCTCTTGACCGGCGCGCCCCGATCCCGTTGAAGGCGCGCGACTTTGTGTTTCTCTCCGAAAGGACCCGCCCGTGGCTGACAAGTCCGTGAAAAAGGTCGTGCTCGCCTATTCGGGCGGCCTCGACACCTCGATCATCCTCAAGTGGCTGCAGACCGAGTACGGCGCCGAGGTGATCACCTTCACCGCCGACCTGGGCCAGGGCGAAGAGATCGAACCGGCGCGCGCCAAGGCGCTGGCCGCCGGCGTGAAGCCCGAGAACATCTTCATCGAGGACGTGCGCGAGGAGTTCGTCCGCGACTACGTGTTTCCGATGTTCCGCGCCAACACGGTCTATGAGGGCCAGTACCTGCTGGGCACCTCGATCGCGCGGCCGCTGATCGCCAAGAAGCAGATCGAGATCGCCCGCAATATGGGCGCCGACGCCGTCAGCCACGGCGCGACCGGCAAGGGCAATGACCAGGTCCGCTTCGAGCTCGGCTATTACGGCCTCGAGCCCGACATCACCGTGATCGCGCCCTGGCGCGAGTGGGACTTCAAGTCGCGCGAGGCCCTGCTGGACTTCGCCGAGAAGCACCAGATCCAGATCACCAAGGACAAGCGCGGCGAAGCGCCGTTCAGCGTCGACGCCAACCTGCTGCACTCCAGCTCGGAAGGTAAGGTCCTGGAAGATCCGGCGGTCGAGGCCCCCGAGTTCGTCCACATGCGCACCATCGCGCCGGAAGACGCCCCCGATAAGCCGCACGTCTTCACGATCGACTTCGAAAAGGGCGACCCGGTCGCCATCGACGGCGTCGCCATGAGCCCGGCGACCCTGCTGACCAAGCTGAACGAGCTGGGCCGCGACAACGGCGTCGGCCGCCTGGACCTGGTCGAGAACCGCTTCGTCGGCATGAAGTCGCGCGGCGTCTACGAGACCCCGGGCGGCACGATCCTGCTGGCCGCTCACCGCGGCATCGAAAGCATCACGCTGGATCGCGGCGCCATGCACCTGAAGGACGAGCTGATGCCGAAGTACGCATCGCTGGTCTACAACGGCTTCTGGTTCTCGCCCGAGCGCGAGATGCTGCAGGCCGCCATCGACTATAGCCAGGATAAGGTCACCGGCCGCGTTCGCGTGAAGCTGTACAAGGGCAATGTCACGGTCATCGGCCGCGAGAGCCCCTACAGCCTGTACGACCAGGACCTGGTGACCTTCGAGGAAGGCAAGGTCGCCTACGATCACCGCGACGCCGGCGGCTTCATCAAGCTGAATGCCCTGCGCCTGCGCGTGCTGGCCAAGCGCGACAAGCGCGGCTAGGGGCTCGCGCCTATCGAATAAGAGGACGCCCCGGCCGATGGTCGGGGCGTTTTTCGTTTCAGACCCGGTTGTACGGGTATCGGTCGCGAATCATGCGCTGGAAGAAGCGGCCCTTGGACGGGGCCCGGAAGAAGGCCTGGCCCACCCGCTCGGGCACACCGACATAGACATATTCGTCGCCGTCGCTGAACGTGACGAAGAGCTTGCCGTGTTCGGGAGCGTAGTCGATCTCTCGGATCGCCGTGGAATCCACCTGCATGGCTGACCTCCGCAAAAGGGATCGTTCAGTCCTAGGAGCGAATGAGGCGCGGCGCGGTTCCCACGGCGATGGTTGCGCGAACGCCGGTCCCGTTTAGACTCGCCGCTCAGGGCGGCGTTCAGAGCCGCCGGGGGAGGACCTTCATATGCATCAGTCCCACGCGCTCGTGGCCATCGTCACCCTGGTGTCGCTGCTGGTCTATTTCTGGATGATCCTGCGCATCCCCGGCGCCCGTCGCCGGACCGGCATCGACGCCCCAGCCATGACCGGCCATCCGGAACTCGAGCGACACCTGCGGATCCAGGCCAACACCGTCGAGTGGCTGGTCATCTACCTGCCCTCGCTGTGGCTGTTCGCGATCTATTGGAACGACCTGGTCGCCGCCGCCCTGGGCGTCGTCTGGATGATCGGCCGGATCGTCTACGCCCTAGGCTACGCCGCCGATCCGAAGAAGCGCGAGGTCGGTTTCATCATCCAGGGCCTGGCCACCGCCGTGCTGCTGTTCGGCGCCCTGGGGCGGGCGATCTACATCCTCGCCGTCATCGGTAACTAGCTCCGCCGTGGCGCGGAGCCTATATCCGCGCCATGGACCACCTGCCTGTCGATCCCGCCCGCTACGGCGCCTTCCTGGTCGCCATGTTCGTGATGGCCATCACGCCGGGCCCGGCCAACCTGTTCGCCATCGCCACGGGCATGGAGCGCGGCAAGGGCGCGGCCCTGATCAGCGTGCTGGGCATGAATACCGCCACCCTGGTCTGGTTCAGCGGCTCGGCCCTGGGCCTGGGCGCGCTGATCATCGCCTTTCCGAAAGCCTTTCACGTCCTGGCCCTGGCCGGCGCGGCCTATCTGGTCTGGCTGGGGCTGAAGTCGCTGTGGGCGGGAATCAAGAACGTCGAGAGCCACGCCTCGGCCACCGTCCGCAAGGGCCGCTCGGCCTTCGTGGACGGGTTCATGGTCCAGATCGCCAACCCGAAGATCCTGCTGTTCTTCTCCGGCGTGCTGCCGCCGTTCCTGGACATCAAAAGACCGCTGGCCCCGCAGCTGATCATGTTCGCCTGCGCCACCATCGGCATGGACCTGATCAGCATGTCCAGCTACGGCCTGGGCGGCGCGGCGCTGTCCAGCCGCATGAACGAGCCGGGTTTCCGCCGAGGATTCGCCATTCTGGTCGGCGTCCTGCTGATCACGGCGGCCGTGCTTATCGTGTCTAGAGGGTAGCAAGCGTGACAGCCGAAAGTGGAGGCCGGTTTCGGCGACCGTCACGCGCCAAATGAAAAGAGATTTCAGCCGCGACGCAAACTGCGCCTTGGCGAAACCACAAAGCCCGGCCAGAGTTGTCCTAAGCACCAAGGACTCCGCTTGAAGGAGCAGATCATGTCCATGAAAAAGGTCGTCGTCGCCGCCGCTTTGGCGGTCGCCGCGACGTTATCGGCCTGCGCCACCCCGACGCCGTACCAGCCTCGGGTCACCTCGGGCTCTGTCACCGGCGGGTTCTCCGAGCAACGCCTGGAAGGCGACCGCTATCGCGTCAGCTTCGCCGGCAACAGCCTGACCTCGCGCGAGACGGTCGAGCGCTACCTGCTCTATCGGTCGGCCGAGCTGACCGTGCAGCAGGGCTACGACTGGTTCGAGACCGCCGATCACCGCACCGACCGCACGGCCCGCACCTATGTCGAGCCCGATCCGTTCATGCGCCCGGGCTTCGGCTTCGGCTATCCGTACGGCTATTGGCGCCCGTCCTGGCGCTATTACGGCGGCGGCTATGGCTGGCGGACCTGGGACCCCTTCTGGGGCGACCCCTTCTTCGCCGACCGCGCCCAGATCCGCACCGTCGAGCGGTTCGAGGCCGGCGCCGAGATCGTGATGCACAAGGGCAAGAAGCCGGAGGGCGACCCGCGCGCCTACGACGCCCGCGAGATCATGGCCAACCTGGCCAACACGATCGTCCGGCCGGAACCCGGGAAATAGAGTCCAGAAGCGCCCCTCCTCCCGCGAGGAGGAAGGGCGCTTTGCCATCAGCGCGGCGGCATGCGGATGCCGCCGTCCAGGCGCACGTCCTCGCCGTTGAAGTAGCCGCAGGTGATCATGGTCAGCGCCAGCTGGGCGTATTCCTCGGGGCGGCCGAAGCGCTTGGGGAACGGCACGCTGGCGGCGAGCGTGGCCTTCACGTTGTCGGGCGCGCCGTTCATCAGCGGCGTGTTGAAGATGCCCGGCAGGATGGTGTTGACGCGGATGCCGTCGTTCATCAGGTCGCGGGCGATCGGCAGGGTCATGCCGATAACGCCGCCCTTCGACGCCGAATAGGCCGCCTGGCCGATCTGGCCGTCCTCGCCGGCGACGCTGGCGGTGTTGACGATCGCCCCGCGCTCGCCGTCCTCCAGCGGTTCCAGGTCCAGCATGCCCTTGGCCGACTTGGCGATGCAGCGGAACGTGCCGACCAGATTGATCTGGATGATCTTGTCGAAGGCGTCGAGCGGGAAGTGCCTAGTCTCGCCGGTGGCCTTGTCGCGGCTGGCGGTCTTGATGGCGTTGCCGGTGCCCGCGCAATTGACCAGCACGCGCTCTTGGCCGTGGGCGGCGCGAGCCTTCTCGAAGCCGGCGTCGACGTCGGCGTCGCTGGTGACGTTGACCTTGCAGAACACGCCGCCGATGTCGTCGGCGACCTTCTGGCCGGCGGCCTCGTTCATGTCGAAGATGGCGACCTTGACGCCCTGGGCGGCCAGGGCGCGGGCGGTGGCCTCGCCGAGGCCCGAGGCGCCCCCGGTGACGACGGCGGCGACGGTGTTGTCGAGTTTCATGGACGTTTCCCAGTTCTTCGCGTTTGGAGGGACTTGCGTTTAAGTTCGCTGTTGAGTGAGGGTTTAAACCGATGAGCCGCGACGCCAAACCGTCCCCCGACGTAAACGTCAACGAGGTGCTGGATCCGGCCAAGGCGCTGGTTCCGGCCACGGTGCGCGTCAACGAGGAACGCGTGAAGCGCGGCTTCCTGCCCAAGATCCGCCGGGTCGCCGCCAAGGTCCCGTTCGCGTCCGACGCCCTGTCGGTGTGGTGGTGCGCCCGCGATCCCGAAACGCCGACCGCCGCCAAGGGCATGATGCTGGCGGCCCTGGCCTATTTCGTCCTGCCCACCGACGCGATCCCGGACATCCTGCCCGCCATCGGCTTCACCGACGACGCGGCGGTGTTCGCCGCCCTGGTCGCCATCCTCGGCAAGACGCTGAAACCTCGCCACAAGGAAGCCGCCCAGGCCTTCCTGCAGCGCCTCTCCGATGACGCCTGAAGCCTTGCTCTGGGCGATCGCGGCGGGCGGCGCCCTCGCCTACGGCCTGGTATTTGTCGAGCAGCCCGTGTCCGCCCTGCGGACGATCGTCAAGACCACCTCGGTCGCGGCCCTGGCCGTGCTGGCCTATCTGGACGGCGGCTCGGTGCTGCTGGCCGTGGCCCTGGCCTTCTGCGCCCTGGGCGACGCGTTCCTGGCCGGCGATCCCAAGCGCTGGCTGCCGCTGGGCCTGGCCGCCTTCTTGGTCGGTCACCTCGTCTATATCCCGCTGTTCCTCGAGCGGGCCGGCGCGCCGCCGGTCTGGTTCTGGCCCGCCGCCGGCGCGGTCGGCGTGGTCGCCGGTCTGATGCTGCGCGCCCTGTGGTCATCGCTGGGCAAGCTGCGGATCCCCGTCGTCGTCTATGTCCTGGCCATTGTCGGCATGGTGGTCTCGAGCCTGCTGCTGCCTCGGCCCGCCTGGCCGACCACGGTCGGCGCCCTGGCCTTCATGGCCTCGGACGCCGTCCTCTCGTTCGATCTGTTCAAGACCGCCAAGCTTCTCGGCTCCCCGCGCCTGACCGCCTGGGCCGTGTGGATCCTCTACTGGGGCGGGCAGGCCGCCATCACCCATGGCATGCTGAGCTGAACCGGAGACCGCCATGCTCGCGCTCATGATCGCCGCCACCGTCGCCGCCCAGGCCCCGCCGGCGGCCGACCCCGAGGACAAGGCTGTACTGGCCGTGACCCAGGCCTTCTTCGACGGCATGGCCGCCGCCAATCCGGAGGCGATGCGCGCCACCGTCCTGCCCAACGCCCAGTTCATGGGCGTGCGCACCCAGGCCGACGGGACCGTCAAGGTCAGCCGCGTCGCCTTCGAGGACAGTTTCGGCAAGCACATGGATCCGGGGATCAAGGAGTGGATCTGGTCGCCGGTCATTATCCGTCGCGGCGCCCTGGCCACGATCAGCGCGCCCTACGAGGTCTCTCGCGACGGCAAGACCCTGCATTGCGGAATCGACGTCTTCACCCTGGCCAAGGCCGACGGCGCCTGGAGGATCGCCAGCATCAGCTGGACGGCCGAACCGGACGCCTGCCCCGAACTGCGGAAGCTCTAGCCGGCGTAGTTGTACTCGGCCTTGCCGTAGACCCCGACCAGGTCAATCGCGAAGGACGCGCCGTCGGCTAGATCGGTCAGGAACGCGTCGTTGGCCTTGGAATACATGCCGACGTCCGCCTTGGCCGCCTCGGCCAGCAGCCAGCCGACCATCGCCGCCTTGGTGCCGATGCCGGTCGCCCCGTCGCCGCCATAGCTGGCGAAATAGTCGACCCGGCTGTCGATCAGGGCGTGGACCTTGGCGTCCGTCGGCGTTCCGCCGAAGATGGTCTTGTAGGCCTCGCGGGTGGCGTCGAAGAGGCTGAGCGAACCGTACTTGGCTGCGAAGCCCGCCTTGCCCTCGCCGACCTTGCCCAGGTTCACCGCGAAGTTGATGTAGCGGTTTTCCAGGTTGAACGACTGGTAGTAGGCGCTGTTGAGATTGTTGGCGTTCGGCCCCGTCGGAGAGACGAGATAGTCGATGCCGCCCGAGGTCGGGATCTTCCCGGTGAAGAACTGGTAGGCCATCGTCGCCACCGACGTCGTGGCGTCGGCGCGCGCGACCAGCGCGGACAAGCCGGCGCTCTTGGTCATAAGGCCATTCCCGATCATCACGTCGATTTCGGTCACGCCGACGTTTCGCAGGATGTTCAGCGTGGCGATGCCAAGGCTTGAATCGTACTTTGACAAGTCGACGGTCTTGTCCAGGAACTGCAGCTTTTCGATGCTGGTCAGCGTGTCCACGCCCAAGCCATTGCTGCGCGTGTCCCTGACGATCCAGGTCCATTCCTTGAGTTTGGTCGACCCGGAGAACTGGAAATTGGCGATCGCGGCGTCGTAGGCGGCGATGTCCTCTCCAGCGCCGCCCTCGATGACGTCGTCACCGGCGTCGCCGTAGATGACGTCGTAGCCGCTGCCGCCGTCGATCACGTCGTTCCCCGCATAGCCGTGCAACTTGTCATGATTGCCGTCGGCGCGGATCTGGTCGTTTCCGGACAGGAAATAGGCGCGAATCCCATCGGAATCGCCCGTCCGGAAGAGGCCGACGACATCGGTGACCGACAGCAGGATACCCGTATAGCCAACGGCGTTGCCGCCGCTGTCGTAGTGGGTCATCCCCGTGATCGTGCCGCCAATCGGATTGCCCGCCGCATCATAGGTGAAGCCGTACCCCAGATAGGTGTCCTTCACGAGGTAGCCGCCGCTGTCCTTTCCGAAGTCGAACACGAAGCTGGTGTTGGTTCGCGCCGTGGCCGCGGGATAGGGCGTCGTTGGTTTGGGGCTCACCCAGTCGGCTGTCCGGACCGAAACCGTTGCCGAAGACACGGCATTGGTCGTCGCGGCGGCGTCCAGCGCCACGAGGCCGTCGGAGAAGCCCAAGCGTTCGATATTGGCCAGGGTGTCCGTCCCGTCGGGCGATCCGGTCCGCAGATCCCGCACCGTCCAGCCATTCGTGGTGCGCGTAACCGCATAATCGGCCGTCACCCCAGAATAGAGCGCCGTGTCGACGCCGTCCCCACCGTCCAGGATGTCGGCTCCCGCGCCGCCGACCAGCGCGTCGGCGCCGCCCCGGCCATAGATCTGATCGTTGCCGCCGTAGCCGAAAAGTACGTCGTTGACATTGGAGCCGCTGATCGAATCGTCGGCGGCGAAGATGTTGGTCACCGGGTCGGCCAGGTAGGTCCACATGGCCTTCGCCGGAAAGCTGAAGCCCGTGATCTCGAAATCGGTGTGGGTGAGGCTGTACTCCTCGATCTGGCCTCGGAATTCGTAGCTGGTCACCGAACCAGTATTGATCGCGTACCAAACGCTCGAGCCTTTCGGGTCCCAGTCCCAGCTGCCGCCGATCTCCGCGAAATTATCCCATCCAACCAGCGACTTGCCCCACTGGAGATAGATGTAGGTCTTGCTGTAGCCCAGGGGCGTGGTCAGGGTCATCCGGTCCAGGTCCAGCCGGGTGAAATCGACCGAGAAATTGTCCGCGGACGTAAAGATCGCCATTGAGAGTCCCCCCTATGGCGCGATCTTGCGCGCCAATCAGAGATTGCCGTTTAGATCACGACGCACCCCTCGGTCGAGCCGATAGTCGACACATGACGGGGATTTAACCCACCCGGAACCGCAGGATCGCACCGTCCCACATGCTGTCGGCGTGGTCCTCCTCGACGATGTCGCGCACGCCGGGATAGGTCGCGGCCGCATGCCGCCAGAAGGCCAGGGCTTCGCGATTGCGGCGGACCACCGCGGCTTCCCACACGCCCCAGGCCGTACCGAACAGGGCGTGGGCGGCGGCCAGGCCGACGCCGCGCCGGCGGTGTTTGCGGACGACGAAGAACTCGGCCACCGCCCGGTCGACCGGCGTCTCGGAATGGGCGACGTCGTTGACCAGGGCGAAGCCAACCGGCCGCCCGCCGATCCGGAACAGCCACGGCTGGCGCGACGGGTCCGACCAGTAGGTCTCCAGCAGCGGATAGTCCGCAAAGCGCCCGTCGGGCTCCAGTTCGCCTTCCCCCGCGCGGTCGAACCACAGGGCCGAGAAGTCGTGGATGTAGAACTGCATCAGGTTGGCGATGATCGGCGCCTCGTCGGCGCGGGCCCGACTGACGACGAGGTCGAGGCTCACCAGTATTTCTCCATGATCTCGCGCGCCCAGTCGGGTTCTCGGTGTTCGCCGCGCGGCGCGAAGCCGCTCATCACCGGCTTGATGTCGAGAACCGGCGTGCCGTCGATGGCGTCCAAGCCCTGGACCTCCAGCGTCCGGCCGTTCACGGCGACGATCTGGCAGACCGTGACGCCGATCCGGTTGGGCCGGTTCTTGCCGCGCTGGGCGAAGATGCCGATCTTCGGCCAAGCCTGGTTGCCGCGCGGGTGACGCGCGCCGGTGACGATCTGGTCGTCGCCAACCTTGTCGAAGACATAGACGACCTCGGCGTGGCTGAAGGTCTCCAGCCCCATCAGCGCCTCGTCGTCGAAACGCGTCGCGTCCAGGACGATGCGGGCGCGGCTGCCGCCCCAGTCGTCGTCCTCGGGGACCGCGCGGCCGCCCTCGACCCGCCCGACCGGGGTCATCGCGATCGTCATGTGACTTTCTCCGTGTGCGACAGGTTGTCGCGGACAAACTACGCCTTAAGTTGGCGCCATGATCGAAGCCCTGCTCCGTAAAATGATCAAGACCGGCGACCTCACGGCGCATCTGCCCGGAGGTCGCGTCGTCAAGGCCGGGGACGGCACGGGACCGCCGGTGGTGATCCGCGTCAACGCCCGTGGCCTGCGCCGCCTGGCCAATCCCAGCCTCGGCCTCGGCGAGGCCTATATGGACGAGGACGTGGTCTTCGAGCAGGGAACCCTGCCCCAGCTGCTGACGATCGTCGGCGAGAGCGGCGGGCGCAAGCCCAAGCGCGGCTCGGCCTTCACCCGCTTCCGCAAGGCGGTGAAGCGCCGCATCCAGCAGGTCAACGGCCGCGTCGCCTCGCGCCGCAACGTCGCCCACCACTACGACCTGTCGAACGACCTCTATCGCCGGTTTCTCGACGCGGACATGCAGTACAGCTGCGCCTATTTCGAGCGCCCGGACATGACGCTGGAAGAGGCCCAGGCCGCCAAGAAGGCGCTGATCGGCCGCAAGCTGCTGATCCAGCCGGGCATGAAGACCCTGGACATCGGCTCGGGCTGGGGCGGCCTTTCCATGACCCTGGCCAAGGACTTCGGGGCCCGGATGACCGGCGTGACCCTGTCCACCGAGCAGTTGGCCCTGGCCAAGGAGCGCGCCGAGAAGGCCGGGCTCGCGGACCGGACCGAATTCCGCCTGACCGACTATCGCGATCTCGACGAGACGTTCGACCGCATCGTCTCGGTCGGCATGCTGGAGCACGTCGGAGCCCCGAACTTCCGAACCTATTTCGAGACCATCGCCCGCTTGCTCGACGAGGACGGCGTCGCCCTGGTCCACTCGATCGGCAAGATGCACGGACCGGGCGCGACCAACGCCTTCACCCAGAAATACATCTTCCCCGGCGGCTACATCCCCGGCCTGTCGGAGATCGTCACGGCGATCGAGCAGGCGGGCCTGTGGATCACCGATGTCGAGATCCTGCGCCTGCACTACGCCGAGACCTGCCGCATCTGGCGCGAGCGGTTCATGGCCGATCCCGACATCCCGACGATGTTCGACGGCCGCTTCCGACGGATGTGGGAGTTCTACTTGGCCGGGGCCGAGCTGGGCTTCCGGCACGGCGGCCACATGGTCTTCCAGATCCAGCTGGCCAAGAAGCGCGACGCGGTTCCGCTGACCCGCGATTATCTGCTGAAGCCGGCCGGATAACGCTCGTTGTCATCCCGGAAGCCTCGCAGAGGCTATCCGGGACCGCCGGAAGCACCGAGGCTGTCGCGGTCCCGGCTCTCCGCTGCGCTTCGGCCGGGATGACAAGGTGTTTGGCTGGCGGTCGATGTGAGCTATAGGCGCCGACTGAACCACCGAAGGAGCCGCCATGGCCCCGTTCCGCCTGGCCGACCTTCTGCGCCGCAAGCCTGTCGCGCAAGTTCAGGGCGAGCATCCCCCCGAGCACCTGCCGCGCACCATCGGCCTTTTCCAGCTGACCATGCTGGGCGTCGGCGCGACCATCGGCACCGGCATCTTCGTGGCCCTGACCACGGCCGTGCCGACCGCGGGGCCGGCCGTGATCGTCTCGTTCGTGCTGGCCGGGATCACGGCCGCCCTGACGGCCCTCTGCTACGCCGAACTGGCCTCGACCATCCCCGTATCGGGCTCCTCGTACTCGTACGCCTACGCGACCCTGGGCGAGTTCGTGGCCTTCATCGTCGGCGCGTGCCTCTTGCTGGAATACGCCGTCTCGGCGTCGGCCATAGCGGTCGGCTGGGGGCAGTATCTGAACGAGATGCTGGTCGACTTGGTCGGCTGGAAGATGCCCGATGCGATCGCCAAGGCCCCCGGCGCGGGCGGGGTGTTCAACCTGCCGGCCGTCGTGCTGGTCGGATCCTGCATGGTGCTGCTGCTGCGCGGGGTCAAGGAGTCGACCACGGTCAACGCCGTGCTGGTGGTGCTGAAGCTGCTCGTCTTGCTGTTCTTCGTGGTCATCGCGTTCAGCGGCTTCCACGCCGGCAATCTGACGCCGTTCATGCCGATGGGCGTGGCGGGGGTCGGGGCGGCGGCCTCGTCGATCTTCTTTTCCTATATCGGCATAGACGCGGTCTCGACGGCGGGCGAGGAAGTCAAGGACCCACGCCGCACCCTGCCGCTGGGCATCGTACTGTCCCTGCTGATCGTCACGGCCATCTATATCCTGGTCGCCCTGGCCGCCGTCGGCGCTCAGCCCTGGACCGCTTTCAAGGGCCAGGAAGCGGGGCTGGCGGTGATCCTGCGCAACCTGACGGGCCAGGCCTGGACCTCGCTGGTGCTCTGCGTCGGGGCGATCATCTCGATCTTCTCGATCACCCTGGTGGTCATGTACGGCCAGACGCGGATTCTCTACGCCATGAGCCGCGACGGCCTGCTGCCGAAGGTGTTCCAGCGGCTGAATCCGAAGACCCACGGCCCGGACCTCAACACCTATATCGTCGCGGCCTTCATCGCCGTGCTGGCGGCGTTCGTGCCGTTGGACACCCTGGTCAATCTTACCAGCATGGGCACCCTGATCGCCTTCGCCATCGTCTCGCTGGGCGTGATCATCCTGCGGCGGACGCAGCCCGATCTGCCGAGGGGCTATCGCGTCCCGCTGTACCCGATCGTGCCGATGATCAGCGTGGGCTTCTGCGGCTATCTGATCGTCGGCCTGCCGCTGGACACCTGGGCGCTGTTCGCGGCCTGGGTGGCGGGGGCCTGCGTGGTGTATTTCGGGTATTCGGCCAAACACTCAAAACTTCGAGCCTGAAAATATAAACCGCTCATCCCCGCGAAAGCGGGGACCCAAGCCGAGCCTGCGGAACCAGACTTAGCAGTTCTGGGTCTCATGGAGATCGGACCCCGTAGGGTTCAGCGGCTCGATAAGTTGGATCTTCCAGGCGCGGTTCCACTTTTTGATTTGCCGCTCGCGGGTGAACGCTCCCTCTCGCGTCTCGCCCTAATGCGAGAACATATCACGAACAAACGCCCGCGCCATCGCGGTCGCCTGGGGAGCTGATAGGCCGCTTGGGTCCCCGCTTTCGCGGGGATGAGCGGTTTATTGGAGCCCGTGGAGCGAAATCACTCCACCGTCACCGACTTGGCCAAGTTCCGCGGCTGGTCCACATCCGCGCCCTTCACCACCGCGACGTGGTAGGCCAGGAGCTGGATCGGGGCCGACATCACCAGGGTCGAAACCAGCGGGTCGCTTGCCGGAGCCGTCACCACCACCTTGGCCCCCGCCGGCGCGTGCTTCACGCCCTCGGTGTCGGTGATGAAGATCACCTGGCCGCCCCGGGCCATGACCTCGCTCATGTTCGAGGCCGATTTCTCGAAATAGCTGTCGTGCGGGGCCAGGATGACGATCGGGGTCTGGTCGTCGACGAGCGCGATCGGACCGTGCTTCAGCTCCCCGGCCGCGTAGCCCTCGGCGTGGATGTAGCTGATTTCCTTCAGCTTCAGCGCGCCTTCCAGGGCCAGGGCCGACATCGGGCCGCGACCGAGATAGAGCACGTCCCGCGCCTTGGCGACGTCGGCGGCGATCTCCTTGATGGCGTCTTCCAGGCCGATGGCCTCGGCGATCAGGCGCGGCGCTTCCAGCAACACCTTGACCAGGCGTTGCTCCTCGGTCGCGTCGATCGTCCCGCGCGCCTTGGCGGCGGCGATGGCCAGGGCGATCATCACGCTGACCTGGGCGGTGAAGGCCTTGGTCGAGGCCACGCCGATCTCGGGCCCGCAATGGATCGGCCAGACGACGTCGACCTCGCGGGCCATGGTCGATTCGGTGGCGTTGACGACCACCGCGCTCTTCATGCCCTTGGCCTTGCAGTAGCGCAGGGCGGCCAGGGTGTCGGCGGTCTCGCCCGACTGCGACATGGCAACGACCAGCGAGCCTGGCCGCAGCGCCGGCTGACGATAGCGGAACTCCGAGGCGATCTCGACATCGACCGGCAGGTCGGCCAGCTGCTCGATCAGGTACTTGCCGACCACGCCGGCGATATAGGACGTGCCGCAGGCGACGATCTGGATCCTGTCGAGCTTGGCGAAATCGACGTCGCCCGGGACCGAGGCCTTCGAGGTCAGGGTGTCGACATAGGCCGCGATCGTGCGCTGGCAGCCTTCCGGCTGGTCATGGATCTCCTTTTCCATGAAGTGCCGATAATTGCCCTTCTCCAGCATCACCGCCGAGGTCGGGACCACCCGCACCGGCCGCGTCACGGCCGCGCCCGAGGCGTCGAAGATCCGATGGCTGTCGTGGTCGAGGGCCACGTAGTCGCCCTCGTCCAGATAGATCACCCGGTTGGTGAACGGGCCGACGGCCAGGGCGTCCGAGCCCAGGAACATCTCGCCCTGGCCTTCGCCGACGACCAGCGGGCTGCCGCGGCGGGCGCCCAGCACCAGATTGTCCTCGCCCTCGATCAGCACGGCCAGGGCGTAGGCGCCGGTCAGGCGGTCCAGGGTGGCCTTGAAGGCCTCGAGGGGCGGCAGGCCCGTGGCCAGCTCGGCGTCGATCAGGTGGGCGATCACCTCGGTGTCGGTGTCGCTGGAGAACACCCGGCCGGCGGCGGCCAGCTCGGCCTTCAGCTCGGCAAAGTTCTCGATGATGCCGTTGTGGACCAGGGTGACGCGACCGGCGGTGTGGGGGTGGGCGTTCTGGACGTTGGGCGCGCCGTGGGTGGCCCAGCGGGTGTGGCCGATGCCGGTCGTGGCCGTCAGCGGCTCTTCGGCGAGCACGGCTTCCAGCGCCTTGATCTTGCCCTGGGCTCGGCGGCGCTCGACCTTGCCGCCATCTGGGCCGCCAACGACGCCCGCCACGCCGGCCGAGTCGTAGCCCCGGTACTCAAGACGCTTGAGGCTCTCGATCAGACGGTCGGCGACCGGTTCCTTGCCGACGATGCCGATAATGCCGCACATGGGCCATGATCCCTTGTAGAACGCGGCGACAGGATTATCCCTAGCCGCGCGAGGATTTCGAAACGGGCCTTTAGCACTCGCTCAAGGACGCTTCCCATAAATCTGCATTTCGGATCGTTTCGCGGCCCGACCAAGACCAAGACGAGACCAGAACACGCCATGAGCAAGCGCGCCTATTTCGGCACCGACGGCATCCGGGGCCAGGCCAACAAGCATCCGATGACGGCCGAGGTGGCCCTGCGCGTGGGCCTCGCGGCCGGCAAGCTGTTCCGCTCGCAGGACGACCGCCGCCACCTGGTGGTGATCGGCAAGGACACCCGGCTGTCGGGCTACATGATCGAGCCGGCCCTGGTCGCGGGCTTCACCAGCGTCGGCATGGACGTGCGGCTGTTTGGCCCTCTCCCCACGCCGGCCGTGGCGATGATGACCCGCTCGATGCGCGCCGACCTGGGCGTGATGATCTCGGCCTCGCACAACGATTTCGCCGACAACGGCATCAAGCTGTTCGGCCCCGACGGCTACAAGCTCTCCGACGCGCAGGAGCTGAGGATCGAGGCCCTGATGGACGAGGGCCTGCAGGAGGGCCTGGCCACGCCCCGCGAGCTGGGCCGCGTCAAGCGCATCGACGACGCCCAGGCCCGCTATATCGAGATCGTCAAGGCGACCTTCCCGCGCCACCTGAACCTGTCGGGCCTGCGCGTCGTCATCGATTGCGCCCACGGCGCCGCCTACAAGGTCGCTCCCGAGGCCCTCTACGAACTGGGCGCCGAGGTGTTCCCGGTCGGGGTGGCGCCGAACGGTACGAACATCAACGCCGAGTGCGGCTCGACCCATCCCGAGGCCATGGCCCGGATGGTCCGCGAATACCGCGCCGACATCGGCATCGCCCTGGACGGCGACGCCGACCGGCTGGTGATCTGCGACGAGAAGGGCGTGGTCGTCGACGGCGACCAGATCATGGCCATCATCGCCGGCGCCTTCGCCAAGGCCGGCACGCTGAAGGCCGGCGGCGTCGTCGCCACGGTGATGTCGAACCTTGGCCTCGAGCGCTATCTCGGCGGCCTGGGCCTGACGCTCGAGCGCACCGCCGTCGGCGACCGCTACGTGATGCAACGCATGCGCGAAGGCGGCTTCAACCTGGGCGGCGAACAGTCGGGGCACCTGATCCTGTCGGACCTGTCGACCACCGGCGACGGCCTGATCGCCGCCCTGCAGGTGCTGGCGGTGATGATCCAGACCGGCCAGCCGATGAGCGTCCTGGGCCGCCAGTTCGAGCCCGTGCCGCAACTCTTGGAAAACGTCCGCTTCGCCGGTGGCAAGCCGCTGGAGGCCAAGACCGTCAAGGAGGCCATCGCCGACGGCGAGAGCCAGCTGAACGGCGCCGGCCGCATCGTCGTCCGCGCCTCGGGCACCGAACCCTTGATCCGCATCATGGCCGAGGGCGACGATCCCGCCCTGGTCAAGAAGGTGGTGAAGTCGATCGTCTCGGCGGTGAAGGCGGCCTGATCCCGCCCAGCGTCGCCTTGGGGCTAGCCTTCTCGCCAGAAAACTCCATCATGTAGAAAATCGTCTCATATTTTGAGATGAACATGAGGGAGGGAAGCGATGATCGCCAACCCGTTGCTGGGCGTCATCTTCCATTGGCTGGGCGGCCTGGCCTCGGCCAGCTTCTACGTGCCGTACCGGGGCGTGCGGCGCTGGTCGTGGGAGATCTACTGGCTGACGGGCGGGATCTTCTCCTGGCTGCTGGCCCCCTGGCTGTTCGCGGCCCTGCGCACCCCCGACCTGCCCGGCGTGATGAGCCAGGTCCCGCCCAATGTCGCGGGCCTTTGTATCCTGTTCGGCGTCCTGTGGGGGTTCGGCGGCCTCGGCTACGGCCTGACCATGCGCTATCTGGGCCTGTCGCTGGGCATGGCCGTGGTGCTGGGCCTGTGCACCGTGTTCGGCACGCTGATTCCGCCGCTGGTGCGCGGGACCTTCGCCGAGGTGCTGCTGGGCTCGACCTCGGGCCGGATCATCCTGCTGGGCCTCGTCATGACCTTGGCCGGCATCGTCGTGGTCGCCTGGGCGGGGGCCAAGAAGGACGGCGACCTGTCGCCCGACCAGAAGCTGGCCGCCGTCGCCGAGTTCGACTTCAGGAAGGGCCTGGCGGTGGCGATCTTCTCCGGGATCATGTCGGCCTGCTTCGCCTTCGGCCTAGCGGCGGGCGAGCCGATCAAGGCGCTGGCCGCCGCGGCCGGCGCCGGGCCGCTGTGGACCGGCCTGCCGACCCTGTGCCTGGTGATGTTCGGCGGGCTGATCACCAATGGCATCTGGTGCGCCATCCTGATCGTCAGGAACAGGAGCGCCGGCCAATGGCTGGGCCGAACGGCCAACGAAGGCGAGCGCCCGCCCCTGCTGGCCAATTGGCTGCTGAGCGGCCTGGCCGGGACGGCGTGGTACTTCCAGTTCTTCTTCTACACGATGGGCGAAAGCCAGATGGGCAAGTTCGGCTTCTCCAGCTGGACCCTGCACATGGCCAGCATCATCATCTTCGGCACGTTGTGGGGCTTTGCCTTCAAGGAATGGAAGGACGCCCGCCCGGCCGTGCGCAACATGGTCTGGAGCGGGGTGGCCCTCTTGGTCGGGGCCACCGTGGTGATCGGCTACGGCAACATGCTGGGCCGGTAGGGACGTAAATCCGCCGCCAAAAGGATCGTGTCATCCCGGAAGCCTCGCAGAGGCTATCCGGGACCGCCGGGATGGCAGGTTGAGGGCCTAAATCCCCACCTTCGGCGACTTCATCCGCCGCTTGTTGACGTGGTGGCTGGGGGCCTCGGCCGCGATCTCCTCGGGATATTCGCCCTTGAAGTAGAAGCGCTGCCAGGCCTCCTTGGTGGCCTCGGGATCGCGCTTGAAGATCAGGGCGTTGAACTCGCTGCGCTTCTCGGCCCAGACGTCGTACTGGCGGCGCAGTTCGGGGTTTGAGTTCATCGAGCGGATCACCGGCTGGAACGCCTCCATCGGCTTGTCCTGGATCAGCATGATGAAGCAGAAGGTCTCGCCCTTCTCGAACCGCACCGTGCCGGGCCGGGTGAAAATCCAGTTCATCGTGAACGGGAACGGCAGCCAGTCGGTCTCGATCACGCCGGCCAGAGGCTGGATACCATCCTTGACGTGGTTGGGCGGGCCCATGGCCATCAGCGACCAGCCCGGCGGGGTGCGGAACAGATAGCCGGTGTGGAAGGTCACCACCCCCCGCGTGAAGTGCGACTTCACGAAGTCGGTAAAGCCCGGATACGGGTGGTCGGGCTGGAACTTGATGCACTCCTGGTGCGCCCCGCCGTCCCAGGTCATCGAGAAGCCGACCGGGCAGATGATGTCCCAGCCGGTGGTGTTGGCCATGGTCAGCGGCAGGCAACGATAGGGGTGGCGCTCGGCGAACCGATCCATCCAGGCGCGTTGAGGGCGGCCCGGCACGATCTCCGGCGGACGGTTCTCGGTGGGATAGCACTCCAGTTCCATGCCGGTCCTTTGCTTGGTCTTCCTGCCCTAGATGTTCTGGTCTAGCGCTCGTGAGGCGAGGCCGTCCAGCGTCCCGAGCCCTACCCCGATCGCCGCCCTATTCAAACCGCTCTCCCTGGCGAAAGCCGGGGCCCAGATTCACCCAGGGAGACTCGGGTGATCGCGCCCTTTCTCAGCGTCAGGACAACAATCGCTCCGGGTTGGATCTGGGCCCCGGCTTTCGCCGGGGAGAGCGGGTTTTGGAATTGGAAGGCAGCGCCAAGCCCCGTAAACAGCCTCCTCATGAAGACCCGTTCCGACCTGTTCGCCTTCTTCGACGCGCACGGCGTCGCCCACACGACCCTCGACCATCCGCCGGTGTTCCGCGTCGAGGAAGGGCTGGAGATCAAGAAGGCCCTGCCCGGCGGCCATACCAAGAACCTGTTCCTCAAGGACGCCAAGGGTCAGCTGTGGCTGATCTCGGCTTTGGGCGAGACGCGGATCGACTTGAAGCGTCTGCACACGGTGATCGGTTCGGGCCGGCTGTCGTTCGGCCCCGAGGCGATGATGGTCGAGACCCTGGGCGTCACCCCCGGCTCGGTCACGGCCTTCGGCCTGATCAACGACGCCGGTCGCCAGGTCCGCTTCGTGCTGGACAAAGCCCTGGCGCAAAGCGACCCGGTCAATTTCCATCCGCTGGGCAACGACGCCACCACGGCGATCTCCCAGGCCGACTTCCGCAAGTTCCTGGCCGCGCTGGGGATCGAACCGATGATCGTCGACTTCGAAGCGATGGAAGTCGTCGCCTGAGGTAAGAAGCCCATCTCAAGAAATTGTCTTCCTAGGCCTTGTGCCTAGGACCCATGGCGCGGCTTGGCTCAGGCTCTCCAAGGAGAATACGGCGATGTGGGCGGGCTTTCGATCGACGCAGCAACACCCGAGCGATGGGTCCTAGGCACAAGGCCTAGGAAGGCGGGTTTGGTTGGGCTTTGGGTGCAAACCCTGTGCCTTTGCCACGAACGGAGCGTTGCGAAGTCGACCGTCAGGGACCATCTTGGCGGCTGACGCGTTCCCCACCTTGAGTACACGAGAGACCCGATGTCCCTGATCGGCGAAAAGCCCGCTGCCCCCCCCAAAAGCGAGCATATCAAGGACGGCACGGACGCCAGCTTCATGGCGGACGTGATCGAGGCCTCGAAGACCCAGCCCGTCATCGTCGACTTCTGGGCCACCTGGTGCGGCCCGTGCCGCCAGCTGACCCCGGCGCTGGAAAAGGTCGTCGGCGCCGCCAAGGGCGCGGTCAAGCTGGTCAAGATCGACGTCGACGCCAATCCGGGCTTCGCCGGCCAGCTGCGCGTGCAGTCGATCCCGACCGTCTACGCCTTCGTGGACGGGCGTCCGGTCGACGCGTTCCAGGGCGCCCTGCCCGAGAGCCAGGTCAAGGCCTTCGTCGAGAAGCTGATCGGCCCGGCCGGCCCCAGCGCCATCGATGATCTGGTCGCCATGGGCAAGGAATCGCTGGAGATCGGCGACATCGGCGGCGCGGCCCAGGCCTTCGCCCAGGCCCTGCAGACCGATCCGACCCACCTGAAAGCGCTTGGCGGCATGGCGCGCGCCTATCTGGCCGGCGGCGACCTGGAGGGCGCGGCCGAGGTGGTGGCCATGGCCCCCGCCGACGCCAAGGACCCTGACCTCGACGCCGCCCGCGCCGCCCTGGCCCTGGCCGAGAGCGCGCCGTCCGAGACCGCCGCCTTCGAAAACCGCCTGGCCGCCGATCCCGACGACCACGAGGCCCGGCTGGAGCTGGCCAAGGCCCTGGCCGGGGCCGGCCGCCTGCAGGAGGCGGCCGACCATCTTCTGACCATCATCGCCCGCGACCGTGCGTGGAACGACGACGCGGCGCGCAAGCAGCTGCTCACGGTGTTCGAGGCGGCGGGTCCGACCTCGGAGGTGGCCAAGCAAGGCCGGCGGCGGCTGGCGTCGATCCTGTTCAGCTAGGGAGCAACGGATGCCGGGGAACTATCGCAAGCTTGGCGATCTGCCGCTGGTGATCCCGGTGTTCCCGCTGGACGGGGCCTTGCTGCTGCCCGGCGGCCAGCTGCCGCTGAACATCTTCGAGCCGCGCTATCTGAACATGCTGGATGACGCCATGTCGGGCGAACGGATCATCGGCATGATCCAGACCCGCCCCCATGTCGCGGCCAAGGGTGACGAGCCGAATCGCCCCGCCTTGGCCCCCGTCGGCTGCGCGGGCCGGGTGACCAGCTTCGCCGAGACCAGCGACGGCCGCTACCTGATCACCCTGACCGGCGTCTGCCGCTTCCGGGCCGGCGAGGAGCTGCCGGTGCGCACGCCCTATCGTCAAGTCCGCGCCGACTTCACGCCGTTCGAGCCGGACCTGCGCGAGGACGGGGCCGGCACGCGCACCGCCGCCGACATCGACCGCCTGCTCTCGGCCCTGCGGCGCTATCTCGATCACCGGGGCCTGGCCATCGACTGGGGCGACGCCGAGAGCGCGCCGTCGGACGCGCTGATCAACAGCCTGGCCATGGCCTTGCCGTTCGACCCGATGGAAAAGCAGGCCCTGCTCGAGGCCGAGACCATCTTCGAACGCAAGGCGACCTTGACCGCCCTGCTCGAGATCGACGCGGCCGGAAGCGACGATGACGAGCCGACCTCTATTCAATAGAAGACCGGGCCAGTAAGAGGGGCGCATGACCACCGAAGCCGCTCCGCCCCCCGTCGATGTCGATCCGCGCCTGCTGGAAGTGCTGGTGTGCCCCGTGACCCGGGGACCGCTGGAGTACGACCGCGCCAAGGGCGAACTGATCAGCCGCGCCGCCAAGCTGGCCTATCCGATCCGCGACGGCGTGCCGATCATGCTGCCGGAAGAGGCCCGGGAACTGGAGGCTTAGCGGTCCTCCCCCACCTGATCGCTTCGCGATCGTCCGCCCCCAAAGGCGGGCGGAAGGTTGACCGTCTTCCCCCTCCGGGGGAGGAGCGCCGCAGGCGCGGAGGGGGCCTTAAAGGCTGTCGCCCCGCAGCAGCTTCGGCAGGTCGCCCACCCCGCCGCCAGCCTCGTGCATGAAGAACCGCCGCGCCGGGGCGATGCGATTGACCACCGCCAGGCCCGCGCCGCGCGCGACCCGCAGCAGCGGATTGTCGTTCGAGAAGATCCGCACGAAGGCGTCGAAGGCCACCGCGTTGCTGACGGTGTCGAACCGCCGCCAACGGGCGTAGCGCTCCAGCACCGCCTCCGAACCGATGTCCTCGCCGCCGCGAACCGCCTCGACCAGCACCTCGGCCAGGGCGGCGGCGTCCTTGAGGCCCAGGTTCAACCCCTGCCCGGCGATCGGATGCACCCCGTGGGCGGCGTCGCCGATCAGGGCCAGGCGCGGAGCGACCATGCGCTCGGCCAGGGACAGCGACAGCGGATAGACAAAGGTCGGGCCCTCGAGGCTCACCGTCCCCAGGAAGTCGCCGAACCGCCGCATCAGGTGGGCGTGGAAGGCCTCGGACGAGGCATTGCGCAGGGCCTCGCCACGCGCCGTGCTCTCGGTCCAGACCAGGCTAGCGCGATTGTCGGTCAGCGGCAGGATGGCGAACGGGCCGCTGGGCAGGAAATATTCGTGGGCCACGCCTTCGTGCGGCTTTTCCATCCGCACCGTGGCGACGACGCCGGACTGGCCATAGCCCCAGCCGATCTGGCCGATGCCGGCCGCCTGGCGCAGCACCGAACCCCGCCCCTCGGCGCTGACCGCCAGCGGCGCTGACAAGACCCGGCCGTCGGCCAGGGTCAGGCGCGCGCCGTCGGGAGCGACGTCCAGGTTCTTGGCCGCCATCGGCGCGATGACCGGGATCGCCCTCTCGGTCACCGCCTGGGCCAGGGCCTGACGGATGCGGCGATTCTCGATCAGATAGCCCAGCGGCTCACCTTCGATGCGGCCCGAGATCTCGCTCGAGTCAAAACGCAGGAAGGCGGGCGAGGCCTTGCGGGCCGCCGCGCCGGGCGTGCGGCCGTCGGTGACCAGGATCTGCTCGATGCGCTGGGCGTGGGGGGCCAGGGCCTCGCCCGCCCCGATCGCGCGCCACTGGCGGAACGAGGAATAGGCGATCGCCGAGCTGCGCCCGTCGAAGCTCGGGGCCAGCTGGGCCTCGAACGGCTGGGGGTCGACCAGGAGCGGCCGGAGGCCGCCCGACACCAGCGCCAAAGCCAAGGTCGAGCCGGCCATGCCGGCGCCCGCGATGATCACATCAGCGTCGTGGGGGGAGGCGCGCATGGCGGAGATATGGGCTCTCGCGGTCGGGGCTGTCCAGCGCCGGCGGCTACTTATGGTCCGTCGCATAGGGCGCCTGGGCGTCCGGCAGGATCAGCCCGCGGGTGGCGTCGCCGACGCCCATCAGCACGAACTGCACCGCCAGGGCGCAGAGGATCAGGCCCAGCACCCGGACCACGATGCTCATGCCGATGCGGCCGAGGGCCTTGCTGATCAGCGGCGCGGCCCAGAAGGCGGCCACCACCACGGCCGAGACGGCGGCGATCACCGCCACCCCGATGCCGGCCCCCGCCAGGCCCAGCGGCTTGGCCTCGGCGGCGTAGATGATCACGGTCGAGATCGCGCCCGGCCCGATCAGCAGCGGCATGGCGAACGGCACGATCAGCCGTTCGAACCGCTGGCGGGCATAGGCGCGCGGCGACTGGTCCTCGATCCCCTCGGCCGCGTCGGCGAACATGGTGGTGAAGTCGTCGCGGACCATGTCCAGGCCGAGGATGAACAGGATGATGCCGCCGGCGATCCGGAAGGCCTGCATCGAGATGCCGAAGAAGGCCAAGAGGCCCACCCCGGTGAAATAGAAGAAGATCAGGAACGCGGTCATGAACAGGCCGATATAGACGGCCACCATCCGCCGCCCCGCCGCGGCCGCGCCCAGGGTGGCGGCGGCGAACAGCGGCACGTTGCCGATCGGGTCGATCAGGGCGAACAGCGCGACGAAGAAGTTGACGGCGAGTTTGGCCTCGGTCATTCGACGTCCTTACCTTTCGCTGCGCTCGACCCTACGCCCTTCCTAGGGCGGACGACCGCGCGCGCCAACCCCGGGGACAAGACATGACCGCCGATCCGCGCCTGATCGTTCCGCTGGACCTGCCCACCGTCGCCGAGGCCCGCGACATGGTCGAGCGGCTGGGGGATGCGGTGTCGTTCTACAAGATCGGCCTGGAGCTGCTGGCCAGCGACGGCATGACCCTGGCCCGCGAGCTGAAGGCCAGCGGCAAGTCGATCTTTCTCGATTGGAAGCTGCACGACATCGGCGCGACCGTGGAGCGCTCGGCCCGCGTCCTGGCCCAGAGCGGCTGCGACCTGCTGACCGTCCATGCCGAGCCGCAGGTGATGAAGGCCGCCGTTCAAGCGCGCGGCGGCTCATCCCTGAAGATCCTGGCCGTCACCGTGCTGACCAGCCTGACCGACGCCGACCTTCTGGAGATGGGCTACGCGTTCGGGGCCCGCGACCTGGTCGAGCGCCGGGTGCGCCAGGCCCTGGAGTGTGGGGTCGACGGGATCGTCTCGTCACCTCATGAGGCCGCCTTGGCCCGCGAGATCGCCGGCCCGGGGTTCCTGATCGTGACGCCCGGCGTGCGCCCGTTCTGGTCGGCCAAGAACGACCAGGCCCGCGCCGCCACGCCCGAAGCGGCGATTCGCGCCGGCGCCAGCCACCTGGTCTGCGGCCGCCCGATCACGGCGGCCAACGACCCGCGCGAGGCGGCGCTGAAGGTGGTCGCGGAGATCGCGGGGCTGTAGGCGTGAACGTCCTCTTCGTCTGCAGCCAGAACAAGCTGCGCAGCCCCACGGCCGAGCAGGTGTTCGCCAACTGGCCGGGGATCGAGGTCGCTTCCGCCGGTCTGGATGACGGCTGCGGCAATCCGGTGACGCCCGAGGCCCTGGAATGGGCCAACCTCGTGCTGGTCATGGAGCAAGCGCACCGCAACAAGCTGTCGCGTCGCTTCAAGCCGCACCTGAAGAATGCGCGCGTGATCGTGCTGGGAATCCCCGACGACTACGAGTTCATGGATCCGGAATTGGTCAGGATCCTGGAGGCGAAGGTCCCGCAGTTTCTACGGCGGTAGGCCTAGTTCACCACCATCGCCACCCCGCGCGCCCGCGGATCCGCTTCCGGAACCGGTGTCCGGCCGACCATTTGGATGGCCTCGACGTCGCCGTTGTAGTCCTGGGTCACGGTCTTGTAGCCGCGCGCCGCCAACGCCGCCTTCAGGTCGTCGGAGGGCGGGGCGTAGGGCTCGTAGAAGATCGTGTTCTCGGGCAGCAGCTGGTGGTGGAAGCGCTGAGTCCGCTGGGCGTCTGACAAGGACAGGCCAAAGTCATAGACGTCGGCCAGCACCTGGAACACCGAGGTGAAGATTCGCGAGCCGCCTGGCGTGCCGACCACCATGGCCACCCGACCGCCCTTGGTCAGGATGGTCGGGCTCATCGAGGACAGCGGCCGCTTGTGGGGCGCGATGGCGTTGGCCGCGCCGCCGACCACGCCGAACATGTTGGGCGCGCCGGGCTTGGCCGAGAAGTCGTCCATCTCGTCGTTGAGCAGGAAGCCCGCTCCCTCGACCACCACGCCCGAGCCGAACCAGCCGTTCAGGGTGTAGGTGTTCGACACCGCGTTGCCCCAGCGGTCGACGATGGAATAGTGCGTCGTCTGCGGCTTCTCCAGGCCGGGGGCCACCGCCTTGGTCGGCGACGGCTTGTCCGGGTCGACTTCCTTGGCCCGCCGCGCGACATAGGCCGGATCGATCAGGTTGGAGACCGGGACCTTCACGAAGTCCGGATCGCCCAGATATTCGGCCCGGTCGGCGAACACCCGCTTCTCGATCTCCGAGACCAGGTGGACATACCGCGGTCCGTTCAAGGCGGCCCCTTTGAACTTCGGCGCGAGGTCCTGCTTCATCAGCAGGAGCTGCATCAGCGCGATGCCGCCCGAGCTGGGCGGCGGGGCGGTGATCACGTCGTAGCCGCGCCACCGGGCCGTCAGCGGCGCGCGCCAGACGGCCTTGTAGTTGGCGAGGTCGGCCTTGGTGATCAGCCCCTTCACGGGCCCGCGCGCCATCTGGGCGACGATCAGGTTGGCGGTCTCGCCCTCGTAGAAGCCCTTGTCGCCGCCCTTGGCGATCCGCTCGAGGGTGGCGGCGAGATCCGGCTGCTTGAACAGCGTCCCGACCTTCACCGGGCCGAAATGGGCCGAGAAGTTGGTGCGAGCGAACGACGGCGGGGCGTCCTTCAACATGCCGGCGAACTGGGCGTTCACGGTGAAGCCCTCGCGGGCGTAGCGGATCGCCGGCGCCAGCACCTTCGCCCACGGCAGCTTGCCGAACCGCTGGTGGGCCATGGCCAGGCCTCGCACCGTGCCGGGCGTGCCGACCGCGAGGTTGCCGAACAGCGACAGGCCGTCGACCGGCTCGCCGTCCTTGCCCAGGTACATGTCGGCCGAGGCCCGCGCCGGCGCCGTCTCGCGATAGTCCAGGAAGTAGGGCTTGCCATTCACGTACAGGGTCATGAACCCGCCGCCGCCCAGATTGCCGGCCTCCGGATAGGTGACCGCCAGGGCGAACCCCGTCGCCACCGCCGCGTCGACCGCGTTGCCGCCGGCCTTGAGGATTTCCTGGGCGGCCAGGGCGCCGTAGCGATCGGGCGAGGCCACCGCCCCGGCGTTCAGGGCGCGCGCGGCGACGGCCTTGGACTTGGCGGGCGCCGCCAGCGTCGGCGAGGCGGTCAGCAGAAGGGCGGCCGTGACGGTCGCGGCGATCCGGGCGATCAGGCGCAAGGCGAGCCTCCGTGGACGTTGAATGGCCACGTTAGCCAGCCGTGAGGCCTTGGGAAACGCCCCTCAGCCCCCGCCGAAGACGAAGTCGGCCTTGTAGTAGCCCTTGGCCGGATCGAGGATGTCGATCGCGAACGGGGCCGAGCCGTCGGCCAGGTCGGTCAGCCAGGCCGCGTTGGAGCGGGCCATGACCCCGACATCCGCCTTCTCGGCCTCGGCCAGCAGCCAGCCGACCATCGCCGCCTTGGTCCCCAGGCCGTTCGGGCCATCGCCGCCGTAGCTGGCGAAATAGTCCACGCGCGTGTCGACCAGGGCGTGGACCTTGGCGTCGGTCGGCGTTCCGCCGAAGATCGCCGCATAGGCCTTCTTCGTGGCGTCGAACAGCGACAGCGCGCCGTAGTCCGTCGTGAACTTGGCGGCGCCCTCGCCGACCTTGCCCAGGTTGACCGCGAAATTGATGTAGCGGTTCTCGAAGTTGAAGCTCTGATAGTAGGCGCTGTTGAGGTTGTTGGGGTTGGGCCCGGTCGCCGAGACCAGGTAGTCGACGCCCGGCTGGCCCGGGATCTTGCCGGTGAAGAACAGGTAGCTCAGCGTCGCTACCGAGGTCGTCTGATCGGCGGCCTTGACCACCTCGGCGATGGCGCCGGCCTGGGTCATGGCGCCGGCGGAGATCTTGGCCGTGAGGTCGGCCGTCAGAACCCCGCCGGCGCCCGCCGCGGCGCTGGCCCGCAGCAGCGAGGCGACCGCCAATCCCACCGTGGCGTCGCCCAAGGCCATGCTCTTGTCGGCGAAGAGCAGGCTTTCGACATTGATCAACGTATCGGCGCCGTCGCGCGGATTGGCCCGCGTGTCGGTGACGGTCCAGCCGGACGCGCCGACCCCGATCGCGTAGTCCGACGCCAGGCCGCCATAGCGCGCCTCGTCGACGCCCGTCCCGCCGTCGATCCGGTCCGCCCCGGCGCCGCCGACCAGGATATCGGCCCCGTCGCCGCCGTTCAGCGCGTCGTCTCCCGCGCCGCCGAACAGCACATCGTTCCCGGCCAGGCCGTTCAGGGTCTCGTTCTGAGCGTCCCCGACCAGGGCGTCGGCCGAGGCCCCGCCGTTGGCCGTGGTCCCCGCATCGGCGGCCAGGTGCACGGTGATGTGCTCGGCGCCATCCCAAACGCCGCGCCAGGCGATCACGTCCGTGCGTCCGTCGCCGTTGACGTCGGCGGCCTGCAGACGATCGTACTGGGAGACGTTCAGCCAGCCTTCCGGCAGCTGAACGAAGCGCCCCGCGCCGTCGTTCAGGAACACCGCCTGCTTGTGGCTGTTCGACGCGACCAGATCGACATGGCCGTCGCCGTTGATGTCGATAAGCTGGGTGCGGGTGTACCAGTCCTCGGTCGCCTGGACCGGCAGGCGTTTGGCGGTCTCGTTGGCGAACCCGCCCTGGCCGTCATTGATCCAGACCTGGGTCGAGCCCGGCTTGAACAGATCGACCACCGTGGTCAACACCAGGTCCAGCTTGCCGTCGCCATTCAGGTCGGCCGCCTTGGCGTCGATCACGGTTTCGGTGGCCCCGTTCTTGGGCATGGCGAAGGCCGACAGCGCCGAGAAATTGCCCTTGCCGTCGTTCTTCAGCAGGCGCGCGGTCTGGGTCTGGGTTTCGTTCGGCGTCAGCAGCAGGTCGAGATCGCCATCGCCGTCCGCGTCGAACAGCACGCTGGCTGGCGAATTGTACTGCCCGGCCACGATATCGGCCGGCAGGCCCGCGCGACTCAGGGTGAAGTTGGCCGAGCCGTCATTGACCAGGAAATACGGGGCCTCTTCGGTCCCGCCGTTATAGTTGCCGACATAGAGATCCAAGTCGCCGTCGCCGTCGATGTCGCCCGCGGCGGCCGAGTGACTGTAGTCGGCCAGGCTCGGCAGGCGCGACGTCGCGTTGACGAGGCCCGTCGCGCCCGAGGACAGGAACAACGCGTTGCGCGCGCCAGGAAACGGCGCGGCGTCGTAGCCGTGATCGGCGAAGAAGGCGTCCGCGCGGCCATCCTTGTTGAAGTCGGCCACCACGATCTGGCGTCCGTGCACCGTCACCGGCGGCTGGCCGGCGAATAGGGCGTCGGTCGAATCCGTGAAGCCGCCCGCGCCGTCGCCGGTCAGCACCCGGATCGGAACCGCGCGATCCTCCAGCGGATAGAGGAAATACGACAGCGCGACGTCGAGCTTGCCGTCGCCATTGAAGTCCGCGACAGCGATCTCGTGAACCGACGCCGCCGTGAAACCGGCGCGCAGCGCGAACGAAAGGTCCTGGGTCTGGAACTTGGTGGCCATGACGCGTTTTCCTGATCGCGAACGGAGCGACCCGGCGAGAGCTAGCCCGTCGAATCGGCCGCGACATCGCCGTTTGTAGGGTGTCGGCGTTCGTCGCTGGACGCCGCGCGCGGCGCGGGCCAAGGTCCGACGCGAACCCTCCGGTGCGTTTTGATTTTCCGAGGATTGCGTTGGTGGTGATGGTTTCGAGGGCGGCGCTTGGCGGACGATGATCCCGCTGAGGAGCCTCGCCTGGCGCCCTTTCTGCGGGCGGTGCTCGAGGACGCCCAGGCCGTTCTGGCGACGGCTCGGGCCGCGCCCGACACCTTGGGCGGCCTGATCGAGACCGACGCGGCCGAGGCTGAATTCCTTCCCCTGTTCGACGCCCAGAGCATCGCGGCGGCGGTGCTGGACGCGCGCGGCGCGGTCCAGGCCGCCTCGGGCCTGTTCGCGGACGAGCACGGCGAGCGTTACATCGACACGGGCCTGGTCCAGCGCGCGCTGCGCTCGGGCAAGCCGGTGGTGGTCCCGGTCGCCATCGACGGCGACAACGGTCCGGAATCGGTGATCTTCGTCTACGCCTCGGCCGCCGTGGCGTTTCCGCTCTGGCATCTGCCGCCGGACCTGCTGGCCGAAACGCCGACGGGCAAGGTGGTGGTGCTGACGACCCTGGCCGCGCGAACGGGGCCCCTGGAGCGGGCCTGCGCCGCGTTCGGCCTGACGGCGGCGCAGATCCGCGTCGTCCAAGCCGTCGTCCGCGCGGGCTCGATCAAGGCGGCCGCCGAGCGTCTGGACATATCGCACGTCACCGCCCGCGAGGCGCTTTCGGACGTCTATCGCCGCACGGGCGCGCGCCGCTTGCCAGAGCTCGTCGGCCTTCTATCCGGGCTGGCGTTCGGATTTTTGCCGTCGCAGTCCGACCATGCCCCGCTTCTGGTCGACGTCTGGGGCCTAACGCGGAAGCAGGCCTCGATCACGGTCCTGATCGCCAGCGGCGCCTCGCGGGAGGAGGCGGCCCGCACCCTGGGTCTGTCGGTGGCGGTCGTGCGCAAGGACCTGGAGCAGATTTTCGCCGCCCTGCGAGTGGGCTCGGCCAGCGAGCTAGCCCGGACGGTGTCGACCATCAGCGCCCTGGCCGCCCTGCTGGGCGCGACCCGGGGGCGATTGGGCTTCGCCGATCCGCGGGCGGAGCCGTTGCGGCTGCTGCCCCGGGCGGACGGGACGCGCATCGCCTGGAGCGACTACGGCCCGATCGGCGGCAAGCCGGTGATGATCGTCCATTCCAGCATGACGTCGCGTCTGGCCCCGTCCGGCCTCGTGGCCGCTCTGCAGGCCGCGGGCTTTCGGGTTCTGTCCATCGACCGGCCGGGCTTTGGCATGAGCGACCCGATTCCAGGTCTGCGGGCGGGCGAGCACGATCCGTTCGACACGGCCGCCACGGATCTGATCGCCCTGCTGGACGCCCTGCGGCTGCCGGCCATCGACATCGTGGCGCGCGGCGGGGCCCAGGCGGTGCTGGCCCTGGCCAGGCGCGCGCCAGAGCGGATCGGCCAGGTCGTCCTGGTCAATCCGGATCCGCCCGCCGGCGCGGACGGCCGCCGGCACGGTCCGCTGGGCGCCTTCAAGGAGGCCTATCTTCGCCGACCGGAACTGATCGGAACCTTCGCGCGCCTGCTGGCGGGAAGCCTGACCCGGGAGCGGTTGCATCGCATGGTCGTGCAGTCGATGCGTGGCAGCCCGCCGGACGAGGCCGCGTGCGCCGACCCACGCTTCGCCGAGGACTATTGGCGGTCGGTGCGCATGCTGGCGACCGGACGGATCGAGGGCTATGTCAACGAGCAGGTGGCGATCGCGCGCGGCGGCAAGCTCCCGCCGTTGCTGGGGGCGCGATGGTCGGTCCTGATCGGCGCCCACGACACCATGCACGACCCCGACCACGTCGAGCGCTATTGGCGCGAGGCGCTGCCGGACAGCCGGTTCGACCGTGTGGCCGACGCCGGACGGTTCCTGGCCATGACCCATCCCGAGCGGGTGGTCGAGGCCCTGCTAGGGAGAGTCGGCGAACAAGGCTCCGTCATTCCCGCCCTGAAATGACGAAGATAGACCGTGGCAGGCAAAGCCTAGCGCCAACGCCGAAAGCGGACAGGCCGGTGGTCTGCTCGGGGCGGATGGCGGCCGTTGGCGTGGTGGCCGGATCAAGGCCGGTTCGCGCCCGATGCGAACCGAAGCTCGCCTAGTCTAAGGTCCGGGTCGGATGGACAGCCTATAGAGCTCATACTTGGACAAGGAGCTCCGAGCGCCTCAGGGCGCTCAACGCTTGCGGGAACCTGCGCGAGAGGAGGGCTTCGACCCCGCTGTCCAGCTCGATCGTCCAGTCGCCAGAGCCCGCCGCGGTCATGCCGCGCACCCGCAGCGGATTGACCAGCCACGAACGGTGGGTGCGCAGGAAGCCGTGCGGCTTCAGCTGCTCCTCGACGCCGGCGAGCGTTGCGCGCATAAGCGGCTTTCTGCCATCGGCGAGGTGGAACTCCACGTAGTTGCCGGCGGATCGGGTGGCCACGATGTCGGTCACTGGCGCGCGGATGAGCCGGCTACCGCCGTCGCGGATGTCAAGGACCGGCCCGAACCGTCTGGCCTTGGCTGCGTCGGCCCGCTCCCACATCTGGGCGAACTGGCCCGCCGCCCATGTGAGCGCGAGCACGAAGGCGTAGCCCCTGAGGTCCTTTGGGTACTCGTAGGCGAGGTCGAGCTTGCCGGCAAAATGGCCGCCAAACGCCAGAAAGACCAGCTTTCTGAGGCCCCAGAAGCCCCCGACGTGGACGAGGCAGTATACCCCGGTCGCCGGCGCGTGCGCCGCAAGGAACCTCAGCCAGCCGCGAAAGGCGCGACCAGGCCGCGCGAGCTTCAGCATCCACGCGACAAAGGGAACTAGCGCGATGGTGAAGACCGCGCTCGAGTACTCACAGACGTAGGGCCTGATCGGGTCGAAATGGACGCGCGCGCGGGTGAGTTCGGTCGTCTGCGAGATCGCGTTGATCGTGGTGTTGATCAGGTAGAAGACCGAAAGCGCGCACCACAGCATGAGAAACACGTGACGCCGACGCCAGCCGACCGTACCGAATTCCGCGCCGCTCGTCACAGCCGACCTCCGCCTGTCCCAGCCCCGACGCCAGTCGTCATCCGACGCTTGCCGCTTGCATCAGCGTCGCCGTAGGCAGCCAGTCTACGTGATCGCCGGAGAATCGCCATGGAACGCAGGACGTTTCTGACGAGCGCCGCCGCCCTTCCGCTGATGGGGTGCGCAGCCTCGACGCTCGTGCTCGCGGCGGCTGGCCGGTCGTTCCGCCGCGTGCGCCCAGGTGATCCCGGCTGGCCCTCAGACGCCCAATGGGAGGCGCTAAACCGCACCGTCGGCGGCGTTCTCGAAAAGCCCGTCTCGCCTTATGGCGCGTGCGGCGTCGCGGGCGGCGCAAAAGATTGCGCCGGGCTCATTCCCGAGCTCACCAATCCCTTCTGGCTCGGCGACCAAGCCGGCGCGACGCAGGCCTACGGATGGCTCAACGCGTGGACGACAGCGCCCAGCGCCTGGGCCGTACGCGCGCGGAACGCGTCAGACGTCGCCGCCGCGGTCAACTTCGCCCGCGAACACCACTTGCGCCTGGTCGTCAAAGGCGGCGGCCACAGTTACCAGGGGACCTCCTGCGCATCGGACTCGCTGCTCGTCTGGACCCGCGCGATGAACCAAGTCGAGCTCCACGACGCCTTCGTCCCCAAGGGCTGCGAGGGAACGGTGGAGGCGCAGCCCGCGGCCTCGATCGGCGCTGGCGCGGTCTGGATCGACGCTTACTACGCAGTGACCATCAAGGCCGGCAAGTACGTCCAGGGCGGCGGCTGCACGACCGTGGGTGTCGCCGGCCACATCCAGTCGGGCGGCTACGGCTCGTTTTCGAAGGCGTATGGCTCAGCCGCCGGCAATCTGCTCGAGGCCGAGATCGTCACAGCCGACGGCAAGATTCGGGTCGTCAATGCCTGCACCGACCCTGACCTCTACTGGGCGATAAAGGGCGGCGGTGGCGGCGCCTGGGGCGTCATCACCCGTGTCACGGTGAAGATGCACGAAGCGCCGACCTCGTTCGGGTACTGCGTGGGCCGCATCCGAGCGAAATCGGATGAAGCGTATCGACGCCTGCTGGCGGCCTTCTTCGACCTCTACGCCGACGGTCTCTTCAACGCCCATTGGGGCGAGCATGTCGTGATCGGGCCCAATAATGCCCTTGCGTTAGTGATCGCCATGCAAGGCCTCACCGCGGACGAGGCCACCGCGGTTTGGAAGCCTTTCCTCGACTGGGTGAAGGCGAACACCAGCGACTTCGACGTCATCGACGAGCCCGAGATCGTCTCGCGCGAATTCCGCACGCTCTGGGATCCGGCGTTCTGGAAGACGGACACGTCGATCACGTCGATGAAGTTCGACCCGCGGCCCGGCGCGCCGGACTATCATGCCTGGGGGCGCGGCGACGGCGAGCAAACATCCATGATGCTTCACGGATACGAGTCGGTCTGGCTCCCCGCCTCGCTGCTGCAGCCGGAGGAACGACCGCGCCTCATCGATGCGCTCTTCAACGCGAGCCGCCACTTCGGAGTCGGCCTTCACTTCAACAAAGGTCTCGCCGGCGGGACGCCCGAGCGCATCGCCGACGCGCGCAACACAGCGACCAACCCCGAGGCGGTGACCGCCTTTGCGCTCGCCATCACCGCGACTGGCGACTCGCCGCCGCTACCCGGCTTGCCGAACAACGCGCCGGACATGGCCGAGGCCGAACGCCACGCCCGCGCCATCGACGCCGCCAACTATGAACTCCTCAAAGTCGCGCCTCAGGCCGGCTCCTACGTCTCGGAGAGCAACTACTTCAACAAAAACTGGGGCCACGCGTTCTGGGGCTCGAACTACGCGCGTTTGAAGGCGGTGAAGCGCAAATACGACCCCGCAGGTCTCTTCTTCGTTCACCACGGCGTCGGGTCGGACGAGTGGTCGGCGGACGGGTTCGAGCGGTTGGCTTAGCGCGAGAGCGGATCCAAAAGCAGACGCGCGGAATTCCGGCTATGAGCCCCTTAGCGGCCTACTCCGAGACTCGACTTCAATGTCCGCTAAGGGTCGGAAGCACGTTGGCTCTGTCGCCGATCTCCGACCTTCAGACCTTCACCACAAGCAATTGTCGGTCTCGGATGGCGCACGCCCTTGTGGCGGGAATGACGAAGGTTTGGCGGTCTCGGCTGAATACCGATCTCCCCTACCCCAGCTCCAGCGCCCGCAGCACCGCGAACTGGTCGTAATAGGGTCGCTCGCAGATGATCTTGTCGCCGCCGGGCGGGAACTCGAAGGTGGCGGCCATGCGGATGCGGAACGGCTTGCCGGTGGGCTCGACCGTGCGCTCGGGAAGCCGCAGCGGACCCAGGTGAGTGCCGGTCAGCCAGAACTCGACCAGCACCGTGTCGCCGTCGTGAGCGATGGCGATGATCTCGTTGCCCTGGTCGGGGAAGGGCGTGCGCGAGGCGGCGAAATAGCCGCGCACGGCGGTCTCGCCGTCGAAGACGGTCCCGGGCCCGTGCATCTCGTAGCGGGGATGGTCGAAGGTGGCGATCACCGCGTCCCAGTCGTGGACGCACTCCAGGGCCATGTGGTCGCGTACGACCTTCAGGCGCCTCTCGGCGAGATCGGCGTCGAGATCAGGCATGGCTTCCTCCCACGGTTTTTCGGAAGCCTGGCCCCATCGGCCTCAGAAGTCGACCGCGACGCCCTTCTTCTCCCAGTCGCCGAAGCGGGTCGGCTCCGGGCCGTCGCGGCCGCCCTTTTCCGGCGGCAGGGCCTGGGCGGCTTCGGCGGCGCGGCGGGCGGCGGCCTCCTCCAGCGCGCGGCGGGCGGCGGGGCTCAGGGCCTTGTCCGGCGCGGCGCCGGGCGGACGATCGGAAGGGGAGGAGAGATCAGCCATCACCGAGGTTTAGCATCATCGCCCCGGCGCGCGCCATCTTGCCAGTGTTCGACCCTTGGCTTTAAATATCGGCGTTACCTGATCGGGGGATCTTCACATGAACAACAGTCGTTGGCCGCACGCCTTCTTCGCCGCCGCCGCGCTCTACGCGATGATCGGGGTCTGCTGGGGCCTGGCCATGGGGGCCACCCATAACCACGCCACCTATTCGGCCCACGCCCACCTGAACCTGCTGGGCTGGGCCAGCCTGGGCTTGATGGGAACCTACTACGCCATCCTGGGCCAGGCGGTGTCCAAGTGGGTGAAGCTGGCCAACTTCGTCCTGTCGAACCTGGGCGTGCTGCTCATGATCCCCGGAGTCTACATGTACCTGGGCCAGGCCGGGCCGCCGGCGCTCTACGGTCCGATGATCGGCATCGGAAGCCTGTTGGTCGCCACCGGCTTCCTGGTCTTCGTCGTCACGGTGATCATGGGCCTGTTCCGGCCCGCCTCGCCCGCCGCGACGGCCTGACCGCGCGGAATCCGCTTGCGCTCGCGGCCGCCTCTTGGCACGGCGGGGCGGTGACTCAAGAACTGAACGACGGCCTCCCCGCGCGAGAGGCCGCCCTGACCCTGATCGACGCGGCCCTGTCGCGTCGCGGCGGCATCGACGAAGCCGCCTCCGCCAACGGTTTCCGTTTCCTGGAGCCGCGCGAGCGCGCGTTCGCCCGCGCCCTGGCCATGGCCGTGCTGCGCCATCTGGGTCCCATCGACCGGGCCCTGGCCGCCAAGCTGCAGAAGGCCCCGCCGGATCGGGTCATGCACCTGCTACGCCTCGGCGCGGCCCAGGCCTTCTATCTGGACGTCCCGGCTTTCGCCGCCGTCGCCACCAGCGTCGAGCTGGCCGGGGCCAACAAGGCCAGCCGCCCCTTTAAGGGCCTGGTCAACGCGGTGCTGCGCGGCCTGCTGCGCGACGGCCCGCCGGGCGACGATCCGACCCTGCTAGCCCCGCCCTGGCTGATGTCGCGCTGGACCGCCGCGTTCGGCGAGGCCGCGGCCCGCGAGATCGCGGCCCAGATCGCCATCGAGCCGGCCACCGACCTCTCCCTCAAGCCCGAGGCCGATGCGGAAGCCCTGGCCGAGGTGCTGGAGGCCGAGATCCTGGACGGCGGCTCGCTACGCGTGCGCCGCAAGGGCGACGTCGCCGCCTGGCCGGGCTTCGAGGACGGGACCTGGTGGGTGCAGGACGCCGCCGCCGCCATCCCCGCCCGCCTGCTGGACCTCAAGGCCGGCGACAGCGTGCTGGACCTCTGCGCCGCCCCCGGCGGCAAGACCCTGCAGCTGGCCGCGACCGGGGCCCGCGTCGTCGCGCTCGACCGCTCGCCCGCGCGCCTGAAGCGGGTGGCCGAGAACCTGGAGCGCACCCACCTTTCCGCCGAGGTCGTCGCCGCCGACGCCGCCGTCTGGGAGGACGCGCGGACCTTCGACGCCATCCTGCTGGACGCCCCGTGCAGCGCCACGGGCACCTTCCGCCGCCATCCGGACGTGCTGTGGGCCGCCCGTCCCGGCGACGTCGCCAGCCTGGCCGGCGTGCAGTCGCGGATCCTCGACAGCGCCGCCGACCGCCTCAAGCCCGGCGGCCGCCTGGTCTATTGCGTCTGCTCGCTGGAGCCCGAGGAAGGCGAGGGCCAGGTCGAGGCCTTCCTGGCCCGCCGCCCGGACATGGTCCTGGAGCCGATCGCGCCCGGCGAAGGCGGCGCGCCCGAGGCCAGCCTGACCCCGCGCGGGACCCTGCGCCTGCTGCCCCACCAGCGCGACGGCGGTCAGGACGGCTTCTTCGCCGCGCGTTTCCGTAAGGCTGAATAAACTGTCATCCCGGCCAAGCGCGTAGCGCGCCGAGCCGGGACCGCGACAGGCGCCGAGTATCCGGCGGTCCCGGGTCTGCGCTGCGCTCCGCCCGGGATGACAGCCTATGCGGATGACAGATTCAGCTGGGGCGGTTATCCCAGGACCATGACCGCGCCGATCATCGCCCCGTCCATCCTCGCCTCCGACTTCGCCAAGCTCGGCGAGGAGGTCGCCGCCATCGAGGCGGCCGGCGCCGACTGGGTGCATGTCGACGTGATGGACGGCCACTTCGTGCCCAACATCACCCTGGGTCCCGACATCGTCAAAGCCATCCGCCCGCACGCCAAGATCCCGTTCGACGTGCACCTGATGATCAGCCCGGCGGATCCCTATCTCGAGGCGTTTCGCGCCGCCGGGGCCGACATCATCAGCATTCACCCGGAAGCCGGCCCGCACCTGCATCGCAGCCTCAAGCGGATCCGCGAGCTGGGGGCCAAGGCCGGGGTGGTGTTCAACCCCTCGACCGGGATCGACCACGTCGAGTGGATCCTGGAGGACGTCGACCTGCTGCTGGTCATGTCGGTCAATCCCGGCTTCGGCGGCCAGAGCTTCATCCCCGGCCAGCTGCGCAAGGTCGAGGCCCTGCGAAAACTGGTCGACAAGGCTGGGCTCGACATCATCATCGAGGTCGACGGCGGCGTCACCCCGGCCACCGCCCCGCAATGTATCGCGGCGGGGGCCACCGCCCTGGTCGCCGGCTCGGCGGTGTTCAAGGGCGGGCGCGAGGCCTATGCCGGCAACATCCGCGCGCTGAAGGGCGGCTGATCACACCCGATGGCCGTCAAGCGTTCCGCCCACGGCTCCAGGTTTTCCGCGCCCCTCAAGCGCGGCGACGTCCTGTGGCGGGCGGTCGGCGCCGAGGCCGCCGGCCACGTCGAGCGCGAGTGGTTCGGCTCCGGTCCGCATCGCCTCGTCCTGTCCCTGCCTCGTCCCGAAGGCCTGGCCGCCCGGCCGCACGACCCGCGTCCGGCCGACGCCGAACAGGGCAAGAAGATCCTGGCCGGGGTCATGACCCTGGACGGCGGCATCCTGCGCCTGGGCGCCGAGGGCGACCCGTTCGACACCGCCAGCCCCTCGCGCCGCTTCGCCGTCAGCCTGCACCGCTTCGACTGGCTGCCCGACCTGGTCGCCGCCGGCTCGGACGGCGCCCGCCGCGCCCTGCGGCTGATCGACGACTGGCGGCGGGTGTTCGGCAAGTGGAACGGCTTCTCGTGGTCGGCCGAGTGCATCGAGCGGCGGGTCTTCCACCTGGCCTGCGCCGCCAAGGCCCTGTCCGCCGAGGGCAGCGACGCCGAGATCGCCGACCTGACCCTCGACATCGCCCGCCAGGGCCGCCACCTGACCGAGATCCGGCGCGCGCCCGAGCGGGCCTTGGAGCGCGCCGTCGCCGCCACGATCGCCGGCTGCGTCCTAGCCGGCAAGCCGGGCGAGGCGTTGATCGACAAGGGCCTGAAGGCCTTCGCCAAGCATATCGACGTCATGGTCCTGCCCGACGGCGGCCACGCCACCCGCTCGCCGGAAGCGGGCGTGGAGCTGCTGTTCGACCTCCTGACCCTGGACGACGCCCTGGGCCAGCGCGGCCGCCCCTCGCCGGAAAGCCTGTCGCGCGCCATCGACCGCCTGTCCACGGCCGCCCGGTTCTTCACCCTGGGCGACGGCCACCTGGCGGCCTTCCACGGCGGCGAGGCCATCGCCCCGGCCGTCATCGCCGCGGCCCTGGCTCATGACGACGCCGGCCCGCGCCCGCTGAACGCCGCCCCGCACAGCGGCTATCACAGGATGGTCGGCGGCAGCCTCGAGGTGATCGCCGACTGCGGCCGCCCGCCCGCCGGCCCCCTCAGCGTCGCCGCCTGCGCCCAGCCGGCGGCGCTGGAGATCGTCTGCGCCAAGGACCGCCTGATCACCAGCTGCGGCTGGAGCCCCGAGGCCGCCGGCGCCCACGCCTTCCGCCTCAGCGACGCGGCCTCGACCGTCTCGGTCGGCGACGGCTCGGCCGGCCGGCCGCTGTCCGGCTTCCGGGCCCGCGCCCTGGGCGCCTGGCTGGTCGACGGCGCCACCCAGGTCGAGGCCAAGCGCCACGACGACGTCGGCGGGGTCTGGCTGGACATCGTCCACGACGGCTGGCGCCATGTCGGCCTGACCCACGCCCGCCGCCTGTTCCTGGACGCCGTCAATGACGAGCTGCGCGGCGAGGACAGCCTGACGCCGATCGCCGCCGAGCCCGGCGCGGCGGATGGCCCGCGCCGCTACCTGCCGTTCGCCGTGCGCTTCCACCTGCACCCCGAGGCCCGGGCCTCGATCGCCCGCGACGGCAAGAGCGTGCTGATCCGCGGCCCCAACACCATCGGCTGGTGGCTGCGCAACGACGCCGTCGACGTCGAGATCGCCCCGAGCGCCCACTTCGACCACGGCCTGGCCCGCAAGGCCGGCCAGGTGGTGCTGAAGAGCCAGGTCCGCCCCGAGGTCGGGGCCAAGATCCGCTGGAAGCTGACCCGGGCGGAGGGCTAGGCCGATGGGCTTCGATCGAAGGCCGCCGCTGGATCCCGGGCGAGCGCGGCACGTGCCCGAGTTCACCGACGCCGAGATCTCCGAGGTCCTGGCCGCCCTGACGGCCCACGCGCCGGACGTGCTGGCGGTGCTGGAGCGCCAGGCACGGGAGCCGGGCAGCGTGGCGTCGGCGGACTATGACGACGCCTATGACCGGATGCTGACGTACCTGTTCGAGCGGGGGTACGTGCACACGCACATCGAGATGGCGATGGTGTTTCGGGCGGTGGTGGAGCGGGTTGGGCTTGGTGGCTAGCCTACAAGGTTCGGCAAAGCTCACGTGATAGAAGTCCATCCAATTTACGATCAGGAAGACCGCTATCGTCGCTTTTCGCTTACAAAACTAGAAGCCTCTTTGTATGCCTCGCTAAGCCCCGGCACGGTACTGAATGAAATTTCATTCAAAACAGAGGTCAAAGCATCAGCGGCGTCAATTAGATATTGACGGGCCGGTATTTCAATTCCGTGGACCAGCTGATTTCTAACGGATCGTGTCCACTTGAGAATGCTTGCAGCATCCGGACTCAAGGAAGCCTCTACCGCTATCTTCTCTATGCGAACCCCACTAGGCGCTCTCTCATCCCGTCGCCATAAAGTAAGAGTTCTCTCAAGAACAATCCACTTCGAAAGAAATCGGCCAATAACGTCAGACATCTCTCCGTCGGAGAATTTGCTCCCTACTATTGAGTCTGAGTGACGAATTCTTGATTGAATATAAGAATATTCCTTATACATTCCTGGATCTTTTGATAGAATAACGTCGATAATTTGATCCGATATCGCGTCGTCGTGGAAAAATACTTCCACGCCATTGAGAATCTCACCTACGGACTTCGGGCTTGCCTTCCCTGCAGCTTTTAGAAGTTCGTACAAAACGTCTACGCGGCCTATTTCCATGCTCATGCCCGCCGTGAGTTGGCGAGCCCAACGATCTAGAAAGGCCGCCAATTCGTAGTGACTGTCGAAGGGAGCCTCGGCATCGCTCAGCCTGCGCTCTAGCGCCCTCTGCAGCCGCTCCAAGGCGATCTCGCCAGAGAGAACGAGGCCATTTAGTTCGTCTAAAATAGCGTTTTCATCGCCTGATAGATTACCACTCTCTGGCTTATAAAGTAGGTCATGCTCGACCTCAGCCCACGCATGCATCAGCACCGAACCGACCTGCACCTCGACTCGAGCCGAGCAATACATCTTATCTCCTTCGTCCATACCCTTCTCAAGGAGAGTTATTCTGTAGTGATCAGCATGATATCCATCAAACCTCTTCCCACTCTTCTTTTTACCGCTCTCCGGAAAATTCTTTTCTTGCTCTACAAAGAAATTTTCATGGATAATGGCTTTCACCCTCTCCCGATCTGCTGGAAAATATAAGGCAACCCTCGCGCCGGCCAGATCGGCAATATCCCCCCTTATTTCGTCGGAACCCTTATATTTTCTCTGAGAATTTCTCTGAATGAGCTTCAACTTAAGCTTTGATGGCCTTTTCGCTCTGTAAGTTACTATTGCTCTAATACCACGAGCCTGAAGCAGAGATTCTATTTTTTGACTGCAAATACGAGCAGCCATCTGATAGAAATCATATTCTCTAGCGTATGCGGCCACAAAGCTATCTATCACGTGCGTAGACAAAGGTTCCCCTCCCAGGTCAAGTTGAGAGAAGCGCACCTAAGTCCGCAGCGCAAGTTGCGATAGCCATCTACGTGTTACTTTGAGCAACCCCCACCAGGACCAGAACCCTCCTCAAATCTCTTGGAGGTTGCAGCGTGCGGGGCGGGAAGGGCTTTCAACCGAACTCAAACCCATCCCGTCATCCCGCGCTTCATGCGCGGGAGCCATCCGTCCGCCGCAGGTGCGGAGCGGGGATGGGTCCTCACGGGAGAGCTGAACCATGGGTCCCGCGCATGAAGCGCGGGATGACGGCGGTTGGTCGGACGTGGCGGGGGTTGCGCCGGCTGGCGGTGAAACCCCTCACCCTCCCATCGCCATGCGATGGGCCCCGCCCTCTCCCTCTGGGAGAGGGATTCCGTCTCCCTACCCCGCCGCGCGCCGCTCATACGCCGCCCGCGCTCGCCCCGAGCGGACGAACACCCGGGTGATCCGCGTATCCACCCCCTGGATCAGCGCCGCGAACTCGTCGGCGGCGTCCTCGATCTGGCCGGCGGTCAGGTCGTCGCAGAAGTCCAGGGTGACGCCCAGCAGGATCTCGCGGGGGCCCAGGTGCATGCTCAGCACCTCGGCCACGCTCTCGACGCGCGGGTCGCGGGCCAGGGCGGCGCTGACGGCCTCGACGACGCGGGGGGCGGCGGCCTCGCCGGTCAGCAGGCTGCGGGTCTCGTTGGCCAGGAAGACGGCGACCAGCACCAGCAAGGCGCCGATCGCCACCGAGGCGGCGCCGTCGGCCCACGGCAGGCCCAGCCCCGTGCCGGCCACGCCCAGGGCGGCCAGGGCCAGGCCCAGCAGGGCCGCGCCGTCCTCGAGCAGCACGGCGAAGATCGACGGGTCCTTGCTGCCCTTCAGGGCGGCGAAGAACGGGATGTCGCCGCGCACGGCCTTGAACTCGCGCCAGGCCACCAGGAACGAGCCGCCCTCGAACAGGACGGCCAGGCCGATGACCAGGAAGTTGATCCAGGCGCGGTCGATCGGCTCGGGCTCGAGGATCTTGTGGACGCCCTGATAGACCGACACCGCTCCGCCCAGGGCGAAGATCATCAGCGACACCACGAACGCCCAGAAATACAGCTCCATGCCGTAGCCGAACGGATGGGTCTGGCTGGGCGGCCGGCCGGCGCGGGCCAGGCCCAGCAGCAAGAGACCCTGGTTGCCGGTGTCGACGGTGGAGTGGATCGCCTCGGTCAGCATGGCCGACGAGCCGGTCAGCAGGGCGGCGACGAACTTGGTCACGGCGATGGCCAGGTTCCCGGCCAGGGCCGCGAACACCACCTTGTGCGAACCGCTGGTCTTGGGGGCCGACGCCATGGGGCGGCAACGCCGGGCGGGCGGCGGTGTTCCTTTTTTCCAGAGGGGCGGATGCGTGTTCAAACCCGCCAACACCGCTGCCCCCCAACCTGACCACGCTCCGCGTGGTCGTCCGCCCCCGGAGGGGGCGGAAGGATGACCGTCTTCCCCCTCCGGGGGAGGAGCGCCGCAGGCTCGGAGGGGGCAAGTACGGGGATTGAGCCTGCTGTATCCCCGGTGTTCGCGAGATCGAACCCCACGAAATCAACGACTTCTCACTTTTACGCGCGTCTGAATGATCCGCGTTCAGAACCGCTGCACAATCATAGCTGTCCCCGTCGCAAGGGGAGGGCGCTTGGATCCGGCCCAAAGCGGCGGCGGGGATAGGTTGAGCGGGGCCGCGTGGGCGCCGCCTCGGTTCGGGTGGTGGTCTGTTCGTGGATAGATCCGGGACCACACGAAGGCCGAGGGGTTGGCCGAGCGCGGAGCGACAGGGCGGTGATCGATCTAAAGCCGCCTATCGTGGATCGCCGAGCTGGAGACGGATGTAGCCGATCCAGTTGGTCCGCGCCCGTCCGGGGGCTAGTGGGGTCCCGAGCTGAAATACGCTCACGCCCCCCATCCTCACGGGCAAGAACAACCTGGCGGAGCGGTCGTCCGAGCCGAAACACACAAATCCATACGGTCTCCGGGTTCGCCCGGCCGCTCCGTCGCCTCCCCACACACCTTCAGCGAGCGATCGCGTGAAGCCGATGTCCCTTGCCCCCACCTGGCCGCTTCGCGGCCGTCCGCCCCCAGAGGGGGCGGAGGAAACCGTCTTCCCCCTCCGGGGGAGGAGCGCGTCAGCGCGGAGGGGGCCAGTGGACGCCGCATTGACTCCCCCGCCCGCCCCCGTATTTTCCGCCCGTTCGCGTGACTGGCGTTGAAGGTGGGAAACCACCGGGGAGCGCGAACCTCATACGCCGCGCGCCTGGGCTCCGTTTTCCGTTTCACGAAACCACAGGAGTCCGCCGTGCCCGCCGCCCCCGACTATCCGTCCGCCCCCGATCTGGTTTCCCCTAAGAGGGCTTTGCTGTCGGTCTCCGACAAGACCGGCCTGGTGGAAGCCGCCCAGGTGCTGCACGCCGCCGGCGTCGAGCTGGTCTCGACCGGCGGCACCAAGGCCGCGATCGCCGCGGCCGGGATCCCGGTCAAGGACGTCTCGGACCTGACGGGCTTCCCCGAAATGATGGACGGCCGGGTCAAGACCCTGCACCCGGTGGTGCACGGCGGCCTGCTGGGCGTCCGCGACGCCCCCGAGCATGCCAAGGCGATGGCTGATCACGGCATCGGCGGCATCGATATCCTCTATGTGAACCTCTATCCGTTCGAGGCGACCGTCGCCAAGGGCGGCTCCTATGCCGAGTGCGTCGAGAACATCGACATCGGCGGCCCGGCCATGATCCGCTCGGCGGCCAAGAACCACGGCTATGTCGCCGTCTGCACCGATCCGTCGGACCTTTCCGAAGTGCTGGAAGCCCTGAAGGCCGGCGGGACGACCCTGGTCTTGCGCCAGCAGCTCGCGGCCCGCGCCTATGCCCGCACGGCGGCCTATGACGCGGCCATCTCGGCCTGGTTCGCGTCTGCGCTCGGCCAGGACTTCCCGGCCCGCAAGGCCATCGCCGGCGAGCTGCGCCAGACCATGCGCTATGGCGAGAACCCGCACCAGAAGGCGGCCTTCTACGCCTTCCCGAACCCGCGCGTCGGGGTGGCCACCGCCACCCAGCTGCAGGGCAAGGACCTCAGCTACAACAACATCAACGACACCGACGCGGCCTTCGAGCTGATCGCCGAGTTCGACCCGGCGGCCGGCCCGGCGGTGGCGATCATCAAGCACGCCAATCCCTGCGGCGTGGCGGTCGGCGGCTCGCAGCGCGAGGCCTATGAGCGGGCCCTGGCCTGCGACCCGACCTCGGCGTTCGGCGGCATCGTGGCGGTCAACTCGCGCCTGACCCGCGAGGCGGCCGAGGCCATGGTCGAGATCTTCACCGAGGTGGTCATCGCCCCCGAGGCCGACGACGACGCCGTGGCGGTGTTCGCGGCCAAGAAGAACCTGCGCCTGCTGGTCACCGGCGGCCTGCCCGACCCGCTGTCGACCGGCGACACGTTCAAGAGCGTGGCCGGCGGCTTCCTGGTCCAGTCGCGTGACGACGCGCGGATCACGGCCAGCGACCTGAAGATCGTGACGAAGCGCCAGCCCACCGAGGACGAGATCCGCGACATGCTGTTCGCGTTCACGGTCGGCAAGCACGTCAAGTCCAACGCCATCGTCTACGCCCGCGCCGGCCAGACCCTGGGCGTCGGGGCCGGCCAGATGAACCGCAAGGACTCGGCCCGGATCGCGGCCCTGCGCGCCGCCGACTTCGGCCTCGACCTGAAGGGCTGCGCCTGCGCCTCGGAAGCCTTCTTCCCGTTCGCCGACGGCTTGATCCAGGCGGCGGAGGCGGGCGCGACGGCGATCATCCAGCCGGGCGGCTCGATGCGCGACCCGGAAGTGATCGAGGCGGCCGACAAGCTTGGCCTCACAATGGCCTTCACCGGCGTGCGAGTGTTCCGGCACTGATCTTCATGAGGTGAGCATGGACAGCGCCGCCTGGGGCGAACAGGTCGCCCGCCACTCCCGGGTGTTCAAGCCGGCGGGCCTGGGACCCTTCCCGGTGGCGCTGATCCTGCACGGCTGCGGCGGCAAGACGCCGTTCCTCGAGGACTACGCCCGCGCCGCCGTCGCGGCCGGCTGGGCGGCCGTGGTGGTCGATTCGCTGAAGCCCCGCGGGATGTCGACCCTCGACGGCAAGCTGCTGGTCTGCACGGGCCTGACGCTGGGCGGGTTGAAGCGCTCGGCCGACGTCTTCGCCATGACCCATTGGCTGGAAGGCCAGGCCTGGGCGGACGCCAAGCGGATCTTCCTGGCCGGCTGGAGCCATGGCGGCTGGACGATCATGGACGGCTACGCGGTCGGGGTGAACGCCGCGCGGGCCACCGGCCTGGTCGACGCCGATCCGGTCAAGCTGCGCGAGCGGGTCAAGGGCGCGCTGCTGGTCTATCCCTATGCCGGCTATCCTTCCCTGACCTCGGCCCGCGGCTGGGGACAGTGGGGGCCGCGCGTCTGGTCGGTGCTGGGCGGCAAGGACCAGGTGGTCGGCTGGAAGGCGCCGGCCAAGGCGCTGGATCGGCTGGCGCGCGATGGCCTGCCGGTGGACCGGGTCTTCTATCCCGACGCCACCCACGCCTTCGACGACGACAAGGCCAACGATCCCCGGGCCCGCTACCGGCCCGACCTGTTCCAGGAGGTTCAGAGCTATTTCACCGGGGCCCTGAAGGCCTGCGCCTAGGCGGCGACCGGCTGCAAGGCGGGTCGGCGCAGCCGGGTCGGGCCGCGATAGAGGCGGCGCCAGACCCACTCCAGCGGGCCCATCTCGAACCGGTCCATCCACCAGCGCGACCACAGGATCTGCACGACCCAGATCGCCGCGACGATCGCCGCCAGGCCGGGCCGATCGACCTCGCCGTGCAGGCCCGGACCGCGACCGCCGTAGAAGATCACGGTCATGATCAGCGACTGCATCAGATAGTTGGTGAAGGCCATCTGCCCGACCGGCGCCAAGGCCTTCGGGATCGCGCTCCAGGCCTTCGACCGCGACGCGAAGACCATCAGGCTCACATAGGCCAGCGTCGTCAGCGGGGCCAGCATCCACTGCAGCGCAAGGGTCACCAGGCTCAGCGCCCTGGGCAGGCCGGTGAGCACCTGGGCGACATACAGCCCGCCGACCACGACCGAGGCGGTCAGGCCCACGGCGATCAGCCGCCTATACAGGCGGTCGGAGGCCTCGCCGGTCAGCACTCCAGCCTTGAAGCAGCCCAGGCCGATCAGCATCAGGCTGGAGGTCATCACGAAGATGATCGGTTCGGCCGGCAGGAAGGCTAGCCGATCCTTGGCGTTCTGGATCAGCGACTGAATGAGCGTCCCGCCGTACTGGATCTCGGAGGCCTTGCCCTTGGCCACTTCCTTGGCGGCCTCCAGCACGGCCTGGGCGGGCTCGTGCGGCGAGAAGGCGGCGACGCTCATGCCGACCAGCATCACCACGGTGAAGACGGTCCAGATCGTCACCCCGGTGCGGATCAGCCTGCGCGGCGCCCACGAGCGGGCCAGCAGCACGGCGAACCCGGCCAGGGCGTAGCTCAACAGCACGTCGCCGAACCAGATCGCGAAGCCGTGCAGCAGGCCGAAGACGACCATCCAGGTCAGGCGCTTGCGCAGGATCGCGCCGCGCTCGAGGTCGGACCGCTCGCCGCCGACCAGGAAGATGGAGACGCCGAACAGCATGGCGAACAGGGTCACGAACTTGCGCTGGAACAGCCACTGGGTGACGATCCAGACGCCCAGCGTCGCGGGACCCGTCCCGTGTGGCCAGTTGGCGGCCGACTCCGAGACGGGCGGCGGCACGGCGAAATCCGGCGCGTTGCACAGCAGGATGCCCAGCACGCCGAGCCCCCGCAGCGAGTCGAGCAGAACGATGCGATCCTTGGTCATGAGCGCCCCTCCGAACGAGAGCCTGCCCTGTTCCGCGTCAGGCTACAACCGGGGGCGCCCGGCGAGGCGCGGTCGCCAGCACCAGGGCGCCCAGCGCCATGAACGCCGCTGAGACCACGACGGCGATGCGTTGGTCTCCGGCCAGGCGCGTGCCGACCGCGATGACCAGCGGGGCCATGAAGGCCGTGGCCTTGCCCGACAGCGCGTAGAGCCCGAACCATCGCCCGGTCTCGCCGGCCGGGGCCAGCTCTGCCATCCAGGCCCGCAAGGACGCCTGGGCCGGGCCGAAGGTCAAGCCGACGAACAGGCTGAAGAACAGGAACATCCGCTCGGGCGTACTGGAAAACAACGGGCCGCCAGGCTGGGCGGGCGTGACCGGGATCAGGAACAAGACCGTATCCTTGCCGACCAGCCCGACCCCGGTCGCGCCGAACAGCACCACGCCGGTGGCGATCAGCACGGTCGCCTTCGAGCCGATCTTCTGATCGACCCGGCCGCCGATGAAGGTCCCGATCCCCGCGGCGATCGACAGCAGAATGGCGTATAGGCCCAGCTGCGTCGTCGTCCAGCCGAACAGCCCCGCCGCCAGCACCCCACCGAACGCGATGAAGCTGGAAATGCCGTCGCCCAGCAGCATGCGGCCGACCAGGAACTTCAGCATGTGCGGGCGGCTCGGCAAGCTGCGGAGGGTCTCCCACAGCTCGGCGAGCGGCCTGGTTCCGCCGGTGGCCGGCGGCTGGGGCGCGATCAGCATCAGCGGCCAGGCGAACAGCATGAACCAGAGGGCCACCATCGGCCCGACGATCCGGTCGGGCTCGTGCAGCGCCTTGGACAGGCCCAGCATCGGAACCTTGGGCAGCGAGAAGCAGAAGAGGACGATGAACAGCGAGATCAGCGCCCCGACATAGGCGAGAGCCCAGGCGGTGCCGGAGAGCCGCCCCACCTGGCCCGGCTTGGCGACCACCGGCAGCAGGGCGTTCATCACCGTCACGCCGAGCTCGGTCGCGACGCCGGCGACGACCAAACAGGCCAGGATCAGCGGGATGCGGCCCGTCTCGCCCGGAACCGCCCACCACAGGGCGGCGCTGGCGATCACCATCGGAAAGGCCAGGCCGATCAGCCAGGCCCTGGGATTGCGCCGCGCATCGACATTGGCCCCGACCATGGGCGAGAGGATGGCGATGGCCAAGCCCGACACCGCCCCGGCATAGCCGAGCAGGCTCTGCCCCCTGGCCGCGTCGCCGACGAAGCCGGCGGCGAAATAGGGCGTGAAGATGAAGGTCGCGATCAGCGCCCAGTAGGGCTGCTGCGCCCATTCATAGAGCGTCCAGGCCACCCGCCGGCGATCACCTTGGTCCATCTCTACGCTCCCTGACGGCCTCCCCTCCTAAGGGAGAGGAGGCGTTGGGGCCAGCCTTAAGCGGCGCTGGAGAGTTCGCGCAGGGCGGCGTTGGCGATGGTCAGCTTGGCGAAGGTCCAGCCGCCGCCGGCCTGCTCGATGTCCTCGATCGTCCGCTTGACCACCCGGGGGCGATCGCCGCGCAGGGCGGCCCAGGACGCGATGGCGGCCTTGGCCGCGCCCTCGTCCTCACCCGCCTGGGCGTTGGCGGCGAACTTGAGAACCGCCTGGGTGATCGTGGTCTGCTCGGTCAGCATGTCCTCGATCAGGCGACGGACCGCCAGACGCTCGAAGGCGTCGCCGCCGACGAACGAGCCGGCCGCGCCGCGCAGGCGATCGAAGCCGAAGGCCGCGCCGATCTGGTGATAGAGCCGCGCGACGTTCTCGACGCTCCAGCTGGAGGCGTTCGAGAGGTCGACCAGGTCAGCGGCCGTGGTCAGGGGCTGCAGGGCCGCGACGGCCTGGGCAAGGGCCTCCGGCGCGCCGTCGGCGACATAGGCCTTCACGCGCTTGGCGACCGTCTTCTGCTCGAACGGCGACAGGATGGCCGGGGTCAGGGCCCGCAGCGCCGCCACCGACGGACCATAGGCCTCGACCAGCGCCTTGACGGTCGACTTGTCGCGCACCGCGCGGCGGGCCAGCCAGAAGCTGAGGCTGCGCAGCGCGTAGGCCAGCGCCTTGTAAAGCGCGGTCTGGCCGTCGGCCGAAGCCTTGTTGTCCAGCGCGTTCACCTGATCCCACAGGCCATCGACACCGAGGATCTCGCGGGCGGCGGTGAAGCCCACGACCACCGCATTGACGTCGGCCCCGGCGGCGGCCTTCAGGCGGCTGACGAAGGTCGGGCCGCACATGTTGACCATCTGGTTGCCGACCACCGTGGCGATGATCTCGCGCTTCAGTCGGTGCTTCTGCATGGCGTCGGCATACTTATCGAGCGCCTTGGGGAAGTAGCCGCGCAGCGTCGCCTGGAACCACGGATCGTCCGGCGCCGGGCTGGCGACGATGTCGTCGAACAGGTCGAGCTTGCCATAGGCCAGCAGCACGGCCAGTTCCGGCCGGGTCAGGCCCTTGTTCGACGCCTTGCGCTCCAGCAGCGCCGTATTGGTCGGCAGGCCCTCGACACGACGGTCCAGGCGGCCGCGCTGTTCGAGGTCGACCATGTAGCGAATCTGGGCGTCGACCTCGGAAGCGGCATCGCTCTCAAGCAGGGTCAGGGCCAGGGTCTGGTCGTAATTGTGCTCCAGGACGTGGTGGCCCACGTCCTCCGTCATCGAGGCCAGCAGCGTGTTGCGGCTCTCGCGAGTCAGCTCGCCGCCACGCTCCAGGATCCCGGTGAGAATCTTGATGTTGACCTCGTGGTCGGAGCTGTCGACGCCGGCCGAGTTGTCGATGGCGTCGGTGTTGATATGGCCGCCCGCCTGGGCGAACTCGATGCGGCCTGCTTGCGTCAAACCGAGGTTGGCGCCCTCGCCCACGACCTTGACCCGCAGGTCCGCGCCGTTGATGCGGATGGCGTCATTGGCCTTGTCACCGGCGTCGGCGTTGCTCTCGCCCTTGGCCTTCACATAGGTGCCGATGCCGCCGAGATAGAGCAGCTCGGCCTTGGATTTCAGGATCGCGCTCATCAGCTCGGCCGGCGACACGGCCTCGGCCTTGATCTCGAACAGGTCGCGCACTTCCTTCGACAGCGAGATGCTCTTCAGGCTGCGCGCGAAGACCCCGCCGCCCTGCGAGATCTTCGACTTGTCGTAATCGTCCCACGACGAGCGCGGCAGCTTGAACATCCGGTCACGCTCGGCCCACGACACCGCCACGTCCGGGTTCGGGTCGAGGAAGATGTGACGGTGGTCGAACGCGGCCAGCAGCTTGGTCTGTTTGGACAGCAGCATGCCGTTGCCGAACACGTCGCCCGACATGTCGCCGACGCCGACCACGGTGAAGGGCTCGGTCTGGATGTCCTTGCCCAGCTCGCGGAAGTGGCGCTTGACCGCCTCCCAGGCGCCGCGAGCGGTGATGCCCATGACCTTGTGATCGTAGCCGACCGAACCACCCGACGCGAAGGCGTCGCCTAGCCAGAAGCCGTAGTCCTCGGCCACGCCATTGGCGATGTCGGAGAAGGTCGCCGTGCCCTTGTCGGCGGCGACGACCAGATAAGGATCCTCGCCGTCATGCACGACGACCGACGGCGGCGGCACGACATTGTTGTCGGGATCGATATTGTCGGTCAGGTCGAGCAGGCCCGACAGGAAGGTCTTGTAGGCGCGGATCGCCTCGGCCTGAATCGCGTCGCGATCGCCGCCGCGCGGCAGCTGCTTCGGATAGAAGCCGCCCTTCGAACCGACGGGCACGATCACCGCGTTCTTGACCTGCTGGGCCTTCACTAGGCCAAGCACCTCGGTGCGGAAATCGTCCCGGCGGTCCGACCAGCGCAGGCCGCCCCGGGCGACCGGGCCGAAGCGCAGGTGCACGCCCTCGACGTGCGGGGCCGAGACATAGATCTCGCGATAGGGCTTCGGGGCCGGCAGGTCTTCCAGCTCGCGCGAGGCGATCTTGAAGCTGATGTACGGCTTGGGACCGCCGTCGGCGGCCGGCTGGTAGAAGTTGGTGCGCTGGATGGCGCCGACCAGGGCGGCCAGGCGGCGCAGAACACGGTCGGCGTCCAGGCTCTCGACGCCTTGCAGGGCCTCGACGATCTTGCCTTCGACGGCCTTGGCCTGCTCCTCGCGAGCCTTGAGATCGGCCTTCACGGCCGGGTCGAACTTGGTCTGGAACAGATCCAGGATCAGGCGCGCGACACCCGGATGATCCGACAGGGCCTGCTCCTGAACACCCTGGCTGGGATCCAGGCCCGACTGCTGGCGATAACGGGCCAGGGCGCGAATCAAGGCGGCCTCGCGCCAGCCGATGCCGAGCTCCAGCACCAGACGGTTGAAGCCGTCGCTCTCGGCGCGGCCGGTCCAGATGGCGACGAAGGCGGCTTCGAAGGCCTGTTTCACGTCGCCAAACACCAGGTGCTCACCGGCTTCGTCGCGCAGGACGAATTCGTGGATCCAGACCGGCTGGCCGCCCGGCGAGACCCTGAAGCCGTCCTCGATCAGGGCCTTCAGGCCCATATGCTCCAAGATCGGCAGCACGTCGGCCAGCGGGGCCGCGGCGCCTGGGCGATAGAGCTTGAAACGGAAGGTCACCGCGCTGTCGTCCGCGCGGCGGAAGGCGCGGACACGGACGGCCTCGCCCTCGGCCAGGTCGTCGATGACTTGGATGTCGGCCAGGGCCTCTTCGGCGTCGTACTGGTCGCGATAGCCGGGCGGGAAGGCGCCGGCGTAGCGACTCAGCAGCTGGGCGACGCGGCCCGTCGAGCCTTCGCGGATCGCGGCCTCGAAACGGTCGTCCCAGGTGCGGGCGGTCTCGGCGATCGCGGCCTCGACGGCGGCAAGGTCCGGCTCCGCATGGTCGCCGGGCGTGACGCCCAGGATGTAGTGTACCCGCGCCAGCGGCGCGTCGGAGAAGCTCGGATAATAGGCCGACACCCGGCCGCGGAAGGCCTCGGCCAGGATCGCTCCGGCCCGGGCGCGGACGCCGGAGTCATAGCGGTCACGCGGTACGAACAGCAGCACCGAGATGAAGCGGTCGAACGGGTCGCGGCGGGCGAACAGCTTGACGCGCGGCCGGTCGTACAGGTGCAGCACGCCCATGGCTGTAACCAGCAGCTGGGCCTCATCGGTCTGGAACAGCTCGTCGCGCGGCCAGGTCTCGAGGATGTTGCGCAGGCGCTTGCCGTTGTGGCTGTCGGGATCCTTGCCGGCGCGCTCGATGACGTGGGCGACCTTGCTGCGGATCAGCGGCACCTCGTGGGCCGGAGTCTCGTAGGCCTCGGCGGTGAACAGGCCCACGAAGCGGACCTCGCCGGAGGCCTTGCCATCGGCGCCATACTTGCGGACGCCGACATAATCCATGTAGCCGCGGCGGTGAACGCGCGAGCGCAGGTTCGACTTGGCCACGACGATCGGATCGCCGATGTCGATATGGGTGCGGATCTGGGCCGACAGGATGGCCGGTTCGCTGCCCCGGCGCAGGACGGTGCGGGCCTGGTCGCGCAGAACGCCGAGGCTGCCTTCGGGCTGGTAAAGCGGCTCCTCCGCCGCGTAGCCGCCGTCGGCGGTGCGGGGATATTCGTAGACGCGCGCGCCCAGAAACACGAAGTGGTCGCCTTCCAGCCAGTCGAGGAAGTCCAAGTCCTCGTTCTTCTCGGCGGCGGAGACGGGCGTCGTCGCGCCCTGCAATTCGGTGATCGTGCGGCGCATCAGGGCGCGCATGGCTTCGAAGTCCTGCACGGCCAGGGCGACGTCAGCCAGCGCCTCGCGGACGCTCTGGACCAAGGCGGCCTCACGGTCTTCGCCGACCGGGGCCAGCCAAATCTGGATCATCGAGCGGCGGACGCCGCTGCAATCGGCCACCGGGTGGAACATGGCCCGGACCGAGAAGCCGGCCTCGGTCACTTCGCCCATGATGCTGTCGACCAGGAACGGCCGATCGGGCTGGACGATCTCGAGCAGATCGGAGGGGGTCTCGCCGCCTTCGGCGCGGCGGATACGGATGGCCGGTTCGGAAAGATCCTTGGCGCTCTCGCCGAAGCGCCAGAAGTCGGCCAGGGCGCGGGCGACGTCGGCGACATCCAGGCCAGGCAGTTCCTCGGCCGACCAGTCGTCCTGGGCTTGGGCGGCGAAGCCGCGCGCGGCGGGCGACAACGCCTCGACCGAAGAACCCAGGGCCTGGGCGAAGGCGGCTACCAGCGGGCCGATCGGGACCTCAGCGGACTTGAGGTCATTTTTTTCACCGATCATGGGATTTCCTCGCGAATTTTTGGCCGCAACCTAGCCCTTTTGGGCCTTACTTCAACCGTTAGGTCGGAAATCGGAAATAATTTGTGCCGTTCGCGCTCAAACCCGGCGAGAAACGGAAGCGCCGCCGGCGGGGGGGAAGCCGGCGGCGCGGGCCCGCTGGGGGTGTGCGGGCGTTTTCCGCTTCGATGGCGGCGGCCATGCCGGCCGCGATCGGCGGGGTGTCCGGGTGGGGGGAGCCGGACAAGGCATAGATAGTAACCAAGGTCCGGAGTTGAAGAGGCGCGTCCATTTCTTTCGCGTCCCTTAGGTTTTTCGCGCCGGGAAGTCGTCCGGGGCCGGCCCATGCCCCTTGCCCGTCAGCATTCGCTCGCCCTGCGGATCGCCGTCTTCGGAGAGCAGGATCGCGATCCAGCGGGACCCTTCGAACTGGGCCAGGATCAGCATGGTCGCCACGGTCAGCGGCGTGGACAGGAACATCCCCGGCACACCCCAGAGCGCGCCCCACAGGGCCAGGGATAGCAGCACCACGGTCGGGTCCATGTTCAGGCTGTCGCCCTGCATGCGTGGGTAGATGACGTTGCCGACCACGAAGAAGATCGACTGCAGAGCCGCGAACAGGATGATCGCCGGCCACAAGCTGTCGGGAAATTGGATCAGGGCGAATACCGGCGGCAGGAAACAGCCGATGGCCCCGCCCAAGATCGGGATATAGGCGGCCAGGAAGATCAGGAACGCCCAGAAGAAAGCGTTGTCCAACCGCACCAGCATCATCACCACCCAGGCGGCGACGGCGATCATCAGGCCGGTCACGGTCTGGATCCACAGATATTGCTCCACCCCGTCACGGATGCGCTGGAACAGCTTCATGTTCTGGTCGCGCTGCGAATGATGCGGGAAGAGTGCGACGATCTTGCGGGCGAAGCCCTTCCGCGAGGCTAGGATGAAGCCGAGATAGATCAGCACCAGTACGGCGCTGGTGGCGAAGCTGTTGAACGACTGCGCCACGTCCCCGACATAGCGCTGCGGGTTCCACTGCTTGACCAGGTCGCCGATGGTCGGCGCGACCTTCATCTCCAGTCCCGGCGCCAGCCTGGCCACGATCGGCGCGAACTTGGCGATGATGGCGTTGAGGCTGGCCACATATTCCGAGGAATGGTCGAAGAACTCCTTGCCGTTGTCGACGACGATCCAGATCGAGACCCCGAACAGCAGCAGCGACAGCACGACCGCGGTCGGCAAGGCCAGCGCCTTGGGGAATTTCGGCGCCCGCACCGTCAGCACGCGGGAAAAGCTGTCGATCATCACGGCTAGAAACAGCGCCAGCGCCAGGGGCGTGAGGATGTCCTGCATCCACTTCAGCGTCACCCCGCCGGCGATGACGGCCAGGAACACCACCGCGTTGCGCGTGGTGACGGGAGGCGGGGCAGGCGCGGGCATTTGTAAAACTTCTCCAGAAACGCGACCGACTTTGACCGCCCCGATTGGCGCGACGCAAGGCCCCGGCTAGGTTCAAACCCTCATTCAAGGAGTTTGGCCCCATGCCGCTGTCGATTGGCGAGAACGAGATCCTGGTCGGGTTGGGCGAAGGCCCCGTGACCCAGAGACTCGACCGATCCAACCGCCACGGCGTCGTGGCCGGGGCGACCGGCACCGGCAAGACCGTCACCCTGCAGGTCATCGCCCAAGGCTTCTCCGACGCCGGGGTGCCGGTGTTCGCCGCCGACGTGAAGGGCGACCTCTCGGGTGTGGCCATGCCCGGCACTCCGAACGAGAAGATGCTGGCCCGCGCCGAAGCGATGGAGTTGGCGCTGTCCCCGGCCGCGCCGCCGGTGATGTTCTGGGACCTGTTCGGCCAGAAGGGCCACCCGATCCGCACCACCATCTCGGAAATGGGCCCGCTGCTGCTGTCGCGCTTGCTGGAGCTGAACGACGTGCAGGAGGGCGTGCTGAACATCGTCTTCCACGTCGCCGACCAGGACGGCCTGCTGCTGCTGGACCTCAAGGACCTGCAGGCGGCGCTGAAATACGTCGCCGACCACGCCGACGAGATCGGCACGCAATACGGCAACGTCTCGGCCGCCACGGTAGGCGCGATCCAGCGCAAGCTGCTGACCCTGCAAACCCAGGGCGCCGAGCATTTCTTCGGCGAGCCGGCCCTGGATCTCAAGGACATCATGCGCACCGACGCGGCGGGGCGCGGCTACGTCAACCTGCTGGCCGCCGACCGGCTGATCCAGTCGCCCAAGCTCTATTCGACTTTCCTGCTGTGGCTGCTGTCGGAGCTGTTCGAGGTGATGCCCGAGGTCGGCGATCCGGAAAAGCCCAAGCTGGTGTTCTTCTTCGACGAGGCCCACCTGCTGTTCAACGACGCGCCCAAGCCGCTGCTGGAGAAGATCGAGCAGGTCGTGCGCCTGATCCGTTCGAAGGGCGTCGGCGTCTATTTCGTCACCCAGAATCCGGCCGACATCCCCGACGCGGTGCTAGGACAGCTAGGCGCCCGGGTGCAACACGCCCTGCGCGCCTACACCCCCGCCGACCAGAAAGGCCTGAAAGCCGCCGCCCAGTCATTCCGGGTCAATCCGAACTTCGACACCGCCGAGACCATCCAGGCGCTCGGCGTCGGCGAGGCCCTGGTCTCGACGCTCGACGAGAAGGGCGCGCCGCAGGTCGTGCAGAAGACCCTGATCCGCCCGCCGGCCTCGCGCCTAGGGCCGATCACGCCTGAGGAGCGCGCGGCGCTGCAGGCTAAGAGCCCGGTCGCCGGGGTCTACGACCAGACCCGAGATCGCGACTCCGCCTACGAGATCCTGCAAGGCCGCGCCCAGCAGGCGCAGCATCAGGCCGACGCCGCACGCGAGGAGGCGGAAGAGGACCGGCGCGAAGCCGCCGAGGCCAAGGTCCGCGAACGTGAGGACGCCCGCGAGGCGCGCGCCGCCCGGCCCCGCGCCTCGAACCGTCAGACAGTGGCCGAGGCCTTCGCCGTCACTCTGGTGCGCACCGTGGCCTCCCAGGCGGGTCGGGAGCTGATGCGCGGCCTGCTGGGCGGACTCACTCGCCGGCGGCGCTGACGCCGCGCTTGCGGGGCGGCGCGCGGCGCTTCTTGCGCGCCGGCGTCTCCCGGGCGGCCAGCAGGGCGGAGACGACCTCGGCCAGTCGCTCCACCTGAAACGGCTTTCGCAGGACCGGCCATGGCAGATCGGCCGGCGCGACGTCCATGCGCTCGCCGGCGTAGCCGGTGGTCAGCAGCACCGCCATATCCGGTCGGTTGACCGAGACCGAGCGCGCCAGGTCCACGCCGCTGATCCCGCCGGGCATGACGATGTCCGACATCAGGAGGTCGAAGCCCACGCCCTCCTCCAGCGCCTCGAGGGCCGAGGCGCCGTTCTCGGCGGTGGTCACCTCGCAGCCGAGGTCGCGCAGCAGCCCGCTGGCGATTTCCCGCACCGGCGCGTCGTCCTCGACCAGCAGCACGCGAACGCCCTGCAGGCGATCATGGGATGGCTGCGCGGCCTTCGCCGCTTCCGGCGTCGGGATATCGTCGGTGGCGGGAAGATAGAGGCCGACCGTCGTGCCGCGCCCCTCGACGCTGTCTATGCCGACCCCGCCCCCGCATTGGCGCAAGAAGCCATAGACCTGGGCCAGGCCCAGTCCAGTGCCCTTGCCGACCTCCTTGGTGGTGAAGAACGGCTCGAACACCCGGGCCAGCACCTCGGGCGGCATGCCCATGCCGGTGTCGCTGACCGCCACCCGGACATAGTCGCCCGGCGGGGTATCGGCCACCTGCCCCGCGACCAGGGTCACCGGCTCGACCACGATGCTGATCGCCCCGCCGGTCGAGGTGGCGTCGGCGGCGTTGACGACCAGGTTCAGCAGCGCCGCTTCGAGCTGTGCGGCGTCGACGCGCGAACGGACGGGCCTGGGGTCACGCCGGAGGGTCAGGGTCATGGCCTCGCCGACCGCCCGCCGCAGCAGCGGCTCGGCCTGATCCAACAGCGCGCCGACATCGACGACTTCCAACTTGAGTTCCTGATTGCGCGAGAACGCCAGCAGTTGCCGAGTCAGGCGCTCGCCCCTCTGGCCGGCGGCAAGCGCCGCCTCGGCCAATCGGGTCACGCGCGCCGTATCGCCCGGCCGGCGCAGAATCATGTCCAGCCCGCCGACGATGACCGTCAGCAGGTTGTTGAAGTCGTGCGCCACGCCGCCGGTCAGCCGGCCCACCGTCTCGAGGCGTTGAGCCTGGGCGAGGGCGGCCTGGGCGTGGGCGGTCTCGGCCATGCTGGCCTTAAGGGCCGCGGTGCGTTCGGCGACCCGGTCCTCGAGATCCTTGCGCGCCTCGACCGTCTCGGTGAAATCGAAACAGCTGCCGATATAGCCGCGATACTCGCCCGCCTCGTCGAAGCGCGGCGCGCCGACGCTGTTGATCCATCGCCAGGCCCCGTCGGCGCGACGCAGGCGGAAGGCGACATTGAACGACTCGCGCCTGTCGGCGGCGATGTCGGCCGCTTCTAGGCTGGCCTGCAGGTCCTCGGGATGCACGCCGCTGAGCCAGCCCTCCCCCAGTTCCTCCGCCAGCGTCCGCCCCCGGAAGTCTAGCCAGGCCTGATTGAACCAGTCGGCTTGCCCCCGGGCGGTCGTCGCCCAGATCAGCACGGGCGCTGAATTGGCCATGCCTCGGAACAGCTCCTCGCTGCTACGCAAAGCCGCCGCAGCGCGACGTTCCTGGGTCACGTCCCGGAAGGTCACCGCCAGATCGCGGCCCAGGCGGACGCCGCTTGACCGGACCCAGCGCTCCTCGCCGTCGATCACGCGCCGCACGTCGATGTCGTCGGGACCGCCGGTCGCCAGCAGACGGTTCATGCGTTCGACCATCTCGCGACCGGTGTTGTCTGGAAACACGTCCAGCACGCGGCGACCCAACAGGGTGGAGGTCCCAGCGGGCCGCATCGAATCAGCCTTCGGATTGGCGTAGGTCCAGCGGAAGTCGATCACCCGGCCGCCCTCGCGCACCGGCTCCAGAATCACGAAGGCGTCCAGCGACGCCTCCTGGGCCGAGCGAAACCGTTCCTCGGCGGCCAGGCCGGAGCGCACCGCGATGCGCATCGCCTCGACCAGCACCACGATCAGGCCCCCACAGAGCACGAACATGCTAAGCTGCACGGCCTCGCGCGTGTGCAGCGTCCAGGAGCCGTCGACCGCCATCCAGAATCGCCACGCGATCGTCGCGCTGAGTCCGAGGGCCAGGAAGCCTGGCCCCAGCCCGCCGACCATCGCCGCGACCAGCACGGCCACGAAGAATGTGGGGAAGTTGGATGGGACGTCAGTGACGAGGACGGCGACCATCCGCGCGGCCAGCGCCGCCAGGACCGCCAGCACCGCGAGGCCGTAGCGCAGCTCGCGCCGGTCCGCGGCCGTCACGAACCTGATGGCTGTCCGTCCCAGCACCCGCGGTACGCTCCCTGATGACACGTCGCGAGGCCTCAAGGCTCCGCTCGGCTCACGCCTGACGGTTCATGGAACACTAAGTTCCGAGCGCCGCCAATCCGTTCGACGCTTCCGGCAAAAAAGGATCAGGCCGAGCGCTTGGCCTTGCGGCGAGGTTCGATCACCGTGTCGATCGAAGCGGCCTCGACGGGCGCGACGGCCGCCATGGTCCAGGCGTTCAGCGTGTCGACCGGGGCCGGGCGGCCGATGGCGTAGCCCTGAAGCTCGGTGCAATTCTCGCCGCGCAGGAAGACGATCTGCTCCTCGGTCTCGACGCCCTCGGCTACCACCGGGATTTCCAGGCTGCGGCCGAGACCCAGAACGGCGCGCACGATGACGGTGGCGCGGTCGTGACGGTGGATGTTCTCGACGAAGCTCTTGTCGATCTTGATCTTGTCGAACGGGAACGACTGCAGGGTCGACAGCGACGAGAAGCCGGTGCCGAAGTCGTCCATGGCGATCCGCACGCCCAGGGCTTTCAGGCGCCGCAGATTGTCGAGCGCGCGCTGGTAGTCCTTGAACAGGGCGCTCTCGGTGATCTCCAGCTCCAGCCGCGACGGCGACAGGCCGGTGGTGATCAGCACCTCGTGGACGAGGCTCGGCAGCGCCGGATTGTGCAGCTGGATCGGCGAGAGATTGACCGCGATGCGCAGCGGCTTTTCCCAGGAGGCGGCGTCCGCGCAGGCGCGGCGCAAGACCCAGTCGCCCAGGGCGCCGATCAGGCCGTTTTCCTCGGCGACCGGAATGAATTCCAGCGGCGGGATCATGCCGCGCGTCGGGTGCCGCCAGCGAACCAGGGCTTCGAAGCCGCAGACCTCGCCGTCGGTGGCGCGGGCCAGGGGCTGATAGTGGACGACCAGCTCCTCATCGGTGATGCCCTGGCGCAGGTCGCGGGCTAGGCTGCGACGCTCGCGAATGGTGTCATCCATCTCGCGCTTGAAGAAGCGATAGACCCCGCGGCCGCTCTCCTTGGCGCGATAGAGCGCCATGTCGGCGTTGGCCATCAGGGCCTCGGTCGTGCGGCCGTCGTCGGGATAGAGGCTCACGCCCAGGCTGGCGCCCAGCGTCAGCTCCTGGCCCTCGTAGGCCACGGGAACCGACAGCATCTCGATCAGGCGGCCTGAAAGCTCGGCGGCCGCGGTCGGTTGGTCGCCGCCCGCCACCTGGACCACGATAAACTCGTCGCCGCCCAAGCGCGCGGCGAAGGACGGGGCCTGCACGGAGGCCTGCAGGCGACGAGCGGTCTCCACCAGGATGGCGTCGCCGGCCAGGTGGCCGTGCTGGTCGTTGGCTTCCTTGAAATGGTCGAGGTCGATGCAGATGACCGACAGACTCTCGCCCGAGGCCTCGACACGGTCCAGGGCCGCGGCCAGGCGCGCTTGCAGCGAATTGCGGTTGGGCAGGCCGGTCAGGCCGTCGTGCTCGGCGAGATAGCGGATCTTCTCCTCGGCCGCGCGACGTTCGCGCAGGTCGCGGACCGCCAGCACGGTGAGACCCGAGGTCTCCATGCGCGCGCCGTCGTCCATTAGACGCGAGAACACCTCGACCGGGATTTCGCGCCCGCCGGCCAGCGGCTGAATCTTGCCTTCGCGGCGGACGCCCTCGCGGTCGGGGCCGGTGTCGTCGAGCGACAGGATCGAACCCAGCAGTGGGCGACCGACCAGTTCAGACAGCTCGGCGCCGACCAGCTCGCAGAAGGCGGCGTTGGCGTCGTTGATCTGGCCCGACTGGACGACGACCAGGCCCTCGTAGGCGGCGTTGGCCAGCCTGCGGATGCGCTCGAGGGCCGAGCGTGAAGTCTGGGATTCGATGGCGACCGCGCCAAGGCCGCCCAGGATGATCATGCTGGTGATCGAAACCACCGCCAGGGTCAGCATGCCGCCCGAAAGCAGTTGATCGGGCACCACGACCGTGGCGTCCGGAACGATGGTGATCGACGCCATGCCGGTGAAGTGCAGCGCCACGATGCCTAGGCAGAGCAGGCCCCCGCCCATCAGCTGGCGGCGCATCGTGCGAGCCGTGCCGGCCGACACCAAAGCGGTGGTCGCGCCGGCCACGCCGAAGATCGCCGACAGCCCGACCGTGGCGTGCTCCCAGATCAGGTGGCCCTGAGTCACGAAAGCCGACATGCCCGTATAGTGCATGGCCGCGACGCCGAGACCCAGCAGGACCCCGCCGGCGAAGTCGTTGGTGGTCGATCGCTGGGCCGAGGCCACCGCGAAACCGCTGGCCATGAACAGGGCCGCGATCATCAGCGACATCAATGTGCCGGTCGGGCTGTAGCCCGTCTTGAGGCCCGGCGTGTAGGCGACCATGGCGATGAAGTGAGTGGCCCAGACGCTGGAGCCGGCGACCAGGCCGGTCAGCAGCAGCCAGGCGGCGCGCACCACGCCGCGAGCGCCTCGCATCCGCGAATAGAGGCGGAACGTGCTGAAACAGCCCGCAAGGCAGATGAGCCCGGCGACAAGCACCAGGCGCAGGTCATGCTGCGTCGTCAGGCAGGTCAGAAACTTGAGCACGCACGTCCCCCAAGGGTCATATCCCTTGAGAGCTACAGCGAAAGTTGCAAATAAACCGTTTCGCTCAGAGTACTCGCGACATCACACCCAAAGCGCCGTGGTTCGGGGGAATAATCTTCCCGCCGGACCTAAGGGCTAGCGTCCGGCGGCGGCCTGGGCCTGGTGCCAGCGCCAAGCGCTTGACAGGATGATGTCGAGGTCGCGCGACGGGTTCCACCCCAGCTCGGCGCGAGCCTTGGCGTTGTCGCCCACCAGGACCGGAGCGTCGCCGGGCCGGCGGGCGGCCCTCTGGATCGGAAGCGGCGCGCCGGTCGCCCGGCCGACGCCGTCGACCAGTTCGCGCACCGTCGTGCCCGTTCCGGTCCCGAGATTGAAGGCTTCCGAGGATCCGCCGGCCAACAGTCGGCGCAACGCCGAGACGTGAGCGTCGGCTAGGTCCAGCACGTGGACATAGTCCCGCACCGCCGTGCCGTCGCGGGTGTCATAGTCGTCGCCGAAGATCGTGAAATGCGGCCGCTGACCCAGGGCCACCTGGATCGCCAACGGGATGGCGTGGGTCTCGGGCTCGTGCCACTCGCCGATGCGTCCTTCCGGGTCGGCGCCAGCGGCGTTGAAATAGCGCATCACCGCGCTCTTGAAGCCGACATAGCGGTCATAGTCGGCCAAGGCCTGCTCGACCATCAGCTTGCTGCGGCCGTAGGGATTCAGCGGCGCCTGGGGGTGGCTCTCGTTCATCGGCAGATTCACGGGATCGCCGAAGGTGGCGCAGGTCGACGAGAACACCAGGGCGTTGACCCCCGCCCGCCGCGCGGCCTCGATCAGGGTGATCGCGCCACCGACATTGTTGTCGAAGAAGGCGCCAGGGTTCTTGACCGACTCACCGACCTCGATCCGGGCGGCGAAGTGCAACACCGCCACCGGCCGGTGGGCGGCGAAGACGGCGTCGAGGCGCGCGGCGTCGCGGATGTCGCCGATTTCCAGCGGCCCCCACCGCACGTGCTCGCGATGACCGTTGGACAGATCGTCGAACACCACCGGCCGGAACCCGGCCTCCGCCAAGGCCAGACAGGTGTGCGAGCCGACATACCCGGCCCCGCCGGTCACCAGAACGGTTTGCATCGAGATCCCCACGCGACGATCGTTCTCGCTAAACAGTTTGCGCGAAGGTTGAAAGTCCAAGATCACGGAAGCGGCGCTTTCGTCATCATCATGTCATTGCTGCAAGCGCTTTAGCGGCGCGACTTGCTTCGGCGAGCCGATTGCTGGATTAGGCAGGTGCGCCGCGTGTGGGCTGGCGCTGACCGAGATCAGGATGCTTCGATGCGCGTAGCGATGATTGGCACTGGGTATGTGGGCCTGGTGTCTGGGGCGTGTTTCGCCGACTTCGGCCATGTCGTGACTTGCATCGACAAGGACGCGAGCAAGATCGAGCGGCTGGAGAAAGGCGAGATCCCGATCTTCGAGCCGGGCCTCGACGACCTCGTGGCCCGCAATGTCCGCGAAGGCCGTCTGTTCTTCACCTTGGACGGCGCCCAGGCGATCAAGGACGCCGAAGCTGTGTTCATCGCCGTCGGCACGCCGACGCGTCGCGGCGACGGTCACGCCGACCTGAGCTATGTGTACGCCGCGGCCGAAGAGATCGCCGGCCTGATCGATGGTTTCACCGTGGTGGTCACCAAATCGACCGTGCCGGTCGGCACCGGCGACGAGGTCGAGGCGATCATCAAGAAGGCGCGTCCCGACGCCCAATTCGCGGTGGTTTCCAATCCCGAGTTCCTACGCGAAGGCGCGGCGATCGAGGACTTCAAGCGCCCCGACCGCGTCGTGGTGGGCTCGGAAGACGAGCGCGCCCAAGCGGTGATGCGCGAGCTCTATCGCCCGTTGTCGCTGAACGAGACACCGATTGTGTTCACCGGCCGCCGCACCAGCGAGCTGATCAAGTACGCCGCCAACGCGTTCTTGGCGATGAAGATCACCTTCATCAACGAGATGGCCGATCTCTGCGAAAAGGTTGGGGCCGACGTGCAGCAGGTGGCCAAGGGCATTGGCCTAGACAAGCGCATCGGCGGCAAGTTCCTGAACGCCGGTCCTGGCTATGGCGGCAGCTGCTTCCCGAAGGACACCATCGCCCTGGTCAAGACCGCTCAGGATTATGGCGCGCCGACCCGTCTGATCGAGACCACGGTCGAGGTCAACGACGCCCGCAAGAAGGCCATGGCCGCCAAGGTCGCCGCCGCCATCGGCTCGGACGATCTGACCGGCAAGACGATTGGCGTCCTGGGCCTGACCTTCAAGCCCAATACCGACGACATGCGCGACGCGCCCAGCCTGGATATCGTCCCGGCCCTGCAGGCTCTCGGCGCCAAGGTCCAGGCCTTCGATCCGGAAGGCCATCACGAGGCCGAGAAGCTGTTGCCGGGCGTCGACTTCAAGACCGGCGCCTATGAGGCCGCCGAACATGCCGACGTCCTGGTGATCCTGACCGAGTGGGACCAGTTCCGGGCTCTCGACCTCGACCGCGTGAAGCTGCTGATGAAATCGCCGACGGTCGTCGACCTGCGCAACGTCTACAAGCCCGGCGAAATGGTTCGTCACGGCTTCACCTATGCAAGCATCGGCCGGGGCTGACCCATGGCGACCCCGGTCATCGTCCCGCCAGTCGTGGTGACCGGCGCGGCGGGCTTCATCGGCCTGCACGTGGCCGAGCGTCTGCTGGATCGCGGCGAGACGGTGATCGGGGTCGACGTCTTCAACGACTATTACGACCCCGCCCTGAAGGCGGCGCGGGCCGCGCGTCTGGAAGGTCGACCGGGCTTCACGATGGTCCGCATGGACATCGCAGAGCACGAGGCCTTCGCTGCGCTGGTGAAGACCTCCGGCGCGCGCCGGGTGGTCCATCTGGCCGCCCAGGCGGGGGTCCGCTACTCGATCGAGAACCCATTCGCCTACGAACGCAGCAACCTGGCTGGTCACCTGTCCGTGCTGGAGGCTTGCCGCCACGCCGGCGTCGAGCACCTGGTCTATGCTTCGTCCAGCAGCGTCTATGGCGACCGGCCGCTGAACGGCGACGGTTTCCGCGAGACCGATCCGGCCGATACGCCTGTCTCGTTGTACGCCGCCACTAAGCGCTCATGTGAACTGCTGAGCCAGAGCTATGCCCGGCTCTATGGCTTCCCGCAGTCGGGACTGCGGTTCTTCACCGTATACGGTCCCTGGGGCCGGCCGGACATGGCGTATTACGGCTTCACCGAGGCCATGCTGAAGGGCGAGCCGATCGAGGTGTACGGCGAGGGCAGGATGGCGCGCGACTTCACGTTCATCGACGACATCGTCGATGGGATCGTCGGCGTGCTTGACCATCCGCCGGCGAGCGGCGGACACGAGATCTACAACATCGGCGACAACGATCCGGTCGGGCTGATGGAAATGATCAACACGCTGGAAGGCGCATTGGGGATCGAGGCCAAGAAAGTGTTTCGGCCCATGCAGCCGGGCGACGTCACCGCCACCTTCGCCAATGTCGACAAGCTGCGCGCCCTCTGCGGCTACCAACCTAAGATCAAGCTGGCCCAGGGTCTGGAACGCTTCGTCGCCTGGCGGCGCGCCTATGCCGACTGAATTGCGGCGCGCTGGGCCAGTTGGTGCTCGCGCCACGAGATAAACAGGGTCGAGACCACGACGATCGCGGCCCCGACGATCGTCGCGCGATGCGGGATCTCGTGGAACAGCAGCAGCCCCGCCCCGACCGCGAAGACCAGCCGCGTATAGTCGATCGGCGCCATGACCGCCGCCTCGCCGGCCTCCATACCCTTGATGTAGGCGCCTTGGGTGAGGGTGCCAATCACGCCCATCGCGGCCAGCAGGCCAAGGTCCGGCCAGGTCGGCCAACGCCAGACAAACAGGGCGGGCGGGATCGAGAAGACCAGGCCCAGCACCGCCGCGTAGACCAGCAACACGAACGGGCTGTGGTCACGGGTCATGACCTTCATGCCGGTGATGGTCAGGGCGAATAGGAAGGCCGAGATCAGGGCGCAGGCCTGGGGCCAGCCGATCCAGGCGCCCACGCCGCCCGCTCCAGGCCGCAGCATGATCAGAACGCCCAGGAAGCCGACCAGGGCCGCGCCGATCCGTAGAGGACCGATCGGCTCTCGCAACACGAAGGCCGCCAACGGAACCAGCCAAAGCGTCCGCGTGAAGGACAGGGCGTTGGCGTCGGCCAGCGGCAGCTTCTGATAGGCGTAGAAGCCCATGATCAACGCCAGCACGCCCGCGCTGGACCGAAAGACCAGAATGCCTGGCCGCGTCGTCCGGAAAGCTCCGCGCCAGTCGCGGGCGATCAGCGGCAGCAGGACGATCACGCCAGCCAGCTGGCGGTAGAAGGTCTGTAGGGCGGCCGGATAACCAGGACCCAGGAATTTGATCAGGGTGGTCATCGCCGTGAAGCCGACCGCCGAGGCCAGCATCCACAGAGCGCCGCGCAAGTTTGGCGTGAGGGTCACCCGGCCGCGCCGGAGGCGACCAGGCTGGCGCGCATCTGCTCGGCCTGTTCGGGCGTAATGCCCATGGCCGCCAGGATCGGCGAGGGCGTGTTCTTGTCCCAAGCGCTGCGCGGACCGACCGTGATGCCGCCATCGACGACGATGTGGGTCCCGCTCACGAACCGGGACTCGTCGCTGGCCAGATAGAGGGCGGCGGCGGCGATATCCTCGGGTAGGCCCGACTTGGGGATCGGCTGGATCTTGGGACCGATCGAAGCGATCTGGGCCGCCATCTGATCGGCGACTTCGCGCGGCAGGCCCATCGAGGCGCCGAAGATCGAGGTGGCGATCAGGCCGGGGCAGATGGCGTTGACGCGGATCTTCAACGGCGACAGTTCCGCCGCCGCGCACCGGCTCATGTGGATCACCGCCGCCTTGGCGGCGGAATAGGCCAGGGGCCCGAAACCCGCCTGGAGGCCGGCGATCGAGGCGGTGTTGATGATCGAACCGCCACCGCGCTTCAGCATCAGCGGCAGAGCGTGCTTCATACCGATGGCCGGGCCGCGCACCAGGAGGGCGAAGGTCTTGTCCCAGCCCTCGACCGTCAGTTCCGACACCGCCGCGGGCGTGCCGCCATGACCGGCGTTGTTGAACAGGATGTCGAGGCCGCCGAAGTCGCTCTCGGCCAGGGCCATGGTCTTGGCTAGATCGTCTTCCGAAGTGACGTCGCAGCGGGAGAAGCGGACGCGGTCGGGAAACCGCTTCTCCAGCATCGCGCCTTTTTCGTTCTGAAGATCGGCGGCGACCACGCGCGCGCCTTCAGCGACATAGAGCTCGACGGTTCCGAGCCCAATGCCCGAGCAGCCACCGGTGACGACGGCGACCTTGCCGTCCAGACGTCCGACCATGGAATATCCTCCGCGCCCCTGACCTCTCTCGGGTCAGTGATCAATGATCATATTCGCGGAGCAAACAGACGTTGGCTAGAGGTCTTTCAACCCGCGCCGGATCAGGCGAAACGTCGCGTCAGTGGTTCGAGCCGCCGCCCCAGGTGGCTGGCGGCCAGCCACAGCATGCACGGCAGCAACAGCGCCGCCCAGGCCAGGCCTAGGCCGACCAATCCCACCCCGGCGACGGCGCGGTGCGCGAAGCCGGAGCGCTCGTTGGCCTCCAGCGTCATGATGCGAATATCCAGACTCATCGCCCCCCAAGCCCCCTAGTCCAGATCGCGAACCTCGCGACCACGCCGCAAGCGGCCCCCAAAATTTTCGTCATCCTAGCGCGCCGCTTCGTTGCGGGCGCGCATTTGCTCCCAACGAGCGGCCTCGGCCGCGCGCCAGTCGCCTTCCGTCACCCGCCGCGACACGGCGCGCGACAGGTCGCTGCAGGCCGGGCCGATCAATGACCAGGGCTCGATACAATAGCGCGAGAAGAGCCGCTGCGGGTCGGCCATCAGCCGGAACAGCCACTCCATGCCCATCGGTCCCATCCAGCGCGGCGCGGGCTTCTGGACGCCAGCCTCGTAGTCGAAGGCGCCGCCCACGGTGAAGGTCGCGGCCGGGCCGTACGCCTTATGATTCTCCAGCGTCCAAATTTCCTGGCGCGGCATGCCCATACCGACCAGCACGATGTCCGGCGCGTAATCGCGAATGGCCTCGACCACCGCCGTATTCTCCGCCGAGCCGTTTCTGACGTCGAAATAGCCGTGATGGCTGGCGATCTGGACGGCGGGCCAATCCTGCCGGATCCGCGCGATCGCCTGCTCGGCCACCCCAGGGGCGCCGCCGACGAAAAAGACCTTCCACGCCTTCTCGGTCGCCAAGGCCCAGAAGTCGTCGCGCCAATCCAGATAGGTGCAGCGGTGGAAGCGGCGGCTGGCCCGGCCCACCAGGCGGGCCCAGAAGATCAGCGGCACGGAATCGACCTCGATCAGGTCGGCTTCCTTATAGAACTCGCCGATCTGGTGGTCCTGACCGACCAGATAAAGGCTGTGGAGATTGTGGTTGGCGACGATGACGCTCTGGCGCGCATCCAGCTTGCCCGAGACGAAGTGAAAGACTTCCTCGGGACGCACAAGGTCCATGGTCCCGCCCAGCACGTGCACGCGCTCTTCGGGCCGCCGCGTCAGGCGGTATGGACGGCGCGGGGCGATTGGCGCCGCGACGCTCTGCTCTTCTTGGACGGACATCGCCGCAGAGTCTCCTAGTCTCGGGAGCACTCTGCGGATTTGTCGTTTTTCCTTTGCTAAAAAGCATACTTAGCGAGATTTAACCACGCGGCCGGTAACCCTCTCAATCAACCGTGATCACAACCTTGCCCATCGCCTTGCGACTGGACAGATGGGCGATCGCATCGCCGGCCCGGGCCAGCGGAAAACGCTCCGAGACATACGGTCGGATCTTGCCGGCGGCGTAGAGGTCCATCAGCTCCCGGAGGTTCTGGGCATGGCCCTTCGGATCGCGCGCCACGGCCGCGCCCCAGAACACACCGACGATGTCACAAGACTTCAACAGCGTGAGATTCAAGGGGATTTTCGGGATTCCCGACGGGAAGCCGATGACCAGGAAGCGGCCGTTCCAGCCGGCCGCGCGGATCGTCGCTTCCGAATAATCGCCGCCGACGGCGTCGTAGGCGACGTCCCAGCCGCTAGGTCCGCAGGCGCCCTTGAGCAACTCGGCGAGAGCCTTCTGGCCGTCCTTGTCGAACGGTCCTCGCGGGTAGACAACGCCGCTGTCGGCCCCGTGCTTGATCGCCAGATCGACCTTTTCCTGGCTGGACGCTGCGGCGATAACGCGCACCCCCATGGCCTTGCCCAGCTCGACCGCCGCCAGCCCGACCCCGCCTGCCGCGCCGAGCACCAGCAAGGTTTCCCCGGCCTTGACGTGGCCGCGGTCCTTCAGGGCGTAGTACGACGTGCCGTAGGTCAGGACAAACGCCGCCGCCTCATCGAACGGCATGTTGTCCGGGATTGCGGTGCAGCGCGCCTCTTCCAGCGCCAGCTTCTCGGCGTAGCCGCCCCAGCCGGTCGAGGCCAGCACGCGATCGCCGATCTTGAAGCGGGTGACGCCCTCGCCCACCGCGGAGATCACGCCGGAAACCTCGCCGCCCGGAGCGAACGGGCGCGGCGGCTTGAACTGATATTTGTCCTCGATGATGAGGACGTCGGGATAGTTCACCCCGCAGGCCTTGACGTCGATCAGCACCTGGCCGGGGCCGGCGACGGGATCGGGCAGCTCCTCCAGCACCAGGGTCTCGGGTCCGCCGACCGCCTTGCTGAGCACCGCCTTCATCTCGCCTCTCCCGCGTTTCTTGATTAAGAGGCCTGGACGCTAGCGCGGGACGTCGGGGCAAGGAAGCAGAATGTCAAACAAATGTTTTAGCCTTGCCCTGCACGGCGGCGCTGGGGCCAAGCGCGGCCATGACTACACCGTCGAAATCGCCCATATGCGCCGTCTGGTCGAGGCCGCCCGCGTGCGTCTCGCCGACGGCGCCAGCGCCCTCGACGTCGCCGTCGAGACCGTGGTCGGGCTGGAAGCTAGCGGCCTCTACATCGCCGGCAAGGGCGCGTCGCCCAACGCCGAGGGCGAGTACGAGCTGGACGCCAGCCTGATGGACGGCCCAAGCCTGCGCGCCGGCGCGGTGGCCGCCCTGCAGGGTTTCAAGAGCCCGATCCTCGCGGCGCGAGCCGTGATGGAGCAGACGCCGCACGTAATGCTGGCCGGTCAGGGCGCGATCGATTTCGCGCGCGATCAGGGTCTGGAAAGAGTCGAGAACCCCGAGACCTGGTTCACGCGGGCGGGGGCCTTCGAGGACAACCATCCGCCGGAGAGGCTTCCCACTGGCACGGTCGGCTGCGTGGTGCGCGACGCGGAAGGCCGCCTGGCCGCCGCCACCTCCACGGCCGGCGTGTTCGGCAAGCGGCCGGGCCGGGTCGGCGACAGCCCGATCATCGGGGCCGGGGCCTGGGCCGACGGGCATGCGGCCGTCTCGTGCACCGGCCAGGGAGAGTATTTCATCCGCACCGCCGTCGCCGCTCAGATCGCCCACCGAGTGCGGTTCGGCCGCGAGAATCTGGAAGACGCCGCGCGAGCGGCCATCCAGGGCGTCGCCGACCTGGGCGGCCACGGCGGCCTGGTGGCGGTGGATCGCGACGGCAATGTCGCCATGCCGTTCGCCTCCAGCGGCCTGAAGCGGGCGGCCCTGCTGCCGAACGGCGCGATCGTCAGCGAAGCGTTCTGATCGGCTACTTCTGTTCGGCGGCCATGGTTCGGACCAGGTCGAGGATCTGTCGCCGCACGCGGCCGCTGGCGACGCGGGGGAAGATCTCGGCCAGCTCGACCCCCTCCGAGGTTTGCAGGAAAGTCTGCATGACCTCATGGACATGGGCCACGGTCCCGTCAGGACCCGCGCCCTCGATCGGGTCCGGGAGGCCATCGAAGAAGTAGGCGACGTCGATGTTGAGGATCTCGGCGATACGGAACAGCTTGCTGGCGCTGATCCGGTTGGCGCCGCGCTCGTACTTTTGAACCTGCTGGAAGGTCAGGCCCAGGCTGTCGGCCAGTTGGTCCTGACTGACGCCGAGCAGCTTGCGCCGCATGCGGACGCGTTCGCCGACATGCGCATCGACGGCGTTGGAGCGCCGCCCCTCGGTGGCCTCGTAAGTCATTTCCCTCCGCCCTCCTGCAATCATCAACGGTGTCACCGACGGAATTTCGCCTCAGGGTTACAAAATTCGAGCAAACATTCCACGGTGTATTGTCAAATTTTGGACGATCGCGCGTATCCGCCGCACCGTTCGTTCGCACGCGGCGTGATGGCCGCGCCCTAGCCCTAAGGCCTTACACCGTTTATAGGCCCGCGCATGTTTGAAGGCCTCTCTCCCCTCGCCCGCGACGCTCGCTCCTGGCCGTTTGAGCAAGCCCGCGCCACGATCGCCCGCGTCCTGCGCGTACGTTTGCCCGACCGCGCCGACCAGGAAGCCGCCAAGGTCCTGATCGACGCCGGCAAAACCGACGAAGCGGTGAAGGCCTATCCGGCCCTGGCCAAGGCCGTGATTTTCGAGACCGGCTATGGTCCGTCGGGCCTGCCGCACCTGGGCACCTTCGGCGAAGTCGCGCGCACCACCATGGTGCGCCAGGCCTTTCGCGCGCTCACCGACGACGCCATCCCGACCCGCCTGATCGCCTTCAGCGATGACATGGACGGCCTGCGCAAGGTTCCCGACAATATCGAGAACAAGCAGCCGTTGATCGAGGACCTGGGCAAGCCGTTGACGGTCGTCCGCGACCCGTTCGGCACCCACGACAGCTTCGGCGCTCACAACAACGCCCGCCTGCGCGCGTTCCTGGACGGCTTCGGCTTCGAATACGAGTTCGTCTCGTCGACCGAATGCTACAAGAGCGGCCTGTTCGACGCGACGCTGCTGACGGCCCTCGAGCGCTTCGACGCCATCCAGAAGGTCATGCTGCCGACCCTGGGCGAAGAGCGCCGCGCGACCTATTCGCCGTTCCTCCCCGTCAGCCCGACCACCGGCAAGGTGCTGCAGGTCCCGACGCTAGAACGCAATGTCGAGAAGGGCACGATCGTCTTCGAGGACGAGGACGGCTCCAAGGTCGAGGTCCCGGTCACCGGCGGCCACGTTAAGATGCAGTGGAAGCCCGACTGGGCCATGCGCTGGACGGCCCTGGGCGTGGACTACGAGATGTCGGGCAAGGACCTGATCGACTCGGTCAAGGCCTCGGGCGCGATCTGCAAGGCCCTGGGCGGCGTCCCGCCGGAAGGCTTCAACTACGAGCTCTTCCTGGATGAGAACAACCAGAAGATCTCAAAGTCGAAGGGCAACGGCCTGTCCATGGAGGACTGGCTGCGGTACGGCGCGCCCGAAAGCCTATCTTATTACATGTTCCAGAGCCCCAAGTCGGCCAAGAAGCTCTATTTCGACGTCATCCCCAAGGCGACGGACGAGTACCTGCAGCAGCTGGACGCGTTCAGCCGCCAGGAGCCGGCCAAGCAACTGGACAACCCGGTCTGGCACATCCACTCGGGTCGCCCGCCGCAGTACGGCTCGCCCGTGTCGTTCAGCCTGATGCTGAACCTGGTCTCGGCCGCCGACGCCTCGACCAAGGAAATCCTCTGGGGCTTCCTGTCGCGCTACATCCCCGGCGCCTCGCCGGAGACCCAGCCGCTGCTCGATCGTCTGGCCGGTTACGCGATCAACTACTACGAAGACTTCGTCAAACCCACGAAGACCTTCCGCGCGCCGACCGACCAGGAGCGCGCGGCGATGCTGGACCTGCTGGCCAAGCTGAAGGCCATGCCGGCCGACGCGCCGGACGCCGAGCTGATCCAGAACGAGGTGTTCGAGGTCGGCAAGACCCACGGCTTCGACCCGCTGCGCGCCTGGTTCCAGGCCCTCTACGAGGTATTGCTGGGCCAGAGCCAGGGCCCGCGCTTCGGCTCGTTCGCGGCGATCTTCGGCATCGACCGGACGATCGCCCTGATCGAAGAGAAGCTGGGCTGAACCTGTATTCGCTTCCCTCTCCCGTCGCAGGAGAGGGAGGCGCGCTCGACAACGGCTCTCCAACCGCGCGCCTTTACGGCGCAGCTTACCCGCGACGGATGAATCCGCGCGACCTGCGACACCATGTCCTCGCAAATGAACGAAGTCTGAATTCGCTATTAAGGGTCTGCGCACGTTTCGGAGTCTAGGCTCGGACCATCAGAACCAAGATTAGTCATCCAAGGTTAGTCCAATGGCTTCGTTCACACTTCGCCCTACCGACCGCCAGGAATTCGATTCCTTGCTTGGCGGAATCATCCAGCAGTTCCCCGACGCTCACGTCGAAGCCGCGCACAACGACACCTGGGCGTCCTATCGCCTGGACGTTTCGTGCTCGGATCCGGCGGCTGGCCCGCTGATCGCCTGGCTGCTCGACACCCACGCGAGCTGCCCGCGCACCTGACCGTCAGGGTCGGCCTTACTGGCTGACCCAGACGATCCGCGCGATCCAAGCGACCTCGTCCCGCGACAGCAGACGATCGTCGCCCGACCCGCAGAGCGGCAGCAACTCGATCGTCCGGGCCGTCACGCGACCCAGCTCCCGCACCAGCACCTCGCCGGTGTTCGTTCGCGCCACCACCCGGTCGCCCTTGCGCGGTTCGACCGTGGGCGAGACCAGCAGGCGATCGCCGTCGCGATAGACCGGGGCCAGCACCGCGCCCGACACCTCCAGGGCGAACAGCCCCTCGCCGAGATCCGGCGCGGGCGCCTCGTCCCAGCCGGCCCCGGCCGGCATGCCCGCCTCGTCGAAAAACCCATCCTGTCCGGCTTGGGCCAGGCCGATCAACGGCGCGCCACGCCCACGCGCCACGCGCACGGGCGGCTGCTCGGTCAGGGCCGCGAATTCCGAGAAATTGACGCCCGTCGCTTCCAGCAGCTTGGCCAGGCTCTCGGTGGAGGGCCAGCGCGCGCGGCCGTCGACCTCCGCCGAGCCACGTTTCGATCGATTGAAGCTGGTTGGGTCCAGACCCGCCATCTTGGCCATGGCCGAGGGCGTCATGTCGAAACGTTCGGCCAGGGCGTCGATGGCCCGCCAGATTTCGCCGTGAGAAAGGGTCGCCAACGGCGCCTCCTTTAGCGTTCGGCCTTCCCAAGGAAAATACGCCTTACGGTCTAGGAAAGTAAACCTAGCAACCGTCCCAAGATTGACGTTTACGTAAGCGTTGACGTTCGGCCGATATCGGGTTTAGGGTGATCGCCGATAACCAAGCGGCCCGGCCGCAGTAGCCAGGCCCTCTTTCCGGGAGGTTTCCATCCATGGCCGACCTGCGACGTCCCGAGCGGACCTTCACGATCCGTCAGCTCTGCAACGAATTCAAAGCCACGCCCCGCGCCCTGCGCTTCTACGAAGACAAGGGCCTGCTGAATCCGGCTCGCGAGGGCCTAAACCGCGTCTATTCCCACAAGGACCGCGTCCGGCTGCAGCTGATCCTGCGCGGCAAGCGCGTAGGCCTGTCGCTGTCGGAAATCCGCGAGCTGCTCGACCTCTATGACGAGAACGACGAGGGCGCGGCGCAGATGGCCCGCTCGCTGAAGAAGTTCCGCGAACGCGCCAACGCGCTGGAGCAACAGCGCGAGGACATCGACAACGCCCTGATCGAGCTGCGCGAAGCCTGCAACCGCCTCGAAAAGCGCCTCGCCGAGATCCGCCCCGACCTGCTGCCCCGCGCGGCCGACTACGAGCAGGTGCTGCGCGCCCGCCTCGACGGTCACGCCGAGGCGATGTTGGGCAAGTAAGACCCTTCGCACCGCCGGCTTTCAAGAAACGCTGGCCGGCGGCCGCCTATCTGTTCCCTCTCCCGATCCTAGCCAGGACCGTTCCATGACCTATCAGCCGCCCGTTCGCGATCACGCCTTCATCCTGCGCGACGTGCTCAACATCGATCAGCACGGCGATCTGCCCGGCTTCTCCGACGCGCCGTTCGAGACGGTGGAACAGATCCTCGAGGCCGCCGCCCAGTTCACGGGCGAGGTCCTGGCCCCGCTGAACACGGTCGGCGACAAGACCGGCTGCAAATTGGACCCGGCGACCAACGTCGTCACAACCCCTCCGGGCTTCAAGGACGCGTACAAGCAGCTGTGCGAAGGGGGCTGGACAGGCCTGGGTTCGGATCCGGCCTACGGCGGCCAGGGCCTGCCGCACGTCGTCAACCTGGCCTTCAGCGAGATGTCGAGCTCGGCCAACATGGCCTTCTCCATGTATCCAGGCCTGGCCCACGGCGCCTATTCGGCTATCCACACCGGCGGCACGGACGAGCAGAAGCAAAGCTACCTGCCCAAGATGGTCACCGGCGAGTGGACCGGCACCATGAACCTGACCGAGCCGCACTGCGGCACGGACCTCGGTTTGCTGCGCACCAAAGCGGTCCCGCAGGCCGACGGCAGCTATCGCATCACCGGCCAGAAGATCTGGATCTCGGCCGGCGAGCACGACATGTCGGACAACATCATCCATCTGGTGCTGGCCCGCATCGAGGGCGCCCCGGCCGGCGTGAAGGGCATTAGCCTGTTCATCGTGCCGAAGTTCTTCCCCAAGCCGGACGGTTCGGTCGGCGACCGCAACCAGGGCGTCAAGTGCGTCGGCCTCGAAGAGAAGATGGGCATCCACGGCAACGCCACCTGCGTCATGCAGTACGACGACGCCGAGGGCTATCTGATCGGCGAAGAGAACGCCGGCCTCAAGATCATGTTCGTGATGATGAACGAGGCCCGCCTGGGCGTCGGCATGCAGGGCGTGGCCCAGGGCGAGGCCGCCTACCAGGCCGCCGTCGCCTTCGCCAAGGACCGCCTCCAGGGCCGCTCGCTGACCGGCCCCAAGAACGCCGAAGGCCCGGCCGACCCGATCATCGTCCATCCGGACGTTCGCCGCATGCTGCTGGAGAGCAAGGCTCTGATCGAGGGCGGCCGCGCCTTCCTGTTCTGGACCGCCCTGCACGGCGACCTGTCGCATGTCCACCCGGACCCGGCGGTCCGCGAAAAGTCCTCGGACTATATGGGCCTGATGACCCCGGTGCTGAAAGGCTACCTGACCGACAAGGGATTCGAGGTCTGCTCGAACGCGGTGCAGGTGCACGGCGGCAGCGGCTTCACGGAGCACTTCCCGGTCAGCCAGTTCATGCGCGATTGCCGCATCGCCCTGATCTATGAAGGCACCAACGGCGTGCAGGCCCTGGACCTGGTCGGCCGCAAGCTGGCCTCCAAGGGCGGCCGCGCGGTCATGACCTTCTTCCAGGAAATCGACCAGTTCATCGGCGAGAACGATGGCGACGAAGCTCTGAAGCCCTTCATCGAGGCGCTGTCGGGCGTGAAGGCCCAGCTGCAGGACGGCACCATGTGGCTGATGCAAAATGGCCTGCAGAACCCCGACAACGCCGGCGCGGCCTCGACCGACTACCTGCATCTGTTCGGCCTGACGGGCCTGGCCTACATGTGGGCCCTGATGGCCAAGGCGGCCAACGCCAAGATCGCGGCCGGCTCGTCCGACCCGTTCTTCACCACCAAGCTGGTCACCGGCCGCTACTTCATCGAGCGCATCCTGCCCGACGCCGGCGCTCATCTGGCCAAGCTGAAGACCGGTTCGGCGACCCTGATGGCCCTGCCCGCGGAGGCCTTCTGATCATGGGCGTGCTCGCCGTCGAAAAGCCCGCCTTCATGGCCGAAGAGGACATCGCGATCTTCGAGGACGCGGTGGGCAAGTTCTTCGACGAGCACGCGCCTGAATCCACCGTCGCGCGGTGGCGCAAGAACCACTGCGTCGACCGCGACATGTGGACCAAGGCCGGGGCGGCCGGCCTGCTCGGCCTCTCCACGCCCGACCAATACGGCGGGGCCGGTGGCGACTACCGCCACGAGGTCGTGCTGATGGAGCAGCTGGGCAGGAAGGGCGTCGACGGCTTCGGCGCCAGCCTGCACAACGCCATCGTCATGCCGTACATCGTCCACTACGGCACGGAAGAGCAGAAGCAGCGCTGGCTGCCGCGCTTGGCCACCGGCGAGCTGGTCGGCGCCATCGCCATGACCGAGCCGGGCGCCGGCTCTGATCTTCAGGGCATCACGACCACCGCCAGGAAGAGCGGCAACCAGTACGTCATCAACGGCTCCAAGACCTTCATCACCAACGGCCAGACCGCCAACCTGATCATCGTGGTCGCCAAGACCGATCCGGCCGGCGGCGCGCGGGGCACCTCGCTGATGATCGTCGAGACCGATGGCGCGGAAGGCTTCGAGCGCGGCCGCAACCTCGACAAGCTGGGTCACGAGGCCCAGGACACGTCCGAACTGTTCTTCAACGACGTGAAGGTCCCGACCGAGAACCTCTTGGGGACCGACGAGGGTCAGGGCTTCTTCCAGCTGATGGGCCAGCTGCCGCAAGAGCGGCTGAACATCGCCGTGCAGGGCATGGCCACGATCGAGCGGGCGCTGGAGCTGACCCTCGATTACGTCAAGCAGCGCAAGGCGTTCGGCAAGGCGATCATCGACTTCCAGAACACCCAGTTCGTCCTGGCCGAGTGCAAGACCGAGGCGACCGTGGCCAAGGTCTTCGTCAATCACTGCATCGGCCAGCACCTCGACGGCAAACTCGACGCCGCGACGGCTTCGATGGCCAAGTACTGGGTCTCGGACCTGGAGAACAAGATCGTCGACCGCTGCCTGCAGCTGTTCGGCGGCTATGGCTTCATGAACGAGTACCCGATCGCGCGCATGTACAAGGACAGCCGCATCCAGCGCATCTACGGCGGCACGAACGAGATCATGAAACTCCTGATCGCGAGGACGCTGTGATCCTACTTCCCTTGATCGCCCTTCTGGCCGGCCCCGCCGCCGCGCCAACACAGGAGGCCCGCTCGGCCGTGGTCTGCGTGCGCGCCGTCCAGGGGCCGCGCGCCCTCACCTATTCCGGCGAACTAGTCGGCAAGCGTCCCCAGCCGGGCGCGTTCAAGCTGCCGCTGCAGCCGGCCGGCAAGGACATCTGCCAGACTCTGCTGCGCTCCAAGATCGCCGAGTGGAAGCTGGAGGTGACCACCTCGGGCTTCACGGCCTGCTCGCTACCGCCGCCGCAATTCGGCAAGCGCGTCTACTACCGGGCCAAGGCCGCCGCCAGCGGTCTGAAATGCGAGCCCATCGGCACGTACCCCATCGGCGACTGGAAACCCTAACGGCGCGCCGGCTTCCCGGCCGCCGATCAACGACACGAACAACGCTTCGCAGGAAGGAGCCATTCCATGGCTGACGCTTACATCTTCGACGCCGTGCGCACGCCGCGCGGCAAGGGCAAGAAGGACGGGTCTCTGCACGAGATCACCGCCCTGTCCCTGGCCACTCAGGTCCTGGAAGCCCTCCGCGACCGCAACAATCTCGACACCGCGCATGTCGATGACGTCGTGCTGGGCTGCGTCGCCCCGGTCGGCGAGCAGGGCTCGGACATCGCCCGCACCGCCGTCCTGACCGCCGACTACGCCGAGAGCGTCGCCGGCGTGCAGATCAACCGCTTCTGCGCCTCGGGCCTGGAAGCCGTGAACATGGCCGCGGCCAAGGTCGCCTCCGGCGAGGCAAACCTCGCCATCGGCGGCGGCGTCGAGAGCATGAGCCGCGTGCCGATGGGCAGCGACGGCGGCGCCTGGCCGACCGACCCGTCCTCGGCCTTCAAGACCTATTTCGCGCCGCAGGGCGTCTCGGCCGACCTGATCGCCTCGCTGTACGGCTTTAGCCGCGACGACGTCGACGCCTACGCCGTCGAAAGCCAAAAGCGCGCCGCCGCCGCGTGGGCCGACGGTCGCTTCAAGAAGTCGGTGATCGGCGTGAAGGACCAGCTGGGCCTGACGATCCTCGACCACGACGAGACCGTGCGCGGCTCGACCACCATGCAGACCCTGGCCTCGCTGAACCCCTCGTTCACGGGCATGGGCGAGATGGCCTTCGACGCCGTCGTCACCCAGCGCTACCCGCAGGTGGAAAAGGTCAACCACGTCCACCACGCCGGCAACAGCTCGGGCATCGTCGACGGCGCCGCCGGCGTGCTGATCGGCACCAAGGAGATGGGCGAGGCCCTGGGCCTGAAAGCTCGCGCCCGCATCAAGGGCGCGGCCTCGATCGGCTCGGAGCCCTCGATCATGCTGACCGGCCCGTCGCTGGTCACCGAGAAGCTGCTCAAGAAGTTGAAGATGGAGGTCTCCGATATCGACCTCTACGAGCTGAACGAAGCCTTCGCCGCCGTCGTCCTGCGCATGATGCAGGCGCTGAACATCCCGCACGACAAGATGAACGTGAACGGCGGCGCCATCGCCATGGGCCACCCCCTTGGCGCCACCGGCGCGATGATCCTGGGCACCATGGTCGACGAGCTGGAACGCTCGGACAAGGAAACCGCCCTGATCACCCTGTGCGTCGGCGCCGGCATGGGCACCGCCACGGTCATCGAACGCGTCTAAGCAGCGACCTCAAGGAACTGACACCATGGAAAACTTCAAGATCGAGGTCGATTCCGACGGCGTGGCCCTGGTCACCTTCGACGTGCCCGGCCGCTCGATGAACACCCTGACCGCGTCGGTCATCAAGGAAGTCGGCGACGTCGTCGAACGCATCAAGAGCGACGAGGCCATCAAGGGCGCCGTCATCACCTCGGGCAAGACGACCGGCTTCTGCGCCGGCGCCGACCTGGGCGAACTCGGCGGCAGCGGCGGCCCAAATTCGCTGGGGGGAGGCGGCGGCAAGCCGGGCGAAGAGGGCTTGAAGGCCGCCTTCGAAGCCGGCTTCGCGCTGAATAAGGCCTTCCGCGCCCTGGAGACCTGCGGCAAGCCGGTGGCCGCGGCCATCAACGGCCTGGCCATGGGCGGTGGTCTCGAGATGACGCTCGCGTGCCACTACCGCGTCGTGGCCGACAATCCGAAGATCCAGCTGGCCTTGCCGGAAGCCAAGGTCGGCCTGCTGCCGGGCGCTGGCGGCACCCAGCGCCTGCCGCGCCTGATGGGCGTAATGGCCGCCGCGCCGTACCTGCTGGAAGGCAAGTCGATGAAGCCGGCCGAGGCCCTGGGCTTCAAGGTCGTGCACGAGGTCGTCCCGGCCGGGACCGAGGTGGAGGCCGCCAAGACCTGGGTCAAGACCAAGGGCGATCCGGTCGCGCCCTGGGACAAGAAGGACTTCAAGCTCCCGGGCGGCGGTCCCTATACCCCGACCGGCAGCCAGGTGTTCATCATGGGCAACGCCATGTTGCGCAAGCAGACCTATGGCAACTATCCGGCCCAGCTGAACATCATGAAGGCCGTCTACGAAGGCCTGCAGGTGCCGTTCGACGCGGCCATCCGTATCGAGACCCGTTACTTCCTGAAGACGATGATGTCGCCCCAGGCCAAGGGCATGATCCGCACCCTGTTCCTGTCGCTACAGGAGCTGGGCAAGGGTTCGGGCCGCCCGGCCGGCGTGCCGCACTACGACGTCAAGAAGGTCGCCGTCCTGGGCGCCGGCATGATGGGCGCGGGCATCGCCTATGTCCAAGCCATGGCCGGCATCGAGACTGTCCTGATCGACCAGAGCCAAGAAGCCGCCGACAAGGGCAAGGGCTACGCCGAGGGCCTGGTCAAGAAGGCCGTCTCGCGCGGCAAGCTGACCCAGGAGAAGGGTGACGCCATCCTGGCCCTGATCCACCCAACCGCCGACTACGACCAGGTCAAGGGCAGCGATCTCGTCATCGAGGCCGTGTTCGAGAACCGCGAGGTCAAGGCCGAGGTCACCAAGAAGGCCGAAGCCCAGCTGGCCGAGACCGCCATCTTCGGCTCCAACACCTCGACCCTGCCGATCACGGGCCTCGCCAAGGCCAGCGTCCGCCCGGCCTCGTTCATCGGCATCCACTTCTTCTCGCCGGTCGACAAGATGGGTCTGGTCGAGATCATCATGGGCCAGGAGACCTCGCAGGAGGCGCTGGCCAAGTCGATCGACTACGTCCTGAAAATCAAGAAGACCCCGATCGTCGTCAACGACAGCCGCGGCTTCTACACCAGCCGCTGCTTCGGCACCTTCGTGCAGGAAGGCATGGAGCTGCTGTCCGATGGCTACGCTCCGGCGATTATCGACAATGTCGGCCGCGCCACCGGCATGCCGCGCGGCCCGCTGGAGATGCATGACGACGTCGCCCTGGACCTCTCCTACAAGATCGCTCAGCAGACCAAGAAGGACCTCGGCGACAAGTACGAGGAGCGCCCGTTCACCACGATCATCGAGAAGATGGTCGAGGGCGAGGGCCGCTACGGCCGCAAGAACGGCAAGGGCTTCTACGACTATCCGGAAAACGGCCAGAAGACGCTGTGGCCGGGCCTGGCCGACCTGGCCCCGGTGAAGATCGCCGATGTCGACAAGGCGGGCATCGAGGAGATCCGCACCCGCCTGCTCTATCGCCAGGCCGTGGAAGCCGCCCGCTGCTTCGAGGAAGGCGTCATCGTCGATCCGCGCGAGGCCGATGTCGGCGCCATCCTGGGCTGGGGCTTCGCGCCCTGGACCGGCGGCCCGATCAGCCTGATCGACGGCGTCGGCGCGAAGGCCTTCGTCGAGACCTGCGATCGCCTGGCCCAGCAGTACGGCTCGCGCTTCGCCCCGCCGGCCCTGCTGCGCGAAATGGCCGAGAAGGGCGAGACCTTCTACGGCCGCTTCGGCGTCAAGGAGAAGGCGGCGGCGTAAGCCTCGGCCCGCATCGTGTAAACGAGGAGGGCCCGGCGGCGACGCCGGGCCCTTTTCTTATCCGGGATGGCCACGCTTGCGCCGCATCCCGGGCCTACCGACATTTCTGGCGGGGGCGCCAGGAGGCAGTATGCGTACGGCGATCGCCAGCGGAACTTGGCGACGGCCCTCGCGGCGGGATCTGGCGATCCTGGCCCTGGCCACCGCCGCCCACGTCGTGGTGCTGCTGGCCCTGGTCTCCGGCGCGCGCTGGATGCCGCGGCTCGTCGAGCCGCCGATCATCGAGGCGGAGCTGCTGGACGCGCCCGCCAAGCGCCTCGCCCCGCCGACGCCAGCGCCCGCCCTCGCGGCTAGGGCGGTTCGAAGCCTTCCCACGCCACCGCCCATCGACGTTCCCGCCGCGCCCACCGCGAAACCCAGCGGTCCGCCGGCCATCGTCGCCCCACCCGGCTTCACGCCTCGAAAACTGGCTGACGAGAGCGACTCCACCCGCGAAAGCCTGCGAGGCAGCCTGGGCTGCCGGCACGAGAAGGTCGCCGCCCTGACCAAGGCCGAAAGGGCCGCCTGCGCCGAGGCCGACGGTCTGCGCTCCCGCACCGCGCCGCTGTACGCCGCCATCGACCCGGACAAGAAGGCCGCCTTTGACGGCGACTGCGCCAAGGACGACGACTGGTGCCTCTATCGTATCGGCAAGGGCCCCTATCCGGGCATCTTCGCCCTGGGCAAGAAGAAGAAGCGCAAGGGCTGGGACGACTGAGTCGGCGCTAGGACTTGCCGACGTCCATGCCCAGCGTCGGGCCGATGCCGTCCGGATGATCGCCGAAATACTTGCCTTCGGAATGTCGCCGGGCCACCGCCTCCAGTCGCTTGCGTAGGCCCGCATCCAGCTGAAGCGTCGGACCGTCCTCGGGATCCTCGCCCTCGTCCAGCGGGATCGAGGCGGCGATCACCTGCCGCAACCGCGCCCCGAACCGCGCATCGTCGGCGCTCCCGGCCTCGGGCGGGGATTCGAGAAAGGCCAGGACCTCTTCCAGCGCGGTTTCGTCGTCGACGTGACCTGGGACGCGATCGGACATGCGAATCTCCTTCGAGACTCGAACGGAGCCCTATCGTCTCTAGTTCCAGTATCAGAAGGAGAGAAGAAGTGGTGCCGCCTAGGTGACTCGAACACCTGACCTACGCATTACGAATGCGCCGCTCTACCGGCTGAGCTAAGGCGGCCCACGGACGCTTCGGGCGGAACCCGGAGCGGAGGGAGCGCCTATTTAGCGGCGCGCGAGCCACTTGCCAAGCGCCGTCTTGCACCAGAATTGCGGCGGGGCGCCGGCCCCCCTTCCGGCGGGTCCGAAATTGGCGGCGCGTCGAACACGCCGGGGTCGTCCGGAATGGGCATCATGGCGCCGCCGGTCTCGGCCGCGTGGATGAACGATGTCGATCCCGCGTAGTCCGCATAGGCCGACGGCAGTTCGGGCAGGTCGTTCATCGTCCGCTCGCGGCGCTCATGACGCGGATGGATCAACTGGCCGGTCTCCGCGTAGCTGACCGCCAGCCGCGCCCAGTCGTCGCGCTGATAGGCGAAGGCGCGGCCTTCCGGATCCAGGTCCGACCAGTCGGGCTCCTGCGGGGCCTGGAGGCCGCGCGCGATCCAGGCGCGGGCTTCATCGGCCTCGCCATTGGCGGCGGCGACGCGGGCCATCAGGCCGGCGAAGCGGGCCGTCGGGGTCTCTTGGTCCAACAGGCGGGCGACAGCGCGGGCGGCGATCGGTTCGCCGCCGATCAGGGCGCTCTCGACGCGCAGGATGCGGCTTTCGCGGGCTTCGGGCTTCAGGGCGGCCAGGGCGGCCAGGCGCTGGGCGCGGGCCTTGGGCGTCTCGTTGGTCTTCAGGTCGCGATAGGCCAGCCACAGCGCCGGGTGCGGCTCGGCCTTCCAAGCGGCCTCGATCAATTGGCCGGCCTTGGCGACCTTGCCGTCATCGGCCAGCAGCCGAGCGGCCATCACCACGCCGGGGGCGAAGTCAGGCTTCAACTTCACCGACTGAGTCGCGAAGTCCAGCGCCTGGGCGCGGGCCTTGGGCTCGGCCGACTCTTCCAGGCTCGCCGCCGAGGCGGCCAGCAGCGCGGCGCGGCTGCGCTCGGCCACGGCCGGCGAGACGATCTTGCGCTCCAGGGCGCCCTGGACGAGGTCCAGCGCCGCGGCCCAGTCGCCGACCTCCAGACGCGCCTCGAGCAGCGCGCTCCACGCCCAACGAGCAGTGCGCGCCAGGCCGTAGGCGGTCTCGGCATGACGGACGGCGGCGGCCTTGTCGCCCTCGGCCTGGGCCGCGTGCATCAGGCCGCGCAGGCCCGCCAGGCGCATTTCAGGAAAGCCGAGCATGGCGCTATAGGCGCTCTTGGCCGCGCCGCGATCGCCAGCCGCTTCCGCCGCCTGCGCCGCGAGCACCCGGACGAGGGCCGGCGCGTCCTCGGCCAGTTCGGCCGACTTCTGGGCCAGGCGACGGGCTTCGGAGCCGTCGCCGGCCGCGACCGCCAGGAAGCCGCGCGACAAGGCCTCGATCGCCTGCTTGCGCCTGGACTCGGCCCGGGCGCGCGCGGCGCGACGCGGGGCCTCGACGATCCAGATCACGCCGCGCCACAGCAGGGTGAACAGCAGGGCCGAGAACAGGGTCAGCAGCGCCGCCGTGGCGGCGGTCATCTCGATGCGCCAGCCCATCCACTCCAGCGCGGCGCGTCCGGGCTCGCCGGTCAGGGCTAGGACGCCGACCGCGACGGCGGCGACCAGGAACAGCGCGAAAGCGACGCGGGTCATGGCGCGACCGGAGCGGTGGCCGGAGACGCGGCCCGCGACACACGCGACAGGTCGGCCAGGGCGTCGGCGCGCACGGCGGCGACATGGCGGTCGATCTCGATCCGCCGGTTGGCCGCGTTGATCCAGGGCGCCAGCACGTCACGGGCCGGATCGGGAATGGCGTCCAGCGCTTGAACCGAACCCTCGACGTCGCCCTCGTCCAGCAGGTTCTGGGCGCGGGCCAGCATGGCGTCGGGAGTTGTCCCCTTGGTCGAGCCGACGTGGCGGATCGAGACGATGCTGGAGAGGGCGTAGCGGATTCGCGAGAACAGATCGGCGTCCGCGCCGGGATTGCGCGCGGCGCTGGCGGCGCGGCCGGCCAGGTTCCCGAACTGCACGGCCAGACCGGCGCGGGTCGGCGCGCCCAGACGGGCCAGGGGTTCGAGCGCGCGAAGGTCGGGCGACGAGGGCAGCACCCGCTCCAGACCGGCCAGCTCCTCGCCGAACGGACGCGACGTCCCAGCCGCCTCGGCCAGGGTGGAGACCGCCAGGGCCGCCGCGGCGGCGTCCGCCACGCTCTTTTGGCTGGTTTCCAGGGCGGTGATTCGACCGTCCAGGCGTTCGACGTCGGCGACGGGTGGAGCGGTGGCGGTCTGGTTGTTGTCGATCGGCAGGGCCGAGCCCGCGGCGACGCGGTCGGCGACCGGGCGCGGGCTGGGCGTGACCGAGACCGCGCCGTCGGCCGGCTTGGTCTTGGCCGGGAACAGTGTCGGCCCGAAGCGCGCGACACTGGCGCCCAGGATGGCGCAAAGGACGCATAGGACCAGCCAGATCCAGACGCTGGGCCCCATCACCCGTCGGCGAGCATAAAGCGCCGGATCGCTGGGCGCGACGATTTCAGCGGGATCGGGAGCGGCGTTCATGTCCCATTCGTGCCCCACGCCGCCGCGTCGCGCAACGTCGCGCTCAAGCCGTGAGCAGCGCCAACAGCGCGGATTCGTCCGGGCGCGGCGCGAAGGCCACAGACCCGAGTTCTTTCAGCCCCGACAGCGGCGCGGCCACGGCCTCGGAGAGGCATAGCGCCCGCAGCCCTGGCGCGCGCCGCCGGCCCAGGATCCCGGCCAGGACCTTGGCCGCGCGCGGCGAATAAAGAAGCACCGTCAACGGAGCATCGAGACGCGCCAGGGTTTCCACGGACGGAGCCCGCTCGCGCGTCTCGTAGACGGCGACCCCCTTGGCCATCACGCCGCAACTCCGCAACATGCCGACGAGATCACCGGCCGGTTCCCTGGCCCCCGCCCAAAGCACCGGGCCGGCCGCTCCGGCGGCGATCAGCGCGCACAGATCCTCGACATCGCCGTCGGCGCTGGAGACGGTGGCGAAGCCCTCGCTCTGAGCCGCCTTGGCGGTCGCTCTCCCCACCGCGAAGACCGGCAGGCCGCGTTCGTTGGACAGCCGCGCGAAGGCCTCGACGCCGTTGGCGCTGGTGAAGGCCAGGGCCGTGGCGTGGGACAGGTCGATCTCGACGTCCAAGGCCTCGACCGTCAGCAGGGGGTCGACTAACGGCGTAAGGCCCAGGGCCGCCACGCGGTCGGCGGTCGCCAGGGCGCCGGGACGGGCGCGGGTGATCCAGACCGGCGCGGCCTCGTCCATGGCCTATTCCGGCAGCAGAAGCGCGCCGCCGCCTTCGACGCGGACCTGGCCGCCCAGATCCAGACCCAGGGCGCGCGCCTCGGCGACGTCGTCGGCGCCGGTGAGGGTGATCGCGCCGTGCCGGCGGAAGCGTTGCGAACCGTCCGGGGTCAGGGCCTCGACCACCATGGACAAGCGCGCGCCGTCCAGTACGGCGCGGGCGCCGATGGCGGTGCGGCACGAGCCTTCCAGGGCGTAGAGCGCGCCACGCTCGGCCGCGACGGCGATCGTGGTCTCGCGGCAGCGGACGGCTTCCAGCCACGGCGCGTCGACGTCCTCGGCCCTGGTCTCGATGACCAGGGCGCCCTGGCCCGGCGCGGGCGGCGCAGCGTCCGGATCCAGCCAGCTCCTGGTGAGGTGGCCCAGACCCAGACGGTTCAGGCCCGACTGGGCCAGCAGGATGGCGTCGGCCTCGCCACGCTCCAGCTTGGCCAGGCGGGTGTCGACATTGCCACGCAGCATGACGATCTCGAGATCGGGCCGCACGTGCAGGGCTTGCGCTTGCCGACGGAGCGAGGCGGTGCCGAGGCGCGCGCCCTTGGGCAGGTCTTCCAGCCGCTCGCAGACATGGCTGATGAAGGCGTCGCGCGGATCTTCGCGTTCCGGCGTGGCGGCCAGGACCAGACCCGGCGCCAGCTCGGCTGGCATGTCCTTCAGCGAGTGGACGGCGCAGTCGATACGGCCGTCCAGCAGGGCTTCCTCGATCTCCTTGGTGAAGAGGCCCTTGCCGCCGATTTCCATCAGGCGACGATCCTGGATGCGGTCGCCGCTGGTGACGATCGGAATCAGCGGGGCGACGGCCTCGATCTCCTCCTTGGAAGCGCCTGCCGGAACGCCGAGCGCGTGCGCGATCCGCGCCTGCATCAGGCCCGATTGCGCCAGGGAGAGCTTGGAGCCGCGCGCGCCGATGCGGATGGGAGGTTGCCGGGACACGGTCGGAACGTTACCTGCGAGAACGAAATTCATCTTCGCTGCTACAGGAGCGGCCGGAAGCCCGCAACCGGATGACCACCCTTAAGCCTTCAGGCCTCACCATCCTCGGCCTCGAAACCAGCTGCGACGAGACCGCGGCCTCGGTCGTGCGCCGCGCCGAGGACGGGACGGTCACGGTGCTGTCCTCGGTCATCGGCACCCAGTTCGAGCAGCACGCCCCGTTCGGCGGCGTGGTGCCCGAGATCGCGGCTCGAGCCCACGTGGAAGCGATCGACGCCATCGCCGCCGAGGCCATGCGCGCCTCGGGCCTATCGTTCGACGACCTCGACGGCGTCGCCGCCACGGCCGGCCCGGGTCTGGTCGGCGGGGTGATGGTCGGCCTGGCGTTCGGCAAGGCCGTGTCGCTGGCGCGCGGCGTGCCGCTGGTCGCGGTGAACCACCTCGAGGGCCACGCGGTCTCGGCTCGCCTGGGCGCCGACATCGCCTATCCGTTCCTGCTGCTGCTGGTTTCCGGCGGTCATTGCCAGTTGCTGGAGGTGTCTGGCGTCGGGGCCTGTAGGCGCCTGGGCACCACGATCGACGACGCGGCCGGCGAGGCCTTCGACAAGATCGCCAAGAGCCTGGGCCTGCCCTATCCGGGTGGTCCGGCGCTGGAGAAGCTGGCCATCGGCGGCGACGCGACCCGCTATGCCCTGCCCCGCGCCTTGCTGGGCCGCAAGGATTGCGACTTCTCGTTCTCGGGCCTGAAGACCGCCGCCGCGCGGATCGCCGAGACCCTGACGACCGATGATGAGCGTCGCGACCTGGCCGCCGCCGTCCAGGCCGCCATCGCCCGCCAGCTATCCGAGCGGGTCGACCGGGCGATGAAGCTCTACAAGGAAAGCCACGATCTGGACGCGCTGCGCTTCGTCGTCGCCGGCGGCGTTGCGGCCAACGGTGCGGTGCGCGCGGCCTTGCTGGCCGACTGCGAGAAGAACGGCTTCTCGTTCGCCGCCCCGCCGTTGGCCTATTGCACCGACAACGCCGCCATGATCGCCCTGGCCGGGGCCGAGCGGCTGGCCCTGGGGATCTCCGACGACCTCGACGCCGTCGCCCGTCCGCGCTGGCCGCTGGACGAGGCCGCGGCGCTGGCCAACCCCGCCAACGCGTACGGCCGCAAGGGAGCCAAGGCATGACCCATAAAGCCACCTTCCGCCATGTGGGCGTCATCGGCGCCGGCGCCTGGGGCACGGCCCTTGCCCAGGTCTGCGCCCGCGCGGGCCTTCAAGTCACCCTGCAGGCCCGCGAGACCGAGGTGGTGGCCTCGGTCAACGCGACCCATCGCAACGACCTCTTCCTGCCGGGGATCGACCTCGAACCGACGATCAAGGCCGCGCCGGACTTGGCCGACCTCGCCGACTGCGATCTGATCCTGGCCGTCGCGCCCGCCCAGCACCTGCGCGCGGCCCTGACCGCCTTCGCGCCGCATCATAAGGCGGGCGCGCCGATCGTCCTGTGCTCGAAGGGCGTCGAACAGGGCACGCTAAAGCTGATGACCGACGTGGCGGCCGAGGCCCTGCCGGACGCGACCATCGCGGTGTTATCCGGGCCCAGCTTCGCCGGCGAAGTGGCGCGGAGCCTGCCCGCCGCCGTCACCCTGGCCTGCGAGGACGAGGCCCTGGGCCGCGCCATCGCCGAGGCGATCGCCATCCCGACCTTCCGCCCCTACACCGCCAACGACCTGATCGGGGCCGAGGCCGGCGGGGCGGTGAAGAACGTGCTGGCCATCGCCTGCGGCATCGTCGAGGGCAAGGGCCTGGGCCGCAACGCCCACGCCACGGTGATCACGCGCGGCTTCGCCGAACTGACCCGCCTGGCCGTCACCCTGGGCGCCAAGCCCGAGACGCTTGCCGGCCTTTGCGGCCTGGGCGACCTGGTGCTGACCTGCTCCAGCCCGCAGTCGCGCAACATGAGCGTCGGTCTGGCCCTGGGCCAAGGCCTGACCTTGGAGCAAGCCTTGGCCGGCAAGGTATCGGTCGCCGAGGGCGTCGCCTCGGCCCCCGCCGTCCGCGCCCTTGCCCGCAAGGTCGGCGTCGAGGTTCCGATCTGCGAGGCCGTCGCCGCCATCCTGGCCGGTGAGGTCGCTGTCGACGACGCGATCGCGGGCCTACTTTCGCGCCCCCTAAAATCCGAAGCCTAAAACAAGGACCGCCGCATGGCCCTCTTCGTCATCATCTGCAAAGACAAGCCCGGCGCGCTCGAGACGCGCATGGCCACCCGTCCGACCCACCTGGATTACCTGAACGGCTCGGGCCTGGTGAAGGCCGCCGGCCCGCTGTTGAGCGACGCGGGCTCCCCGATCGGATCGCTGCTGATCATCGAGGCCGAGGACAAGGCCGCAGTTCAGACCTTGCTCGACAATGATCCTTATACCGCCGCCGGCGTCTTCGAGAGCACCGAGATCCAGTCCTGGCGCGTGGGCGTCGGCTCGCTCTAGGCCGTTGCAGATCGATCTGGACAACCCCGCCCGCCCTCCCGCCGGCACGGTGCTGTGCGGCTTGGACGAGATCCCCTCGCCAGGCTCGAAGGGCTTCCGCTGGCGCGAGGGCGACGCGCTGTTCGCCGGCTTCGTGGTGCGCAAGGACGACCTCGTGGTCGGCTATCTCGACAGCTGCCCGCATGCCGGCTGGCCGCTGGCGGGCTTCGCCGGACGCTATCTGACCCGCGAGAACGACTTGATCCTGTGCGGCGGCCATGCGGCCCTGTTCCGGATCGAAGATGGAGCCTGCGTCGCCGGCCCGTGCCCGGGCGACAAGCTGTTCCCCTGGCCCGTCGAGGTTCGCGACGGCCAGATCGTCACGGTCTGACCCTTCCTTAAGACCTTTGGCCTAGCGTCCCCGCAACCGATTGGAGGAGCGGGACCATGGCCGACGGGACCGACATGAATTTCGACGCCGAGACGGTGACCCACCGGGGCGGTCTCGCCAAGCTGCGCTCGCTGACAAAGGTCAATCCGCGCCTGGCCGGCAACCTGGCCAAGACCATGCTGGGCGGGCAGCGCGACCACGCGGTGGTCGACGCCTTCAACGCCCATGCCGAGCAGGCGGGCTTCGAGTTCACCTCGACCTGGGCCAGCAACAACATCCCGTTCGTGGCCCCGCTGCTGCGTGATTTCGCCGCCAAGCGTCCGCAAGGCGAGACGATCCGCTACATGGAGATCGGCGCTTACGAGGGCCGCAACCTGGCCTTCATGGATTGGATGCTGCCCCAGCGCCTGGCGGTCACGGTCATCGATCCGTGGTTCGACGAGGCCCTAAACCCGGAAGAGAAATATCACGCCGTCGAGCCGCGCTTCCGCCGCAACATGGCCAAGTGCGGGTTCCGTAGCCTGGCGACGCACAAGGGCTTTTCGACCTATGTCCTGCCCCAGATGCTGGAACGCGGCGAGCAGTTCGATCTGATCTATGTCGACGGCAGCCACACGGCGCTGGCCGTGCTGATCGACCTGTGCTTCTGCGCCAGCCTGCTGAGCGTGGGCGGTATGATGGTGCTGGACGACTACTGGCACGACATCAGCGAGATCGGCGGCCCGGGCGTGAAGCAGGCCGTCGACCAGTTCCACGCCGCCTTCGGCCGCTATTTCGAGATCGCCGCCGTCTATCGCCAGGTCGCCCTGGTGAAGATCGCCGAGATCCCGCGCTAGACGTCGTTAGGCGCCCGCGGTCCAGTCGCCGGACTTGCCGCCGGTCTTTTCCAGAAGGCGCACGGCCTCGATGACCATGCCCTTCTCGGCGGCCTTGAGCATGTCGTAGATCGTCAGGCAGGCGACGGAAGCGGCCGTCAGGGCCTCCATCTCCACGCCCGTCGGGCCCGTGGTCTTGACCCGCGCGGTCACGGCCAATCCGCCTTCGGCCGCCTCCACCTCGACCACCACCTTCGACAGCGCCAACGGATGGCACAGCGGGATGAGGTTGGCGGTCTGCTTGGCGGCCATGACGCCGGCCAGTTCGGCCACGGCCCGGACATCGCCCTTGCGGCCCGAACCGGACACCGCCAAGGCCAGGGTCTCGGGGCTCATCCGCACGAAGCCGCTGGCCACCGCCTCGCGCGCCGTCGCCGGCTTGTCGGAGACGTCGACCATCCGGGCCCGGCCTTGGTCGTCGATGTGGGTGAGCTTGCTCACGGCGCCGCGAACCTCACTGTTCAAGAAGTCGAGGCATCAGCTCGACCATGTTGCAGGGCTTGTGACGGCTGTCGAGCTGGGCGGCGATGACCTTGTCCCAGCCATCCTTGACCGCGCCGTTGCTGCCCGGAAGACAGAAGACGAAGACGCCGTCGATCAGCCCGGCCGTCGCCCGCGACTGCAGGGTCGAAAGGCCGACGGTGGCGTAGGACACCAAGTGGAAGATCACCGAAAAGCCGTCGATCTTCTTGTCGAACAGCGGCTCCAGGGCCTGGACGGTGACGTCGCGCCCGGTCAGGCCGGTGCCGCCCGTGCTGATGATCGCATCGACGGCCTTGCTATCGATCCAGTCGCGGACTTGGGCGCGGATCTGCTCGATGTCGTCGCGGATCACCGCGCGGCCGGCTAGGTCGTGCCCAGCGCCCCGGACACGATCGATCAGAAGCTGGCCCGACGTATCGGTCGACTCGTCGCGGGTGTCGGAGACCGTCAGGATCGCGATCCGCACCGGCTTGAACGGCAGCTCCGGCTTGATCCCGCCACCCGGCTTCAGGCCTGTTTCCGACATCCCGTCCTCCTAGTCCCAGCGTTCGGCGTCGGTCCTATCGCGGTCCGTCGGCTCGATCCAGCGCGCGCCGTCCGGGCCGTGCTCCTTCTTCCAGAAGGGCGCGCGGCTCTTGAGATAGTCCATCAGGAAGTCGCAGGCCTCGAAAGCCTCGCGGCGATGGCCGGCGGCCGTGGCGACGAAGACGATCGCCTCGCCCGGCGCGATGCGTCCGGTCCGATGGACGACGTGAACGTCGTGCAGCGAGAAGCGCGCGACGGCGGCCGTGACGATCTCGCCGATCGCCGCGTCGGTGAAGCCCGGATAGGCCTCCAGCTCCAGCGCGACCGCCAAGCCTTTCTCGGCCCGGGCCAGACCCACGAAGGTGGCCACCGCTCCGGTCTCGGCGCGATCGGCGCAGAAGGCGGTGACGAGGGCGCCAGGCTCGAACGGCCGCGCGGTCAGGGTGACGGTCATCCGCCGCTCATCGGCGGTAGAAAGGCGACCTCGGTTCCGGCGGTCAGCGCCGCTTCGCCCCGGACGATGGCCTTGTCGACCGCGACCTGCACGCCGGGCGCGGCCAGAGCCTCGGCCAAGTCGGGATCCGCGGCCGCCAAGGCGTCGCGCAAGCCGGAGAGGTCGGACGCCGCGATCACGCGATCGCGCCAGCCGGCCTGGTCAGCCAGGCGCCCAAACAGAAGCACCCGGGCCATGTCAGCCGCCCGTCGTCGACATGTGTCGCGCCACGGCCGGGCGCGCCGCGGCGATCTGGAAATCGTGCCCTTTGGGCTTGGCCCCGATCGCCGCGAAGATCGCGTCCTGGAGTTCCGCGTCGCTCGCTCCCGCGCGGATCACCGCTCGCAGGTCGCTGGCGTCGTCGCGGCCGAGGCAGGTGTGCAGGGTGCCGGTGCAGGTCAAGCGCACCCGATTGCAGGTGTCGCAGAAATGGTTGCTGAGGGGCGTGATCAACCCCAGCCGCCCACCGGTCTCGGCCACGCGCACATAACGCGCGGGTCCGCCGGTGGCGTAGTGGATGTCCTCCAGCGTCCAGAACGAGGACAGGTCACGGCGGACGTCCTTCAGCGATAGGAACTGGTCGGTCCGGTCCTGGTCGACCTCGCCGAGCGGCATGGTCTCGATCAGCGTCACGTCGCAGCCGCGGGCGTGGGCCCATTGGATCAACTCAGGCAGTTCGGCGGCGTTGTCATTCTTCAGCGCCACGGCGTTGATCTTGACCGCGATCCCGGCGGCCAGCGCCGCATCGATGCTGGCGACCACCCGCGCCAGGTCACCGCCGCGCGTCAAGGTTCGGAAGAGGTCCGGCTTCAAGGTGTCCAGCGAGACGTTGATCCGCCGCACGCCATGGCGGGCCAGCTCTACGGCGTAGCGTTCCAGCTGGGTGCCGTTGGTGGTCAGGGTCAGCTCGTCCAGCGCGCCCGAGCGCAGGTGCCGCGATAGGCCGCCTACCAGGTCCATGAAGCCCTTGCGCACCAGCGGTTCGCCACCGGTCAGGCGCAGCTTGCGCACGCCCAGGCCCACGAATGTCGAGGCCAGACGGTCCAGCTCCTCCAGCGTCAGCACCTCGGCCTTCGGCAGGAAGGTCATGTGTTCGGACATGCAGTAGAGGCAGCGCAGGTCGCACCGGTCCGTCACGGAGACGCGCAGATAGGTCACGGCGCGGCCAAAGCCGTCGATAAGCCGGGGCGCGGTCGTTACCGCTTGCGCGGAGCTGTCGTCATAGGGCGTCATGTCTGGGCCTAAGAATAGGGGCTGGAGCCCATGACGCAAAGCGCTACGACGTCGCTGGAGGCCATCGTGCTGGCGGCCGGTCGCGGCGCCCGGTTCGGCGGCGGCAAGCTTGTCGCCCCGCTGAACGGCGCGCCGCTCGTGGCAGGCGCCCTACTGACGGCGTTCCTGGCCCCCGTACGGCGTGTTTTCGTGGCGATCGGGCCCGATCCGGCCGTGCGCAAGGCGATCGAGGCGACGGCGACCCGGCTGAAGGCTTCCGAGCGGCTCGTCCTGGTTTCCGTCGAGAGCCCCGACGAGGGCATGGGCGCATCGTTGCGGACAGCCGCCCAGGCGTTGCCGGACGATGCGGGGGGCGCTTTCGTTCTTCTGGGAGACATGCCGGCGATCGACCCATCGACCCCCGCGCGCCTGGCCCAGGCGCTGAACGGCCTGAATGGGATCGTCGCCCCGACCTATCTGGGCCGACGCGGCCATCCCGTCCTGTTCGGCGCGGCCTGGCTTCCGGCCCTGCGCGGCCTTTCCGGAGACGAAGGCGCCCGCGCCCTCGTGGAGAGCGCGGGCGCCCGGCTGGCGCGAGTTCCCGTCGAGGATCCGGGGATCCACCTCGATGTGGATCGACCCGAGGATCTCGCCCGCGCCATCGAAGGCCGTTGAAGGGCTGGATCTCCCTCCAAGGATCCAACCGACGGCCTTCGCCCGTTCTTCAATGCAAGGCTTTCTCCCCGCCCGTCACGATGCGCTTGATCTCTGCGATCAGCCTGAGGGCGGCGGCGGAATCGCCCCGCTCCTGCAAGGCCACCAGCTTGGGGATCAGGATCGTCAGGATGCGACGGTTGTTCTCGCCGACCACCGCGAAGCCGCGGCGGAACTCGGCGACATCCTGTTCGTCGCCGACGGCGTCGAGATCAGGACCGACCAGCGCCTTCATCGCCCCGTCTCCGGGCGCGAACGGTGAGCCAAGTCGCTAGGTTGATGACGAGCAGCTGCAGCCAGCTCACGACGTTGTTGGCGCCGTACTGATTGTATTTGTGAATACCGGGATCGGCCAGGGCGACGAACGGAATGACGACGACCACGATCGTCAAGGCGGCGAGCACCGCGCACCATAGCCGTCGCCACTGCATCGAGATCCAGACAAAGATCAACGCCGTGTTGGTGTCGATGATTATCACCGGATAGTCCAATCTGTACTGATGCCGCTGCGACACCAGTTGCGAGAGCACCCAGGCGGCGATCAAGACCGCCGCCGCCAGCCGAAGCGGTCGATCTCCCTTCCAGACCGCCGCCCCGCAGGTCGCTAGGGCCAGCAGATAGACGACGTAGGGGCTTAATAGATCGAACAAGCACAAACCCCGATGCGAGCGACGGCCTGCTCGACGTAAAGCATGGATCCCGCCCCGCGGGCCTGATCCTCCTCGACGATGTCGCGCGCGATCCTTTCATGCAAAGGAAATCACATCGCGCGGCGGCTTGCTCGAGTCCCCTGGCCCGCTTCAGAGCGATTGCCAGGTCGCCGAAGCTAGGATGGAGCTGCGCCTTCATCGGCCCGTCTCCGGGCGCGGACGGTCAGCCAGACAGCCACCAGGACAACCACGAGCTGGAGATCGGACACGATGTTGTTGGAGACAGCGTGATTGTAGATGTGGATCTCGCGATCGAATGTGGCGACGATCGGAATGATGACGACGATCATTGTCAGGGCGGCGAGCACGGCGCACCAGATCCGCCGCCATCGCATGGAAATCCATATCAAGATCAGCGTTAGATGCGTATCCAGGATCGTGACTGGATAGTCCAAGCCGTTCCTGTGTCCCTTGCTGATAAGCGGCGACAGGGCCCAGGCGACGAGCAGGGCCGCCGCCGCGAGGCGCAAAGAGCGATCCCCTTTCAGGACAGCCAGACAGCAGGTCGCCAAGGCGCACAGGTAGCTGGTGAAGGGAAGCAGCAGCTCGAATGTGGATAGTGACGCCAAGCTCGAATCTCGGTGCGGGCGACAGCCCGCCCTGCGGGGAGAACAGCCCGCGCCCCACGGTCATGCTCCCTCCGAACGATGTAGCGCACGATCTTTTCATGCAAAGGAAATCCCGTCGCGCGGCCGAAGCCGCCCGTTGATGAGCACTGCGATGATGGTGGTGGGGTCGGCGGCGGCCGGTCAGCGATGGGTGATTCGCTGGACCGCCATGATGAACTCATGCACGCCGATCGCGATGACGGCGAGGAGGACGGCGGTCAGCGCGGTGATCCCAAGCACCAGGCCGAGCCACTGAAGATTGCTCATCTCATGACGCCAATCCCGTCGTGCAGCCGGTCGTGCATGAGAAACGTCATCGCCAGAGCCGGCGACGAGGTCGTGGAAGGCCGCCCGCCATTCGCCCGAACCTTCAGCGAGGCCGCCGCGTCGCACGTCGACGCGCGCCGGCTCCACGCTCCGGCCGGCGACATCCGGCGCTGCCGCCAATCCCCACCCGCCGCCGAAACGTCCGGCCTGATTGGCTTTCTGGATGTCCGGTTCGGGTTGTGTCGTTCGCTCATGACCGCTTCCAATCTCTCGATCAGAAAGCGGCGGGTCTGGAAGCGCTGCCAGATCGCTTGGTCGCTTACGGTAGTCATTACCGGGGTCGCCGCCTTCCCAGGCCACGAAGGCCAAGGCCGCATCGCGGCGGCTCAGGCCCGACAGCCGGCGGCGCGCGCTGAGCACGTGCATCTCGACCGTCTTGGGTGAAAGGCCGAGCGCCCGCGCGATCTCCTTGGATTGGAGATGCGCGGCGATGAGCCGGAGGATTTCCCGCTCCCGGGGGGTAAGCTTCTCGAAAGCCTTACTGACGCGATCGACCATGACGGCAAGATGATTGGCGAATTTGCTCCCGTCTAGCGAGCAGGACGGGAACTTTCGCCAATCAGGCTTCGGAACGGACGAATGGCAGGCGCGTGGTGGGCGTCTTGTTCAGGGCGAACAAGGCGTTGGCCACGGCCGGACCGATCACCGGCGTGCCCGGTTCGCCCACCCCGCTAGGTGGATTGCCGGAAGGCACGATATTGGTTTCCACCGTCGGCGCCTCGTTGATCCGCAGGACGCGGTACCGATCGAAATTGCTCTGGTCGACCTTGCCGTCGGTCAAGGTGACCTCGCCGTAGAGGACACCCGAGAGCCCGTAGCAGGTCCCGCCTTCCATCTGCGCCGCGATCTGGTCGGGCGAGACCGCGACCCCACAGTCGATGGCCGTGACCACCCGCCCGACGCGCGGGACGCCGTCCTGCAGCTTGACCTCGGCGACCTGGGCCACGACCGAGCCGAAGCTCTCGTGCACGGCCACGCCCCGGGTCCAGCCCGCCGCGGCGGTCGGGCCGGCCTTCTCGACCGCCAGATTCAGTGCGGCCAGATGCCGATCGGCGCCGGCCTTGGTGTAAAGGGTCCGGCGATACTCGATCGGATCCTTGCCGGCCTTGGCGGCCAGCTGGTCGATCGTGTGCTCCATGACGAAGGCGGTGTGGGTCGCACCCACCGAGCGCCACCACAGCACCGGCACGCCGACATCCGGCAGCGCCACCTGGGCGTCGACGATCGGCGTGGCCTTCAGATAGGGCGAGCCCGCCGTTCCCTCGATCGCCGTCTGGTCGGGACCCTTGCCGGCCGGCATCGGCGAGCCCTTCATGATCGACTGGGTGACGATCCGGTGGCGCCAGGCGGCGGGATAGCCGTCCTTGTCCAGCTGGATCTTCACGGCGTGAACCACGGTTGGCCGGAAATAGCCGGCCCGCATGTCGTCCTCGCGAGTCCAGACCAGCTTCACCGGCCGGCCCTTGCCGATCTTCTTGGCGATGTGGACGCATTCGGCGACGTAGTCGGACTGGAAGTTGGCCCGCCGGCCGAACGAGCCGCCCGCGAACAGGGTCTCGATTTCCACCGAGCCTGGCAGGCAGCCGACGATCTTGGCGGCGGCCAGCTGGTCCAGGGTCTGGCCCTGCGAACCGAAGGTCAGCTTGACCTTGTTGCCGTCCACGGCGGCCACGCAGTTCATCGGCTCCATGGTCGCGTGGGCCAGGTAGGGGAACTCGTAGGTCGTCTCGAACACCTGCGCGCCCTTGGCGCTGTTCAGCGAGGCCGCATCGCCGCGCTGATCGAAGGCCTCCCACTTGGTGTCGGTGTTCTTGCCGTCCGCGATGTCCTTGAAAAGTTGCGTGATGGCGGCCGAACCGCGCTTCTCGGCCTTGTCCTCGTCCCAGTCCAGTTTCAACGCCTCGCGGCCCATGCGGGCGGCGTAGGTGTTTTGGGCGACGACGGCGACGCCCGTCGGAATCTCGAAGACGTCGACCACACCCGGGACCTTCTTGGCCTCGGCGGCATCGACGCTCTTCACCTTGGCGCCGAACCGCGGGCCGTGGGCGACCACCGCCGTCAGCATGTCCGGCAGGCGGACGTCCTGGGTGTAGCGGGCCGTGCCGTCGCTCTTGGCCTGGGCGTCCTTCCGGCGCACCCGGTCGGTGCCGATCAGGGTGAAGGTCTTGGGGTCCTTCAGCTTGACGTCGGTCGGTGGCGGAACCTTGGCCGCGTCGGTCAGCAGCTCGCCGAACCCGGCGGTCTTGCCCGACGTGTGGGTCAGGATGCTGTCCTTGACCGTGATCTCACCGACCGGGACGTTCCACTTGTTGGCGGCGGCCTGGACGAACATGGCCCGCGCGCCGGCCCCAGCCTTGCGCAGCTGATCCCACGAGTTGGAGATCGCCGACGAACCGCCGGTCAGCTGCGCGCCCAGGGCGCCGTTGGCGTAGAGCTTGGCGTTGGCCGGGGCCTGTTCGACCATCACCTTGGTCCAGTCGGCGTCCAGCTCCTCGGCGACGATCGCCGAAAGGCCGGCATGGTTGCCCTGGCCCATCTCCAGATGTTTCGAGATCACCGTCACCACGCCGTCCGGCGCGATCTTGATGAAGGGCCCGAACGCCCCGACCTCGACCTTGGAGCCGGCGCTCATGATATCGGCGGGCGAGCAGCCGACCAGCAGCGAGCCGCCGACCAGGGCCGAGGCGACGATCACATCGCGCCGACTGGGCGCGGCGGAAGGCTTGAAGGGCGCGTTCATCGGCCGGCTCCACGATGGGTCGCGCCGGAGCCGGCGACGATGGCCTCGTCGATGTCGGCGTGCGGCTCGCCGGTGGGCGGACCGAAGTCCGCCGCGTCCTTGATCGCCGCCCGGATCCGCTGATAGGCGCCGCAGCGGCAGATATTCCCGGCCATGGCGTTGTCGATGTCCTCGTCCGAGGGCTTCTTGTTCTGCTCCAGCAAGGCGACCGCCGACATGATCTGACCCGACTGGCAGTAGCCGCATTGCGGCACGTCGTGGCGCACCCAGGCCTGTTGCACCGGGTGCTGGCCGCCCAGGCTCTCGATGGTCGTGATCTTGGCGGTTCCGACCGCCTGGATCGGCGTGACGCACGAACGGATCGGCTGACCATCCAGATGGACCGTGCAGGCCCCGCACTGGGCCAGGCCGCAGCCGAACTTCGTGCCGGTCATGCCCAGTTCGTCGCGCAACACCCACAGAAGCGGGGTCTCGGGCGCCGCCTGCACCGACGTCGGCTTGCCATTGATATCGAGGGTCACGGCCATGCGTTTTCGTCTCCCAACGAAAGCGGTGGCGGCGCAGCGGGGCCGCCAATGACCAAACCTAACACCGTTCACTCCGGGCTTGGCCAGAGGATTTTGAGCAGCGGTTCCGAACAGGAAACGCGCGATGGCGGAAAATCGCGCCCGCGCCGGCGAAAGCTAGGCGGGCGCCGTTCGAAACCCGCTATGTTGACGCTCGGCATCGCATGGAGGCCTGATCTTGCGCCGCGTCATCGTTTCCTTCGCCGTCCTGGCCGCGACCCTGGCCGGCTGCGCCACGGTGGCGCCGATGGACGCCACCGACGCGCCGATCCGCTACAGCTGCAAGGCCGGCAAGCGGTTCACCGCCGCCTACGCCCTGCACGGCAAGCGCGTCGTGGTGACGGCGGGCGGCGCGACCAAGACCCTGACGCTGGCCCGCTCGGCCTCCGGCGCGCGCTATGCCGCCGGCGACGCCGAGATCTGGAGCAAGGGCGCCGACGCCATGCTCAAGGGCTTCCCCGGCGGCCCTTACGCCGACTGCCGCTCGCAATAGATCCCTGTTTTCGAGGTCTCGTGTTGGACTCCTTCCCCGCCTACTTCCCCCTGGCCGGCCGCAAGGTGGTGATCGCCGGCGCCGGCGACGCGGCCGAGGCCAAGGCCCGATTGTTCGAGGGTTCGCCCGCCACGGTGATCCGTTTGGATGGCCACGCGGCCTATCTGCCCGGCTCGTACACCGGCGCGACCCTGGCCTTCGTGGCCAGCCCAGACGAGGTCTTCGTGCAAGCCGCCGCTAGCGCGGCCCGCGCCGCGCGGGTGCTGGTCAATGTCGTCGATCGACCCGAGCTCTGCGACTTCAACACGCCAGCGGTGATCGACCGCGGCGAGGTGGTGGCGGCCGTCGGCACCGGCGGCTCCGCGCCGGTCCTGGCGACCATGCTGCGCAACGACATCGAGGTTCAGGTGCCGGAGGGCACGGGCCGCGTGGCCGCCCTGCTGCGGAAATTCCAAAGCGAAGTGCGCGGCGCCCTTCCGGCCTTGCACGAGCGTCGAGCCTTCCTGCGCGACGCGGTGCTGGGCGAGGCCGCCGAGGCCGCCCGAGCCGGCGACATGGACCGCGCCGGCCAACTTTTCCGCGAGGCCCTCGCCAAGGGTTCGGCCCGTCGGGGAACCGTGCGCTTCATCGCCGGCAAGGGCCCTTCCGATCTGCTGACCTTGCGCGCCGTGCGGGCGCTGGGCGCGGCCGACGTGCTGGTGCTGGACGGCGACGCCGAGCCCGAGGTCGTGAAGATGGCCCGCCGCGACGTCGAGCGCGTCGATGGCGCCGGGGTCGACGCCGACCATCTGATCCAGCTGGCGCGCGAGGGCCGCCAGATCGTCCGCCTGATCACCCACGCGGTTGACCCGGCCCTGGTCCATGCCCTGACCCAGGCCGAGGTGGTCGTCGAGGTGCTGCCCGCCGCTAGTTGAGCGGCCGCTCCTTGGTCTCGGGCAACAGGAAGGCCGTGGTCAGCACGCTGATCAGGGTGAAGGCCACCGGGTACCATAGGCCGGCATAGATGTTGCCGACCGCCGTCACGATGGCGAAGGCGAAGAACGGCACGAAGCCGCCCACCCAGCCCGTGCCGATATGATAGGGCAGCGACAGGGCCGTGTAGCGCACCCGAGTCGGGAACAGCTCGACCAGGCAGGCGGCCAGCGGACCGAACAGCGCCGTGGCGGCGATCACGAACACGAACAAGACCAGCAGGATCAGCGGCTTGTTCATCCGCGCGGGATCGGCCTTGGCTGGATAGCCGGCCTTGGCCAGGGCCACCTTGATCTGGCTTTCCACGCCGGTCTTCACCGCCTTGGTCCGCGCCTTCGGCAGGCCCGCCGCGCTCTTGGACGTCACCTCGACGCCGCCGACCTTGACCACCGCCACCGTTCCGGCCGGCGCCGTCTGGTTGGCGTAGGAGATCCCGGCGTTGGCCAGCGCGCCCTTGACGATGTCGCACGAGGTGACGAAGGCCGCCTTGCCGACGGGATCGAATTGCAGCGAGCAGTCCTTGGGATCGGCCACGACTACGACGGGCGACTTGGCCGAGGCTTCCGCCAGGGCCGGGTTGGCGGCTTTTTCCAGAAGATGGAAGCCGGGGAAATAGAACAGCAGGGCCAGGGTCATGCCGCCCAGCATCACCGGCTTGCGGCCCACCCTGTCTGACAGCCAGCCGAACACGACGTAGAAGACGGCGCTGATCGCCGTGGCGGTCATCATCAGGCCATTGATGGTGACCGGATCGACCTTCAGGAACTTCTCCATGAAGGTCTGGACGTAGAAGAAGCTCGTGTACCAGACGGCGCCCTGGGCGCACATCATCGACAGGAAAGCCAGGATCACCAGCTTCAGGTTCTTCCACTGGCCGAAGGCCTCGGCATAGGGCGCCTTGGAGGCCTGGCCCTCTTCCTTCATCGCGGCGAAGGCGGGGCTTTCGGTCAGCTTCATCCGCATCCAGACCGAGACGCCCAGCAGGCCGATCGAGACGGCGAACGGGACCCGCCAGCCCCAGGCGTCGAAGGCCTCGGGACCGACGTGCTTGCCCAGGACCCAGCGGGTGGCGAGGATCACCAGCAGCGCGCCGAACAGGCCGAAGGCGGCGGAGGTCTGCACCCAGGACGTCGACCAGCCGCGCTTGTTGGCTGGCGAGTGTTCGGCGACATAGATGGCCGCCCCGCCGTACTCGCCGCCCAGCGCGAAGCCCTGCACGCAGCGCATGACGATCAGCAGGATCGGCGAGATGATCCCGGCCTGCTGGTAGGTCGGCAGGAAGGCGATGGCGAAGGTCGCGCCGCCCATCAGCAGCACCGTGGCCAGGAACGCGCCCTTGCGGCCGGCCTGGTCGCCGATCTTGCCGAACACCAGGGCGCCCAGCGGCCGGAACGCGAAGCCGACCCCGAACAGAGCCAGGGCCGCGATATAGCCGGCCGCGTCGGGCAGGCCGGTGAAGAAGGTCTTGGAAATGACCTGGGCCAGGCTGCCGAAGATGAAGAAATCGTACCATTCGAAGGCCGTGCCGGCCGACGAGGCCGCCACTACCGTGCGCATGGAGGCGCGTTCCTTGGCGTCTTCGGCCATGTTCTTTTCCCCGGACTTTCGCCCTGCTTAGCGTGGTTCAGAGCTTCAGGGAAAGGGCTTGAGAGGAACGGCCTTAAGCGACGGCTTCGCGCGCATCGGCGCCGGCCTGCGACAGTCGGACGATCTCGGCGACCAGGGCGGCCGGGGCGATCGGCTTGGCGGCGACGCCGTCCATGCCGGCGGCGCGATACGAGGCCCGCTGGTGCGCCATGACGTTGGCGGTCAGGGCGATGATCGGCGCGCGGCTGGCGGGGCCCGGCAGGGCCCGGATGCGGCGCGCGGCCTCAAGCCCGTCCATGCCCGGCATCTGCACGTCCATCAGGATCAGGTTGAAGGCTCCATCGCGGGCCGCGGCTACGCCCGAGGCCCCATCGTCGGCGACACGCACTGAGGCGCCCAGCTGCTCTAGGATGCGACGCGCGACTAGCTGATTGGTCGGATTGTCCTCGACGACCAGCACCTTCAGCCCGGCCAGCAAGTCCTCGGCCGGCGCCTCCACGGCGTCGGGCGGCGCGACCGGCGGAGCGTCGATGGTCAGGGTGAAGGTCGAGCCCTCGCCAGGCGTGGAGCGGAACGCGACCTCGCCGCCCAGCATCTGGGCCAGCTTGCGGGTGATGGCCAGGCCCAGGCCCGAGCCGCCGAAGCGGCGGGTGGTGCTGGCGTCGGCCTGCTGGAAGCGCTCGAACAGCCGCGCCTGGGCCTCCAGGGGCACGCCGACGCCGGTGTCGATCACCTCGAAGACCAGGCGCTGGCCCGAGACGTCCGCGAGCTTGCGCACCCGCACGGTCACCGAACCCTGCAGCGTGAACTTTACGGCGTTTCCGATCAGGTTGAACAGGGCCTGGCGTACGCGGGTCGGATCCGTCTGAACCCAGCCCAGGTCGTCGGCCAGATCGAGCTCCAGCCGCAGGCCTTTGTGTGTGGCTTGGCCGGCCAGCAGGCGCGCGACACCACGGGTCAGCTCGCGCGGATCCACCGGCTCGTGGTTAAGGTCAAGCCGCCCGGCCTCGATGCGGGAAATATCGATCACGTCGTCCAGCAGGGTCGACAGCATTTGACCCGCGGCCAGGGCCTCGCCCAGCAGGTCGGCGCTGTCGCCCGCCGGCAGCTCGCGCTTGAGCACGTGCATGACGCCCAGCACCCCGTTCATCGGCGTGCGAATCTCGTGGCTCATATTGGCCAGGAACTGGGCCTTGGCCTCATTGGCCGCCTGGGCCGCGCGCTCGGCGGCGACCAGGGCCAGCTCGGCCTTCTTCTTCTCGTCGATGTCCAGCACCAGGCCGAACGCCTTGCGGGGCGCGCCGTCGGGCGTGCGGCGCGTTTCGTGGAAGACCCGAACCCAGCGCGCTTCGCCGGTGGAATCGACAAGCCGCACGTCATATTCATGAGCCCTGTCGCGGCCGCTGTCGCGCCAGCCCGAGGCGGCCGCGAGCAAGGCGACACGATCGTCGGGATGCAGTCCCGGCAGCGTCTGATGCCGGATATCCTCGAATCCGATGCGGCGGCCCATGATGCGGTTGAATTCCGGCGAACCCCAGAAGCTCTCGCCTTCGTAGTCGATCTCGTAGACGCCGGCTCGCGCCGCGCCCAGCGCGACCTTCAGCCGGCGGGCGTTGATCCGCGCCTCGCGCCGGGCCGCGGCCAAGGCGGTGACATCGTCCATATAGGTGATGACGCCGACGATCTCGCCGGCCACATCACGCCACGGGCGAGCCTCCCAGCGGAACGAGCGCTCCACGCCCTCGGCGTCGAACAGGCGGTCCTCGCGCCGGGTGACGACCTCGCCTTCCAGGGCCCGGCTGACGCCGGCCACGAAGCGGCGGCGGCCGCCGTTGGTGAGTTCCGACAGGGTCTTGCCGATCACCTGGGCCTCGGTCGACCGGAAGATCTCGAGAAAACGCGGGCTGACCAGGCGCAGCCGCATGTCCAGGTCGTAGACCGCGACCGCGAACGGCGCGTCCTCGACCAGGCGGCGGGCGCGGCGCTCGCTCCAGATCGCCTTGTCGCGGCTACGGGCCACGTCGGTGATGTTCTGCGAGACGCCTGTCAGGGCGTAGAGGCCGCCCGGCTGGGGCTCGGCGCGATAGGTGCTGCGGAAGGTCAGCCAACGCCCATCGTCGCCACGCAGCCGAAATTCGATCGTACCGCCCTCGCCGGTCCGGGTGGCGTGGTGAAAGGCCTGCTGCACCGTCTGGCGCTGGTCCTCTGGCAGCCGGGCCAGGAACAGGTCGGCCGTGGCCACGTCGGACGGCGACAGGCCCAGCAAGGCCAAGGCGTCCGGCGACCAGTCGATGCGCTGGTCTTGGGGATCGTAGCTCCAGATCCCGATCCCGGCGGCCTCGGCCAGCAATTCGCGAGTGCGGCGGGCGGCCTCCAGCTCGGCGCGGGCTTCCACGTCCTTGGTGATGTCGTGCATCAGCCCGATCATCTCGCCGTTGGGCCCGAGGCGCGAGCGGCCTTGCAGCCAGACCCAGCGCCCATCCTTGCAGCGGACCTTCACGTCGTGGATCGCCGCCCCGGTCTCGCGCATCCGCCTCGCGGCGTCGGCGAGGTCGGGCTGGCTGTCCGGATGGGCGAACTTGATCGTGGGTTGGCCGACCAGCTCCTCGACCGACCAGCCCGTCAGGACGGTCCAGGCGGGATTGACCGAAACGAAGCGGCCCTCGGCCGAAACCACCGCGAAGAGATCGTTGGCGTTGTCGAAGAACCAGCGCGCCGCCTCCGCCTCGCCGAACGGCAAGGGCGTGGGAGCAGGCGCATCGTGGGTCGACGTCTGGGACATCCGATCTCCGCCAAGTTGGGCGGATCGTGGAGCGCAACCGTAAACTTATGGTTCGCAAGGCGTACCGATGTTCCCTGAACGCATTATTCCGCGCGCCTTCAGACCTCCGCCCATTGGCGCAGCAGGTTATGATAGACGCCGGTCAGCGACAGAATCCCCTCGTCATCGGCCGCGACCTGGCGGGCCAGGCGCTGGATGGCGATGTCCATCTCCAGCAGCATCGTCCGTCTGACGTCGTCGCGGATCAGGCTCTGGATCCAGAAGAAGCTGGCCGTGCGCACCCCCCGGGTCACCGGCGTGACGTGGTGCAGGCTGGAGCTGGGATAGAGGATCAGGTCGCCCGCCTCCAGCTTGACCGCGTGGCTGCCGTAGAGGTCGTTCACGACCAGCTCGCCGCCGTCATAGGCGTCCGGTTCGGCCAGGAACAACGTCGCCGACAGGTCGGTGCGTAGCCTCTGGCCGCTGACCGGATCGCGGCGGATGGCGTTGTCGACATGGTCCTTGAAGCCCATGCCTTCGCCATAGCGGTTGAACATCGGGGGCAGGATGACCTGCGGCAGGGCCGCCGAGACGAACAGCGGATGAGCCTCCAGCGCCTGCAGGATCGCCTCGCCGACCGTGCGGGCCGCCTCGCAGTCTTGCGGCAGCTGCTCGTTGGTCTTGGCCCGCGCCGCCTGGAAGCCCGAGGTCAGGTTGCCGTCGACCCACGGCCCCGCGTCCAGGATCGCCCGGGCGTCGGCCACCTGCGTCTTGGTCAGCACCTGCGGGATCTGCAGCATCATCGGAACGGTTCCCTGTCGTCGCCGAGGCTTAGCCGTCGCGCCGGTCTTTCTCTTTGATCCGCATCAGCCGGAAAAATAAAGCGCCCCGCTCGACGCCGTTGTCGAGCGGGGCGCGTGAAGCACCGGGAGGGGAGGATCAGTACTTCACGTTAACGGTCAGGATCGCCTGGCGGCCCGGCGCCGGATCGGCGTGGTGCACGCCGTTGGTGCGGGCGATGTAACGTTCGTCCGTCAGGTTCTGGACGTTCAGCTGCAGGTCGACCTTGTCGCTGACGGCCCACGAGGCGAAGGCGTCGTAGCGCGTATAGGACGGGGCGTAGATCTTGTTGGCTCCGCCGCCGGCCCCACCCTGATTGCCGCCGAAGCTCCTCGACACGTAATAGGCGCCGCCGCCCAGGGCGATCTTGCGGGTCACCTTATACGTGGTGAAGGTCGAGAAGCTGTGCTTGGGCGTGTTGGCCAGCGGGTCGCCCTGGTTGACGCTGGTATAGGCGCCGCGGACCAGTTCGCTGTCCATATAGGTATAGCCGCCGAACACCTGCCACTTGGGCGTGACATTGCCCGAGAAGCCGAGCTCGAAGCCCTTGACCTCGACCTCCCCGACCTGGGCGTAGGTGTTGGCGTCGATCTGAATCTGAGCGTTCTTGCGGGTCGTCTTGAAGGCGGCCGCCGACAGGGCCAGCGTGTCGTGGAAGACGTTGGCCTTGGCGCCCAGCTCGATGCTTTCGCTGTCTTCCGGCTCCAGCTGCACGGTGGCCAGGTTGCCCGTACCCGTCGAGACGTTGCTGTTCTGGTCGCCGGCCGCGATGCCCGGCGGGGTCGAGGAGGTGCCGTACGAGGCGTAGAGGCTGGAGCTGGTCGTCGGCTTGAAGACCAAGCCAACCTGGTAATTGGTGAAGTCCCACGAACCGTGGCGCGGCGTGTAGGTGACCGACGTGAAGACGCCGTTGGCCTGGGTGGTCGCGACGTCGACGCCCGAGCTCTTGTAGCTGTCGTGACGCACGCCCAGGTTCAGCAGCCACCGCTCGCCGAACTTGATGGTGTCGAAGCCATACACCGCGGCGGTCTTGGCCAGGGTGCGCGTGGCCGGCCCGCGATTGATTACGCCGCTCCAGCTGTCCTTGTCGTTCGGATGATAGACCAGGGTGCAATCGCCCGCGCCCAGGCTGGTCAGGGTGTTCGCCGCGATCGTGAAGCCGGTCGGGCAGGCCGCGCCCGAGGTCGTGAAGGTCGAATAGGCGGCGTTGAGGTTTTCCTCGCGGCTCAGTTCGAGCCCGACGTCGAAGCTGTGCTCCAGGCCGCCGAACATCGTCTTGCCGTGCAGGTCGGTGACCGCGGCCACCGTCTCGGCCGGATTCCAGCGGGTCTTGGTTCCACGCTTCATCCACCATTGGCCTTGAACGAACTGGGCCGCGCCGCCGTCGCCCGGATTGGTGACGATGTAGTCGTTCAGCGACTTCGAATAGCGGACCACTTGGCGGATATTCAGGTCGTCATTGATCTTGTGATCGATGGCGAAGGTGGCGATGTCGGACTTCGTCTTCTGGAAGTCGCGCGCCTCGACGCCGTAGAAGCTGCGGCGATCGACGGCCAGGATGCCCGAGGCGGTGCGCGGCTCGGTCGTCTTGGTGACCAGCGGGATGCCGTAGTCGGGCGTCTGGTCGGTGTCGAGGTGGTAGTAGCTGATCGTCAGCTGGGTGTCGCCGTTCAGGCCGACGGCCAGCGACGGGGCCACGCCCCAGCGGCTGAAGTCGACGGCCCTGCGGCCCGGGGTATTGCCTTGGGTCCCCAGCACGTTCAGGCGCACCGCGACATTGTCGTTGAAGGCGTAGTTCAGGTCGGCGGTGGCGCGGACATATTCGTCGGTTCCGACGCCGACCGCGCCCCGGGCGAAGCTCTCGGCCTTGGGCGTCTTGGACGACAGGTTGATGCTGCCGCCGCCCGAGCCGCGGCCGCTGTAGGCGCTGTCGGGGCCTTTGACGACCTCGACCTGTTCGAGGTTGAAGATCTCGCGTGTCTGGCCGCCACTGTCGCGGACGCCGTCGACGAAGATGTTGTTGGCCGAGCTGGAGCCACGGATGAACGGACGGTCGGCCAGCGGTTGGCCGCCTTCGCCGGCGCCGAAGGTGATGCCCGGCGAGGTGCGCAGGATGTCCGTCAGCGAGGTGGCGGCGGTCTGCTCGATGATCTTGGAGGTGATGACCGTCACCGACTTGGGCGTGTCGACCAGCGGGGCGGTGAACTTGCTCGACGACGGGTCGGCCACGCGTTTGGCGTCGATCTTGACAGTCGAGACCTCGGTGCTGTCGGCGGCCGGGGCGGTGGCGACCGGCGCGGCGGTGGCGACTTCAGCGGCGGCGGCGACATGGGCCAGGCTCAGGCCGGCGAGGCCGGCGACGGCGGCGGCGCTCAGGGCGCGGCGCGGGCGGCTGATGACGCCGGCGACATTGGGGCCGGCTGAGTTCGGGTTACGCATGTTGGTTCAGTCCCCGGGGCGCGCCGTCGAGGGCGTCGCTCTTGAAATTGCGAAGCGTTCTTAGCGATCTTGCAAAGCAGTCGCAATGATAATCGCTCGCAATTGCGGGTAGCGTGGCGGAAAAGTGACGCTTGCCGGCGATGCGGCGCCATCTCCCTCTCCCGAGCGCCATCGCCGCCCCCCATCTGGCCGAACGGTGCTAGAGCTTCGGTGTTCGCGCGACTGGCGTTCAGAGGGAAAAGACCCTCGGGAAGCGCGGGCCTTCGTGAGCCGTTCGCCTGGGCGCCCAACCTCGATACGGAGCCGCGCCCATGCCCGAAGCCAAGACCTGGATCGCCTTCACGCTCGTCTGCCTGGGCATGGCCCTGACCCCCGGGCCGAACATGCTGTACGTCGTCAGCCGCTCGATTTCGCAAGGCCGCTGGGCCGGGATCGTGTCGCTGATCGGCACGGCGGCGGGCTTCGTCGTCTATCTGGTCTGCGCCTCGCTGGGCATCACGGCCCTGCTGATGGCCGCGCCCATAGCCTATGACGTCCTGCGCTTCGGCGGCGCGCTGTATCTGGGCTGGCTGGCCTGGCAGGCGATCAAGCCCGGCGGCGCCTCGCCGTTCCAGGTCCGCGACCTGCCCAAGGACAGCCCGGCCAAGCTGATCAGCATGGGTTTCGTGACCAACATCCTGAACCCCAAGGCGGCGATGCTGTACCTGTCGCTGCTGCCGCAGTTCATCAAGCCCGAGCACGGCGGAGTGCTCACCCAGTCGCTGGCGTTGGGCCTGTCGCAGATCAGCGTCAGCATGATCGTCAACGGGACGATCTGCTTCACCGCCGGCACGATCGCCGCGTTCCTGTCGACCCGTCCCAGCTTCGCGCTGATCCAGCGCTGGCTGATGGCCACCGTACTGGGCGGCCTGGCGGTGCGGATGGCCACCGAGGCCCGCCGCTAGAGCGTGGCAGCCGAAAGTGTGAGCGGTTTCGGCGCAGCCACGCTCTAAATGTTTAGATAGAGCCTGTTTATCCGTTTCTGATGATTCCATCAGAAACGGACAGGCTCTAGGCCCGCTTGACGGCGAGGGCGGCGCGGGTCCCTATCCGCGCCATGAAGACCGCCCTCGCCGCCGCACTCGCCATCCTCATCGTCGCGAGCGGGGCCCAGGCCTCCAGTCTGAAGTCCTGCGCGGTCCCGCCGACCGTGACGCCGGCCCCGGCCGAGATCCCGCCGGCGGGCGAGATCCATACCGATGTCCCGACCGCCGCCTATCTGCTGGCCCTCTTCTGGTCGCCCGAGGCCTGCCGCGCCGGCATCCCGGAGTCGGACAAGATCATCCAGTGCCGGAACAACCGCTTCGGCTTCACCGTGCACGGCCTGTGGCCCAACGGCCCGGACCGGGTGCATCCGCGCTACTGCAGGCCGAGCCCGCCGATCAATCCGGCGACCGTGAAGGCCAATCTCTGCATGACCCCCTCGCCCTGGCTGCTGCAGCACGAATGGCAGGCGCACGGCACGTGCCAGTGGGAGACGCCCGAGGCCTATTTCAAGAAGGCCCGCGACGTGCGCAAAGGCCTGAACATTCCCGACCTCAAGCCTGGCCCCGACGAGACCCTGACCGCCGGCCAGATCCGCCACGCCTTCCTGAAGCGCAACCGCGACCTGACCGCCGAGGGCCTCAATGTCCGCGTCAAGGACGGCCGTCTGACCGAGGTCTGGGTCTGCATGGACCTGAAGTTCAAGCCGGCCGCCTGTCGCGGCGGCAATGGCGCGCCGGACAGCGCGGTGGTCAAGGTGACGCCGAAGGGGTGAGGGTTTCACGCCCTCAGAAATCACCGTCATCCCGCGACTTGTTCGCGGGACCCATTTGTCCGCCGCAGGTGCGGAGCGAGAGTTCGCTCTCACGTGAAAGCTGAACCCTGGGTCCCGCGCATGAAGCGCGGGATGACGGGACACTTGGCGGTTTGAACCCTAGCCCTCGATGAAGGCCAGCAGGTCGCGATTGATGGTCTCGGCCTCGGTGGTGGCCATGCCGTGCGGGAAGCCCGGATAGGTGATCAGCGTGCCGGTCTTCAGCAGCTTGATCGCCTGGCGGGCCGAGGCGTCGATCGGCACGACCTGATCGTCCTCGCCGTGCAGCACCAGGACCGGCACGTCGATGGCCTTCAGATCCTGGGTGAAGTCGGTTTCCGAGAAGGCCGCCACGCAGTCGTACAGCGCCTTGACGCCGGCCATCATGCCCTGGCGCCACCAGTTGTCGACGACGCCTTCGGAGACCTTCGCGCCCGGCCGGTTGAAGCCGTAGAACGGACCGGCGGCGACGTCGCGGAAGAATTGGGCGCGGTTGAAGGCCGTGCCCTGGCGGAAGCCGTCGAACACCTCCCGCGGCAGGCCGCCCGGATTGGCCTCGGTCTTCAGCATGATCGGCGTCACCGCGCCGACCAGCACCGCCTTGGCGACGCGGCCGGGCTCGGCCCGGGCCACGTAGTGGGCGACCTCGCCGCCGCCGGTCGAGTGGCCGATATGGACGGCGTTCTTCAGGTCGAGGTGGCGGGCCAGCGCGATCACGTCGGCGGCGTAGGTGTCCATCTCGTTGCCGGTGTCGGTCTGGTCCGACCGGCCGTGGCCTCGGCGGTCATGGGCGATGACGCGATAGCCCTTGGCCAGGAAGAACATCATCTGGGCGTCCCAGTCGTCCGACGACAGGGGCCAGCCATGGTGGAAGACGATCGGCTGGGCGGTCTTGGGACCCCAGTCCTTGAAGAAGATCCTTGTGCCGTCGTCGGTGGTGAAGAAGCCGCTGCTCATGTCCGTTATCCCTCTGCTGGGTGGCCGCCTGGCCCGTCCCGTTGCTCCGATGAAGAGAGAATGGACGCGGCGGATTGTCGTGAAAATCGAAACTATCGAAACTCATTGTTTCCAGATTGAGACATCGGTTGATGCGCACGGCGTCTCCGCTTCACGCGGCCTGACCGCTGAAGGTGTGGGGAGGCGACGGAGCGGCCGGGCGAACCCGGAGACCGTGAGTTTGATTTTACGTTTCGGCTCGGACGACCGCTCCGCCAGGCTGTTCTCTGCCGTGAGGACGGCGGGCGTGAGCGTTGTCTGCTCGGGCCTCCGTTACCCCCGGACGGGCGTGGACCCAGTCGATCGGCTACATCCGTCTCGACCCCGACGATCCACGATAGGCGGCTTGTACGATCACCGCCCTGTCGCTCCGCGCTCGGCCAACCCCTCGGCCTTCGTGTGGTCCCGGATCTATCCACGAACAGACCACCACCCGAACCGAGGCGGCGCCCACGCGGCCCCGCTCAACCTATCCCCGCCGCCGCTTTGGGCCGGATCCAAGCGCCCTCCCCTTGCGACGGGGACAGCTTTGATTGTGCAGCGGTTCTGAACGCGGATCATTCAGACGCGCGTAAAAGTGAGAAGTCGTTGATTTCGTTCGCTTCGATCTTGCGAACGCCGGGGATAGAGGCCGCTCAATCCCCGTACTTTCATGCTCCCTCTCCCATAGGGAGAGGGTTGGGGTAAGGGGTTACGGCGTCGGACGGAGCGCCGGCACGCCGTCAAACTCCGTAACCCCTCACCCTCCCACCGCTTCGCGGCGGGCCCCTCCCTCTCCCTAAAGGAGAGGATTCCGGTGGCCACCTCCAATACGCAAAACGGGCGGCTCCTTTCGGAACCGCCCGCTCGCTGGTCTCTCACCTCGGTGAGACGGTCACTCAGGTGGTGACGGCGTCTTCTGGAGCGATTTCGGTCTTCTTGGACAGGTCTTCGCCGGTCTCCTGATCGACGACCTTCATCGACAGCTTGGTCTTGCCGCGGTCGTCGAAGCCCAGGAGCTTCACCTTGACGATCTGGCCTTCCTTCAGCACGTCCGACGGCTTGGCGACGCGTTCGTTGCTGATCTGGCTGACGTGGACGAGGCCGTCCTTGGCGCCGAAGAAGTTCACGAAGGCGCCGAAATCGACGACCTTCACGACCTTGCCGTCGTAGATCTTGCCCACTTCGGCTTCGTCGGTGATCGACTTGATCCAGTCGATCGCGGCCTTGATCTTGGCGCCGTCCGAGGCCGAGACCTTCACGGTGCCTTCGTCGTTGATGTCGACCTTGGCGCCGGTGGTGGCGACGATCTCGCGGATCACCTTGCCGCCCGAGCCGATCACTTCACGGATCTTGTCGGTCGGGATGGTGATGGTCTCGATCTTCGGGGCGTAGTCGCCGACGTCTTCGCGCGGGGCGTCCATGGCCTTGTTCATCTCGCCCAGGATGTGGGCGCGACCTTCGTGAGCCTGGGCCAGGGCCTGCTTCATGATCTCCGGGGTGATGCCGGCGATCTTGATGTCCATCTGCAGCGAGGTCAGGCCTTCGCTGGTGCCGGCCACCTTGAAGTCCATGTCGCCCAGGTGATCTTCGTCACCCAGGATGTCCGACAGAACCGCGAAGCCGTCCTTTTCCAGGATCAGGCCCATGGCGATGCCCGAGACCGGACGGATCAGCGGCACGCCGGCGTCCATCATGGCCAGCGACGAACCGCAGACCGTGGCCATCGAGGACGAGCCGTTCGACTCGGTGATCTCCGAGACCAGGCGGATCGTATAGGGGAAGTCTTCCTTGCTCGGCAGCATCGGGCGCAGGGCGCGCCAGGCCAGCTTGCCGTGGCCGATTTCGCGGCGGCCCGGGCTGCCCATACGGCCGGTCTCGCCGACGCTGTAGGGGGGGAAGTTGTAGTGCAGCAGGAAGGATTCCTTGTAGGTGCCTTCCAGGGCGTCGATGAACTGCTCGTCGTCGCCGGTGCCCAAGGTGGCGACCACGATGGCCTGGGTCTCGCCGCGGGTGAACAGGGCCGAACCGTGGGTGCGCGGCAGGATGCCGACTTCGCCCAGGATCGGACGTACGGTGCGGACGTCGCGGCCGTCGATGCGCAGGCCGGTGTCGAGGATGCCGCGACGCACGACGTCGGCTTCCAGTTCCTTGAAGATGGCGGCCAGCTTCAGCGGGTCGTAGCCGGCCGGATTGGTGTCCGACTTGCCGAGCGCCTCGATGGCCTTCTTCTTGGCGTTACCGATCGCCTCGTAGCGGTCCTGCTTCTTGGTGATCTTGTAGCCGGCGGCGATGTCCGCGCCGACGATGGCCTTCATCTCGGCCTTGATCGCGTCGGTGTCTTCCGGCTCGAACGCGAAGGGCTCCTTGGCGGCGTGCTCGGCCAGGTCGATGATCGCGTCGATCACCGTCTGCATTTCCTTGTGGGCGAAGTTGACGCCGCCCAGCACGATCTCTTCCGAGAGCTCCTGGATTTCGCTTTCGACCATCATCACGGCGTCGGCGGTGCCGGCCACGACCAGGTCCATCTTGCTTTCCTTCAGCTCGTCGAGCGTCGGGTTCAGCACGTACTGGTCATTGATCCAGCCCACGCGCGCGGCGCCGATCGGGCCCATGAACGGGGCGCCCGACAGGACCAGGGCGGCCGAGGCGGCCACCATGCCCAGGATGTCGGGATCGTTCTCGAGGTCGTGCTGCAGCACGGTGACGACGACCTGGACTTCGTTCTTGAAGCCCTTGACGAACAGCGGGCGGATCGGACGGTCGATCAGGCGGGAGACCAGGGTCTCCTTCTCCGACGGACGACCTTCACGCTTGAAGAAGCCGCCCGGGATCTTGCCGGCGGCGAAGGTCTTTTCCTGATAGTTGACCGTCAGCGGGAAGAAGTCTTGGCCCGGCTTCTGGGTCTTGGCGAACACGGCGGTGGCCAGGACGACGGTTTCGCCCATGGTGGCCAGGACCGCGCCGTCGGCTTGACGGGCGATGCGACCGGTTTCGAGGACCAGCGTCTTGCCGCCCCACTCGATCGTCTTGCGCTTGATATCGAACATTTCGTTTCTTTCGGTTCCCGCGGGCGGATTCCCGTCGGGGCGGACAGGGGCGGACGGCCTAGCTTGAAGAGCTATTTGGAGCCGGCCCGATAATCCTCATCCAGTTCGACAGGCGGGTTTGAGGACGTGAACCCTCGGACGGACGAACGGTTCTGGCCAAGTCTTTCGAAAAAGCCACGTCTCCCGGGGGAGAGCGTCGAACCGCTTTTGAACCTTCGCGACGCCCGGCCTGTCTCGGGACGCCTGGTTCCAGATACGCGATCCGCCGCCCTGCGTGAGCGGGGCGGCGGACCTTGGCGCTTAGCGACGCAGACCCAGCTTTTCGATCAGGGCCTGATAACGCGCGGCGTCGGACTTCTTCAGGTGGTCGAGAAGCCGGCGACGCTGGGAAACCAGCTTCAGCAGGCCACGACGGCTGTGGTTGTCCTTCTTGTGCGTCTTGAAGTGCTCGGTCAGGTTCGAGATGCGCTCCGAGAGGATCGCGACCTGGACTTCAGCGCTGCCGGTGTCGCCTTGCGTACGGGCGTGTTCGGCGATGAGCGCGCTCTTGCGCTCGATGGTGATCGACATCGGGTTGTCTCCGCTCAGGTGAGTTGGAAGACCCGCACCGGATTGAGCTTCCCGGCGCGCATCTCGCACAGGGCCACCAGCCGATCCCCCGACATGGCGGAAACGGTGCGATCGCCGGGCGTGAGCTCGGCTTTCAGCGTTTCCACCTGCCTTGGGAGCAGGACGATGGCGCGTCCCTGTGCAAGTCGAAAGGCGTCTTCGTCGGTCACGGCCACCGCCGGGATGTCGTCCAGCGCGGTCTCGACCGGAAGCAATGCCTCCGACAGCCGGGCCTCATAGCTCAAATTCTCGAGAGTTTCCAGCGATATCGCGGTCGCTTCGGTAAACCCGCCCACCCGCGTCCGGCGCAGCTCGGCGACGTGGCCGCAGGTTCCCAGAGCCTTGGCCAGGTCGCGGACCACGGCCCGGACATAGGTTCCCTTGCCGCACTCCATCTCCAGCGTCACGTGGTCGGCGTTGGCCGCCTCGATCACGCGCAGGGCGTGGATGCTGACCTTGCGGGTCGGCAGCTCGAATTCCACTCCATCGCGGGCCAGGTCGTAGGCGCGCTCGCCGTCGACCTTGATGGCCGAGAAGTTCGGTGGGACCTGGTCGACCTCGCCGATGAAGCCGGACAGCAGGGCCTCGACCTCTTCGCGGGTCGGGCGCGCGTCCGAGGTGGCGGTCGTCTCGCCTTCGCGGTCCAGCGTCGTGGTGTCGCGCCCCCAGGCGATCGTGAAGCGATAGGCCTTGTCGGCGTCCATCAGGAACGGGACGGTCTTGGTCGCCTCGCCCAGGGCGATCGGCAGGATGCCGGTGGCCAGCGGGTCCAGCGTGCCGGCGTGGCCGCCCTTCTGGGCGTTGAACGCGCGGCGCACGCGGCCGACGGCCGTGGTCGAGGTCAGGTCGTAGGGCTTGTCCAGGCACAGCCAGCCCGAGACGGCGTCGCCCTTCTTACGGCGCGCCATGCCCTAGTCCTCGTCGCCGATCACGTCGGAGAGGCGACGGGTGTCCTGCTGGACGCGCGGGTCCTGGAACAGCTGGTCCATATAGGCCGCGGTCCCGAAGCTCTCGTCGTGGATGAACTTCAGGTCCGGCGTGAACTTCATGTCGATCGAGCGCCCCAGGCGCCCGCGCAGGAACTTGGCGACCCGATTCAGGCCCTTGATCACCTCGGTGGTGTCCTGGCCGGTCAGGCCCGCGCCCAGCGGCTCGACGAAGCAGACGGCGTGCTTCAGGTCGGGGCTCATCCGCACTTCGGAGACCGTGACCGAGATGTTCTGCAACGCCTCGTCAGCCAGTTCCTCCTCGCGGAGGATCTCGACCAGGGCATGGCGGATCAGTTCGCCGGCGCGGAGCTGGCGTTGCGAGGGGCCCGTCGGGGCGCCCTTCTTGTTGTCAGAGTGGCGCTTCATGGCGCGGAATCCTTGCGGCCCGGCCGGCGGATCGAACGCCGGTGCGCGGGGAAAATCGGAAGGCGGGGTGTCTAGGCCCGCAAGGACGGAAAGTCCAGCACTACGCCCCTACCCTCGCCTGGAAGAACGCGATCACCTTGTCCCGCGCCTTCATGCTCCCGCTGTCGGGAACCGAGCGGTGCAGGTGCAGGGTCAGCACCGAGTGCGGGGCCATCGGCATGCCGGGCGCGGCGTCCTCGTCGGTCAGTTCGACCACCTCGACCTTGTCGCCGAACTCGGCCCTCAGTCGTTCGACGCGGGCGTTCGGCACCAGTCTGTCGGACGTGAAGCGCAGGGCCAGCAGCGACAGGTCCTCGTCCTTGAACCGTCGCTTGGCGCAAGCCAGCTCCGAGGCCGAGCAGTCGAGACCCTTGCCGTTGTTCAGCGGCAGAGACGGCTGGGACAGCACCGGCGCGACGACCGACGGCTCGGTCATCATCGCCAGGGCGAAGCCGCCGGTGAAGCACATGCCGACCGCGCCGACGCCCTTGCCGCCGCACTCGGCGTGAACCTGGCGCGCCAGGGCGCGCAGCCAGTCGACGATAGGGCTGGAGCGACCGTCCTTCCAGACGCTGAACTCGCGGCGCACGCAGATGTTCTTGAAGATCTCGCCGATCGCGTAGCCCCGGGTCACGGTCTTGCCGGGCTTGCCGAACAGGCTGGGGCAAAAGGCGGTCAGCCCGGCCGCGGCCAGGTCGCGGGCGAAGGCCAGGACGCCGGGATGCAGGCCGGGAACCTCGTGGATGACGATCACCGCCGGCCCCGCGCCGATGCGGAAGACCTCGCGGCGCCAGCGCCCGTCGTCGAACTCGAAGCGCTCGAACCCCGCCAGCGGATCGTCGGCCATGCTCGTCCCCTCGTTCCCCGGCGGTGAGGCTAGACCGGCGACGAGCGCCTGGCCAGGTCAGAAGGCCATGGCCCGCTCCCAGACCGGCCTGCGATCGCGGGGGCGGGGGCGTTCGCCGATGTCGTCCGGCGCGATCAGCAGGCGGATCTCGATCTCGGCCGAGCCGTCGCGCGGCGCGGGGCAGCGGCGCACCCACGCCGCGGCGTCCTCGCGGGAGTCGACGTCATAGACCCAGAAGCCGGCCAGGGTCCGCCCGTCGGCGGCGGTGTCGGAGGCCATCCTCGCGCCGCGCGCGGTCAGCTTCGCCCGATCGGCCACGCCGGCCCGCGCCAGCTCGACATCGTAGGATCGCATCGCCTCGGTCAGCGCCGGACCCGGCTCCGCCTCGACCTTCAACAGCACCATGAACCGCATCGCGCGTCTCCCGCCGGCCGCTCCATCCGAGCCGGCTACATCTCTAGGACGCGCGAGGCCGGCCCATTGCGACATGGCCGACGAAAAATCTCAGTTCGTGGTGTCGGGATGTTGCGGGTTGTCCGTCCAGTCGGACATCGGATCGGGCGCGCGGCCCTTCGGCAGCCGCCATTCGCCGCGATACGAGAAGTCGAGCGTGCCGCAGAGGCGGGCCTTGCCGCCAGAGTCCTTGCCAGCGTCCTTGGCGGCCTTGGGATCGTCGCCGAACGCCTGGATCCGCAGGTCGCGGCGGATCAGGATCGTGCTGAACGACAGCCACAGGCGGGTGGAGCCGGGACAGAAGGCCCGGACATAGATCTTGCCCTGGGCGGCCTTGGTGTCGACCTCGTAGAGCGAGGCGTCGGCATCGACGCCGTCCATGGCCGCCAGGCCGCCGGGACCGAGGTCCTTCTGGCGACCGTTCTTAAGCATCGCCTGGGCCGGCACGCCGGTGGCCAGCACCTTGATCGGCTGACCGGGACCCAAGAGGCCCTGGTTGAACAGGATCGTCACGCCCGCGCCGGTCAGACGCTTGGCGTCCGGCGAGATCGGGTCGTACGAGAACATCCGTGTCTCGGCCTCGGCGGCGGAGGCCGCCAACAAGTTCAAGACGGCGGTCGTCGCCAGCAAAGCCAGGGCCGCGCCCCCCCAGACGGCGCGCCTCATCGCTTCAGGTGCAGGTTCGCGGCTTGCGGATCGAAGCTCGACAAGCGCCAGGTCGAGCCTTCCTGGGTGAAGGTCAGCATGCACGGACCGTCCTTCTTGGCCGCGCACACCCGGCCGTCGCCGACGGGACGCAGGGCGCTGGCGATCGCCACCCGGCCCGGGATCGGCCGGTCGGGGGTGTAGCCGTAATAGCTGGCGGCGGCGTGGAAGGTTTCGGGACGGATCAGGGCCTCGCCGGCCACGTCGGCCAGCGGCCCCGCCGCCAGGGCGGCCAGGGCCATGACGCCGTTGCTCTGGCCGCCGCGCTGGCGGGCCTCGTCCATCAGCCGCGACTCGATCTGGTATTTGAGGGCCTGGCGGTCGACATGGGCCTCGAAGGCCGCGCGGTCATTGTCGCGGATGGCGATCAGCAGGTCGTGCACGTCACCAGCGGCGTCGAGGCGGGTGGCGGTCGCGCAGGCGCTCAGCGAGCCGGCGATCACGGTCAAGGCGAGGAGGGCTTTGATACGCATACGAAAGGCGTAGCGCCGGATTGGGGCGATTTCCAGTCTGGCGATAACAGTGGCTCAACAGAAAAGGCGCGGACCTCGCGGTCCGCGCCTTCTGATCTTCCGATCTCGCGACCAGCTTTAGTCGAGCTGGCGCTTGATCTCTTCGACGGTGAAGCACTCGATCACGTCGCCGACCTTGATGTCCTGGAAGCCGGCGAACAGCATGCCGCATTCCTGACCCACGGGGACTTCGTTGACCTCGTCCTTGAAGCGCTTGAGCGTCGCCAGGGTGCCCAGTTCCAGGACCACGATGTCCTGACGGACGATCCGGACCTTGGCGCCCTTGCGGACCACGCCTTCGGTGACCTTACAGCCGGCGACCTTGCCGATCTTCGAGATGTCGAAGGCCTGCAGGACCTCGGCGTTGCCGAGGAAGGTTTCGCGCTGGATCGGGGCCAGCATGCCCGAGAGCACGCCTTTGATGTCGTCCAGCAGGTCGTAGATGATCGCGTAGTAGCGGATCTCGACCCCTTCGCGTTCGGCCAGGGCTCGCGCCTGCGCCGAGGCGCGGACGTTGAAGCCGATGACCGGCGCGCCGGCGCCCTTGGCCAGCATGACGTCGCTCTCGCTGATCGCGCCGGCGCCCGACAGGATGATCCGCGCGCGGACCTCGTCGGTGGCCATCTTGTCCAGCGAACCGATGATCGCTTCGGCCGAGCCCTGCACGTCGGCCTTGATGACCAGCGGCAGCTCTTTCAGCTTCTTGTCCTGCAGCTTGGCCATCATGTCGGCCATCGAAGCGCCGGCGCCGATCGGAGCCAGCGACTTCTCGCGCTTCAGGCGGATGCGGTACTCGGTCAGCTCGCGAGCGCGGGCCTCGTTCTCGACCACGGCGAACGCGTCGCCCGGCGAGGGCACGCCGTCCAGGCCAAGGATCTCGACCGGGGTGGCCGGACCGGCTTCGGTCAGCTGCTCGTTGCGCTCGTTCAGCAGGGCGCGAACCCGGCCGAACTGGCTGCCGGCGACGACGATGTCGCCGCGCTTCAGCGTGCCGCGGTTGACCAGGACGGTCGAGACGGCGCCGCGACCCTTGTCCAGCTTGGCCTCGATCACCACGCCGTCGGCGGTGCGGTCGGGGTTGGCCTTCAAGTCCAGCACTTCGGCCTGCAGCAGGATGGCTTCCAGCAGGTCGTCCAGGCCGGTGCGGGCCTTGGCCGAGACCTCGATCAGCTGGGTGTCGCCACCCAGGCTTTCAACGACGATCTCGTGCTGCAGCAGCTCGTTGACCACGCGGGTCGAGTCCGAGCCCGGCTTGTCCATCTTGTTGACGGCGACGATGATCGGCACCTCGGCGGCCTTGGCGTGTTTGATCGCCTCGATCGTCTGGGGCATCACGCCGTCGTCGCCAGCCACCACCAGCACCACGATGTCGGTGATGTTGGCGCCGCGGGCGCGCATCGACGAGAACGCGGCGTGGCCGGGCGTGTCGAGGAACGTCACGCGCTGGCCGTCCTTCAGGCGAACCTGATAGGCGCCGATGTGCTGGGTGATGCCGCCGTGTTCGCCGGCGGCCACGTCGGTCGAGCGCAGGGCGTCGAGCAGGCTGGTCTTGCCGTGGTCGACGTGACCCATGATCGTGACGACCGGGGGACGCGCCTCCAGGTGATCGTCGTGATCGTCGGCGCCAATGAAGCCTTCTTCGACGTCGGCTTCCGACACGCGGCGGACGGTGTGGCCGAATTCGGTGGCCACCAGCTCGGCGGTGTCGTTGTCGATAACGTCGTTGATCTTCAGCATCACGCCCTGACGCATCAGGAACTTGATGATGTCGACGCCGCGCACGGCCATCCGGTTGGACAGTTCCTGCACGGTGATGACGTCGGGAATGACGACTTCACGCGCGACGCGGGCCTGTTCGGCCACGCCGCCGCGGCGCTTTTCCTTTTCGCGTTCACGGGCCCGGCGAACCGAGGCCAGCGAGCGCATGCGGTCGGCGGACTCACCGTCACCGGCCACGGCCTGGATGGTCAGACGGCCTTCGCGGCGTTGCGGAGCGCCCTTGGCGCGCGACACGGCCTTGTTGGGGGCCGCGCTCTTGCGACGATCCTCGTCCTCGTCGGGACGACGGTCCATGACCGCGCCGCCGGGGCGCGGAGCCGAACGGGTGGCGCGCTGGATTTCCGGCGTGGCCGGAGCCGAGGCCGGAACGCCCGGACGCGGACCGCGCGGACCACCGGGGCCGCCAGGACCCCGCGGGCCGCCCGGCGCCGGACGCGGCGCGAGGGCCGAGTAGCGCACGGTCTGCTGCGGGCGGTCGCCTTGCGGACGATCACCTTGGGGGCGGTCGCCGCGATAGCCGCCGCGGTCGCCCTGCGGACGATCGCCCTGGGGACGATCACCGTCGGGACGCGGACCGCGCGGGCGGTCGCCTTCCGGACGCGGGGCGCGCTGGCCGAAGTTGGCGCCGGCGTCGGGACGCGGCGAGCGTTGGTTGAACGGGCGGTCGCCTTGCGGGGCCGGACGATAGGTCGTCGTGGTCGGACGATCGTCGCGGCGCTCGCGGCTGGGCTCGTAGGTGCGGGTCTGGCCGGCGCCGGTCTGGCCGGGGCCAGCCGGGCGTGGGGCGTCTTGGCGCGGAGCCTCGGCGCGCGGCGCGACCGGGGCCTGGGCCACCGGCTGGGCCGGAGCCGCCGGGGGCGGCGTCACCGGCGCGGCGGGCGCTTGAGCGACCGGAGCCACTGGAGCGGCCGGAGCCGCGGAAGCCGCGCGTTCGGCCGCGGCCTTGGCGGCGGCTTCGCGCTGAGCGGCGTCCTGAGCGGCGCGAGCCCGCGCCTCGGCGGCCGCCTGGTCGGCGGCCTGACGGGCCTGGTTCTCGCGAGCGGCGTCGACGACGCGTTGACGGGCGCGCAGTTCTTCCTGCGACAGACCGCCGGCCGAGCCGCCGCTGCCGGCGTTACCGCCGCCTTGCGATTGCTGCGGGCGCGGCGGCGGGGCGTCATGGCGACGCTCGGCCGAGGACGGCGCGGCAAGATTGCCGGTCGCGGGCGCATGCGGCCGCGTTCGCTTGGTTTCGACCACCACCGTCTTGGTCCGGCCGTGGCTGAAGCTTTGCTTCACGACCCCGGCGCTCACCGAGCCCTGACGGGGCTTCAGCGTGATCGGGGCTCGTCCGCCGGGTCGGCCGTTTTCGTTCTCGTCGCTCATGCGCTCGCTTGTACTTCCGCCAGGCGGTACCCGGCTAAAAAAACCGCTCGTTCCATGTGAGAAAGGGGCCTGGACGTACCCCCAAGGATGGAGGCGCGTTTCCCGACCCTTCACTCACGAGCACGACCCGGACGGCCGTACTCCCTCAAAGATTCTAGAGCTTTTCGATTTCACCGGCGGGTCCAGTGAGATCGAAAAGCCCTAGAGCCTGTCCTGATCGGCAAACCGAGCAGGGCTAACAGGCTCGCCCTCTTAGTTAGAGGTCTTCTTGTCCGCCGAAGGCGGGAAGATCTCTAGCCGTCCTCGCGTCCGTTCGCCGACCATTCGGGAGGCAAAAGCGGGCGGAAGCCTGATAAACGCTCGACATCCAATGTCCAGCTATCGAGACCGCGCCCGGCGAGGAGCGCCGTGTGTATCACATTCTCCCCGCCCAAGGCCAAACCCAATTCGTCCGAACTGAACGCGCCCAGCAAACGGGGCGATCTGGGGGCCTTGCGGGCGGCGGATAAGATCTTGCGGCGACCATCTTCGGCGCTGTCGGACGCCTCGATCAGCCAGGCGACGTTGCCCGTCCCCAGGGCCGCGACCACCTTTTCGTATCCGGAGATAATGGTCCCGGCCTTCCGTGCAAGACCCAGGCTGTCCAGAACCCGACGCGCCAGGAGCGCCTCGACCTGATCGGCGAGGTCGGCGGGCGCGGTCAGCTTGGTCTTGGCCGCGCGCGAGAACAGGCCCTTCTTGGCGGCGGTCGTCACCGAGTCCCGGTCCGCCCGGACCCAGATTCCCCGGCCCGGCAGCTTGCGGGCCACGTCCGGAACGACCACGCCGTCGGGCCCGGCCACGAAGCGGACCAGGCGCGCCTCGTCGGTCGCCTCGCCCAGGACGATGTCCTTGCGCAGGCGATTGGCCTCGGCGTGGGTCTTGGGCGCGGCGGCTTCGGTCATGGATCCTTTGATCTGGCCTTGTCGAACGAACGGCCCCGCGGATCGCTCCGCGAGGCCGTCACGCATCGCTGGAAGGCGCTTAAGCGCCTTCTTCCGGGGCGGCTTCCTCGGCGACGGCTTCGTCAGCGGTTTCACCCTCGACGTCGCCTTCGTACTCGGCTTCCGGTTCGTATTCCGGCTCCGGCGGCGCCTCGACCCAGCCCATGGCGACGCGGGCGCGCATGATCAGCGCCTCGGCGTCTTCCGGCGACAGGTTGAAGCTTTCCAGGATGCCCGGCTCGCGCACGCGCTCGCCGTTCTTGGTCTCGAACCAGCCGCGCATGTCGTCGGGCACCAGGCCGGCGAGGTCCTCGACGGTCTTCACATCGCCTTCGCCCAGGGCCACGGCCATGGCCAGGGTCACGCCCTCGATGGCCAGGACGTCGTCCTCGACGCCCAGTTCCAGGCGCTTGGCGTCCAGGGCGGCGGCTTCCTTATCGAGGAATTCGCGGGCCCGGGTCTGCAGCTCGTCGGCGGTCTCGTCGTCGAAGCCCTCGATCGAGGCGATCTCGTGCGGCTCGACGAAGGCGACGTCTTCCACCGCGGCGAAGCCTTCGGTGACCAGCAGCTGGGCGATGACCTCGTCGACGTCCAGGGCTTCCTGGAACAGGGTGGTGCGCTCGGCGAACTCGCGCTGACGGCGCTCGCTCTCCTGGCTTTCGGTCATGATGTCGATCTGCCAGCCGGTCAGCTGCGAGGCGAGGCGGACGTTCTGGCCGCGACGGCCGATGGCCAGCGACAGCTGCTCGTCCGGCACCACCACTTCGACGCGCTCGTCCTCCTCGTCCATGACGACCTTGGAGACTTCCGCGGGCGCCAAGGCGTTGACGATGAAGGTGGCCTCGTCTTCCGACCACTGGATGATGTCGATCTTCTCGCCCTGCAGCTCGGCCACGACCGCCTGCACGCGCGAACCACGCATGCCGACGCAGGCGCCGACGGGGTCGATCGAGCTGTCGTTCGAGATGACGGCCATCTTGGCGCGCGAACCCGGGTCGCGGGCCACGGCGCGGATCTCGATGACGCCGTCGTAGACTTCCGGCACTTCCTGGGCGAACAGCTTGGCCATGAAGCCGCCGTGCGCGCGGCTCAGCATGATCTGCGGGCCCTTGGTCTCGCGACGGACGTCGTAGATGTAGGCGCGGATGCGGTCGCCGACGTTGAAGTTCTCGCGCGGAATCGACTGGTCGCGGCGCATGATGCCTTCGCCACGGCCCAGATCGACGATGACGTTGCCGTATTCGACGCGCTTGACGCTGCCGTTGACGATCTCGCCGACGCGATCCTTGTACTCGTCGTACTGACGCTCGCGCTCGGCCTCGCGGACCTTATGCATGACGACCTGGCGGGCCATCTGGGTCTGGACGCGGCCGATCTCGAACGGCGGCAGGGCCTCTTCGTAGATCTTGCCGATCTCGGCGTCGCGCCAGGTACGCTTGGCGATCGACAGCTGGACCTTGCCGATCTCGCCCTCGAGTTCGGTGTCGTCGGCGACGACCTCGATCACGCGCTTCTGATTGGTCTCACCCGTGCGGGGATCGATCTTCACCCGGATGTCGTGCTCGGCGCCGTAGCGGGCGCGGGCGGCCTTCTGCAGGGCGTCCTCGATGGCCTCGATGACGACTTCCTTCTCGATGCCCTTTTCACGGGCGACCGCGTCGGCGATCTGCAGGAGTTCGAGCCGGTTGGCGGCGATGCCGATGGCCATGGTCAGTCCTCTTCACTTTCGGACAGGTCGTCGTTGTCGGATTGGTAGTCTTCTGATTTTAGGCGGGCGGCGCGCTGTTTGGCGCCCCGCTCCATCAGGGTGTCGGTCATGACGAGCTTGGCGTCGATGATCCAGGCGAACGGGAAGTAGACGGTAACGTCGTCCTCCCCCTCGATGTTCAAACCCACCTGGTCATCCTCGACGCCGGCCAGCTCGCCCTTGAAGCGCTTGCGGCCCTCGGCCACGCGATCCAGTTCGATGCGGGCCTCCAGGCCGGCATAGTCCTCGAAGTCCTTCAGGCGGGTCAGCGGCCGGTCGATGCCGGGGCTGGAGACTTCCAGGGTGTATTCGCCGGTGATCGGGTCGGCGGCGTCCAGAATCTCGGACACGGCGCGCGACAGGCGGGCGCAGTCCTCGACGTTCATGTCGCCGCCGCTGCCGTCTTCCTGCAGCGGACGCTCGGCCATGATCTGCAGGCGACGCTGCTCAGCGCCGCCCATCAAGCGCAGGCGGACGATTTCGTAGCCGACGGTCTCGGCCACGGGATCGAGCATCTCGATCAGGTCACGGTCTTCTTGCGTCTTGCCGCGCAAAGCAGTTTCTCAACTCGAACACGGCCGCCGGGCGAACCCGCCGAGCGACCAAAGAAAAAGCGGCAGCCTTTCGGGCCGCCGCTCGAAAGCGCTATCTAGCGCTAACGGACGATGTGGGACGCTTTATAGGCGAACTGACGGGCGCTGTCGACTCTCCGGCGGGAAATCTCCCGACTCCGACTTCCGCACCGCAGCAATAATCGCCTATAAGCCCGTCCGCGCAGGCCGCCTCCCCGCGGACCTCATAAGACGAAGAGTCACAATGGACCTCTCCAAGATCCCGACCGGGGTGAACCCGCCCTACGATCTGAACGCCATCATCGAGATCCCGCAGGGCGGCGAGCCGGTGAAGTACGAGATCGACAAGGAAAGCGGCGCCCTGATGGTCGATCGCTTTCTGCACACGGCGATGTTCTACCCGGCCAACTACGGCTTCATCCCGCACACCCTGGCCGACGACGGCGACCCCGCCGACATCATGGTGGTCGGCCCGACCCCGGTCGTGCCGGGCGCGATCATCCGCTGCCGCCCGATCGGCACCCTGATGATGGTCGACGAGGCCGGCTCGGACGAAAAGATCCTGGCCGTGCCGGTCGACAAGCTGCACCCGTTCTATACGGGCGTGACCAGCTGGCGCGACCTGCCGACCATCCTGACCGAGCAGATCGCCCACTTCTTCCAGCACTACAAGGATCTGGAAAAGGGCAAGTCGACCAAGATCTCGGGCTGGGCCGATCCGGACGAGACCGCCGACATCATCCGCACGGCGATCAAGCGCTACAACGAGACGTACTAAATCCGACGATGGCCCCCTCCCGCTCGTGGGAGGGGGTTTCCTATTTCCGGACGAAGTCCAGGAACACCGGGGCGCAGTCGCCCAGCTTCTTTTCCTCGTAGCGCGTCGTCACGTGGTCGGCCGGGATCGCGTTGCGATCGGCGTTCGCGTCGGCGAAGCGGAAGTTCGGATCGGCCAGCACCCGCTCGGTCGTCCATTCGGCGTAGTCGGCCCAGTCGGTGGCGAAGCGCAGGGCCCCGCCCGGCTTCATCACCCGCGCCAGCTTGGCGACGAACGCGGGCTGGATCAGGCGGCGCTTGTTGTGGCGCGCCTTGTGCCAGGGGTCGGGGAACATGATGAACACCCGGTCCAGGCTGGCGTCGGGCAGCCAGTCGACGACCTCGCGGGCGTCGCCCTCGTGGACGCGGACGTTCTTCAGGGCCTGTTCCTCGACGTGGCGCACGGCGCTGGCCACGCCGTTGACGAACGGCTCGGCGCCGATGACCAGGGCTTCGGGATTGCGGCCGGCCTGGGTCGCCATGTGCTCGCCGCCGCCGAAACCGATCTCCAGCCACACGGCCTTGGCGCCGGGCATCAGGTCCAACGGCTGGAACGGCCCCTGCGGCACGGCGATCTCGGGCAGCAGGGTGTCGAGCAGGGCCTGTTGGCGCGGCTTGACCGGGCGCGACTTGATGCGGCCGAACGAGCGCAGCGGCCCGTGGGGAATGGGAGCGGAGGTCATGGGCGGCGTCTTAGAGCTTTGAAGGCGAAATGAAAACGGGCTCCGACCCGGCTGGATCGGAGCCCGTTTCCAAAAGTTTCGAAAGGTGAGGCTTACGCCAGACCCTTCAGGTCGCTCACAAGGTCGGTCTTCTCCCACGAGAAGCCGCCCTCGTTGTCGGGCGTGCGGCCGAAGTGGCCGTAGGCGGCGGTGCGGGCGTAGACCGGGCGGTTCAGCTGCAGGTGCTCGCGGATCGCACGCGGCGTCGCGCCGCCGATCAGCTGGGGCAGGACCTTTTCCAGCACGGCCGGATCGACCTTGCCGGTGCCATGCAGGTCGACGTGGAACGAGACCGGCTGGGCCACGCCGATCGCATAGGCGATCTGGATGGTGCAGCGGTCGGCCAGGCCGGCGGCCACGACGTTCTTGGCCAGATAGCGGCAGGCATAGGCGGCCGAGCGGTCGACCTTGGTCGGATCCTTGCCCGAGAACGCGCCGCCGCCGTGCGGCGCGGCGCCGCCGTAGGTGTCGACGATGATCTTGCGGCCGGTGACGCCGGCGTCGCCGTCCGGGCCGCCGATCTCGAAGCGACCGGTCGGGTTGACCAGCCACTGGGTCTTCTTGGTGATCAGGCCGTCCGGGAACACCGGCAGGATGTGCGGCTTGATCAGGTCCAGCACGCGTTTGGAGGTCGCGGCCTTGCCGCCGATCTTCTTCTTGTGCTGGTGCGACACGACGATCGAGACGACGCGGACCGGGCGGCCATTGCCGTCGTATTCCAGGGTTACCTGGCTCTTGGCGTCGGGCTCCAGCTCGGACAGCTCGCCGCTGTGGCGCAGCTCGGCCAGGCGCTTCAGGATGTTGTGGCTGTACTGCAGAGTGGCCGGCATCAGCTCCGGGGTCTCGGTGCTGGCGTAGCCGAACATGATGCCCTGGTCGCCGGCGCCCTCGTCCTTCTTGTCGGTGGCGTCCACGCCCTGGGCGATGTGCGCCGACTGGCCGTGCAGGAAGTTGGCGAACTTCGCCTTCTGCCAGTGGAAGCCCTTCTGCTCGTAGCCGATGTCCTGGATCGCCGCGCGAACCTTGGGCTCGAGCGAGCCGAGGATGTCCTTGGTGAGCTGCTTGTTGGCCTTCTTGTCGCCGCCCGGCTTGCCGGCGCGAACTTCACCGGCCAGCACGACGCGGTTGGTCGTCACCAGGGTTTCGCAAGCCACGCGGGCTTCCGGGTCGACCGTCAGGAAGGCGTCGACGACGGTGTCGCTGATCCGGTCGGCGACCTTGTCGGGATGGCCCTCGGAGACGCTCTCGCTGGTGAAGATGTAGGACGAACGGTTCAAGAGACAGCTCCGGCCTTGGGGATGCGCACGGACGGACAGGCGTCCGCTTCGGCGTCCAGTTAGACCGGAACCATATAAAGATATGTTTATGCGAGCAAGGCGAGAGAACCTGGGGCCGCTTTCAGCCCGCCAGAACGCCCGCCGTCAGTCGTCCGCACTGCTGGCGACCTCTTCCTCGGCCATCGAACGGACCAGCTCCAGGATCCGGCGCCGGACCTTGGGGCGGACGATCTTCGGAAACAAGGACGCCAACTCCAAACCTTCCGAGGTCATCAGGAAGTCGTGGACGAACGGCTCACTGCCTTCCGCGACGCCCTCGCCGGTGGTGTCGGCCAGGCCCTCGAAGAAATAGCCGACCGACGACTGCAGGCTCTTGGCGATCTCATAGAGCTTGCTGGCGCTGACCCGGTTGGCCCCGCGCTCGTACTTCTGGATCTGCTGGAAGGTCAGGCCCAGGTCCTCGGCCAGACGCTCCTGGCTGACGCCGAGGATCTTGCGGCGCATGCGAATGCGGGCGCCAACGTGCAGGTCGACGGGATTGGGGTGGCGTTCAGGGTCCGACAGCTCGCTCATACCCACGCTTGATAGCTGAAATTGCGGTTTTAATTCAGCCTAAGTCTTTCAGGCGCGCAATAGAGGATTAGATTTTACCCGCCCGCAGGCGAGCTGACGCAACCGCAGATATCAGTAGAAGCGCAAGAAACGCCAGATCACCGAAGTCGTCGAAAGGTGTAACCTCACCCATGCCTGGTATAACCGCGTCGATGACTCCGGCTTTGCCTAGATCCAGTCGCGTTCCCGGAATGATTCGTCCGCGCGCGTCGATGACGGCGCTGACACCGGTGGGCGTGGCGCGCAGGATCGGCTTGGCGCTTTCGATGGCGCGATAGCTGGCCAGGTTCAGATGCTGCAGCGGTCCCGAGGTGACGCCGAACCAGGCGTCGTTCGAGACATTGATCAGGACCCTGACGTTCTTGTCGCGTCGGGCCAGGCCCGGGAACAGGCTCTCGTAGCAGATCAGCGGCTGGACCAGCAGGTCGGGCGCGACCCGCAGCGGCGCTGGGCGCGGGCCGGTGGCGAAACCATCCCCGAGATGGGCCAGGCTCTTGAAGCCGATCCGGGTCAAGAACGCCTCGGCCGGCAGGTATTCGCCGAACGGCACCAGACGGTGCTTGTCATAGACCCCGACGACCTCGAGATCGGTCGCCGTGCGCTTCAACGCGATCAGGCTGTTGTAGTAGGTCGGTTTCTCGATCGGCCCCTCATAGCGATAGCCGCCGATCAGTAGGGTCTGGCCGGGCTGGAGGCTGTCGACGATCGCCTGCCGGACCCAGGTTCCGGGCGCGAGATAGTCGTCGATCGCCGCCGGCAGGGCGCCCTCGGGCCAGATGACCAGGTCGGCCGGCTTGCCCGCATAGGGCTTGGCGGTCAGCGAAACGTAGGCCTGGACGATCTGGGCGAAGCGCGCGGCGTCCCACTTGGCGTCCTGCTGAATGTCGGCCTGGACGATGCGGATCGAGATCGGCGGCCCCTTGGCCAGGGGCCGCGACTGGACCATAGCGCCATAGCCGTAGAGCGCCACCAGACCGGCGACCGCCGCGCCGAGCGCGATCCGGCCGCTCTTGCCTTGCCGCCAGACCGCCGGTGCGGCCGCAATCGCCAGGGTGATCCAGGTCAGGCCGTAGGCCCCGACCAGGGCGGCGGCCTGCGAGGGCCAAGAGCCCGCCCGCCAGGTCTCGCCGGGCAGGTTCCAAGGAAAGCCGGTCAGGACGTGACCGCGCGTCCACTCCAGCGCCGCGAAGGCGCCGGCGAAGGTCAGGACGCGCCAAGCGCTTGCGGGCCGCGCCAGCCGATAGACCAGGCCCGCCAAGCCCCAGAACAGCGCCAGGCCCGCGGCCATCGCCGCGACGGCGAACGGGGCCATCCAGCCCTGGTTGGCGGCGTCGACCAGGAAGGCCTCGCCGATCCACCAGGTGCCGAGGCCGAAATAGGCCAGGCCCGCCAGCCAGCCGCGCCAGAACGCCGAACGCAACGGCTTCGTGTCGCTGGCCTGATCCAAAAGATGCAGCAGCAAGGCGTAGCCGAGCAGGCCCGGCAAAACCCCGAACGGCGGATGGGCCAGGGCGGCGGCAAGGCCCGCGGCCAGCGCCAGGACCGGTCCGCTCCAGGACCGTTCGCGAAACCGGATCCAGACGCTCACGAGGCGCCAATATCCTCAGGGGCGCCCTCGGCGGCCTGCTGCGCCAGCGTCCGCGCGGGACCGCCGCGCACCCGCACGCGCCGCACGCGGCGGGGGTCGGCCTCGACCACCTCGAACTCGTAGCCATCGGGATGGGCGATCACCTCGCCCCGCTGCGGCACCCGCCCGGCCAGGGCCACGACCAGGCCGGCGACCGTGTCGATGTCTTCTTCCATGTCCGAGGGGGCCAGTTCGCGGCCGAGCGCGGCTTCCAGCTCCTCCAGCGGCGCGCGGGCGTCGGCGTCGTACACGCCGCCCGGCCGCGCCACGATCGAGGCCGAGGCCGCGTCGTCATGCTCGTCATCGATCTCGCCGACCACCGCCTCGATCAGGTCCTCCATCGAGACCAGGCCGTCGGTGCCGCCGAACTCGTCGATGACCAGGGCCATGTGGATGCGGCTGGTGCGCATGCGCAGCAGCAGGTCGGCCGCCTTCATCGAAGCGGGCACGTACAGCGCGTCGCGGCGCAGCTTGTGCAGGACCAGATCGTCGGCCGCCGGGCGCTTGGCCTCGTCGGACATCAGGCGGAACACGTCCTTGATGTGGATGACGCCCACGGGGTCGTCCAGCGTCTCGCGATAGATCGGCATCCGCGAGTGCTCGGCCTCGGCGAATTGGGCCACGACGGCTTCGAATGGCGCGGACAGCTCGACGGCCACGATGTCGGCGCGCGGGGTCATGACGTCGGCGACGCGCAGGGTCTGGAAGGCCTCGGCCTGGTCGACGATGTCGACCTCGCCGGCCTGGGGCGGCGGCTCGGGCGGCCGCGCGGCCTCGCCGCCGCCGGTCAGCTGCCTGCGCATGCGTCGGAGGAACGCCCGCACGCCCCGGCTTCTTCGGACCGGAACGGCGGGCTGTTGACTAGGCTCGTCGCTGGGCATGGCCCTCGTCAGCGCCCCTGTTCGTCACCGGCATAGGGGTCTGGAACGTCCAGCCCCGCCAGGATCTCGCGTTCGAGCGACTCCATGGCTTCCGCCTCGTCGTCGCCTTCGTGGTCGTATCCTAGGAGATGAAGCACGCCATGCGCCACCAGATGTTGCAAGTGGTGGTCCAGCGGCTTGCCCTGCTCAGCGGCTTCGCGGGCGCAGACGCCATAGGCCAGGGCGATGTCGCCGATCTGGCCTTCCGGATTGGGTGGCGAGGGAAACGACAGGACGTTGGTCGCGTAGTCCTTCTGGCGGAAGTCGCGGTTCAGCGCCTGGACGCTGTCGTCGTCGGTCAACAGGATCACGATCCCCTGGCCTTCGATGTCCTCATGCGCGTCGAGCACGGCCTGGGCCGCGCGCCAGACCAGGGCCTCGGCCTCCGGCGCGGCGGCCGTCCAGGCCTCGTCCTCGATCTCGATGTCGACAGTGATCGTCATGTCTAGCGAGGCGTGCTCTGCAGGGCGTCGGCGTCGTAGGCCTTGACGATACGCTCGACCAGCGGGTGGCGCACGACGTCGGCCGAGGTGAAGCGCGAGACCGCCACCCCCTCGACCCCTTCCAGGATCGAAACGGCGTGGGCTAGGCCCGAGTCGCGCGGGTTCAGCAGGTCGACCTGGGTCGGGTCGCCCGTGACCACCATGCGCGCGCCCTCCCCGAGACGGGTCAGCACCATCTTCATCTGCAGGCGCGAGCAGTTCTGGGCCTCGTCGACAATGACGAAGGCGTGGCTCAGCGTGCGGCCGCGCATGAAGGCGATCGGGGCGACCTCGATCTCCAGCTTCTCGCGGCGGCGGCGCAGCTGGTCGGCGCCCATGATGTCGGTCAGGGCCTCCCAGACCGGGGCCATGTAGGGATCGACCTTCTCGTTCAGGTCGCCCGGCAGGAAGCCGAGTTTCTCGCCGGCCTCGACGGCGGGGCGGGTGACGATCAGGCGATCGACCTCGCCGCGCAGCAGCATGCCAGCGCCGTGGGCCACGGCCAGGAAAGTCTTGCCGGTGCCGGCGGGACCCAGGCCAAAGCTCAGCGGATGGCTGGCCATGGCCTCCATATAGCGGGCCTGGCCCTTGGTCTTGGGCGAGACATTGCCCTTGCGCACGGCGCGGGGCGAGGCCTGGCCGCCGGCTTCGTGGGCGGCGCCCAGGGCGATGCGGACATCGGCCTCGACCACCTCTTCGCCGGCCTCGGCGCGCCCGGCCAGGGTCTGCAGCACCCGCTTGGCGCCCGTGCGGCCTCGCGCGTCGCCGGTGATGGTGACGCCGCCGCCCGGAGTCTCGATCAGCACCTTGAAGGCGTCCTCGATCAGGGCGGCGTGACGGCCGCTGGGACCGGTGACGGCATGGACCGCGTCGTCGGACAGCGGCAGGAACTCAGGGGTGCGACTCAAGCGGTCTCCCAAATGGCTTTCGAGACGGAAGAGGTTTCCAGGACGCCGCCCAGGCTCATCTTGGCGGCGCTCTCGATACGGACAGGAACGATCGTCCCGATCAGGCTTTCGGGGCCCTCGCAATGGACGGCCTGCAGATATGGGCTGCGACCCACGACCTGACCAGGGTGGCGGCCGACCTTCTCGAACAGCACCGGCAGGACCTTGCCGACCTGCGCCGCATTGAAGGCGCGCTGCTGGTCGTCCAGCAGCTGGTTCAGACGCTCCAGGCGCTCGGCCTTGACCGCCTCGTCGACCTGGCCGGGCATGGCCGAGGCGGGCGTGCCGGGACGGCGCGAATATTTGAACGAAAAGGCGCTGGCGAAGCCGACCTCGCGGACCAGCTCCAGCGTCTTGTCGAAATCGCCGTCGCGCTCGCCGGGAAAGCCGACGATGAAGTCGCCGCTCATGGCGATGTCCGGACGGGCGGCGCGGATCTTCTCGATCAGCTTCACATAGCTCTCGGCCGTATGGTCGCGGTTCATGGCCTTGAGGATCTTGTCCGACCCCGCCTGCACCGGCAGGTGCAGATACGGCATCAGCTCCGGCAGCTCGCCGTGGGCCTCGATCAGATCCTCGCCCATGTCGCGCGGGTGGCTGGTCGTGTAGCGGATGCGGTCCAGGCCATCGATCTTGGCCAGCTGGCGCACCAGCTTCGCCAAGGTCGAGCCGTCGCCGTCATAGGCGTTGACGTTCTGGCCTAGCAGGGTGACCTCGCGCACGCCCTGATCGGCCAGGCGCTTGGCCTCCTCGACGATGTCGTTCACCGGTCGCGACCACTCGCCGCCGCGCGTATAGGGCACCACGCAGAAGGTGCAGAACTTGTCGCAGCCCTCCTGCACGGTCAGGAACGCGGTGACGCCGGTCACATGGCGCTCGGCCGGCAGGGCGTCGAACTTCTCGTCGGCGGCGAAGTCGGCGGCCAGGCGCTCGCCGGTCGCCCGGTGAGCGCGGGCGATCAGCTCGGGCAGCTGGTGATAGGCCTGCGGGCCAACCACGAGATCGACCGCCTTCTGGCGATGCATGATCTCCTTGCCCTCGGCCTGGGCGACGCAGCCGGCCACGGCGATGGTCATGCGACCGCCGGCCTGGGCCTTACGGTCCTTCATCTGCTTGATGTAGCCGAGCTCGGAATAGACCTTCTCGGTCGCCTTCTCGCGGATGTGGCAGGTGTTCAGCACCACCAGGTCCGCGCCCTCGGGATCATCCACGACGCCATAGCCCAGCGGGCGCAGGACATCGGCCATGCGCTCGCTGTCATAGACGTTCATCTGACAGCCGTAGGTCTTGATAAAGAGGCGCTTTTGCGGGGTCTCGCTCATCCGGCGAGGTTATGGGGTCGAGCGGGCGTGTGCGCAAGAGTGGCGGGGGTCGCACTGGCCCCCTCCGCGCTTCGCGCTCCTCCCCCGGAGGGGGAAGAAGATCACCTTCCGCCCCCTTCGGGGGCGGACGACCGCGAAGCGGTCAGGTGGGGGCAAGTAGCCCGCGGCTCAGTCCTCCAGCGGCACGCCGTAGAGCTCCAGCCGGTGGTCCACCAGCTTGTAGCCCAGCTTGCGGGCGATGGCGTTCTGCAGGGCCTCGATCTCCTCGTCCACGAACTCGACGACCTTGCCGGTCTTCATGTCGATCAGGTGGTCGTGGTGATGGGTCGGGGTCTCTTCGTAGCGCGAGCGGCCGTCGCGGAAGTCGTGGCGCTCGATGATGCCGCTCTCCTCGAACAGGCGGACGGTGCGATAGACCGTGGCGATCGAGATGTGCGGATCGATGGCATGGGCGCGGCGGTGCAGCTCTTCCACGTCGGGATGATCCTCGGCCGACGACAGCACGCGCGCGATCACGCGGCGCTGGTCCGTCATGCGCATGCCCTTTTCGATACAGGCCTTCTCGAGTCGATCCACGGCGGAGCCTCCGTCTGAGTCGCCGGCAAGATAGGCGGTCGGTTCCTAAGTGTTAAGCGCCCGCCGCATGACAAGCGCGTCCTTGGCCCCATCGGGATGGGGATAATAGCCCTTGCGGACCCCGACCTTGGCGAAACCGGTCGCCTGGTAGAGCGCGATGGCCGCCAGATTGTCGGCGGCGACCTCCAGGAACATGGCCTCGGACTCGGTTTCGGCGGCGATTCCGGCGGCGATCTCGACCAGGGCCGCGCCCCAGCCGCGCCGGCGGGCGGCCGGATCGACGGCGATGGTCAGGATCTCGGCCTCGCCCGCGATCGAGCGGCAGAGGATGAAGCCCTTGGCCTCGGCCGGCTCGCCCGCCTCGCCCAGGATCGCGAAGGCGCCGGGCGATTTCAGCAGGTCGTCGAACTCCAGCGCCGTCCACGGCCGGTCGAAGGCCTTGTCGTGAATATCGGCGAGATCGAAGGCGGCTTCCGAGCCCACGGGACGCAGGTTCATGCGGCGGGCCCGACGGAAGGCAGCGTGGCGTAAGGCGCGCGCAGATAGAGCGGCCGGGGCGAATGGGTCGGCGCGGGCTTGGCGGCGGCCAGGCGGGCGACCGCGACGGGATCGGGCGCGGCGGGGTTCAGCACGGTCGCGCTGCTCAGCGCATCGGCCAGCAAGGACGCGCCCGAGCCGACCAGGGTCGCCGGTCCGCCCGAATAGAGTTCGGCCAGCCGGGCGGCTGCCTCGCCCAGACCCAGGGCGTCCGGCGCCATCAGCGAGACGCCGTCGGCGAAGACCTGGATATAGACCTGGCTCATCCGCGCGTCGATCACCGCGGCGACGAAGCCCTTGGTCCCGAAGGCCAGGCTTTCCAGCGTATTGACCCCGACGCAGGGGATCGACAGCGCCGTGGCCAAGCCCTTGGCGAAGGCCAGGCCGACGCGCAGGCCCGTGAACGAACCCGGGCCGACCGTGACGCCGACGCGGGCGAGATCGGTGAACGCCACGCCGGCCTCGGCGGCGGCCTCGCGGGCGAGGACGCCGATCCGCTCCTGGTGGCCACGCGTCATCGGCTCGCTGCGAGCGGCCAGCACGCGCTCGCCGTCCAGCACGGCGACCGAGCTGGCGCCGAGGCAGGTGTCGATCGACAGGATCATGGATCAGGCGGCGCCGACGACCGCGCCCTCGGCGGGACGCCAGACCAATTCGTTCAACTGGCCCTTGGCCTTCAAGGCCGCCTCGGGCGGAAGGCCCTTACCCGTCCAGCCGGGAATGCCGAACACATAGGAGACGGTCGGGGCTTCGGGACGCACGCAGATCGTCTGGTTGACCTCGCGCCCCTCGCCGGCCCGGCACTGGTCGACCGTGAAACCCAGATCGGCCCACTTGGCCAGCAGTTGCTCGTCCTTAGGGCCGCGCACGTCGCCGGCGGCGGCGCGGACATAGGCGATCTCGCCTTCGTCGCCCTTGCCGATCTCCAGCAGCGGGACGTTGTCCTGTTCAACATTGATGATCGGCAGGGCGGGCCCCTGGCCGGCATGCAGGAAGGCGCTCTCGACCTTGGCCTTGGGGAACAGGGCCTTCAGCGTCGTCAGATCGAAGGCCGTGGAGCCGTTGATCGGGCCGACGCCATCCTTGCCGATCTTCAGCGGGCCGCCGGCATAGGGCGCGATGGCGACGGTGACGGGGGCCTTGGCGCCGGACTCGGCGCTGGCGGGCGCTTTAGCGGTCTCGTCCTTCTTGGCCGGCCCGCAGGCGGCGAGCAGCACGAGCGGCAGGGCGAGGAGGGTGTGGCGGAGGGTCATGCGGCGCTTTTAGCCCGAGTGCGCCCCCTCCGTCACGTCGCCTGTCGGCGCCGCGCCACCTCCCCCGCTTCGCGAGGGAGGAGAAGGTCGACCCTCCTCACCCGCGAAGCGGGGGAGGTGGATCGCTGCGAATACGCGGCGAGACGGAGGGGGCGCTATCAGCTCTACAGAATCTTCGCCGCCTCGTCGAAGTCGAGGCGCGGGTTGCGCGGGAACAGGTTCTCCTCCGTGCCGTAGCCGATCGAGACGATGAAGTTGCTCTTGATGTTCGTGCCCGCGAAGAACTCGGCGTCGACGGCGGCGTTGTCGAAGCCCGACATCGGACCCGCGTCCAGGCCCAGGGCCCGGGCGGCCATGATGAAATAGCCGCCCTGCAGCGAGCTGTTGCGCAGCGCGCCCCATTCCTTGGCCACCGGGTCGGGGAACCAGTCCTTGGCGCCCGGCGCGTGGGGGAACAGCTTGGGCAGGGTCTGCGGGAAGTCGAGGTCGTAGCCGACGATCACCGTGCACGGCGACTGGCGGATCTTCACGCCGTTCGAGCCCGACGAGTGCTTGGCCAGCCGCTCCTTGGCCTCCGGCGAGGTCAGGAACCAGAAGCGGGCCGGGGTCGAGTTGGCGGCGGTCGGGCCGAACTTCACCAGTTCGTACAATTCGCGCAGCAGGCTCTCGGGCAGGGGCTCGGGGTTCCAGCCGTTGCGGGTCCGGGCCTCGGTGAACAGTTGAGCGAGCGTCGGCGCTTCGAGCTTGGCCATGAGCGGTCCTTATCGGGCTTATTTGCAACCTTTGTGGTTACAGTATAGCCGCCCTGAGCGGGCGGGCAACATGCGCCCGTGCTTAGGACCGTATCGCCGCGAAGAAAAGTTCGGATCTAAAGCGTCTGCTCGACCCGGGTCACTTCCGGCACATAGTGCTTGAGCATGTTCTCGACGCCGGCCTTCAGGGTCGCCGACGACGACGGGCAGCCCGAGCAGGCGCCGCGCATGTGCAGCCAGACGACGCCGGTCTGCGGTTCGAACTTCGAGAAGACGATGTCGCCGCCGTCCTGGGCCACGGCCGGGCGGATACGAGTGTCGAGCAGCTCCTTGATCTCGGCGACGATCTGGCTGGTCTCTTCGTCGTAGACGCCGTCCTCGTCGTGGCCGCCACCCTCGGACTGGTCCAGCAGCAGCGGGCGACCGCTGGTGAAGTGGTCCATGATCGCGGCCAGGATCGGCGCCTTCAGGTGCGGCCATTGGGCGTCCTCGCCCTTGGTCACGGTCAGGAAGTCGGGACCGAAGAACACCCGCGTCACGTCGCCCAGGTCGAACAGCGCCTTGGCCAGGGGCGAGACTTCGCCCTCCTCGGCCGTGCGAAATTCCCGCGCGCCGTCACCCAGCACTTCGCGGCCGGGCAGGAACTTCAGGACCTCGGGGTTTGGGGTGGTTTCGGTCTGAATGAACATGGGCCTGAGATGGACCTCGCGGCCTCGTGACGCAAGTCCGGCGCGATGCCGCATTTTGAAAGTGACACAGGCGTCATTTTCTGGCGTGATGCCCGGAGAACAACGATCCGCGGGAGGATCTCCATGAGTGACGGTTCGGTTGACCTGAAAGAGGCGGCCCGGGCGAAGGCCTATTCCATTCCCCTCGAGGACTATCACATCGCCGACCCGGCCCTGTTCCAAGCCGACGCCATGTGGCCGTATTTCGAGCGGCTGCGGAAAGAGGACCCGGTCCACTATTCTAAGGGCGACGAGGAGACCGGGCCGTACTGGTCGATCACCCGCTACAACGACATCATGACCGTCGACACGACCCACCAGGTCTTTTCGTCGGACGCCCATCTGGGCGGCATCACGATCCGGAACTTCGACGAGGACTTCGTCCTGCCGATGTTCATCGCCATGGATCCGCCCAAGCACGACATCCAGCGCAAGACGGTGAGCCCGATCGTCTCGCCGCCGAACCTGGCCAAGCTGGAGGGCGTGATCCGCGAACGGGCCGGCCACATCCTGGACGCCCTGCCGATCGACGAGCCCTTCGACTGGGTCGACCGCGTCTCGATCGAGCTGACCACCCAGATGCTGGCTACCCTGTTCGACTTCCCGTGGGAAGAGCGCCGCAAGCTGACCCGCTGGTCGGACGTCGCCACCGCCTCGCCCGAAAGCGGCATCGTCGAAAGCGAGGACGCCCGCCGCGCGGAGCTGCTGGAGTGCCTGGGCTACTTCACCAATCTGTGGAACGAGCGGGTCAACCAGACCGAGCCGGGCAGCGACCTGATCTCGATGCTGGCCCACGGCGAGGCCACCCGCGACATGCCGCCGATGGAATATCTGGGCAACATCATCCTGCTGATCGTCGGCGGCAACGACACCACCCGCAACTCGATAACCGGCGGCCTCTACGCCCTGTCGAAAAACCCGGCCGAGGAAGCCAAGCTGCGCGCCGATCCCAGCCTGATCCCGAACATGGTCTCCGAGATCATCCGCTGGCAGACCCCGCTGGCCCACATGCGCCGCACGGCGCTGGAGGACTACGAGCTGGCCGGCAAGACCATCAAGAAGGGCGACAAGGTGGTCATGTGGTACGTCTCGGGCAACCGCGACGACACGGTGATCGAGAACGCCGACGCCTTCATCATCGACCGGCCCCAGGCCCGCCGCCACCTGTCGTTCGGCTTCGGCATCCACCGCTGCGTGGGCAACCGCCTGGCCGAGATGCAGCTGAAGATCGTCTGGGAAGAGGTGCTGAAGCGCTTCCCCAGGATCGAGGTGCTGGAGGAGCCCAAGCGAGTCTATTCGACGTTCGTGAAGGGCTACGAGCGGATGATGGTGCGGATTCCGGCGCGCAATTGAACCCCGCAATCCCGGCCAAGCGCGGATCGCGCTGAGCCGGACCGCCACAAGCAAGATAAATCCACCACTCGTGTCATCCCGGAAGCCTCGTAGAGGCTATCCGGGACCCAGGGGCAACGGCGGGACGGCTGCCCCTGGGTCCCGGCTCTTCGCTTCGCTACGGCCGGGATGACACGATGAAATGTATGGCGTCGCTCGAGTACGCCCTTACGCCAGCTCCTCGATCTCGGCGTCCGTGAGATCCCCCGGCACTACCGTCACCGGCAGCTTGCGCCCCGAGAACCCGACGCCTTCCTTGGCGATGGCCGAGATCAGCGGGCCCGGGCCGCGGCCGGCCGTAGAGGTCGCCAGGATCAGGATCTTGATCGACGGATCGGCGGCCACCACCGCCTTAAGCGCCGTGCGGACGCTGTCGGCGTGCTTGATGATGAATTCGGGCGGCAGGCCCGTCTCGGCGACGACCTGGGCGGCCAGGCTCCGCAGCAGGGCCTCGGCTTCCTCGCGCTCCTGGCGCTCGATCTCTTCGCGCACCCCGCTCCAGTGCTCGAACTCGGCGGGGACGATCACCTTCAGCATCGCCACGCAGCCGCCGGTCGAAGACGCTCGGCGGCAGGCGTATTTGAGCGCCGCCGCGAACTCCGGGCTGTCGTCGGCGACGACCAGGAACTTGCGGCGGCTCGAAGCGGCGACGTCAGTCATGGGCCGACATGACGCCGCTTCAGCCGGAAGCTCAAGCCCCCCAGAAGCCGACCAGCTTCTTGACCTCGGCCAGGGTCGGGGCGGCGGCCTCGGAGGCCTTGGCGGCGCCCTTGGCCAGGATCCTGTCCAGCTCGGCCGGATCGGCCAGCAGGCCGCGCATCTTCTCGCCGACCGGGGCCAGCTTCTCGACCGCCAGCTCGGCCAGGGCCGGCTTGAAGGCGCCGAAGCCCTTGCCCGCGTACTCGGCCAACACCTCGGCCTTGGTCCGGCCGGCCAGGGCCGCGAAGATGCCGACCAGGTTGTCGGCCTCGGCGCGGCCGCTCAGTTCGTCCAGGGTCTCGGGCAGCGGTTCCGGGTCGGTGCGGGCCTTCTTGACCTTGGTGGCGATGGTGTCGGCGTCGTCGGTCAGGTTGATGCGCGAATAGTCCGACGGATCGGACTTGCTCATCTTAGCCGAGCCGTCGCGTAGGCTCATCACCCGCGCGCCCGGCCCCTGGATCAGCGGCTCGGGCTGCGGGAAGAAACCCTGGGCGCCAAAGTCGTGATTGAACTTGGCGGCGATGTCGCGGGTCAGCTCCAGGTGCTGCTTCTGGTCCTCGCCGACCGGAACGTGGGTAGCCTTGTAGACCAGGATGTCGGCCGCCTGCAGCACCGGATAGGTGTAGAGACCCACCGAGCTGCGCTCCTTGTGCTTGCCGCTCTTCTCCTTGAACTGGGTCATGCGGTCCAGCCAGCCGAGGCGGGCGACGCACTGGAAGATCCAGGCCAGATCGGCGTGCTCGCGCACCGCCGACTGCGGGAAGATCGTCGCCTTGTCCGGGTCCAGGCCCGCGGCGATGTAGGCCGCCGCGATCTCGCGGGTCTGTTGGGCCAGCAGCGCCGGGTCCTGCCAGACGGTGATGGCGTGCAGGTCGGCCACGAAGATGAAGGTGTCGATCTCGTGCTGCAGGCGGCTGAACTTCACCAGCGCGCCGAGATAGTTGCCCAGGTGCAGGGCGCCGGAGGGCTGGACGCCCGAGAGTACGCGGGCGGGGCCCGCATACGCGGCTGGAGCTTGGTCGGTCATGGCCCGCTGGTTAGCGCCGCGATCCGGCGAGGGCAAGGCTATCTCTAGCGGGAGATCAAGCCTTGCCGCGCCGCAGGGCCGCCTTCAGCTCGGCCGGCTTGACCCCGCCGAACAGGAACAGCAGTGGCGGATACAGCGCCGCGCCGGCCAGGCAGGTCAGGGCCAGGGCGAACTCCTTGGCGCCGATCGCGTGGCCGGTCAGGCCGATCCCGCGCAACGGCGCCTCGATCAGGTCGCGCCAGTGCGAGGCGGCGGCCAGCAGCAGGCCCATGCCGAGGCTGGCCAGGCTGATGCGGATCAGGCGCGACCAAGTCTGGCCCGAAGGGCTGTAGTGGCCCTTGCGCGACAGGCCCCAGGCCATCTGGGCGACATTGGCCCACGAGGCCACGGCGGTCGCGGCGGCGATGCCCTTCACGCCCACCAGGTTGAACAGCAGGACGCCCAGGGCGACGTTCACCGCCACCGAGACCAAGGCGAAGCGCATCGGGCTCTTGGTGTCGCCGCGCGCGAAGAAGGCGCGCGAATAGAGCTGCTGCAGCACGAAGGCCGGGGTGCCCAGGCCGTAGAAGAACAGCGCCGCCGCTGTCTGGCTGGCGTCGAAGGCGGTGAACTGACCACGGGTATAGAGGCCGTCCGACAGGAAGCCGGGCATGGCCACGAGGGCCACGGAGGCTGGCAGGGTGAAGGCCATGGCCAGGGTCACGGCCTGGTCCATGGCGCTCTGGGCGTCGTCGCGATCGCCCGAGTGCACGGCGCGCGACAGGCGCGGCAGCAGGGCGACGCCGATCGCCACGCCGACCAGGCCTAGCGGCAGCTGGTAGAGGCGGTCGGCGGTGGCCAGCCACGAACGGCCGCCCGCCACGTGGCTGGCCAGGTTGCCCGAGATGAAGATGTTGACCTGGGTGGCGCTGGCCGCCAGGGCGCCGGGGATGGCCTTGCCGATCAGCTCCCGCACTTCCGGCGTCAAGCGCGGCAGCCGCCAGTGGACCTTGGCCCCCGACTTGTTGACGCCCCAGGTCAGCAGGGCGGCTTGGGCCACGCCGGCCGCGACCACCCCGACCGAGCCCCACTGGGCCGCGCCGACCGCCGAACTCTGCGGCAGGATGAACGCCAGGGTGAAGATGTTCAGCAGGATCGGCGCGCCGGCCGATAGGATGAAGCGGTCGCGGGCGTTCAGCACGCCCGACAGGTGCGCGACGATGGCCATGCACGGCAGATAGGGCATGGTGATCTGGGTCAGCAGCACCGCCAGCTTGTACTTGGCTGGATCGGCGGCGAAGCCCGGGCTGATCAGCATCATCAGCCACGGCATGGCCAGTTGGCAGATCACGGTGATGATGATGGTCGAGGCCGCCAGGGTGGCCATGGCGTCGGCGGCCAGGATGTCGGCCGTCTCCTCGCCGTCGCGCTGCAGCGACTTGGCGTAGGCCGGCACGAAGGCGGCCGCGAAGGCGCCCTCGGCGAAGAACCGGCGGAACAGGTTCGGAAACGCCAGGGCCGCGTTGTAGGCGTCGGCGGCCGGGGTCAGGCTGGCGCCCATCCGGTACGACACCGCCAGGTCGCGGAAGAAACCCATGAACCGGCTAACCAGGGTCAGGCCGGAATAGATCATCGAGGATTTCAGCAGGCCGCCCTTCTTGGGGGCGGGCGCGATCTCTTCGGCGGGAGCGGGGGGGACGGCGTCAGTCACCAGCGGCTTCTGTGACGCCCATGGCGAGGCGTCAAGGGTTGGCGCGCGTTCGGCGATTATCTGACAAATGTGACCGGTAACAAATTCCTTGACGACGCTCGCGTCGCCCCGCAACCCTCGATGAAAGGCTCGCGATCGACGAGCCAGGAGGAAACCTCATGCGCCGCGTCCCGCTCGCCCTTTCGCTCGCCTGCCTGCTGTCGTCCACGGCCCTGGCGCAGGGCGCCGCGACGCCCTCGAAGCCGGCGATGAAGCTGACCGAGGCCGGTTACTACGCCGCCCCGGGGGCCGAGGTGCTGGTGTTCAGCAACTGGTACGACAGCCTGTTCAGCGACTCGAAGATCAGCGGGGTCGAGCTGGTCCAGCGCGGCGTGCGCACCGCCACCAACGGCGATGTGCGCCTCTCGCCCACCCCGGGCCAGTGGGATCCGATCGGCAAGCTGGTCGATCGTAAGGTCGATCCGAAGACCGGCGTGGTCGAGGCGACCCTGGAATACGCCGAACACGGCTTCCGCTATGTGATCCGGGCCGAGCCGCGCGGCGGCGACGTCGTGATCAGCATCGTGCTCGATAGGCCCCTGCCCCCGACCCTGGACGGCAAGGCCGGCTTCAACCTGGAATTCCTGCCCAGCGCCTATTTCCGCAAGACCTGGATGGCGGACGGCAAGCCGGGGCTGTTCCCGCTGTATCCCGCCAGCGACATGGCCGCCGGCGCGGGCGCCGAGGGTCGCGCCGAGCCCCTGCCCCTGGCCCAGGGTTCGCGGCTGGTGCTGGCGCCGGAGGACGCGGCCCATCGCGTGACCCTGACCTCGTCCGGCGGACCGATCGCCCTCTATGACGGCCGCAACCAGGCCCAGAACGGTTGGTTCGTGGCGCGCGGCCTGCTGCCCTCGGGCAAGACCGGCAAGGTGCTGGAATGGACCCTGTCGCCCCAGGCCGACGCCGCCTGGATCCGGCCGCCGATGATCGCTCACTCGCAGCTGGGCTACGCGCCCAACCAGGCCAAGACGGCGGTGATCGAGCTGGACGCCACCGACAAGCCGCGCGCGACCGCCCGCCTGTTGCGCCTCTCCGACACCGGCGCGCTCACCACCGCCCTCGAGGGAGCGGTCAAGCCCTGGGGCCGCTATCTGCGCTACGGCTATGGCCGGTTCGACTTCAGCGCCGTGAAGCAGCCCGGCGCCTACGTCATCGATTACGGCGGCGTCCGCTCCGCGCCATTCCGCATCGGGCCGGACGTCTATGGCGACGCCTGGCATCCGACCCTGGACGTCTATTTCCCCGTCGCCATGGACCACATGTTCGTCAACGAGGCCTATCGCGTCTGGCACGGCGAGGCGCACAAGGACGACGCCCTGCAGGCTCCGGTCGACCACGAGCACCTGGACCTCTATCGCCAGGGCCCGACCACCGACACGCCGTTCAAGCCGCTGGAGCACATTCCGGGCCTCAACGTCGGCGGCTGGTTCGACGCCGGCGACTTCGACATCCGCACCCAGACTCAATACGCGGTCGTCCGCGACATGGTCGAGACCTGGGAGACCTTCCGCCCGACCCGCGACCAGACCAGCGTCGACGACGCGCGCCGCCGGGTCGAGATCCACATCCCCGACGGCAAGCCCGACCTGGTCCAGCAGATCCGCCATGGGACCTTGCAGCTGGTCGCCCAGCACCGCGCGGTCGGCCACGCGATCAACGGCATCGTCGAGCCCGACCTCGACCAGTACACCCACCTGGGTGACGCCGTGACCAAGACCGACGGCGTGATCGGGACCAAGGACGACCGCTGGGCCTTCACCAACAAGTCCACGGCCCTGAACTACGGCTCGATCGCCGCTCTCGCCGCCGCCAGTCGCGCCCTGCGCGGGGCCGACGACGCCCTGGCTGACGAGAGCCTGGCGATCGCCCGGCGGGTCTGGGACGAGGAGCACACCCACGCGCCCGACAACTTCCGCCACGGCAACACCACCGGCGGTCACCTGACCGACGAGGAGTTCGACGCGACGGTCGAGCTGCTGATCACCACCAAGGACTCGAAATACGCCCAACACATCGAGGCGATGTGGCCCGACGTCGAGAAGCGCTTCATGTTCAACGCCCGCACGGCCGTCCAGGCGATCCCATTCATGCCGGCCCCGTACAAGGCCCGCCTGGAGCCGGCCGTCCGCGCCTACATGGCCGAGGACGCCAAGTGGTCGAAGGCCAACCCGTTCGGCGTCTTCATCGGGACCGGCGGTTGGGCCGGCAGCGGTCAGGTGGTCCAGGCGGGCCTGACCCACGCGGCCCTGCACAAGGCGTTCCCGAACCTCGTCCCGGCCGACGGCGTCTTCCGCGCCCTCGACTATCTCTACGGAACCCATCCGGGCTCGAACCTGTCGCTGGTCTCGGCCGTCGGGACCCAGTCCAAGGAGGTGGCCTACGGCAACAACCGCGCCGACTTCAGCTTCATCGCCGGCGGCGTCGTGCCGGGCGTACTGATCATCAAGCCCGACCTGCCCGAGAACAAGGAGGACTGGCCTTTCCTGTGGGGCGAGAACGAGTACGTCGTGAACGTCGCGGCCAGCTACATGCTGCTGGTCCAGACGGCCGACGCGCTGGCGCGGGGGCGTTGAGCCCACGCCGCTCGGGCTCAGGGCTTGGAGGCGAGGTCTGGCCGCGACGCCAGGAACGCCGCGCGCTCCTCGTCGGTCAGGACCTTGGCGGTCTTGCGCCGCGCCACCTTCGGGGTGGGCCGCGCATAGGCGCCCGCCGAGGGTGACGAGGGCTTCAGATCGGCCAGACGCTTGATCGGCGGCTTCATGTCTTTCCCCGTGTCGGCTAGGTCTGGAGCCGAGGCGACTATGCGGTGAGCCGCGAAGATCGCCAAGGGACGCCCTTATTCCTCCCGCAGCTCCAGCGCCGTGAAGGGCGCCTGGCCGCGCTCGATGCGGACTAGGTCCAGCACGCCGACGATCTGCCGCGAACGCCACTGGCCCTGCAGGTAGGAGACCGGGCCAAGGGTGATGCCCGCCGCGACCTGGATCGCCAGGGTGCTGTGCTGGCGGAGGAAATTCAGCATGCTGTCGCCCGCCAGGTCCGCCGTCAGGGCCGCGATCGAGAGCGGCACGGTCAGATAGAACAAGACAACCGCCCGCACCATTTGGTCATGTCGGCGGGCGTTCAGGTTGGCCAAGGCCGATAAGGCGTCGAACGTGGCGTCGTCGACCCCTTCTAGCAGCGCGAAAGCCTCCACCGTCGACCGGTTCCTGCGAAAGCCGCTGAGGAAATCCACGCCCATGTAGCCCCAGGCGCCGGGCGTGTAGAACGCCTCCAGGAACAAGTTCCAGGCTGGGAACAGGCGCTTGAGCCTGATCCACAAGGCCCACGCTTCAGCGGCCTCGCGTGTCCCCGCCACCGCCACGTCCTTCGCCATAGGCCACGCCCCCGCACAGACTTGAACCGAGAGGTCTAGGCAGCCTCGCGCATTCTGTCGACCCTAGAGCGTGGCGACCGGAAGTGGGAGCGGCTTCGACGCCCACCACGCTCTAACTGTTTGAAATAGAGCCTGTTTATACGTTTCTCCTGTTGCCATCAGAAACGGACGGGCCCTAGCGCGCCACACTCGCCCGCGCCTTGCGCAGACCGGCCCGCGCGGCCGGGGCCGTTGCCTCGTTCTGCTCGAGAGCGGCCAGCAGGTCGGCCTTCAGGGCGTTGACCTTGCGCGTGTCGGTGATCTTCCCGCCCTCCGCCGTCTGGACGTAGAAGGCGTCGACCGCCCGCTCGCCGTAGCCGTCGATATGGGCCGACTGGATGGAGAGGCCGCTCTCGGCCAGGGTCTTGGCCAGGGCGTGCAACAGGCCGGGCCGGTCGCGGCCCGAGGCCTCGACCACGGTGGCGTCGTTGGAGGCGTCGTTGTCGACCGTGACGGACGGGGCGATGGCGAAGGCCGCGGCGCGGGCCTGTTCGGCGCCGCGGCGCGGCTCGACGGTCAGGGCGTCGCCCTTGCCGGCGGCTTCCAGGGCGTCGGCCAGGCGGCGCAGGGCCCGGGGATTCTCGCAGCCCAGCGGCGCGCCGGTCACGTCCTGCACATAGAAGACGTCCAGCGCCTGACCCTGGCGCGAGGTGAAGACCCGCGCGCCGACGACATTGCCGCCCAGGGCCGAGATGGCCAGAGCCAGGTCGGCGAACAGCCCCCGCCGGTCCTTGGCGGCGACCACGATCTCGGCGGCGTTCTGGCCCGGGCGCACCCGCCCCTCGGCCGCGGCCCCGCCCTGAATGGCCGCCCGGCGCGCCAGGGCGGCGTGCTCGAACAGGTCTTCCTGCGAGAAGGCGCTGAAATAGGCATTCTCCATCGCCGCCACCCAGCCCATGGCGGCCGGGTCGGTCTCCAGCAGGGCGGCGCGGGCGCTTTCGGCGACGCTTTCCTGGTGGCGCTGGACATTGGCAGCGGCGTCGCTGCCGCGCCCGCCCCGGAACACCGCCTCGGTGGCGTTATAGAGTTCGCGCAGCAGCTGGCCTTTCCAGCCGTTCCAGACGCCCGGCCCGACGGCGCGGATGTCGGCGACGGTGATGACCAGCAGCAGGCGCAGGCGCTCGGGGTTCTCGACGATGCGGGCGAAGGCGGCGACGGTGCCGGGATCGGAGACGTCGCGCTTCTGGGCGAAGTCGCTCATCACGAGATGGTTCTCGACCAGCCAGGCGACCAGCTCGACCTTGCTGCGATCGACCCCCAGGCGCTCGCAGGCGCTGCGGGCCGAGCGGGCGCCGGCCTTCTCCTGGCCGCCGACGCCGCCCTTGCCGGTGTCGTGCAGCAGCATGGCCAGGAACAGGGCCTCGCGATCCTCGATCAGCGGCATGATCGAGACGGACAGCGGGTGGTCTTCCACCAGCTGGCCGGCGGCCATGTCGCCGATCACCCCGACGGCCCGCAGGGTGTGCTCGTCCACCGTGTACGAGTGGTACATGTTGAACTGCATCTGGGCCACGACCCGGCCGAACTCCGGCACGAAGCGGCCCAGCACCCCCGCGTCGTTCATCAGGGTCAGGGTGCGATAGCTGCGCTTGCCGCGGGCCAGCAGATCCAGGAACGCCCGGCAGGCCTCGGGGTCGCGGCGCACGCGCGAGGTGATCAGCTGCAGGCTGCGGGTCACCGCCGTGAAGGCGTCCGGGTGCAGGTCGAGATCGCGCTGGTCGGCGATCTTGAACAGGCGGATCAGATTGACCGGATCGGCCTCGAAGATCTCGGGCCCCTCGATGTTCAGGCGGCCGCCGTCCTCGTAGAAACCCTCGACGTCCAGCGCCTTGCGCTTGGGCCGGCCGCCCGGCAGGAACCGCGAAATGCCTTTCGGCTCGTTCTTGAAATGCTCGGCTTCCAGCTTGGCCGAGAAGGCGCGCGTCAGAGTCCCGACCTCTTTGGCGATCAGGAAATAGCGGCGCATGAATCGCTCGACCGCCGGCGCGTCGCCCCGGTCGCCATAGCCCATACGACGAGCGATCTCGGGCTGCAGGTCAAAGGTCAGGCGTTCTTCGGGCCGGCCGGTGGTGAAGTGCAGGTGAGCCCGCACCGCATGCAAGAAGTCGAAGGCGCGAATGAAGGCCTTGGTCTCGCGGCTCGAAAACACCTCCATCTTGAAGACGTCTTCCGGCCGGTCGACTGGGTGCAGATATTCGGCGATCCACATCAAGGTGTGGAGGTCGCGCAGACCGCCCTTCCCCTCCTTGACGTTCGGCTCGACCATGTAGCGGCTGGCGCCGGCCCGGGCCTGGCGGTCGTCGCGCTCCTTCAGCTTGGCGGCGACGAACTGGGCGCCGGTGCCCTTCATCACCTCGTCGCGGAACCGCTTCTTGAGATCGGCGGCCAGGCGCTCGTCGCCGGTCAGGCGGCGGGCCTCCAGGATCGAGGTGCGGATCGTGAAGTCTTCCTTCGACAGCCGCACGCACTCCTCGATCGTCCGCGAGGCATGGCCGACCTTGAAGCCCAGGTCCCACAGCGCATAGAGCATGAACTCGATCACGCTTTCGGCGTGCGGCGTCTGCTTGTAGGGCCGCAGGAAGAGGAGATCGATGTCGCTGAACGGGGCCAGGGTCGCGCGGCCATAGCCGCCGACCGCCAGCAGGCACAGGCGTTCGCCCTCGGTCGGGTTGCGGGCCCGGAACACGTGGACCGTCGTGAAGTCGTAGAGGGCGGTGATCACCTCGTCGGTGACGCCCGACAACAGCCGGGCGGTCTCGACGCCGCTGGCTCCGTTCTCCAGCCGCTCCTTGGCGATCATCCGGCCGCGAAACAGCGCCTGCTTGAGGATCTCGATGGCGCGCGAGCGCTGTTCGGCCTCGTTGCCGATCGAATCGAGGGCGGCCGCCGAAAGGCGGGCCCGCAGGACGTGTCCGTCGACGACGTGTTCCAGGCGGGTGGGGCGAAGGCGACGGGGCATGTGTTCTATATGGTTACGCGCTAGGTCTTGAGCAGACCCTTAAGACGATAGAGGGCCTCCAGGGCCTCGCGGGGGCTCATCCCGTCAACATCGAGGTCGGAGAGCGAGGTCTCGACGGCGCTCGGCGCCGCTTTGACGGGCGCCTGAGCGGCTTGCGAGACCGCGAACAGCGGCAGGTCGTCCAGCTTGGCCGGTGACTGGTCCTTGCTCTCCAGACGATCCAGCACCTCCCGGGCGCGATGGACCACCGGCGCGGGCACGCCGGCCAGCTTGGCGACCTGGACGCCGTACGAGCGGTCGGCCGGACCCGGCGCGGCCTCGTGCAGGAAAACGAGGTCGCCGTTCCACTCCTTGGCCCGCAGGCTGAGGTTGGAGACGAAGCTCATCCGCTCCTCCAGGGTCGCCAGCTCGTGATAGTGTGTGGCGAACAGGGCGCGGCAGCGGTTGGTGTCGTGCAGCGCCTCGGCGCAGGCCCAGGCGATGGCCAGGCCGTCATAGGTGGCCGTGCCCCGACCGATCTCGTCCAGGATCACCAGGCTGCGCGGGCCGGCCTGGGTGAGGATGGCGGCGGTCTCGACCATCTCCATCATGAAGGTCGAGCGGCCTCGGGCCAGGTCGTCGCCGGCCCCGACGCGGCTGAACAGACGGTCGACCACGCCCAACCGGAAATGAGCGGCCGGCACGTAGCAGCCTGACTGGGCCAGGATCGCCAGCAGGGCGTTCTGGCGCAGGAAGGTCGACTTGCCGGCCATGTTCGGGCCGGTGACGATCGACAGGCGCGGCCCGCCCTCGCCCGAGGCGTCGAGGCAGCAGTCGTTCGGCGTATAGGGATCGCCGGCCCGCTTGACGGCGGCCTCGACCACCGGATGCCGGGCCCCCTTGGCGTCGAAGGCGAGAGAACGGTCGACGATCGGGCGCACCGCGCCGGCGTCCTCGGCCCACTCGGCCAGGCTGGAAGCGACGTCCAGGCGGGCCAGGGCCTCGGCGGCGATCTGAATGGCGTCAGCCAGGGTGCGGGCCTGTTCGCGCCAGTCCTCGAATGCGGCGACCTCCATGGCCAAGGCCCGCTCGGCGGCCTGGGCGATGCGGGCGTCCAGGTCGGCCAGCTCCACGGTGGTGAACCGCACCTGGTTGGCCAGGGTCTGGCGGTGGATGAAGGTGGCGTTCAGCGGCGGCTGGAATAGCGGGTCCGCCTTGCCGGCGGTGGCCTCGACGAAATAGCCGAGCACGCCGTTATGGCGAATCTTCAGCGGCACGCCGCTTTCCAGGGCCAGCTGAGACTCGAGGGCGGCGATGACCTTGCGGCTGTCGTCGCGCAGGCCGCGCGCCTGGTCCAGCTCGGGCCGGACGCCGGGCGCGACGAAGCCGCCATCGCGGGCCAGGGCCGGCAGGTCGGGGCCGAGGCCCTGCTCGAGGACATTGAGAAACTGCGAGAGGCCCTCGTGCAGCGACGGGGTCAGGGCCTTGAAGGCGTGCTCCAGCTCGAACGGCGGCGGCGACAGCGGATCGGGCGAACCGCCCGCCATGCCGGCCAGGCGCTCGCCGACCTTCAGGGTGTCGCGCAAACAACCCAGATCGCGCGGCCCGCCCCGACCGAGGGCGAGACGGGAAAGCGCGCGGGCCATGTCGCCGGCGCCCTTCAGCACCTCGCGCAGGCGCTGGCGCAGTTGGCGGTGTTCGACGAACCACTCGACCGCGTCCAGGCGCTGGTCGATGGCGGCGACGTCCAGCAGCGGCCGGGCCAGACGCGAGGCCAGCATCCGCGCTCCGCCCGCCGTCACCGTGCGGTCGATGCAGGCCAGCAGCGAGCCGTTGCGGTCGCCGGTCTGGGTGCGGTCGATTTCCAGGCTGCCGCGCGTGGCTGGGTCGATGGCCATCACATCGGCGTCGGCCGCGCGACGTGGCGCGCGCAAGGCCGGCAGCTTGCCGGCCTGAGTCATTTCCAGATGCGCGGCGATCAGGCCCAGGGCCCCGATCTCGGCCGGCGACAGCCCGCCGAAGCCATCCAGCGTGTCGACGCCGTAGAGGCGCTTGACGCGGGCTTCCGAGGCCTGCGGTTCCGACAGGGCCGACGGCATCGGCTGCACCAGGCCGCCGCAGATCTTCAGGGTCTGGGACAAGCTGTCGTCGGACAGCAGGCGGTCGGCGACCAGGGTCTCGGACGGGGCCAGGGCCGCCAGGATCGGGGCTACGCCTTCCTTGGCCACGGCGAAGACCTCGACCTCGCCGGTCGACAGTTCCACCGACGCCACCGCCGCCTGGCCCGCGCGCACGGCCACGGCCGCCAGGCGGTTGGCGCCGCGGGCGTCCAGCAGGCCGTCCTCGGTCAGGGTGCCCGGCGTCACGACGCGGACGATGTCGCGGCGGACCACCGACTTGGAGCCGCGCTTCTTGGCCTCGGCAGGGTCTTCCATCTGCTCGCAGACGGCGACCTTGAAGCCCAGGCGGATCAGCTTGGACAGATAGGCCTCGGCCGCGTGCTGCGGCACCCCGGCCATCGGGATCGGCTGGCCCGCGTGCGTGCCCCGGAACGTCTGGCTGATGCCCAGGGCGGCGGCGGCCTTGTAGGCGTCGTCGAAGAACAGCTCATAGAAGTCGCCCATGCGGAAGAAGATCAGCGCATCGGGCTGCCGCGCCTTCATCTCGAAGAACTGCTGCATCACCGGCGTCGCGCCGGCGGGGTCGAGCGTGTGGGCAGGGGGCGTCGCGTGGGCGTTCATCGCCCCGGAAACTACAGAGCGTCGCGGGTCGCGTTAAGGGGTTCGAGCGCGGTTATCCACATAGGGAGCAATTTGCATTTTCTGCAAAATGCTTCGAGCGTAACGGCTAAGAACGATATCATCGATCTCACGCTCCGCCCCGCTACCGAGTTGAACCATTTTCCCGACGCCGGCAAAATGGTCTTCACATCGATGGCCGGCCTCAACGCACGCATCCTTGGCCTTAGCAATGACGGCAAGAAAGTTGTCCCACTTGGCGTAGCCAAGCAGAATCCGCAGATCACGACCGAACCAATATTCGTTACCGTTATCGTCGAGCTGAGCGGCGGCTTCAAACGCCGCCATTAGCCCTTCGATGGTCTCCTCCGACCGCCTAGAGGGATAGGCTCCGGAGGAGCGTGAGGGCGATCCTGAGAAAGTTTCTGAAGCGCCTCGCTAAACGCTAAGTCGGCGACCTTACGGGCGTGCTCGGGCTCATCAGACATCAGGAAGGCCCCTCAGCGGGCAGGCGCTTGGCTCAAGGGCCAGATCGGAACAATTATAGAACGATTCCGAAATTCCGCTAGAGCTTCAGCGCGCTAAGTCCCCGTGACCTCTTCCCAGAAGCGCTTGGCCTTGCCGACGAAGTTGGCCGACTTGGGGTTCTGCTTTTCGCCGCACAGACCGGCCAGTTCGCGCATCAATTCCTTCTGGCGCGCGGACAGGTGGGTCGGGGTCTCGACGAACAGCTCGACCACCAGGTCGCCGCGCTGGCGGCTGCGCAGGGACGGCATGCCCTTGCCCTTGAGGCGGACGGTCTTGCCGGTCTGGGCGCCCTCGGGCACCGAGACGGAAATCTTGCAGTTGCCGTCGCAGTTCTCGCCGCCCAGCAGGCAGGGCGCCTCGATCTCGCCGCCCAGGGCCGCCGTGGTCATCGGCACCGGCACGGTGCAAAGCAGGTCGAGGCCGTCGCGCTCGAACAGCTCGTGCGGGGTCACCGACAGGAAGATGTAGAGGTCGCCGCGCGGACCGCCGCGCGCGCCCGCGTCGCCTTCGCCCGCCAGGCGGATGCGGGCGCCGTCATCGACGCCGGCCGGGATGCGGACCGACAGGATGCGCTCGCGGCGCACCTGGCCATGGCCGCCGCAGTTCTGGCAGGGATCCAGGACCAGACGGCCCGAGCCGCCGCAGCGCGGGCAGCCGCGCTCGACCGCGAAGAAGCCTTGGGTGGCGCGGACCCGGCCGGCGCCGCCGCAGGTGCCGCAGACGGTGGGATTGGTGCCGGGCTTGGCGCCCGAGCCCTCGCAGACCTCGCAGGTCATGGCGGCGGGCACCTTGATCTCGACCTCGGCGCCGGCATAGGCCTGCTCGAGGCTGATCTCCAGGTCGTAGCGCAGGTCCTGGCCGCGTTGGGGACCGTTCGACTGGCGACGACCGCCGCCGAACATCTCGCCGAACACATCGCCAAAGACGTCGTTGAAGATGTCGCTGGCGTCGAAGCCCTGACCGCCGCCGAAGCCGCCGGCGCCGCCGCCGCCGTTGACACCGGCATGGCCGAAGCGGTCGTAGGCCGCGCGCTTCTGCGGATCGGAGAGGACCGAATAGGCCTCGTTGATTTCCTTGAACCGACCGGTCGCGTTCTCGCAGCCGCCGTTGCGGTCGGGGTGGTGTTCCATCGCCAGTTTGCGGAACGCGGACTTCAGACCAGCGTCATCGATGGTCCGGGTCACGCCGAGAATTTCGTAATAGTCGCGCATTGTCAGCGTCTGGCGCCCAAAAGGCCCACGAAAGTGGCGTTGATAGGGGAAGAGGTGGGATAGCACGCGGCCCGGCGCAAGGCGTCCTCGGGCGGCGAGACAAGGTGTCGCGGCCGCGGAACAGACCTATCGAGCATGTTCCGCGGCGCGCGCATGGCGATTAGTTCGCCGGCTTGTTGTCGTCGACTTCTTCGAACTCGGCGTCCACCACGCCGTCGTCCGCGGACTCGGCGCCGTCAGCGCCTTCGCCCGAACCTTGCTGGGCGGCGTACATGGCCTCACCCAGCTTCATCGAGGCCTGGATCAGGGCCTGGGTCTTGGCCTGGATGGCCTCGACGTCCTCACCTTCCAGCGCCGACTTCAGCTCGGTGACGCCAGTCTCGATCGCGGTCTTTTCAGGCGCGCCGACCTTGTCGCCGTGCTCGGCCAGAGCCTTCTCGGTCGAGTGCAGGATCGCCTCGCCCTGGTTCTTGGCCTCGACCAGCTGTTTCTTCTTCTCGTCCGAGGCCTTGTTGGCCTCGGCTTCCTTGACCATGCGCTCGATGTCGCTGTCCGAGAGGCCGCCGTTAGCCTGGATGCGGATCGAGTGCTCCTTGTTGGTCGCCTTGTCCTTGGCGTGGACCTGGACGATGCCGTTGGCGTCGATATCGAAGGTGACCTCGATCTGCGGCACGCCGCGCGGCGCCGGCGGGATGCCGACCAGGTCGAACTGGCCGAGCATCTTGTTGTCCTGCGCCATCGGGCGTTCGCCCTGGAACACGCGGATCGTCACGGCCGACTGGTTGTCATCGGCGGTCGAGAAGGTCTGCGAGCGCTTGGTCGGGATGGTGGTGTTGCGTTCGATCAGCGGGGTGAACACACCGCCCAGGGTCTCGATGCCCAGGGTCAGCGGGGTCACGTCCAGCAGCAGCACGTCCTTGACGTCGCCTTGCAGCACGCCGGCCTGGACGGCCGCGCCCAGCGCCACGACTTCGTCGGGATTCACGCCCTTGTGCGGCTCGCGGCCGAAGAAGTCCTGCACCGCCTGCTGGACCTTGGGCATGCGGCTCATGCCGCCGACCAGGATCACTTCGTCGATGTCGCTCTTCTTCAGGCCGGCGTCCTTGAGGGCCTGTTCGCACGGACCGATGGTGCGGGCGATCAGATCGTCGACCAGGGCTTCCAGCTTGGCGCGGGACAGCTTGATGTTCAGGTGCAGCGGACCCGAGGCGTTCATGCTGATGAACGGCAGGTTCACTTCGTACTGAGCGGTGCTCGACAGTTCCTTCTTGGCCTTTTCGGCCTCTTCCCGAAGGCGCTGCAGGGCCAGCTTGTCCTTGCGCAGGTCGACGCCCTGCTCCTTCTTGAACTCGTCGGCCAGGTAGTCGACGATCCGCAGGTCGAAGTCCTCGCCGCCCAGGAAGGTGTCGCCGTTGGTCGACTTCACCTCGAAGACGCCGTCGCCGATTTCCAGGATCGACACGTCGAAGGTGCCGCCGCCCAGGTCGTAGACGGCGATCTTCTTGCCGTCGTTCTTGTCCAGGCCATAGGCGAGCGCGGCGGCCGTCGGTTCGTTGATGATGCGCAGGACTTCCAGGCCGGCGATCTTGCCGGCGTCCTTGGTGGCCTGACGCTGAGCGTCGTTGAAATAGGCCGGGACCGTGATGACCGCCTTGGTCACCGGCTCACCCAGGTGAGCTTCGGCGGCTTCCTTCATCTTCTGCAGGATGAAGGCCGAGACTTCCTGCGGGCTGTAGTCCTTGCCGTGCGCCCGAACCCAGGCGTCGCCGGTCGGACCCTTGACGATCTCGTAGGGCACCATGCCCTTGTCCTTCTCGACCACCGGATCGCTGGCGGTGCGGCCGATCAGGCGCTTGATCGCGAACAGCGTGTTGGTCGGGTTGGTCACCGCCTGGCGCTTCGCCGGCTGACCGATCAGGCGCTCGCCGTCTTCCTGGAAAGCGACGACCGACGGCGTGGTCCGAGCGCCCTCGGCGTTCTCGATCACCTTCGGGTTCTTGCCGTCCATGATGGCGACGCACGAGTTCGTGGTGCCGAGGTCGATGCCGATAATCTTGCTCATTCTAGTACCTGTTCGCTCCTTTTAGGCGGACGGCGGTGACGAGGGCCTTCTCGGAAGCGCCCCGGTTTTTCTCGTTCCGTCCCCGGTGGGTTCGCACGCTCTACTGTTGGTTTCCACACTCTGTCCGTCGACAAAAGTCGAGCGGGCAAAATGCGTTGTTCGAAGTTGACGAGCCCGTCAACCCCGCTTCGCAGCCGGATATGGGGGATGGAGGTCGGGGCGCAAGCCCATAACCCCTCGCGACAAGGGGGAATCTGGCGCCACGGCCCAGAAAAAAGGCCGCACCCTCGCGAGCGCGGCCCTAAAAATATCGTGTTATCCGAGTTTTAGCCGGCTCTCGAGACCCAGGCGGTGATGGCCGGCAGGCGCTGCTGGCGGATCTTGGCGCGGTTCATCACCGAGGCGGCGGCCTTGTCGGCCTCCTTGCGCGAGCCCTCGGCCAGGTTGGCCGCGGCGTAGGCCTTGATCTTGTCGGCCATCGCCGGATTGGACGAACCCGCCCCCAGGCCTGGGATGAACCGGGTGCGCGAGCTGGAGTCGACCTTGTCGTTGACCGCGTCCTTGTGAGCCACGGCCCAGTCGAAGGTCATGTCCGGATGGTTTTGCGCCACGCGCGAGATCATCGTGCTGGACAGGGTCTCGCCCGGCTCCGGCGTCAGGGCCAGGTCCAGGGCCTTCTGGGCCAGGGTCTCGTCCTCGGCGGCCGCCAGCAGCGTGTAGAGCTGGTTGCGGATCAGCGGCGTCTTCTCGGCCTGGGCCTGGGCGTGAATGGCGTCCCAGGTGGCGGCGTCGGCGTGCTTGGCCACCACGCCCAGGATCGTCTTGCGCAGCGGACCCGGGATCGCCGAAGGATCGGTCTTGTCGGCGGCGAAGCGGCGCGTGGCCTCGGCGACCACCTCGGCGTCGCCCAGGCCACCCAGCGTGCCGATCAGATCCGCGCGCAGGATGGCGACATTGTCCGGCTCGCCAGCCTTGGCGGTCCAGCCCACCTTGGCCAGCATCGGCTTCAGCTGGGCGATGGCCAGCTTGCGGAACGCGGCCCGTTCGGCGGCCATGCCTTCGTAGTAGCCGTCGATGGTCCCGAACGTAGCAGCGATCTTGGACAATACCTGCGGATCGGTGTCGGCCGGCGTGGCCTTGGCCAGGTCCAGGAAGTCGGTGGGCGGCTGGTAGCCGGCCAGTCCCATCGACCAGACGTCGGACATCACGCCCAGCTGGTCGATCGCCGGCAGCTTGGCGAAGTTCTGGACGATCCCGGAGAAACGCTGCGGACCGTACAGGACGCGGAAGTATCCGCTCTGCCCGGCATTGACCACGACCGGGCCGCAGCCGTCGACCGTGACCGAACCCTTGCCGCCGGTGACCAGGGTCTTGGCCTCGCTCCCCCCAAGGGCCTTGACCGTGACGGGCACGCGCCAGGTCAGCGGCTTCTTGTCCGGCAGGTCCTTGCTGAACTCGCCCTGGGTCAGGGTCAGGGTGGTCTTGCCGGCGGCGCACGTCGCGTTGTCGACCGTGATCAGCGGCACGCCAGGCTGCAGGGTGAAGTCGTGGGCGATCGCGGTGATCGGCTTCTTGGCGGCGGTCTCGACCGCCTTCCACAGGTCGTCGCTGACCGTGTTGCCGTGATTGTGCGCCTTCATGTAGGCGCGCACGCCGTCGCGCCAGGCGTCGTGGCCGACATAGCTTTCCAGCATGCGGATCACGGCCTCGCCCTTCTGATAGGTGATGCCGTCGAAGGCCTGGCTGGCCTGCTCGACCGTCTCGACATGCTGCACCACGGGGTGGGTGGTCTGCAGGGCGTCCAGGCCCATGGCGTATTCGCGCCCGCCGACGGCGGTCAGGGCCGCGTTCCACTCGGGGTGGAAGTGCTCGGTCGCCCTGCCCTCCATCCACGAGGCGAAGCCCTCGTTCAGCCACAGGTCGTCCCACCAGGCCATCGTGACCAGGTCGCCGAACCACTGGTGGGCCATCTCGTGGGCCACGGTGGTGAACACGTTCTGCTTGTCGGTCTCGGTCGAGATCTTCGGGTCCAGCAGCAGGGCGTATTCGAAGTAGAAGATCGCCCCCCAGTTCTCCATGGCGCTGAAGAACTGGCTGCGGCCCGGAGCGGCGATGTTGTCCAGCACCGGCAGCGGATAGGGCGTGCCGAAATAGTCGTTGTACCAGGGCAGGATGTCGGCGGCCGACTTCAAGGCGAACGCGGCCTTCGGCGTGTCGCCCTTCTTGGTGACCACGCCGACGTCGGCGCCGGCCGCCTTGACCGAGGCGCGGTCGAACTCGCCCAGGCCGAAGAACAGCAGATAGGTCGACATCTTCGGCGAGGTGGCGAACTTGACCAGGGTCTTGCCGCCGCCGAGATCCTTGGACGAGGCGATCGGCATGTTGCCCAAGGCCATCTGGCCGGTCGGGATCGTCGCCTCGACGCTGTAGGTGGCCTTGTAGAACGGCTCGTCCCACGACGGGATGAAACGGCGGGCGTCGCTGTTCTCGAACTGGGTGTAGATCGCGCGCTTCTTGCCGGTCTCGGTCTCGTAGTCGAGCGCGAACAGGCCGGCGGCCTGCTTGTAGATCTTGCCGGCGTAGTCGATCGACAGCACGTACTTGCCCTTGGGCAAAGGCTTGTCGAACGTAAAGGCGGCGGTCTGGGCTTCTTCGTCGGTCTTGATCTTAGCCGCGCCGATGCCCGCGATCTCGGCCTTGGCGAAGGTCAGGTCGGCGGCTTGCAGGGTCACGGTGTTGGTCGGCTCGATCACCTCGATGGCGATCTTGACCTTGGCGCTGAAGGTCAGCTTGTCGGCGTCGGGCGTGAAGGCCAGATCATAGTGCGAGGGCCGGACATTGCGCGGCAACTGAGTGGTCACGGTCGTGAACATCGCGCCCTTGGACCCCATCTGGGCGGTGGGCGCCGGCTTCGGCTTGACCTTGGCGGCCGGCGCGGCGGCGAGCGAACCGCCGGCGGCGAACAAAATCACGGCTGCGGCCGCGGAGGACATAAGACGACGCATGTTCGGTCCTAATATGGAAAATTCGTCCGGCCCCCTCGACCGGAGGCGCAAACCAACACCTTCCATCCCTATGGCGCGTCTTAAATTTCAGTAATGTTTCAAGCTCTCACCGTCGCCCCCGGGTTCGACCTCTGGCCTGGCTTGCTGGACGCCCAGGCCCAGAAGGACCTGGTCTCGTCCGTCCTGGCGGCGGCCGAGGCCGCGCCCTTCGCCCACTATGGCACGGCCTATGGCAAGGCGATGAGCGTGGCCATGACCGCGTTCGGCCCGCTGGGCTGGACCAGCGATCCGTCCGGCTATCGCTACGTCGATCGCCATCCAGGCACCGACCAGCCGTGGCCGGCCATGCCTCCGGTCCTGCTCGACCTGTGGGCCCAACTGGGCGATCCGGAGACACCGCCGGACTCGTGTCTGATCAACCTCTATCGCGGCGACGCCCGTATGGGCCTGCACCAGGACCGCGACGAAGCCGACCCGGCCTTCCCGGTGCTGTCGATCTCGCTGGGCGACACGGCGGTGTTCCGGATCGGCGGGACCTCGCGCAAGGATCCGACGCGGAGCCTGAAGTTGAGCTCGGGCGACGTCTGCCGTCTGTCCGGACCGGCGCGGTTGGCCTTCCACGGCGTGGATCGGATCCTGCCGGGCTCGTCGAGCCTGGTGCCCGGCGGGGGCCGGATCAATCTGACGTTGCGACGAGCGCGGTAGAGGCGAACAGCACGTGGCCACCGCCGCGCGGCAAAGGCGCCCCCGCGGCTTCGTCGCCAAACAGCCGCGTCAGGATCGCGGGCAGGTCGAGATCGACGACCCGATCGAACCCGAGCCTCCGAAGCAGCCCCTCCAGCTCAGCGGGGACAAAAAAGCTGAGGAACGGTTCGCCGGCGGCGGCGGCGTTCGCCGCGCGTCGCTCATATTGCGGCCGCAAACTGGGATCGACGGCGTCCCGCGGTTCGCCGTAGTCGAAAACAACTTCGGCCCCGCCGGGATGGCCTGCGACATAGGCCAGAGTCGAGGTGATCGCCTGCAGCGTCAGATACGGCGCGACACCCAGCCACATGAAGTAGGTGCGCACATCCGGATCCAGGCCCGCCCGGGCGAGTTGCTCCGACAGATTCTCGCGCTCGAAATCGACAGGCACGTAGGTCAGGCTCTTCGGCACGCCGATGCCCGCCTCGCGCAACCGCCGATGCTTCCAGGCCTGGGTCGCCGGGTGATCGACTTCAAAGACGCTCAAACGGTCGCCGAACGGGTTTCGATAACTGAAGGTGTCCAGCCCCGCGCCCAGCACCACGACCTGTTTTACGCCCCGCGCCTCCACGGCGCGCGCCAGTTCGTCCTCGGCGAGTTTCGAGCGCGCGACCACGAAGAACAGGATGCCGCGCCGGGCTTGATGGCTCTCGGCGTTGGCCAGGACGTGGTCGGCGGCGTCGCCGAGTATGGGAACGGCGAGTGGGTCGCTGAAAATGCGCCCGGCCTCGAACACCTGATGCGCCGCGCGATAGGTGGCGGCCGCCAGGGCCGTTCGACTAGGTTCCCGCTCGATCATGGGACAAATCTAGCCGCCGAGCTCCGGATCGCGCTATCCCAAAAACCTGAGGTCCGCTCAGGACCCGTCCTCGGCTCCAAAGAAAAAGGCCGCCCCTTCCGGAGCGGCCCTTCTCAAGTCTGCCTCACGGTAACCGGTGTCCCGGCCCCGCCCGGTTCAGCCGCGCAGCTTGCGCGTGATGACTTCCAGGTCGTGGTTCAGGGCGCTGTCCTCGGCGCGCAGGGCCTCGATGCGGCGCACGGCGTGCAAGACGGTGGTGTGGTCGCGGCCCCCGAAGCGGCGGCCGATGTCCGGCAGCGAGCGGGTGGTCAGCTGCTTGGCTAGCCACATGGCCGCCTGGCGCGGACGAGCCACGGCGCGGTTACGGCGCTCGCTGAGCAGGTCGGCCTGCTTCATGCCGTAGTGCTCGGACGTGGCCTTCTGGATGTCGTCGATGGTGATGCGCTTCTCGCCCGAGCGCAGGTGCGGGCGCAGGATGGCCTGGACCTCGTCGAGAGCCATGCGCGACAGGCCTTCGCCGGCGCGGGCCGACAGGGTGTTCAGCGCGCCTTCCAGCTCGCGGACGCTGTCGGTGAAGCGGTCAGCCAGGAACTGCAGCACGTCCGGACGCATGGTCGGCTCGAAGCCGTGCGCGGCCGACAGGGTCTGGATCTTGCGCTCCAGGATGCCGAGACGCAGCGAGCGGTCCGCCGGCTCCAGGCCGCAGACCAGGCCCGCCGACAGGTGCGAGCGCAGGTGGGCGTCCATCTCGGTCATGGCCGACGGCGGACGATCCGACGAGAACACGACGCGGCGACCTTCCTCGACCAGGGCGGTGAGCGTGTGGAACAGCTCTTCCTGGGTCGACTGCTTGCCGGCGATGAAGTGGACGTCGTCGATGATCAGGAGGTCGGCCGCGCGCAGCTCTTCCTTGAAGGCCGCCGTCTGGCGATCCATCAGGGCGCGCACGAAGGTCGACAGGAAGCGCTCGGCGGTCAGATAGACCACGCGCTTTTCCGGCGCGTTGCGCATGGCTTCCCAGGCCAGGGCGTTCAGCAGATGGGTCTTGCCGAAGCCGTAGGGGCCGTGGAACAGCACGGGATTGAAGTGGCCATCGGCCCAATTGGCGATCCGGCGCGCCACGGCGTGGGCGAATTCGTTGGCCGGACCCGGAACGAAGGTCTCGAAGGTGAAGCGTTCCTGCAGGCCCTGGGTGCGCGGCGACTTGGCGCTCGGGGCCGGCACGTCGCTGGACACGGGCAGGACGATCTCGATCGGCTCCGCGGCCGCGGCCTTGGGGGCGGCTTCGACATAGGCGCCGCCGTTGCTGACCAGAGCGGCCTCGAACTCCAGGCGCGACTTCAGGTCGATGCGACGACCGGTCGGGTCGTTGGCCGACCACAGCTCGCCGATACGGCGCCAGGCGCTGCGGCGGATCCAGTCGCGGGCGATGCCCGTCGGCGTGACCAAGACGACGTCACCGGTCGCGGCCTCACGCAGCATCGCCGGTGCGATCCATGACCCGAAGGCCGCATCGCCCAACTCGCGTTTCAAAGCCACGGTCACTTTCGACCATACGCCCGCCGCCGGCTCGCAAGCCGCCACGATCGTCGCCGAGAAGTCCTGGCTGGCCACCCCGCCCTTCATCGTCATTCGTCCACCGCCTCGCACAAAAACAACCGTCGCAACCCATCAGCCGCCGCCCCCCATATGGCGTACGACCGTTTTTCTCAGCACACACAGGTTCTTACCCGGCGAACGCAATCGGTCCGCCGCCGCCTTGTTTTGTTCAAGACTGGAGAAGCGCTGAGACGCTTAAACTAGCCAGCGGCCCCGGCCGGTCAAACGGAAAACTTGCGTCCGATCGCGGATATTTCTGTTGACTCGCGAGACCCCCTCGCCTGGCAAGGGAATAGTGAAGCCAACCCCTCAGATCACAGATTGCAACGTGAGGAACAGAGCGTTGGATTCAAAGCAAAAGCCGGTCAGGCACACCTGACCGGCTTTTGTAAATACTTGATTTCGTTGGACGAACAGCGTTCGTCCAGATTCTGGACTAGGCCGCGGCCTTATCCAGCTTCTTCAGACGAGCGGCCAGACGCGAGACCTTGCGCGAGCCGGTGTTCGGGTGGACGACGCCCTTCGAAACCGCGCGCATCAGCTCCGATTGAGCCTCGACGAAAGCGGCCTTGGCGACGGCGACGTCACCCTTGGCGATCGCGTCTTCGAACTTGCGCAGGAAGGTGCGCACGCGCGAGCGACGGGCGGTGTTCACTTCGGTGCGGCGAGCGATCTTGCGGATCGCTTTCTTGGCGCCGGGATTATTGGCCATGGGTCGGACCTTCAAACGGACAGCCGCGCGGGCAGCCGCGAAGCAGAGGAAATCGAGCGCGCGGATATACGGGAAGCGCCGGCCGGGGTCAACGGTCCACAGGCGGAATCCTCGAAGCCTGTTCGACGCAATCGATTAGCGGCCGATCACGTCCCCTTGAACGCCGGCTTCCGCTTCTCGACGAAGGCCGACATGCCTTCCTTCTGGTCTTCGAACGCGAACAGCGAGTGGAACAGGCGGCGCTCCAGGGCGACGCCGGTCGTCAGGGTCGTCTCGTAGGCGGCCTCGACCAGTTCCTTGTTCATGGCCACGGCCAGGGGCGACTGGCTGGCGATCTGGGCGGCGATGGCCAAGGTCTCGTCGATCAGGGCGTCGGCCGGAAAGATCCGCGACACCAGGCCCGCGCGCTCGGCCTCGACGGCGTCCATCCGCCGGCCGGTCAGGATCATGTCCATGGCCTTGGACTTGCCGACCAAACGGGTCAGGCGCTGGGTGCCGCCGATGCCTGGAGCCACCCCGAGCGTGATCTCGGGCTGGCCGAACTTGGCGGTGTCGGCGGCCAGGATGAAGTCGCACATCATCGCCAGCTCGCAACCGCCGCCGAGGGCGAAGCCGGCGACGGCGGCGATGATCGGCTTGCGACACTGCTCGACCGCGCGCGCGCCGGCGGTGAAGAAGTCGGCCTTGAACATCTGCGCATAGGTCTTGTCCGACATCTCCTTGATGTCGGCGCCGGCGGCGAAGGCCTTGGCCGAGCCGGTCAGCACGATGCAGCCCACATTGTCGTCGGCTTCCGCCGCCGACAGCGCTTGTGCGAGCTCACCCAGCAGCTGGGTGTTCAGCGCGTTCAGGGCCTCGGGCCGGTTCAGGCGGATCAGGGTCACGCCCGGCGCGCTCTCCGGCGCCTCGACGATCAGGGTCTGGTAGTCGGCCATCGGGGTCTCCTGCTGCAGCGTCGCCTTTATAGAGAGACGCGCGGCGTTGGGGAGCCCTCCGGCTGTCGGGCTAGGCGGATCGACATTCAGCGGGGCTCAAAGGTGTCCTAAACCTGCTTTCCTGGGCCTTGTGCCCAGGACCCATGCCGGCGGCGGATACAGACTTTCCCGGGACTCCGCGGCGGAAAGGCCGTGAGCTCAGCCCAACTCAGCTGAGCCTGAACGCTGGATCCTGGGCACAAGGCCCAGGAAGGCCGGGAAATTTGGGCCCGTCGCTGAATGTCGATCCGCCCTATCGCTTCTTGCCGAGCTCGGCGGCGATGTCCTTGGTCATCCGGCCGACCTTGCGATGGGCGGCGGTGATCTGGTCGCGGGTCACGCCCCAGCGCTTCATCCAATACTCGACCGCCTGACGCTCGGTCAGGTCCAGCCGATCCTTGTCGATGAAGCCGCGCTTGTCCTTGAGGCCGGCCATCAGCGTTGTCCCCACGGCCGGGAGTCGCCCGTGACGGCGCGGTTGGACTGCTGGCGCTGGAACCGGCCGCCTCGGGGGGCTTGCGGCCGGGCGTCGAGCGCGGCCTGCTTCAGGCGCAGCGCGCGCTGGATCGGGGTCTCGTCGTCAGAGCCCATGACGGGGCCAGGCGTGATGTCGTTCGGGTCGCTCATGCGGAGAGCCTAACTCAGACCTGACAGACGGGACAGAAGAAGGTCGAGCGGCCGGCCTGGACCTCGCGGGCGATCACGCCCTTGCAGCCCGGCGTCGGGCACGGGTCGCCCTCGCGGTCATAGACCCGGAAGCGGTGCTGGAAATAGCCGAGCGCCCCGTCGGCGGCGGCGAAGTCTTTCAGCGTCGAGCCGCCGACCTCGACCGCCTCGGCCAGCACCGCCTTGATCGCCGCGGCCAGCGGACCGAGGCGCTTCCTGGCGATCCCGCCCGACGGCTTGAACGGCGAGATATGGGCCCGGTGCAGGGCCTCGCACACATAGATATTGCCCAGGCCCGCCACGGTGCGCTGGTCCAGCAGCAGGGTCTTGGGTCCCTGCTTGCGATTGGCGAAGGCCTTCTCGAGCGTCCCCGCGTCGAAGCCGTCGCCCAGCGGCTCGGGGCCCATGGTCGCGAACCAGGGATGGCGGTCCACCCGGTCGGTGGCGATCAGGTCCATGAAGCCGAACCGGCGCGGGTCGTGATAGGTGATGGTCGCGCCCGCCTCGGTCTCGAACACGACATGGGCGTGCTTGTCGTCGGGCGTGATCTCGCGAGCGAAGTCGCCGGGGCGTACGGTTCCCTCCGGCGCCGCGATCTCGAAGCGGCCGGTCATGCCCAGGTGCATCACCAAGGTGTCGCCGCGGTCCAGCGGGGCCAGGATATATTTGGCCCGACGATCGAGGCGCAGGATCTTCGCGCCGGTCAGCCGCTGGACGAAACCCTCGGGCAGCGGGAAGCGCAGGTCGGGGCGGTTGGCGCGGACGCGCGACAGACGGGCGCCGGACAGCGCGGGCTCCAGGCCCCGGCGGACGGTCTCGACTTCGGGCAATTCGGGCAAGGGCGGTCCTTCGGCGGATGACGCGACGCATGGCGCGAGCTAAGAGCGGTCTGTCATATAGAGAGCGCGGCCCAAAGACGTCATGAGCAACACCTCCGCCAGCTTCGGTTTCACGGATGTCGACGCCTCGTTGAAGGCGGGCCTGGTGCGCGGGGTCTTCGATCGCGTCGCCAAGAACTACGACATCATGAACGACCTGATGAGCGGGGGCGTGCATCGCCTGTGGAAGGACGCGGTCGCCGCGCGCCTGAACCCGCAGCCGGGCGAGGTGATCATCGACTGCGCCGGCGGGACCGGCGACATGGCCCGCCGCTTCGCCAAGATGGCTCGGAGCGCTCAGCACCGGCGCGGCGGTCCCGACGCGACCATCAACATCATCGACTACAATGCCGAGATGATCGCCGCCGGCATCGAACGCGGCGGCGAGCCCGAGATCACCTGGACCGTCGGCGACGCCCAGCGCCTGCCGCTGCCGGACGGCTACGCCAACGCCTATGTGATTTCGTTCGGCATCCGCAATGTCACCGACATCGACGCGGCCCTGCGCGAGGCGCGCCGGGTGCTGAAGCCGGGCGGCCGCTTCCTGTGCCTGGAGTTCTCCCGGCCGGTGACCGAGGCGCTCGCGAAGGCCTATGACGCCTACAGCTTCAAGGTCATCCCGCAGGTCGGCGAGTGGGTCGCCAAGGATCGCGAGGCCTATCAATACCTGGTCGAGAGCATCCGTCGCTTCCCCGACCAGCGAACGTTCGCCGGCATGATGGAGAACGCCGGCTTCAAGCGGGTCAGCTTCACCAACTTCACGGGCGGCGTCGCGGCCCTGCACCAGGGTTGGGCGCTCTAGGCTCGTGACCAAGCTTTCCGCCTTCTGGCGCCTGACCGGCGCGGGCTGGGCCCTGGTCCGGGCCGACGCCCTGGTCCCGCGCGAGGTCGAGCCGCTGCTGCCGCCGTCGGCGCGATGGGCGGGGCGGCTGCTGCGGCTGTTCGCCGGTCCGGCAGCCAGGCGCGGCCGGCCGGGCGAGCGCCTGGCCCGGGTGCTGGAGCACGAGGGCCCCGCCGCCATCAAGATGGGTCAGTTCCTGTCGACGCGGGCCGACATCTTCGGGACCGCCTTCGCCGAGGACCTGTCGCACCTGAAGGATCGGCTGGCCCCGTTCCCGCTGGCCGAGGCCAAGGCCGAGATCGTCCGCAACCTCGGCAAGCCGCTGGACGCGATCTATGCCGAGATCGGCGAGCCGGTCGCCGCCGCCTCCCTGGCCCAGGCGCATCCGGCCGTGCTGCTGGACGGGCGCAAGGCGGCGGTGAAGGTGCTTCGCCCCGGGATCGAGCGTCGCGTGGCCCAGGACAGCGCCGTGCTGCGCCTGGCCGCGCGCCTGGCCGAGAAGCTGGCTCCCGCCGCCCGTCGCCTGCGGCCGACCGAGTTCGTCGAGGTGGTGATCCGGGCCCTGGACCTGGAAATGGACCTGCGCTTCGAGGCCGCCGGCTGCGCCGAGCTGGGCGAGGCCATGGCCACCGATCCCTATATGCGCGCGCCGCTGGTTTGCTGGGAGGGTGTGGGCAAGCGGGTTCTGACCCTGACCTGGGCCGAGGGGACGCCGCTTTCCGATCCCGCCGCGCTGGACTTGCCGGGCCTCGACCGCAAGGCCCTGGCCGAGAACGTCACCCGCGGCTTCCTCGCCCAGGCCCTGGACCACGGCCTATTTCACGCCGACCTGCACGAGGGCAACCTGTTCGTCGCCGCCCCGTCGGCCGTGGTGGCGGTCGACTACGGCATCCTCGGCCGCCTGGGTCCCGGCGAGCGCCGCTATCTGGCCGAGATCCTGTATGGCTTCCTGAACCGCGACTACGCCCGAGTGGCCAAGGTCCATTTCGACGCCGGTTACGTGCCCGCCCACCAGGACATGGACGCCTTCGCCCAGGCCCTGCGCGCCGTCGGCGAGCCGGTGTTCGGCCGCAACGCCCGCGAGGTCTCGATGGGCCGGCTGCTGGCCCAGCTGTTCGAGATCACCGCCCTGTTCGACATGGCCCTACGGCCGGAGCTGGTCCTGCTGCAGAAGACCATGGTCACGGTCGAGGGCGTGGCCCGTCGCATCGATCCCACCCACGACCTCTGGGCCGCCGCCGACCCGGTGGTGCGCCGTTGGATCGGCCGCGAGCTATCGCCCGCCGCCAAGGCCAAGGACTTCGCTGACGAAGCCCTGCGCGCCATCCGCGCCCTGGCCCGCCTGGCCGAAGCCCCGCCGGCGTCGACCGTCGTGACGGTCGAACGCGAACAGGCCTGGCCGCTGCTGTGGTTCCTGGTCGGCGCGGCGACGGCGGGCGCGGCCTTCGTGACAGGCCTGCTGCTGGCGCGCTAGAGCCTGTCGAGTTCAGATGGTATCATCCGAACTCGATAAACAGGCTCTAGAGTCAAAGGTTTAGAGCGCCTTTTAAGGGCGAAACCGCTCACACTTTCGTCCAACGCGCTCTCTAGCCTTCCTACCCGCTCTCGGCCTGGTCCCGCTTCTTGCTGGCGGTGGCCCGGCGCGCCTCGCGGGCCTTCTGTTCGTCCCAATAGGCCGCGCCCTCGTCCGGCTTGAACATCGTGCGCGGCGCGCCCTCGCGCGAGACGACCGCGAAGACATTGTCCTTCGGATCATAGATCAGCAGGTCGCCGTTGGCGCGCTTCAGGGTTTCCGCGCCCTTGGGCGGATCGCTGACGAAGGCGTGGACCTTGGCCACGTAGTCGTCGGCCGACTTGGCGCCGAACGTCTGGCCGTTGCGCTCGAACGAACGCTGGGCATTCTCCTCGGCCGAGCGGGTGCGGTTGGCGGCCCAATAGGGCTTGCCCGAGACCAGCTTGACCGGTTCGTCGCGCGGATCGCTCCGTCGCGGGTCCCGACCGTCCGCGTCCCTGCCGCTCGTGTCCGTCGCCGGCGTGCTCTCGGCGCTGGCCCGCTCACCGGCCTTGGGCGCCTTCACCGCCGAAGCGCCGCTGTCGCAGGCCGAGAGGCCGGCCAACAGTAGGATCGTCATCGCGGTGGTGGAGAGATGTCGCGCAATCTTCATGATCGTATTCTCCCCATTGCTCTACTTTGACGTTTATTGAACGAAAGCGGAACAGGAGTCGAGTCCCTATCTTTCGGGCTGGCGCTTTGGCCCGCGCATGGGCATGTGCTGGGGCGAACGACACGCCAGGACGCGGAGCGCAACGTGGGCGACAAGCGGGTTCTTCTGATCGTCGGCGGCGGCGTGGCGGCCTACAAGGCGCTGCTCCTGACCCGCCTACTGCGCAAGGCCGGCATTGGCGTGCGGCCGATCCTGACCAAGGCCGGGGCCGAGTTCGTCACGCCACTGTCCCTGGCCGCCCTGGCCGAGGACAAGGTCTATCAGGATCTGTTCTCCCTGACCGACGAGCACGAGATGGGCCATATCGAGCTGTCGCGCTCGGCCGACCTGGTGGTCGTGGCGCCGGCGACGGCCGACCTGATCGCCAAGGCCGCCAACGGCCTGGCCGGAGACCTGGCCTCCACCACCCTGCTGGCCACCGACAAGCCGGTGCTGATGGCCCCGGCCATGAACGTGCGCATGTGGCTGCACCCCGCCACTCAACGCAACATCGCGACCTTGAAGGCTGACGGCGTCAGCTTCGTCGGGCCCGACGAAGGCGTCATGGCGTGCGGCGAGTTCGGACCTGGACGCCTGGCCGAACCGGAGGAGATTTTCGCGGCCATCATCGCGCGCCTTGAAGATCGGCCGGCCCGGCCCCAGGATCGCCCATTGGTCGGCAAGCGCGCCCTGGTGACCGCCGGCCCGACCTTCGAGCCGATCGATCCAGTGCGCGGGATCACCAACCGCTCCAGCGGCAAGCAGGGCTTCGCGATCGCCGAGGCCCTGGCCAAACTCGGCGCCGAAGTGACCCTGGTCGCCGGCCCCGTCGCCTTGCCGACCCCCGTCGGGGTCGAGCGCGTCGATGTCGAGACCGCCCGCCAGATGCTGGCCGCCAGCCAGGCCGCCCTGCCGGCCGACGTCGGGGTCTTCGTGGCCGCCGTCGCCGACTGGCGGGTCGACGAGACCTTCGGGACCAAGCTGAAGAAGGAAAAGGGCGGCCCGCCGGCCCTGACCTTCGTCGAGAACCCCGACATCCTGGCCACGGTTTCGGCCACCGGACCGCGGAGGCCCAAACTGGTGATCGGCTTCGCGGCCGAGACCGACCACGTCGAGGATCACGCCCGCGCCAAGCTGGCCCGCAAGGGCTGTGACTGGATCATCGCCAACGACGTCACCGAGCCTGGCGTGATGGGCGGCGGCGAGAACGCCGTGCTGCTGATCACCAAGGACGGGACCGAGCGCTGGGATCGCGCGGCCAAGGACGAGGTCGCGGCCCAGATCGCGCACCGCATCGCTCAAGCGCTGGCCTGATCCGCCGCAAATCAGCTACAGCCGGGCGACGCCTTTCCAAGACCAGGAACCGCCCGCATGTCCGCCATCCCCGCCGGCCTCGCCATCCGCTTCAAGCGCTGGGAAGGCAATGCCGACCTGCCGGTTCCCACCTACGCCACCGCTGGGGCGGCGGGTTTCGACCTGCGGGCCCACGTGCCGGAGGACGCGCCGATCGTTCTGAAGCCCGGCTCGCGCTGCATGGCCCCGACCGGTTTCTCGGTGGCGGTCCCGGACGGCTGGGAGATGCAGGTGCGCCCGCGCTCGGGCCTGGCCTTCAAGAACGGCGTCACCGTCGTCAACGCGCCCGGCACCGTCGACAGCGACTATCGCGGCCAGGTCTGCGTGTTGCTGATCAATCTGGGCGAAGAGGACTTCACGATCCGCCGGGGCGACCGCATCGCCCAGGGCGTCATCGCGGCGGCCCCGCAATGGCCGCTGGTCGAGGTCGAGGATCTGGACGCCACCGATCGCGGCGCCGGCGGATTCGGCTCTACGGGCTCGAAGTAGACCAGAAGATCTAGAACGTCGGGGCCGCGTGGACGGCCTTGAGGCCGATCATCAGATAGCCGCCGAAGCCGGCCGCGAAAGCGGCCGCCGCCATCCACAGCACCGGGCGGATCATGTCCAACGGCGACTGACCGGTCGGGGGATGGGACTTCATCGAGGCGGCTCCTGCGACCAGGGCGGGCCCGGCGGGACACTCGCGCCGGAGGAGATACGCGCGTCCGCGGCGAAGGTTGCGTCGGAAGCGACTTTTACTGTGCCGTGATTCCGGCGCGAGCGGAAATCGCGCGCGGCCGTCGCCGGCGACCTATGCGCTCGGAAGCAGAGCGGCAACTATCCGAACACGGACTATATCCCAGGAGGCTTCACTGTAAGTATAGTTTAATGCGTCAAAACGCCGCGAAGAGCTCAGATTCCTGAGATTTACTGGAACTCGAGCCTGTTTTCACCTCGAAGACTTCATCGAACACTGCTCTTCTTCGCGGCCCTACGACTTTGTTAACCTTGCACGCGCAGTTGTTGGGTCGACTAAGGGATCCAGGGCGCTGCTCATGTCTAATCTGAAGGTTTCGCAAAAGCTGCTGGCGGCATTCGCGGTGCTGGTCATCGGCGTCGTCGTCGCCGGCTTGCTGGTCGTCGGCAGCATGGCCTCGATCCAGAAGATCACCGTCCTGAACGAGCGCAGCTACGCCTATGTCGACGCGATCAGCGACACGACCGGGGCTCTGGTCGAGGAACAGAACGCGGTGCGCGGCTACGTCGCCAGCCTCGATCCCTCGTTCCTGAAGAAGCGCCAAAAGTACGCCAGTGAATATCAGGCCGCCTACAAGCGTCTCACCGACGGCGTCGAGGACGCTGACGAGAAGGCCCGCGCCGAGGCCTTGTCCGCCGCGGTCGACGTGTTCCACGCCGAGGCCGACAAGCAGATCGCCGACGCCAACGACCCGACGACGCTGGAGCGAGCCCGCAAGGAAATCGCCACGACCGGCCGCCTGACCAACACCCGCAAGGTGCTGGAGGCCATGACCAAGATCGAGGCCCAGCAATTGGCTCAGCGACGCGTCGAGCAGGCCAAGGCCTTCCACGCCGGGATCATCACCTTGGCCGCCGGCGGCGCCTTGGCCGTCGGCACGGCGGTCCTGATGGGCTGGCTGTTGTCGAACGCCATAGCCGCCCCGGTCACCGCCATGACCGCGGCCATGCGCCGTCTGGCTGGCGGCGACAATACGGTCGACGTGCCGGCCGTGGGCCGCAAGGACGAGATCGGCGGCATGGCCAGCGCCGTGCTCACCTTCAAACAGGCCGCGATCGAAAAGCTCCGCCTGGAAGGCGTGGCCGCCGACCAGCGCGCCGAGGCCGAACGCGCTCGCGAAAGTGGCGAGGCGGAACGCGCGGCCAACGCCCGCGAACAGGCCGCTGTCGTCGCGCAGGTCGGCGAGGGCCTGGAGGCCTTGGCCGGCGGCGACCTGACCTTCCGTTTGAACGAGGCCTTTCCGCCCGCCTATCGCAAGCTGCAGGGCGACTTCAACGCCGCCATGGACCAACTGGCCCAGACCATGGGCGTGATCAACGGCGCGGTCAGCGGCATCCAGGCCGGCTCGGGCGAGATCAGCCAGGCGGCCAACAGCCTGTCCAAGCGCACCGAACAGCAGGCCGCCGGCCTTGAAGAAACCGCCGCCGCCCTCGACGAGATCACCGCCACGGTTCGCAAGACCGCCGACGGCGCCGGCGACGCCCGCCGCACGGTCGAGACCGCCCGCAAGGCGGCCGAAAAGGGCGGCCAGGTCGTCGATCGCGCCGTCGCGGCCATGGGCCAGATCGAATCCAGCTCGCGCGAGATCGGCGCCATCATCGGGGTGATCGACGAGATCGCCTTCCAGACCAACCTGCTGGCCCTGAACGCGGGGGTCGAGGCCGCCCGCGCGGGCGAGGCTGGCCGCGGTTTCGCGGTCGTGGCCCAGGAAGTCCGGGCCCTGGCCCAGCGCTCGGCCGACGCCGCCAAGGAAATCAAGACCCTGATCAACGCCTCGACCGCCCAGGTCGACGAAGGGGTCGGCCTGGTCGGCGAAACCGGCGAAGCGCTGCGGCGGATCATCGCCAGCGTCCAGGAGATCAACCAGATCGTGGTCGAGATCGCCGCCTCGGCCACCGAACAGGCGACGGGCCTGCAGCAGGTCAATATCGCCGTGAACCAGATGGACCAGGCCACCCAGCAGAACGCGGCCATGGTCGAGGAAAGCACGGCCGCCAGCCACGCCCTGTCCAACGAGGCGCGGGGCCTGGGTCGTCTGGTGCAGCGCTTCCGGCTGGCCGAAGGGGCGCAGAAAACCCGTCGCGCCGCCTGAGGCCTTCACCAAACCTTCGCCAAAAACTTGCTCGGTGACCGTTGAATTTTGGACGCCTGCGTCCATTTATCCCTTGAAGCGCGCGCCGGAGGGGACTATCCGGCGCGCTTGAGGCCTTTCAAGGGTGTGGGTCATGGCGTCGCCGGAAAACTCCGCGGGTAGCAAGAAGCTGGTTCCGATGATCGTGGGCGGGGTCGTGCTGGCCGGCGTCCTGGTCGGCGGGACCCTTTGGTTCCTTGATAAGCAGCGCTACGAGGCCACCGACAACGCCTTCGTCCAGGCCGACACCGTGCAGGTCAGCCCGCAGGTCTCTGGCTACGTCGCCGAGGTGCTGGTGGCTGACAACCAGCGCGTCGCGGCCGGGCAGGTGGTGGCCAGGATCGATCCCTCGACCTTCCAGGCCCGTCTCGACCAGGCGATCGCCAACGCCAACGCCGCCGATGCGGCTATCCGCGCCATCGATGACAAGTCGAGCCTGGAACAGGCGATGATCGCCCAGAAGGCCGCCGGCGTGACCAGCGCCCAGGCGGACGCCGGCCGCGCCAAGGCCGACCTCGATCGCTACAGTTCCCTGGCGGGCCAGGGCTGGGTTTCGCAGCAGAAGGTCCAGACCGAGCGCGCCGCGGCCACCCAGACGGCCGCCGGGGTCGCCAGCGCCCAGGCCGCCCTCGAGGCCGAGCGCCGTTCGGCCCAGTCGCTGGGCTCGGCCAAGGCCCAGACCATCGCCCAGGCCGCCGCCGCCCACGCCGCCGTCGAGCAGGCCAGGCTGGACCTGGAACGCACCGTGATCCGCGCGCCCGTCGGCGGCGTGGTCGGAGCCCGCTCGGTCCGTCCGGGCCAGCTGGTCCAGCCGGGCATCGCGCTGATGTCGGTCGTACCGCTGGGCCAGGCCTACATCGTCGCCAACTTCAAGGAGACCCAGGTCTCGCGCATCCGCGTGGGCCAGCCGGTCGAGATCAAGGCCGACGCGTTCGGCAAGCAGAAGATCATCGGCAAGGTCGACAGCTTCGCGCCCGCCACCGGCCAGGAGTTCGCCCTGATCCCGGTCGAGAATGCCGTCGGCAACTTCACCAAGATCACCCAGCGCTTGCCCGTGAAGATCGTCGTCGACCGCAGCCAGCTGGGCGCGGCCCTGCGCCCTGGCCTGTCGGTCGAGATCAAGGTCGACGTCCGTGACCGCTCGGGCCCCTCGTTCGTCGAGGCCGGCCAGATCACGCCGCAGGTCGCCCGCCAGGGCGTGGATCGCTAAAGGAGGGACGCGTCATGACCGACGCCGCCCTCCCCGCGTCCTCGGCCCCCGCCGCGCCGGCTCCCGCGGCGGCGCCCACGGCGGCGCAGGTCGATTGGACCAAGCTGTTCCTCGGTTTCGGGGCCATGGTCATCGGCCAGTTCATGGCCATTCTCGACATCCAGATCGTGGCGGCGTCGCTGCCGCAGATCCAGGCCGGCGTCGGGGCCAGCACCGACCAGATCAGCTGGATCCAGACCGCCTATCTGATCCCCGAGGTCGTGATGATCCCGCTGTCGGGCTATCTGTCGCGCCTGTGGGGCACCCAGCGCCTCTATCTGATCTCGTGCACCGGCTTCATCGTCATGAGCGTGCTGACGGGCCTCAGCTCGTCGATCGACATGATGATCCTGACCCGGGCCCTGCAGGGCTTCATCGGCGGGGCCATGATCCCGACCGTGTTCGCCGTGGCCTTCACCGCCTTCCCGCCCGAGCGGCGCATCACCGCCAGCGTGATCATGGGCCTGATCGTCACCCTGGCTCCGACCGTCGGCCCGACCCTGGGCGGCCACCTGACCGAGGCGCTGTCCTGGCGGTGGCTGTTCTTCATCAACGTCCCGACCGGGTTGGTGGTGCTATTCGGCGTCGCCCGCTGGGGCGAGTTCGACAAGGGCGATCCCAGCCTTTCCAAGGGCTTTGACTGGTTCGGCCTGGTGGTGATGGCGATCTTCCTGATGAGCATGCAGTACGTGCTGGAGGAAGGCGCCAAGGACGACTGGTTCGACGACACCGGCATCCTGTGGCTGACCGTCGTGGCCGCGATCGGCGGCGCGCTGTTCATCTGGCGGCAGCTGACCTATCGCAATCCGATCGTCGAGCTGCGCGCCTTCGCCAACCGGAACTTCTCGGTCGGGGTGATGATGACCGCCGTGTCGGGCGCCAGCCTGTTCGGCGGCACCTTCCTTCTGCCGCAGTTCCTGGGCCGCGTGCGCCACTATTCGGCGTCCGAGGTCGGCACCACCATGATCGTCTCGGGCCTGTCGATGTTCCTGACCGGTCCGATCGCCGGCCGTCTGGTGCGTAAGACGGACCCGCGCATCCCGATGTGCATCGGCTTCATTCTGGCCGGCTGGGGCATGTACATGGCCCACGGCGTGACCAAGGACTGGGGATTCTGGGAATTCGCCGGCGTTCAGGCTTGCCGCGGCGTCGGGGTCATGATCGCCATGATCGCCACCCAGCAGGTCACGATGAGCACCCTGCCGCCGCACATGGTCAAGAACGCCTCCGGCCTCGTGAACCTGGCCCGCAACACCGGCGGCGCCATCGGCCTCGCCTTGTTGGCGACCTCGATCAGCCAGCAGACGGCGCTCTATTACGACGACATGTCGTCGAAGCTCACCACGGGCAGCGCCGGGGCGGCGTCGATGATGGCCGGCCTGGCCGCGCGCATGGCCCAGCTCGGCGTCTCGGACCCCGACGGCGCGGCGCGCAAGGCCTTCTCCGGCTTCCTGCAGCAGCAGGCCACCGTGATGGCGTTCGGCGACAGCTTCACCCTGCTGGCCATCGGCTGCTTCGTCGCGGCCGGCGTCTCGCTGCTGGCCCGACCCGCCGCCAACGCCCCGCCGCCGCCTTCGGACGCCCACTGATGCCCCGCGTCCCCGGACAGATCGACGTCGCCAAGACCGAAGCCATCCTCGACGCCGCCGTCGAGGTGATCGGCGAGCGCGGCCTCTCGGCCCCTATGGAGGCGATCGCCCGCCGCGCGGGGGTGTCCAAGCAGACGGTGTACAACCACTACGGCTCCAAGGCGGAGCTGATGCGAGCCCTGATGCAGCGCCGGGTCGAGGCCATCACCGCGTCGCTGCGCGAGCCCGGCGCCGTCGACAACCCGACCGCCGCCCTGGAGGCCTATGCCCGCTCGGTGCTGGAGACGGTGATCACCGGCAAGAAATATTCGATGCTACGGGTGATCATCCTGGGTTCGGGCGAGTTGCCCGACGTCGCCCGAGAGATTTTCGAGGCCGGTCCCCTCGCCGCGCGCCGGCAGCTGGCGGCGTTCCTGAAGACCGAGACCGAGCTTGGCCGCATGAAGGTCGAGGACTTCGAACAAGCCGCCGAGTTCTTCTCCGGCATGGTCATGGGCCAGAGCCAGCTGCGCTCGCTGCTGCGCCTGCCGTCCGACAAGACCCCGGAACAATACGGCCGCCTCGCGCGGGAGGCGGCCGAAAGGTTCATGCGGGCCTACGCCCCGTAAGGGCGCTTAAGCTTCTTCAGCGTCCGGCATGCCCATCATGTGGAAGCCGGCGTCGACGTGGACGACTTCGCCCGTGGTCGACTTGCCCAGATCCGAGGCCAGCCACAGGGCGCAGCCGGCGACGCCTTCCATCGAGGTGTCCTCCTTCATCGCGCTGAACGCGCGGCCCTGGGCGATCATGCCGCGGCCGCCGGCGATGCCGGCCAGGGCCAGGGTGCGCATGGCGCCGGCCGAGATGGCGTTGGCGCGGATGCCCTTGGGACCCAGGTCGCGGGCGATGTAGCGGGTCGAGGCTTCCAGGGCCGCCTTGGCCACGCCCATGGTGTTGTAGTTCGGGATGGTCCGCTCCGACCCTAGATAGGTCATGGTGATCAGCGAACCGCCGTTGGGCATGATCTTGCTGGCGCGCTTGGCCACGTCGACGAAGCTGAAGGCCGAAATGTTCATCGCCAGCAGGAAGCCTTCGCGGGTCGTGTTGTCCACGAACGAGCCCTTCAGCTCGTTCTTGTTGGCGAAGGCCACCGAGTGGACGACGAAGTCCAGGGTCCCGAACGCCTTCTCGATCTCGGCGAAGGCCGCGTCCATCGAGGCGTCGTCGGTGACGTCGCAGGGGATCATCGTCTTGACGCCGATGCTTTCGGCCAGCGGCCGCACGCGGCGCTCCAGTTCCTCGCCCTGATAGGTGAAGGCCATCTCGGCGCCTTGGGCGGCCAGCTGGCTGGCGATGCCCCAGGCGATCGAGTTGTGGTTGGCCACGCCCATGACGAGGCCCTTCTTGCCCCGCATCAGCTCGCCCTTGGGGAACGCGTAATCGTCGGCCATGTGTCGGGCCCTCTTTCGTAAATCGTTGACCGTGGTTAGCAGGGGCCGGCGCGGTGCGGAACCCTTTCCGGTCCGATCAGCGGACGGCTATACCCGCGAAGGCGGCCTCCAGCGACCGGGCGAAGGCCGTCGGGTCGAAGACGGCCGAGGTCTTCAGGGCCTCGCTCAGGCGAGCCTTCAGCGCCGCGAGCGCCGCCGGATCGGCGGCGAGGCCGACGGCCTTGGCGACGTAGTCGGCCTGGGTGGACGCGATCAGATCCGGCAGGTCCAGCGCCGTCAGCAGGCTGGCGCCGACCCGGCTGGCGAAACTGGCCCCGGGCAAGGTCAGGACCGGTATGGCCATCCGCAAGGCGTCGCTGGCCGTGGTGTGGGCGCCGTAGGGCCAGGTGTCGAGGACCAGGTCGGCCAGGGCGTGACGGGCCAGATGCTGGGCGTGCGGCGTGGGTTCCGCGAAGACCAGACGCTCCGGCGCCACCCGGGCCTGGACCGCGTGGGCCCGAAGATTATCGGCCGCCCCCGGCGCGCCGGCATAGAGCCAGAGCACGCCGCCGGGCGCGGCCTTCAGGATCGCCATCCAGGCCGCGAAGGTGTCCGGCGTGATCTTGGCCGGATTGTTGAAGCAGCAGAAGACGAAGGCGTCGTCCGGCAGACCCGCCTCGGCGCGGCTGGGCGGCGGTAGGGCCGGCCCAAGGGCGTCGTTGGGCTGGTAGAGCGGCAGGCGCGCCACCGCCTCGGACCAGTCCGACTCCGCGCCCGGCGGAAGGGTCACGGCGTCGGCGATGACGATATCGGCATGGGCGCCGAGCGTGCCCGGATAGCCCAGCCAGCTGACCTGAACCGGCGCGGCGCGATGGGCCAGGATCCCGGGACGGCCGTCCTGGGTATAGCCTTTCAGATCGACGGCGATGTCGATCCCGCGCTCGCGGCACAGGGCCGAAACCGCCGCGTCGCTTAGGTTTCGAGCCTCGATCCAGTGCTCGAACGCGGCCTTCAGGCGCTCGCGCATCGAGCCGCGAAGATCGGGGCCATACGAGACGGCGAAGATCTCGAACCGCGATCGATCATGCGCTTCCAGGACGCCCGCTAACAGGCGCGCGGTGGCGTGCTCGTGCAGGTCGGACGACAGATAGGCCACGCGGATCCGCTCGCCTGGCGGTCGAACCGGCCATACCGGCGCGACGGCCGGCGGCGCCGTCAGCTCGGCGCAGCGGCGGTGGAGGGCTGGAATGTCGAACAGCGCCAAGGCCGCGAATGGCGACACGCCCGGCCGGCCCAGCTTCAGGTCCGCCTTGACCAGCATGTCCAGCGCCGCGTCCTCGCTCCAGTCGCAGATCTGGCGGCGCGCCCACATCAGGTCGCCCGCCAGGCGCGGATGGAGCGGATCCAACTCCAGCACGGCCTCCAGATCCCGCGCCGCCTCGGCCGGGCGGTTTAGCAGCGACAGGAGGGCCGCGCGGTTGGCCAGGGCCTTCGCCGCGCGCGGGGCGGCGCGGACGGCGCGGTCGTGCGCCGCCAGGGCCGCGTCGAACCGGCCGAGATCGGTCAGGGCGATCCCGCGATTGCACAGCGCGTCGACGAAACCGGGATCAACGCCGAGCGCCGCATCGTAAGCCGCCAATGCCTTCTCGGCGTGGCCCAGTCGGCGGAAGGAGACGCCGAGCGCGTTGAGAACCAAGGGGTTTTCGGCGTCGGCCACCAGGGCCGCTTCCGCCGCGACCACCGCGTCCTCGTCTCGCGCCAGCGTGGTCAGGGCCAGGGCGCGCGCCGACAGTAAGCCGGGTCGCTTAGCATCCAACGCCAGGCCAGCCTCCAGGGCGACCAGCGCCGCTTCGGCTTGGTTCAGCCCCAGCCGCGAGACACCCAGCAGGTGCCAGGCCTCGACGCTGGGCGCCTCAACCACCAGCCGCTCGCATAGGGCGGCGGCCTCGGCCATTCGGCCGGCCTGATAGAGGGCGAAGGCGTCGCGGGCGGTCGACAAGGACGCGCCCCTTCCGCCTTAATCGACACGGCTGAAGATCAGCGTGCCGTTGGTGCCGCCGAAGCCGAAGCTGTTGGACATCACGGTCTCGAGCGGCTTGTCGACCCGCTGGCGCAGGATCGGCAGGTCGGCGAATTCGGGGTCCAGTTCCTCGATGTGGGCGCTCTCGGCCGCGAAGCCGTTGTTGAGCATCAGGATCGAATAGATGGCTTCCTGCGCACCGGCGGCGCCAAGGCTGTGGCCGGTCAGGGACTTGGTCGACGAGATCATCGGAGCCTTGTCGCCGAACACCTCGCGCACCGCGCCCATCTCCTTGCTGTCGCCGACCGGCGTCGAGGTGCCGTGCGGGTTCAGATAGTCGATCGTCCGGCCGCCGGCCTCGGCCATGGCCAACTTCATGCAGCGCGCCGCGCCCTCGCCGGACGGAGCGACCATGTCATAACCGTCGGAATTGGCCGCGTAACCGACCAGTTCGCCGTAGATCTTGGCCCCGCGCGCCTTGGCGTGTTCGTACTCTTCCAGCACCACGACGCCGGCCCCGCCGGCGATCACGAAGCCGTCGCGCGCCTTGTCGTAGGCGCGGCTGGCCACCGCCGGGCGGTCGTTGAAGTTGCTGCTCATGGCGCCCATGGCGTCGAACAGGTTCGACAGGGTCCAGTCCAGCTCCTCGCAGCCGCCAGCGAAGACGATGTCCTGCTTGCCCAGCTGGATCTGCTCGGCGCCCGCGCCGATGCAGTGGGCGCTGGTCGCGCAGGCCGAGCTGATCGAATAGTTGATCCCGCGGATCTTGAACCAGGTCGACAGCACCGCCGACGGGCCCGAGCTCATGGCCTTGGGCACCGCGAACGGACCGATCCGCTTAGGACCCTTTTCCTTGGTCGTGGCGGCGGCCTGAACGATGATGCTGGTCGACGGACCGCCCGAACCGACGATCAGGCCCGTGCGTTCGTTCGAGATCTCGCTCTCTTCCAGGCCGGAGTCGGCGATCGCCTGTTCCATGGCGATGTGAGCATAGGCCAGGCCGGGCGACAGGAACCGCGCCGCGCGACGGTCGACCAGCGGCTCCCACTCGATCTGGGGCGCGGCGTGGACCTGGCAGCGAAAACCCAGCTCGGCGTATTCAGGGGCGGCGACCACCCCCGACTTGGCCTCGCGCAGCGACGCCAGGACTTCATTGGCGTTGTTGCCGATGGACGAGACGATCCCCAGTCCGGTGACGACGACGCGACGCATGCTTTAATCCTCTTCTCCCCCCAATCCACCGGGGGCCCGGCTCTCTAACGGCCGGTCTCGTCCAATGGATCTCTGTTTCTAGCGGATCAAGACGCCATCTGCTCGGCCGTGAACAGGCCGACCTTCAGGTCCTTGGTTTCGTAGATCACCTTGCCATCCGCTTCCAACACGCCTTCGCCGATTCCCATGACCAGCTTGCGCATGATGACCCGCTTCAGGTCGATCTTATAGACGACTTTCTTCACGTCCGGGGTGACCTGGCCGGTGAACTTCACCTCGCCGACGCCCAGGGCGCGGCCGCGGCCGGGCGCGCCCGACCAGCCGAGGAAGAAGCCGACCAGCTGCCACATGGCGTCCAGGCCCAGGCAGCCGGGCATGACGGGGTCGCCGATGAAGTGGCAGCCGAAAAACCAGAGGTCGGGATTGATGTCGAACTCGGCCTCGACATAGCCCTTGCCGTACTTGCCGCCGTCGGACTCGATCCGCACGATCCGGTCGAACATCAGCATCGGCGGGGCCGGAAGCTGAGCGTTGCCGGGACCGAACAGCTCGCCACGGCCGCAAGCCAGGAGTTCTTCGAAGGTATAGGCGTTCTTCTGCATGGGGACGCCCTAGCACGGCGGCGGGTCAGGTCTCAACGTTTCCCTGTAAGGGGGCGTTCCTAGTCCTTGTGGCATTGGACCGCCGGGTCGGCGCCCCAAATGTCGCTTTCCTTGGCCCAGCCCGAGGAGCCGTCGGCCCGCAGTCGACACCAGCCCTTCTCGCATTTGTCGAGACCGGCGATCGAATGGCCCTTCAGATAGGCGCTGACCTTGGCCCCGGCCTTGGGCGCGCTGAGCAGGGGCAAATTAGTCGGCTGCACCCGCATGGCCGAGCGTCGGCCGTCGGTGGTGCGCTTGTGCACCCAAGCCAGCCCCCCTTCCGGATCGCAGATCCGCCGCCACTCGCGCGTTTCGGCCACCACCTGCACCGGCAGGCCCTTGGCATGGTAGATCCACAGCAGCTGGTGGGCCTCGTCCGGACCGTTGCGCGCATTGACCTCGGCGTATTTCAGCGAGACGTAGCGCGGCACCTCCAGACCTGAGGGGGTGATCTTCGGACCCTCCGCCAGCGCCCGCCCGGCCAAGGTCGCCACAATTCCGGCCAGGGCCAGGGCGAAACCGCTCCTGGAGCCGGGACGAGACGAACGTTGTTCTGATTTCGACGGCATGTTGCTTGGCCCCTCCGGGCCCCTTTGCTACAGCTTTCAAACGCCCGTCAGTGAGAGCTTTTCAAACCGCCCATGGCCGCCCGCAAGCTCAAAGTCATCGTCACCCGCAAACTCCCCGATCCGGTGGAGACGCGGATGTGCGAACTGTTCGACACCGAACTGAACGTCTCCGACAAACCCTTGACGGCGGATGAACTGGTCGACGCCATGAGCCGGGCCGACGTGCTGGTGCCGACGATCACCGACCGTATCGACTCCCGTCTTCTGTCGCGATCCGGCGATCGGCTCAAGCTGATCGCGAATTTCGGGGCCGGCGTGGACAATATCGATGTCGCGACGGCCAACGCGCGCGGCATCATCGTCACAAATACCCCCGGCGTGCTGACCGAAGACACCGCCGATCTGACCATGACCTTGATCATGGCCGCCTCGCGCCGGATCGTCGAAGGCGCCGAGGTCGTGAAGGCCGGCGGCTTCAACGGCTGGTCGCCGACCTGGATGCTGGGCCGCCGCCTGTGGGGCAAGCGGCTGGGGATCATCGGCATGGGCCGCATCGGCCAAGCCGTGGCCCGGCGGGCCAAGGCCTTCGGCATGCAGGTGCACTACCACAATCGCAAGCCGGTCAGTCCGCGCATCGCCGAGGAGCTGGGCTGCACCTACTGGGAAAGCCTCGACCAGATGCTGGCCCGGATGGATTTCGTGTCGGTCAACTGCCCGCACACCCCGGCCACCTACCACCTGCTGTCGGCTCGCCGGCTGAAGTTGCTGCGGCCGCATGCGGTGCTGGTCAACACCGCCCGGGGCGAGGTGATCGACGAGGGCGCCCTGGCCAACATGCTGGCGCGCGGCGAACTGGCCGGCGCGGGCCTGGACGTCTACGAGCACGAGCCCGCGATCAATCCCAAGCTCCTGAAGCTGCCCAACGTCGTGCTGCTGCCTCACATGGGCTCGGCCACGATCGAGGGCCGCGTCGATATGGGCGAGAAGGTCATCGTCAACGTCAAGACCTTCATGGACGGCCACCGCCCGCCGGACCGGGTGATCCCGTCAATGTTGTAGGACTCAAGGCTTAGCCGGATGCGCGGTCAGCCAGGCCTTCAGATCGTCGGCCGAGCGTTGCGGGATCTGTTCCATCGGCACGTGGCCGATACCCGGATAGAGGATCAGGGTCGCGCCCGGTATGGCCTGGTGGAATTTCTCGCCGTCGGCGGCCGGGATCAGCCGGTCGTCCTGGCCGAACATCACCAGGGTCGGGATGTGGATCCGCGACAGGTCCTGGACCGTGGCGACGCGGCGCGGCCGCTGGCCCAGCAGGATGTCGCGGTGACCCGGACCTCGCGCCAACTCGACATAGCGATCGACCAGGGCCGGGGTGACGAGCTTGGGTTCAATATAGGCCGCCCGCAGGCCCTGGATCATCAGCGGGCGGATCTCGATGTCCCTCAGCACCCGTCGGCCGACCGGATTGCCGAGGAACTTGAAGATCATCGCCCCGCCCCGGCCGGGCGTCGGCCAGCCGGCGGCGTCGACCAGGACCAAGCGTTCCACCCGATCGGGATGGTCTAGCGCATAGGTCCATGCCACCTCGCCACCCATGGAATTGCCGCCGAGGGTGAAGCGGGTCAGCCCGAGCCGCCGGGTCAGATCGTCGACCACCGCCTCGTAGCCGTCAGGTCGGACGACATAGGCGCCGCTGGTCCGGGTCAGGCCGTGGCCGGGCAGGTCGAGGACCACCACGCGGTAATCCGCCGACAGCGCCTTGGTCCAGCTATCCCAGGCATGGGTCGAGGCGCCGAAACCGTGGACCAGCACCATGGCCGGCGCATCGCGCGGCCCGACGTCGCGATAGTGGACCCGCACGCCGCCGGGCAGGTCCGCGTATCGCGAATCCGCATAGCCATACCGCGTCTCGAGCGTGGCGTAGGGTATGTCGGGCCTTTGCAGTAGCAGCCACCCGACCGTCGCCAGGACGACGATCAGCACCAGGGCGGTCGCCAGACCGCGCGCCAGCGTCTTCATCTCGCCCTCTCCCCTGCGATCTGGACGCCCATCTCAGAGCTTCAGCGAACGATGTTCCGCCACCGCCGTCAAGCGCCGCAAGCCGTACAATGGGGATCGGCCCCGATCCGCACCGTCCGGGTCTCGGCCGCCAGGGCGTCGTAGATCAAGAGCTTGCCAGACAAGGGTTCGCCCGCTCCAGCGACCAGCTTGACCGCTTCCAGCGCCATCATCGACCCGATCACCCCGGCCAGGGCTCCGACCACCCCGACCAGGGCGCAGGTCTCGGCGTCCGGCGGCGTCTCGGGCACTAGGCAGCGATAGCAGGGCTGGCCATGAAACACCCCGACCTGACCCGTCCAACGGCCCAGCGCGCCGCTGACCAGGGGCTTGCCGTGGGCCAGGCAAGCGTCGCTGACGGCGAAGCGGGTGGCGAAGTCGTCGGTGCCGTCCAACACCAGGTCATACCGCGCCACGAGGTCGGCCGCGTTGGTCGCGTTCAGCCATACCGAGTGGGTCTCGACGCTCGTGTGCGGGTTCAGGGCCGACAGCCGCTCGACCGCCGCCTCGACCTTGGAGCGGCCGACATCGGCCGTGTCATAGAGAACCTGGCGCTGCAGGTTCGACAGCGAGACGGTGTCGGGATCGACCAGGCCGATCGTTCCGATCCCCGCCGCCGCCAGATATAGCGCCGCGGGCGCGCCCAGGCCGCCGGCCCCGACCACCAGCACTCGCGCGGCCTTCAGCTTCTGCTGGCCGGGCCCGCCGATCTCGCGCAGCACCAGGTGGCGGGCGTAGCGCTCGACTTCCCGCTGAGAGAAGCTTGTGTCCGAAAAACTCATGGCGCTTGACCCTCCGGCCCGGCCTCGCCACATGCGAAGCCATGCAAAGCTCGACTTCCTTCCCTGACTGGCACGGCACGACCATTCTGGCGGTGCGCAAGAACGGACAGACCGTGATCGCCGGCGACGGACAGGTCTCCATGGGCCAGACCGTCGTCAAGGGCAACGCCCGCAAGGTGCGGCGACTGGCCGGCGGCAAGGTGGTGGCGGGCTTCGCCGGGGCCACGGCTGACGCCTTCACCCTGATCGAGCGCCTGGAGGCCAAGCTGGAGCAGTATCCCGACCAGCTGGCCCGCGCCTGCGTCGACCTGGCCAAGGATTGGCGCACCGACCGCTACCTGCGCCGGCTGGAGGCCATGCTGCTGGTGGCCGACAGCACCGCCATCTACACCGTCACCGGCGTCGGCGACGTGCTGGAGCCGGGCGAAGCGGCCGACGGCAACGCGGTGGCGGCGATCGGCTCGGGCGGCAACTACGCCCTGGCGGCCGGCAAGGCCTTGATCGACCAGGACCTTTCGGCCGAGGCGATCGCCCGCAAGGCGATGGCCATCGCCGCCGAGATCTGCGTCTACACCAATGGCAACCTGACGGTCGAAAGCCTGTAGGCTTTCGTCGCAAACCAGGTGCGAAAACCTCGCCGGCGCCCAGGCTAGGGCCAGGGGAGGATTCTGCCATGTTCAAGACCATTGTGACCGCCGGCTTCGCGCTGGCCTTCGCCCACGCCGCCCAGGCCACGCCCAAACCGCCCGCCGCTCAGATCGAGGCCGCCGAACGGGCCTTCGCCGCCGACGGGCTGGCGATGGGCATCAAGGGCTCGTTCCTGAAGCACATGGCCGACGACGCCATCGTCTTCGATCCCGCGCCCGCCAGCGCCAAGGCGATCTATGGCGCGCGCCCGGGCCAGGGCGAGCCGAAGCTGGAATGGTGGCCAGCCTGGATCGTGGCCGCCAAGTCGGGAGACCTGGGCCTGTCGATCGGCCCCTCGGCGGTCAACGGCAAGCGTGGCGGCTGGTACGCCAGCATCTGGCGCAAGGATCCCGACGGCCAGTGGCGCTGGATCTATGACGGCGGCGGCGCGGCCAATGCCGAAGCAGCGCGGGGACCGGAGGCGCCGGCCATCATCGGTCCGATCGCCCAGTCTGGCGAGCTTTCGCCGGCCAAGGCGTTCGATGCGGTGCGGACCGCCGAGACCAAGCTCGCCGAAGCGGCTAGCCGCGACGCGCCCGGCGCCTACAAGGTCATGCTGGCCGACGACGCCCGCCTTCTAGGTCCGCGCGGCCTGCGCGCCCAAGCGCCGAACGCGATCCAGGCTCGCCTGGATCTTCGCCCCACGACCATGGCCTTGGCCATGCGCGGCGGCGGCGCGTCCAAGGCCGGCGACTTCGTCTGGACCCATGGCGAGGCTCATTGGCCAGAGATCGGAAAGGACGCGGGTCAAAATTCGGTCGCAGCCCACTATATGCATGTCTGGCAGAAGCGCCCCGATGGGTGGCGCCTTATCTTCGAGGCCCTGATCAACGACCGATGACTGAGTTTTCCCCCCGCGAGATCGTTTCCGAGCTGGACCGCTATATCGTCGGCCATACCGAGGCCAAGAAGGCCGTCGCCGTGGCCCTGCGCAATCGCTGGCGTCGTCGCCGGGTCCCCGCGGACCTGCGCGACGAGGTGACGCCCAAGAACATCCTGCTGATCGGCCCCACGGGCGTCGGCAAGACCGAGATCGCCCGCCGCCTGGCCAAGTTGGCCCAGGCCCCGTTCCTGAAGGTCGAGGCCACCAAGTTCACCGAGGTCGGCTATGTCGGCCGCGACGTCGACCAGATCGTCCGCGACCTGGTCGAGAGCGCCCTGGCCATGGTCCGCGACAAGCGCCGCGCGGCCGTGAAGGCCAAGGCCGAGGCCGCCGCCGAGGAGCGCATCCTCGACGCCATGACCGGCCCGGGCTCGACCGCGGCGCGGGACAGCTTCCGCAGGAAGCTGCGCGCCGGCGAGCTGGACGACAAGGAGATCGAGCTGCAGCTGGCCGACACCGGCGGCCAGAGCTTCGAGATCCCCGGCCAGCCGGGCGCGGCGGTGCTGAACCTGTCGGAGATGATGCGGTCCCTCGGCGGCGGTCGCACCAAGGCCCACAAGACCACCGTTTCCGCCGCCTGGACCCCGCTGATCGCCGAGGAGAGCGACAAGCTGCTGGACCAGGAGGCTCTGACCCAGGAAGCCCTGGAATTGGCCGAGAACCATGGCATCGTCTTCCTCGACGAGATCGACAAGGTCGCCAGCTCGTCGCAGCGCTCGGGCGCGGACGTGTCGCGCGAAGGCGTGCAGCGCGACTTGCTGCCGCTGATCGAGGGCACGACCGTCTCGACCAAGTACGGGCCGGTGAAGACCGACCACATCCTGTTCATCGCCTCGGGCGCGTTCCACGTCGCCAAGCCGTCGGACCTGCTGCCTGAACTTCAAGGCCGCCTGCCGATCCGCGTGGAACTGAAAGGCCTGTCGCGCGACGACATGCGCCGCATCCTGACCGAGCCGGAAGCTAATCTGATCCGCCAGCACCAGGCCCTGATGCTGACCGAGGGCGTGACCCTGACCTTCACCGACGAGGCGATCGACGCCCTGGCCGACGCGGCCGTGGCGGTGAACGGCTCGGTCGAAAACATCGGCGCCCGGCGGCTGCAAACGATTATGGAGAAGGTCGTCGAGGAGATCAGCTTCTCGGCCGCCGACCGCGGCGGTGAAACGGTCGCGATCGACGCGGCCTATGTGCAGGAGCGGATCGGCGCCCTGGCCGCGAACGCGGACCTGAGCCGGTTCATCCTCTAGCCTGGAATGGGCGCGGCTAAGCCGCGCCCTGTGCGGACACCGCCTCCAGGCCCAGCATCGCCGCCTTGCGGGCCAGGCCCCAGTGATAGCCCGTCAGGCGGCCGCTCTTGGCAATCGCCCGGTGGCACGGGATCAGCAGCGAGATCGGGTTGGCCCCGATCGCGCCGCCCGTGGCCTGGAACGCCTTGGGCTTGCCGGCCCAACAGGCGACCTGGCCATAGGTGGCCGTCTCGCCGGCCGGGATCTGCAGCAGCGCCTTCCAGACTTGGACATGGTAGGGCGAGCCGATCAGCACGATCGGCAAAGGCCCTTCCCCGCCCGCGAAGGCGTGGACGGCGGTGGCCAGGGCGGCCTCGTCGTCACGGCGCCAGTCGGCGGCCGGGAAACGGGCGTGCATGTCGGCGAACACGCTTTCGTCGTCGCCATCCGAGAAGGCCAGGCCCGCCAGGCCGCGGTCGGCCATCACGAACAGGCCCTTGCCGAACGGCGTCGGAGCCCAGCCCCAGCGCAGTCGCATACCGGCGCCGCGCCGGCGCACCTCGCCAGGGGTCGCGGCCTCCTGGGCGATAAACAGGTCGTGCAGGCGCGAAGGCCCCGACAGACCGGCGTCGAACGCCGCGTCCAGCACCGTGCCGCCGGCCTCCAGCGAACGCCGAGCCTCGGCATGGGCGATGGCCGAGACGAAGCTCTTGGGGCTGACCCCGGCCCAGCGGGTGAAGATGCGCTGGAAGTGGAACGGCGACAGGCCCACGGCCTGGGCCGCCTCGTCCAGCGAAGGGTGATCGGACCACCGCTCGGCCAGCCAGTCGAGCGCCTTGGCCATGCGGTGATAGTCGACCGAGCGTTCCGCCAGACGGACCAGCTCCTGGCCCGCGCTCTCGGGAATCGCCGTCGAAAGGGGGGATGCGTCGTATGCCATGGTCATAATTTACGCCCCTGGGATAACGGCGTCCGCCCGGTTCTTGCTGTCGGATTTTCGGCGGTCATGACCAACGCTCGCTGCGCGCCGCGCGGATCGCGTCCCGCAAGGCGTTGGCGAAGCTCAACCGCTCGTCGGGACTGAGCGAGCGGGCCAGGGTCAGGCGCTTGCGGTAGATCATCAGGCGCACGCGGGTCTCGTGCTCGCCCGGCTGATCGACGTCGACGCGGGTGAAGGCGGTCGGCGAGGTCCAGACGGTTCGCGCGCCCTTCTCGTCCTCGCGGCTGACCGTGACGGCCTCGGCGGTGACCCGCACGCGCTCGACCCGGCGAGCGGCGCGGTCGCTGGCGCGCAGGGCCAGCCAGAGCGCCAGCACGTCCAGGCCCAGGAACGGCAACACCGGCGGCGCGCCCAGCACCAGCAGGAAGATCGCCACGAGCACGTTGAACGCCATGACCACGCCCAGCAGCACCGCCGCGCCTTGCGGCGTCAGCGAGCGGTGCGGGGCGATCACGCGGTCCATGTAGATGGGCAGGGCCATGTCCCGAATTTAGGGGCCCGCCCGGCGCTTGGCGACCACCCTTCTTGGCGAGATGGGCGCATCACGGCATGGTCCCTGCCGATGGTCAAAGCCCCCGCGCCGAAAAAGAAAACGCCGCCCGCTAAGCGGATCAGCCCCGCCGAGCGCGAACGCGTCGAGGTGCTGTTCCAGCGCTTCGAGAGCCTGGAGCTGCGGCCCAAGACCGAATTGCACTATTCAAATCCCTACGAGCTGGTCACCGCCGTCGCCCTTTCGGCCCAGGCCACCGACGTCAGTGTCAACAAGGCGACCGACAAGCTGTTCAAGGTCGCCGACACGCCGCAGAAGATGCTCGAGCTCGGCGAGGCGGGACTGATCCCCTACATCGCCTCGATCGGCCTCTACCGCACCAAGGCCAAGAACGTCATCGCGACGGCCCACATCCTGATGGACAAGCACGGCGGCCAGGTCCCGCTGAACCGCGCCGACCTCGAGGCCCTGCCCGGCGTCGGCCGCAAGACCGCCAGCGTGGTGCTGAACGAGTTGGACATCGAACCGGCCATCGCGGTCGACACCCACGTCTTCCGGGTCTCGCACCGGCTAAAGCTATCGACCGGCAAGACGCCCGACGCGGTCGAGCAGGATCTGATGCGGATCGTGCCGCCGCCCTATCAGACCCGGGCGCACCACTGGCTGATCCTGCACGGTCGCTATGTCTGCGTGGCCAGGAAACCCAAATGCGAGATCTGCAAGATCAGCGACCTGTGCCCGTCGCGGGAGCTGTTCCTGGGCGCCTGACTTGCCCCCTCCGCGCTTCGCGCTCCGGTGCGAACCTTCTGCCCCCTCCGGGGGCGGACGACCGCGAAGCGGTCAGGTGGGGGCCTGCCGAGTTAGCCGATCGCCCGCGCCACCGCCGTCGCGAACGCCGCGCCGCCGTCGTGGGTGTGTTCCAGGAACAGGTCCGGCTCGATGACCTCCAGCTCCATCAGCTGCGGAGTGTGGTCCAGGCCCCGGATCAGGTCGACGCGGGCATAGGTCAGGACCGCGCCGGCCGCCTCCAGCACCATCTCCGCCGCGCGCAGGGCCTCGGGCTCGGGTGCGATCTCGCTGACCCGGCCGCCGAATTGCGGCTGGACGCGGAAGTCGCCGCCGACGGCGACCTTGGTTACCGCGTGGCTGAACTTGCCGTCGAAATAGAACAGCGACAGCTCGCCCTCTTCACCGACCGCGGGCAGGAAGGGCTGGATAAGGGCCGGCGAGGTCGGGCCGCCGTCCAGCGAGCCGTGACGCTTGACCCTGATCGTTTCGTGCGAACCGGCCGAGACCTGCGGCTTGACCACCACCTCGTCGACGCCGAAGGCGTCGAAGGCGGCCTGAACATGGTCCATCGTCAGCCGATCATGAGCATGGGTCGGCACGATCGGCGCACCCTTGGCGGCCAGCTCGACCAGATAGGTCTTGGTCGAGTTCCAGCGCAGCACCGCCGGCGGATTGGCCACGTTCGCGCCGGCCGCCTCCAAGGCGTCCAGCTTGGCGAACCATTCGGGCTGGCGGCCGTGATAGCCCCAGGCCAACACCGGCATGACCAGACGCGCCTGGTCCTTTTCGATCGCGTCCGTCCAGGGCTGGGCGGCGACGGTCAGGCCGTGGGCGCGCAGCGGGATCGCCAGGCGCTCGAACAGCCTCGCCCAGGCGTCGCCATAGCGATGCTCGTCTCGCGCGGGGACCAGGAGCAGAACGTCGACCATCGGTTTACTCATGCTTGATAGGACTTCGCAGCTGGGGTGTCGCCCGCCCCGGGGCAAGGCTCGCGTTGCCTTGGGCCGTCACTTCCTTTAATCGCCGTGCTGTTTGGCCCTTTGGCCCCGTTCTTTCAAAGGTTTGCTCCGCCCCATGACCGCGCTCTACGACGTCGCCGCCATCGGCAACGCCATCGTCGACGTCATCGCCCAATGCGACGACGCCTTCCTCGCGCGCGAAGGCCTGGTGAAGGGCTCGATGGCCTTGATCGATCCGGCGCGGGCAGCCAGCCTCTATGACGTGATGGCTTCGGCGATCGAGGCCTCGGGCGGCAGCGCCGCCAACACCGTCGCCGGCGTCGCCAGCTTCGGCGGCAAGGGCGCCTTCATCGGCAAGGTCGCCGACGACCAGCTGGGCGCGGTGTTCCGCCACGACATGAAGGCCATCGGTTGCCTGTTCACCACCCCGTCGCTGGCCGAGGGCCCGGCCACGGCCCAGAGTCTGATCAACGTCACGCCCGACGCCCAGCGCACCATGTCGACCTATCTGGGCGCCTGCGTGGAGCTGACCCCGGCCGACGTCGATCCGGCGATCATCGAGGCGGCCAAGTATTCCTATCTGGAAGGCTATCTGTTCGACCCCCCCGAAGCGCGCCGCGCCTTCGCCAAGGCCGCCGCGCTGAGCCACGGCGCCGGCCGCCAGATCTCCATGACCCTGTCGGACAGCTTCATGGTCGACCGCCATCGCGGCGCCCTGCTGGGCTTCATCGAGACCCAGTGCGACATTGTCTTCGCCAACGAGGACGAGGTCTGCTCGCTGTTCGAGACCACCGACTTCGACGCCGCCGTGAAGGCCCTGGCCGCGCGCAGCGAGATCGCCGCCATCACCCGCGGCGAAAAGGGTTCGGTGGTGGCCGCCGGCGGGCAGCTTTACGAAATCTCGGCCTATCCCGTGGAAAAAGTCGTGGACACGACCGGCGCGGGGGACCAATACGCGGCCGGTTTCCTCTACGGCCTCAGCCAAGGTCGCCCGCTTCCGGTCTGCGGCCAGCTGGGCTCTCTGGCCGCCGCCGAGGTGATCAACCACTACGGTCCGCGCCCGCAGGTCAGCCTGCGCGAGCTGGCCGCCCAAAACGGACTGTAGGATTCAATGGCCCGCACCGCTGAAGTGGTCCGCGAGACGAAGGAGACCCAGATCCGGGTCTGGATCGATCTCGACGGGACCGGCGCCTCGACGATCTCCACCGGCATTGGTTTCTACGACCATATGCTGGAGAGCTTCGCGCGCCACGGCGGCTTCGACCTGAAGGTCGAGACCAAGGGCGACCTGCACATCGACATGCACCACACGGTCGAGGACACCGGCATCGTGCTGGGTCAGGCGATCAACAAGGCGCTGGACGGCTTCAAGGGCATCCGGCGCTTCGGCCACGCCTATATCCCGATGGACGAGACCCTGACGCGCTGCGCCATCGATCTCTCCAATCGGCCGTATCTGATCTGGAAGGTCGACTTCAAGCGACCGAAGGTCGGCGAGATGGACACCGAGCTCTTCAAGGAGTTCCACCACGCGTTCGCGATGAACGTGGGGGCGTGCGTGCATCTGGAGACCCTGTACGGCGACAACACCCACCACGTAGCCGAAAGCGGCTTCAAGGCCCTGGCCCGGGCGCTGCGTCAGGCGGTCGAGATCGACCCGAAGACCGGCGGCCAGGCTCCGTCCACCAAGGGCGTGCTGTAGGAACCTGATTCATGCAGACCGTCGCCCTGATCGACTATGGGTCGGGCAACCTGCGTTCGGCCCAGAAGGCCCTGCGCGAGGCGGCCCGCCGCTCCGCGATCGACGCCGACATCGTTGTCACCGCTGATCCCGACCTTGTCGCCAAGGCCGATCGCGTCTTCTTGCCTGGCGTCGGGGCCTTCGCCTCCTGCCGCGCCGGGCTCGATGCGTCCGGTGTGTACGAGGCGATGAACACCGCCGTGCATGGTCGCGGCGTTCCGTTCATGGGCATCTGCGTCGGTCATCAGCTCCTGGCCACCGAGGGCCTGGAGTTCGGCGTCACGCCCGGCCTCGACTGGATCGCCGGCCAGGTGAAGAGGCTCGAACCGGCCGATCCGACGCTGACCATTCCACACATGGGCTGGAACGCCGTGACCCTGGTACGCGACCATCCTCTGTTCGCGGGCGTCGAAAGCGGCGCCCACATGTACTACGCCAACTCGTTCGCCCTGACGGCGGCCGACCCCGCCGACATCGTCGCGATCACCGACCACGGTGGTCCGTTCACGGCGGCGGTGGCCAAGGGCAATGTGGCGGGCGTACAGTTCCACCCCGAAAAATCCCAAGCCGCGGGGCTCGCCCTGCTCGCCAACTTCCTGGAATGGCGCCCATGATTCTCTATCCCGCCATCGACCTGAAGGACGGCCAGTGCGTGCGCCTGCTGCACGGCGACATGGAGAAGGCCACGATCTTCAACACCTCGCCCGCCGACCAGGCCCAGCGCTTCGTCAAGGACGGCTTCTCGTGGCTGCACGTCGTCGACCTGAACGGCGCCATCGAGGGCAAGTCGGTCAACACCGCCGCCGTGGAGTCGATCCTCGAGTCGATCTCGATCCCCGTGCAGCTGGGCGGTGGCATTCGCACGCTCGAAGGCGTCGAGGCCTGGATCGAGGCTGGCGTCAGCCGCGTGATCCTCGGCACCGTGGCCGTGCACGATCCCGAACTGGTCAAGAAAGCCGCGCGCCTATGGCCGGAACAGATCGCCGTGGCCGTCGACGTCCGTGACGGCAAGGTCGCGATCGACGGCTGGACCGGCCTGTCGGATCTGGACGCCATCACCTTGGGCAAGCGCTTCGAGGACGCCGGCGTCGCCGCCCTGATCGTCACCGACATCAGCCGCGACGGCGCGCTGACTGGCGTCAATGTCGAGGGCGTGGGCGAGCTGGCCGACGCGGTCTCGATCCCGGTCATCGCCTCGGGCGGGGTCGCCTCGGTGGCCGACATCGAGCGACTGAAGGCTCGCAAGGGCGTCGAGATCGCCGGCGCCATCCTGGGCCGCTCGCTCTACGCCGGCACGATCAAGCCGTCCGAAGCCTTGATCGCGGCGGTCGCCTGATGTTGAAGACCCGGATCATTCCCTGCCTCGACGTGAAGGACGGGCGGGTGGTCAAGGGGGTCAATTTCGTGGCCCTGCGCGACGCCGGCGACCCGGTGGAGCAGGCGCGGGCCTATGACGCGGCCGGCGCGGACGAGCTGATGTTCCTGGACATCACCGCGTCCAGCGAAGGCCGCGGCCTGATCCTCGACGTCATCTCGCGCACGGCCGAGGTCTGTTTCATGCCGGTCTCGGTGGGCGGGGGCGTGCGGCAGGTGTCGGACATGCGCCGCCTGCTGCTCGCGGGGGCCGACAAGGTCTCGACCAACACCGCCGCCGTCGAGAACCCCGACCTGATCGCCGCCGGCGCCGACGCGTTCGGCGCCCAATGCGTCGTCGTGGCGATCGACGCCAAGGCCCGCGAGGACGGCTCGGGCGGCTGGAACGTCTGGACCTATGGCGGCCGCAAGGACACCGGCATCGACGTGGTTGACTGGGCGGCGAAGGTCGTCGAGCGCGGCGCGGGCGAGATCCTGCTGACCTCGATGGACCGCGACGGCGCCAAGATCGGCTACGACATCCCGTTGCTGAAGGCCGTGACCGGCGCGGTGACCGTGCCCGTGATCGCTTCGGGCGGCGCCGGCAAAACCGAACACCTGGTGGAAGCCGCCCGCGACGGCCACGCCGCCGCCGTGCTGGCCGCCTCGATCTTCCACTTCGGCGAGATCAGTATCGGCGAGGCCAAGCGGGCCATGGCCGACGCCGGCATCCCTGTGCGCCTCGACGCGTCGAAGGGGGCCGCATGAGCGCCCGCCTGACCGCCGTCCTGGAACGCCTGGCCGCGACCATCGAGAGCCGCAAGGGCGGCGACCCGACCGCCTCCTACACCGCCAAGCTGCTGAACGATCCCGCCCTGGCCGCCAAGAAGCTGGGCGAGGAGGCCGTGGAGACGGTGATCGCGGCCGTTGGTCAGGGACCCGACGCCCTGGCCGCCGAGAGCGCCGACCTGCTGTACCACTGGCTGGCGCTGATGGCCGCGTCGGGCGTGTCGCTGGACGCGGTGGCCGAGAAGCTGGAAGCCCGCGAGGGCGTGTCCGGCATCGCCGAGAAAGCGTCGCGGAAGCGCTGACGTCTGCTTGACGACCCCGGTCGCCTTTCGACCTGGCCGCACCTGGAGCGCCCTCCGTGTCGCCATGGATCGCCGCGACCTAGACCGCGGCGATCGCCGTCATCTCCACCGCATAGTCCGGGTGGGCCAGGCGCGCCTCGACCGTCGCCCGGGCCGGCGGATTCTCGGAGTCCACCCAATCGTCCCAAGCCTGGTTCATCGCGTCGAAGCCGGCGATGTCGGCCAGGTAGATGGTGACGCTGACCAGCTTGGCTTTACTGGAGCCGGCCTGGGCTAGGGTGTCGTCCAGCTGGGCCAGCACCTCCCGCGTCTGGGCCTCGACGGACTGGCCTCGGGTCTCCTCAGCGACATGGCCGGCCAGGAACGCCAGGCCGTTGACGACGACGGCGTCGCTCCAGCGGGCGGCCTTGCCGATGCGTTCGATCATGGTCGGAGACTCCCTATCTCAAGCTGGCGTCGCGAAGACGGCGGCGGCGGCCGCCCAAGGCGTCCGGCCGGTTCAGCACCTTGCGGTATTCGTCACGGCGTTCGTGGATCGAGGCGATGACCAGACCCATCGGCACGCCGATGTCGACCAGCACGGCCTCGGATAGCTGCAGGCTGGCCTCGATGGTCTCGGGCACCGCATCCGTGGCGCCCAGTTCGTAGAGCCGGGCGGCGTGGCGGGCGTCGCGGGCGCGGACCACGATCGGCACGTCCGGCCGGGCCCCACGCGCCGCGGCGACCACCGCCTCGGCCGCCTCGGGCGCGTCCATGGTGATGACCACCGCCCGGGCGGTGGCCAGGCCGCAGCGCTCCAGCAGCTCCAGCCGCGAGGCGTCGCCGTAGTAGATCTTACCGCCTTCGCGGCGGCCCTGCTCGACCAGGCGAGCGTCGCGCTCGACGGCGATCCAGGGCAGGTCATGGCGGCCCAGCATGTCGCCGACCAGCTTTCCGACCCGGCCATAGCCGACGACCAGCACCTGGCCCGACGGTTCCGGACCAACCCGGTCGGGACCCGCCATCGGCGCTTCGCTCGTCTGCGGCGCATTGGCCTTGCGGCCGAGACGACCACCCAGGGCCGCAAGGCCGGGGATCAGGAACATGGTCAGGGTCGCCGAGACCAGCACCGCCTGGCCGATGGCTGGCGAGACGACCTTGGCGCTCATGGCGTTGTCGAGCAGCACGAAGGCGAATTCGCCGCCGGCCGCCAGGATCAGGGCCGTCTCGATCGCCGCCTTGCGCCCTAGGCCCATGAGCAGACCACTGCCGAACACCATCGCCGCCTTGACGACCAGCAGGCCGAGCGCGGTGGCCAGGATCACGCCCGGCTGGGCGACCAGCAGCGACAGATCCAGGCGGATGCCCAGCGACACGAAGAACAGGCTGAGCAGCAGCCCCTTGAACGGCTCGATCTTGACCTCGACCTCGTGACGATACTCGGTCTCGGCGAGCAGGATGCCGGCCACGAAGGCGCCCAGGGCCATCGAGAGACCTGACAACGCGCTGACCATGCCCGCGCCGATGATCACCAGCAGACAGGCGGCCATGAACATCTCCTCGCTCTTGGCCTTGGCGACGGACTTCAGCATCGGTCGCAGGGCCAGACGCCCGACCAGCACGATCGCGCCCAGGCCGATCGCGGCGGGGGCCAGGGCCAGCAAGTCCTTCAGCTGAAACGTCCCTTGGCCGCGCCCCAGGATCGCCAGGGTGATCAGGATCGGCGCGACGGCCAGATCCTGGAACAGCAGGACCGAGAAGGTCGCGCGGCCGGCGTCCGAATGCAGCCGGCGCCGCTCGGCCAGAACCGGCACGGCGATGGCGGTCGAGGACAGGGTCAGGGCCGCGCCGATGGTCAGGGCCGCCACCGGGCCCTGGCCCAGCAACATGGCCCCCGCGCCCAAGGCGAGCGAGCAACCGATCACCTGCACCGCGCCCAGGCCAAACACCAGCCTTCGCATCAGGCGCAGTCGCTCCCACGACAGCTCCAGCCCGATCATGAACAGCAGGAACACCACCCCGAACTCGGCCAGCTGGGCGATTTCGTCGGGGTTGTCGACGGTGACGTAGTCCAGCCATGGGGCGTAGGGGATGAACCGGCCCAGGCCGAACGGCCCCAGGATCACCCCCGCCAGCAGGTAGCCCAGGATCGGATTGATCTTCAGGCGCTTGAAAATCGGCGCGACGATGCCGGCGGTCGCCAGGAACAGGACCAGGTCCTTGTAGCTCTCTGGGGATACCTCGTGCGCCACGCGCCCTCCTTGTCTGTCTTGCTTCTAGTCCGGCCGCCTGAACCGCACGCCCGCCCCGGCCTCGTCGGCCGCGACCAGCGACACCCCGCCCGCCTCGATCGCGTCGATCAGGAGGCGTTCGGTGCTATGGTGCAACGCGTGGCGTTCGGTCTCGAAGTCCTTGACCGTGCTGCGCGACACCCCCGCTCGATCGGCGAGTTCGCCCTGGGACCAGTTGATCAGTCCGCGGGCGGCCCGGCATTGCGCCGGAAGGAGAATTTTCGCGTGTGGCATCTGGCGTACCCGGGTTTAGTCACCCATATTGGTTGAGTACGACCTAAAGAGACGACAGTCAAGCGCCGCGCGCCGCGAGGACGCCGCGTCGGACCTGCCGGAATCCTGACACGCGTCCGAGCCGCGCGGCGGCTCGGACGCTTCGCGGGCTAGCGCGCCAGCCCCTCGAGGCGGTTCGCGTCCACCGCCCGCACCGCCTGCTTGAGATCGTCGACATTGGCCGCCGAGCCGCTGGCCTGGACCGAGAAACGGTCGGCGATGACCACAGAATACTTCCCGGAGTTCGACCCCCGGCTCCATTCTTCCGAGGTCAGCCGGCCGTCGATAGTGGCGACCTTCTCGTAGCCGTCGGCGGTCTCCTTGCTGCTGTGCGCGCCCATGCCCGACGCCAGGGCCGACATGGCGCCGATGGGGCCGAGGTCGGTGATCTCCAGCCGGAACGCGTGGTCGTTCTGCTGGTATTCGCCCGTCGCCACGACGATGGAGACATCGCCGGAGCCACTGGAACTGGACTCGACGCTGGACCGCGAATAGCCCGCCACGCTGTCCGGCAGCAGGGCTTTCAGCGCATCGGGCGAGACGGCCTTCTGGGGTTGTTTCGACAGAGCCTCGGCGCGTTCGCTGGCCGCCTGCAGCTGGCCCAGGTCGACCTTATGACCGTTGAGCTCGACGGAGCCGGACACCTTGTCGCCGTGCGCGCCGCCGCCGAGACCCTTGAACCCGGCATAGCCCGCCAGGCCGCCGATCGCGGTGGTGGCCGCGGCGATGACGACGGCGGCCACGATGGCGATCAGGATCGTGACGATGGCATAGCCCGGCGCCTTGTCGGCCGGAGCCTTCATCACCCGGGGCAGGCCCAGGAACAACAGCCAGCAGCCGTAGAGCCCAGCCAGCACGACGATGAAACCCAGGGCGGGAAGGATCTGCAGCACGCCGGCCACCCAGCCGGCCGTGCCGGAATAGGCGGCGACCTTGAAGGCCTGCACGCGGTTCTTCTCGGCGCCGAAACTGGGCGCCAGAGCGTCGATCACCGAGCCCAGCACGAAGGTCATCACCAGCGCGCCGACATAGCCCAGCACCGCGATCGTGATCGCCGCGCCCAGGCTGGGCTTGATCGAGATGCCGAATGCGCCGTGGCCGAACAGCTGTCCGCCGATCAGGCCGGCGACGGCCGGTATCGCGGCGAGGATGCACACATAGCCCGTGAACAGACCGCCCACCGTGGCGGGCTCCCGTTCGATCCTGTCCCATTCGGCGGAGGGCGAGAGCAATATGCCCTTGACCCTGGCCCCCAGACCGGTCCCCGCCGATCCATCCTCAACTACCGACATTTCGCGAACGCGCTCCCATGTGGATCCAGCGCCCGCCCCGACAAGCTTATCTACACATGGTTCGCGTCAAGGTCGAACAACGGTTTTCCGACGGTGCGGGCGTGTTCGAAGGCCATGCCGCCGAACGCCGTTCAGCCACCGTTCACACGGCCAAGCCCTAACCTCGTCCAAGCGCCACCTTGGGGGAGTGTCCGGGATGCATCGCCTCGCCATGCGAAGCCTTCTCGTCGGGGTGTTGGTCGTCGTCGCGGCGGTCGTGACGTCCAGCTGCGCGACCATGAGCAAGGAGGACTGCCAGGTCGCTGACTGGCGGGCGGTCGGTGACCGGGACGGCGGCCGCGGCGCGCCGGCCAGCAAGATCGACGCCTATGGCAAGGCCTGCGCCAAGGCTGGCGTGACACCCGACGCCAGTCTCTATGAGCAGGGGCGCGACCAGGGCCTGACGCGCTATTGCACGGAGGCGAACGGCTTTTGGGAGGGCCGCCAGGGCCGGACCTACGCCAATGTCTGCCCGGCGTCGGCCGAGGCCGAATTCCTGCCGGCCTTCGCCGACGGCGAACGCGTCTATGCCGCGACCCACCGGCTGGAAATGGCCAAGTCAGACCTCAGCATCGCCGACAGTCGCGCCGAGAAGCGCGCGCGCCAGGCGGACGACGTCGAGGAGGAGCTGCGCAATCCCAAGCTCACCGAGGAACAGACTCGCGAGCTGCGCGACCGCCTGGCCCGGCTGCGCCGCGAACGCCGAGAGGCCATCGAGGACGGCCGACGGGCGGAAGCGGCGATCCGCGACGCCGAGATCGAGGTGGACGAGGTGCGGCGGCGCTTGATGCCGCGCTACGGCTACTTCTGACGGCGCGCCGTCCTTAAGGGTCCGCAGCCCCGCCCGCCGCAACTCGTCGCGTTGACCCCACGGCGATCAGGCCCTACCCAAACAGGGTCATGCGCACTCGCCTAGGACCGTTCCGAACCTTGCTCGCCGCGATCGCGGCGATGCTGGCCGTGTGCGTCCAGGTGCTGTCGCCCAGCGCGGCCATGGCCCATGACCTGCGCGAGAGCGGCTCGGCGTTCGTCATCTGCTCGGCCGAGGGCTCCAAGGTCGTCATCCTCGGCGACGACGGCTCGGTCCGCACCGCGCCCGCCAAGGGCTTCATGGGGCTGAAATGCTCCGACTGCGTCGGCGCCGCCCTGGCCGTCACCCTGGACGCGCCGGTTCCGGCCATCGCGCCTGTCCAGTACGCCCAAGTCGTCGAGACGCCGGTCGCCCGCGTGCTCGGCGTGCGCGGCTACGCCCGCGCCCCGCCCCGGCCGCCCAGCCAAGGCCCGCCCCTGTCCCTGAACGCCTGACCTTTCGCCGCCGCGCCGCGTTGAAGACGCCGCGCGCCTCGTCACGTTCTCGGATACCCTCTCCATGTCGCTCGTTTTTCGCCACGCCCTCCTGGGCGCCGCCGCGTTCGCCGTCCTCGCACCCGCCGCGCACGCCGCCGAAGACACCCAGGTCTCGTCGGTCATCGTTACCGCCCGCCTCAATCCCGAGGACCCGCCAGTCGTCGCGGCCGCGCGCCGCCGCCTATCGGAAACGCCAGGCGGGGTCTCGGTAATTTCACGGGAAAGCTACATCGACCGCCAGGCCTTGGCGCTCGACGACATGCTGCGCGATGCGCCCGGCGTCTACGCCCAACGCAAGTGGGGCGGCGACATCCGGATCTCGATCCGAGGCTCGGGCATCGGCAACGCCAGCCATAACCGCGGCCTGCTGCTGGCCCAGGACGGCGTGCCGCTGAACGAAGCCGACGGCTATGGCGACAGCCAGGTGGCCGATCCCCTGAACACCCGCTACGCCGAGGTCTATCGCGGCGGCAACGCCCTGCGCTTCGGCGGCGCCCTGCTGGGCGGAGCGATCAACATGGTCACGCCGACCGGCAAGGACGCCGGCTTTCGGAACCAGGTCCGCCTCGACGGCGGCTCGTTCGGCCTGGCGCGCGAGCATGTCGCCTTGGCTCGCCAGATCGGCGACTGGGACATCTTCGTCGCCGCCACCAATCAGACCAGCCAGGGCTGGCGCGCGCAGAGCCAGCAGAACATCCAGTTCGGCGCGCTCAACATCGGCCGCGCGTTCGGTCAGGACCGCGAGGTCCGCTTCATCGTCAACGGCTCGAACATCAACCAGGAGATCCCCGGGTCGCTGACGGTGGCCCAGTTCGCAACCAATTCCCGCCAGTCGGCGGCCAGCGCTCTCGCCAGCGACCAGGGCCGCAACCAGCGCGGCGTGCGGAGTTCGCTGGCGACCACCTGGCGCCTCAACCAGACCCTGGTCTTTCAAGGCGCGGTCTATGCGGTCTGGAAGGACCTGGACCACCCGATCTTCCAGGTGGTCGACCAGCAGAGCCGCAACTACGGCGCCTTCGGTCGGTTCGACTGGGATGGCGCGCTGGGCGGCAAGCGCGCCGACGCCTTCTTCGGCGCCTGGTTCCGCAGCGGCGACATGGACTCCAACTTCTACCTCAACAACCGCGGGGCTCGCGGCGCGCCGACCTCGCGCACCCTGCAGAACGCCAAGGCGATCGACGTCTTCGGCGAGGGCCGCCTGTTCGTCACCGACCGGGTGGCCGTCGTGGCCGGCGCGACCTGGGGCCAGGCTGAACGGGACTATGCCAGCTTCGCCGTACCGGGCGTCGCCACGACCTTCAACCTGAAGGCCGACAAGACCTACAACTGGATCTCGCCGCGAATCGGTCTGCTCTGGCAGGCCGAGGCTGGAAACCAGCTGTTCGCCAACCTGACCCGCTCGGTAGAACCCCCGAACTTCAGCGCCATGACCCCGACCAACACCGGCTTCACCCGAGTCCGCGCCCAGAAGGCGTGGACGGGCGAGATCGGCGCGCGCGGCCATCGGGGGCCATTCACCTACGATTTGACGCTCTATCGCGCCCGGCTGAAGGACGAGATGCTGCAATATGCGGTGACCTCGTCGATCCCGGCCGCGACCTTCAACGCCGACAAGACCATCCACCAGGGGATCGAGGCGGCGCTGGATTGGGCGCCGGCCCCGCGCTGGCGCCTGCGCCAAACCTGGACCCTGTCGGACTTCCGCTTCAGAAATGACGTCCAGTTCGGCGACAACCGTCTGCCGATCGTGCCGAAGAGCTTCTACCGCTCGGAGGTTCGCTACGACGATCCGCGCGGCTGGTTCGTGGCTCCGTCGGTCGAGTGGTCGGCGAGCAATCCCTGGATCGACTACAAGAACACCCGGACAGCGTCGGGCTATGCGATCCTGAACCTCAACGCCGGCTGGAAGATCACCCCCGCCGTCTCGGTGTTCGTCGATGCGCGGAACCTGGCCGACAAGGCCTATGTGTCCAACACTCAAGCCGCGATCGTTTGGACCGCCACGACCGCCACGCTCTGGCCCGGCGACGGACGCTCCGTGTTCGGCGGCGTCACGGTCGATTTTTGATAACGAGATGAGGAGCCCATCATGACACGTTTGCTGACCACCGCCTTCGCTCTCGCGGCCATCGTCGCCCCGTCCACGACCCTGGCCGACGACTACAAGCTCGGCGCCCTGACCATCCGCCAGCCGTGGAGCCGTCCGGCCCAGGCCGGCATGAACGGGGTGGGCTTTCTGACCATCGTCAACGCCGGCAAGACCCCCGTGACCCTGAAGGGCGCCGAAAGCCCCGCGGCCGGCAAGATCGAGATCCACCAGTCGGCGATGGCGGGCGGGATGATGACCATGCGCCGCCAGGACGCCGGCGTCGTGATCCCGGCTGGCGGCCAGGTCGCCTTCGCGCCGAGCGGCTACCACTTCATGCTGTTAGGCTTGAAACAAGCGCAAGGCGTGGGGCAAAAACTTCCCATAACGCTAGTCTTCGACAAAGGCCGCAAGGTTCGGGTCGAACTCATCGTCCAGTTGACGCCGCCCAGCGGACAGGCGGCGTCGGAGCACGAGCACTGAGAACGGCGTTCCAAAAAATGGGCCACATGAACTTTTTTTAAGGGAGCAAAATTTTCGCGCCGTTGCAGATTGCCGCCAGCTCACACCAACGGACGCGATTTCCATGAAAAGAGTTTGGTTCGGCGCAGCGGCGATCGCCGCCCTGTCGATGTCTGCCTTCGGGGCGCAAGCCTTCGAAACGGGGGCCCACGAACAACATCCCTGCATCGACGACGCCTGCGTCGTGCAATCCCTGCTCCCCTCGCTGGCCGAAGGGGCGGCCTCGGGCGACGTGACCTCCCTGGAATCGCCGCGCTACGGAACCTGGGGCTTCGATCTCTCGGGCATGGACACCTCCGTGAAGCCGGGCGACGACTTCTACAAGTTCGCCAGCGGCGCCTGGGACGCCAAGACGACGATCCCGTCGGACCGCACCCGCTATGGCAACTTCGACAAGCTGGCCGAGCTATCGGAAGCCCGCACCAAGGCGATCATCGAGGGCGCCGCCGCCGACAAGGCCGCGACCGGCGAGAAGGCCAAGATCGGCGCCGCCTACCGCGCGTTCATGGACGAAGCCGCGATCGAAAAGCTGGACGCCAAGCCGATCCAGCCGTGGCTGGACGGCGTCAAGAAGGTCAAGACCAAGGACGAGTTCACCGCCCTGATGGGTCGCAGCTCGGTCACGCCCTACACGACCCTGATCGGCCTGGGCATCTCGACCGACGCCAAGAACCCGCAGCGCTACGCCGTCTACGCCTCGACCGGCGGCCTCAGCCTGCCCGACCGCGACTATTATCTCGACGCTAAGTTCGCCGACAAGAAAACGGCCTATCTGGCCTATGTCGAGAAGATGCTGACCCTCGGCGGCTGGGCCAATCCGGCCGAAAACGCCAAGGCCGTCGTCGATTTCGAGACCAAGCTGGCCGAGGCCACCTGGACCCGCGTCGAGCGCCGCAACCGCGACAAGACCTACAACCCGGCCACCCTGGCCGAGCTGCAGGCGATGACGCCGGGCTACGACTGGAACAAGTATCTGGTCGGCACCGAGCTGCCCAAGGTCGACCGCTTCATCGTGACGACCAACACCTCGTTCCCGAAGTTCGCCAAGATCTACGCCGACACCCCGCTCGAGACCCTGAAGGCCTGGCAGGCGTTCAAGGTGATCGATGGCGGCGCGGGCCTGCTGTCCAAGCGCTTTGTCGACGCCAGCTTCGAGTTCCGCAACAAGACCTTGGCCGGCCAACCCGAGCAGCGTCCGCGCTGGAAGCGCGGTGTCGCCGCGGTCAACGGCATGTTGGGCGAAGCGGTCGGCAAGGAATATGTCGCCGCCTACTTCCCGCCGGAGTCGAAGGCCAAGATGGTCGCTCTGGTCGGCGACATCCGCACCGTCCTGAAGACTCGCATCGACAACCTCGACTGGATGGGCGCCGAGACCAAGGTCAAGGCTCAGGAAAAGCTGACCAAGTTCACCGTCAAGATCGGCTATCCGGACAAGTGGCGCGACTACTCCAAGCTGGAGATCAAGGAAGGCGACGCCTACGGCAACGCCCAGCGCGCCGGGAGCTGGGACTACCGCCACGACGTCGAGCGCCTGAACCAGCCGGTCGACAAGACCGAATGGGGCATGACCCCGCAGACGGTCAACGCCTACTATAACTCGGTCAACAACGAGATCGTGTTCCCGGCCGCCATCCTGCAGGCGCCGTTCTTCCACCCCGACGCGGATCCGGCCATCAACTATGGCGGCATCGGCGGCGTGATCGGCCACGAGATCGGCCACGGCTTCGACGATCAGGGCCGCAAGTCCGACGGCGACGGCGTGCTGCGCGACTGGTGGACGGCGGAAGACGCCGCCAAGTTCAACGCCCAGGCCGCCAAGCTGGGCGCCCAGTATTCGGCGTTCGAGCCGTTCCCGGGCATGCACGTCAACGGCGGCCTGACCATGGGCGAGAACATCGGCGACATGGGCGGTCTGGCCTTCGCGCTGGACGCCTATCACGTCTCGCTGCAGGGCAAGCCCTCACCGGTCCTGGACGGTTTCACCGGCGACCAGCGCGTCTATCTGGGCTGGGCCCAGGTGTGGCGCCAGAAGACCCGCGACGACGCGTTGAAGCAGCAGATCGCCAGCGACCCACACTCGCCGGCCTACTACCGCGTCAATGGCACCATCCGCAATCAGCCGGGGTGGTACGCCGCGTTCGACATCAAGCCGGGCGACAAGCTGTACGTCGCCCCGGAAGACCGCGTGAAGATCTGGTAGGTTCGCCCTATCCGATCGGAAGACGGAGGGCCGCCGGGCGACCGGCGGCCTTTTTCGTGGCCGCGCCACGGCTGGACCACCGCCTTGCCTTTCGCCCGGCCATGCAAGAGTCTCCCGTTTCGGCCGCGCGGCGCGCCGGGTCCCACGAGGTTTCTCCGACTTGGCTTCCGGCGGCTTTCACTTCGAACGGTTCAACCTCGATCTCGCCGATCGCCAGCTGACTCGCGACGGCGTCCCCGTCACCCTCAACGCCCGCTATTTCGACGCCCTGGCCCTGTTGGTGCGCGAGCATGGCAAGCTGATCACCAAGGACCGGTTCCTGGACGAGGTGTGGGGCGGCGTTCCGGTCACCGACGAAGCCCTGACCCAATGCGTCCGCACCTTGCGCAAAGCGCTCGGCGACGACGCCAGCGCTCCGCGCTTCATCCAGACCGCGCCCAAGCACGGCTATCGGTTCATCGCGCCGATCGTTGGCATCGAGGCGCCGGCGGAGGCCGCCGCGGCCCGCGCGCCTTCCCCGTCCAATCACCCCGCCTGGCGCGGAACCCTGCTGCTCGGTACGGCCGGAACGCTGGGCGCCGGCTTGGCCGGCGGGCTGGGCGGACTGTTCTACGGGCTCGTGGGCGCGGCCCAGCCAGGGGCGAGCGCCGTCTCGGCCCTGCTGGTGCTGCTGTGCCTGACCGTCGCCATCGCCCTGGTCGGCGGGGCCGGCGTCGCGTTCGGGATCGCGACGGGCGAGGCCCTGCCCGGCCGGTCATCCTGGTGGCGCGGCCCGCTAGGCGGCGCGATCGGTGGGCTGCTGGTCGGGGCCATGTTCAAGCTGCTGGGCTTGGACGCTCTGACCCTGCTGTTCGGCCGCGCGCCGGGCGGGATCACCGGCGGGCTCGAGGGCGCGGCCCTGGGCGCGGCCGTGGGCCTGGGCGCCGGACTGGCCCGCCGCGCCTCGGGCGGATTTCCGTATCGGATCGCGCTGGCCGGGCTGGTCGGCGGCATTGCCGGCCTGGTCATTCCGCTGCTGGGCGGGCGCCTGCTGGGCGGCAGCCTCGACCTGCTGGCGCACAGCTTCCCGGACTCGCGCCTGCGCCTAGTCGGCGTGTTCGGCGAGCACGGCTTCGGCCCGATCACCCAGGCCCTGACCGGCGCGCTCGAAGGCGCGCTGTTCTCGGCCGGTCTGGTCGGGGGACTGCAGGCGGCGCGGCGATGGGCGGGCGAAGTAACGGCGCGAGAGACCTAGGGGGCGTCGAGCGGGAATCCGCCTTCGACCCTCAACCCTTCCGTTTCAGCGCCACATACAGCGCCCCCTCGCCGCCGTGCCGCTGGTCGGCGGTCGACACGCCGGCGATCATCTCGCGCACGGCGGGCCCGGCCAGCCATTCGGGCGTGCGCTGCTTCAACACGCCATGCCCGATCTTGCCCTTGCCGGTGATCACCAGCACCGCGCGATGGCCGTCGTCATAGGCGCGGCGGATGAAGCCCTCCAGCGTCGCCCGCGCCTGGTCCTGGTCGAGGCCGTGCATGTCGAGCCGAGCCCCGATCGGGTCGTGTTCCTTGACGATGCGGCGCTTGCGATTGGGCTCGATGCGATCGGCCGGGTTCTTGAGGACCTTCACCGGTGCCGGCTTGAGCTCCTCGGGGCTGACCCGCAACGGCGCGATCGAGGCCAGGTGGGTCGGCTGCTCCAGCGGCAGGGCCGTGGCGCTCTTCACCGGTCGGATCCGGGCCTTGCTGCGCATCTTCTCGGGCTTTTCCGGGGCGCGCGGCGTCACCGTCGAGGCGACGAGCTTCCAGAGGCGGCGGTCGTCCTCGGGCCCCATTTTCGCTGGAGGGGGCGGCGGCTTCTTGGCCACGTCAGGGCGTCCACATCAGCGTTGGGGGACGAGCCGGTAGAGACGCAGGGCGTGGCGCACGCGACCGGCCTCGGCCCCGGCGGCCGGACCCGAGCCCATATAGAGATCGGCGCGGACCTCGCCCTTGATCGCCCCGCCAGTGTCCAGGGCCACGGCCAGGCGGCGATAGGCCGGAAATGCTCCGGCCAGCTTCGGCGCGGCGGCATCCAGCCAGTAGAGGCCGCCCATGGCGTGGCGGCTGGGATCGACGGCGATGGCCCGACCGGCCGGCAGCGGCACGCCGGCGGCGCCGACAGCCTCCTGGCCGTCGTCAGCGGTCATTTTGAAGAACACGTAGCGTGGGTTCAGCTGCATGATCGCGTCGGCCTCCGGCCCGCGATGCGCCGCCAGCCAGCTCCGAATGGCGTCGCCGGAGGTGTTGTTGTCGGGCAGCAGGCCCCTGTCGCGCATGGCGTTGGCGATGCCCACGAAGGGCCGGCCATTCGAGCCGGCGAACGCCGCGCGCACCCGGCGGCCGTCGGGCAGCACCAGGACGCCTGAACCTTGGATCTGCAGGAAGAACAGTTCCTCGGGCCGCATCCAGGCCAGCGGCTTGTCGGTCGGGGCCGCCTCGATGGCGGCGCGATCCGGATAGGGAACGAAGGTCGGGCCCTCGACGTGGCCGGTGATCTTCTTGCCGACGAAGGCGGGCTCGAACGCGCCCAGGTCCAACACCACCAGGTCGGCGGGCAGGCCGCGCACGGGAACGCTGAACTCGTCGTTGCGCGACATCCGCGCGTCGTATTGCGGAGCGAAATAGGCGGTTAGCAGGCCTTCGTCACCGACGGGCTCGGGCCGGAAATTGGTCTCCAGGAACAAGCGCGCGCTCGACTCGTCCTGGACGATGGCGGCGCGAGCCCGATCGCAGACCCGCGACATCGCCGGATCCTTGGAGACGCCGCAACCGGCGCGAAACGCGTCGAGCGCCGCCAGGTGATCCTCCTGCGACCAGCCCGCCAGGCTGGAAAACGACAACGCGGTCGGCGGCAGGCTCGAACTCGGCGGCGGCGCGGTCGTCACCGGCGGCGGCGCGGTTGTTCCAGTCGCCACGGGCGGAAGCGGCGTTATCGAACTGGCGCAAGCGGTGACCAGCAGCGCCGAAGCCAGGGCCAGCGGCCTGAGGAGGGACGAGGTCGAGACGCGGATCATCACGCCTCGGCGGCGGCCACGAATGAGAGCTGCCAGTTCGGATTGGCGCTTTTGACCTCGCGCTCGAAGGTCCAGAGCTCGGCCGTTCGGCGATCGTCGACGCCTTCGCCGCGTTCGTCCTTGGTGCGGGTGCGCACCTCGGCCAGAATCCGCACCACCGCCTTGGCCAGGTCTCCGGCCACGTCGATGCGCTCCAGGTCCAGACGCGGCGGCGTCAGGAATTCGATCTTCTCGGTGCGGCCAGCGGTCTCGCGCGCGACCATGGCCTGCTCGAAATTGCTCATCACCTCGGGGGCCAGCAAGGGCTTCAACGTCTCGCGATCGCCCTCGGCATAGGCTCTGACGATCTGCTCATAGGCCGAGCGGGCGCCGGCCAGGAACTTGGTCGGATCGAAGTCGGGCTGCTTGGACTTCAGCGCCGCCACGCCTTCGGTGCGCAGGGCGGGATGGGCGTCGACCGGCGCGCTGCCGCCTCCGGACTGCGCCGTGACGGCGGCGTCTTCGGGCTGGCGACCAACCCGGCGGCCCAGGGTGGCGTAAAGCTGGTACAGGACGACCGCGGCGACCACGGCGAGGAACAGGATCTGGAGCACTTCAAAGTCCGGCAACGGGCTTTTGGCCCTGATGATCATGTCTATATAGGCGAGACGCGTTCTCTCGTCAGGCGCCTAGCGTTGCGCCTGACGGGCCCCCATGGTAGCAGCGCCCACCATTCTTCAGGCGTTCTAGCCGCCGATTACGGATTTTATCCTAATGACCGACACGACCGCCCCCGAGGCGACTTCGGAAGCGACCGCGGGACAATCGGGCATCCGCATCCTGGCCCAGTTCGTTCGTGACTTCTCGTTCGAGAACCCGCTGGCCCCCGACAGCCTGCGCGCCGGCGCGGCCCAGCCCGCGATCGATATGGGTGTCGAGATGAACGCCCGCGGTCGTCCCGACGGTCTGTTCGAAGTCGATCTGAAGCTCTCGGCCCGCGCCCTGCGCGAGGAGCAGGCCGTGTTCCACGTCGAAGTCGTCTATGGCGGCCTGTTCCACATCGAAGGCGTCACCGAGGAAGATCTCGAGCCGGTGCTGCTGATCGAGTGCCCGCGCTTCCTGTTCCCGTACGCCCGCCGCCTGATCTCGGACGTGACGGCCGAGGGCGGTTTCCCGCCGTTCCTGATCGATCCGATCGACTTCGCCGGCGTCTACGCCGCGCGCAAGGCTCAGGCCGAAGGCCAAGTCGTCGGCAACGCCTAGGATTTTAGGCGGTCGTGATTTTGGAGAGGGCTCGATCGAAAAAGGTCGGGCCCTTTTCTTTTCCCAAACAATAACATGTCATCCCGGACGCGCTCGCGCGATCCGGGATGACACGGATTTTGTTGACCAATTGGTCGCTACGGCTGCAGCCGATAGCCGCCCATCTCGGTGATCAGGATCCGCGCCACGGCCGGATCGGGCTCGATCTTCTGGCGCAGGCGGTAGACGTGGGTTTCCAGCGTATGGGTGGTCACCCCCGCGTTGTAACCCCAGACCTCGGTCAATAGCTCCTCGCGCGAGACCGGCTTGGAGCCGGCGCGGTAGAGGTATTTGAGGATGTTGGTTTCCTTTTCGGTCAGCCGCACCTTCTTCTGCTTTTCGTCGACCAGCAGCTTGGCGGAGGGGCGGAACTCGTAGGGACCGATGCGGAACAGCGCGTCTTCCGAGGCTTCGTAGCTCCGCAGCTGGGCGCGTATGCGGGCCAGCAGCACGCCAAAGCGGAAGGGCTTGGTGACATAGTCGTTGGCGCCGGACTCCAGACCCAGGATCGTGTCGCTGTCACTGGCCGCGGCCGTCAGCATGATCACGGGGGCGGTGACCCCGTTCTTGCGCATCAGCCGGCAGGCCTCGCGGCCGTCCATGTCGGGCAGGTCGACGTCCAGCAGGATCAGGTCGGGCTTGAGCTCGCGCGACACCCGCACGCCCTCGCCGGCGCTCGAGGCCTCGGCGACCGCGAACTCCTCGTGCAGGGCCAGCTGTTCGGCCAAGGCGCCGCGCAGGTCGTCGTCGTCGTCGATCAGCAGAAGGGTCTTGCGTTGCGCCATAAGGGGAAACATGCACCGCTGCGGCCCCCGGGGACAACCCCGGTAGAGCCTTTAGTCCGAGGAGTCGCCCGTCCATGCTGTTCCGCGCCCATGCCGACGGCCGCTTCGAGCTAGAGGGACGCATCCTGCGCTGCGCGATCGGCAAGGCCGGTGTGATCGCCGGGGGCGACAAGCGCGAGGGCGACAACAAGAGCCCGCTCGGAACCTGGGTTCTGCGCGAGGTCCGGTATCGGCCGGATGTCTATCCGGACGGCCCGACCACCGCCCTGCCCGTCCGCGCCACGCGACCCGAGGATGGCTGGTGCGACGCCCCCGGCGATCCGAACTACAACCGCCCCGTCGCCCTGCCCTATCCAGCCAGCGCCGAACGCATGTGGCGCGACGATCACGTCTACGACCTGGTCGTCATCCTGGGGCACAACGACGATCCGCCGGTCCCGGGCCTGGGCTCGGCGATCTTCATGCACCTGGCCCGGGACGGCTATCCCGGCACCGAGGGCTGCGTGGCGCTGGCGCGCTCGGATATCGAGGCGGTGCTCGCGGCCGCCAAGCCGGGCGACGCGATCGAGATCGTCGCCAACTAGAGCGCGTTGGGCGAAAGTGCGAGCGGTTTCGCTCTTAAAACGCGCTCTAAACTTTTGGCTCTAGAGCGTAGTCACGACGGCCGAAGATCGCCGACCCGACCCGCACCGAGGTCGCCCCCTCGGCGATCGCCGTCTCGAAGTCGTCGCTCATGCCCATCGACAGCTTCTCGACCCCGTTGCGCGCAGCGATGGCCCGAAGGCCGGCGAAGTGCGGCGCGGGATCTGCGTCAACGGGCGGAATGCACATCAGACCCTCGATCGTCAGGCCGTAGGTCTTCCGGCAGGCGGCGACAAAGTCGTCGGCCTCGGCGGGGACGATGCCGGCCTTTTGCGGCTCCTCACCGGTATTGACCTGGACATAGAGGCGCGGAGCCTTGCCGGCGCGCTGGATTTCGTCGGCCAGGACGCGAGCCAGCCTGTCGCGATCGACCGTCTCGATGACGTCGAAAAAGCCGACCGCCTCGCGCGTCTTGTTGGTCTGCAACGGCCCGATCAAGCGCAGTTCCAGACCCTCGCGGCGCCCGCCCCAGCGTTCCATGGCCTCCTGGACCCGGTTTTCGCCAAACACTTTCTGTCCCGCCGCGAGCACGGGCGCGACATGCTCCCAGGGCTGGGTCTTGGACACCGCCACCAAGGTCACCGAACCGATCGGACGACCGGCTCGGCTTTCGGCGGCGGCGATGCTAGCCTGGACGGCGGCGAGGGCTTGCGACATGGGGGCGGCCTTGGACGGAACCGTGAGCGAACTGGAAATCCTGTCTAGTGCGGCCGGGACCTTCCCGCCAAGGACCGCGCGCGGCTTAACCCTGCCCAATCTGCTGTTCTTCACCGATCCAGCCCGGGTTCCGGACCCAATGATCGTGGCCGAGCGTTTGCCGCGAGGGGCCGGGATCGTATTTCGCGCCTTCGGCGCGCCCGACGCGGTCGAGCAAGGGCGTCGCTTGCGGGCTATCGCCGACGAACGTGGCCTGCTGCTGCTAGTCGGGGCCCACGCCAACCTGGCCGAGGGCATTGGCGCGCATGGCCTGCACATGCCCGAACGGCTGGTCGCCGACATCCCGCGTCTGCGCGCCGAGCACGCTCGCTACCTGATCACCGTCGCCGCTCATAACGAGGGCGCCGTGCGGGCCGCCGAAAGGGCCGGGGCCGATGCGGTCGTGGTCTCGCCGGTTTTCCCCAGCAACAGCCCGTCGGCGGGAGACCCGCTGGGCGTCGAGGCTTTGAAGACGCTGATCGCGGCCACCGCCCTGCCCGTCTACGCGCTAGGCGGCGTGCGGGCGCGTACGGTCACGCGATTGATCGGTAGCGGGGTCGCCGGGATCGCGGCGGTCGAAGCCCTGTCGGGCTAGCCCCTAGAACTTGAAAGCGGTTTCCAGGCGGACGCGCGGAGCCGGGTCGGGCTGTTGCGCCTTGCGAGCGGCCAAGGCCGGGTTGTTCTCGCCCAGGCTGACGGCGCCGCCGACGCGGATCGACGGGGTCACCTTGAAATAGGCGCCCGCCTGCACATCCTGCAGTTCCATTTCACGGCTGGAGGGCTGGTCGAGGTCGAGCTTCAGGCCCCAACGGCCTTTCTTGGCGTCCCAACGCAGGGTGCGCTTGTCATCCTGCTGGTATTGGACGCCGGCGGCGGCGCTGGTGAAGTCGTTCTTGACGCTGAAGTCAGGCGCCACGGCGTGCGGTTTGGCCTGGGCGAACGCCGTCGCCGCCGATCCTGTCAGGATCAGCGCGGCAGTCCCCGCCAGGAAGAAACGCATCGCGACCATCGCTACTCGCCGCCTATACTCAGTTGTCCCCACCCATCCCATATAGGAACGAGCCCCTTACATTGCGATTAAAGGCTTGGCTCGAACGCGGTCAACCGCGCTTTGGTCGCACTTCAGGCTGAATTGAACGATTCAATCGACTCCTGTGGCGACGCGGCCACGCGATTCCTGTTTTGAGCCGGCGTAGCCATGCTATAGACCGGCTCCCGGCCGCGGGGGCGCGCCAGGCTGCGCGAAGTCGCGTCGGCGAGACATTTGGAGCGAGGTACTATGGCGTTTGAGCGTGGGTCTGTGATGCGCGGCGTCGCCGCGGGCGTCCTGGCTCTGTCCGTACTGGGCGTTTCGGCCTGCAGCAGCGACAAGCCCCCGAAGACCTTCTCGACGCAAAGCGACGAACCGGGCCTGAACCCGTTCAAGCGCTTCGGCGGCGGCAGCAAGGCTCCGGCCACCGAGGGCTCGATCGGCGTCAACGGCTATCTGTGGCGCGCCAGCCTCGACACCCTGGCCTTCATGCCGCTGGCCTCGGCCGACCCGTACGGCGGCGTCATCGTCACCGACTGGTACGTGAATCCGGAAACCCCGGCCGAGCGCTTCAAGGCGACCGTCTACATCCTGGACACCCGCCTGCGCGCCGACGGCCTGAACGTCACGGTGTTCAAGCAGACCAAGGACATCAACGGCGCTTGGGTCGACGCTCCGGTCGCCGACCAGACCGCCACCGACATCGAGAACGCGATCCTGACCCGCGCCCGTCAGCTTCGCCTTTCGAACATCAAGGGCTAAGGCCCCAAGGGTCCTCTTCCCGGCGAAGAGGACCCTGACGCCCTATTTTCTCAGCGCGCTCCAGCCGCGAAACCGCATAACTTGTCGCGGACGCGCTTCTTGAGCGCGCTTTTCCGTATCAAGATCCTGGTTTCCGATGGCCCGCTACAACCCCAAAGACACCGAGCCCAAATGGCGTGACGCCTGGGCCAAGGCCGACGTCTTCAAGACCGGCGAGATCAACGACGGCCGTCCGAAATACTACGTGCTCGAGATGTTCCCGTATCCGTCGGGCCGCATCCACATGGGCCACGTCCGCAACTACGCCATGGGCGACGTGGTGGCCCGCTACAAGCGCGCCCAGGGCTTCAACGTCCTGCACCCGATGGGCTGGGACGCGTTCGGCATGCCGGCCGAGAACGCCGCCATGGAGCGTGGCGTCCACCCCAAGGGCTGGACCTACGACAACATCGCCGCCATGCGCGAGCAGCTGAAGTCGCTGGGCATCTCGGTCGACTGGTCGCGCGAGTTCGCCACCTGCGACCCGGAATATTATGGCAAGCAGCAGGCCTGGTTCCTGCGCCTGCTGAAGCGCGGCCTGGTCTATCGCAAGGAAGCCTCGGTCAATTGGGACCCGGTCGATATGACGGTCCTGGCCAACGAGCAGGTCATCGACGGCAAGGGCTGGCGCTCGGGCGCGACGGTCGAAAAGCGTAAGCTGACCCAGTGGTTCCTGCGCATCACCGACTACGCCGACGCCCTGATCGACGGCCTGAAGACCTTGGACCGCTGGCCCGACAAGGTTCGCCTGATGCAGGAAAACTGGATCGGCCGCTCCAAGGGCCTGCGCTTCAGGTTCCAGTTCGAGGGCGAAGCGCCCGACGGCATGGCCGAGGGCCTGGAGGTCTACACCACCCGTCCCGACACCCTGTTCGGCGCCAGCTTCGTCGGCATCGCGCCCGAGCATCCGCTGGCCGAGCGCCTGGCGATCGAGAACCCCGAGATCCAGCAATTCGTCGCGGACTGCCGCAAGGGCGGCACCTCGGAAGCCGAGATCGAAAGCGCCGAAAAGCTGGGCTACGACACGGGCCTGCGGGTGAAGCATCCGCTGGATCCGTCGATCACCCTGCCCGTCTGGATCGCCAACTTCATCCTGATGGACTACGGCACGGGCGCGATCTTCGCCTGTCCGGCCCACGACCAGCGCGACCTGGACTTCGCCCGCAAGTACGACCTGCCGGTCCTGCCGGTGGTGCTGCCGAACGGCGAGGATCCGGCGACCTTCACGGTCGGCAAGGAAGCCTATGTCGGCCCCGGCAAGATCTTCAACTCGGAATTCCTGGACGGCATGGACATCGAGGCCGCCAAGGCCGAGGCCGTCTCCCGTATCGAACAAGCGGGTCAGGGCCAGGGCGCGACGGTCTATCGCCTGCGCGACTGGGGCGTTTCGCGTCAGCGCTATTGGGGCTGCCCGATCCCGGTCATCCACTGCGAGGCCTGCGGCGTCGTACCCGTACCGGAAGACCAGCTGCCGGTCGTCCTGCCCGAGGACGTCACCTTCGACAAGCCGGGCAACCCGCTGCTGCGCCACCCGACCTGGCGTCACACCACCTGTCCGTCCTGCGGCGGCCGCGCCGAGCGCGAGACCGACACGCTGGACACCTTCATCGACTCCAGCTGGTACTTCGCCCGCTTCGCCGACACCCACGCCGCCGAGCCCGTCGGCAAGGCCGCGGCCGACTATTGGCTGGCCGTCGACCAGTATATCGGCGGGGTCGAGCACGCGATCCTGCACCTGCTGTACGCCCGCTTCATCACCCGCGCCCTGAAGGACGAGGACCTGCTGTCGGTCGAAGAGCCGTTCGCGGGCCTGTTCACTCAGGGCATGGTCACCCACGAAGCCTACAAGAACGAGGCCGGCGAATGGGTCGAGCCGTCGGACGTAGTGGTCACCGCCGAGGGCAATAGCCGCACCGCCAAGCACGCCAAGACCGGCGCGCCGATCATCATTGGCGACATCGAGAAGATGTCGAAGTCGAAGAAGAACGTCGTCGCCCCCGAGGACATCTTCGAGCAGTACGGCGTCGACTCCGCGCGTCTGTTCGTGATGTCCGACAGCCCACCCGAGCGCGACGTCCAGTGGACGAACTCGGGCGTCGAGGGCAGCTGGCGCTTCACGCACCGTCTGTGGAACGAGTTCGACAGCCAGCCGGCCGGAGACTTCGCCCACGATCCGGCGGACGATACGGCCGTGACCCTGCGCAAGGCCGCCCACAAGCTGATCGGCTTCGTCACCGACAGCATCGAAGGCTTCCGCTTCAACAGCGGCGTGGCCCGCCTGTACGAGTTCCTGAACGCCCTGAAGGCCGCGCCGGCCGAAGGCGCTTCGGAAGGCGTCCTGGCCGCTCGCGCCGAGGCCTTGAACATCCTGGCGCGCCTGGTCGCGCCGTTCACGCCTCACCTGGCCGAGGAAGCTTGGGCCAGCATCGGCGGCGAAGGCATGGTGGTGAACGCGCCCTGGCCCAAGGCCGACCCGGCCCTGGCCGCGGACGACGAGCGCATCCTGCCGATCCAGATCAACGGCAAGCGTCGTGGCGAGATCAAGGTCAAGGCCGGCGCGCCGGAGGACGAAGTCCAGAAAATCGCTCTGGCGGATCCGAACGTCCTGGCCCACCTTGAGGGCGTCACGGTCCGCAAGGTGATCGTGGTCAAGGATCGTATCGTCAACATCGTGGCTAATTGAGACCGATGAAACGCACCCTGCTGATCGGCGCCCCAAAACTTCTTTTGGCCGCGCTGTCGACGACGGTTCTGTCGGCCTGCGCCGGCTTCACGCCCCTGTACGGCCGTCCTGGGGTCGAGGGTGGGCTCTCCAGCATCGAGACCGTCGCGGCCGAAGGCCGGGGCGGCTACCTGCTGCGCGAGCAATTGGACGACGCTCTGGCCCATCGCCCGGGCGATCCGGTGGCCTACAAGCTGGCGCTCGGCGTCAATGAGCAACGCTTCTCCCGTGGCGTACGCCTGGACAGCGTCGCCAATCGCTACGAGCTGCGGATGAGTGTCGACTGGCGCCTGCTGGACGCCCGAACCGGAGTGGAGGCCCACAAGGGCCGGACCGAGGTCTCGGTGACCTACGATTCCGCCGACCAGCCCTATGCCGCCATCGCGGCCCAGAACGACGGCCAGGAGCGGGCGGCGACCGAAGCCGCGCGCAAGATCCAGCTGGACCTCGCCACCTGGCTGGCGGGCAAGAAGCCGGCCTAGGGCATGATCCTCTCCAAGCGTCCGGACGTCGAACGCTTCCTTCGGGAGCCGACCCCGGACATCCGGGCCGTGGTGCTCTACGGCAAGGATCGGGGCGTGGTGCGCGATCGCGCCAACGCCCTGGCCAAGCGCGTGGTCGAGCGCCCGGACGATCCCTTCGACACCGCCCAGCTGACCGACAGCGATCTAGACGCCGACCCGGCCAAGCTGGAAGACGAGCTGTCGGCCCTGTCGATGATGGGCGGGCGTCGCCTGGTGCGCCTGCGCCTGTCCGGCGACAAAGCCGGGCCGGACAAGCAGGCCGCCGAGGCCTTGACGCGTCACGTCGAGGGCCAGCTCAATCCCGAAGCCTTCTTCCTGGTCGAGGCCGGAGCGCTCGGCCGTGAGTCCCAGCTGCGCAAGGTCGGCGAGAAGGCCAATGGCTGCGCCGTCATTCCCTGCTACGAGGACGAGGCCGGCGACCTGGCCCGCCTGACCCGCGACACCCTGGCCAACGACAAGGTCAGCCTGAATGGTGAGGCCTTGGACCTATTCGTCTCGCGCCTGCCGAAAGAACGCGGCGTCGCCCGCGCCGAGATCGAACGCCTTGCCCTCTATCTTGGCCCCAACAGCGGCATCAACGCCACCGCCGCCGACCTGACCGACTTCCTGGGCGTCGAGCCGGAGGCCTCGCTCAGCGACGCGGCCGCCGATGCGTTCGGCGGCAAGGCCGGCGCCGCCCAGACCGCCCTGCGCCGCGCCGCGGCCGAGGGCGAAGGCGGTCCGGCCGCCGTCCGGGCCATGGGCTATTATCTGGGTCGCCTGCGCCGGGTCCTGACCCTGCACAAGAACGGAGTCGACCTGCAGGCCGCCGCCAAGGCCGCGGGCGTGTTCTGGAAACAGGAGCGCGAATTCCTGCGCCAGGCGCGGGCCTGGAACCTGGAGGCGATCCTCGACATCCAGGGCGAGGTGCTCACCGCCGACCGCGCCTGCAAGACCTCCGGCTCGCCCGACCAGTTGATCGCCGAGCGTCTGGCGCTGATGATCGCGGGCCGCGCGCGGCGGTTGGGGCTTTAACCCCAAAACACCCCGAAAACAGGTCCTTTGCGCGCCTGTGGACGACTTTCGAGAAAGCCTTATCTGAGAAGGGTTTGCAGCGGAAAACGCGGTGGACGGACTTCTTCTCACGAAAACGGCGCCTCCCGGAGTACGGAGAGGCGCCGTTCGGTGCGCGACAGAGGCGATTTTGACGCACCCGAAAACCGGGCGATCGCACCCTTTTAGGTGCGTTCGATCAGACTCCGCGCGACAGGCGGTTGCATAGATCGTCGAGCTGCTCGAGCGTCGCGTAGGTGATGGTCAGGGTGCCGGTCGAACCGCGATGGTCGATGGACACGTCGAGGCCGAGGACCGATGACAGGTCAGCTTCCAGGGCCTGGGTGTCGGTGTCCTTCACCCGGGGCGGACGGCCGCCCTTGTTCTTGGTCGGGCGCGGGTCGGGCGCCTTGCGGGCCAAAGCCTCGGTCTCGCGAACCGACAGACCGCCTTCGATGATTTGCTTGGCCAGGGCCGCCGGGTCGGCCGAGGCGGCGATGGCGCGGGCATGACCGGCCGACAGCTCGCCGCTAACCAGGTAGGACTGCACCTCGTCCGGTAGGGCCAGCAGGCGCATGGTGTTGGCCACGTGGCTGCGGCTCTTGCCGATGGTCTGGGCGATGTTCTCCTGGGTGCGCTCGAACTTCTCCATCAGCACCTTGTAGGAGAGCGCCTCTTCCAGAATGTTCAGGTCGGCGCGCTGAACGTTCTCGATGATGCCGATTTCCAGCACCGCCAGGTCGTCCAGTTCGCGGATCATGATCGGCACGGCCCGCAGGCCGGCGCGCTGGGCCGCGCGCCACCGGCGCTCGCCGGCGACGATCTGATATTCGCCCGGCGTATCGGGCGACGGCCGCACCAGGATCGGCTGCAGCACGCCCTTCTCGCGGATCGAGTTGGAGAGATCCTCCAAATCGTCCTCACGGAAGGTGCGGCGCGGCTGGTCGGGGTTGCGCTTCAGGAGCTCGATCGGCGCGTCGCGCGACCCGCCGACGTTGTCGCCCGGCGCCTGGGCCGGCGCGGTCTCGACCTCGCCCAGCAGGGCGGACAGACCGCGTCCCAAACCACGACGCCCTTCGGCCATACCCGGCTCTCCCACCACGACGGACTCCATCACATTCTCAGTCAAGCTTAGGTTCGTTACTCAGGTACTGGGTCGGGCCGCCTTCAGGCGGCTTGGGCCTGGCGGTCGCGCTCGCGGCTGATCACCTCGCGGGCCAGCTTCAGATAGGCCTGGCTGCCGGCGCACTTCAGATCGTACAGCAGCACGGGCTTGCCGAACGACGGCGCCTCCGAGACCCGGACGTTACGTGGAATGACCGCGTCATAGACCTTGTCGCCGAAGTGGGCGCGAACGTCACTGGCCACCTGCTCGGACAAGCTGTTGCGGCGGTCGTACATAGTCAGCACCACCCCTTGGATCTCGAGGCGCGGATTGAGGCTGCCGCGCACCCGTTCGATCGTCCGCATCAATTGGGTCAGACCTTCCAGGGCGAAGAACTCGCACTGCAGCGGCACGAACACCGCGTCCGCGGCGGTCATGGCGTTGACGGTCAGCACGTTCAGCGACGGCGGGCAGTCGATCAGCACATAGGTGTAGGGCCCGTTGGCGCGGATCGACTCGAGAGCGTCTCGCAAACGGTAAGACCGCCGCGCGGTCTGACCCAGTTCGATCTCGATGCCGGACAGGTCGGCATCGGCCGGTATGACGTCCAGACCAGGGAGTTCGGTCTTCACGGCGGCGTCGACGACGGGCGACTCGCCCATCAGCACGTCGTAGAGCGTGGTCCGGCGCGCCGTGCGGCCGATGCCCAGACCGGTCGAGCAGTTACCCTGCGGGTCGGCGTCGATCAGCAACACCCGTTCCCCGCAAGCCGCCAGGGCGGTGCCGAGGTTAATGGCGGTCGTGGTCTTGCCCACTCCGCCCTTCTGATTGGCGATGGCGAGGACGCGGAGAGGATTAGCGGACACGGGAAAGCCTCTTCACTTGAACGATGCGGCCGCGGGGGTCGCTTTGACTAGGTCGTAGCTCGCTGGCGAACTTCCAAGCGCGCGACGCCTCGGAAAGCTCGGCCGCGACATCCTGTCCCTTCAGGAACAGGCCGATCGCGCCACGGTGCAGATAGGGCTCGGCGAAACCGAGCAGCTTGGCCATCGGCGCGCAGGCTCGCGCGGTGACGACATCGACCTTCAGCTTCAGGGTCTCGGCGCGAGCGTTGTGGATCTCGACGGGCAGGTCCAGCGCCTTGGCGGCCACTTCGAGGAAGCGGCAGCGTTTGGCCATGCTCTCGACCAGATGGACCTTGGCGCCCTCCTGGCCTTTCAAAAGGATGGCCAGCACCACGCCGGGCAGGCCGGCCCCGGCGCCGAGGTCGGCCCAGGTCAGGGCGTCCGGCGCCATGGTCAACAGCTGCGAGCTGTCCAGCGCATGGCGAGTCCAGTATGTGGCGATGGTCAGTGGGCCGACGAGGTTCATCACCGCGTTCCATTCGGCCAGCAGGTCTTGATAGCGGGCCAGATCGGCGATCTGAGCGTCGCTGTACCCGGTCAGGGCCTGATAGCCCGCCGCGTCAAGCGCCGGTTCAAGAATGGAGACGGACTCAGGCTGCACGGCTGCGTCGCACGTGGGCCAGCAGCGCGGTCAGCGCCCCTGGGGTCACGCCCTCGATACGGGCCGCTTGGCCCAGGGTCAGCGGCCGCACGCGCGCCAGTTTCTCGCGGACCTCGTTGGAGAGACTACCGATCTCGGTGTAGTCCAGATCGGCCGGCAGGCGCAGATCCTCGTCCTTGCGCAGCGACACGGCGTCGGCGCGCTGGCGATCAAGATAGCCGGCATAGGCCGCCTCGATCTCGATCTGCTCGCGAACGTCGCTGTTCCACGTGAAAACCTCAGGCCATATCGCGCCGAGATCGTCCAGGGTCACGTCGGGATAGGCCAGCATGGCGAACAGGTCGCGGCGCACGCCGTCGCTATTGACCTTAAATCCGGCCTTCACCGCCTCGTTCGGGGTCAGGCTGACGGATCGCGCGAAGGCGCGAGCCGATTCTAACCGCGCCTTCTTCTCGGCCCAGGCCTTGGCGCGGATCTCGCCCACAACGCCCAGTTCGATCCCGCGATCGGTTAGCCGCTGGTCGGCGTTGTCGGCGCGCAAGGTCAGGCGGAACTCGGCCCGGCTGGTGAACATGCGATAGGGCTCGGTGACGCCCCGCGTGACTAGGTCGTCGATCATCACACCGATATAGGCTTCGTCACGTGCGAAGACGGCCGGCTCCCGGCCTTGCACGGCCAGGGCCGCGTTCAGGCCGGCGACCAGGCCCTGGGCCCCCGCCTCTTCATAACCGGTGGTGCCATTGATCTGGCCGGCCAGATAGAGACCCGGCAGCCGCTTGGTCTCCAGGGTGGCGTAAAGCTCGCGCGGATCGACATAGTCATATTCGATCGCATAGCCGTAGCGCTTGACCTCCACGGCCTCGAGGCCGGGGATCGTGCGCAGAAACAGCAGCTGGGTCTCTTCCGAGACCGATGTCGAGATCCCGTTCGGATAGACCGTCGTGTCGTCCAGACCCTCCGGCTCCAGGAACACCTGATGGCTGGTCTTGTCGGCGAAGCGGACGACCTTGTCCTCGATCGACGGGCAATAGCGCGGCCCGATCCCCGTGGCGCGACCGCCATACACGGCCGACTCGCCGAGGCGATCGGCGATGATCTGGTGGGTCTCGGCGGTCGTGAAGGTGATGCCGCAGGCGATCTGCGGCGTGTCGATCCGATCGTTCAGGAACGAGAACGGCACGGGCTCGTCATCGCCCGGCTGCATCTCCAGCCGATCCCAGGCGATCGTCGCACCATCAAGGCGCGCCGGCGTGCCGGTCTTCAGACGGCCCATCTGGAAGCCAAGGCTGTAGAGGCGATCCGACAGGCCAATCGAGGGCTGGTCGCCCACCCGGCCGGCCGGAGTCCGGGTCTCGCCCAGATGGATCAGGCCCTTCAGGAAGGTGCCGGTCGTCAGGATCACACGTGAAGCGCGGTAGGACCGCCCTGCCCCGTCGATCACGCCGGCCACCTGCCCTTTTCCGCCGGGACCGTCCTCGACAATCAGGTCCTCGGCCGCGGCGGCGATGATTTCGAGGTTTGGCGTGGCGGCCAGCTCGGCCTGCATGGCCTCGCGATAGAGCCTGCGGTCGATCTGAGCGCGAGGCCCGCGCACGGCCGGGCCCTTGGAACGGTTCAGCATCCGGAACTGGATGCCGCCCTTGTCGGCCATGCGGCCCATGACGCCATCCAAGGCATCGATCTCGCGGACCAAGTGGCCCTTGCCCAGGCCGCCGATGGCCGGGTTGCACGACATCTCGCCGATGGTTTCAAGCTTGTGGGTCAGCAGCAGGGTGCGCGCGCCCGCGCGCGCCGAGGCGGCCGCCGCCTCGCAGCCGGCGTGACCGCCGCCGATGACAATGACATCCCAGGTGTTGGACAACGACTCGCCTCAATGCGAACGCCCCCGGATTGGAGCGGGGGCGCTGGACTCGATCTATACGCCAATCAGGCGAGCGGGTCGATGTGACTCAAAGGCGTTTCACGTGAAACACCCCCGCCGCAGCTGTGAGCGCGCTGTGGATAATATAGGGGGCGCTTCGCGGCGAGCATCACTTGCCGATGCAGAAGGTCGAAAAGACGCGGCTCAGGACGTCCTCGGGATCGACACGACCCGTGATCTTTTCCAGAGCGCGGGCCGCCAGGCGCACATCCTCGGCGGCCAGTTCAACTTCCAGCCCCACGTCGGAAAGCGCGCGGGCCACATAGCTCTGGGCTTCGGTCAAGCGCTCCGCGTGGCGTAGACGGGTGGCCGCAGGGAACTCGGCGCCGGACAAAGCGTCCGCCACATAGGCGGCCAAGTCCTCGCGAAGTCCGCTAATGGCGTCACCGGATTTGGCCGACAATCGAACAACCGTCATACCCTCCCCCGACCATCGCGCCTCGACGGCATCGAGATCCGAAACCTCCGAGATGTCCGCCTTGTTCAGCACAAGCCAGTCTCCAGGGCGAACGGCATCTTCAAGCTTCACCGTATGTTTCACGTGAAACCCATCGACCACCCAAAGCCTTAGGTCAGCTTCCTCAGCCCAGGCCCTCGCTCGGCGAACGCCCTCGGCCTCGATCGCATCGGCCGTTTCGCGGATCCCAGCGGTATCGGCGACCAACACCTTGTATCCGCCCAGGACCAAGGGAACCTCAATGACATCCCGAGTAGTGCCTGGCGTATCGGTGACGATGGCGGCGTCCCGCTCGACGAGGCCATTCAGCAAGGTGCTCTTGCCGGCGTTCGGCGCCCCCAGTAGCGCGATACGGAAACCATCGCGTACCCGGCGGCCACGGGAAATATCGGCCAAAGCCGCGTCGAGCTCGGCGTTCAAGAGACGCAAGCCCGGCCGCGCCCGTTCGGCCACCTCTTCCGGCAGATCCTCATCCGGGAAGTCGACCGCCGCTTCCAGCATGGCCAGGGACTGGATCAACAGATCGCGCCAGCGGTCGTAGCGCTGGCTCAGCGCCCCACCAACCTGGCCGAGCGCCTGCTTGCGCTGAGCTTCGGTCTCGGCGTCGATCAGGTCGGCGACTCCCTCGGCCTGGGCCAGGTCCAGCTTACCGTTCTCGAAGGCGCGCCGGGTGAACTCGCCGGGCTCGGCCAGCCGCAGTCCCAGATCGACCAGGGCCGATAGCAGCGCCTCGACGACGGCCCGGCCGCCATGCACGTGAAACTCGGCGCTATCCTCGCCGGTATAGCTGGCCGGCCGTTCGAATCGCAGGACCAGGGCCTCGTCCAGGTCGACGCCCTGATGGCGCAGTTTTCGCAAGGCGGCCAGGCGCGGCTTCGGCGCCTTGCCGCACAGCGCCTCGACGGTCGGTTGGGTCGCTGGACCCGACACACGCACCACGGCCACCGCCGCTCGCCCCGCCGCGGTGGCCAGGGCGAAGATCGTATCCGTCATGCGTTCAAGGCTTCCCGGCGGCGGCGCCCGCGGCGGCCGTCATCAGCTTGCGAAATTGCTCCTGCGCCCCGGCGCCGAAGGCCATCCAGTTCTTCATCAGCTCCTCGGGCGCGAGCATGGCCATGTTGGCGTCCATGCGATTCTGCATTTCCTTGACCAGGTGCTCGTTCAAACCACTGACATCAGGCAGGCCTAGAAAGCTCCGCGCTTCGACGGGCGTGCAGTCGATCTCGATCGTCATCTTCATCAGGAAGTTCCCTTCGGTCAGGGCACGATATTGTTATGGGGCATGGCCCGTCGGCACAGGTTAGAGCGCTTTGGTCGAAAGTCACATCGACGCTTGAGGACGGAGAGCCCCGATGAGCGAGACCCTCACGATCACAACGCCTGACGGCGCCTTTTCGGCCTATGTGGCGCGACCCAAGGCAGAGAGCGCCCCGGCCATCGTCGTCATTCAAGAGATCTTCGGCGTCAACAAGGTGATGCGCGACATCTGCGACGGCCTCGCCGCCCAGGGCTTCGTCGCCATCTGTCCGGACCTGTTCTGGCGGATCGAGCCCGGCATCGACATCACCGATCAGAGCGAAGCCGAGTGGAAGCGCGCCTTTGAACTGTTCAATGCGTTCGACGTGGACGCCGGGGTCGGCGACATCGCCGCCACGATCGCCGCGGCCCGCAAACTGGACGGCGTCAACGGCAAGGTCGGCGCGGTCGGCTATTGCCTGGGCGGCCTGCTGGCCTTCCTGACCGCGACCCGCACCGACGTCGACGCCAGCGTCTCGTACTATGGCGTCGGGATCGAGAAGCGGGTCGGCGAGGCCGAGAAGCTGAACAAGCCGCTGCTGATGCACATCGCCGAGAAGGACCAGTTCGTGCCGCCCGAGGCCCAGCAGGTCATCCTCAATGCGCTGAAGGATCATCCGCAGATCGAGATCCATACCTATGCCAATCGCGACCACGCCTTCGCCCGCGAAGGCGGCGCGCACTACGACGCCGCCGACGCGGCCAAGGCCAACGGCCGCAGCCTGACCTTCTTCAAGAAGGTGTTGGGCTGATGCTGGCGATCCAGGCAGTTCGGGCCGGCGGCCCGGAGGTGCTCGAGGTTGTCGACCTGCCCGTCCCCTCGCCCGCCGCTGGTCAGATCCTGGTCCGGCACCAAGCCGTCGGGCTGAACTATATTGACACCTATCACCGCACCGGCCTCTACCCCTTGAAGACGCCGGCGGTGATCGGGCTGGAGGCCGCCGGGATCGTCGAGGCGATCGGTGACGGCGTCACCCGCTTTCGGGTTGGCGACCGCGTCGCCTACAACGGAACCTTGGGCGCCTATGCCGAGGCGGCGGTGCTGCCGGCTGACCGCGCGGTGAAGGTTCCCGACGGTGTCAGTCTGGAGATCGCCGCGGCGGCCCTGCTCAAGGGCATGACCGCCGAGTTCCTGGTCCGTCGATGTTTCCACGTGAAACCTGGCCATACCGTTCTGATCCACGCGGCCGCCGGCGGCGTCGGCCAGATCCTGGTCCAGTGGTGCAAGGGCCTCGACGCGACGGTGATCGCCACGGTCGGCTCCGAGGCCAAGGCCGCTATCGCCCGCGACCTCGGTGCTGATCATGTCATCGACTACAGCCGGGACGAGGTGGCGGCCAAGGTGGCCGAGATCACCGGCGGTCGGGGCGTGGCCGTGGTCTATGACGGCGTCGGCAAGGACACCTGGGAGGCCAGTCTGAAGAGCCTGGCCAAGCGCGGGATGCTGGTCACCTTCGGCAACGCCTCGGGTCCGGTCCCGCCATTCGCGCCGCTGGAGCTCGGGGCCAAGTCGGCCTATGTCACCCGCCCCCGCCTGTTCGACTACATCGCCTCGACCGAAGAGCTGGACGAAAGCGCCGAAGCGCTGTTCGCGGTGATCGGCTCGGGCGCGGTGAAGATCGACATCGGCCAGACCTTCCCGCTCGCCGAAGCGCGTGCGGCGCATGAAGCGCTAGAAGGCCGACGTACGACCGGGGCGACCCTGCTGATCCCGTAGGGCCAGAGTCCAGGTACGACCAACCAACAAAAAAGGCGCCGGGTCAGACCGGCGCCTTTCTCGTATCCGGCTGAGTCCGCCTGGACTCAGGTGTTCATCGACTGGAAGAAGTCGCCGTTGGTCTTGGACTGACGCAGCTTGTCGAGCAGGAACTCGATCGCGTCCGAGGCGCCCATGGGGTTGAGGATCCGACGCAGGACGTAGGTCTTCTGCAGCTGGTCGCGCGGCGTGATCAGCTCTTCCTTGCGAGTGCCCGACTTGAGCACGTCGATGGCCGGGAAGATGCGCTTGTCCGCGACCTTGCGGTCCAGGACGATTTCCGAGTTACCGGTGCCCTTGAACTCTTCGAAGATCACTTCGTCCATCCGGCTGCCGGTGTCGATCAGAGCCGTGGCGATGATCGAGAGCGAACCGCCCTCTTCCACGTTGCGCGCCGCGCCGAAGAAGCGCTTCGGCCGCTGCAGGGCGTTGGCGTCGACACCGCCGGTCAGCACCTTGCCCGACGACGGGACGGTGGTGTTGTAGGCGCGGCCGAGGCGCGTGACCGAGTCCAGCAGGATGACGACGTCGCGCTTGTGTTCGACCAGGCGCTTGGCCTTTTCGATGACCATTTCGGCCACTTGCACGTGACGGGTCGCCGGCTCGTCGAAGGTCGAGGCGATGACCTCGCCCTTCACCGTGCGCTGCATGTCGGTGACTTCTTCCGGGCGCTCGTCGATCAGCAGGACGATCAGGTAGCACTCGGGGTGGTTGGTCTCGATCGACTTGGCGATGTTCTGCAGCATGACCGTCTTGCCCACGCGCGGCGGGGCGACGATCAGGCAGCGCTGACCCTTGCCGAGCGGAGCGACGATGTCGATGACGCGGCCCGAGCGATCCTTAACGGTCGGATCGGGCAGCTCCATGTTCAGGCGCTCTTCAGGATAGAGCGGCGTCAGGTTGTCGAAGTGGACCTTGTGTCGGACGTTGTCCGGGCTCTCGAAATTGATCTTCGAGACGTTAGTCAGGGCGAAGTAGCGCTCGCCTTCACGCGGCGACCGGATGGCGCCGTCGACGCTGTCGCCGGTGCGCAGGCCATACTTCCGGATCTGCGACGGCGAGACATAGATGTCATCCGGGCCCGGCAGGTAGTTGGCTTCCGGCGAGCGCAGGAAGCCGAAGCCGTCCTGCAGCACTTCCATGGTGCCCGAGCCCGAGATCTCCACGCCTTCCTCGGCGAGGGTCTTCAGGATCGCGAACATCATGTCCTGCTTGCGCATGGAGTTGGCGTTCTCGACCTCGAAGGTCTCGGCGAACGCCAGCAGATCGGCCGGGGATTTCTCCTTCAGCTCCTGCAGGGACATGGACTTCAGGCCCAGGGCCGCGACGGCCTCGGCGATGCCGGAGCCGTCGTCGTCGCCGTCGGCTTCGGTCCCAATCTCTTGGCTATCCGCGGAGGCTTCGGCGGTCGTATCGACGACGACGTCCGAGGACTCTTCGGTGGTCGCCTCTTCGGCGGCCCCATCGTCCGACGCGGGGATTTCGTTTTCGGTTTCTTCGGTCATGACAAGACTCAAGTCAGGGCGCGGACCCCACGACGGAGTCCGGCCGGTAGAATTTCAAGGATCACGCCGAGCCAACCCATCGGGGCGAACCAGGCGAGCGCGTCGGTTGACGATGACGCGGATCGTTCGGGGGACGGACCTTGGAGCGGAACCGCTCGCGGGGCGCGCCAGGACGGGCGCCGGTCCGTGAAAAGATCGGATCAACACAGGGTGCTGGTCCTACCTGAGATGCAAACCACGCGAGGACCGGCGGGTCAAGCACCGCCGGTCATACTGTCGGCCTTCAGTGGTTCAGGAACTTAGTCGTCACCGAGATCACGATGACGATCGCCAGCAGGAACGGGATCTCGTTGGTGGCGCGCCAGAACGTCTCCGAGCGGGTGTTCTCGCCACGCTCGAATTTCTTGCGTGAAGCCGACAGGAAGCCGTGCCAACCGTAGAGCCCGACCAGGCAAACCAGCTTGGTGGCCATCCACGGTTCAGCCAGGAAGCTCCAGCCGCGGATCTGGCTGTCGGCCACGATCAGGCCCAGGCCGAACACGAAGGTCGCGATCGAGGCCGGATTGATGATCCCGCGCAGCAGCCGGCGCTCCATGACCTTGAAAGTCTCGTCCATCTCGGAGCCCAGCGCGGCCTTGGTGTGATAGACGAACAGGCGCGGCAGGTAGAGCAGCCCGGCCATGAAGGCGATGACCGACAGGATGTGCAGACCACGTACCAGGTTGAAATGCGCCACCAGGAAATCGATCACGCCTGAGCTCCTTCCTTGCACGGACAGTTGAATTCACCGCACCGCCAGGCGCTTCCGGGGACGACTCCGCCGGCGGGCAGAGCCCGGCCGACCGTCGAAGCCAGGCCGGCGATGAATTCCGGCGCGGCGCCCAGGGCCGGCACGCGGACATAGGACGCGACCCCGACGTCTCGCGCCAGCTCGGCATATTCATGGTCGAGTTCGACCAGGGTCTCGACGTGCTCGGAGACGAAGGCGATCGGGGTGACGATCACGCCCTTACCTTCCGCCCCGGCGCGACGGATCTCGTCGTCGGTCGAGGGGCCGATCCACTTCATCGGCCCGACCCGGCTCTGGTAGCAGACCGTCCAGTCCAGACCGGCCGGCAGCTTGGCGGCCACCGCCGCGGCCGTGGCCTCGATCTGTTTCTGGTAGGGGTCACCGGCCAGGATCACCTTCTCCGGCAGACCGTGGGCCGAGAACAGCAGCCGGACATCGGCCGGCGAACCGGCCTTCTCCCAGGTCTCGCGGATCAGGCGGGCATGGGCGTCGACCAGGCCGGCGTCCGTCGGATAGCAGCAGACCGTCGTCTGACGACCGCCGCCGGAATAGATCTCCCGCCAAGCCTTCAGCGACGATGCGGTCGTGGTCGCCGAGTATTGCGGATAGAGCGGCAGCAAGACGATCTCGTCCGGCGCGAACGCCTTGACCGCCTTGGCCGTCTCGCCGGTCAGCGGGTTCCAGTAGCGCATGGCGATGAAACACTTGGCCTCGACACTGGGCAGGGTCCGCGCCAGCTCGGCTTCCAGCGCCCTCGCCTGCTTCTCCGTCTCCGGCAGCAACGGCGAGCCGCCGCCCATGATCGCGTAGTTGGCCTTGGCGGTCTTTTCGCGCGTCGTGGCGATCAGGGCCGCGATCGGATAGCGGGCGATCGCCGGCAGGCCGATGATCGCGGGATCGCGAAACAGGTTGAACAGGAAGGGCCGCACGGCGCGCGGACCGTCTGGCCCGCCGAGATTGAACAGGACGACGGCGAGCTTCCTGTTCACTGACCGCGAACCTTCTGGCCCGTCACCCGCTCAAGCACCGCCTCGACGTGAGCGATCGGCGTATCGGGCAGGATGCCGTGACCCAGGTTGAAGATGTAGGGACCCTGGTTCCATTGTTCCAGCAGCTCATCGACGCGCTTGAGCAGCGCATCGCCGCCGGCCCGCAGCAGCAGCGGATCCAGAGCGCCCTGGATGGTCTTCGTCTTCTGGATCGACCGGCCCAGTTTGGCGGAAGCCTGGGTGTCGAGCGCCACGCCCTGCACCGGGGTCTTGGCCGCATAGTCCTCGACCAAGGTCCCGGCCCCGCGCGGGAAGCCTATGATCGGCACGGTGACGCCCCGCGCGCGCAACCCCTCGATGATCCTGATGTGCGGCTGGGTGACCAGACGATCGAACAGCGGCTCGGACAGACCCTCGGCCCAGCTCTCGAACAGCTTCAGCGTCTGGGCCCCGGCGTCGACCTGCATGGCCAGGTAGTCGATCGTCGAGTCGACCAGCACCTGGATCAAGGCGTCCAGCTGCTCGGGGTGCTGGTAGGCATAGGTCCGCGCGCCGCTGCGATCGCTGGACCCCTTCTCGATCATATAGGTCGCCACCGTCCACGGCGCGCCGGCGAAGCCGATCAGGGCCTTGTCCGGATCGAGCGCCGAACGAACCCGGGTCAGCGTCTCCCCGATCAGCGACAGAGACTTGCCCGCCTCGCCGGCCTTCTCGGCCATGGACTCGATCGACGGCATGTCACCCAGCTTCGGACCTTCGCCGGCCTCGAACCACACCTTCTGGCCTAGCGCGCCGGGGATTAGCAGGATGTCGGCGAACACGATGGCCGCGTCGTATGGAAAGCGCCGCATCGGCTGCAGCGTGACCTCGGCCGCCTTCTCCGGATCGAAGCAGAAGCTGATGAAGTCCGGGGCCGTGGCTCGCACCGCGCGATACTCGGGCAGATACCGGCCCGCCTGCCGCATGAACCAGATCGGAGGGTTCGCATGGCTCTCGCCCGAAAGCGCGGAGAGAAATTTGGGAGTCTGGACCGGAGACGTCATGGCTCGGGTTAAAGCCCGGCCTGGGCTCGGGCTCAAGTCCGTAAGACTCCTATCATTTCTTAATAAGAAATTAAGATTGTAGGAGGGGGTTGGAGGGCAACTGCATAGTGGGGAAAACCTCTGGCGGGCGCGTGACTCCCACACCTGATCCGCGCTTGCCCCCAAGGCTTCCCACATGTGGTTAAGGCTTTGTTAATCATGTGGACGACCTGACAGGTCGTTGAAGACCTTAATGAATTCTTAACGCGAAACGGCGGGCGAAAAACCCCTCGCGAGACTCTTCCCCGGTGTTTGGACAGCCGGAATTCAGACTTCGGGGGATGCGGGGCGAGCCTGGGGATGATACGCGGGCAATGCGACCGTTGATCACAGCGGCGCCATGTCACGACGCCTCGGAGGCCCATCGGCGCCCGGGCGTCCCCAGAGGCAGGGCAAGTGGTTAAACAACCGTTAACGGATGATCCACAGGAGAGTCTGGCTCAGGGCGAAAGCGAGCGGCTGCCGCCGCGCTTCGCCACCTACTTCCATATCCACCTGGTCTCGGATTCCACGGGCGAGACGCTCAACGCCATGGCGCGCGCGGTGTGCGCCCGTTTCACCGACATCCTGCCCATCGAACACATCTACGCGCTGGTCCGTTCCACCCGGCAGCTGGATCGGGCGCTGGAAGAGATCGGCGGCGCCCCGGGCGTGGTGATGCACACCATCGTCGATCCAGGCCTGCGCGCCGCGCTCGAGGAAGGTTGCCGCAAGCTGGAAATGCCCTGCATCGCCGCGCTCGACCCGGTGATCAGCGCCATGTCGCGCTATCTGGGCGCGCGGATCTCGACCCGGGTCGGCGCCCAGCACGCTTTGACCAACGACTATTTCGATCGCATCGAGGCGCTGGATTACGCCATCGCCCACGACGACGGCCAAGGCGGCCAGGACCTGACCCAGGCCGACGTGATCCTTGTGGGCGTGTCGAGGACCTCCAAGACTCCGACCTGCATCTATCTAGCCCACCGGGGCGTGCGCGCCGCCAATGTGCCGCTGGTCCCGGGTCGGCCGCCGCCGCCCGAGCTGTTCGAGCTGAAGAACACCCTGATCGTCGGCCTGATCACTTCGCCCGACCGCCTGATCCAGATCCGCCGCAACCGCCTGCTCTCGCTGAAGGAGAACCGCGAGAGCGACTATGTCGATAGCGACGCCGTGCGCTCGGAGATCATCGCCGCCCGCCGCCTGTTCGAGCGGATGAACTGGCCGGTCATCGACATCACCCGCCGCTCGGTCGAGGAGACGGCGGCGGCGATCATCAACCTGCTGTCGGGCGGTCGCGGCAAGGTCGAGGTCCTCGGATGACGCCGGTCACGCTCGCCTCGACCAGCGCCGCGCGTCAGATGATCCTGAAGAACGCCGGCGTCGCCTTCGAGGCGGTTCGCCCCGGCGTCGACGAGGATGCGGCCAAGGCCGGCCTTCTCGCGGAAGAGGTCACGCCGCGCGACATCGCCGACGCGCTCGCCGAGATGAAGGCGGTCAAGGTCTCGGCCCGGCGGCCGGGCCTGGTGATCGGCGCCGACCAGACCCTCGACCTCAAGGGCAAGCTGATCGACAAGGTCGACACTTTGGAAGAGGCCCGCGCGCGCCTGCTGGACCTGCGCGGCCAGACCCACAAGCTGCACTCGGCCGTCGTCGTGGCCCGCGACGGCCAGCCGATCTGGCGGATCGTCGAGAGCGCGAAGCTTTCGGTGCGCCCGTTCAGCGAGGCTTGGCTCGACGCCTATATCGAACGTCGCGGCGAAGCCCTGCTGTGGTCGGTCGGCTGCTACGAACTGGAGAGCGAGGGCGTGCAGCTGTTCGACCGGGTCGACGGCGACTATTTCACCATCCTGGGCCTGCCGTTGATCGGCCTGCTCGACTTTCTGCGTCTTCACGGAGCTGTCGCCGCATGACGATCTCTGGAGCCGCCGTGGTCGGCGGGGTCTGCGGCGCGCCGATCAAGCACTCGATGAGCCCGCTGATCCACAACGCCTGGATCCGAGCCGCCGGGCTCGACGCCGTCTATGCGCCGTTCGCCCCGCGACCCGAGGATTTCGAAACCTTCGTGCAGGGTTTCCGGGGCGGCGCGATCCGCGGCCTCAACGTCACGATTCCCTTCAAGGAACGCGCCTTGGCCGCCGCCGACCAGGCCAGCGATCTCGCCAGCATGGCCGGCGCGGCCAACCTGCTGATCTTCGAGGCGGACGGGTCGATCCACGCCGACAACACCGACGGCCCGGGGCTGTTGGGCGCGATCGCCGTGCAGGCGCCAGGCTTCGACGTCGCGGCCGCGCCGGTCGTGATCCTCGGGGCCGGCGGCGCGGCGCGCGGGGCGACCGCCGCCCTTCTGCTGGCCGGAGCGCCCCAAGTGCGGATCGTCAACCGCACCGTCGCCCGCGCCCAGGCGCTGGCGGACGCATTCGCCGAAAAGGTGATCGCGGCCGGCGACGCGGACCTTCCGGCCCTGCTCGCCGACGCGGGCCTGGTGATCAACGCCACGTCGCTGGGCTTGGGCGGCGGTGAAGGTCCGGCGGCGGACCTCACCCTGACGCCGGAGACAGCCGTGGTCATGGACATGGTCTATAAGCCGCTGCGCACCGAATTCCTGCGCCGCGCCGAGGCTGTCGGTCGCCGTACGGTCGATGGCCTGGAAATGCTGCTGCGCCAGGCGGTCCCGAGCTTCGAGCGGATGTACGGCGTGGCTCCGCCCGCCGAGGTCGATGCGCGCGGCATGCTGCTGCGGATCCTGGGCGAGGGCTAAGCGATGCTGATCCTGGGTCTCACCGGCTCGATCGGCATGGGCAAGTCGACAACCTCGGCCATGTTCCAGGCCGAAGGCGTACCGGTCTACGACTCGGACGCAGCCGTCCATGCGCTGTACGCCTTCGGCGGCGGCGCCGTCGGTCCCGTGGAAGCGGCCTTTCCCGGCGTCGTCATGAACGGCGCGATCGATCGCGCCAAGCTCAGCGCCGCCGTGGTCGGCAACTCCGAGGCCCTGGCCAAGCTGGAGGCGATCGTCCATCCGCTGGTCGGCGCCCACCGGATCGGTTTCTTCGAAGACGCCGAGGCCAAGGGCGCCGACATCGTCGTGCTCGACATCCCCCTGCTCTACGAGACCGGCGGCGAGAAGAAGGTCGACAAGGTCGTGGTGGTCTCGGCCCCGGCCGACGTCCAGCGGGCCCGGGTCCTGGCCCGGCCCGAGATGACCTCTGAAAAGTTCGAGGCGATCCTGGCCCGCCAGCTGCCCGACGCCGAAAAGCGCGCCCGCGCCGATTTCGTCATCGATACGGGGCAAGGCTTGGACCACGCGCGCCAGCAGGTGCGCGACCTTCTGACTCTGTTGAGAACTTCCAGCGCCGCTTGATGCGGGACTCGAACGGCGGCATTGAAGGGCGATGGCCCGGGAAATCATCCTCGACACTGAAACCACCGGCTTCGATCCGAAGACGGGCGATCGCCTGGTCGAAATCGGCTGCATCGAGGTGGTCGACTTCATGCCGACCGGCCGCTCGTTCCACGAATATTGCGACCCGCTACGCGACATGCCGGCCGAGGCCGAGAAGGTCCACGGCCTGTCCGGCGCCTTCCTGGCCGGCAAGCCGAAGTTTCACGAGATCGCCGACAAGTTCATCGAGTTCGTCGGCGACAGCGTCGTCGTCGCCCACAACGCCGCCTTCGACCGCTCGTTCGTCAATTTCGAGCTGGAAAAGTGCGGCCGCGCGCCGGTTCACGAGGATCGCTGGATCGACACCCTGGCCATGGCCAAGAAGCGCTTTCCGGGCATGTACAATTCGCTCGACGCGCTCTGCAAGCGGTTCAAGATCAGCCTGGAAAGCCGCGACAAGCACGGGGCCCTGATCGACGCCCACCTGCTGGCCGAGGTCTATCTGGAACTGCAGGGTGGCAAGGAACGCGCCCTGGAACTGACCCACGCCGTGTCGGCGATGGCGGTCTCGGCGGCGATCCAGGGATCGTACGGGTCGAGGCCCCGCCCGCTGGCGCCCCGCTCGACCGACGCCGAGCGCGAAGTCCACGCCGCCTGGATCCGCAAGAACCTCAAGGACAAGGCGCTTTGGATCCAGTTTGGAGTCGTCGCGGCCGAGGGCTAGGGTTTCGCTCATGCGTCCTCCGCTTCACGCGGCCTGACCGCTGAAGGTGTTGGGGAGGCGACGGAGCGGCCGGGCGAACCCGGAGACCGTGAGTTTGATTTTACGTTTCGGCTCGGACGACCGCTCCGCCAGGCTGTTCTTTGCCGTGAGGACGGCGGGCGTGAGCGTTGTCTGCTCGGGCCTCCGTTACCCCCGGACGGGCGCGGACCAACTGGATCGGCTATTCCGTCTCCAGCTCGGCGATCCACGATAGGCGGCTTTAGATCGATCACCGCCCTGTCGCTCCGCGCTCGCCTAACCCCTCGGCCTTCGTGTGGTCCCGGATCTATCCACGAACAGACCACCACCCGAACCGAGGCGGCGCCCACGCGGCCCCGCTCAACCTATCCCCGTCGCCGCTTTGGGCCGGATCCAAGCGCCCTCCCCTCGCGACGGGGACGGCTCTGAGTATGGGGCGGGTTTGAACGCGGATCATTCAGAGCCGCGTAAAAGTGAGAAGTGGTTGAATTCGTGGGGTTCGATCTCGCGAACGCCGGGGATACAGCAGGCTCAATCCCCGTGAATCCCTCTCTCTGAGAGAGAGGGAGGGGCCCATGCGCAGCATGGGAGGGTGAGTGGTTACACCCTGTCAGAACAAAGCTCCCCTTCTCCCGCTCTCCCCGGCGAAAGCCGGGGCCCAGATTCAGCCTGAGCGGTTTGGGATGATCCGAGAAACGCCCGTCAACCTATCCACCGTCGATGGGTTCGATCTGGGCCCCGGCTTTCGCCGGGGAGAGCGGAAGTTGGAAATGTTCGCTCCCCACCCTTGGCGGACGTTCCCAGCGACAGATCGCACGCTCTCGAATAGCCTTGAGCTATGGAAGCTCGCCGCCTCGACAATCTTTATGCTTGGTGGGTTTGGCGCAAAGAATCCGTGGGATTCGTTTTGGCGATTGTAGGCCTCGCCCTCATCGCCCTGGTCGTCAGTCCGTTCGCCGCCGTCAGCAACACAGAGGGCAAGGTTGTTGAGTTTCGGAAACTTGGCCGGCGGGGGAGCGTCGAGACCTTTGCCGTCATCGACGTCAACGGGCAGCAGCAGATCGTGAAATTGGACGCGACACCGAATTGTTACATCGGAAAGATCGTTTTCATCCAGAGACAGCGGACAATGATCGGAACGCGGTACACCGCGCCGCGCGGTTGCTACTGAATTGGGGAAAGTCGCTCACCACCCTAAGCCGGACGCCAGTTCAACTCGCTTCCACCAACGCCCGCACGCGGTCGAGATCCTGTGGCGTCGCGGGATTGTAGACGATCATCCCCAGGTCCGGCCGGCCGTCGACCGCGAAGGCCGAATATTCGAACGCGATCGGTCCTAGCGCCGGGTGGTGCAGCCGCTTGAGACCTTCGCCATGGTAGCGCACGTCATTGTCGGCCCACAGCGCCGCGAACTCCGGACTGCCGCGCGACAGCTCATCGATCAGAGTGTTGACCGAAGCCTCGGCCCCGGCCCCGGCGCGCGCCACATCGGCCCGGAAAGCGGCGACCACGAAGCGCGCCACGCTGTCCCAGTCGGGATTGATTGCTCGAACTCTTGGATCCAGGAACAGGCGGCGCAGGATGTTGCGCTCCTCGGGCGGCAACAGCGCGTAGTCGGCGAAGACCGCCAAGGCCGCCCGATTCCAGGCGATGATGTCCCAGGTCAGGGTCTTGATCATGGCCGGGCTGGGATCCAGCGCGTCCAACACGCGCTGCAGCCGGGGCGAAACACCTTCGGTCTCGCGATATCGAACCTCGGGCGGCCGGCCGAGACCCAGTAGGAACAGGTGCTCGCGTTCGACATCGGTCAGCAGCAGGGCGCGGGCGATGCGGTCGAGCACATCGCCAGACGGCGCCCCGCCGCGGCCTTGTTCCAGCCAAGTATACCAGGTGGCGCTGATATGGGCGCGCTGGGCGACCTCCTCCCGGCGGAGGCCAGGCGTACGCCGTCGCGGGCCGGAAAAACCCAGCGCGGCGGCGTCCAGCTTGATCCGTCGGTCGCGGAGATAGGCCCCGAACCGGTTCTCGTTCGGAATCGGCGCGTTCATGCTGTTAGCTCTTATACCCGTATAAGCTCACTACTTTACCAGGATCAGCTTAGAGCATTTTCTGACCGGGAGAACATCTCGGAGATCAGCCCATGCGTATTTTCGTCACCGGCGCGACCGGCTTCGTCGGCTCGGCCGTCGTTCAGGACCTGCTCGCTCACGGTCATCAGGTGCTGGGTCTCTCCCGTTCCGATATCGGTGAGGCTCAGCTTGAAGCCGCGGGCGCCCAGGCCCAGCGCGGCGATCTGGATGATCTGGAGGGTCTGGCTCGGGGCGCGGCCGCCTGCGATGGCGTCATCCACACCGCCTTCAACCACGACTTCTCGAAGTTCGCGCAGAACGCTCAACAGGACCGCCGCGCGATCGAGGTCCTGGGCGGCGCGCTGGAGGGCACGACAAAGCCGATCCTGGTGACCTCGGGCACCGCCATGTTGGCGCCCGGCCGTCTGGCGACCGAGGAGGACCGGCCCGGACAAGCCTCGCCACGCCTGTCGGAACTGGGGGCTGACGACTTGGTCGCGCGGGGCGTGCGGGCCTCGGTGGTCCGCCTGGCGCCGACGACCCATGGAGCGGGCGACCACGGCTTCGTGCCGATGCTGATCGGCCTGGCCCGCGAAAAGGGCGTCGCCGCCTATATCGGCGAAGGCGACAACAAGTGGTCGGCCGTTCACCGCATGGACGCCGCTCGCCTCTATCGGTTGGCGATCGAACGCGGCGCGGGCGGCGAGCGCTATCACGCCGTCGCCGAGCAGGCCGTGCCGTTCAAGGTCATCGCCGCCGCGATCGGCAAGGGCCTGGGCGTTCCGGTCGAGAGCCGCTCGCCCGAGCACTTCGGCTGGTTCGCCATGTTCGCCAGCATGGACGCGGCGACCTCGGCCGCCTGGACCCGCGAGACGCTGGGCTGGGCCCCCGTCGGTCCCAGCCTGATGGAGGATCTCGAAACGGCCGGGTATTTCGACAGCTAGATCTTCAGATCCGCCGTCACCGGCGCGTGGTCGCTAGGCCGCTCCCATTCGCGGACGTCGTCATGCACCCGGGCGCTGACCTTGCCGTCCAGCATCGCGGCGTCGCGCAGGCCGGGGCTGGCCAGGATATGGTCCAGGCGTAGGCCGCGGTTGGACTTGCGGAAATCGGCGGCGCGATAGCTCCACCACGAGAACAGCTTTTCGGGCTCCGGCGTGGCCAGGCGCGGCAGGTCGAGGAAATCCATCGAATCCATCAGGCCCGCGAAGGCCTCGAGTTCGATCGGCGTATGGCTGACGATCTTCGACATCTGGCGGTGGCTCCAGACATCGTTCTCGCCGGGAGCCACGTTCAGGTCGCCGGTGACGATCAGCGGCGCCTTGGGATCGCGTTTCTTCAGCGCGGCCGTCAGGGTTTCGTAGAAGTCCAGCTTGTGATCGAACTTGGTGTTGACGGTACGGTCGGGCACGTCGCCGCCGGCCGGGATGTAGAAGTTCTGGATATCGACCCCGGCCACCTTGACCGCGACGCAGCGGGCGTGGCCCTCGCGGCAATTCATCAGGGTCGGGACATCCTCGAACGGAAGGCGCGAGGCGATGGCCACCCCGTGCCAGCCCTTCTGGCCGGCGATTTTCAGATAGGGCAGGCCCATGGCGGCGAAGGCCTCGCGCGGAAACTCGCCCTCCTGGCACTTGATCTCCTGCATGCACAGAACGTCGGGCGCCTGCTCGTCGACGAAACGGGCGGCCTGTTCGGCGCGCAAACGGACGGAATTGACGTTCCAGGTGGCGATACGGAGGCGCATGTCAGCGCTCTAGCCCGGAAATCTCGAGATCGGAAAGAAAAATGCCCCGGCGCATCGGCGCCGGGGCAAAAGTCTAGTCTCTCATGCCGCCGCCGGGAGGGGATAGGATCCGGCACGGTTCGCGAAGAGCGGGTCGGTCGCTCATCGCCATGCGTGTTAAATATGCCACGTCCAAACTTTAAGTCAACCCCAAAGCGGGTTGATTCTTGCCTGTTGTGGGAATGTCACAATCCTTAAGGGGCTAGGGCTTGCCGACCTTCCGCCGGGGATCGGTCAGCACGAACAGTTTCGGATCCAGGTCCGAGGTCTCGGCGAAATCGCTGAGCCGTACGCGAATCTGACCGCCCTTGATGTCGGTGACCGTCCAGCCCATCAGGGCGACCGGGGCGTTGGAGAAATCCAGCGAGATCTTGCCCAGCGCCTGGCGCTTGGCGTCCTGGGCCACGATCGTAAAGCCGTCGGCCAGCGGGCGGATGTCGGTGATGACCACGCCGCGATCCAGCCGGACCTCGCGGGCCAGCAGCAGGTTCAGCGGCGTCTTGCTGAGCGGATAGCTTTCATAGGTCTTCAGCCGGCTGTCGAAGATGTTGACGTTGTTGCCATTGCTGACGACCAGCAGGCCGGCTGGCGGGTCGTAGGCGAACCGGGCCTTGCCCGGACGCTGCAAATAGAAGGTTCCCTGCGTCTGGGTTCCACGCGCGTCGGTCTGCACGAAGCGGCCCTTGGCCGACGACAGGCCCTGGATATAGGCGGTGGCCTTGTCCAGCAGGGCCTTCTGCTCGGTCGACAGAATGGCGGGCGTCGGCGCGGTCTGAGCGAGCGCCGGAGAGGCGATGGCGGCGGCTAGGCCGGCCGCCAGCAGGATACGGCGTGTGGTCTTGGTCATACGGACTCCTTAGCGCCAACCTTGGCCTACGCGAAGGCCGCCGCGGGGCCATTTTCCGGCGCTCCGATGAAGCGCCGTTCAGGTTGGGAGGTGGGAACGCCGAAGCTGGGCCGGAAGTTGCCCGGCCTCCCGCAACAAACCCTGTCATCCCGGCCGCAGCGGAGCGGAGAGCCGGGAACGCGGCAGGCTCGGAGTTTTCGGCGGTCCCGGATCGGCGCGCTGCGCGCTTGTCCGGGATGACAGGATTTACATCGGCGGCGGCGGTGGGGCCAGGATCTCGCGCTTGCCAGCGTGGTTGGCGGCGCCGACGACGCCCTCCTTCTCCATCCGCTCCATCAGCGAGGCGGCGCGGTTGTAGCCGATCTGCAGGCGGCGCTGAATGTAGCTGGTCGAGGCCTTGCGGTCGCGGGTGACCACGGCCACGGCGTGGTCGTAGAGATCGTTGGCCCCGCCCTCGCCCGAGAACGCGCCCTCGATGGCCTCTTCCTGTTCCTCGTCGCCGCCGGCCGTGACCTCCTCCAGATACTGGGGGATGCCCTGGTCGCGCAGGAACTTGGCGACCTGCTCGACCTCGCCGTCGGAAACGAACGGGCCATGCAGGCGGGTGATGCGGCCGCCGCCGGCCATATACAGCATGTCGCCCTGACCCAGCAGCTGCTCGGCGCCCTGCTCGCCCAGGATGGTGCGAGCGTCGATCTTGCTGGTGACCTGGAAGCTGATCCGGGTCGGGAAGTTGGCCTTGATGGTGCCGGTGATCACGTCGACCGACGGGCGCTGGGTGGCCATGATCAGGTGGATGCCAGCGGCGCGGGCCATCTGGGCCAGACGCTGAACGGCCCCTTCGATGTCCTTGCCGGCCACCATCATCAGGTCGGCGACCTCGTCGATGACCACGACCAGATAGGGCATGGCCTCTGGACGGATCTGTTCGGTCTCGTAGATCGGCCGGCCGGCGTCGTCGAACCCCGTTTGAACCGTACGTTCGAAATGCTCGCCCTTGGCCGCGGCCTCGTTGGCCTTCTCGTTGTAGCCGCCGATGTTGCGCACGCCGATCTTGGACATGCGGCGATAGCGGTCCTCCATCTCGCGGACGGTCCACTTCAGGGCCACGACGGCCTTCTTGGGATCGGTCACGACGGGGGCCAGCAGGTGCGGGATGCCGTCATAGACCGACAGTTCCAGCATCTTCGGATCGATCATGATGAAGCGGCACTTCTCGGGCGGCAGCTTGTACAGGATCGACAGGATCATGGCGTTGACGCCGACCGACTTGCCCGAGCCGGTCGTGCCGGCGATCAGCAGGTGGGGCATCTTGGCCAGGTCGGCGATATAGGGCTCGCCGCCGATCGTCTCGCCCAGGGCCATGGGCAGGATCTGGCTGGCCTTCTCGTAGTCGGCGCTGGACAGCAGGTCGCGCAGATAGACGGTCTCGCGGCGCTGGTTCGGCATTTCGATGCCGATGGCGTTGCGGCCCTGGGCCACGGCGACGCGGCACGAGATCACGCTCATCGAGCGGGCGATGTCGTCGGCCAGGGCCACGACGCGGGCGGTCTTGACGCCGGGGGCCGGCACCAGCTCGTACATGGTGACCACGGGGCCGGGGCGGATCTGGTCGATCTGGCCCTTGACGCCGAACTCGGCCAGCACGCTTTCCAGCAGGCGCGCGTTCTGGCGCAGGGCGCCGGCGTCGACTTCCGACGAGCGCGGCTTGGACTTGGCCAGCATGGCCAGTTCGGGCAGCTGGAAGCCGGCCTCGTCGTCGAAGTCGAAGGCCTTCTGCTGCTCGCGTTGCTCGCGGCCCGACTCCTTGGGCACGGTCTTGGGCTTGGCGATCGCCATCGGACGGGCGTCGAGCATGTCCTCGAATTCGTCCTCGTCGCTCTGGGCGGCGGGCGGTGGCGTATAGGCGCGCTCGTTGGCGATTGGCGTCGGGGCGGCGACCACGCCGTCGTCTTCGTCGGCCTCGAGCGGCGGCAGGCGGCCGGGACGGTCGCGCTTGGCCGGAGCCTCGGCCCTATCCTTCTTGACGCGGGCGGGTTTGACGGGCGCGGCGACGGGCTCCGGCTCGGGGCGAACGCGCGGCTGCAAGGCGTTGGCGACGGCGGTGTGGATGGCGTCAGGATCGACCTCGCGCACGCCGATCGCGAAGCCCAGGGCGACGATGGCGGCGATGGCGAACAGGACGGCGGCGATGATCGTCGCGCCGGGGATGTGGGCGTAGCGCAAGGTTCCGGCGACCATGTGCAGCAGGGCGTCGCCCCAGAAGCCGCCCAGACCCTTCTCCAGCTGCCAGATGGCCGGCGGCGGCGGCGCGGCCAGGGTGGCCGACAAGGCCAGCAGGCCCAGCGCGCCGACGACGGCGCGCTGGCGCAGATCCTTGCGCTCGGCGTCCGGGTCGGCCTGGGCCACGCGGGTGACGCCGAACACCAGCATCAGCAGGGCGACCCCCCAGCCGGCCAGGCCCAGCGATTGCATCAGCAGGTCGGCGACCGCCGCGCCGGGGCCGCCCAGAGCGTTGCGGGCCGCCTCGCCGGTGGCGGCGTTCAAGCTGGGATCGGTGGCGTTGTAGGTCGCGATGGCCAGCAGCAGCACCGCCCCGATCACGGTGACGATTCCACCCCGGAACCGGGCCGTCCAAGGCTGGACCCAGCTGTAACGGAGGGCGTCCCAGAGGAGCTCCGTCGTGGATCGCCGCGCGGCTCGCGCCATGAAAGTCTCCGAACTCAACTCATCTCGCGACCCGCCAGAATGGGTCGAACCGCGATGTTGTGCCCGAAGAGCGTTAAGAGGCGTTTACGGCGTTCGTCAGGAAATGATTCACAACGTCGCGGGTTACGCGGCCTCGAACGCCACCGGACCGCCCCAGAAGCCCTGGACCAGGCCGTTCTGCGGGCCCGGCGTTCCCGTGGTCAGGAACACGCGGCTCCCGCCGGTTCCCTGCTGATATTCCGGATGGCGCTCGAGATAGAGCTCCAGCGCGTCGGCGGTCGAGGCGGGCTGCTGGATCAGCGGCGTCCCGGCCGGCAAGGCGGCGCGGAAGATGTCGGCGATGATCTCGTAGTGGGTGCAGCCCAGCACCACGCGGTCGGGGAAGCGGCCGATGCGGGTCTTCAGCGCCTGGACGTGGCCCTCAACCGCCTTGGCCAGTTCGACCGCGCTGGCGTCGCCCTCGATCAGCGGCACCAGCTGCGGGCAGGGTTCGGAGAACACCGCCAGGTCCTGCTTGCGCTTGTCGATCTCGATCTCGTAGACGCGCGAGCGCACCGTGGCCGGGGTCGCGAACACGCCCAGAATGTCCAGCTGCTCGACCTTCTCGCCGCGTCGCTCGGCCTCGTGCTCCCAGGGCAGGCCGGTGGCGGCCTCGATGGTCGGCACGATGATGCCCAGGATGTTGACCGGCCGGCCCAGGGCCTTGCGATAGCCGGGCAGCCAGGTCTGCTGCAGCCGGCGCAGGGCGATGGCCGAGGCGGTGTTGCAGGCCAGGACCACCAGGCTGGCGCCGCGGTCGAACAGGCGCTCGCAGCCCGCGCGGGTGAGATCGACGATGTCCTCGCCGGTCCGCACGCCATAGGGCGCGTTGGCCTGGTCGGCCAGATAGGTGAAGTCCGCGCGCGGCAGACGTTGCACGAGGGCGCGGTGGACCGAGAGGCCGCCCACGCCGGAGTCGAAGACGCCGATCATGGGCAAGCTGTAGCCGCCAAAGCCGGCGCCGTCCACGTGGCTGGAAAGGTTACGGTCCTGTCATGTGACGCCCATGGAGCCATGCCCTAGGGTCGCTGCAAATCTTCACCGGAGACACTCCGTGCAACGTCGTACGTTCCTTGCTTCAGCCGCCGCCACCGGCGCGGTCGCCGCCCTCAATCCGAGCTTGTCCATGGCCCAGACGACCAATCCCTTGACCGCCAAGTGGACCGGCCCCTATGGCGGCGTGCCGGCCTTCGACAAGGTCAAGGTCGCCGACTTCAAGCCGGCCATCGAGGCGGCCATGGCCAAGAACCTGGCCGAGATCGACGCGATCACCGCCAACAGAGCCGCGCCGACCTTCGCCAACACGATCGCGGCGCTGGAAGACGCCGGGCGGTTGCTGAACGACGTCCAGACCTATTACGGCATCTGGGGCTCGACCATGAGCACGCCGGAGTTCCAGGTCGTCGAGGCGGAGATGGATCCCGTGCTCTCGGCGCACGGCGACAAGATCACCCAGAACGCGGCGCTCTTCGCCCGTATCGAGGCCGTCTACACTTCGCCCGACAAGGCCAAGCTGACGCCGGAACAGCAGCGGGTGCTGTGGATCTACTACACCAACTTCGTGCGCGCCGGCGCCAAGCTGGACGCGGCCGCCAAGGCTCGGGTCGGGGCGATCAACACCGAGCTGGCCGGCCTGTTCACCAAGTTCAGCCAGAACCTGCTGGCCGACGAGAACACCTGGATCGAGCTGACCGACGCCGACCTGGTCGGCCTGCCGGAAAGCCTGAAAGCCGCCGCCGCCTCGAACGCCACGGCCCGCAAGCTTCCGGGCAAGTTCATCGTCGTCAACACCCGCTCCAGCGTCGATCCGTTCCTGACCGAGTCCCCGGCCCGCGCGGCCCGCGAAAAGGTCTGGCGCGCCTTCGTCAATCGCGGCGACAACGGCGGGGCGACCGACAATAACGCCATCATCGCCAAGATCCTGAAGCTGCGCGTCGAGCGGGCCAAGCTGCTGGGCTACAAGACGCACGCCCATTGGCGTCTCGAGAACGCCATGGCCAAGACGCCCGAGAACGCCATGGCCCTGATGGAGGCGGTCTGGACCCCGGCCATCGCCCAGGTCGCCATCGACGTCGCCGACATGCAGGCGATCATCGACAAGGAGGGGGGCGGCTTCAAGCTGGAGTCCTGGGATTACCGGTACTACGCCGAGAAGGTCCGCAAGGCGAAGTACGACCTCGATATGAACGAAGTGAAGCCGTATCTGCAGCTGGACAAGCTGCGCGAGGGCATGTTCTGGGCATCGGGCCAGCTGTACGGCTTCCAGTTCAAGAAGCTGGAAGGCATCCCCGTCTATCACGAGGACATCACGGTCTATGAGGTGACCCGCGCCGGCAAGCACGTCGGCCTTTGGTACTTCGACCCCTATGCCCGCCCCGGCAAGCGCTCGGGCGCCTGGATGAACGCCTATCGCACCCAGGAGCGGTTCAAGGGCGAGATCACGACGATCGTCTCGAACAACGCCAACTTCATCAAGGGCAAGCCCGGCGAGCCCCTACTGATCTCGTGGGACGACGCCGTCACCCTGTTCCACGAATTCGGTCACGCCATCCATGGCCTGAACGCCAATGCGACCTATCCGACCGTGTCGGGCACTAACGTGGCGCGGGACTATGTCGAGTTCCCCAGCCAGCTGAACGAGCACTGGCTGCCGACCAAAGAGGTGCTGAACCAGTTCGCCCTGCACTATCAGACCGGCAAGCCGATCCCCCAGGCCCTGGTCGATAAGATCGAGGCGGCCGGCAAGTTCGGTCAGGGCTTCGGCACGACCGAATATCTGGCCAGCGCCCTGATCGACATGAAGCTGCACCTGGCCGGCGACGTCGACATCGACCCGGACAAGTTCGAGCGCGAGGAACTGGCCAAGCTGAACATGCCCAAGGAGATCGTTATGCGGCACCGCACGCCGCAGTTCGGTCACGTGTTCTCGGGCGACGGCTATTCGGCCGGCTATTATAGCTATCTGTGGGCCGACACCCTGACGGCCGACGTCGCCGAAGCCTTCCAGGAGGCGCCGGGCGGCTTCTACGACAAGCCGACCGCCAAGCGGCTGTATGAGACCATCATGTCGAAGGGCAACACGGTCGACCCCGTCGACCAGTTCCGCGCCTTCCGCGGCCGCGACGTGAAGATCGGGGCGCTGATGCGGCATCGGGGCTTCCCGGTCCCGGCTGGGGCTTAAGGTTAGAGAACACGGGCCACAATCCTCGTCATCCCGGAAGCCTCGTAGAGGCTATCCGGGACCCAGGGCCGGCGCATCGCGGTTGCCCCTGGGTCCCGGCTCTACGCTTCGCTTCGGCCGGGATGACGAAATAAAGTGGAGCGGACAAAACCCTCCTTCTCTCGTTACAGGCGGGAAGTTCCATGAAGCGACGGCGCGCGTTATGCAGTCGCGGGGCCGAAGGAGTATCGATGATCGCGTCAAAGCTCGTTCCTCTGGCCATTTGCCTGACCTTGGCCATGCCGGCCGCCGCCCAGACCACCCCTGCGCCGCCGCCCACCGTCGACCTCGGCGCCGCCCCGGCCCAGGACGAAAGCGCGGTGGTCGCCGAGCTGACCGTCGTCGCCAAGCCGCCTGGTCCGGCCATCTGGCTGGTCGAGAAGGACGGCGCCAAGCTCTACATCCTCGGCTCGGCCCCGCCCCTGCCCCACCAGCTGAAGTGGGAAAGCCCGCGCCTGAACAAGGCGCTGGACAAGGCCAGCCTGGTGCTGGTTCCGCCCGAGGCCTCGGTAGGCGTCACCCAGATCGCCGGCTTCATTTTCAAATTCGGCGGCGGCCTGCGCCAGCCGATGGGCAAGAATCTGGAAGATCAGCTGCCGCCCGACCTGAAGGCCCGATTCATCGAGTCCCGCACCCAGGCCCGCAAGCGCGCGGGCGACTACAAGAACTGGCGGCCGGCCGTGGCGGGCTTCCTGCTGCTGTCGGACTTCCGCCAGGCGGCGGGCCTGTCGGAAGCCAAGCCGGTCAGCACGATCGAGCGCATGGCCAAGGCCCGCAAGCTGAAGGTCAAGGCCGTCGGCCAGTACCGGATGAGCGCGGTGACCACGATCGCGTCCAAGCTTTCGGACGAGGACCAGCTCTACTGCCTGCGCGTGGCGCTGGACGAGATCGCCTACGACGGCGCCCACTCCACCACGATCGGCGGCGACTGGGCGCAGGGAGACCTGGGCTCGGTCCGCGCTCGCTATCGGGCCAGCGCCGTTCAGCGCTGCCTGCTGCGCGCGCCGGGCGGCCCGGCGTTGCTGGAGAAAGGCGTGATCCAGACCACCGACGCCATGACAGACGCCCTGAAGCGTCCCGGCGTCACCGTGGCGGTGGTCGATCTGGGTTTCCTGTTGCCGGCCAATGGCGTGCTGGATCGGCTGAAGGCCGGGGGCGCGACCGTGAGTTCACCGGTCGAATAACGGGCTCTTGACGGTCTCCCCGCCCTGCCCCCAGCCTTGCGTCGGGTTCGGGAGGGAAAATCCATGAAGATGACGATCGCCGCGACAGTCCTGGCGCTGCTGGCGGCCGGAAGCGCGCGGGCGGCGGTGATCGACGCCCAGCCTAGCGGTTTCGAGATCCGTCACGAGGTCGTGGTCGCCGCGCCGGCCAGCGTTGTCTGGGCGACCCTGGTGCAGCCCTCGAAATGGTGGGTGTCCGCACATACCTGGTCGGGCGCGTCCGCCAATCTGTCCCTGGGGGCGGCCTCGGGCGGCTGCTTCTGCGAGCGCCTGCCGAACGGCGGCTCGGTGCTGCACATGACCACGGTCTATGCCGCGCCCGGGCAAAAGCTGGTGCTGTCCGGCGCCCTGGGTCCGCTGCAGACCTCCGGCGCGAGCGGCGCCCTCACCGTCCTGCTCGCCGAGAAGGACGGCCAGACCACGGTGACCGTCACCTATGACGTCGGCGGCTATTTCAAGGGCGGCCTGGACAAGCTCGCCGCCCCGGTGGACGGCGTGGTCGGCCAGCAGGTGGCGGGGCTGAAGGCGGCGGCCGAGGGACCCCAAGGCCTCAAGTAACAACAACCCGTGTCATCCCGGGCGGCGTAGCCGACCCGGGACCCAGGGCCAAGCCCAGTGCGGTGGTCCCTGGGTCCCGGCTCTTCGCTTCGCTACGGCCGGGATGACACGGGTTGATGGCAGGCGCATGCAGAAACGCCCGCGAACCTTTCGGCGCGCGGGCGTCTTGCATCTGAGTCCAGCTTTCGTTGAGAGATGAACCTCACCCCGCTTCGGCAAGACCCTCGTCCGACGCGCCCAGCAGGGCCATCTGCAGGCGCGAGCGGTCGCGGCGGGCCGCTTCCAGGGCGCCTTCGGCCAGGGCGGCTTCCGAGGTGAGGCGTTCGATCGTGCCTTGCAGCTCGGCGACCTTCTCTTCGTGTTCGCGGCGCAGCTGGTCCTGGGCTTCCTGCATGGCGTCGAGCCGCGTGCGCAGTTGCTGGGCCCGTTCCTCGGCGCGCTTCATGGCCTTGTCCTGGGCGACGGCGTTCTTGGCCAGCTGGTCGGCGCGCTCGATCGCGGTGGCGCGGGCGGTGTCGACGCCGGCGTGGCGCTGGCGCAGGCCGTCCGACTCTTCTTCCAGCGTACGGATCCGGTCCAGGGCGCGCTCCAGGGCGACGTTGAGATCGCCGGCGCGGCGCTCGACCGCCTTCTGGTGAGCCGAGGACTCGGCGAGGCGGGCCGAGATCTGGCCGTTCATCTCTTCCAGCTTGTCGGCGCGACCGGTGGCGGTCTCGAGGCGGGTCTGCAGGGCCGAGATCTCGGCGCGGGCGGCCTCGACCTGGCTCTCCAGGCCGCGAATGGTGCGGCCGCTGTCGGTCTGATGGGCCGCCAGGGCGTTCTCGATCGCCTGGACGCGGGCGCGTTCGGCGGCGATCTGGGCTTCGAGGTCGGTTTCGATGCGCGACAGGCGCGCCACGTCCAGGCCCGCTTGGTCGACGCGCTTCTTCAGGGTCGCGGCTTCCTCGCCCAGCAGGGCGTTGTCCTGGTTGGCGCGGGCCAGGGCGGCCTCGGCGTCGCCACGACGAGCGTCGATCTCCTGAGCCTGGGCGCGCAGACCTTCGAGGTCCTGCGCCAGGTGCTCGATGCGGGCGGTGGAGTCGCGCAAGCTGGCGTCAAGGCTAGAGACCTTCAGGTCCGACTGCAGCAGGGCGTTGCGCAGGCGATCGATCTCGAGCGCATTGTCCTCGAGGGTCGTCTCTTGGGTCTGACGGCGCGCTTCGGATTCGCCGAGCGCGGTTTCGGCGGCGGCCAGGCGCGCGGACACTTCGCGCTCCTCGGCTTGGATCTGGGCGATGATCCGCTGAGCCTGGTCGTAGTTGGAGCGCAGGGCGATCAGTTCCGCGTGCTCGCTGCGGCGCGCCTCGAACTCCTGGGCGACGGGGCCGCGGATCTCGGCGATCAGCGGCTCGATCGCCTTCAGGTGCTCCATGACCCGGCCGATGCTGTCCAGGCCACCGTGGATGGTCTCGTAGCGCTGGCCGATCGCCTGGGTGGATTCGATCTGGTGCTGCACGGTCTCGATCCGGGTTTCCTCACCCAGAACGGTCGGCTTGCCGGATTTGTTCTCACGAGAATTCTTCGACAGCAGTCTCATCTAGCCCACCTTCGCCCCATGCGAGCCCGCCACGTCCTGAAGGAACGCCTTGCGGAAGCCGCGAATCTCTTACCCAGAGGTTAACAACTTAGTTTACGGACAAGATGAATGTCGAGGGGCGCCAAGGGCCGCTGGCCCGCGACCGGGCGTCGCGGACCGGTTTCAAATCCCCGAAAATTGGGGACGCCCGACGGACTCGGCCGCCAGCACCCGGCCCACGGCGCTCACAACCGCCGCGATGCGCAGGGCGGCCTGCACCTGGATGGGCCGCACGCCGCGTTGGCGCAGCTCGGCCTCGTGGCTGTCGAGGCAGGCGCCGCAGGCGTTGATGGCCGAGACGGCCATGCACCAGAGCTCGTAGTCGACGGTCTCCACGCCGGGATGGTGGGCTAGTCGGTTCATGCGCAGCCGCGAAGGTAAGGCCTTGTAGTCCGGGGATCGCATCAGGTGCAGGGCGCGGAAATAGACGTTGTTCATGGCCATGATCGCGGCCGCCGTCCTCGCGGCCTCGAAGGCTTCGTGCGAGAGGCCGGCCTCCCGGGCCGCGATCTCGATCGCCGACAAGGTTTCGGGCTCGCCGACCGCGTAGGCGCTGGCGACCAAGCAGCCCCACCGGGCTTGATCCGACAGCACCGTTTCCCCAGCCACGACCGAGAGGTTGGTTCCCAGATCGCGGGCATAGGCGGGCAGCTGGGCCCGCAGGGCCTCGATCGACATGGGAGCGCTCCGTCGGACAGGGATCAGCGGCTTAGCATCGGCGGGGACGGTTCGTCCCGGTCCGCGCCGTGGGGAGGGGGAGACGCGGGCGGACCGGGACTGGCGGGGTGGTCGGCGTCGGTGGGGGAGAAACGCCGGAACATCACCGTGCGATCTGGCTACGCTCCGGCGGTTCAGTTATCCAATCGATAGTTTTTTGCATCTCGATAGATCCGCCCTATATAGCCCTCATGCTCCTCCCGACCCTTCGCCAGTTGCAATATCTGAAGCTCCTGTCCGAGCACGGCTCGTTCAGCCGCGCCGCCGAGAGCGCCTTCGTCACCCAGCCGACCCTGTCGGCCGGCATCCAGGAACTGGAGAAGATCCTGGGCGCGCCGGTGGTCGACCGGGCGCGCTCGGGTGTGATCCTGACCGCCGCCGGCCAGGAAGCCGTGCGGCGGGCCGAAGACATCCTGACGCGGGCCGAGGACCTGGTGCAGGCCGCGCGCGGCGCCGGCCAGCCGCTGGCGGGCCGCTTTCGTCTGGGCGTGATCCCGACCGTGGCGCCCTATCTGCTGCCGCGCGCCCTGCCCGTGCTGCGCGACCGCTTTCCGAAGCTGAAGCTGTTTCTGCGCGAGGACCTGACCCACCGCCTGATCGCGGCCCTGAAGAGCGGCGCGCTCGACGCGGCGCTGATCGCCCTGCCCTACGACATGGCCGGCCTAGACTGGGCCCACGTCGAGGACGACGAATTGCTGGCCGCGGCGCCGGCCAACCACCCGATGGCGGCGTCGGTCCGGGTCGATCCCGACAGCCTGCGTGGCGATGATCTGATCCTGCTGGAAGACGGCCACTGTCTGCGCGACCACGCCCTGGCCGCCTGCGGGCTGGAGCCGTCCAAGAGCGTCGGCGAGGAGGAAAGCTTCGCGGCCACCTCGCTGCCGACCCTGGTGCAGATGATCGGCTCGGGCCTGGGCGTTTCGTTCCTGCCGGCCATGGCGGTGCAGGCGGGCCTGACCGACAAGACGGCGATCACCATCCGGCCGCTGGCCGCCGAACATCCCAGCCGCGAAATCGTCGTGGCTTGGCGCGCCGGGTCGAGCCGGGTCGTCGAGGGCAAGCTGCTGGCGGAAACGCTGCGAGAGGCTGCCTAGCGGGCCAGCTTCGCGCGCGCCGCCTGTTCGACCTTGTCGAGGCCCTTCAGGGTGTCGTTCGACGATTCCAGGATCTTGTTGAAGCCCCGCAGGTCGCTGGTGTCGATCTTGCGGATCACCTTTTCGCGTGACCATTCCAGCCCGACCAGCTGGCCCAGGCGGCAGGCCTTGGGCAGGACGCCGGGGCGTTCGGAGGGGCCGCCCTTGACCAGCAGCTTGCCGACGATGTCGTTCCAGTTCGGCGAGCCGGGCACGCAGAACGCCAGGTGGTCGCAATTGCCGGTCCAGAACCGCCTGTACCAGCGCTCATGCTCGGGCGTGTCGTAGCGATTGGGCGCGACACCCACCAGGCTTTGACAGTCAGCGCGGACATAGGACTGGGCCTGGGCGCTTCCCGCGACCAGGCTGGCCGCCAGCAGCGCGGCCGCGACGATTCTAGACCGCATGGGAGATCGGACCCTCGGCGCGGCCTTCCACGAACTGGCGAACATAAGGATTGTCGGTGGTCCGCAGCTCGGCGGCCGGGCCGCGCCAGATGATCTTGCCGTCGTGCAGCATGGCGATCTCGTCGCCGATCGTCTGGGCCGAGGCCAGGTCGTGGGTGATCGACACGGCGGTCGAGCCGAGGCGGCGCACCTGGTCGGAGATCAGCTGGTTGATCGCCGCGGCGGTGATCGGATCCAGACCCGTGGTCGGCTCGTCGAAGAACAGGATCTCCGGCCGGGCGACGACGGCGCGGGCCAGGCCGGCGCGCTTCTGCATGCCGCCCGACAGTTCGGAAGGAAAACGATCGGCGACGGCCGGAGCCAGGCGCACCTGCTCCAGGGCCTCGATCGCGCGCTCGCGGGCTTCCTTGCGCGGCACGCCATCGGCGTTGATCAGGCGGAAGGCGACATTTTCCCAGACGGTCAGGCTGTCGAACAGGGCCGCGCCCTGGAACAGCACGCCGATCCGCGAGAACAGCTTGCGGCGCGCCCCCTCCGACAGGCCGACGACGTTCTTGCCGTCCAGTTCGACCTTGCCGGCCTCGGGGCGCATCAGGCCGAGGGCGGTCTTGATGGTCACCGACTTGCCTTGGCCCGAGCCGCCGATGATCACCAGCGACTTGCCCGGCGCGACCGACAGGTCGAGGCCGTCCAGGACCGCGCGGCCCTCGAAGCGCTTGGTCACGCCCTTCCAGGCGAGCTTTGGGATCGCTGCGGTCATTGGGCGGCGTGAGTGAAGAAGGTGGTGAGCAGATAGTCGGAGGCGAAGATCAGGATCGCCGACGACACCACCGCGTGGGTGGTGGCCCGGCCGACGCCTCGCGCCCCGCCCGAGGCATTGTAGCCGTGATAGCAGCCCATCAGCGCCACGATGAAGCCGAACACCGCCGCCTTGATCAGGCCCGAGACGACGTCCCAGGTCTGCAGGAAGTCGATGGTGTTGCGGATGTAGATGGTCGGGTTGAATTCCAGCACCCGCGTGGCCACCAGCCAGCCGCCGGCGACGCCGATGGTGTCGGCGACCGCGGTCAGCAGGGGCAGCATCAGCACGCCGGCCAACAGGCGCGGGCCGACTAGGTAGCGGAACGGGTCCGTTGACAGGGTGCGCATGGCGTCGATCTGCTCGGTGGCGCGCATCGCCCCGATCTCGGCGGCGATGGCGGCCGATACCCGGCCGGCCAGCATCAGGGCGGCCAGCACCGGGCCGAGCTCGCGGGTGATCCCGAGGGCGACGATCTGCGGCATCACCTGCTCGGCGTTGAAGCGCCCGCCGCCGGTGAAGATGTTCAGGGCCAGGGCCGCGCCGGTGAACACGGCGGTCAGGCCCACCACCGGCAGCGAGAAGAAGCCGATGGCCACGATCTGGCGCCACAGCTGGCTCAGGAACCAGGGCGGGGTCAGGGCGGCGACGGCCCCGCGCACGGCGAAGACGCCGACCGCGCCGACCGTGCGCACGGCGGCCAGGGTCGAGCGCCCCAGAACCTGGATGGGATTGGCGGCGACCCGCCGGGCCGCCTCGGCCGGGGCCATGTCAGTAGCTCGCGGCGGGTTGCGTGGCCGGATTGGCCGGCGCGGGGGTCGCGGACGTTCCGGCTTCGCTCGAACCGCCGCCTTGCGGACGGATCACCGAGCCGATCAAGCCGAAGATGTCGACAGCGCCTTGCGTATTCTCGATCTCGCCGCCCGGCTTCAGGTCCTCCAGCGAGGCGCCCGGGGCGATGGCGATGTGGGCCCCGCCCAGCAGGCCGTCGCTGGTGATCTTGGCGGTCGAGTCGGCCGGAAGCTTGACGGTCGGATCGATGCTCAGCTTGGCCACGGCCAGATAGGTCTTCGGCTCCAGAACGACCTCCGAGACCGTGCCGACCTTGACGCCGGCGACGCTGACCGCCGCGCCGGGGGCCAGCGAGCCGGCCTCGCCGAACTTGGCGCTGATCTCATAGTTCCCGCGCTTCATGTGGACGCCGCCCACGCTCAGCGAATAGGTCATGAACCCCGCCGCCAGGGCGAGGACGACGACGCCCATGGCCGTCTCGGCCCACTGTTCGCGCAAGATCAAATCCCCTTGAATCTTAAGCCCCGGATCGCCTAGCGGCGACCCGAAGAACCCGAGCCGCTCTTCTGGAGCTGGCTGATCAGCACGTCGATGTTGCCGCCGGCGTTGTCGATCGTCGAGACGAAGTCCTGCTGTTGGGTGATGGCCAGCCAGATGCCCTTGAACTGCATGTCGACGACCTTCCAGCTCGCGCCGCCGCCCAGCACGCGCCAGGACACCTGCACGGGCTGGCTCAGTTGGCCGCCGGAGATGACGCTGTTGACGATCACGTCGCCCGGCTTGCGGACGACCGAGCCGGTCACCTTCAGCTGCTCGCCGCGATAGTCGTCGATGCGGCTCTGATAGACGTTTTCGGCATAGGTTCGGAAGACCGGCGTGAACCGGGCCCGCTGGTCGGGGGTGATGGTGCGGGCGTACTTGCCCAGCACGAAGTTGGTGATCTTCGGCACGTCGGCCAGCTCGTCCACCGCCTGGTGGAAGATCTGCTTCTTCTGCGTGTCGCTCATGCTCTTGTTGGCCAGCACGGTGATCACGCGCTGGGCCTTGGCCTGGACGAAGGCCTCGGCGCCGGGGTCGCGCGCCTGGGCCAGGGCCGGACTGGCGACGCCCAGGGCCGCGGCCCCGAAGAAAGCCAAAAGCGCGGCGTTGGCGCCGCGCCGGGTCGAAAGGGTGTTTTTCATGGTCTTACCGGGGGAGGTCATGGTTTGGGCGTCGCCGCCTTGGGAGTGGTCGGCGAGGCGACGGGCGGTGTGTCGAAATCGGGCAGCTCTTCAGCCTCGCCGGTGGCCTGGCGGATGAAGGCCTCGCGATATTGGGTATAGGCCGACCGGGTGGTGACGTAGGGGTCGGACGCGTCCTTCAGGGCTTGGAAGGCCGGATCGGTCGCCGCGCGCAGGTCGACGATCGTCACGGCGGTGCGGGCCTTGCCAAAGTCGGTGTCCAGGCCGCCGACGAACATCGAGACGGGGTCGGTGACGATGTCCAGCGCGCGGCCGACGCCGTCACGGACATTCAGCGGGCCCATGACCGGCACATAGACATAGGCGCCGGGGCCCGCGCCCCATTTGCCGAAGGTCTGGCCGAAGTCGGCGTCGCGGCGCGGCAGGTGCATCTTGGCGGCCACGTCGAACAGGCCCAGCACGCCGACCGTCGAATTGACGACGAAGCGCGTGGTCGAGCGCATGGCCCGCTTCGGCTTGCCCTGCAGCACCAGGTTCATGACGGTGTTGGGCTCGCCCAGATTGTAGACCGCCGAGCTGACATGGTTGCGCACCACGCGTGGGGTGACGGCCATATAGCCGTGAGCGACGGGAGCCAGCAGGACGCTGTCCAGGCCCATGCCCAGCTTGAACGAGGCGCGGTTCAGGCCCTCCAGCGGGTCATTGGCCGGCGCGCCGGTCGCGCCTTGCGAGGCCGCCGAAGCCGGAACGGTGGGGATCTGATCCTCGGCGCGCGCGGCGGGGGCCAGGGCCAGCAGGCTGGCGGCCGCGACCAGTCCAGCGGCGGCGAAACGCCGTCCGATGACCGTCTGGTCCGGGCTTTGATCCTGGTCTGGCACGCTTGCGCTCCTGCTTCTCATACGCGGCATGTATTCACGACGCTTTCCGTATCAAGATTGAAAGCGACTATTTCCGGTGACGCTTCTCGCGTGTTGCACGGAAGACGCTCGACTTGGACGGGGCGGCTGCAAAACGGTGATTCGTTTGCGAGCGCCAGCGGCGCCCCGCCTCGTTTCGATCTCGGCGATACAATTAGATATATCGAAATAGCTCTTGACGGCCCGCCAATCCGATATATCTATAATTCCGATATAACGAAACAGGATCTAAAACCACATGTTTGGACGACATCAACATCACCACCGCGGCCACTGGCGCGGTCACGGCGACGAACATCACGGCCGCCATCCGTTCGGCTTTCACGGCGGTCCGCATCACGGCGGTCTCCATGGGGGCCCGCGCGGTCGCGGCGGTCGCATGGGCCGGTTCTTCGATCACGGTGACCTGCGCTTCGTGGTCCTCAAGCTGATCGCCGAGAAGCCCAGCCACGGCTACGAGCTGATCAAGGCCATCGAGACGGCGGCCGGCGGCGCCTACAGCCCTAGCCCCGGCGTGGTCTATCCGACCCTGACCCTGCTGGAAGAGCTGGGCTACGTCACCGCCAGCGACGCCGGCGGCGGCAAGAAGCTCTACACGATCACCCCGGAGGGCGAGGCCTTCCTGGCCAGCAACGACGCGCCGGTCCGTTCGCTGTTCGAACGCATGGCCGAAGCCGCCTCGGCCAGCGCGGCCTTCTCGCCGCAGATCCTGCGGGCCCGCGAGAACCTGAAGACGGCGCTACGGCTCAAGCTGCATGGCGGCCAGCTGACCGCCGAGCAGATCGCGGCCATCGCCAAGGCGCTGGACGACGCCGCATCGGCGATCGAAACGCTCTGAACCCGCGCCGGAGGCATAGCCCATGGAAAGCCACGCCCGCGTCGCCACCGAAAGGGCGGCCCGCTACATGACGCAACTGGCCAAGCACTGGAGCCACAAGTTCGAGGTCCGCTACGACGCGACCTCGGCCTTGTTTCCGCTGCCGCTAGGGACCTGCCGGATGACGGCCCATCCGGACGGCCTGGACATCACGATCGAGGCCGCCGATCTGGAGGGCTTGGCCCGGCTGGAAGACGTCGTCGCCGAGCACCTGGATCGCTTCGCTTTCCGGGAGGGCGAACTGCGCTACGGCTGGACCCGCGCCTGGGCGGCCGGCGGGGTGGATCCGCGGGCGATCCGGATCAACGCGATGCACTAAATTGCATCACCAAATCGCGTCAGGCGCGCCAGGAGATCGAAGCGGCGCCGACATCGTCCGCGATATAGGCCTGAAGATAGACGGCCAGGTCCCTATAGCGGGACTCGCCGTTGGCGTCGTAGGCCCAGACTTCCGGCTCGTCCTCGAAGTCCAGCCACAGGAGGTAGATTTTCTCGTAGGTGTAGTCGCTGCCGGCGAACAGCGTGAGGCGTTCTGGGCGGAACAGGCCCGAGGCTTCGTTCGGCCAATCTTCCTGGCCGGCGATCTGCGCGTCCTTCACGGCCTGAAGAAACGGATCGGCCGCCGTCTCGGCCTCTGACCACAGCGCCTCCAGGTCGGTCAGCGAAAGCCAATGGCCATGGGTAGCGGTGATCCAGCGGCCGCAGTGCTCGAAGCGCGCCTTCAGCATCGGGCTGCATGGCCGACGAACGCCCGGGGCCAAGGTTGGAATTTCGTCGCGAAAGGGCGTCGGCGGCCACAACCGCGGGCGCAGCGCGTCGAGCGCGGGGTCGGCCTCCCCCCAAAATTCCGCCGTCTTGCTGAACGCTGTTTCAATCAGGGTCTTGATCATGGCGCTCCACCCTAAGGTGAACCTTGATCGACGGACAGGCTCTAGTGCAGCCCGCGCAGCAGATCCATGCGGCGCATGGCCTTGCCGGGGATCTCCGAGATCCGGCCCAGGGGCAGGGCCTCGGCCACGCTGCGGACGCCGTAGACCGCGTGGCGCACCAGGGTCGGCACCGAGGGCGAGCCCAGGAAGCCGAACACCACGGTCTGACGCGCGTTGGAAAGCTCGCGCTTGAAGCGGTAATCCCCCGTGCCGAGGTCCAGGCGCGTGTACGGCGTTCCATCCATGCTCTTCAGAATGTCCTGGAACAGCATCAGGCCCGGCGAATAGCGCTCGAGATCCGGATTATGGGCGATCAGCCATCCGTGGATCGTGTGCTCGCCGCGCAAGTGCAAGTGCACGGCGGCCAGGCGCTCGCCCAGGTGCAGGGTGTAGAGCCCGCCGCCGAAGTCGGGATCGCGGCGCGCGAAGACGTCGTCCAGCAGCTTGTTGACCCATGGGGCCTTGAAGAGGTCGGTCTGGTGGGTCAGCAGCAGCTGCACGCGCTTCCAGGCGATCAACTGGTCGAAGGCCGCGCGGCTTTCCGACATCGCGGTGAAGCGGCAAGGGCCGACCTCGCGCTCGGCCTTGCGACGCTTCTTGTCGATGTCCTTCAAGAGGCCGACGCCGGCTTCCTTGCGTTCGGCGGCGTAGGCCTCATAGCCGTCGGGGGTTTCGACGACCCAGCTGTCGGCCTGGCCGCGCGCGTGGCGGCCCAGGGTCACGTCGTCGGCCATCATGTGGCAGAAATCGATGCGGTCGACGTGCAGGGCCGCCAGCAGCTCGCGCGGGTCGATCGCGACGCCGGGGGCCGAGACGAGGGCCTGGTAGTCGCACATCGGCGCGCCGACCGGCATGGCCACGTCCTGGCGGACGCGAGCCGGCAGGAAGGCTATCGCCTCGCCCTCGGGTCCGCGCTCGATCGCCACCTTCACTTCGTGGCCCTTTTCGCCCCCCTCCTTCGTATTTTGGGCCTTGGCCACGGCCAGAGCCCATTGCGGAGACAGGAATGGCGAATCCAGCCGCGCCTGGCCATGCTGAAGCTCGGCCCACCGCGCGATGTCGGCGGGCGAGAGGTCCAGGGCTTTGACGACTTGGATAGGCAAGAGGGTGGTCCCAACGGGATGAGTCGCGGCGCATCGTGACGCCGATAACTTTCCTTAGGGTTGACGACACGGCGTTATCTAAACGCCGTGTCGCGCCCGGGGTCAGTCCATCAGCTTGCGCGTCAGATAGGTGTATTCCAGCGCCTGGCGGCGGGCGGTCTCGGCCAGGTTGGCGCTGGCCGCGTGGCCGCCATCGATGTTTTCGTAATAGAGCACCGGATAGCCGAGCGCCTCGAGCCGCGCGGCCGCCTTACGCGCGTGCGCCGGGTGGACGCGATCGTCCTTGGTCGAGGTTTCGATGAAAACCTCGGGATATTTCTGGCCGGCCTTGAGGTTGGAATAGGGGTCGTACTTGGCGATGACGGCTCGCTCCGACGGTATGGCTGGATCGCCATACTCGCCCACCCAAGAGGCGCCAGCCCCGATCTGGCTGTAGCGGATCATGTCGAACAGCGGCACCTGCACGACAATGGCGTTGTAGAGCTCGGGCCGCTGGGTCAGGGCGACGCCCATCAGCAGGCCGCCGTTGCTGCCGCCCATGATCCCCAGGCGGCGCGGCGAGGTGATCTTGCGACTGATCAGGTCCTGGGAGACGGCGAAGAAGTCGTCATAGACCTTCTGGCGGTTGGCCTTCAGGCCGGCCTCGTGCCAGGCCGGACCGAACTCGCCGCCCCCGCGGATGTTGGCGACCACGTAGGTGCCGCCGCGTTCCAGCCACAGCTTGCCCATCACGCCCGAATAGCCGGGGGTCATGGCCTGCTGGAAGCCGCCATAGGCATAGAGCAGGGTCGGCGCGCCGCCGTCATACTTCAGACCCCGGGGCCGCACGACGAAGTAGGGGATCTTCACCCCGTCGCTGGACGTGGCCTCGAACTGCTCGACCACGTGGGTCGAGGCGTCGAACCGGGCCGGCGAGGCCTTGATCTGCTCCAGCTTCAAAGAACCCGCATCGGCCAGCCAGTAGGTGGTCGGGGTCAGGTAGCCGGTGACGGTGACGAACAGCCGCTCGTCGACCTCGGCGGTCGAGCCCAGCCCGATCGAACTGTTGGCCGGCAGGTCCAAGGGCTGGAACGTCCAGCCCTTGGAGCCGTGGCTATAGACCCGCGCCGCGCCCTTGACGTTGTCCAGCAGGCCCACGACCAGCTTGGTGCGTGTGGTCGTCACCTGTTCGACGGACTGGCGGGCGGTCGGACGCAGCACCAGCGTGGCCGGAGCCTTGTCCGGCGCGGCCTTCAGCTTGGCCAGGTCGAAGCTGATCAGGTCGCCGGTCTTGAAGCCCTTTTCCGGCCAGTCCTGCTCCATCAGCACGACCATCTGACCGGCGACATAGCCCTGGATCGAGCTCTTCAGCGGCAAGTCCAGCTTCACGGGCTTGGCGCCTTCGAGCAGATAAACCTCGCTCTCGAAGAAGGTGACGCCCCGCTGGGCCATCACCGCCATGGCCCTGCCGTCGGCGTCGCGCAGCACGAAGGGACTGACCGAGACGTCGGCGTCGGTTCCCCGGAACACCTCGGTCGCCTGGTCCAGGGCCTGGCCGCGCTTCAAGGTCTTCAGGACGTAGGCGTAGCCGGACTTGGTCAGCTCGCCGGGTTTCCATTCGCGGCCCACCAGTAGAGTGTCCTGGTCCAGCCACGTGTAGTTCTGTTTGCCCTCCGGCAGGACGAAGCCGCCCGCCACGAAGGTCTTGGTCGTCGTGTCGAACTCGCGGACGGTCACGGCGTCCTTGCCGCCGTTCGACAGGGTGATCAGGCAGCGCGTGTCCCGCGGCGGCAGGCAGCTGGCGCCCTTGAACACCCAGTTGGCGCCCTCGGCCCTGGACAGCGCGTCGATGTCGAGGATCGTCTCCCAGTCCGGCTGGTCGGTGCGGTAGCTGTCCAGTGTGGTCGTCCGCCAGATCCCGCGCACGTGCTCCTTGTCCTGCCAGAAGTTGCGCAGGGATCCGTCGCCGGCGAACGACACGCCGGGCACCCGGTCCTTGGCGTTCAGGATGGCCAGGGCCTTGGCTTCCAAGTCGGCGTAGCGGGCGTCGCCCTGCAGCACGGGGAGGGTCTTGCCATTCTGGGCCTTGGCCCAGTCCATGGCGCGAGTCCCCTCGATCTCCTCCATCCACAGATAGGGATCGTCCTTGCCCAGCTCGGTGAGCGGCGTTCGCGCCTCGCCAAGGGTGTTTGCGGCGGCGGGCTTATCGGGTTCGGCGGCGATCGCGGGGGTCAGGGTCATCAGGCTCCCGGAGACAAAGGCGGAGGAGGCGAGGAGGGTCAGGAACAGCTTGCGCATATAGGAATCCATCGGCGGAACGCCCAGCTTGACCGCGTGGCGGCGTCCGCGTCCACCCGTCCCCTGACTTGGCGCGGCTTTTCCACTATATAGCCGCCCTATGAGCCGCACCTTCCTGAAGATGAACGGGCTCGGCAACGACTTCGTCGTCATCGAGACCGCTACGCAGACCTTTGATCCGACCCCCGAGGAGATCCGCGCGATCGCCAAGCGGGGAGATGGCGGGATCGGCTGCGACCAGGTGATCGCCATCGACCCGCCGCGGGCCGAGGGCGCGAGCGCCTATGTGCGGTTCTGGAATTCGGATGGCGAGGAAACCGGCGCCTGCGGCAACGGCACCCGCTGCGTGGCATGGCTCCTGATGCAGTCGGCCGGCAAGGACGCCGTGGCGTTCGACACCGTCGCCGGCCGTCTGTCGGGCGTGGCGGCCGGCGATAAGCTGGTCACCGTCGACATGGGCCCGCCGGGCCTCGACTGGACCCAGATCCCGCTTTCGGAAGAGATGAACACCGAGCGCGTGGAGCTGCAGGTCGGTCCGATCGACGCGCCGCTGGTCCACACGCCGGTCTGCGTCTCGATGGGCAATCCGCACGTGGTGTTTTTCGTCGACGCTCCCGTTGATGATGCGTTCGCCACGGGCGCGGGCTCGCTGGTCGAGCACCACCCGCTGTTCCCGGAAGGGGTCAATGTCGGTTTCGCCCATATCGCCGCCCGCGATCACATCCAGCTGAAGGTCTGGGAACGCGGCGCGGGCCTGACGCTGGCCTGCGGCACCGGCGCCTGCGCCGCCCAGGTCGCCGCCGTGCGTCGCGGCCTGACCGACCGCAAGGCGCGCGTCGAGTTCGAAAGCGGGTCTCTGGTCATCGAGTGGCGCGAAAGCGACGGCCACGTGATCATGACCGGCCCGATCAGCATGGACTTCGCCGGCAAGCTGCCGGAGCTGGTCGCGGCCTGAGCCATGGCCTCCTATACCGTCATCAAGGCGACGCCGAAGCCCAGGCCTGACGTGGGCGAGGAGGGCGGTCCGGCCACGACGCTGTCCGGCCCGGACGGCGTCGACGTCGTCACCTTCGGCTGCCGCCTGAACGCCTATGAGAGCGAGGCGATCCGCGCCCGCGCCGCGGCCGACGGCTTGTCGGACGCGGTGGTGTTCAACACCTGCGCTGTGACCAACGAGGCCGTGCGCCAGGCCCGCCAGGCGATCCGCAAGGCCCGCCGCGAACGGCCGGACGCGCGGATCGTCGTCACTGGCTGCGCCGCCCAGGTGGATCCGGCCGCCTTCGCCGCCATGCCCGAGGTCGACCTCGTGCTGGGCAATGCCGAGAAGGCCGCGCCGGGCGCGCTGCTGGACACCTCCACCCGCGTGCGGGTCAACGACATCATGTCGATCAAGGAGACCGCCGGTCACCTGATCGACGGCCTCAAGGACCGAGCCCGGGCCTATGTCGAGGTCCAGAACGGCTGCGACCACCGCTGCACCTTCTGCATCATCCCCTATGGCCGAGGAAACTCGCGCTCGGCCCCGGCCGGCGAGGTCGTCGAGCAGGTCCGCAAGCTGGCCGCCGAGGGCTATCGCGAGGTCGTGCTGACCGGCGTCGACGTCACCTCGTGGGGCGCCGACCTGCCGGGGCAGCCAACCCTAGGCCAACTGGTGGGCCGGATCTTGCGGATGGTCCCGAATTTGCCGCGCCTGCGCCTGTCGTCGATCGACGCGGCCGAGATCGATCCTGATCTGTTCAAGCTGCTCGAGACCGAGCCGCGCCTGATGCCCTATCTGCATCTCAGCCTTCAGGCCGGCGACAACCTGATCCTCAAGCGCATGAAGCGCCGCCACAGCCGCGAGGACGCCCTGAAGCTGGTCGCCGAGGTCCGCCGCGTGCGTCCCGACACCGCCTTCGGCGCCGACCTGATCGCCGGCTTTCCGACCGAGACCGACGAGGCGTTCGAGAACACCTTGAAGCTGGTCGAGGAAGCGGGTTTGGCCTTCCTGCACGTCTTCCCCTACAGCGCCCGCCCCGGCACGCCCGCCGCGCGGATGCCGCCGGTGAAGGGTCCCGTGATCAAGGACCGCGCCCGCCGTCTGCGCGAAGCCGGTCAGCGCGGCCTGGAACGCCATCTGCAAAGCCAGGTCGGCCGAACCTTGCCAGGCCTGGTCGAGCGCGAAGGCGTGGCGCGGGCCGACGACTTCACCGAGATCCGCTTCCAAGGCGAGGCCCCGCTGGGCGAGATCGTCGCCTTCACCGTGACGGGTCACGACGGCAGCCATGTCCTGGCGGAGCGCGCCGCCTGAGCCCGCGGGTGTTCGGTTCCGCCGCCCTGGCGCTGGCTCTGCTGGCCGGCGTCCCGGCGCGCGCGGAACCCAAGCCGGTGACGCTCAGCGTCATGACCTACAATGTCGAGGGCTTGCCCTGGCCGGTTCGGTCGGGTCGCGGCACGGCGCTGAAACAGATCGGCCATGAACTGGCGGCAATGCGCGCCAAGGGCGCCGAGCCCGACGTCGTCCTGATCCAGGAAGGCTTCCGCGACGAGATCTGGGATCTGATCGACGAAAGCGGCTATCCGTACGTCGCGCGCGGCCCGCGCAAGGGCCAGCGCGACCCGAACTACTTCGCCCAGGGCGAACGGCCCGATTTCCGGCGCGTGAAGTACCGTCGCAAGGGCGAGGGCCTGGGCAAGTGGGGCTCCAGCGGCCTGTGGGTGCTGTCCAACCATCCGATCGCGTGGGTCAAGTCGCACGCCTATCGCTATTGCGCGGGCCTGGACTGCCTGGCCAACAAGGGCGTGATGCTGGTGGCGATCCATGTCCCCGGCCTGCCGGTCCCGGTCGAGATCGCCGACACCCATCTGAACTCCAAGGGCGCCTCGGGCGTGCCGCGCAGCCGGGCCACGGCGGCGCACCACCTGCAGGCCGACGAGCTGAAGCGCTTCATGCAGGCCGATCGCACGCCCGGCGCGCCGTTGATCGTCGGCGGCGATTTCAACGTCATGCACTCGGCCGATCGTTTCGACCACGTGATGAACGACTATCCGTTCGAGGTGGTCAGCCGTTGGTGCCACGAGCGGCCCAAGACCTGCGACACTCAGATCTCGTACGACGGCGACGCGCCGTGGCTGGACACCCAGGATCTGATCGGCTTCCTCGATGGCGACGCGGTCAAGGTGACGCCGACGGCGGTCGAGGCCACATTCGATGGCGCCAGCGAGCCGGTGCTGTCGGACCACGACGGCTACAAGGTGACTTTCAAACTCACTCCCAAGGGATAGAGCCATGGCGTTGAGCGGCGGCTGCCAGTGCGGCGCGGTGCGGTTTCGGGTCGAGGGCCAGCCTCAGCGGGCCTCGATCTGCTGGTGCCGCATGTGCCAGAAGGCCTTCGCCGGACCGTTCGGGGCGCTGGTGTCGGTCAATGTCGCCGACCTGACCTGGACGCGCGGCCAGCGCTCGACCTTCCAGAGCTCGGACAAGATCCAGCGCGGCTTTTGCGCCGCCTGCGGCACGCCGCTGACCTACGAGTGGAGCGACGACCGGATCGACCTGGCGGTGTTCGCCTTCGACGACCCGTCGGCCGTGGAACCGGCGGTGCAGCTGGCCGTGGAAGGTCGGCCGGCCTGGATGGAGCATCTGGCCGACATGCCAGTGCGTCCGGCGCTCGGGCCGAGCGGGCCGGTGGTGTCGCGGCAGCATCCGGATCACGATCTCTGAGGCTGGACTCTTGTTCCATATTTGGGAACATGATAGGCTCTCGCCGTGAATGTCGTCGCCAAGAGAGTCTTGCAAGCGTTCTGGACGATACATCCAAACGCCAGGGGGCCGCTGATCGCGTGGTACGACCATGCGAGAGCCGCCGAATGGCTGACGCCGCAGGACATCAAGAACGACTTCCGCAGCGTCGATTTCGTAGGCGACAACCGCGTTATCTTTGACATCGGCGGCAACAACTATCGTCTGGTGGTGCGTATTTCCTACACTTTCAAGCAGGTTCTGGTGAAGTTCGTGGGCACGCATGCCGACTATGACAAGATCGACCCGGAGACCGTGTAATGGCGACGGATATCAAGATCATTCGTGACGAGGCGGGCTATCTGGCGGCCCTGGCGGCGTTCGAAGCTTTCTTCGACAACGAGCCTGAAGCGGGCAGCGACGAGGGCGATCGGTTCGAACTGCTGGGCCTGCTGCTGGCGAAGTACGAAGAAGACCAGTACCCGATGCCCGCGACGGGTCCGGCGGAGGCGATCCGCTTCGCCATGGATCGCAAGGGTCTGGGACAGTCGGACCTGGCTGCGCTTCTGGGTTCTCGTTCTCGCGCATCCGAGATCCTGAACGGACGCCGCGGTCTAACCTTGCCCCAGGTGAGGCTGTTGTCGAAGTCGTGGAACATTCCGGTTCAGGCCCTGATCGAAGACGTCGAAGCCGCCTGAGATCCAGCCTAGGCGTCCCGAGCGTCGTCTTCCCCCGCGAACCCCGGCAGGCTCCACCCCAGCTTCAAGGCTGCCGCCCGCAGCCCGAACGCCGCGACGAACCCCGTAATCCCCGCCGGCCAGAACGGCGCGCCCAGCAACTTCAGCACGGCGAACACGCTCGCGCCCAGCAGGGCCGCGGTGATGTAGATCTCCCGGCGTAGCAAGAGGTTCGGCTCCTCGGCCAGCACGTCGCGGATCACGCCGCCGAAGGCGGTGGTCAGCACGCCCATGACCACGGCGCTGAACGGATGGACACCCAGGCTGAGCGCCTTGGCCGTGCCGACGACCGCGTAGGCGGCCATGCCCAGGGCGTCGAGCCAGAGCAGGGCCCGGAATCGCCAGCCGCGCTTGCCCAGCAGCCAGACGACCGTGGCGGCGGCCAGGCAGGCCAGGATGTAGCCGGGTCTCTGCACCCAGAAGACCGGCGCCCCGATCAGCAGGTCGCGCAGGGTCCCGCCGCCCACGCCGGTGATCGCGGCGAAGAATCCGAACGTGATGATGTCGTGTTTGCGTCGGGCCGCCGCGAGGGCGCCCGTTGCCCCGAAAACGGCCGCGGCGGCGTAGTCGAGCCAGAAAAGCGCGGTCCCGAGGGGGTCTAGGTGCACGTCCATGCCCGTTGATGCCATGACGGCGCCGCGTCCGTGAACCCTGCGCCGGTAATATCCGATTTACACTTTCGCCCGTTCGACTAAAGGGGCGCGGATGAGCGACAAGCCCGAACAGAAAAAAGGCTGGTTCCAGCGCCTGACGTCCGGCCTGACCCGGTCGTCGCAGCAGATGACCGAGCAGGTCACGGGGGTCTTCACCAAGAAGCCCCTCGACCAGGAACAGCTGGACGCGCTGGAAGAGATGCTGATCGAGGCCGACCTCGGTCCGCAGATCGCCGCCCGCATCACCGAAGCGTTCGGCAAGGCGCGCTTCGGCAAGTCGTCCAGCGACGACGAGGTCAAGGAAGCCCTGGCCGAGCTGATCGCCGCCGAGCTGGCCGACCGCCAGGGCAGCTTCGACCCGCTGGCCGGCCCGCGCCCCTATGTGGTGCTGTTCATCGGCGTCAACGGCTCGGGCAAGACCACGACCCTGGGCAAGATCGCCGCCGACCTGACCGAGAAGGGCGCCCGCGTCCTGATCGCCGCTGGCGACACCTTCCGCGCCGCCGCCGTCGAGCAGCTGAAGGTCTGGGCGGACCGGGCCGGGGCCGACTTCATGGCCAAGCCCACCGGTTCGGACGCCGCCGCCCTGGCCTATGAGGCCGTCGAGCGCGCCAAGGCCGAGCACTACGACGTCGTGCTGATCGACACCGCCGGCCGCCTGCAGAACAAGCAGGGCCTGATGGACGAGCTGCTCAAGGTCATCCGTGTCGTGAAGAAGGTCGACCCCGACTATCCGCACGAGACCCTGCTCGTCCTGGACGCCACCGTCGGCCGCAACGCCCTGGCCCAGGAAAAGATCTTCGGCAACCAGGTCGGCGTGTCCGGGATTGTCATGACCAAGCTGGACGGCACCGCGCGCGGCGGGGTGCTGGTGCCGGTGGCCCGCGCCTCCGACAGCCCGATCAAGCTGATCGGCGTCGGCGAAGGGGTCGAGGACCTGCAACCGTTCGACGCCCGCGCGTTCTCGCGCTCCCTCGTCGGCCTGAAGGACTGATCCGTGAGCGAAGCGGTCGAGACGCCCCCGAAAAAGAATAACGGCTGGGTCCGGACGGTCGTCGACTATGGCGCCACCCTGGCGTTCGGCGCGACCTTCTTCATCACCAAGGACTTCCAGAAGGCGACCTGGGTGCTGGTGGCGGCCTCGGTCGCGGCCCTGGCCATCGGCTTCGCGGTGGAACGTCGCCTGGCCCTGCTGCCGCTATTCTACGGCGCCATGGCCCTGGTCTTCGGCGTGCTGGGCCTGGTGTTCCACTCCGAGGTCTTCCTGAAGGTCAAGGTGACGGTGATCAACGCCTCGCTGGCGGTGTTCATGTTCGGCGGCGCCCTGACCGGACGCGCGCCGCTGCGGGCGATCATGGGCGACGCCATCCACATGGCCGACGCGGCCTGGCGGACCCTGACCCTGCGCTACGGCGGCTATTTCGCCTTCGCGGCGCTGGCCAACGAGGTGGTCCGCAATACGCTCTCGACGGAGCACTGGGTCATTTTCCGCTTCGTGCTGATCGGCCTCGCCGTGCTGTTCACCTTCAGCCAGGTCCCCTTCATCATGAAGCATATGGCCCAGGGCGACGAGCCCGCCGCCGTGGAGCCGCCGGACGTCGGCTTCTAGGTCCCGACACTTTCCACCGTCCACGGACCGTTGTCGTCAAACCGACGTGTTAGGGTGATAGCCTTGATCCGTCGGCCGAGCGACGGCCGCGCGGACAGGGGGCGTCAGGATGGCCAAGAGCAAGGGCGACAAGCCGGTCGCGGGGCTGCTGGAGCGTTCGCCCAGCCATCTGCTTCACCGGGTCCTGCAACTGGCGCTCGACATCTATGCCGAGGAGTGCGGCGAGGCCGGGGTGACCCAACGCCAGTTCGCCGTGCTGGCCGCCGTGGCCGAGAACGAGGGCGTCACCCAGACGGCCCTGGTCCGGGCCACCGGCATCGACCGTTCGACCCTGGCCGACATGGTCGCCCGCATGATCACCAAGGGCCACCTGGAGCGCCAACGTTCCAGCGAGGACGCCCGCGCCAACAGCGTCCGCCTGACGGACGCCGGCCGCGAGGCCCTTGAAGCCATTCGCCCGATGGTCGCCATGGCCGACGCGCGCATCCTGGCCCTGCTGAAGCCCGGCAAGCGCGAGGGCTTCCTGGACCTGCTCGCCGACATGGCCGGCGCCGAGCTTCACCCGGCCGAGCCCGAGCCCAAGCTGAAAAAGGCCAAGGCGACGAAGGCCGAGAAGCCGAAAAAGGACAAGAAGCCCAAGAAGGACAAGGCCGCGAAGAAGGCGGCCTGATCCTCTACCGCTCATCCCCGCGAAAGCGGGGACCCAATCAAACCACGATGTTCAGCAGCGAGCCCGGACGCAGGATCTTCTGCGGCTGGGCGTCCGGCTGCACGAAGGGCTTCTGAGGGGCCTGACGCTGCTGCGGCTGGGCCAGGGTCTGCATCTGCACGGTCGACGGCGCGGTGGCCGGGCGGGCAGGAGCGGTGTCCGTCAGGGCCGCCTGGAAGAAGGCCGCGCGCGTCTGGGCGCCCGGGCCCTTGGCGGGCGCGGAGGCGGGGTTCGACGGGACGGACGGCCAACCGGCGGGACGGACGGTGCTCATGACTCGAAGTCTATCATGGTTAACGGAAGGTCGGCGAGTATGGTCAACGCCGCGTTAACGCGATAGCTCCGCGACCTGTGAGCGCACCCCGCGCGCCAAATGGTGTCTGGAGACCCCCCGTGACCCGCCAGAAGATTGTCTTCCTGATCGTCCTCGCGGCGGCCGCCCTGTTCATCGCCGCGATCGTCGGCTCGATGTTCGCGACCAAGCAGACGTTGCCGAACGGCTATGAGATTTCGGTCAGCGACAAGGGCGAGATCTGGGTGCAGTCGCGCGACCACAAGACGCTGGTGACCGACGTGACCGCTGTCTGGTCCGCGCCCGACCGCATGCTGGTCGAGCAGCGGACGTCCGACGAAGCGCCGCCCCACCGTGATCGCGATTGCGCGTATCAGATGACGGACGCGAACGGCGCGCTCAGGCCGGCCACGAAGGCGGAGGCGCAAGCCATTATCGGCGGGCTGAAGCTTCAGACCGGCTCGTCCCGCGCTTGCCTGAAATAGGCCCGGCTCAGCGCGCCTTCTTCAGCAGATCTTCGGCCGCGTCGGGGGTTAGCGGGCCGGTGTGCTTGGCCAAGATCATGCCGTCGGAACCGACCAGATAGGTCTCCGGCACACCGGTGACGCCGAACTCCAGCCCCGCGCGGCCGTCGCGGTCGACCAGGCGCTCGGCGAACGGATCGCCCAGGCGGGTCAGGAAGGCCTGGGTGTTCGCCGGGGCGTCCTTGTAGGCGATGCCGACCACCTTCACCCCCTGGGCCTTCAGCGCCATCAGCTGCGGATGCTCGATCTCGCACGGCGCGCACCACGAGGCGAAGAAGTTGACCAGGACCGGGCCGTCGGTCGCGGCGCGGATCGGCTCCGGCCGGCCGTCGGCCAGGTCGGGCAGGGACAGGGCCGGCATCGGCTTGCCGACCAGGGCGTGCGGCTGGACGTGCGGGTCGCGCTTCAGGGCGAAGCCCGCGAATAGGGCCGCCAGGCCGAGCAGCACGGCCAGGGGCGCGAAGGCCAGCCAGCGCTTCACGGGGCGCCGTCCAATTCGGCCTGCAGCCGATCGGTCTCGCGTTTCCAGCGACGGGCCGTCAGGACGCTATCGGCGATCATCCAGGCGAAGGCGACCGCTGAGATCGCGAAGGCGGGCCACAGATAGACGGCGTACTTGCCGGCGTCGAAGTCGAAGCTCATCGCGCGCCCTCCGCCAGCTTCATGGCCAGGCTCCGGGCCTTGCGCCGCCAGACCAGGGCCCGGATGCGCGTCAGCCACAGCGATCCGAACGCGCCCAGATAGGCCAGGCCCATCAGCACGGCCGGCCAGGCGTAGATCGCCGGCAAGCCGTCGCCCTTGGCGGCCATGAAGGTCGAAGAGCCCTGATGCAGGGTGTTCCACCACTCGACCGAGAACTTGACGATCGGCAGGTTGATCAGCCCGACCAGGGCCAGGATGGCGGCGGCGCGCGCGGCCTTCTGCTCGTCCTCGAGCGCGCCGCGCAGGGCCATGTAGCCCAGATAGAACAGCAGCAGCACCAGCACCGAGGTCAGGCGCGCGTCCCAGACCCACCAGGTCCCCCACATCGGCTTGCCCCACAGCGACCCGGTGATCAGGGCCAGGGCGGTGTAGACCGCGCCCAGCGGGGCGCAGGCCTGGGCCGCGAGATCAGCCAGGGCTTGGCGGAACACCAGAGCCAGAAAGCTGGCGACGCCCAAGCAGACATAGATGAACAGTGACAGCGAGGCGGCTGGGATGTGGATGAACATCATCCGCACCGTGTCGCCTTGCTGATAGTCCTCGGGGACTAGGAAGGTCAGGACCAGGCCGGCGATCGCGGCGGCGGCGGACAAGGCGCCCAGCAACGGCGCGGCCCACCGCGAGAAGGCCATGAACCGCTCGGGATTGGTCAGGAAATCGAACGTGTGGCGCGCGTCCATGTCGGCTGCTTAGAGCGGCGGGACCGCGCGGGCAATGGCCGTATCGCTACGGAGCCAAGGAAGACGGGGGAAAGCGGGAGAAGGCGCGGCGGTTGCAGGCCCGCCGCGCCTTCACGCCCGGTCGGGGTCAGCCGACCTTGCGCTGCTCGATGGGCGTCAGCCCACCTTCCGTTGCCCGGTGGGCGTTAGCCCACCTTCCGCTGCCCGGTGGGCGTTAGCCCACCTTCCGCTGCCCGGTGGGCGTCAGCCCACCTTCCGCTGGATGACGATCCTGCGCTCGCCGTCCTTGACGATCGGGGCGCGGGCGTCGAAGCGGCGGATGAAGACGTGGTCGCCGTCGCCGCCGAAGTCGCCGCCCGGGCCCTCGCCCATGCCCAGCACGTCGAAGGTCTTCTGCTGGCTGGGGGTCAAGGCCGTATAGAAGGCGCGCGTGGCCTCGGCGCGCTGCTTCATGGCGTCGGCCGCCTTGGTCATGCGGTCGAGGCGCTCCAGCGTGGTCAGCGGCTTGGCGTCGGCCCATTCCATCCGGTCGCCGTCCTTCCTATCGAGGCCGGGCTTGTCGAGCTTGTCGGCCTTGTCCTTCGAGACGTCTTCCTTGCGGACCATCATCTTCGGCGTGGTGGCCTCGACATAGGCCTTCAGCGCCGGGTCCTGGTCCGGGCGCAGCTGCAGGACGTCGCGCAGGCGCTGGGCGCGCTTCTCCGGATCGGCGGCGCGGCCATGATGCATGAACATCATGTCACCCATGCCCGGCCCCATGGCCATCAGCGCTTCGATCGGCGGCATGGGCGGCATGGGCGGCATCGGCGGGGCGGGCGGAGCCGCCGGGGCCGGAGGCGGCGGCGGAACCTGGGCCACGGCCGCGCCGGCGGCCAGAACGGTGGCGGCGGCGCCCGCGAGCGCCAGTCGGGTAAGCGTTTTACGCATGGTTGTGAGCTCCCTGTCGTAATGATGACGAGAGCTTGGCCATCGGGATATGGCGCGAAAATGTCCGCGTCCATGAACAATGTTACATGTTTGGCGGGCGGCGGAGACGCGGCCGTCTTGCGCTCCAGCTGGCGCGCGCTATGTCAGCTGCCAATTCCGGGACACGCCATCCTCCAGAAGACGCACGCCGCGCCGTGCGTCCCGCCCGGCTATTCTCGTTTCCGGCCCCTCTGGGGATAGGGAGTCCGCATGAAGTCGATCGCTTTCGTCGCCCTGGCCCTCGCGGGGATCTGCTGGGGCCTGGGTTTCCCGACCGGCAAGCTGATCCTGACGGAGACCGACGCGGCCCATATGGTGCTGTTGCGCTTCGCCGTGGCCGCCCTGGCCGCCGCGCCGTTCGCCCTGCGCCGTCCCGAGGTCCGCGCCCTGTTCCGCTCGCCAATCGTGCTGCTGGCGGGCGTGCTCTACGGCGTGGCGTTCCTGGTGCAGTTCGAGGGCCTGGCCCATGTCAGCGTCACGGTCGCCGCGCTTCTGGTCGGCGCCATGCCGGCCCTGATCGCGGTCAGCGCCAAGGTGCTGGGCGAGAAGGTCTCCAAGGCCTCGTGGGGCGGCGTCGCGGCGGCGACCCTGGGCGCGGCCCTGATCGCCGGCAAGCCGGACGGCGCCAGTTCGCCCTATGGCGTGGCGCTATCGATCGGCGCGCTGTTCATCTTCCTGGCTTGGCTGCTGACCCTGCGTCGCGCGCCCAAGACCTCGAATCCGATGGCCATTCCGGCGGTGTCGATCATCGTGGCGGCCTTCACCATCCTGCCGATCGCGTTCGTCATGCACGGCGCGCCGAAACTGGATCTCGGCCCGGCGGTCTGGACCGCCGTCGTCGCCCAGGGGGTGCTGGCCACCCTGCTGGCCACGGCGGCCTGGCAGTTCGGGGCCTCCAAGGTCGGCGCGGCCAGCGCCGGGGTGTTCATCAATATCGAGCCGCTGATCGGCGCGGCCTGCGGCGTGCTGCTGTTCGGCGACCATCTTACCGCGGCCCTGCTCGCCGGCGGCCTGCTGATCATCGGCGGCAGCTTCGCGGTGGTGCTGGGGGAGAAGAAGGCCGCCGCGGGAGCGTTGCAGGCGACGGTGGCGCCGACGCCGTGAAAGCTGTCATCCCGGACAAGCGCGAAGCGCGCCGATCCGGGACCACCGGATAGGCCGAGTTTTTTACGGTCCCGGCTCTCCGCTGCGCTGCGGCCGGGATGACAGGGTTTTTCAATCCAGCGCGTTGCGGCAGGCCGCGCCCATGGCCAGCGGCGATAGCCCCACCGCCCCGACGCAGTAGGCCAGCAATAGCAGCAGCCCGCCCGTCCAGGGCAGGCCGGCCGAGAAGCCGTCTAGCGCCCCGGCGCCGAAGATCACCGGCGGGGCGTAGAGCGGCAGCACGATCACCGCCACCAACAGACCGCCGCGCTTGCTGCCCAGGGCCAGGGCCGCGCCCAGGCCGCCCAGGAAGGCGAAGGCCAGGCCGCCGGCCAGGGCGCACAGCACCAGCAGCGGCATGACCTTGAGGTCCGCGCCCAGCATCAGGGCCGCGACCGGGGCGGCCAGGGCCAGGGGCGCGCCGGTCGCCAGCCACTGGGCCATACACTTGGCGACGGCCACGGCCTCCAGCGGCGCGGGGCCTATGGCGAGCAGATCCAGGGCTCCGTCCTCGTAGTCGCGCTCGAACAATCTTTCGAGGGACAGCAGAGCGGCAAGAGCCAGGGCCAGCCAGGCGACGCCCGGCGCGATGGCGGCCAGACGCTCCGGCGCGCGACCCGACGCCATCGGCAGCAGCACGACGACACAGGCGTAGAAGGTCAGGGCCAGAAGCGGCCCGCCGCCCCGGCCCCAGGCGAGGGCCAGTTCCCGCCGCAGGAGGACGCCGAACGCCTTCATGCGCCGATCTCCACGTTTCGCGCCGGGATCGGCAGCGGATCGTGGACGGAAGCCAGGATCATGCCGCCGGCGGCCAAGTGCTCGGCCATCACGGCGCCGAACGCCGCCCGCTGGCTCGCGTCCAGCGGGGCCATGGGCTCGTCCAGAAGCCACAGCGCCCGCGGGCTGGCCGCCAGGCGGGCCAGGGCCAGGCGCCGGCGCTGGCCGGCCGACAAGCGGCGGACCTCCAGGTCCAGAAGGCGGGAGAGGTCGAAGCGCTTGGCCGCCGCGCGGGCGCCATCCTCGGTCCCGCCGGTCCACAAGGTCTGGAAGCGCAGCTCCTCCCAGGCGGTGCGGCTGGACTTCAGCCCGTCTTGGTGGCCCAGCAGGTGCAGGTGCTCGGCCCGCGCCGTCTCGGCCTCGATCGGGCCGGCCTCGCCTTCGAAGCCGACGGTCCCCTCGGCCGGCCGCAGCAGGCCCGCGACCGCGCGCAGCAGGCTGGTCTTGCCCGCGCCGTTGCGGCCGACCAGGGCGGCCGCTTCGCCGGCGCGCAGGGTCAGATCCAGGTGCGAGAACAACCGCCGCTCGCCGCGCGTGATCGCCAGATCCTGAATGAGAACAACTCTCAACACGCCAAGACCCCCCGCGCGACATGGACGTTCGACGGCGGCAGCGCTAAGAAGCGCGCGGTCGTCCCCCTCCAGTCGTTTTGGGTGGTACGCGGCGCGGAGGCGGAACCTGTGTGTCCCTTCCGATCAGCGCGTGATCCCGGGAGTGGTTTTCGGGCGGCCGTGGACAGAGAAGGATCCTTAGAATGGCGTCTGTGGACAGCCTGAAAGCCCGTCGCGAATTGACCGTCGGCGGCAAGTCTTATGTCTATTACAGCCTTCGCGCCGCCGAGGAAGCCGGTCTGACCGGAACTTCATCGCTGCCGGTCTCGATGAAGGTGCTCCTGGAAAACCTGCTGCGCAACGAAGACGGCGTCTCGGTCAACGAGGACGACCTGAAAGCCGTGGCCGCCTGGCTGGCCAACAAGGGCGCGGTCGAGCACGAAATCAGCTTCCGCCCGGCGCGCGTGCTGATGCAGGACTTCACCGGCGTGCCCGCCGTCGTCGACCTGGCCGCCATGCGCGACGCCATGGTCGCCCTGGGCGCCAACCCGGCCAAGATCAACCCGCTGAACCCCGTCGACCTGGTCATCGACCACTCGGTGATGGTCGACAACTTCGGCAACCCCAAGGCCTACGACGACAACGTCAAGCGCGAGTACGAGCGCAACATCGAGCGCTATCGCTTCCTGCGTTGGGGTTCGTCGGCGTTCAACAACTTCCGCGTCGTCCCGCCCGGCACCGGCATCTGCCACCAGGTGAACCTGGAATATCTGGCCCAAACGGTCTGGACCAACGCGGTCGACGGCGAGGAAGTCGCCTATCCCGACACCGTCGTCGGCACCGACAGCCACACGACCATGGTCAACGGCCTGGCCGTCCTGGGCTGGGGCGTGGGCGGCATCGAGGCCGAAGCGGCCATGCTGGGCCAGCCGATCCCGATGCTGATCCCGGAAGTCATCGGCTTCAAGCTGACCGGCGCCATGCCGGAAGGCGCGACCGCGACCGACCTGGTGCTGACCGTCACCCAGATGCTGCGCAAGAAGGGCGTGGTCGGCAAGTTCGTCGAATTCTACGGCGACGCCCTGGCCAACCTGACCCTGGAAGACCAGGCGACGATCGCCAACATGGCCCCGGAATACGGCGCCACCTGCGGCTTCTTCCCGATCTCGGCCTCGACCATCGCCTATCTGAAGGGCACCGGCCGTACGCCGGAACGCGTCGCCCTGGTCGAAGCCTACGCCAAGGAGCAGGGTCTGTGGTGGGAGCCGGGCGTGCCCGAGCCGACCTTCACCGACACCCTGGAGCTGGACCTGTCGAGCGTGCTGCCGTCGCTGGCCGGCCCCAAGCGCCCGCAGGACCGCGTGCTGCTGTCGGACGCCTCGTACAAGTTCGCCGAGTCGCTGGCCGGTGAGTTCGGCAAGGCCGAACAGCCTGACCTGCGCGCCCCGGTGGAAGGCGAAAGCTTCGATGTCGGTCACGGCGACGTGGTCATCGCGGCCATCACCTCGTGCACCAACACCTCCAACCCCTCGGTCCTGATCGCCGCTGGCCTGCTGGCCAAGAACGCGGTCGCCAAGGGCCTGAAGGTCAAGCCGTGGGTGAAGACCTCGCTGGCCCCCGGCTCGCAGGTGGTCACCGACTACCTGGCCAAGGCCGGCCTGACCAAGTCGCTGGACGCCCTGGGCTTCAACCTGGTCGGCTATGGCTGCACCACCTGCATCGGCAATTCGGGCCCGCTGCCGGAAGCCATCAGCAAGACGATCAACGAGGCCGATCTGGTCGCGTGCTCGGTGCTGTCGGGCAACCGCAACTTCGAAGGCCGCGTGAACCCCGACGTCCGCGCCAACTACCTGGCCTCGCCGCCGCTGGTGGTGGCCTACGCCCTGGCCGGCACGATGAAGATCGACCTGGCCACTCAGCCGATCGGCCAGGACAAGAAGGGCAACGACGTCTTCCTGAAGGACATCTGGCCTTCGAACGAGGACATCGCCGTCCTGCAGCGCAAGGCCATCAACGAGAAGATGTTCGCCACCCGCTACGGCGACGTCTTCAAGGGCGACAAGAACTGGCAGGGCATCAAGGTGACCGGCGGCCAGACCTACGCGTGGGAGGGCGACTCCACCTACGTCCAGAACCCGCCGTACTTCCCGAACATGTCGATGACCCCCGCTCCGGTCACCGACATCGTGGAAGCCCGCGTCCTGGCCGTGTTCGGCGACTCGATCACCACCGACCACATCAGCCCGGCCGGTTCGATCAAGACGACTAGCCCGGCCGGTCAGTACCTGATCGATCACGGCGTCGAGCCGGTGGACTTCAACGGCTACGGCGCCCGCCGCGGCAACCACCAGGTGATGATGCGCGGCACGTTCGCCAACATCCGCATCCGCAACAAGATCACGCCGGACATCGAAGGCGGCGTGACCAAGCACTTCCCGACCGGCGAAGTGATGTCGATCTACGACGCGGCCATGAAGTATCAGGCCGAAGGCCGTCCCGCCGTCGTGTTCGGCGGCAAGGAATACGGCACCGGCTCGTCGCGCGACTGGGCCGCCAAGGGCACCAAGCTGCTCGGCGTCCGCGCGGTGATCTGCGAAAGCTTCGAGCGCATCCACCGCTCGAACCTGGTCGGCATGGGCGTGCTGCCGCTGCAGTTCGTCCAGGACGGCTGGCAGAAGCTGGAGCTGACCGGCGAGGAGATCGTCTCGATCCGCGGCCTCACCGATCTGGCGCCGCGCAAGCAGCTGATCGTCGAGCTCTACCGCCCGACCGACGGCCGCATCGCCCGCTTCCCGGTCCGCTGCCGCATCGATACGCCGACCGAACTTGAATACTTCAAGAACGGCGGCGTCCTGAACTACGTGCTGCGCAATCTGGCCAAGTCGGCCGGCTGAGCGTCGCGATCGACGCGTGAAAGAGACGGCCGGCTCCTCGCGGGGCCGGCCGTTTTCGTTGCGGGACGCTCTGACAACGATGTCTCCACCTTTTCTCCCCATGGACCGGTGCTATTCACGGCCTCGTGAACGGCTATCCGGGGCGTTCTTGGCTTAAGTGACCCGCAATGCGTAAGGCCGCCCTTTCCCTGCTCTGCCTGGCCCTGTCCGGCGTCGCCACGTCCCTGTCCTGGGGCTCCGCCGCTCAGGCTCAGCCTGAAAAGGCGAAGACGCCCGTCGTGGTCGAGCTGTTCACCGCCCAGGGCTGCTCGTCCTGCGGCAAGGCCAATCAGCTGGCGGCCGATCTGTCCAAGCGCGACGGCGTCCTGGCCCTGACCTATTCGGTCGACTACTGGGATTATCTCGGCTGGAAGGACACTTTCGCCAAGCCGGCCTTCGCCGAACGCCAACGGGCCTATGCCAAGAAGTTCGCCCTGCGCGACGTGCCCACGCCGCAGATCGTGGTCGGCGGCCGCGTCCAGGCGTCCGGGACCAAGGCCGAGGCGGTCGAGGATATCGTGAAGTCCGCGGCTCGCGCCCCGCTCAACCCGCCGGACATGCAGTTCGTGGGCAAGACCCGCGTCGCCGTCGGCTCCGGCCCCGCCCCGCGCGGCGGCGGCGAGGTTTGGCTGTTGCGCTACGACCCGCGCGAGCAGGACATCGCGGTGAAGCGCGGCGACAACAAGGGCCAGACCCTGGTCCACCGCAACGTGGTGCGCGAGCTGATCAAGCTGGGTCCGTGGGCGGGCCGGCCCAAGCTGTATCGCCTGCCGGCCGCGGCCGACGCGGATCTCGAGACGGTGATTCTGGTGCAGGGCGCCAAGGGCGGCCGCATCCTGGGTGTGCTGGAAGCCCCCGCGCCGGAGCGCTGAGCACGCCCTTTTCGAGACTTCAGACGACAAAAAACCCGCGCGGCTGGAGGGGACTAGCCACGCGGGTTCCTTTTGCGTGTCGGCGAGAAGCGTCTCGTGACCGGGAGGGCTGGGGGGGCTGGACAGGACCCGGTCCGCTCTTCGTCGACGCTTTCCTTATCGCGGCTCATCCGGGCGAGGGCTGGACCAAACAAAGGTCGTTTCAGGGCGGACCGATGGGTCGTGCGCTATAGCGCGCGAACGCAAAAAACCCGCGCGGTGGGGGAGGACCGCGCGGGCTCATTTGGGGGGGAGGGGATATAGAGTTTGTCGGCCGACCGGCCCGCGATCTGGGGGCTGGGGGGGCTGTTCAGGATCCTGGACCACAGGGTGTCCGATCAGCCGACAATGTTGTTATCGACCCGCAAACAGGCGGGCGCGGGACCGAAATAAGGTCATATCGAGGCGCACCATGACCGCGCGATGTCATTTCCGGCGGGCGTGACCGGCGCGACACGGACGATAGGCCGTCGGTGGAATTCGTGAGGAGCGCTGTTCCAATCGTCCGATTTGGGATTAGATTCCGCCGATGGCCTTGGACTCCCAGCCCTCCCCTCCGTCTGGTTCTGGCACCGGCGGCGTCGTGTTCTTCGAGCGGCGCGAACTGGACCAGCTGATGCGCCTCTACGGCCGCATGGTCGCGGCCGGCGAGTGGCGCGACTACGGCATCGCCGGTCTTTCGGACTGCGCCGTGTTCTCGATCTTCCGCCATACGGCCGAGGCCCCGCTCTATCGCGTCGAGAAGCGTCCGGCGCTAGCGCGCAAGCAGGGCGCCTGGTCGGTGCTCGGCCAGGGCGGCATGATCCTCAAGCGTGGTCACGAACTGACCCAGGTGCTGCGGGTGTTCGAGAAGGGCAAGTTCTCGGTCGTCGACTGAGACTTCAGAACGAGAAGCCCAGCTTGGCGCCGACGAAACGGCCTTCGTTGTCGTAGCCGCGCGCCGCGCCGACCCCGCTGTTGTCGGCGCTGGGCTGGATGCCGCACAGGACCCCAACGCCGCCCGAGATTCCGCCGTCTCGGCGCTCGATCGCCGTGCGAGCCACGCCGCGCGGCAAGGGGGCGCGCGCCTGGGCGTAGCGGAGCTCGACCGGAGTTACGGGCTTGAGATTCAGGGGCGTGGAGAGGTTCGGTGTCCTGGCGATCGGCGGATAGGCCGGGATGGTCGTCTCGGCGTGGGCGTTCGTCGCCAACATCAAGGCGGTGGTCAGGGCGACGGCTCGGATCATTTTGGTCTCCATCCCTCGGCAATGTGGGCGCGATCCGGTCGAAGAGCCAGCGCGGCCAAAGAAAAAGCCCCGGCGGTTTCCCGCCGGGGCTTCGTCGTTCATGGCTCGGGCTCGCCTTAACGGCGGCCGCCCATCAGGCTGAGCAGGAATTGGAAGAGGTTGATGAAGTTCAGATAGAGATTCAGCGCGCCGTAGTTGGTGGCCACGGCCGCCGACTGCTGATCGCCGCCGAGCTGATAGTAGGTCATCTTCAGGTTCTGGGTGTCGTACGCGGTCAGGCCCGCGAAGATCAGGACGCCCAGGATGCTGATGATGAAGCTGAGGCCGGGCAGGTGCAGGAACATCTGGACCAGCGAGGCGATCACCAGACCGATCAGGCCCATGATCAGGAAGCTGCCGAAGCCCGACAGGTCCTTCTTGGTCGTGTAGCCGAACAGGCTGAGGCCGCCGAAGGCGATGGCCGTGACGAGGAACGTCGCGAACACCGATTGGACGTTGTAGACGATCAGCCACAGGCCAAGGCCCGCGCCGATCGAGGACACCAGCGCCCAATAGAGGATGCCGGACGAACGGGCGGTCGGATTGCGCATCGCGAACATCGAGACCAGCATCATGGCCAGCGGCGCGAAGCGGAGAACCGTACCCAGCAGGGTGAAGCCGGCCAGGCGGCCGTCCGGGGTCAGCACGTAGAGAGCGCTCGCGACCGGCTCATAGTAGCTGGTGGCGAAGGCCAGAACGGCCGACAGCAAGAGGCCCAGCGCCATCTTGTTGTAGACGCCGAGCATGAAACTACGCAGGCCGGCGTCAACCGACATGTCGGCGCGATCCGCCGGGATCGAGCGCGCGTAGCCGCGGTTGAAGTCGTTCATCGTATTAAGCCCTTGAGCTAGAGCGTCCACGGTGGACGCCTTCGAAATATCGGGTGTCCTGGCCCGTCGCGCAATCCCCCTAAAATGCGTTCATGGTATGCGTTCGCGAAAGGCGGAGCGCTTTCCAAGAGGACGCGCGACCCCTTATGAACGTGGGAAGAGATCAAAAGAAGGCGAAGGACCTCCCATGGACTACGTCAAGCTGGGCCGGACGGACGTGTCGGTGTCGCGCTGTTGCCTGGGCACCATGACCTGGGGCTCGCAGAATACCGAGGCCGAGGCGCACGATCAGATGGACTACGCGCTGGGGCGCGGGGTCACCTTCTGGGACACGGCCGAGATGTACGCCAGCCCGCCGAGCGCCGAGACCCAGGGACGGACCGAGGAATACATCGGCTCGTGGTTCGCCAAGACCGGCAAGCGCCACGAGGTCGTTCTGGCCTCGAAGGTGGCTGGCCAGGGCGCGGCGTTCGGCGGCCTGCCCTGGATGCGCAAGGACGGTTCGGTCACCCGCCAGACCCGGGCCCAGATCGACGAGGCCGTCGAAGGGTCGCTGCGCCGCCTGAAGACCGACTATATCGACCTCTACCAGCTGCACTGGCCCGACCGGCAGGTGCGGGTGTTCGGCGGCCAGACTTATAGGGACTACGACCAGGACTTCGAACCGTTCGGCGACATCCTGGAGGCGCTGGATGTCCACGTGAAGAAGGGCTCGATCCGCCACATCGGGGTCTCGAACGAATTCCCCTGGGGGGTGATGCGGTTCCTGGCCGAGAGCGAGACCAAGGGTCTGCCGCGGATCGCCTCGATCCAGAACGCCTACCACCTGGCCAACCGCACCTTCGAATACGGCCTGGCCGAGATCGCCATGCGCGAGCAGGTCGGGCTGCTGGCCTATTCGCCGCTGGCCCAGGGCCAGCTGACCGGCAAGTACCTGGACGGTCAGCTGCCGGCCGGCTCGCGCAAGGCGCTCTACAACCGCATGCAGCGCTACGAGGGGCCCGGCGCCCAGGAGGCGTTCCGCGCCTATGTCGACCTGGCCCGGGCCGGTCTTGACCCCGCGCAACTGGCCCTGAAGTTCTGCGACACCCGGCCCTTCGTCACCGCCACGATCATCGGCGCCACCTCGATGGCGCAGCTGAAGACCAATATCGACGCCTTCGACGTGACCTGGACCGATGAGCTGGAAAAGGCGGTCAACGCCATCCACGCCCGCCAGCCCAATCCCTGCCCGTAGGCGCCGATGATCCGCCTGTTCACCGCCATCGCTGTCCCGCCGGAGATCGGCCAAGGTCTGCTGTCGCGCCAGCACGGGATCGAGGGGGCGCGCTGGCGGCCGCTGGAGGCGTTCCACATCACCCTGCGCTTCATCGGCGACGTGCAGGAGCCGGTGGCGGCCGAGCTGGATGAGGCCTTGGCCGAGATCGATACGCCGGCCTTCGATCTGGAGCTGACCGGGGCCGGCGTCTTCGGCGAGGGCGTCGACATCCACGCCGTCTGGGCCGGGGTCGGCGACAGCGCGCCGCTGCGCCACCTGCAGAAGGCCAACGAGCGCGCGGCCCGCGCGGTCGAGCTGAAGCCCGAGGGCCGGCTCTACACGCCGCACGTGACCCTGGCCTATCTGAAGCGTCCCGCCGTTCCCGAGGTCGGCGCCTGGGTTCAGGCCAACAACCTGCTGCATTCGCCGAGCTTCCGGGTGGACCGGTTCGGTCTCTATTCCAGCTGGCGGACCCACGAGGGCTCGGCCTATCGGCTGGAGCGGGAATATCCGCTGCGGAGATGAGAAGGGGCGGCGGCTAATTCCGTGGTGGTCACGCCACCGCGTGATCCTTGAGCACGCCCAGGGTGACGATCGCCAGCATCTCCTCGTGGGTGGCGTCCAGCACCACCTGCGGCGCCATGCCCGCGTCGAGGGCCTCTTTCCAGCGGCCGGCGCACAGGCACCAGCGGTCGCCGGCCTTCAGTCCTGGAAAGGCCAGTTCGGGACGCGGCGTGGACAGGTCGTTGCCCTGGGCCTTCGAGAAGGCCAGGAAGTCGTCGGTCATCACCGCGCAGACGGTGTGCAGGCCCAGGTCATGCGGCCCGGTCTCGCAGCAGCCGTTGCGGTAGAAGCCGGTGACCGGCTCCAGTGAGCAGGCGGCGAGTTCGCCGCCCAGGACGTTCTTGGCGCTCTTGTCGTACCGGGTGGTGCTCATGCGGCGATCCTAGACCCGCACGGGCCGGCGCCAAGTCGGTTCTCCTGCGGGGAAGGCTTTTGCTGCGACGCAGCAATGCTAAGGTCACGTCAACAGATAGAAAAGCAGGGGAGTTTCATGACCGTTCCAACCGATCGTCCGCGCCGCAGCGCCCTCTACATGCCGGCCTCGAACGCCAAGGCGGTCGAGAAAGCCCGGACCCTGGACGCCGACGTGATCATCCTGGATCTCGAGGACGCCGTGGCGCCCGAAGCCAAGCCGGCGGCGCGCGAAGCGGCCGTGGCGGCGGTCAAGGCTGGCGGATTCGGGGCGCGGGAGGTGGTGATCCGGGTCAACGGCCTCGACACCCCCTGGGGCGCCGACGACCTGAAGGCGGCCGCCGAGGCGGGGCCGGACGCGGTGCTGGTCCCCAAGGTCAACGACGCGGCCGATGTCCGCCTTTACGATCAGCACCTGAACGCCGCGCCGCCGGCGACCCGCCTGTGGACCATGATCGAGACGGGCAAGGCCGCCTTCCACCTTTGGGAGATCGCCGCCGCTCACCACGGCACACGCCTGGCGGCCTGGGTGATGGGCGTCAATGACTTCGCCAAGGAGATGCGGGCTCGCCAGACGCCCGACCGCGCGCCGTTCCTGCCGCTCTTGACCCTATCGGTCGCCGCCGCCCGCAGCCACGGCCTGACCATCCTGGATGGGGTGCACAACGACATCGATGATCTCGACGCGCTCGAGGCCGTCTGCGTCCAGGGCGTCGACTTCGGCTTCGACGGCAAGACGCTGATCCATCCGAAGCACCTGCCGATCTGCAACCGGGTGTTTTCGCCCTCGCCCGAGGACATCGCCTGGAGCCAGGCGGTCATCGCCGCCTTCAACGCGCCCGAAAATGCTGGCAAAGGTGCGTTGCGGGTGGACGGCAAGATGGCCGAGCGCTTGCATCTGGCGCAGGCCCAGCGTCTTGTCGCGGTGGCGGAGGCCATCGCGGGGCGCGCGGCCAACGCCTAAGGGGCACTAGAAGGTTGCGAATGCGGGCTATCGTTCTTTCCGTCGTCCTGATGGCCAGCCCGGCGCTGGCGCAGGTCCCGACCGCGACCCCCGCGCCGCTTCCCCAGGTGGCGGCCCCGCCCGCGCCCACTCCGGCGCCGGTTCCGAGCGCCGAGGCGCCGGTCAGCACGGCGGTTCCGAACGCGCCGGCCATGGATTCCGCCCAGATCCCGCAGGCGCTGGATCCGCTGGCGGACCTGATCGCGCAGAGCAACCAGACCACCGACGAAGAAACGGCCGAGACCGCCAACACGCCGGCGCCGAAGCACAGGGCGACGATCCTTCCCATTCCGCCGCCCGAGCCCGAGGCGCCGGTCACGCCGGGCGGCGACCTGACCAAGGCCCAGGTCTACGAGATGCGGGTCAAGGGCTCGATCGCGGCCGCCCAGAACCTGCAGGGTCCGCTGGACGGCGGCTGGCGGATCACCGGCGCCGACGGCGCGCAGATCTACGCCCTGCAGATCGTCGACAAGGCCGGCGGCCAGGGCCAGCTGGAAGGCGCCTGGCGCGACGTCCGGCGGCCGGGGACCGTGGGCTCGACCGGCCTGATCGAGGACCTGCGCCATGACGGCGACGAGGTCGTCGCCCGCTTCAGCCCCAAGGGCGGCCAGTCCTCGGTCCTGACCCTGCGGCCGACCGGCTACGAGCGCTGGTCCGGCGAACTGGTCGAGAACGGCGCTAGCCAGGCGGTGGTCGCCGATCACCTCCTGCCCCAGGCCCCGCCCGGCTATGAAGGTCAAGGCCGCGGCCCCTATGTCTGGCCGGTCGCCCAGCGGGCCGCCGTCAGCCGTTCGGTCGCCGACCCGACACCCGCCTGCTCGACCAAGGGCAAGAAGGGCAAGGCGCTGAAGGCCGCCAAGGCCAAGTGCGCCGCCGCGGCCAAGCGCGGCAAGGCCTCGAGCCTCAAGAAGGGCAAGGGCGGCAAGGCCAAGGCGACCGCCGGCCGCAAAGGCAAGGCGACGGTGGGCAAGAAGAGCGCGTCGAAGAAGAAGCGGCGCTAGCCCTTCAACGCCTTGCGCGCTGCCTCGATCGGCGCGGCCAAGGCCCCGGTCGAATACGGGGCGGCGGGACTATGGCCCCAGACCGGGCCCGGCCAAGCGGGATCATCCCTGCGACGCCCGATAACATGGATGTGCAGCTGGGCGGTGACATTGCCCAAGGCTCCAACGTTCAGCTTGTCGACCGTAAGGCCCAGCGTCGCCCCGATCGCCCGCACGGCGGTCCCGGCCAGGACGATCTCCTCCATCAGCTGGATCCGATGACCGACATCCAGCTCCTCGATCTCCCGCAGCCCCAGTTGGCGCGGGATCAACACCAGCCATGGATAGCGGGCGTCGTCCTGCAGGCGGACCTCGCAGAGCGGCAGGTCGGCGACCTCGTGCGAGGTGGCGACGAATGCCGGATCGAGCGAAAAGTCTTCAGCCACGTTTCGGAACCGCCGCCCAGTAGTCGAAGTCGAGGATGACGGCCGGATCGTAGACGCCTTCGCCGTCCTTGTCCGGGAAGTCGTCGCAGGGCCGGTCCTTGGTCGCCACCAGTCGCAGGCGCAGAGCGCCGACGCCGCCCCCGGGGGTTTCGATCTCGGCCTTGTCCAGCACCTGGCTCCAGGCGAACACCGTGCCGCCGGCGAAGAACGGGGCCACGTGCCGCCCGCCGTTGATCGCCAGGATCAGGCCGGCATTCTGTAGACCGTTGAACGACAGCGCCTTGGCCGTCGAGATCACCACGCCGCCATAGACGAGGCGCTTGCCGGACGGGTCCTTGCTCCGCTCGAACTGGTTGAAATGGACCTTGGCGGTGTTCTGCCAAAGGCGGGTGGCCATCTGGTGCTCGGCCTCCTCGACCGCCATGCCGTCGACGTGGTCGATCTTCTCGCCGACCACATAGTCCTCGAAGGCGTGCGGCGCGCCGGCGAGGGCGAAGTCGTAGCCGGAAAAGTCCAGGCCGGTTGGCGCGACCAGGTCGGCCGGGGCCACGGCCGCCGACAGGGTCGGGACGGCCTGCTCGGCGATCTCGGCCGCCTCGTCGCGCTTGCGGACCATCACCCAGCGGACATAGCTCAGCACCGCCTCGCCGCGCTGGTTGACGCCGGTGGTGCGGACATAGACGACGCCGGTCTTGCGGTTGGAGTTCTCCTTCAGCCCGATCACGTCCGAGACCGCGCTCAGCGTGTCGCCCGGGAACACCGGGGCCAGGAACCGGCCCTCGGCGTAGCCGAGATTGGCCACGGCGTTCAGGCTGATGTCCGGCACCGTCTTGCCGAACACGACGTGGAAGGCGACCAGCGGATCCGCCGGGGCCGCGGCGAGGCCGCAGGCCCGGGCGAATTCGTCCGACGAGAACAGCGAAAAACGCGGTCCGTACAGCGCCGTGTACAGCGCGACATCGCCGCTGGTCACCGTCCGAGGCGTGGCGTGGACCAGCCTCTGGCCCAGCTTGAAGTCCTCGAAGAAATGGCCTGGATCGGTCTTGCTCATCGTGCCCCTCGCCCTTGGCGCCTCTTATCGTTGTTCACCCATCTTTGCCGCAGTGCAGCGAAACGGGAAAGAGGGCTTGAGGCCGGGCCGCGACGGGTCTAGACCGCGCCGCGACATTCCACTGTCCACAGCCTTGATGGAGACCCCATGGCTCGCGCGAAGATCGCCCTTATCGGCGCCGGCATGATCGGCGGCACCCTGGCCCACATCGCCGCTCGCGAAGAGCTGGGCGACGTGATCCTGTTCGACATCGCCGAAGGCACTCCGCAAGGTAAGGCGCTCGACATCGCCGAAGCCTCGGCCGTGTTCGGCAAGGACGTGGCCCTGAAGGGCGCCAACGACTACGCCGACATCGCCGGCGCCGACGTCTGCATCGTGACCGCCGGCGTGCCGCGCAAGCCGGGCATGAGCCGCGACGATCTGCTGGGCATCAATCTGAAGGTCATGAAGGCCGTCGGCGAAGGCATCAAGGCTCACGCCCCGAATGCCTTCGTCATCTGCATCACCAACCCGCTCGACGCGATGGTCTGGGCCCTGCAGCAGTTCTCGGGCCTGCCGAAGGAAAAGGTCATCGGCATGGCCGGCGTCCTGGACTCGGCCCGCTTCGCCTACTTCCTGGCCGAAAAGACCGGCGTGTCGGTCGAGGACATCCACGCCTGGACCCTGGGCGGCCACGGCGACGACATGGTGCCGATGGTCCGTCACTCGACGGTCGGCGGCCTGCCGCTGCCCGACGCCGTCAAGGCCGGCTTCCTGACCCAGGAAGAGCTGGACGCCATCGTCGAGCGCACCCGCAAGGGCGGCGGCGAGATCGTCGCCCTGCTGAAGACCGGCTCGGCCTTCTACGCCCCGGCCGAGAGCGCCATCGCCATGGCCACCTCGTACCTGAAGGACAAGAAGCGCGTCCTGCCGTGCGCGACCTACCTGACCGGCCAATACGGCCTGTCGGGCCTGTATGTCGGCGTGCCGGTCGTCATCGGCGCCGGCGGCGCCGAGAAGATCGTCGAGTTCGACACCAACGACGCCGAGAAGGCGATGTTCGCCAAGTCGGTCGAGTCGGTTCAGGGCCTGATGGAAGCCTGCAAGGCCATCGACGGCTCGCTGGTCTAAACCCTGGCGACAACCTGATACGAGAAGGGCGGCTCCTCGCGGGGCCGCCCTTTTTCTTTGACGCCTAGTGCGCCGCCTCGCCGCCTTCTTGGGAGATCTCCTCCAGGGTCTTGCCGACCTGCTTGGCGCCGTAGTCCTTGGCGACGTCGCCCAGGGACAGGATGCCGGTCAGCTTGCCGGCGTCGTTCAGCACCACAAGGCGGCGGACCTGGTTGCTGGCCATCTTGGCGGTGGCGTCGGCCAGGATGTCGTCCTCCTTCACGCTCAGCACCTCGCCGTCGGACATGGCTTCCGAGATGGGGCTGTCGAAGCTGCGGCCCTCGGCGACCACGCGCAGGACGATGTCGCGGTCGGTGACCACGCCCACCACCTTGTCGTTGTCGACCACGGGGACGACCCCGCTCTCGACCCGGGCCATCACCTGGGCGACGTCGCGGATGGTGTCGGTGGGGCGGGCGACCGAGACCTGGCTGGTCATGGCGTCGCTGACTTTCATGGTGGAACCTCTCGGGTTGAACTCGAGGCTCTAAAACCCGCCGGGTCGGCGAACCGTTCCGCTTCCGGTCGGGACGCGGTGGCCCTATCTAGGCGCATCTTCTCTTGGAGTTTCCCATGTCGATCTCGATCCATCAGGCCAGCGTGCCCGTGTTCATCCAGGGCCTGAAGGGTCTGAAGGGCGTGCTGGCCAAGGCCGCCGCCCTAGTCGAGGCCAAGGCGTGGGACCCCGACGCCTTGCTGAAGGCGCGGCTCTATCCCGACATGTTCCCGCTGATCCGCCAGGTGCAGATCGCCACCGACTTCGCCAAGGGCGGCGCGGCGCGCCTGGCCGCCGTCGACGTGCCGGCCTGGGACGACGTCGAGACCTCGTTCGCCGACCTGATCGCCCGCGTCGAGCGCGCCATCGCCTATTTGGAGGGCCTGGACCCGGCCGCGTTCGAAGGCGGCCACGAGCGTGACATCCAACTGGTCCGCCGCGGCGAAACCTACACCTTCAAGGGCCTGGACTATTTGCAGGGCCAGGCGATGCCGAACTTCTTCTTCCACATCACCACGGCCTACGCGATCCTGCGCCACAACGGCGTCGAGGTCGGCAAGCGCGACTTCCTGGGCACGGCCTGACCCTTCCTACATCCGCTCTCCCCGGCGAAAGCCGGGGCCCAGGTCTCATGCCGCTTGGGATGATTGGAACGGCGCGGCGCGCCTAGAGCCCGCCCCAGCGCCCCTCCATCTGGGTCCCGGCTTTCGCCGGGAAGAGCGGAATCAAAGGCGCTTTTGACTCTTTGAGCTTTTTGAGACATAAGCCCCGGCTTCCGGCGCTTTATCAGCAGCGCCTCCACCGTCACGACCCCAGCCTGTTAGCGCAGGATCCATCTGGACGAGGACGGCGAGGACCCCCGTCGACGTGATCGTCCACGGGGGCTGATCGCGTTTGGAACTTGTAATTCAACAGGGTTCGACATGTTCGACGGCCTTACAGAGCGACTTTCCGGCGTCTTCGAGCGTCTCGGCGGTCGCGGCGTGCTGTCCGAAAAGGACATCGACGAGGCGCTGCGCGAGGTCCGTGTCGCCCTGCTCGAGGCCGACGTCGCCCTGCCGGTCGTCAAGGACTTCATCAGCAAGGCCAAGGACTTGGCCGCCGGCGAAGCCGTCATCCGTTCGGTCAAGCCGGCCGATCAGGTGGTCAAGATCGTCTATGACGGCCTGGTCGACATGCTGGGCGGCGAGGTTCCGACCGGCCTGACCCTGGCCCTGAACCCGCCGTCGGTGATCCTGATGGCCGGCCTGCAGGGCTCGGGCAAGACCACCACCACCGGCAAGCTGGCCCTGCGTCTCTCGAAGCACGAGCGCAAGAAGGTGCTGGTCGCCTCGCTCGACACCCGCCGCCCGGCCGCCATGGAGCAACTGGCAACCCTGGCCAAACAGGTGGAGGTCGAGAGCCTGCCGATCGTCGCGGGCCAGAGCGCCGTCGACATCGCCAAGCGCGCCCTGACGGCGGCCAAGCTGGGCGGCTACGATGTCCTGATCCTCGACACCGCCGGCCGCACCACGCTGGACGAGGCGATGATGAGCGAGGCGGCCGAGATCGCCCGCATCGCCACGCCGACCGAAACCATCCTGGTCGCCGACAGCCTGACCGGCCAGGACGCCGTGCGCACGGCCAAGGCGTTCCACGAGCGCCTGCCGCTGACCGGCCTGATCCTGACCCGCGCCGACGGCGACGGCCGAGGCGGCGCGGCGCTGTCGATGCGCCATGTCACCGGCCTGCCGATCAAGTTCCTCGGCGCCGGCGAGAAGATCGACGCGCTGGACGTGTTCGACGCCCGCCGTGTCGCCGGCCGCATCCTGGGCCAGGGCGACGTGGTCGCGCTGGTCGAGAAGGCCGCCGCCGACCTCGACCATGCCGAAGCCGAGCGCATGGCCAAGAAGCTGGCCAAGGGCCAGTTCGACCTCAATGACCTGTCGGCGCAGCTGGCCCAGATGCAGAAGCTGGGCGGCATGGAAGGCATCATGGGCCTCCTGCCGGGCGTCCAGAAGGTCAAGAAGCAGATCGCCGAGAGCGGCATCGACGACAGCATCTTCCGCCGCCAGCAGGCGATCATCAGCTCGATGACCAAGCTTGAGCGCAAGAAGCCCGACGTACTGGCCGCCTCGCGCAAGCGCCGCATCGCGGCCGGGGCTGGCGTCGACGTCGCCGAGGTCAACCGGCTGCTGAAGCAGCACCGCCAGATGGCCGACATGTTCAAGGCCATGTCCAAGGACGGCGGCAAGGGCATGGCCCGCATGGCCCAGATGATGGGCGGCGGCGACATGGCGCGCCTGAAGAACATGGGCGGGGGGCGCATGCCCCAGCCCGATCCCAATGCAGCGGGAGGCCAAGGCCTCTCGGGGCTGCCCGGTCTGCCGGGCCTCGGGGGCGGCGGCGACGCCAAGCCCAACCCTCTCTCCGGCCTGGGCCTGCCCGGCTTCAACCCGTTCAAGAAATAGAACTTTAGACCAAGGACTACCTCAAATGCTGAAGATCCGTCTCGCCCGTGGCGGCGCCAAGAAGCGTCCGTACTACTCGATCGTCATCGCCGACAGCCACTCGCCGCGCGATGGCCGCTTCATCGAGAAGGTCGGCACCTACAACCCGCTCCTCAAGAAGGATGACCCGGCTCGCGTGACCCTGAAGGTCGAGTCGATCCAGGAGTGGCTCAAGAAGGGCGCCCAACCCAGCGACCGCGTCGCCCGCTTCCTGGCCGCCCAAGGCCTGACCACCTGGGCCCACGGCAACAACCCGCAGAAGGGCGCTCCGGGCAAGAAGGCTCAAGAGCGTTCGGCCGAGCGCGCTCAGCGCGACGAAGAGCGCAAGCAAGCCGAGATCGACGCCAAGGCCGCCGCCGAAGCCGAGAAGGCCGCCGCCGCCGCTGCCGCCGCTGAGGCCGCCGCCGCTCCGGCCGTGGAAGAGGCTCCGGCCGAAGAAGCTCCGGCCGCTGAAGTCGCCGCCGAAGAAGCGCCCGCCGCTGAAGCGCCGGCCGAAGACGCTTCGGAAGGCTAAGGGTTCCAGCGCCGTCGTCTCTTGCGAGGCGACGGCGCGACTCTGTCTGCGCGATGACCGTATCTCCCAAGGACCCGTTGATCCTGGTCGGCCGCGTGGCCGGCGGCTTCGGCGTGCGCGGCGAGGTGCGGATTTCGACCTATACCGAAGAGCCGATGAACATCGCGGCCTTCAAGGCGCTGAAGCGCCAGGACGGCTCGCCGGCCCTGACCATCGCCTCGGCCCGCCCGACCAAGGACGGCGTCGTCTGCCGTTGCGTCGGGATCGACACCAAGGAAGCGGCCGACGCTCTGCGCGGCTTGCGCCTCTATGTCCCGCGCTCGGCCCTGCCCGAGCCCGACGAGGACGAGTTCTATCTGAGCGACCTGGTCGGCCTGCCGGTCCGTCACGTCCACACCGACGTCCTGCTGGGCCGCGTGAAGAGCGTCCAGAATTTCGGCGCCGGCGACATTCTCGAGATCACCCCCGACCTTGGCGGCCCGACCTGGTACCTGCCGTTCACCCGCGAGGCTGTGCCCGAGGTGAAGATCGGCGAAGGTGTGATCCTGGCCGACCCGCCCGCCTTGGTCGGCGAGCCCGAGGGCCCTTCGGAAGACGAAGAGCTGGGCGATCGGGACTGATTTTCCGCGAAGGAGCGCGCCTTGGGTTCTGATGGGAAGTGGCGGGTCACCGCCTCGCGCCATGTCCACAAGGACCGCTGGATCAGCTTGCGGGCCGACGACTGCGTCACCGACGAGGGTGCGGTGGTCGCGCCCTATTATGTTCTGGAATATCGCGACTGGGTCGAGCTGGTGGCGCTGGACGCCGACGACAATGTCCTGCTGGTCCGCCAGTACCGCCACGGTCTGGGCGATCTCTCGGTCGAGCTGCCGGCCGGCGGCATGGACGAGGGCGAGACCGATCCCGTGGAGACCGCGCGGCGCGAATTGCTGGAAGAGGCGGGCTGCGCCGGGACGCTCAGCCTGATCGGCGAGACCCGGCCCAATGCCGGCACCCACACCAACCGCGTCCACATCATCCTAGCCCGCGACGTCGTCCGGGTGGCCGCGCCGAAGGATGATCCCCGCGAGCGGATCGAACCGTTCTGGGTCTCCGCCGCCGAGGCGCTGCGCATGGCCCTGGCGGGCGAGCTCACGGTCGGCATGCAGGCGGCGTCGCTGCTGCGCGGCCTGGCGGTCGCCGGCGTGGCGAAGATCGAGCTTACTTCCGAACCCGCATGAGACACTCCTGGGCCACCGAGGCCAGGAGCTTGCCGTCCTTGCTGAACATCTGGCCGCGCACCAGGCCGCGACCCTGCGAGGCGCTGGGGCTGTCCTGAGCGAACAAGGTCCAGGCGTTGAAGTCGAACGGATGGTGGAACCACATGGCGTGGTCCAGGCTGGCGGCCTGCAGGCCCGGCGTTGTCCAGATCAGGCCGTGCGGCCGCAGGGCGCTTTCCATGAACGCCATGTCCGAGGCGTAGGCCAAGGCGGCCTGCTGCATCTTCACGTCGTCGCCCAGCGGGGCCTTGGCCCGCATCCAGACTTCCTTGGTCCCGGACTTCTTCACCGGCGCGACCGGGTTCTGCATGTCGACCCAGCGCAGGTCGACGGGGTTCGGGCGCTCGGCCTGGGCGATCATCTTCGGATGGATCGGCGGGACCATGGCCCTGAAGGCGTCGGCCGCCGTCGGCAGGGTCTCGGGATCGGGGGCGTCGGGCATGTCCGACTGGTGCTCGAAGCCCTCTTCCGGCGTCTGGAACGAGGCGGCTAGGTTGAAGATCTGCTCGCCATGCTGGATGGCCGCGACCCGCCGAGTGGTGAAGGTGCCGCCGTCGCGGGCCCGCTCGACCTCGTACAGGACGGGGGCGTTCACGTCGCCGGGGCGGATGAAATAGGCGTGCAGCGAGTGGCAGAGCCGATCCGGCACGGTCTTGTAGGCCGCCAGCAGGGCCTGGGCGATCACCAGCCCGCCGAAGATGCGCGGAAAGCCGTCGTTCGGGCTGACGCCCCGGAATAGGTTCACCTCGATCGGTTCGAGGTCGAGGATGTCGGCGAGGGTCTCGGTCGTCTGCATGGCGCAGTGCGATAGGCCCGCTTCGGCGCCGCCGCAAGACGTCACCTTGCGTCATGCGGTCTCGCTCCCCATCGTGGGCCGATGTCCCGTGTCCCGCCGATCGTCCATCACCCCGCCTTCCGCGCCGAGATGCCGGCGGGGCATCGCTTCCCGATGGACAAGTTCTCGCGCCTGGCCAGCGTGCTGGAGGCCGAGGGCGTTCCGGGTCCGGACGGCTTCGCGCGGCCGGAGTTCATCGATGTCGAGACCCTGCGGCTGGTCCATACCGAGGACTACGTCCGGGGCGTGATCGAGCTGTCGCTACCGGCGGAGGTGGTCCGGCGGATCGGCATGCCCAATACGGACAGCGTCGCGACGCGGGCTCGCGCGGCGACCGGCGGCACCCTGCTGGCCGCGCGGCTGGCGCTGGAGCACGGGATCGCCTGCAACACGGCCGGCGGCAGCCATCACGCCGCCGCCGAGAGCGGAGCGGGATTCTGTGTGTTCAACGACGTGGCGGTGGCGGCGCGGCGGCTGCAGGCCGAAGGCCTGGTCAGCCAGGTCCTGGTCGTCGATCTTGACGTCCATCAGGGCGACGGCACGGCGCGGATCTTCGAGGGCGATCCCAGCGTCTTCACCCTCTCGATGCACGCCGAGAAGAACTTCCCGCACCGCAAGGCGGTCAGCGATCTCGACGTCGAACTGGCCGACGGCGCGGGCGACGAGATCTATCTGGAAAGGTTGGGGGAGATCCTGCCGGCGCTGCTCAGCAGCGTCCGGCCGGACATCGTCTTCTTCAATGCGGGAGTCGATCCGCATGCGGACGACAAGCTAGGCCGGCTGTCGCTGACCGATCACGGTCTGGAGCGGCGAGAGGCCTATGTCCTGGGCGCTTGTCTTTCTTCTGAGATCCCCGTGGTCGGGGTCATCGGCGGCGGCTACGACGTGGATATCGATCGTCTGGCGGCTCGCCACGCCATCCTGCATCGGACGGCGAAATCTCTTTATTCTTCAAGCAAGTAATAGTCGTTCTTGGGCGATCGCCATCTCCGTCGGCCGGCTCCTGAAGGAGCGGCGCCGACGGAGGTTACGCGGCGATCACTTACAGGCTCGAAGCGAGCGAACCGGCGATGACGACGAGCGGCAGAACCGCGAGAACGAGCGAAGCGAGGCCGGCGACGGCGTTGGTCTTGATGGTCATGGTCTTGATCCCTGTTTTGTTGTCCGGCGCCCGTTGGCGTCCGGTGATCAGGGATATAGGAGCTCGCCTCGGTTAATGCACGTTACCCTTGCTTCATGACGCCGATTTAAGAAACGTTGACGCGCATAACCGGCATTACAGAGGAGTAATGTCGTCGCTATATTTAGTTTCTCGGGAAACTTTATCCTTTGAGACCATCGTTCCGGGACGCGCCTGTTAATCCTCGCTGGGCGCCACCAAAAAGAGTCCCCGCAGGGTCGCGATCGGGGCAGATCGGGTTTCCTGCCAGGCCTCGACATGGACGTTGGCGATCCGCCGGCCCAGCTTCTTGATGCTGGCCCGGGCATAGGTGGTCAGGGGGCGGCCCGAGCGCAGATATTCGATCGAGACGTCGATCGTGCGCGGCTGGCGCTTCATCGGCGCGGCGACCGACAGCTGGGCCAGGGCCGTCATCTCCATGAAGGCGCCCAGCACCCCGCCGTGGATGGCGGGCAGCATCGGATTGCCGACGATGTGATGGGCGAACGGCAGGACCGCGGTCATCTCGTCGCCGGCCAGCTCGGCCCGGATTCCCAGAAAGCGGGCGTAGGGGATCGAGTCCAGCATCGAGACCAGGCGGGTGTCGGGCTCGCTCATTGGTCCACGCTCCCCGTCTGGGCGCGCGGCGCGCGCGAGGGCTTGAGATTGGCGCCCGGCTTCTTGCCGGCGCTCGAGTCGAGCATGAAGGTCGCCTGGGCGGTGGCCACGGGGTCCTCGGGGTCGCGGTCGTAGGCGACGGCGCGGACGAAGGCGACCGAGCGGGTCAGCTTGTAGCAATGGGCCCGGGCCAGCACGTCCAGCCCAGGCTCGGCGGGCCGCATGTAGTCGATGCGCAGGTCCAGGGTCGCGATCGAGGTCCAGGTCTCCATCGAGGCATGGACGGCCTGGCCGCTGGCGTGGTCGAGCAGGGTGGTGACCACGCCGCCCGCGATCACGCCGGTCTCGGGATCGCCGACGATCTCGGGACGGTAGGGGACCTTCAGGATCGCGACCGCGTCGCCGATCTCCAGGGTCGAGAAGCCCAGCGCCTTGGCCTGCGGGCTGCCCTCGTTCATCGCCGTGGCGATGAGCCGTGTCTGTTCGTTGCGGTTTTCTGGATCGCTCATGAGGATAGGCTTACCGCCTCAGGCGTTGTCATATCCAGCCGTGATCAAGCCCGAAGACCTTCTCTGTCCCCGGCCGGACGGGCTCTACTGCCCGCCGGGAGACTTCTATATCGACCCCGTCCGTCCCGTGGACCGGGCGGTGATCACCCATGGGCACGCCGACCACGCCCGAGCCGGTCACGGGGCGGTGGCGGCGACGCCCGAGACCCTGGCGATCATGGCCGCGCGCTATGGCGAGGATTTCACCGGTCGACGCCAGGCGGCGCCCTATGGCGAAAGCTTCACGCACAACGGCGTCGAGGTGACCCTGGTCCCGGCCGGCCACGTGCTGGGCTCGGCTCAGGCGGTGGTGCGCTGGAAGGGCCTGACCATGGTGGTCTCAGGCGACTACAAGCGCCGCCGCGACCCGACCTGCGCCCGCTTCGAGCCCGTGCCGTGCGACGTGTTCATCACCGAGGCGACGTTCGGCCTGCCGGTATTCCGCCATCCCGACGACGCCGGCGAGATCAGGAGCCTGTTGGCCTCGGTCGAACAGTTTCCTGATCGCTGTCACATCGTCGGCGCCTACGCCCTGGGTAAGGCCCAGCGGGTGATCCGGCTGCTTCGCGAATGCGGCTGGGACAAGCCGATCTTCGTCCACGGGGCCCTGGAGCGGCTGAACGCGCTCTACGAGACGCATGGCGTCGCGCTGGGTCCGCTGGCCCCGGCCACCGCCTCGGGCCCGAAAGAGGCCTTCGCCGGCCAGATCGTCATGGCGCCGCCCAGCGCCGTCGCTGACCGGTGGTCGAGGCGGTTCCCGGATCCGGTCGACTGCTTCGCCTCGGGCTGGATGCGGGTGCGGGCCCGGGCGCGGCAACGCGGCGTGGAGCTGCCGCTGATCCTGTCCGACCATGCCGACTGGGACGAGCTGACCGCGACCTTGGGCGAGCTGCGTCCGGGAGAGGTGTGGATCACCCACGGCCGGGAAGAGGCGTTGGAGCGCTGGTGCGAGCTGGAAGGTCTGCCGGCGCGAGCGCTGCGCCTGGTCGGCTATGACGAGGAAGAGGGAGAGTAGATCAGAGCGGCGGCGTCTCGCCCACATAGCGGGCGCGGGGTCGGATCAGGCGCCCCGTCTGTAGTTGTTCGATCGCGTGCGCCGCCCAGCCGGCGCTTCTGGCCGTGGCGAACAGGATAAAGGGCGCGTCCGGGGGGAGGATGAGGGTTCGCGCCAGGCTCACCAGGGCGAAGTCGATGTTCGGCGCGAGACCGGTGGCCGTTTCGGTCGCCGCGCGGAGCTCGGCCAGCAACGGCGGCGCCGCGAACGCCGCCAGCAGCGCCGCCGCCCGCGGATCCCCGTCCGGATAGAGCGGGTGGTCGAAGCCGGGCATCGACGCGCCGCGCGCCAGCCTGGCCGACACGGCGTGGCCAGGATCGCGCCGTTCGGCTTCCTCGACGAAAGCCTCGACCCGCGCGGCCATGCCGCCATGCAGCGGTCCCGACAGGGCTGAAAGCCCCGCCAGGCAGGCGGCCGACAAGGACGCCCCCGTCGAGGCCGCCACACGGGCGGCGAAGGTCGAGGCGTTCAGCTCGTGGTCGGCCAACAGCACCAGGGTCCGTCGGACGAGATCGGCTCCGGCGGCGTCCAGACCCCAGGCGGCGGCGAAGCGCGCGTGGGCGGGGCCCTCGCCGGCCTGGCCGGTGGCGGCGTCGACGACGGCCTCCAGCAGATCGGCGGCTTCCATCGCCAAGGCCAGCGGCGCGCGGCCGCGAGCGGGCGGCTCGCGACCGGCGCGGGCGGCCAGGGTCAGGAACAGGCGGGCGCGGGCGCTATCGGCGACCGGCGGCTCGGGCCGGCGGGATGACTTCAGCGCCGCGCCATGCCCGCCGCGCAGCAATCGGCCGACGTTCTCGAGGGTCAGGCCTTGTTCGGCCAGCTGGACGGCGTCGCGGCCGCGATACCACAGGCGGCCGCCGGCGATCGTCGTGATCGCCGAGGGCAGCACCGGCTCGCCCCAGGCGATGGCCTCGGCCGCGACGTCGGCGGCGCGACGGCCGCGCGCCTTCTTCTGGGCCAGGGCGGCGACGTCCGAGGCGCGATAGAGGCTGCGGCGCGGATCCCGCGGATGGGCGGAGGCTTCGATCCGGCCTCGGCTGACATAGGCGTAGAGGGTCTGGGGTCGGATCCCCAACCGTTCCAGAACCTGTTCCGCGTCGAGCCAGTCCGCCATATAGATTGATTATATTGATCAAGATTGACGGTCAAGTGCGATCGGCGTTTCTTCCATCGCGAAAGGAGACCGCATATGTCCGATGGTCTTGAGGGCGTCATCGCCGCCCGCACCGTTCTGTCCGATGTCGACGGCGCCAAGGGCCGCTTGGTGATCCGCGGCTACGCCGTCGAGGATCTCGCGGGCCGCACCCGCTATGAGGAGGCCGCGCACCTGCTATTCGACGGCTTCTTCGAGGATGCGCCCTCGGATCTCGCGCCGGCCCTGGGCGAGGCCCGGGTCCGCGCCTTCGCCGAGGTCGCCGCCCTGGACGAGGGCTTGGCCCGCCGCGAGCCGATCGAGGCCATGCGCGCCCTGCTGGCCCGCCTGCCCGACGGCGACGACCTGCCGACCGCCCTCCTGCTGATCGCGGCGCCGGCCGTCTTCACCCCGGCCGTGCTGCGCGTCGCCAAGGGCGAGCGCCCGGTCGCGCCCGATCCTGCCCTGTCGCACGCCGCCGACATCCTGCGGATGACGCGGGGGGCGCCGGCCAGCGACGCCGAGGCCGCGGCGCTGGACGCCTATCTGGTCACGGTCTGCGATCACGGCCTCAACGCCTCGACCTTCGCCGCCCGCGTCGTGGCTTCGACCCGCGCGGGCTTGACCTCGGCGGTCCTGGCCGGGTTGTCGGCCTTGAAAGGTCCGCTGCACGGCGGCGCGCCGGGACCGGTGATCGAGATGCTCGACGAGATCGATACGCCCGAGAACGCTCGGCCCTGGCTGGAAAGGGCGCTGGCGCGGGGTGATCGGCTGATGGGCTTCGGCCATCGCATCTATCGGGTCCGCGACCCGCGCGCCGACGCCCTGAAGGCGGCCGTGCGCAAACTGGCGGCGGCCTCCGACAGCCTGCCCGGCCGCCTGGTCTTCGCCGAGGCCGTCGAGCGAGCGGCGCTGGAAATCCTGCGCGAGCACAAGCCCGATCGGCCGCTGGACACCAATGTCGAGTTTTATACCGCGCTGCTGCTCGAGGCCCTGGGCCTGCCGCCGTCCAGCTTCACCTGCGTCTTCGCCATGGGTCGGGTCGCGGGCTGGCTGGCCCACGCGCGCGAGCAGCTGGCGGGCGGGCGACTGATCCGGCCGCAGTCAGTCTATGTGGGGCCGGTGGTGAGGGCGGCGGCTTAGAAGGCTGTCATCCCGGCCAAGCGCGAAGCGCGCCGAGCCGGGACCGCAGGAGGCGCCGAGCTTTCCGCGGTCCCGGCTCTCCGCTTCGCTGCGGCCGGGATGACAACGACGGTTGGGCGGCTAGACTGCGACCATGTCCCTATCCGCCGCCGACCCCAAGGCCACTCGCAATGTCGCCCTTCTGTCCGTCGCCACGGCGACGGTTCTGATCGTGGTCAAGGCGATCGCCTGGCGGTCCAGCGGGTCGGTGGCGATCCTGGCGTCGCTGTCGGACTCGGCCCTGGACCTGGTGGCCTCGCTGATCACGCTGTACGCCGTGCGCTACGCGGCCGTCCCGCCGGACGCCGAGCACCGGTTCGGCCACGGCAAGGCCGAGGCGTTCTCCAGCCTGCTGCAGGGCGGCTTGGTGTTCGCTTCGGGAGCGCTGATCGGGCGCGAGGCCGTCAACGCCTTCTTCAATCCGCGTCCGGTGGAGCACGGCGTGGCCGGCGTGGTCGTGATGATCGTCTCGATCGCCCTGACTCTAGCGTTGATCACGGCTCAGAGCCGGGTGCTGAAGGCCAGCGGTTCGATCGCCATCGCCGGCGACCGGGCCCACTATGCGGCGGATCTCGGTTCGAACGCCGTGGCCTTGGTCGGCGTGGGGGCGGCCGCGTGGCTGGGTCTGTCCTGGATGGACGCGGCGGCGGGCCTACTGGTGGCGCTGTGGCTGATCTGGGGCGCGATCGGCGTGTTTCGGGAGGCCTCGAACCAATTGCTTGACCGCGAATTGCCCGAGGAGGACCGCGAGCGGATCGTGACCCTGGCCATCGCGGATCCGCGCCTGCTGGGCGTGCACCAGCTGCGCACGCGGGCCTCTGGTCCCTATATCCACATGCAGATGCACGCCGACCTGGCGTCGGACATCTCGCTGGCCGAGGCCCACGCCATCATCGTCGCCGCCGAGAACCGTCTGCTGGAGGCCTATCCCTCGGCCGACATCATCATCCACCCCGATCCGCGCGGGCTGGCCGAGAAGCATGGCGGCGTCTTCGCCGAGAGCGTCGAGGGTTGAGTTTTCGGGGCGTGAGGGTACGGAACTCCGTATGAACGACACGCTCGCCCACCTGCCCCGCGCCTTCGCCGGCAAGACCGTGCTGGTCCTCGGCGACGTGATGCTGGACCGTTTCATCTATGGCGCGGTCGACCGCATCTCGCCCGAGGCGCCGGTGCCGGTGATCGCGGTCGAGAAGGAAACGGCCATGCTGGGCGGGGCCGGCAATGTGGCCCGCAACGTCGCGGCCCTGGGGGCCAAGGCGGTGCTGATCGGCCTGGTCGGCCAGGACGAAGCCGGCGCGGCCCTGCGCGGCATGATCGACGCCGAGCCCGGTCTGGACGCCGAACTAATCGTCGATGCGGGGCGCCGCACGACCGAAAAGGTCCGCTACATCTCCGGCTCGCACCAGATGCTGCGCGTCGACCGCGAGGATCGCGGCCCCGGCGACGGCGCGGCCCTGCTGGCGGCATTCAAGGCGCGCCTGGCCACCGTCGATGTCGTGGTGCTGTCCGACTACGCCAAGGGCGTGCTGACCGCCTCGGTCGTGCGCGGAGCGATCGACGCCGCCCGCGCGGCGGGCAAGCCGGTGATCGTCGATCCCAAGAGCCGCGACTTCGCCCGCTACGACGGCGCGACCCTGATCAAGCCCAACCGCAAGGAGGCCGCCGAGGCCACGGGAATCATCGATAACAGCGACGAGGATTCCGAGGAGGCCGGCGCGGCGATCCTGGCCATGGCGCCGGGCCTGCAAGCGGCCCTGATCACCCGCGGCGGCGCGGGGATGACCCTGGCCGAGCGCGGCCAGTCGCCGCTGCATCTGCCCGCGACGGCGGTCGAGGTGTTCGACGTCTCGGGCGCCGGCGACACCGTGGCCGCGACCCTGGCCCTGTCCGTGGCGGCGGGCGCCAGCCTGGCCGACGCCGCCCGCCTGGCCAATCTGGCCGGCGGCCTGGTCGTCGCCAAGCTGGGCACCGACGTCGTCACCGCCGCCGAACTGACCGCTCGCGCGGGCTCGGCCGAGGGCGAGCCGGGCGAAATCAAGATCGCCGACCGCGACCACGCGCGTGAGATCGTCGACGGCTGGCGGGCGCGCGGCCTGAAGGTGGGCTTCACCAACGGCTGCTTCGACCTTCTGCACCCGGGCCACGTCTCGCTGCTCTCACAGGCCAAGGCCGCCTGCGACCGCCTGATCGTCGGCCTCAACACCGACGCTTCGGTCTCGAAGCTGAAAGGCCCGACCCGGCCGGTGCAGAAGGAGACCGGACGCGCCACGGTGCTGGCCTCGCTGTCCTCGGTCGACCTGGTGGTGCTGTTCGACGAGGACACGCCGCTGGACCTGATCAAGGCCTTCCGGCCCGACGTTCTGGTCAAGGGCGCCGACTACACGGTCGAGACGGTGGTCGGCTCGGACGTGGTGCTGGGCTATGGCGGCAAGGTGGTGCTGGCGGAGCTCAAGCAGGGTCAGAGCACGACCAACCTCATCGCCCGCATGAACAGTTGATCCGCCCGAAAGCGCCGCACAAAGGCCTGCTTTTCTTGGGTAAACCGCGTTCAGCAACATCTTGTTAAGCAAAGCGGCGCATCGCTCTTTCGATGCAGCCTGAGCGCACCTGGGCATGAGCGTCGAACGCACCCTCCACCACTTCCCCCTCGACCCCGCCTCGCGGCAGGTGCGTCTGGCGCTGGGCGAGAAGCGGCTGCCGTTCGTCGAGATCCCGGTCCGGTACTGGGAGATGCCGCCGGAGTTCACGTCGCTGAATCCGTCGGGCATGCCGCCGGTGCTGGTCGAGACCCGCAACCAGCGCAATCTCGTGGTCTGCGAGACCCGCGCCATTCTCGAGCATATCGAGGAGACCGAGCCAGAACCGCCGCTGCTGGGCCGCGACCCGGCCGAACGCGCCGAGGCCCGCCGCCTGCTGCAGTGGTTCGACCGCAAGTTCGACAACGAAGTCAACGGCTTCCTGCTGCACGAGAAGATGGAAAAGCGCCTGCTGCGCATGGGCGCGCCGGACCTAGCCGCCCTGCGCCAGGGGCGTGAGGCGCTGCGGGCCCACCTGGGCTATGTCGACGGCCTATTGCAAACCCGCGACTGGCTGGCCGGCCGCCGCATGAGCTTGGCCGACTTCGCGGCCGCCGCGCACCTGTCGGTGATCGACTATTTCGGCGACGTCCCGTGGAAGGACTTCCCGACCGCCAAGACGTGGTACATGAAGCTGAAGTCGAGGCCGTGCTTCCGGCCGATCCTGGCCGACCGCTGGCCCGGCCTCGCGCCGGCCGCGCACTATGACGACCTCGATTTCTGACACCGACTCCCAAACGATCAAGGACGAGATCCGCGCCGAGGCCCTGAGCCTGGGGTTCTCGATCTGCGGTTTCGCCGACGCCGCGGCCGCCTGGCCGAACGGCGAATGGCTGCGCGAATTCGTCGAGGCCGAGCGGCATGGCGACATGGGCTGGATGGAAGAGACGCTGGACCGGCGCTCGCATCCGACGGCCATGTGGACCGACGCCAAATCGGCGGTGGTGCTGGGTGTCAACTATGGCCCCGACGTCGACCCGCTGGAGCAGTTAAAGGCCAAGAGCGACGCCGCCATCTCGGTCTACGCCCAAGGCGACGACTATCACGACGTGATCAAGAAGCGTCTGAAACTGCTGGCCGGCTGGATGCATCGCCGGTTCGGACAGGATGTGAAGGTCTTCGTCGACACCGCGCCGCTGATGGAAAAGCCGCTGGCCCAGCGGGCCGGCCTGGGCTGGCAAGGCAAGCACACCAATCTGGTCTCGCGCCAGTTCGGCTCGTGGCTGTTCCTGGGCAGCGTGCTGACCACCCTGGACCTGCCGCCGGACGCGCCCGAGGTCGATCGCTGCGGCTCGTGCAGGACCTGCCTGGACGTCTGTCCGACCGACGCCTTCCCCGCGCCGCGCCAGCTGGATGCGCGGCGCTGCATTTCGTACCTGACCATCGAGCTGGCGGGTCCGATCCCGGCCGAGTTCCGGCCCGCCCTGGGTAATCGCATCTATGGCTGCGACGACTGCCTGGCGGTCTGTCCGTGGAACAAGTTCGCGTCGCTGTCGAGCGAGGCCAAGCTGCGGGCGCGCGAGGCGTTGAAGCAGCCGTCCCTGGCCGAGTTGGCGGTGCTGAACGACGCCGAGTTCCGGGCGCTGTTCTCGAAGAACCCGATTAAGCGCATCGGACGTGATCGCTTCGTGCGCAACGTGCTCTACGCGATTGGCAACAGCGGGGACGTCGGTCTGATGGCGGCGGTCGAGCCCTTGCTGCGCGATCCGGCGCCGGTGGTGCGCGGCGCGGCGGCTTGGGCGGCGCGGCGGCTCGTTGGAGAAGGGGCGCTGGTTTTGCGAGGCGTCGAGGCTGACGCTGAGGTGCTGGCGGAGTGGGAATGACTTGCCCCCTCCGGGCCTGACGGCCCTCCTCCCCCGGAGGGGGAAGAGGGAACCCTCCGCCCGCCTTTGGGGGCGGACGACCTCGCATAGCGAGGTCAGGTGGGGGAGTGTCCTCTGCCCTAGGCTTTCAGCGCCGCTTCCACCGCCGCCCGCGCCGCCGCGCCCAGGTCCGGGCGCTTCAGGGCCAGGGCCACATTGGCGCGTAGCAGGCCGATCTTGTCGCCGCAGTCGTGGGTGTTTCCCTCGTAGACATAGGCGTGGAACGGCTGTCGGGTCATCAGCTTGGCCATCGAGTCCGTCAGCTGGATCTCGTTGCCAGCGCCCTTCTCCTGGCTGGCCAGCAGCTCGAAGATCTCGGGCTGCAGGATGTAGCGGCCGGCGATCGACCAGTTCGAGGGCGCCGTGCCCTGGGCCGGCTTCTCGACCATGCCGGTCATGGTGGCCAGGCGCCCGTTCACTTCGCCTGGCGCGACGATGCCGTACTTGTGGGTCTCGCTGTCCGGCACTTCCTCGACGCCGATGACGTTGCCGCCGCCGACCTTGTCGTAGACCTCGATCAGCTGGCCCAGCGCCGACGGGTCGGCGTCGACGATGACGTCGGGCAGCATGACCGCGAACGGCTCGTCGCCGATGATGTCGCGGGCGCACCAAACCGCGTGGCCAAGGCCCAGCGGGGCCATCTGGCGCACGAAGCTCATCTCGCCCGGCCGGGGCAGCTCGTCGCGCAGCTGCTGGAGGATATCGGTCTTGCCCTTGGCTTCCAGCTGGGCTTCCAGCTCGACCTGATGGTCGAAATAGTCCTCGATCGCGCCCTTGCCGCGGCCGGTGACGAAGACGAAGTGCTCGATGCCGGCCTTGCGGCCTTCCTCGACGATGTAGGACAGGATCGGCCGGTCGACGACGTTCAGCAATTCCTTCGGCGTGGTCTTGGTGCCGGGCAGCACGCGGGTGCCCAGACCGGCGACGGGAAGGACGGCTTTGCGGACGGGTTTCATGAGCGGCTCGTCTGAGTATACGGGACGCCGTTTCTAGGAAAGCTCGTCGACGAAAGCCACCACTGTTCCGTGAAAAGTCGCCGAGGTCGGCCCGTGATCGACCGGAGATGGATTCCCGAGCGGTCCGTGCTAGCTGAGCGGCCTGCTTGTTCGAGGTTTCTCATGCATCGCCGCGTCCTGCTTCTCACCCTCGCCGCCGCCGGCCTGACCCTGGCCGCCTGCGGCCCCGACAAGAAGGCGCAGGAGAACCTCTCCGTCGCCGAGGCCTTCATGGCCAAGAACGCCAAGGCGCCCGGCGTGGTCACCCTGCCCCAGGGCCTGCAGTACAAGGTGGTGCGCGAAGGCCCCCCGGGCGGCCTGCACCCGACCACGGCCGACGAGGTCAAGGTCCACTACGAAGGCAAGCTGCTGGATGGCACGGTGTTCGACTCGAGCTACGAGCGCGGCGTACCGGCGGTGTTCCCGTTGGACGGCCTGGTGCCCGCGTGGGTCATCGCCCTGCAGCGGATGAAGGCCGGCGACGAGTGGATCCTCTACGTGCCGCCGGCCCTGGGCTATGGCGCCGAGGACAAGGGCCCGATCCCGGCCAACAGCGTGATGATCTTCCGCATCGAACTGCTGGACGTGAATCGCATCGGCCCGGGCAAGCCGAAAGAATAGGGCCTCTTAGTTGGCGCGCGTCCGGGCGGCGAACCGCACACGCTTCGCCTGACGCGCTTAAACCACTCGCGGCGGATACCCGCTCTCGCGCAGCGCATCCATGACCTCCTGGGTGTGCTGGGCGTCGCGGGTCTCGATGGTGATGTCGAACTCCGCGCCCTTGGCTGGGACGTCGAGGGCAAGGCGGTTGTGGTTCACCTCGATGATGTTGGCGCCCATCGCGCCGATCACGTGGGCCACGGTCGACAGCAGGCCCGGGCGGTCGTCGCCGATGATCCGCAGGGAGGCCAGGCGCTGGGCGCGGACCAGTTCGCGGGTCAGGACCGAGGCTAGCAGGCGGGTGTCGATATTGCCGCCGCACAGGATCAGGCCGCACTTCTTGCCTCGGAAGCGCTCCGGATAGGCCAGCAACGCCGCCAGCGAAGCCGCGCCCGCGCCTTCGGCGATGGTCTTCTCGACATTGCAGTACAGCGAGACGGCCTGCTCCAGGTGCGGCTCTTCCAGCAGCAGCACGTCGTCGATCAGCGGGCGGACGACGCCGTAGGTCAGGTCGCCGACCTGCTTGACCGCCACGCCCTCGGCGATTGTTTGGCCGCCGCAATGGGCCGCGACGCCGCGCATGCGGGCGGTGAACGACGGATACATGGCCGGCTCGCAGCCGATGATGCGGATGTCGGGCTTCAGCGCCTTGGCCGCCGTGGCCACGCCGCTGATCAGGCCGCCGCCGCCGATCGGCACGGGCAGGACCTCGAGGTCCGGTGCGTCCTCCAGCATCTCCAGGGCGATCGTGCCCTGGCCGGCCATGATGTCGTAGTCGTCGAACGGGTGGACGAAGGTCAGGCCCTGCTCGTCGCGCAGCTTGCGGGCGTGGGCGTTGGCGTCGTCATAGGTCTCGCCCTCGATGATCACCGTCGCGCCGAAGTCGCGGGTGTGCTGCACCTTCACGAACGGCGTGGTCTTGGGCATGACGATGGTCACCGGCACGCCGAGGCGGGCGCCGTGGTATGCGAGCCCTTGAGCATGGTTGCCGGCGCTGGCGGCGATGACGCCTTGCTGCTTCTCGGCGTCCGACAGCAGCATCAGCTTGTTCAGCGCGCCGCGCTCCTTGTAGGCGGCGGTGAACTGCAGGTTCTCGAACTTCACCCACACCTCGGCGCCGGTGATCTTCGACAGCGTCTTGGAGTGGCGGCAGGGCGTGCGCTCGATCTGACCCTTCAGGCGGCCAGCGGCGGCTTGGATGGCGGCGAGGTCGAGGGTCATCGGTCAGCACTCTGTCGCGGCGAGAAACGAGCCGTGGCCGGGCGTCTAGCACGGCCAAGCCATCCGGGCACACCCCTTTAGGGCGCGCCGTCCAGCAGCTTTTCTATCGCGGCCCAGGCTTCCGGCTCGGTCAGCATCGGGGCGTGGCCGACGCCGGGGACCTCGGCATAGGCCATGGCGGGGGCTGCGGCGCGCATGCGCTCGGCGATGGCCGGATCGATCAGGTCCGAGATCCCGCCGCGCACCAACAGCAACGGCCTGTCCTTCGCCAGGGCCCGGAACAGCGGATACATGTCCGGCGGGGCGAGCGCTTGTCCGCCCGCGTCTTGGGCGGCCTTTTGGGCTTCCGCGGCCGCCTTGATCGGCGCCGCGATGTCGGGGTCGTAGGCCAGGACGAAACCGCCGTCCTTGTCGTCGAACAGGCGGCGGGCGAAGATGTCCCAGTCCTCGGGGCCGTAGTCCGGAAAGGCCGTTGCGTTGATCGCCTTGGCGTAGGCGACCGCCTCGACCCAGGTCTCGAACCGGCCGGCCATGCCGGTGTAGCCGGCGATGCGGGCCAGGCCGACGGGCGACAGCTCGGGGCCGACGTCGTTCAGCACGGCGGCGGCGATCGCCTCGGGCTTGATCGAGGTCAGCACCATGGTGATCAGCCCGCCCATGCTGGTGCCGACGAACACCGCCCGCTCGATCCCGGCCGCGGCGAGCAGCGAGAGCACGTCGGCGGCGTAGGTCCCCGGATGGTAGTTCATCGGGTTGGGGTCGTGAGCCGACAGGCCCCGGCCGCGCACGTCGACGGCCAGGACCCGGCGGCCAGTGGCGGCGATGCGCGGCGCCAGGTCCTCGAAGTCGCGGGCGTTGCGGGTCAGGCCGTGGATGCAGATCACCGGCAGCTTCCGGGTCTCGCCAACGGGTGCGTAGTCCCGCGCGTGCAGCGGCAGGCCTTCGTGCGAGGTCCAGAAGAAGTCGGTGTAAGCCATTCCCATACTCCGCTCTCCCCGTCGAAAGCCGGGGTCCAGATCGAACCCAGCAGAGTTGGCGGGTTTGGTCGAGGCCTATGGCGTGAACACCCCAAACGCCCGGGGTGAATCTGGGCCCCGGCTTTCGCCGGGGAGAGCGGTATTGGGCGCTAGTATTCGAACGGCGTCTCGATCTCCGCCAACAGCGGTGCGGCCTCGTCGCGGGCGTTGGCGGTGATCTCAGCGGCCGGCAACGGCCAGTCGATCCCGACGGCCGGATCGCTCCAGCGCACCGCGCCTTCGGCGGCCGGGGCGTAGTAGTCGGTGACCTTGTAGAGCACCTCGCAGGCGTCGGTCAGGGTGACATAGCCGTGGGCGAAGCCCTTGGGGACCAGCAGCTGCTGGCGGTTCTCGGCCGAGAGTTCGGCCCCCACCCATTGGCCGTAGGTCGGCGAGCCCTTTCGAATGTCGACCGCCACGTCGAAGATCGAGCCGACCACGCAACGCAGCAGCTTGTCCTGGGCGTGGGGCGGCTTCTGATAGTGTAGACCGCGCTGGATGCCGCGGGTGGTCGACCGCACGTGGTTATCCTGCACGAAGGCGGCCTTAAATCCGGCTTCCTCCAGCGCCGACTGGCGGAAGGTCTCGGAAAACCAGCCGCGCTCATCGCCATGGCGCGCGGGCGTGATAAGCAGCACTTCGGGGATCGCCAGCGGCGTGATCTTCATGACGCGTACTTTGATTTGAGAAACGAACTGGCCACCGATGCCGCCTGAGACGACTGAACACAAGGGCCCGGCGGTGACCGTGGTGATCGTCTCCTACCAGAGCGGTCCGACGCTGGAAGAATGTCTGAAGCGCTTGGAAGCCCAGACCTTCCGCGACTTCGAGACCATCCTGATCGACAACGCCTCGACCGACGGCGCCCCGCAGGCGGCGGCCAAGGCCCATCCGTGGGTCGATTTCGTCGAGGCCGGCGCCAATCTCGGCTTCGCGGCCGGCAACAATCTGGCCGCGCGCCGGGCCAAGGGGCGCTGGTTGGTCCTACTCAACCCCGACGCCTATGCCGAGTCCGACTGGCTGGCCGAGCTGATGGCGGGAGCCGAACGCCACCCGACGGTGAAGAGCTTCGCCTCGCTGCAGCTGTCGACCGACCGGCCGGGCCTGCTGGATGGAGCCGGCGACAACGTCACCAGCGCGGGCATACCGTTCCGCGGCGGGTATGGCCGCCGTCAGCCGTCCGTTCTCCCCGAGGGCGAAGTGTTCTCGGCCTGCGGCGCGGCCATGCTGATCGATCGCGCGCTGTTCCTCGAGGTCGGGGGCTTCGACGAGCGCTATTTCTGCTACTGCGAGGACGTCGACCTGGGCTACCGGCTGCGCCTCTACGACCAGCCGACCTTGTTGCTGCCCAAGGCCAAGGTCGCCCACGTCGGGTCGGCCAGCACGGGCGTGCGCTCGGACTTCTCGATCTTCCACGGCTCGCGCAACCGGGTCTGGACCTTCGTCAAGAACACGCCGGGCTGGCTGTTTCCGGTCACCCTGCCACTGCACGTGGCGGTGACGGCGGGCCTGCTGCTGCTGCACTGGCGTCGCGGCGACGTCGCGCCAGCCATTCGGGGCATCAAGGCCGCGCTGAAGCGTGAGGACCTCGACCAAGTGTTGGCCGACCGCCGCGCCATCCAGGCCCGGCGCAAGGCCTCGCCGGGCGCGATCCTGCGGGTGATGTCGATCGACCCGGCAGCGTTCATCGGCCGGCGGTTCGTTATTCGGAAGTGGCGGGGGGCTTAAACTAGAATCCCGCTCTTCCCGGCGAAAGCCGGGATCCAGATCTCAAAGCGCCCGGGCTGAGTGGAAGAGCGCCGCGCTCATAGATCCCACTTCAATGTTCTCCCATCTGGGCCCCGGCTTTCGCCGGGGAGATCGGTCTATGGGGAGACTGTCAAATCCTCGATCAGCCGGCGCATGAAGGCCGCGCCGCGCTGCATCTGGCTGATCTCGACATATTCGTCGGGCTGGTGAGCCTGGTCGATCGAGCCGGGGCCGCAGATCACGGTCGAGAAGCCCGCGCCCTGGAACTGACCCGCCTCGGCGGCGTAGGGCACGACGCGGGGCGGGCCGTTGTCGCCGGTCAGCTTGCGGGCGAAGGCCTCGGCGACGCCGTTGTCCTCGGGCGCGAAGGCCGGGGTCAGCGAGCGGCGCTCGATCTTGACGCCGCCTTCGGGCGCCCTGGCCTTGATCTCGGCGTCCATGCGTTCGGCCGCCGCGAAGAAGTCGGCGAGCAGCGCCATCGGATCGAGATTGGCCGGGGTGCGCAGGTCGAAGACGAACACGCACTCGCGGGCTAGAATGTTGACGGCCGTGCCGCCATTGATCTGGCCGACGGTCAGGGTCGCGCCCTTGGGAATGAACAGCGACGCGGGATCTGCCTCGCGCTCCAGTCTTTCCGAAAGCTCGACCAGCATCGCCATCAGCCTGATCGCCGCCATGTTGGCCGAGACGCCCAGGTGGGTGAGGCTGGAATGGGCCTCGCGGCCGGTCACGGTGACGATGAAGCTGGCGATGCCCTTGTGGCCGCGCACGGCGACCATGTCGGTGGGCTCGCCGACCACCACCAGGGCGGGTCGAGGCAGGTCGGTGGCGATCACCTCGATCATGTCCGGCGCGCCCAGGCACCCGACCTCCTCGTCATAGGAGAAGGCGAGGTGGACCGGCCGCGACAGCGTCGCCTGGGCCAGGTCCGGCGCGGCGGCCAGGGCCAAGGCCAGGAACCCCTTCATATCGCAGGTTCCGCGGCCGTACAGCCGTCCGTCGCGCTCGGTCAGCACCCACGGATCGCTGGACCACGGCTGGCCGTCGACCGGCACCACGTCGGTATGGCCGGACAGCACGATCCCGCCCTCGACCGCCGGGCCGATGGTGGCCATCAGGTTCGACTTGGTGCCGTCGGCGTTCGGCACCCGGCGCGAGGGAATGTCGAGATGGGCCAGATAGCCCTCGACCCATTCGATCAGCGCGAGGTTCGAGCGGCGCGACGTGGTGTCGAACGCCACCAGCTTGGCCAGCAGGTCAACGGCGCGGTCGGACAAGACTTCGGATGAGGAAACCATGGCCAGAACCTAGACCCGTTCTCGCCGCGCCGCCTACCCGCGGGAAGCAAGATCGCGCGTCCGCGCGTTGTTGATCGCGAAAAGCGCAGCGAAGTTCCTGGGAGACGCCACGTGATCGACCTCTACACCTGGACCACGCCGAACGGCCGCAAGGCCTCGATCATGCTGGAGGAAGTCGGCCTGCCGTACCGGGTCCATCCGGTGGACCTTTCCAAGGACCAGCAGTTCGAGCCGAGCTTCCTGGCCATCTCGCCCAACAACAAAATCCCGGCCATCGTCGACAACGACGCGCCGGGCGGTCCTCAGGCCGTGTTCGAGAGCGGCGCGATCCTGGTCTATCTGGCCGACAAGACCGGCCAACTGCTGGCGACGGAGGGACCGGAACGCTGGGCGGCGCTGGAATGGACCTTCTGGCAGGTCGGAGGCCTGGGCCCCATGGCCGGGCAGTACAACTATTTCGCCATGCGCGCCGAGGAGAAGATCCCGGCCGCCATCGCTCGTTTCGGCGACGAGGTCACGCGCCTGCTGGGGGTGCTGGACCGGCGGCTGAACGACCATCCCTGGATCGCCGGCGAACACTATTCGATCGCCGACATCGCGACCTTCACCTGGACCAAGGCGGCGCTGGCGGCCATGGCCAAGGCCGAGCCGGACCGCGAGCCCGGCGTTCCCGCCGTCGAGAACTGGCTGATGGCCATGCAGGCGCGGCCCGCCGTCCAGCAGGGCATGGCCGTGCCGAAGCTTTAGGAAAACTCCGGCCGCCGCGCGAAAATCGGCCTCGCCTCACGCGTTCAGGCGCTTTTCTTCGCCGCCGGGGTTCTCTAGAGGGAGCGGACCATGATCCTGACCCTCTCCTGCCCCGACCAGCGTGGCATCGTCGCCAAGGTCTCCGCCTTCCTGTTCGAGCGCGGATGCAACATTCTCGACGCCCAGCAATTCGACGACCAGGAGACCGGTCAGTTCTTCATGCGCGTGGTGTTCGACGCGGACGACGCCGATCGTGACGCGCTGCGCGGCGCGTTCGGCGACCTGGCCTCGCCGCTGAAGATGAAATGGACCTTGCGCGACCGCGCCGAGCGCTATCGCGTGCTGTTGCTGGCCAGCAAGTTCGACCACTGCCTGGCCGACCTCGTCTATCGCTGGCGGATCGGCGAGCTGCCGATGGACATCGCCGGCGTCGTCTCCAACCATCCGGCCGAGACCTACGAACACATCGACCTGACGGGCCTGCCCTTCCACCACATGCCTGTGACCAAGGAGACCAAGTTCGAGCAGGAAGCCGATCTCTGGAAACTGATCCAGGAGACCAAGACCGACATCGTCGTGCTGGCCCGCTACATGCAGGTGCTGTCGGACGGCCTGTCGGCCAAGCTTCAAGGCCGCTGCATCAACATCCACCACTCGTTCCTGCCGGGCTTCAAGGGCGCCAAGCCCTATCACCAGGCCCACGCGCGCGGCGTGAAGCTGATCGGGGCCTCGGCCCACTACGTGACGGGCGACCTCGACGAGGGCCCGATCATCGAGCAGGACGTCGAACGCATCAGCCATCGCGACACGCCCGAGGACCTGATCCGCAAGGGCCGCGACATCGAACGCCGCGTGCTGGCCCGGGCTCTGCGCTATCGTCTGGAGGACCGGGTGCTGCTGAACGGTCGCAAGACGGTGGTGTTCACCGACTAGGTTGCGCGTACACTAAAAACTGGATACGGGCTGCCTCTTCGATCGCCGAGGACCTTTCAGCGAATGTCGCAGCAGAATCTTCGGGTGATGGTGACCGGCGGGTCGGGCTTTATCGGCTCGGCCGTGTGTCGCCACCTGGCCGGCCAGAACGACGTCGCGATCCTCAACTACGACAAGCTGACCTACGCCGCCTCACCGGCCAGCCTGGCCATGCTGGAGGGCAAGGCCGACTATCAGTTCGTGCGGGGCGACGTCGCCGACGCGGCAGCCGTCTCGAACGCGATCAAGGCCTTTCGACCTCATGTGATCATGCACCTGGCCGCCGAGAGCCATGTCGACCGCTCGATCACCGGCCCCGGTGACTTCGTCCAGACCAACATCGTCGGCACCTACGTCATGCTGCAGGCCGCCCTGGAGCACTGGCTGAGCCTGGAAGGGCTGGAGAAGGACAGCTTCCGCTTCCACCACATCTCGACCGACGAGGTGTTCGGCAGCCTGGGCGAGGACGGTCTGTTCTCCGAGACCACGCCCTACGACCCGCGCTCGCCCTATTCGGCCTCCAAGGCCTCGTCCGACCACCTGGCCCGGGCCTGGCATCACACCTACGGCCTGCCGGTGGTGGTCTCCAACTGCTCGAACAACTACGGACCCTATCACTTCCCCGAGAAGCTGATCCCGCTGGTCACGCTGAACGCGCTCGAGGGCAAGCCGCTGCCGGTCTACGGCAAGGGCGACAATGTCCGCGACTGGCTTCACGTCGAGGACCACGCCCGCGCCCTGCACCTGATCGCCGCCAAGGGTGTCCCCGGCGAGAGCTACAATGTCGGCGGCCGCAACGAGCGCACCAACCTGCAAGTCGTCGAGACGATCTGCGACGTGCTCGACGAACTGCGCCCGATCGCCGGCCAAAGCCGCCGCGAGCTGATCACCTTCGTCGCCGACCGCCCGGGTCACGACGCCCGCTACGCGATCGACGCCACCAAGCTGGAGACCGAGCTGGGCTGGCGGGCGCAGGAAACGTTCGACACCGGCCTGCGCAAAACCATCCAGTGGTACCTCGACAACGAGGCCTGGTGGGCGCCGCTGCGCGAGCGCTACGCCGGCCAGCGCCTGGGGCTGAAGACGGCCTGATGCCGCGCATCGCCCTCTTCGGCGCCAACGGCCAGCTGGGCTCCGATCTGGTCGCGCTCGCGGGCCAGCGCGCCCTGGATCTGGTTCCGGTGACCCGCGCCCAGCTCGACGCGACCGATCCGGCGGCGACCTTCGACGACCTCGCCTTCGACATCGCCATCAACTGCGTGGCCGCGACCCGCGTCGACGACTGCGAGACGGATCCGTCGCCGGCCGTCGCCGTCAACGCCCACTTCGCCGGCCGTCTGGCCAGGGTCTGCGCCGCCAGGGGCGCGCGGCTGGTGCAGATCTCGACCGACTACGTCTATGGCGGCCAGGCCGAGCGCGAGCCTCTGTCCGAGGACGTCGGCCGGGCGCCGGTCAACGTCTACGGCGCGACCAAGGCCCTGGGCGAGGACTTGGCCCGCCTGGAGCATGACGACGTCATCGTCGCCCGCGTCGCCTCGCTGTTCGGCGTGGCCGGGGCCAGCGGCAAGGGCGGCAACTTCGTCGAGACCATGATCCGCTTCGGCAAGGCGCGCGGCCGCCTGACCGTGGTTGACGACCAGGTGATGTCGCCGACCGGCTCGTGGGACGCGGGCGAGGCGATCCTCGACCTGATCGCGGCGCAGGCGCCGGCGGGCGTCTATCATGTCGTGAACGGGGGCGTGGCCAGCTGGTGCGAGTTCGCCCGGGCGATCATCGCCAAGGCCGGCGTCGCGGCCGAGGTCGCGCCGATCCCGACCCGCCAGTTCCCAACCCCGGCCCGGCGGCCGCCCTACAGCGCGCTGTCCAACGCCAAGCTCGAGGCCGCGATGGGCCGCGCCATGCCGCCCTGGACCGACGCCCTCGATCGCTATCTGTCGGCCAAGGGTCACGCCTGACAGCGTTATCGCCAAAAAATCTTCAAAATCATCGCGTTGAAACGCCGACCCCGGAGCGAAAGGGCTCACGCTCTCGTGAATTCCGCTCTAGATTCGGCCGTCAGGACTGAGAAGAAGAAGACGTAATGAAGGGCATCATCCTCGCGGGCGGGTCGGGCACGCGCCTCCATCCCGTGACCATGGCGATCAGCAAGCAACTGCTGCCGGTCTTCGACAAACCCATGATCTACTATCCGCTTTCGGTTCTGATGATGGCCGGCGTGCGCGAGGTGATGATCATCTCGACCCCGCGCGACATCCCGCTGTTCCAGGGCCTGCTGGGCGACGGCGCCCGGTGGGGGATCAACATCGTCTACGCCGAGCAGGCCAATCCGAACGGCCTGGCCGAGGCCTACCGCATTGGGGCCGCGTTCGTCGGCGACGAGCCCAGCATCCTCGTCCTGGGCGACAACCTGTTCTACGGCGCGGGCCTGGGCCGCATCCTGCAGGGCGCCAAGGAGCGCTCGAAGACCGGGGCCAGCGTCTTCGCCTATTTCGTCAATGATCCGCAGCGCTACGGCGTCGTCGAGTTCGACGCGACGGGCAAGGCCGTCTCGATCGAGGAGAAGCCGGAAAAGCCCCGTTCGAACTGGGCGGTGACCGGGCTCTACATGTACGACAAGCGCGTCGTCGACTTCGCCCGCGATCTCAAGCCCTCGGCGCGCGGCGAGTTGGAGATCACCGACATCAACCGGCTCTATCTCGAGGCCGGGGACCTGTCGGTCGAGCGCATGGGCCGCGGCTTCGCCTGGCTGGACACCGGCACCCACGACAGCCTGCTGGAGGCCTCGGAGTTCGTGCGCACGCTGGAGCACCGCCAGGGCCTCAAGATCGGCTGCGTCGAGGAGGTGGCTCACCAGAACGGCTGGATCTCGACCGAGCAACTGCTGGGCCTGGCCCACGAGCTCGCCAAGTCGCCGTACGGGGCGTACCTCAAGATGATCGCCTCGAACCCTCAAGCCTGACCCTAGGCCACGATCTACGACTACGATGGCCTGGAAAGGCGCGGCGTCGTAGGCGACAGTTCAACGCTGTCATAAGAAGCGTTGGGGAGGCCCCGTGCCCAAGAAGATGATCCTCGCCGCCGTCGCGGCGGCGGCGCTGTCGGTTCACGCCGCGCCGGTGCTGGCGCGTCCCGCCACCGCGGTCGAGGCCGCCGCGCCGGTCAAGATAAACGGGGCCCGCATCGACGCGGCGCTGAAGGCCATGGTCGACAGCGGCCGGGCGGTCGGCGTCTCGGCCCTGGTCTGGCAGGATGGTCAGGAGCGCTATTTTGGCCTCGCCGGCATGGCCGATCGCGAGGCTGGCAAGCCGATGCGCCGCGACACCCTGGTGCAGATCTTCTCGATGACCAAGCCGGTCACCGGAGTCGCGCTGATGCAGCTGTGGGAGCAGGGCAAGTTCGGCCTGGACGACCCGCTGTCGCGCTACCTGCCCGAGTTCGCCGACATGAAGGTCTCGGACGGCAAGGGCGGCGTGCGCCCGGCGTCGCGACCGATCCTGATCCGCGACATCATGCGTCATACGGCCGGCTTCTCGTACGGCGGGACCGCCACGCCGGCCGACGCGGCGTTCTCGGCGGCCGATCCGCTGAACCTGAAGAACGACCTCGCCGAGTTCGGCCGTCGCCTGGCCACCGCGCCATTGCTGTTCGATCCCGGCGAGCAGTGGAGCTACAGCGCCGCCGTCGACGTCCAGGCCCTGCTCGTCGAGAAGCTCTCGGGCCAGCCGTTCGAGTCTTATGTCCGGGCTCACATCCTCGATCCGCTCGGCATGAAGGAGGCCGGCTGGACCCAGCCCGACGCCGTCTTCGCGCGGCTGGCGGCGACCTACAATAAGGGGCCTGACGGTAAGCTGGCCCGGCAGGACGACGCCGAGACCCGTCGGCTGAACTTCGACCCCAGCCGCCGCCTGACCATGGGCGGCGCGGGCCTGGTCGCGCCGATCGACGAATACGCCCGTTTCTCGCGGATGCTGCTGAACGGCGGCGAACTGGACGGGGTGCGGTTGCTCAAGCCCTCGACCATCCGCTTGATGGGCACGGACCATCTCGACGCTCGGGTCACGGAACGGAAGTGGTTGCCCAGCAAGGGCACGGTCGGCTTCGGCCTCGACTTCGCGGTCCGCAAGAGCCAGCCCCAGACCGCCGACGAAAACCGTGGCGCGGTGGGCGAATTCTTCTGGGACGGGCGCGAGACGACGCTGTTCTGGGTCGACCCGGTCAACCGGCTGACCGCCGTCTTCTTCGTCCAGACCTATCCGTTCGACGCCAGCCTGCACCGGGACTTCCGCGCGGCGGTCTATGGTCCGAACTATCTGGGTCCCAAGGGCGACTAGAGCCTGTCCGCTTCTGACGGAAACATCAGAAACGGATACGCTCTAGGGTTTCGGCTGGGCCGCCAGGTCTCGAGTCTTCGAGGCGCAGCCCTTCAGGGTTTCGCCGTCGATCCAGACCTCGGCCAGATAGCCGTAGTGGCGGTCCGACATGCCGTCCGAGCAGTCGCCGGGGGTCAGGCGCAGCACCAGGCGCTGCTCGCCGGCCGTCGCGTCGAAAACGCCCTGCTCGCCGTCGATGCGCACGCCGGAATTGCCGGTGACGACGTCCGGATGGTCTGGGCGGGCCAGGGTCATGGCGGCGGCGCGAATCTTCACGTTCCAGAACGGCTCCGTCCCGACCGCGTCGAAGTCGCCGGAATAGTCCGGGCCGACGGTGATCGGTGCGTCGGCCGGCGGCGGCGCCTCCTCGGTCGAGCCCATGGGCGACTGGCCGCAGGCCGATATCAACAGGGCGGCGGCGATCAGCACGATGGTACGCATGTCTTTGACTATCCCCTCCAGGTCCGGTGAGGCTAGAGCCTGTCCGTTTCGGATGGAATCATCCGCGACGGATAAACAGGCTCGCATTCGAAATCTGGAGCGTGGCGGGCGCCGAAACCGCTGACACTTTCGGCCGCCACGCTCTAGACTCGGGGGCGATGAATCGGAACGCCTCTCCCTCCTTTCTTGAGTTCTTCGCCGGCGGCGGCATGGCCCGCATCGGCCTGGGCGAGGGCTGGACCTGCGCCTTCGCCAACGACTTCGACGCGGTGAAGGCCGCAACCTATCGCGCCAATTTCGCCGACGCGGCCGAGCATTTCCACGAGGGTGACGTCTTCGCCCTGACGGCGGACGCCCTCCCGACCGCCGATCTCGCCTGGGCGTCCAGCCCTTGCCAGGACTTCAGCCTGGCCGGCGCCCGCGCGGGCCTGGCGGGCGGCAAGTCCTCGGCCTTCTTCGGCTTCTGGACGCTGATCAAGGCTCTGTCGGCCCAAGGCCGCGCCCCGTCGGTGATCGTCATCGAGAACGTGGTCGGCCTGCTGACCTCGCACCATGGCGACGACTTCACCGCTCTCTGCGGAGTTTTGAGCGAAGAGGGCTACCGCTTTGGCGCCCTGGAGATCGACGCCGGCGCGTTCGTGCCCCAGTCGCGCCCGCGCGTCTTCGTCGTGGCCACTCGTCTGCCGACGGTCGACCTGGAAGGACCCAGCGCGTTCCACACCCGCGCTGTCCGCGAGGCGGCGGCGCGCCTGCCCGAGGACCTGCAAGCCCACTGGATCTGGTGGGGCGTCCCTTCGCCGCCGGCCCGCAACACCGATCTCGCCGTCGTGCTCGAGCCCGACGCCGCGGTGGCCTGGAACCCGCCCCAGCGCACGGAGGCGCTTCTGGCCCTGATGGCCCCCGCCCATCGCCAGGCGGTCGAGGACCGCGTCAAGGCCGGCGGTCGCGCCGTCGGGGCGGTCTTCCGCCGGATGCGGGGCGGCGAGCAGCGGGCCGAGGTGCGGTTCGACGGCCTGGCCGGGTGCCTGCGCACCCCGCGCGGCGGTTCCTCGCGCCAGACCTTGCTGGTCATCGAAAACGGCGAGGTCCGCTCGCGGCTGGTGACGCCGCGCGAGGGCGCCCGTCTGATGGGCCTGCCGGATAGCTATCAACTGCCTCGCGCCCAGACGGCGGGACTGCAGGTGGTCGGAGACGGCGTGGCGGTTCCGGTCGTGCGCTGGCTGGCCGAAAGCCTGCTGGAGCCTCTGCTCGATAGCAAAACTGCAAGCCTCGCCGCCGAATGACCCCCTGACAGCGCGGGTTCGCGGGTCTAGGGTTGCGCCGCTTCCCGCAATCTAAAGGCTCCCGAGGCACTTCGATGGACGACGCTTCCTCCCTCTACGACGCCACCCGCTTCAAGCGCGCCGGTCGCGGCAAGGTCTACGACTCGATCATCGACACGATCGGCGACACCCCGCTGATCCGCCTGCCGCGCCTGTCGGCCGAGCTGAAGCCGAAGGGCGAGGTCTTGGCCAAGCTCGAGTTCTTCAACCCGATCGCCTCGGTCAAGGACCGCATCGGCGTCTCGATGGTCGAGGCGCTGGAGGCCCAGGGCGTTCTGAAGCCTGGCGCGACCATCATCGAGCCGACCTCGGGCAACACCGGCATCGCCCTGGCCTTCGTGGCCGCCGCCAAGGGCTACAAGCTGATCCTGGTCATGCCCGAAAGCATGTCGATCGAGCGCCGCAAGATGCTGCTGCTGCTGGGCGCCAAGCTGGAGCTGACCCCGGCCGAGAAGGGCATGCGCGGCGCCGTCGCCCGCGCCCAGGAGCTGATCGAGGCCACGCCGGGCTCGGTGATGCCCCAGCAATTCGAGAACGCCGCCAACCCGCTGATCCACCGCGTCTCGACCGCCGAGGAGATCTGGAACGACACCGCGGGCGCGGTGGACGCCGTGGTCTCGGGCGTTGGCACCGGCGGCACGATCACGGGCGTCGGCCAGGTGCTGAAGGCTCGCAAGCCGTCGCTGAAGATGGTCGCCGTCGAGCCCGAGGCCTCACCGGTCCTGTCGGGCGGCGCGCCCGGCCCGCACAAGATCCAGGGCATCGGCGCGGGCTTCGTGCCGGGCGTGCTGGATCGCGGCGTGATCGACGAGATCGTCCAGGTCAGCAACGACGACTCCTTCGCCATGGCCCGCCGCGCGGCGGCCGTCGAGGGCTTGCCGGTCGGCATCAGCTCGGGCGCGGCCCTGACCGCCGCCTTCGACCTGGCGCTGCGCGACGAATACAAGGGCAAGACGATCGTCACGATCATCCCCAGCTTCGCCGAACGCTACCTGTCGACGGCCCTGTTCGAGGGTCTCTGATCCCGCTCCGCATCGGCGTCGTCGGATGCGGCGTCGGCGGCATGGCCGCCGCGCTTGCCCTGGCGCGCCGGGGCCATGCGGTCACCCTGCTGGAAGCCTTCGCCGCCCCGCGTCCGCTGGGCTCGGGCCTGCTGCTGCAGCCGACGGGCCTGGCGGCGCTGAAGGCGCTTGGCCTGGACGAGGCCATCCGCGCCGCCGGCGCCCGAGTTGACCGGCTCGAGGGCAGGGATACGCGCGGCCGTCGGGTCATGGACCTCGACTACGGCGACTGGCGGCCCGGCGCTCACGGCGTGGGCATTCATCGGGCGGTGCTGTTCGACGCCCTGCACGACGAGCTCTCGCCCGAAGGCGTGGAGGTCGTCACCGACGCGCGGATCGTCCGGATCGAAAGCCTCGCCAAGCCGGTCCTGCACGACCAACACGGCCGGGTTTTCGGGCCTTTCGACCTGGCGATCATCGGCGATGGCGCGGCCTCGACACTGCGCGCGGCGATCCGACCCGCGTCGCGGGCGCCGATCTATCCGTGGGGCGCGGTCTGGACCAACGCGTCCGATCCCGAGAACCGCTTCGCCGGGGCCCTGCGCCAAGTCTATCACCGCGCCGAGGTGATGAGCGGGGTCCTGCCGGTTGGACGGGGACCGGACAGGGCCGAAAACCAGGTCAGTCTGTTCTGGTCGCTGCCGGTCGCCGATCTCGACGCGTTCCTGGACGGTGACTTCGCGACATGGCGCGACCAGCGCCTGACGCCGCTGTGGCCTGAAGCTGCGGCCTTGCTGGCGGAGCGGAACGACTGGGCGGGCTTCTCCCGCGCCGTCTATCGCGACGTGTCCGTGGGACGCTGGAACCGCCAGGCCTGCGTGCTGATCGGCGACGCCGCCCACGGCACCAGCCCGCAGCTGGGCCAGGGCGCGAACCTGGCCCTGGTCGACGCGGTCGAGTTGGCCGCCCGCCTCGACCGCGACCTTCGCCCGACCGCGGTCGTCGTCCGCGCCTGGCAGGATCAGCGACGGCGCCACACGGGCGTCTACCAGCTGGTTTCCAAGGCCCTGACACCGCTCTTCCAGGCCCATGGCGCGTTCTGGCCCTTGATGCGCGATCTCTTCTTCACGCCGATGTCCCGTTGGCCGGGCTTGAAGCAGCTGGGCGTCCTGCTGCTGACCGGCGCCCTGCGCCTGGGTCGCTTTCCGCCCGAGACGCGGCCGTGACGACCGACGTCTATGACAAGGCCAAGCGCTCGGCCGTCATGGCCCGGGTCAAGAGCAGGGACACCACGCCCGAAAGAGCGTTGCGCCGTCTGCTGACCGGCCTCGGCGCGCGCTACCGCCTGCATCGCAAGGACCTGCCCGGCAACCCCGACCTGGTGATGCCGGGCCGGAGGCTGGCCTTCTTCGTTCACGGCTGCTTCTGGCACGGCCACGACTGCGCGCGGGGCGCGCGGGTGCCGAAGGCCAATCGCGACTATTGGGTGGGCAAGGTGGCCCGCAACGTCGCCCGCGACGCGCGCTCGACCGACGCCCTGACGGCGGCCGGCTGGCGGGTCGAGGTGATCTGGGAGTGTGATTTCAAGGATGAGGCCGCCCTGGAGGCGCGCCTGCGGGCGGTGCTGGATCAGGCGGCGTTGGACGGAGCCTCGGCGACCTCCGCCGCCAGCACCTGAGCCAAGGCGCCGAACAGTTCGGCCGGATCGATCGGCTTGGCGACGTGGGCGTTCATGCCGGCCGCCGCGCAGGCCTCCCAGTCCTTCGGCGTGGCCGAGGCGGTGACGGCGATGACCGGCGTGTCGCGATTGGGTCCGCCGCCGGCCCGCAGGATTCGGGTGGCCTGGCGGCCGTCCATGCCGGGCATGTAGACATCCATCAACACGGCGTCGAACACCTCCGAGCCGAGCAGCTCCAGGGCCTGCTCGGCTGATTCGGCCAAGGTGGCGTCGACTCCGAACGGCTGCAGGACGAGCTCGATGGCGCGGCGGTTGACGACATGGTCATCGACGACCAGCACCCGCAGGCCGGTGATCGAGCGATCTTCTTCCTCGACGCGTGGAGCCTCGGCGGTTTCCAAGACAGCGGTGAGGGTGAAGCGAGCCCCATGGCCGAGCGCGCTGGTCGCGGTCAGGTCGCCGCCCATCAGGCGGGCCAGCTCGCGACTGATGGCCAGGCCCAGGCCCGAGCCGCCATGCTGGCGCACGACGGCGGCGTTCAGCTGATCGAACGGCGTGAACAGGCGCGGCAGGGCGGTCTCGGAGATGCCCGGGCCGGTATCGATCACCTCGATCGACAGCAGCACCTGCTGGGGCGAGGGCTGGGCGTGCAGGACGATGGTGATCTCGCCGCGCTCGGTGAACTTGATGGCGTTGCTGAGCAGGTTGTTCAGCACCTGCTTCAGACGCATGGCGTCGCCGGCCACCCAGCGGGGCAGGGTCGCGGCGCCTTGGACGCGCAGCCTCAAGCCCTTGCGGGCGATCTCGGGCCGCCAGAGACGAAAACTGTCCGACAGCGCTTGGCGCAGGTTGAAGGCGGCCGTCTCGACCGACATGCGGCCTGCCTCTAGACGCGAGAAGTCGAGCAGGTCGTTCAGCAGGGTGCGCATCAGGCCGCCGGCGTCGGCGATCAGCTGGGCGTGAACCTTGGAGGAGGCCTCGGGGACGTCACTGTGCAGGCGCGCGGCGCCGGCCAGGATGGCGCTGATCGGGGTGCGCAGTTCGTGGCTGATCATGGCCACGAAGGCGGATTTGGCGGCCACGGCTTCCTCGGCCTCGTGGCGTCGGCGCTCGGACTCCGCCTTGGCGTCGGCCTCGGCCTTCAAGGCGGTGTGCAGGGTGCGGCTGGCGACGGTGACCGAGGCGATCAGCATCGCCGAGCCGAACCAGAGTCCGTCGGCCAGGGACGGGCCCGGATTGGCCGCCTTGGCGATGATCGGCACGATCATCAGGTAGATCGCGTGCGGCGTGGCGGCCATGACGGTCGCGATGCGGCTGCGGGCGTTGACCACTACGACGTTCAGCAGGGCGCCGCCCAGCAGCATGCCCGCCAAGGTGGGGGCGAAACGGACGTGCGAGGCGAACAGCGGGATCGAGAGGGAGCCGAACACCGTCGAGGTGACGAACGGCGCGATCGTCGCGGCTCGGCGGCGCCAGGCGGGCGCGGGCGCGTCGGGACGCAACACGATCGGTCGGCTGACCCACAGCTCCAGCAAATGGGTGCAGGTGTAGGCCGCGGCCCAGATCCAGCCCCAGATCTCCGTGACATAAACCTGCCACAGCAGACCGATGGCCACGGTGGCGGAGATGCGCAGACAGGTGTTCGCACGCCGCGCGGCGGCGGCGCGAGCCACGTCTCCCTGCACCTCGGTCCTGCTCATGGACGCCCGCACCCCCGAGGACCTTCCGGTCCTTCTCACGACCAGGCTAGTCGCGAGAGGCTTACAGGAAGTGAAAGAACGCCGTCTCGTCAATAGGTTGGCCCGAGATCGGGTGCGGGCGAGATCGTGCGCCGGAGGTCGCTGCCGGTCCTTCCAAAGGAAGAATTTGCCCTTCCGGCGGAATCAGGGACGAGGGCCGAAGGCTCGCGTCAGATCCTCGGCCGTGACCCCGTCGAGCTCCAGGCGTTTGAGCCGGGCGGTGTCGCCCGCGGCGAGGCGCACGGCAGAACGCGAGATCTTCAAGGTCTTGGCGAGGAAGGCCAGCAAGGCCGCGTTGGCCGCGCCGTCGACCGGCGGACTGGCCACGCGCACCTTCAGATAAGGCCGTCCATCGCCGTCCACCGCCCAGCCGTCGGCCGCATCGCGGCCGCCGCGCGGTGTCAGGCGGACGACCAGGACCTCAGCCAAGCAGGTTGAGGAGCGTGTTCTGCAGGGCCGGCAGGATGAACAGCTGCACGCCGCGCAACAGCAGAAGCACGATGATCGGGCTGATGTCGACGCCGCCGATCGTCGGGATGATCTTGCGGAAGGGCCGCAGGATCGGGTCCGTGACGCGGTCCAGGAAGGTGGCGACGTTGTAGACGAACTGGTTTCGGCGGTTAATCACGTCGAACGCGAACAACCAGCTGAGGATCGCCGAGATGACGATGGCCCACCACAGCAGGTCCAGCAGGGCGTTGAGGATGAAGAAGATGAGATTGATGATCGGGGCCATGGGTTTCCGTCCGGACGCCCGAGCTTCTTGCCGCGCCTGGAGGTTGCTGGCAAGGCGCGGTGAGAACCCCGCTTGACGCGCGCGCTCTGTGGCCGTATCTCCGCCGCTCCTTGGGGCCGTAGCTCAGATGGTAGAGCGCCTCGTTCGCAATGAGGAGGTCAGGGGTTCGATTCCCCTCGGCTCCACCAAGGACCCTTCCGACAGACGCAAATGAACGGGCCAGGCGGTCTCGGCTTGGCCGAGCACGTTCATGCCTCCGCCGCGCGCGTCAGCGTCATCTCGCCGCAGGTCTTGGAATCCCAGGCTTGGCTCGCGCCCGCGACGACGCGCCGCAGCGCCGGCGGGCGCCCCGGGGGCCTGAGCCCCCGGGGCGTGATGGCCGTCTATTGAGCCGCTTCGGCGACGGCTTCGGCGGTGATGCCGAATTCCTTGTAGAGGCGCTCGAACGGGGCCGAGGCGCCGAAGCTCTTCATGCCGACGAACTTGCCGGTCTCGCCGATGAAGCGCTCCCAACCCATGCGGATGCCCGCCTCGACGGCCACGCGCACCGGGGCCTTGCCGATGACGGAGGCCTGGTAGGCGGCGTCCTGCTTGTCGAACAGCTCCCAGCAGGGGGTGGAGACGACGCGGGTCGGCTTGCCCTTGGCCTGCAGGAGGTCGCGCGCGGCCACGGCCACGCCGACCTCGGTGCCCGAGGCGAAGATCGTGACTTGCGCCTCGCCGCCCTCGGCCGCCAGCAGCTCATAGGCGCCCTTGGCCGACAGATCGCCGCCCGAGGTCCGCACGTGCGGGGTCTTCTGGCGCGACAGGGTCATGACCGACGGCGTGCGCGGGTTTTGCAGGGCGAGCTTCCAGCACTCGGCGGCTTCCACCGCGTCGGCGGGACGGAAGACCAGCAGGTTCGGAATGGCGCGCAGGGAGGCGACCTGTTCCACCGGCTGGTGGGTCGGGCCGTCCTCGCCCAGACCGATCGAGTCGTGGGTCATCACGTGGATGACGCGGGCTTCCATCAGGGCGCCGAGACGAATCGCGGCGCGGCTGTAGTCGGCGAAGGCCAGGAAGGTGCCCGAATAGGGAATGATCCCGCCGTGCAGGGCCATGCCGTTCATGGCCGCGGCCATGCCGAACTCGCGCACGCCATAGTGGACGTAGCGGCCGGTGTAGTCGGGCGTGTCGAACGCGCCCATGCCCTTGACCAGGGTGTTGTTCGAACCGGTCAGGTCGGCCGAGCCGCCGATCATTTCCGGGATCGACGGGATCAGGTGATCCAGAGCCGCGCCGGAGTGGACGCGGGTGGCGTTGACCGGCTTGGTCTCGACCGCCTTGGCGATGTGGGCGTCGAGCGCCGCGAAAGCGCCCGCCGGCAGCTCGCCCTTCATGGCGCGGGTGAAGTCCGACGCGTGGAGGGAAGCCGCCAGCTTGGCTTCCCACGCCTTGCGGACCTTGGCGCCGCGGCGGCCGACGCTCTTCCAGGCCTTGGCGATGTCGTCCGGCACGGTGAACGGCGCGGCGTCCCAGCCCATCGCCTCGCGGGCGGCTTTGATCTGGTCGTCGAACAGGGTGTAGCCGTGGCTATGCGGGTCGCCTTCCTTGGGGCCCGCGCCCTTCGAGATCAGCGTCTTGCACGCGATCATGGTCGGGCGGTCCTGCTTGGTGGCCCAGCGCAGGGCGGCGGCGATCTTGCCGTGGTCGTGGCCGTCGACGACCTTCACGGCCCAGCCGGCGGCCTTGAAGCGGGCGACCTGATCGCCGGTCTCGGAGATGGTCGCTTCGCCGTCGATGGTGGTGTTGTTGTCGTCGAACAGCACGGTCAGCTTCTTGAGCTTCAGGCGGCCGGCGAGGCTGATCGCCTCGTGGCTGACGCCCTCCATCAGGCAGCCGTCGCCGGCGATCACCCAGGTGCGGTGGTCGACGAGGTCATGGCCGAAGCGGCCGGCCAGATGCGCCTCGGCCATCGCCATGCCGACGGCCGTGGCCAGGCCCTGGCCCAGCGGGCCGGTCGTGGTCTCGACGCCGGGGGTGTGATGAACTTCTGGGTGGCCGGGGGTCAGCGACCCCCACTGACGGAAGTTCTCGATCTCCTTCATCGTCACGGCCTTGAAGCCGGTCAGGTGAAGTAGGCTGTACAGCAGCATCGAGCCGTGGCCGGCCGACAGCACGAAGCGGTCGCGGTCGGCCCAGTCGGGCTTGCTCGCGTCGAACTTCAGGAACTTCCCCCACAGGACGGTCGCGACATCGGCCATGCCCATCGGCATGCCCTGGTGTCCGGACTTGGCCTCGTGCACGGCGTCCATGGAAAGGACGCGGATCGCGTCGGCCATCTTGATGGGCGAAACGGGCATGGAAGTACCGTCTTGTCTTTGTTTTGCAGGGCTGCGCGAGGGGGCAGGTCGCATGGGAACCCCCGGGGGTCAACCCGCGCGGGGCCGTGTTTGGGCCTCCTGGAAGCGCTTCGTGGGCGCTATGCAACATCGTCAGCAGGCGTTATAGCGGGAGACAGACTTATGCTCAATTTAAGCATAACCTTGAAAGGCCGCTCCCGTGGGTAGTCCGTCGTTCTTCTCACCTTACCGCCACGGCTTCGTTCGCGTGGCGACCGCTGTCCCGAAGGTGAAGCTGGCCGACCCGGCGACGAACGCCGAGAGCGTGCTGGCCCTGACCCGCGAGGCGCACGACGCCGGCGTGGCGGTGATCGTGTTCCCGGAGCTGGGCCTGACCGGCTACACGATCGACGACCTTCTGCAGCAGGACGTGCTGCTGGACGCCGTCGAGGCGGCGATCGCCACCCTGGCGAAGTCCAGCGAGGCGCTCGCGCCATTGATCGTGGTCGGCGCGCCGCTGCGGGACGCCGGCAGGCTCTACAACACGGCCGTGGCGATCCAGGGCGGGCGGGTTCTGGGCGTCACGCCCAAGAGCTTCCTGCCCAACTACCGCGAGTTCTACGAGCGCCGCTGGTTCACGCCCGGCGCTGGCGTGGCCGGCAAGACCCTGGCCCTGGCCGGCCAGGCCGTTCCGTTCGGGACCGATATCCTGTTCCGCGCCGAGGCGCCGACCGCCTTCACGGTCGGCATCGAGATCTGCGAGGACGTCTGGACGCCCAATCCGCCCAGCACCGCCCAGGCCCTGGCCGGGGCCGAGATCCTGCTGAATCTCTCGGCCAGCAACATCACCATCGGCAAGTCCGAGACCCGTCGCCTGCTGTGCGCCAGCCAGTCGGAGCGGGCCATCGCGGCCTATGTCTATTCGGCGGCCGGGGCGGGCGAGAGCTCGACGGACCTGGCCTGGGACGGCCATGTCGACATCCACGAGATGGGCCATCTGCTGGCCGAGAGCCCGCGGTTCTCGACCGGTCCGGCCTGGACCTACGCCGATGTCGATGTCGACCGGATCCGCCAGGAGCGGATGCGGGTCGGCAGCTTCGGGGACTCGATGGCGCTGGCCCCGCCGAAGGTTCCGTTCCGGATCGCGTCTTTCACGTTCGAGCCGCCGAAAGGGGATCTGCCCCTGGCCCGGACGATCGAGCGCTTCCCGTTCACGCCGTCGGATCCAGCCAAGCTGCGCGACAACTGTTACGAGGCCTACAACATCCAGGTCCAGGGCCTGGCTCGCCGCGTCGAAGCGACCGGATCGAAGAGCCTGGTGATCGGCATTTCGGGCGGGCTCGACTCGACGCACGCCCTGATCGTCGCCGCCAAGGCCATGGACCAGCTGGGCCGCCCGCGCTCGGACATCCGAGGCTACACCTTGCCCGGCTTCGCCACCTCGGACCGCACCAAGTCGAACGCCTGGAAGCTGATGACCGCGATGGGCGTCACGGCCGAAGAGATCGACATTCGCCCGACCGCCAAACAGATGCTGGCCGACCTCGGCCACCCGTTCGCTAGGGGCGAGGCGGTCTATGACGTGACCTTCGAGAACGTGCAGGCGGGCCTGCGCACCGACTATCTGTTCCGCCTCGCCAACCATCATAAGGGCATGGTGGTCGGAACCGGCGACCTGTCGGAGCTGGCCCTGGGCTGGTGCACCTATGGCGTGGGCGACCAGATGAGCCACTACAATCCCAACGGCGGGGTTCCCAAGACGCTGATCCAGCACCTGATCCGCTTCGTGGCCCATTCGGGCGACGTCGACGCGGCGACCACGGCGCTGCTGGAAGACATCCTGGCCACCGAAATCTCGCCGGAGCTGGTGCCGGGCGAGGTGACGCAAGCGACGGAAAGCTTCGTCGGTCCCTACGCCCTGCAGGACTTCAATCTCTACTATCTGACGCGCTACGGGATGAGCCCGTCCAAGATCGCCTTCCTGGCCTGGAGCGCCTGGCATGACCCGGACGAGGGCGGCTGGCCGGTCGGCCTGCCCGAGAGCGCCCGGCGCGCCTATGATCTCCCCGAGATCAAGCGCTGGCTCGAGCTTTTCCTGAAACGGTTCTTCGCCAATCAGTTCAAGCGGTCGGCCGTGCCCAACGGGCCCAAGATCTCGTCCGGCGGCGCACTGTCTCCGCGTGGGGACTGGCGGATGCCATCGGACGCCACCGCCGACGCATGGCTGGCCGAGCTGCACGCGGGGACGCCAAGCTGACGAAAATTCTTCGTTCTCGCCGGCTTTCCCTTTAAGCAGCCTTCGCAATGACCCTCTATCAGGAGGGCGAAGACTGATGTGTGTGGGGACAAGTCTTGAGTGCGATCTATCCGGTGATCCTGTGCGGCGGCTCGGGCACGCGTCTTTGGCCCGCGTCGCGAAGCGACCAGCCCAAGCAGTTCCTGAAGCTGGTCGGCGACCGCTCCTCGTTCCAGGAGACGGTGCTGCGGGTGAAGGACATCCCCGGCGTCGCCGAGATCGTCATCGTCACCGGCGAGGCCATGGTCGGCTTCGTGGCCGAACAGACCGCCGAGATCGGCGTCTGGGTCACTATCCTGGTCGAGCCCGAGGCGCGTGACAGCGCTCCGGCCGTCGCCGCCGCGGCCGCCTATGTCGAGCGTCAGGATCCCGACGGCGTCGTGCTGATGCTGGCCGCCGATCACCATATCGCCCAGCCGGAAATCTTCGGCGCGGCGGCCCTCACCGCCGCCAAGGCGGCCGAGCAGGACCTGATCGTCACCTTCGGCGTGCAGCCGACCGTGCCGTCCACCGGCTTCGGCTACATCCGTCCCGGCGAGGCCCTGCTGGACGGCTCGGTGAGCAAGGTCGCGGCCTTCGTCGAGAAGCCCGATCAGGAAACCGCCGAGCGCTACCTGCTGGAAGGCTATCTCTGGAACAGCGGCAATTTCGCCTTCAAGGCCTCGACCCTGCTGGGTGAGTTCGAGGCGTTCGAGCCGACCGTGGCCGCCGCCGGCAGGGCCTGCGTCGCGGCGCTGGCGCTTGAAGCGGGTGTCGGCCGCCTCGACCGCGAGGCCTTCGCCCAGGCCAAGAAGATCAGCCTCGACTACGCGGTGATGGAGCACACCACGAAGGCCGCCGTCGTGCCGGCCGCCTTCGCGTGGTCGGACCTGGGCGCCTGGGACGCGATCTGGGAAGCCTCGGTTCGCGACCACGACGGCAACGCCCAGGACGGCGACGTCGACCTGCACGGCGCGTCGAATGTGCTGGTCCGCACCACCGGCCCCTATGTCGGCGTGATCGGCGTCAGCGACATCGTGGTGGTGGTCGAGCCCGACGCGGTGCTGGTCTGCCATCGCAAGGACAGCCAATCCGTGAAGACCCTGGTCGACGGCCTCAAGGCCAAGGGCCGCTCGATCGCCTCGCGCAAGAGCGCCTCGCCCCGTGGAACCGAGACCCTGGTGACGACCGACGGCTTCGACGTCGAGCTGCGTCGCGCGCCGGCCGGCGAGACCTTCGTCCTGCCAATCTCGACCGTGCAGGTGCTGGAAGGCGTGTTGGAGATGGACGGCGACGTCTACGCCGCCGGCGCGATCATCCCGCTGGACATCGAGGTCCGGGCGCGGGCCATCGGGGCGGCGACGCTGCTGGTCACCAAGCCGCGCTGAGCTTGCGTCGCGCTAAGCCTGGGCGGCGCTGACCGCCCGGTCCAGCTCCACGATCGCGCAGAGGATGTGATAGAACGAGCTGGCCGGGGCCGGCTCGTCGACGAAGTCGCCGTTGGGCCGCATCTTGTCGCGCCAGAGACCGGGGGTGGGCGTGCGCAGATAAGCCATCAAGCCTTCCGCCCCCGCCGCGGCCATGGCCCACCAGCGTTGATCGCCGGTGATCTCGGCCGCCAACGCGCCAGCCTTGATCCGCTCGGTCTGCGGCCACAGGCGAGCGTTGGGATCGTCGATCGAGAAGTCGTCGAGCAGGGCGTTGATCGCCACGCCGTTGTCTTCATTGATCCCATGCGTCTCGCCGGCCTCGATCATTCGCAGGGCGGCGGCCGTGGCGTCCTCGCGGCCGGTCAATTTGCCCCAGCGCAGCAGCAGCCAGCCCCATTCGAATTGGTGCCCCGGCTCGCAGATGCGGCCTTCGCGGCCCGGGGCCGGGTTCCAGTCCAGGTCGAAGAACTCGCGCAGCATGCCGCTTTCGGCCTGGATGAAGCGCGACAGGGCCAACTCGGCGATTTCGTCGGCCAGGTCGCGCCAGACCGGATCGGCGTCGATCTCGGACCAGGCCAGGCAGGCTTCCAGCAGATGCATGTGCTCGTTGGAGCCCTGCGGCGCGCTGGGCGGATCGGTCAGGTAGAAGCCGCCCTGGGGGTGCTTGCGCGTGGCGATCAGCTTGGCGCGCACGGCCGTCGCCAGTTGGCGCATCTCGTCGGCCCGCTCGGGCGCGATCCGGGTCACGGCGGCGGCGGCGAACATCGAGAAGGCCTGGTCGTAGAGGGCGGCGGTGTCGTCCAGGCTGGCGCCGTCAGGCCCGACCAGGGCGCGGAACAAGCCGTCGGGCCGGCGATAGGCCGTCAGGTAGAAGGACAGGCCATGCTCGACCGCCTCGCGCCAGGGTCCGGCCCAGCCCAGATCGCCGGCCACGGAATAGGAATAGATCTGGCGCGGCAGGACGCGGCCGCGACGCGGGCCTTGGACCGGCTTGCCATCCAGGTCGAGCTTCTCGAAGAAGCCGCCCTTCTTGTGATCGGCTCCCGCCTTCCACCACAGCGGATAGGCCGCCTCGGTCGCCCAGGTCTTGAGGCGGTCGCGCAGGCGGGCGGCGTCGGCGAAGGCGTTGGTCATGGAGAACTCCCGGAGGCGTCCCCTTCTAGAGCGTGTCGTGTGTCCAGGCCAAGACGGTGGTCTGGCGATCTGGCGCCGCTCGGGGTAGTGCTCGCATCATGACCAGCGTCCTTGCTCCTCCGCCGCTGAAGGCCGTGTTCCTGGATCGGGACGGCGTCCTGAACATCGACCATGGCTATGTCTGCGATCCGGCCAAGCTGGACTGGATCGACGGGGCCCGAGAGGCGGTGGCGGCGATGACCCGGGCGGGGTTGAAGGTCTTGGTGGTCACCAACCAGTCGGGGATCGGCCGAGGCTATTTCGACGAGGCGGCGATGGACCGGTTCCACGCCGCCATGCAGGCCCAGCTGGGCGAATTGGGCGGCCGCATCGACGCCTTTTACCATTCGCCGTTCCATGAGACCGCGGTGGTGGAGGCCTATCGCGTCGCCGATCACCCCGACCGCAAGCCCAATCCCGGCATGATCCTGCGCGGCCTGGCCGAGTGGGACCTGACGCCGGACGAGGCGGTGATCATCGGCGATCGCCACATCGATGTGGAGGCCGGCAATCGGGCGGGCATGCAGGGCTTCCTGTTCAAGGGTGGCGACCTGCGGGCCTTCGTCCGCGATGTGCTGGGCGAGCGCGTGCCGGCGCTCAAATGAGGATCCTGCAGTTCGGCCGGACCGGCCAGGTCGCCACGGCCGTCCAGGCCGCCGCGCCGGGCAGGGCCGAGATCGTCGCCCTGTCCCGCGCCGATTGCGACCTGGAGATTTCGGAAGCCGTGCGCGCGGCGATCCTGGCCGCCGACTGTGACCTCGTGCTGAACACGGCCGCCTTCACCCATGTCGATCCGGCCGAGGCGCGGCCCGAAGAGGCCTTCTCGGTCAACGCCGCCGCGCCGGGCGCCATGGCCGCCGCCTGCGCCGAGCGGGACCTGCCGTTCGTGCATCTGTCGACCGACGCGGTGTTCGATGGCCTGACGGACCGACCCTATGTCGAGAGCGACGAGGCTCGGCCGCTCAACGTCTATGGCCGCTCGAAGCTGGCTGGCGAGCAGGCGGTGCTGGCCCATTCCAAGGCGGTGGTGCTGCGGATCTCCTGGGTCTTTTCCCGGTATGGCCGAAACTATGTCAGTTTCATGCTGCGCCTGGCCCGCGAGCGCGAGGTGCTGAAAGTGGTGGCCGACCAGTTCGGCACGCCGACCGACGGCGAGGCCCTGGCCGATTTTCTGGTCGCCGCCGCGCCGCGCTGGACCGCCGCCTCGGCCGGGGATCCGATCTTCGGCCTGTTCCATTTCGCCAACGCCGGCGAGACCAGCCGCTTCGACTTCGCCAAGGCCGCGATCGATCGCGATCCGCTGACCAGGGCGCGGCTGGAGCCGACCACCCAGGCCGCCTTCGCCGAGCCCGCCCCGCGTCCGCCGCGCTCGCCGCTCGACACTGGCAAGCTGCAAGCGGTGTTCGGGTTCACGCCGGAGCCCTGGCGGCCGGCGGTCGAACGCACGGCCGACCGCCTCGTGGCGGGTTTCCCGGCCTAGGCGCTGGCGTGGCGGGCGCGCTCGGGATAAACCCAGGCCCAACTTTTCCAGAAAAAAGCAGCGCAAAAGACCCATGCAGATCTTCCTCGACAGCACCGACACCAAGGTCATCGCCGATCTGGCCTCGACCGGCCTGGTCGACGGCGTCACCACCAACCCGACCCTGATCGCCAAGTCGGGCCGCCCGATGCTGGAAGTGATCGCCGAGATCTGCGACCTCGTCCCCGGTCCGATCAGCGCCGAGGTGGCCGCCACCACCGCCGACGCCATGATCGCCGAGGGCAAGAAGCTGGCCGCCATCGCCCCGAACGTGGTCGTGAAGATCCCGCTGACCCGCGACGGCCTGATCGCCTGCGCCGCCTTCGCCGACGAAGAGATCAAGACCAACGTCACCCTGTGCTTCTCGCCGACCCAGGCCCTGCTCGCCGCCAAGGTCGGCGCGACGTACATCTCGCCGTTCATCGGCCGCCTGGACGACTACGGCTTCGACGGCATGGACCTGATCCGCGACATCCGCGCGATCTACGACAACTACGGCTACGAGACCGAGATCCTGGCCGCTTCGGTGCGCAACGCCGCCCACGTCAAGGAAGCCGCGATCATCGGCGCCGACGTCGTCACCATCCCGCCGGCCGTGTTTGGCGAACTCTACAAGCACCCGCTGACCGACAAGGGCCTGGAGCAGTTCCTGAAAGATTGGGCCAGCACGGGCCAATCGATCCTGTAACTGGTGATCCTGTAAGGATCGCGCGTTCCCGGGCGAGTTTTCCGCTCGCCCGGGAGGCGATCAAGTGATCACAGTTTATTTCGCAAAGGCGAAGCTGGTTCGCAAATGCGAGTTCGTGCGTTAGAGGTGGTCCGTTCACAGAGGGCCACGCCCATGGTTCCGACTGCCGCAGAGACCGAAGTCCGTCTGGCCGGTCCCGAAGAAGCCGATCGCTTCTCGCGATTCCTTCACGGATTCCTGTCGGCCAACGGGTTTCCGTTCGTGATCGTCCACGATACGCCCGAGCTGTTGGGCCAGCTGCGCAAGGTCGTGTTCGAGGACGTCTGCCTCAGCCGCAAGTTCGCCAGCGAGTGGCTGAACCAGCGCGGGACCGCGGGCGCCGCCTAGAGCGCGCCGCAGGGGCTTCCCCTATTCCAAGAACCGCGCCTATCTAGGGGAAATCGTTTCACCCTGCAGCGGAGCTGCGCCATGAACGACCCCAAAACGGGCTTTCTCCCAGTCTCACTTCCCCAAGACTCGCTTCCCAGGATGGCCGGTTGCGCGCTCGACCTGATCGGCCGCACGCCGATGGTCGAGGTCAAGCATCTCGACACCGGCCTTTGCCGGCTCTTCCTGAAGCTCGAAAACCAGAACCCCGGCGGTTCGATCAAGGACCGCGTCGCCCGTTCGATGATCGAGGCGGCCGAGGCGGACGGTCGCCTCAAGCCCGGTGGTACGATCATCGAGGCCACCGCGGGCAATACGGGCCTCGGCCTGGCCCAGGTCGCGACCCTGAAGGGCTACAAGCTGATCCTGATCGTCCCCGACAAGATGGCGCGGGAGAAGATCCTGCACCTGCGGGCCATGGGCGTGGACGTGCGCCTGACCCGCAGCGACGTCGGCAAGGGCCATCCGGAATACTACCAGGACATGGCCCAGACCCTGGCCCAGTCGATCCCCGGCGCGCTCTACGTCAACCAGTTTGAGAACCCGGCCAATCCGCTGGCCCACGAGACGACGACGGCGCCGGAACTGTTGGCCCAGATGGACAGCGACATCGACGCGATCGTCGTCGGGGTCGGTTCGGGCGGGACGCTGACCGGCGTCGGCCGGTACATGAAGACCCATTCACCGAAGACGAAAATGGTGCTGGCCGACCCGGTCGGCTCGATCCTTTGCGACTATGTCGAGACCGGGACCTTCGGCGAGGCCGGGTCCTGGATCGTCGAAGGCATCGGCGAGGACTTCATCCCGGCCAACGCCCAGATGGACCTGGTGTCCAAGGCCTATTCGATCAGCGACCGCGAGAGCGTCGAGACCGCCCGAGAGCTGCTGCGGAAGGAGGGCATTCTCGCAGGCTCGTCTTCCGGCTGCCTGCTGGCCGCCGCGCTGAAATACTGCCGCGAACAGACCGAGCCGAAGCGGGTCGTGACCCTCGTCTGCGACACCGGGTCGAAGTACCTGACCAAGATGTTCAACGACCTGTGGCTGGCCGCCCACGGCTTCGACGGGCGCGAGATGCACGGCGACCTGCGCGACCTGATCGCCAAGCGCTACGCCGAGGGCGGCGTGATCGCCATCGGGCCTGACGACACCCTGATGACGGCCTACAATCGCATGCGCTCGTCCGACATCAGCCAGCTGCCGGTGGTCGATCGCGGCCGGCTGGTCGGCATCCTCGACGAGAGCGACATCCTGGCCGCCGTCGAGGGCGCGGACGACCATCGTGGCGCGCGCTTCAAGACCCCGGTCGGCGAGGCCATGACCCGGGAGGTGAAGACCTTGCAGGCGCACCAGTCGGTCGACGCCCTGCCCGAGGTGTTCGACCGCGACGAGGTCGCCCTGATCGTCGACGGCGAGGAGTTCCTCGGCGTGATCACCCGGGTCGACCTGATCAATCACCTGCGGATGAGCGCCTAATATCCCCGCTCTCCCCGGCGAAAGCCGGGGTCCAGATCGAACCCGCGGACGGGATTGTCTCGTTCTGTGGAAGGGCGCGTCACCCCAAACTGCTCTGGATGAATCTGGGCCCCGGCTTTCGCCGGGGAAATCGGACGTTGGGGCGTTGTCGCGTCAGGTTCGCCAGCCCATTCTCACTGTTTCCGATCGAGAGTTCATATGACCGACACCCCCGGCAAGAACCGTCTGGACTTCGCCACGCGCACCATCCACGGCGGCCAATATCCCGACCCGACCACGGGGGCGGTGATGGTGCCGATCTACGCCACCTCGACCTATGTCCAGTCCAGTCCGGGCGAGCACAAGGGCTTCGAGTACAGCCGCAGCCACAACCCGACCCGCTTCGCGTTCGAGCGTTGCATCGCCGACCTCGAGAGCGGGACGGCCGGTTTCGCGTTCGCCTCCGGCCTGGCGGCGGCGTCGACCATCCTGGAGACCCTGGACAGCGGCGCGCACGTGATCGCCAGCGACGACCTCTACGGTGGCTCGTTCCGGCTGTTCGACAAGGTGCGCAAGCGCTCGGCGGGCCTGACCTTCAGCTTCGTCGACATGGGCGATCTGGCGGCGGTCGAGGCGGCGATCACCCCGGCGACGCGGATGATCTGGGTGGAGACCCCGACCAACCCGATGCTGCGCCTGGCCGACCTGGCGGGCATCGCCGCGATCGCCAAGGCGCACGGCCTGGTCACCGTCGCCGACAACACCTTCGCGAGCCCCTTCATCCAGCGGCCGCTGGAGCTGGGCTTCGACATCGTCATGCACTCGGCCACAAAGTACCTGAACGGCCACTCCGACGTGGTGGCGGGCGTGGCGGTGGTCGGCGAGAACGCCGAGGTCGCCGAAAACATGAAGTTCCTGCAGAACGCGGTGGGCTCGGTGCTGGGACCGTTCGACAGCTTCCTGGCCCTGCGCGGGGTCAAGACCCTGGCCCTGCGCATGCAACGCGCCTGCGACAGCGCCCTGGAGATCGCCCGCTGGCTGGAAAAGCATCCGGCCATCGAGCGGGTGATCTATCCGGGCCTGGAAAGCCATCCGCAGCACGACCTGGCCAGGCGGCAGATGATCGGCGGCTTTGGCGGCATCATCTCGGCCGAGGTGAAGGGCGGCCTCGCGCCGGCCCGCCGGATGCTCGAGCGCACGCGGCTATTCACCCTGGCCGAGAGCCTAGGCGGGGTCGAGAGCCTGATCGAGCATCCGGCGATCATGACCCACGCCTCGATCCCGGCCGAGCAGCGCGCGGCTTTGGGAATCTCCGACGGCCTTATCAGGCTTTCGGTGGGGATCGAGTCTTGCCGGGATCTGATTTCCGACCTCGACGCGGCTTTATCAGGCTGAGTAGGTGATGGTGCTCGCCCTCGCCCGGCATGACCGGTGAGGGGTCCTTGGCCTTCGTCGGACGCGGCGGCGGCAGGTCGGCGCGCGCCGGGTCCTCGGCCAGCAGATGGGCGGCCAGCATCAGGTCGGTCTTGACCGGACCGAAGTCGGCGGCCGCCGTCCACACCCGGATCGCGGCCTGGGCGAACGCTTCCGACAGGTCGGTCACCTCGATCATCGGGGCCGGGTCCTTGCGGATGCGCGGGTCGCTCTCGGCGCGTTCGCGCAAGCGCTTGAGCACCTGGACGAGGTCGGTCTTCAAGGGGACCTTGAACAGCACGTCGGCCCGCCGGTTGCGGTGGGTCGAGTAGTTCAGGATCACGTCGCCGAACACCTTGCTGTTGGGGATCATCACCTTGACGTTGTCGGGCGTGGCGATCTCGGTGAACAGTAGATCCAGCGCCTTCACCGTTCCCTGGCGAGTCGAGGTCTCGATCAAGTCGCCGACGCGATAGGGCCGGAACAGCAGGATCATCACCCCGGCCGCCACGTTCGACAGGGCGCCTTGCAGGGCCAGGCCGATGGCCAGCGAGGCCGCGCCCAGCACGGCGATGATCGAGGTGGTCTGCACGCCCAGTTGCTGCAGCACCGCCACCAGGCCGATGGCCACGATGGCGTAACGGGCCAGGGACGCGCTGAAGCTCTCCAGGGTCGGGTCTGGATTGTTCCGATGCACGCGGGTCAGGGTCCGACGCATGAACCGCGCCGCCAGTCCGGCGAACCAGAAGGTGGCGATCAGGATCAGGGCGGCGACCACCAGGTTCACCGCCAGCTTGCCCAGCCAGTCGAGGAAATGTCCGAACATGGTCTCGTCGGCTTTCACATTGGCGAGCGACGGCAGCGACGCGTCCGCCGGGATCAGGGTGGGCTTGGTCTTCATGGAGCTCTCGATAGGCGCCCCCGCGCGCTTCGGTCAACGAGAGCGTGCGCTGGCGGTTCCGTCCGGAGCCGTCTATCCGCGGCCAAACAGTGTCGGGAAACAGTCGGTTACATCAATTGGCTCGAAATCGTCATGAACCGACACTAGAGCGTGCGCCATGAGCATGCCCTTCATCGACCTCGCCGCGCAGCAGCGCCGGATCCGCGACAAGATCGACGCCGCCATCGCCAAGGTGCTGGACAGCGGCGCCTATGTCATGGGTCCGCAGGTCCGCGAGTTCGAGGCCAAGCTCGCCGAATTCGGCCAGGCCAAGCTCGCCCTGTCCTGCGCCAACGGCACCGATGCTATCGCCTTGCCGCTGATGGCCTGGGGCGTGGGCCGGGGCGACGCGGTGTTCTGCCCGTCCTTCACCTTCGCCGCGACGCCGGAGGTCGTGCCGTGGGTCGACGCGACGCCGGTGTTCGTCGACGTGCTGCCGGAGACCTACAATCTCGATCCCGCCAAGCTGGAAGCCGCCATCGCCGGCGTGAAGGCCGAGGGACGGCTGACGCCGAAGGTGGTCATCGCCGTCGACCTTTTCGGCCAGCCCGCCGACTACCCGGCGATCAAGGCGATCTGCGACCGCGAAGGGCTGAAGCTGATCGCCGACAGCGCCCAGGGCTTCGGCTGCACACTGAACGGCCAGCACCCGCTGCGCTGGGCCGACGTGGCCACCACCAGCTTCTTCCCGGCCAAGCCGCTGGGCTGCTACGGCGACGGCGGCGCGGTGCTGACCAATGACGCGACGCTCTGGGACCTGATGGACAGCTACCGCGTCCACGGCAAGGCGGTCGGTCCGGACCTCGCGGGCAAGACCTTCGACCACGACCCCAAGTACCTGAACACCCGCATCGGCATGAACTCGCGCCTCGACACGATCCAGGCGGCGATCCTGATCGAGAAGCTGGCGATCTTCGCCGAGGAGATCCAGCTGCGTCAGGCCGTGGCCGATCGCTATGCGCAGGGTCTGAAGGGCGCGGTGCTGTCGACCCCGACCGTGATCGACGGCGGCGTCTCGGTCTGGGCCCAGTACGTGATCGAGCACGCGGACCGCGACGGCCTGGCCGCGCACCTGAAGACGCAGGGGATACCGACGGCGGTCTACTATCCTGTCCCGATGCACGTGCAGGCGCCCTACGCCCGCTTCCCGCGGGGCGTGGGCGGCCTGCCGGTCACCGAGGCCAAGGCCGAGACGGTGCTGGCCCTGCCGATGCATCCCTATCTGGGCGAGGCCGATCAGGCGAAGATCATCGACGCGATCCGAGCCTTCAACGGCTGATCGACGCCGTAGGGACTGGCGTCCGACGCGCCAGGCCCTATATGCCGCGCGTATGCGTCTCGTGGCCGGGGCGTCAGCCCCCGCGAGAAACGCCATGTCCGACACCAATCCCTCGCCGCATCCCGGCATGGGCTTCGGCCAGTTCGTCGCCCTGATCGCGGCGATGATGGCCACCAACGCCCTGGCCATCGACTCGATGCTGCCGGCCCTGCCGCATATCGGCGAGGCGCTGGGGATCCATGATCCCAACGCCCGCCAGTGGGTGATCACCGCCTATCTGCTCGGCTTCGGCGTCGCCCAGCTGGCCTATGGCTCGCTGGCCGATCGCTATGGACGCAAGCCGGTGCTGATGGTCGGCCTGACGCTCTACACCCTGTTCGCCGCCCTCTGCGCCTTCTCGACCTCGTTCGAGATGCTGCTGATCGCGCGGTTCCTGACCGGCCTGGGCGCCGCCTCGACGCGGGTGCTGTCGGTGTCGATCGTCCGCGACTGCTATGCCGGCCGCCAGATGGCGCGGGTGATGTCGCTGGCCTTCATCGTCTTCTTGGCCACGCCGGTGATCGCGCCCTCGCTGGGCCAGGCGATCATGCTGTTCGCCTCGTGGCGCTGGATCTTCGGCGTGCTGTCGATCTTCGGGTTGGTGGTCATGGCCTGGGCGGCGATCAAGCTGCCCGAGACCCAGGACCCGAAAGACCGTATCCCGATCTCGGTTTCAGGCGTGACCTCGGCGTTCAGGATCGCCCTGACCGACCGGATCGCCATGGGCTACACCCTGGCCGCGGCCCTGGTGCTGAGCGGCCTGTTCGGTTTCCTGAACTCCGCGCAGCAGGTGTTCGTCGACGTGCTGGGCGCGGGCGACATCTTCCCGCTGATCTTCGCCGGCATCGCCGGGTCCATGGCCGTCTCGTCGCTGCTGAACGCGCGGATCGTCGAACGGCTCGGCATGCGCAAGGTCTCGCACTGGGCGCTGATCGGCTTCATCGGCGTCGCCGCCGCCCATGCGGTGGTGGCGGCGACCGGTCACGAGACCCTGGTCTCGTTCGCCCTGATGCAGGCCGCGATGATGTTCTGCTTTGGTCTGGTGATGTCGAACTTCGGGGCCATCGCCATGGAGCCGCTGGGCCACGTGGCTGGCGCGGCCGCCTCGATCCAGGGCTTCATCACCACGGTCGGCGGCGCGTTGTGTGGTTTCGTCATCGGCCAGATGTTCGACGGCACGACGGTGCCGCTGACCCTGGGCTTCACCGGCTTCGGCCTGGCGGGGCTGCTGATGGTGCTGGCCACCGAGAGGGGCAAGCTGTTTCAGGCTGGCCAGGTCGTCCAGGCTCCGGCGGCCGCGCGCTAAAGGCTGTCATCCCGGCCAAGCGCATTGGCGCGCCGAGCCTGGATCGCCGGAAGCTCTGAGCCTCTCGCGGTCCCGGCTCTTCGCTTCGCTGCGGCCGGGATGACAACTCTAGTTGTCCAGCATCGCTTCCAGCGTCGCCAACGCGTCGGCCTCCCGCGACGGCTTGTCCCAGCGGATGCGGTTGATGCGGGGAAAGCGCATGGCCACGCCGGACTTGTGGCGGGTCGAGCGCTGCAGACCCTCGAAGGCGACCTCGAACACCAGGCCGAATTCCTGATCGGCCCGCACCGAGCGCACCGGGCCGAAGCGCTCGATCGTGTGGTCGCGGACGAACTTGTCGATCAGCTTCAGCTCCTCGTCGGTGAAGCCGAAATAGGCCTTGCCGACGGGGGTGAGGGCCCGCCGGCCCTCCTCGTCCTCGCGCCAGACGCCGAACGTATAGTCCGAATAGAAGCTGGACCGCTTGCCGTGGCCGCGCTGAGCGTACATCAGCACCGCGTCGATCAGGTGCGGGTCGCGCTTCCACTTGAACCACGGACCCTTGGGGCGGCCCGGCTCGTAGACGCTGTCGCGGCGTTTGAGCATCAGGCCTTCCGACAGCCGCGCGTCGCCCTCGGGCGGGTCGAGGCGCAGGGCGGCCAGTTCTTCCCAGGTCGCGAACGGCTGCAGCGGCGACAGGTCGATGCGCGTCGTCCTCAGCCGCGCCACGAACGCCTCCAGCCGCGCGCGGCGCTCGACGAAGGGCAGGCCGCGTAGGTCCTCCTCGCCGTCCAGCATCAGGTCGTAGGCGCGGATGCCGGCCGGGAAGTTCGTCAGCTGCTTGCCGTCGACCGTCTTGCGGTTCAGCCGCTGCTGCAGGTCGCCGAACGGAGCGAGGGCGCCGTCGCGCAGGACCAGCAGCTCGCCGTCGATCGCGCCCTCGAAGTCCAGCGCCTCGACCACGTCGGGGAAGCTCGCGGAGATGTCGTCGCCCGTGCGGGTGTAGAGCCGGCGCTCGCCGCGCTCGCTGACCGCCTGGACGCGGATGCCGTCCCACTTCCATTCGGCGACGTAGTCGGCGGGATCCAGCTTGGCGAAGTCGACCGCCTCGTCGATCGGCTGGGCGAGCATCACCGGCCGGAACCGGCCCGGCGCGTCGGGCGAGGGGCGTTCGGAACGGCCCTCCAGCCAGGCGAACAGATCGCCATAGGGCGGCGCCATCGCATGCCAGATCTCCTCGATCTCGCCGATCTCGACCCCGCCGAAATTGGCGCAGGCTTGTTTGGCCAGGCGCGAGGAGACGCCCACCCGCAGGCCGCCGGTCATCAGTTTCAAGAGCGCCCAGCGGCCGTCGGGGTCCAGGGCGTCCAGCCAGCCCTCGATCAGCCGCTGGACCTCGGCGCGCGAGGCCGAGTGCAGGGCGTCGATCACCTCGGACAGTTCCGGCGGCCGGTTCGCCCCGGGCTTGGCGGGCCAAACCAGGGCGACGGTCTCGGCCAGGTCGCCGACATAGTCGTAGGACCAGGCGAACAGCTGGGCGTCCATCCGCGCCTCGACCGCCTTGCGGATGAAGGCCGGCTTGGCGGCGTTGAACGACAGCGCGCCGGTCAGGGCCGCCAGGGCGTAGCCGCGATCGGGGTCGGGCGTATTGCGCAGGTGGTCGGCGATCAGGGTCAGCTTGGCGTTGCGCGAGCTGGTCAGGGACAGCCGGTCCAGCAGGTGAGCGAAGGCGCGCATGGACATGGAATGTCGAGCGGCTCCCTTTGTTCAGCCCGTTCTCATATCGAGAGCGTCAGGTCCCTCGCGCAAGAGGGCAAGCACTGCTAGATTAAAACAACTGTTTGAATTCTAGCGAGGCGGCCATGGACGACATCCCCGAGGGCTTCGGCCCTCATACGCGCAAGAGCCCGCTGACCGATCCGTGGGAGCCGCTCCACGCCAAGCCCGCGCCGGACCGGCTGGTGCTGGCGACGCGGGTGCGCGAGGTCCACTGCAATTCGCGCGGCATGCCGCACGGCGGCTTCCTGGCGGCCCTGGCCGACAACGCCATGGGGTTGTCGGTCGGCGTCAACCTAACGGCCGCCCGGCAACAGGCCGGCGGCCTGGTCACCGTGTCCCTGACCCTGGACTATCTGGGCGCGGCCAAGCTGGGCCAATGGCTCGAATTCGACACCGACTTCGTCAAGCTGGGCCGTTCGATCTGCTTCGCCGAGGCGACGGTGCGGGCGGACGGGGTCGCCGTCGCGCGCGCCCGGGCGACGTTCAAGCTGACCGAGGCGAAGGCCGCGGCCTGAGTTTGCTTTTCCCGCGAGGGGAAACGTCCTCAGTGGTGAAGGTACAGCACCGCCAGGCCGGCGATCCCGACCGCGATCCGCCACCAGGCGAATGGCGCGAAGCCGCGCTTGCCGACGAAGTCGAGCATGTATTTCACGACCACCAGGCCCGACAGGAACGACACCACGAAGCCGATGGCCACGATGCCGACATGGCCGGCGTCCAGCGCGTCGCGGTTCTTGTAGACGTCCAGCACGAAGGCGCCGACCATGATCGGGATGGCCATGAAGAAGCTGAACTCGGCCGCCGCCCGGCGCTCGATGCCGAACAGCATCGACCCGACGATGGTCGAGCCCGAGCGCGACACGCCAGGGACCAGCGACAGGCACTGGAACAGGCCGACGATCAGCACCTTGTGCAGCGGCAGATCCATCGCGTCGTGATCGACGGCCGGTGGGGCCTTCTTGTCGATGGCCAGCAGGATGATCCCGCCGATCAGCAGCGACCAGCAGATGATCAGCGGGCTTTCGAACAGGAACTTCTTGATCAGGTCGTGCAGCAGCAGGCCGGCCGCGAAGGCCGGGAGGACGGCGATGATCACGCTCAACGCGAAGCGCCGCGCCTGCGGCTTGGTCGGCAGGCCGATCAGCACGTTCCACAGCCGCGAGAAATAGAGGGCGACCACGGCCAGGATCGCGCCCAGCTGGATCAGCACGATGAAGGTGTCCCACGAGGGATCCTTCAGCCCCATCAGCTCCTTGGTCAGCAGCAGATGTCCGGTGGAGGAGACGGGAATGAATTCCGTCAGCCCCTCGACCAGACCCAGAATGATAGCGCTCAACCAGTCAGGCATGTGTTCGGCTCCAAACCCCGCCCCTGGCGTGCGCCCGACACGGTAAATAGGTCGTAAATCCACAAAGTGGACTAATATGGAGGTCTGTTGAGAGTCGATCTCAAGGATCTCGCCCTTGGCCCGGATATATAAGTCTATATTTTTGACCAACACATTCTTATTGCGCCAAAGAGTCCGTAATAGGCCCGTCCGAGCAATTTTTCTCCCGTGAGGGAGACGAGGGAAGTCGCATGGCCGAGCGCATGCTGAAATTCACGACGGTGGCCCGCAAGACGCCCGAAAAGCGTGCGGCCGCCGACCGTTCCGGTGACTTTCACGAGATCTACGCCGACTTCATCGATGCGAAGGCCTCCGAGCAGGCCTCGCGTTGCTCGCAATGCGGCGTGCCGTTCTGTCAGACCCACTGCCCGCTGCACAACAACATCCCCGACTGGCTGCGGATGACGGCCGAGGGCCGCCTGGAAGAAGCCTACGCCCTGTCCCAGGCGACCAATTCCATGCCGGAAGTCTGCGGCAGGATCTGCCCCCAGGACCGTCTGTGCGAAGGCAACTGCGTCATAGAGCAGTCGGGTCACGGCACCGTGACGATCGGTTCGGTCGAACGCTACCTGACCGACAAGGCCTGGGAGATGGGCTGGGTGAAGCCGCTGGTCGCCGGTCCGGCGCGCGGTCAGTCCGTCGGTGTCATCGGCGCGGGCCCCGCCGGCCTGGCGGCGGCCGAGATGCTGCGCGAGGCGGGTTATGATGTCACCGTCTACGACCGCCACGACCGTCCCGGCGGCCTGCTGATCTACGGCATCCCGGGCTTCAAGCTGGAAAAGGACGTCGTCGAGCGCCGCACCCGTCGCCTAGCCGACGGCGGCGTCGTGTTCAGGCTGGGCTTCGAGGTCGGCAAGGACGCCACCCTGGAAGACCTGCGCGCTCAGCACGACGCGGTGTTGATCGCCGTCGGCGTCTACGCCGCCCGCGACCTGACCGCGCCCGGGTCCGGCAACAAGGGCGTGGCCCCGGCGCTGGACTATCTGATCGCCTCGAACCGCGTGGGCCTGGGCGACACCGTGCCGGCCTACGAGTCGGGCGAGCTGAACGCCGAGGGCAAGGACGTCGTGGTGGTCGGCGGCGGCGACACCGCCATGGACTGCGTGCGCACCGCCATCCGCCAGGGCGCGGCCTCGGTCACCTGCCTCTATCGTCGCGACAAGGCCAACATGCCGGGCTCGATGCGCGAAGTGGCCAACGCGGAAGAAGAAGGCGTCACCTTCGAATGGCTGGCCGCCCCGCGCGCCTTGTCGGGCGAGGCCGAGGCCGTCACCGGCGTGCGCGCGATCCGCATGCGCCTGGGCGCCCCGGACGCCTCGGGCCGTCAGAGCCCCGAGGAAATCCCCGGCGGCGACTTCGATCGCCCGGCCCAGCTGGTGCTGAAGGCTTTGGGTTTCGAGCCCGAGAACCTGCCGGAAGCCTGGTCCGCCCCCGACCTGAAGGTCACCCGCTGGGGCACGGTCAAGGCCGACGTCCGCAACCAGATGACCAATCTCGACGGCGTGTTCGCCGCCGGCGACATCGTCCGCGGCGCCTCGCTGGTCGTCTGGGCGATCAAGGACGGCCGCGACGCCGCCGACGCCATCCACCGTTACCTGCAGGCCAAGGTCGGCGCGCCCGCGCTGATCGCGGCGGAATAAGAGAGAGGACCAAGACCATGGACCAGATGGACCTCTATCTGAAGAACCGCCAGGCGCTGATCGACGGTCACGCCTACGACCCGTCGACCGAGCGCGACGCCTGCGGCGTCGGCCTGGTCTGCGCCATCGACGGCCAGCCGCGCCGCGAGGTCGTCGAGCTGGCGATCAAGGCCCTGAAGGCCCTGTGGCACCGGGGCGCGATCGACGCCGACGGCAAGACCGGCGACGGCGCCGGCGTGCTGGTCTCGGTCCCGCAGGACTTCTTCGTCGACCAGGTGCGCCGCACGGGCCACGCCCTGCGCTCGGGCCCTGTCGCCGTCGGCCAGATCTTCCTGCCGCGCACCGACCTGGGGGCCCAGGAGGCCTGCCGCACGATCGTCGAGGCGGAAGCCCTGCGCTTCGGCTTCTACATCTATGGCTGGCGCCAGGTGCCGGTCGACACCTCGGTGATCGGCGAGAAGGCCAACGCCACCCGTCCGGAAATCGAGCAGATCATGCTGGCCGGTCCGGCCGGCTTGGAAGGCGAGGCGCTGGAGCGCGCCCTGTTTCTGTGCCGCAAGCGCATCGAAAAGCGCGTCCACAGCCAGAACATCAGCGACTTCTACATCTGCTCGTTCTCGGCCAAGTCGCTGATCTACAAGGGCATGTTCCTCGCCGAACACATCGACGAATTCTATCCCGACCTGAAGGATGACCGCTTCGCCGCCGCCGTCGCGATCTTCCACCAGCGCTATTCGACCAACACCTTCCCGCAGTGGCGTCTGGCCCAGCCCTTCCGGATGCTCGCCCACAACGGCGAGATCAATACGATCAAGGGCAACGTCAACTGGATGAAGTCCCACGAGATCAAGATGGCCGCCCAGGCCTTCGGCGAGTTCGGGGACGACGTGAAGCCGGTGATCCAGCCGGGCGGCTCGGACAGCGCCAACCTCGACAACACCTTCGAGGTGCTGGTGCGCGCCGGTCGCGACGCGCCGATGGCCAAGGCCTTGCTGGTGCCAGAAGCCAACAATCCGAAGATGAAGGCCGCCCACAAGGCGCTCTATTCGTACTGCAACGCCGTGATGGAGCCCTGGGACGGTCCGGCCGCCCTGTGCGCCACCGACGGCCGCTGGGTCGTGGCCGGCAAGGACCGCTCGGGCCTGCGTCCGCTACGTGTGGCCTATACCGACGACGGCCTGGTGATCATGGGCTCGGAAGCCGGCATGTGCGGCGTCGACGAAGCCCGCATCACTCGCAAGCTGGCGATCTCGCCGGGCCGGATGATCGCGATCGACCTGGCCGAGGGCCGCCTCTACGGCGAGAACGAGATCATCGACGAACTGGCCGAACGCCACCCCTACACCGAGTGGCTGGGCAACATGGTCGATCTCGAGAAGGAGATCGGCCCGGGTCCGGAGCCGCGCAAGTATGGCCGGGAGGAGCTGACGCGCCGCCAGGCCGCCGCCGGCTACAGCCTCGAGGACATCGAGATGGTCCTCGCCCCGATGGTCGAGGAAGGCAAGGAAGCCGTCGGCTCGATGGGCGACGACACGCCGCTGGCGGTGCTGTCGGAGAAGTACCGGCCGCTATCGCACTACTTCCGCCAGAACTTCAGCCAGGTGACCAACCCGCCGATCGATCCTCTGCGGGAGACCGGCGTGATGAGCCTAAAGACCCGCTTCAAGAACCTCGGCAACATCCTGGCCCAGGACGCCGCGCAAGCGGATGTGTACGTGCTGGAAAGCCCCGTGCTGACCACCGGCATGTACGAGCGGATCCACGGTCTGCTGGGCGAGAAGAACGTCGCGGTCATCGACTGCACCATGCCCTTGCCGGCGCCCGAGGCCCGGGGCGGCGACGCTCTGCGCGCCAACCTCGACCGCATCCGCGCCGAGGCCGAGGACGCGGTGCTGCGCGGCTGCGGCGCCATCGTCCTGACCGACGAGGCCAGCGCGGAGGACCGCGTCGGCCTGCCGATGATCCTGGCCACCGGCGGCGTCCACGCCCACCTGGTCGCCAAGGGCCTGCGCTCTTACGTGTCGATCATCGTTCGCTCGGCCGAGTGCCTGGACACCCACTATTTCGCGGTGCTGGTCGGGGTCGGGGCCACGGCGGTCAACGCCTACCTGGCCCAGGAAAGCTTCCAGGACCGCCTGGAGCGCGGCCTGGTCGGCGACAAGTCGCTGCGCGACGTCTGCATCAACTTCAAGACGGCCATCGAGGGCGGCCTGCTGAAGATCATCTCCAAGATGGGCATCAGCGTCATCTCCTCGTACCGCGGCGGCTACAACTTCGAGGCCGTCGGCCTGTCGCGCGCCCTGGCGGCCGAGTTCTTTCCTGGCATGCCCTCGCGCATCTCGGGCATCGGCCTAGCCGGCATCGAGAGCAAGACGGTCGAGCTGCACCGCAAGGCCTGGGGTACGGCCGCCGTCACCCTGCCGGTCGGCGGCCTGTACAAGGCTCGCCGCTCGGGCGAGGCCCACGCCTTCGAGGCGCGTCTGATCCACACCCTGCAGACGGCCTGCGACACCGGCGACTATGAGCTCTATCGCCGCTGGTCCAACGGCCTGCGCACCCAGAAGCCGATCCAGCTGCGCGACCTCTTGGACTGGCGCTCGGACCGCAACCCGATCTCGACCGACGACGTCGAGAGCGTCAACGAGATCCGCAAGCGGTTCGTCACGCCGGGCATGAGCCTCGGGGCCCTCGGTCCTGAAGCGCATGGCGCCCTGAACATCGCCATGAACCGCATCGGCGCCAAGTCGGTCTCGGGCGAAGGCGGCGAGGACAGCGCGCGCTACAAGCCGCTGCCGAACGGCGACAACCCCAACAGCGCCATCAAGCAGGTCGCCTCGGGCCGGTTCGGCGTCACCGCCGAATATCTGAACCAGTGCGTCGAGCTGGAGATCAAGGTCGCCCAGGGCGCCAAGCCCGGCGAGGGCGGGCAACTGCCCGGCTTCAAAGTCACCGAGATGATCGCCCGTCTGCGTCACTCGACGCCCGGCGTGATGCTGATCAGCCCGCCGCCGCACCACGACATCTATTCGATCGAGGACCTGGCCCAGCTCATCTACGACCTGAAGCAGATCAATCCGGTCGCCCGGGTGACGGTGAAGCTGGTCGCGGCCACCGGCATCGGCGCCATCGCCGCCGGCGTGGCCAAGGCCAAGGCCGACGTGATCCTGGTCGCCGGCGGCGTCGGCGGCACGGGCGCCTCGCCTCAGACCTCGGTCAAGTACGCCGGCGGTCCGTGGGAGATGGGCCTGTCGGAAGCCAACCAGGTGCTGACGCTGAACAACCTGCGCCACTCCGTCGTCCTGCGGGCCGACGGCGGCATGCGCACGGGCCGCGACATCGTCATCGCGGCCATGATGGGCGCCGAGGAGTTCGGCATCGGCACCGCCTCGCTGGTGGCGATGGGCTGCATCATGGTCCGCCAGTGCCACTCCAACACCTGCCCGGTCGGGGTTTGCACCCAGGACGAGGCCCTGCGCGCCAAGTTCACCGGCACGCCGGACAAGGTCATCAACCTGTTCACGTTCATCGCCGAAGAGGTGCGCGAGATCCTGGCGGGTCTGGGCTTCAAGAGCCTGCAGGAGATCGTCGGCCGCACCGACCTGCTGGCCCAGGTCAGCCGCGGCGGCGAGCACCTGGACGACCTCGATCTGAACCCGCTGCTAGTTCGCGCCGATCCGGGCGCCAACAAGCCGTACAACACGGTGGTCGGCCGCAACGCGGTGCCGGACACGCTGGACGCCCAGATCGTCCGCGACGCCGCGCCGCTGCTGGAGCGCGGCGAGAAGATGCAGCTGACCTACACGGTCCGCAGCACCGCCCGCACCATCGGCACGCGCACGTCCAGCCACATCGTCCGCAAGTTCGGCATGAAGGGTCTGCCCTCGGGCCACCTGACCGTTCAGCTGAAGGGCTCGGCCGGTCAGAGCCTGGGCGCCTTCGCGGTCCAGGGCCTGCGCATCGAACTGACCGGCGAAGCCAATGACTACGTCGGCAAGGGCCTGTCGGGCGCGACGATCGTCATCAAGCCGGCCCGGGGCCTGGCGGCGCCGGAGACCAACACCCTGATCGGCAACACCGTGCTGTTCGGCGCCACCTCGGGCCGGCTGTTCGCGGCCGGCCAGGCGGGCGAGCGCTTCGCGGTCCGCAACTCGGGCGCCACCACGGTGGTCGAGGGCTGCGGCGCCAATGGCTGCGAATACATGACCGGCGGCCAGGTGGTGATCCTGGGTCCGACGGGCGGCAACTTCGGCGCGGGCATGACCGGCGGGATGGCCTTCGTGCTCGACCAGCACGACCGCTTCGAGGACAACATCAATCCCGACAGCATCGTCGTGCAGCGCTTGGCCTCGCCCTATTGGGAAGGCGTGCTGCGTTCGCTGATCGCCGAGCACGCCCGCGAGACGGATTCGGTGTTCGCCGAGACCCTGCTGCGCGACTGGGATCGGGTCCGAGGCCAGTTCTGGCAGGTCTGCCCGAAGGAAATGATCAGCCGCCTGCCCCAGCCGCTGGCGGCCGAGGAAGCGGTGCACGAACGCGCCTGATCACGAGTTCCCCTCTCCCGCGATGGGAGAGGGGAATTGAAGCCTCTAGAACGCGCCCGCCGGGGTCTCGGCGTACTGGCCGCCCTTGCGGTAGCGATAGAGATAGGTCGGGACCACGGCCTCGACGGAGGTCGGGATCACCCCGACCTCGGCCAGGCCCGGCAGGCCGCCGTCGGCGACGTTGTCGCTCTTCAGCATCTCGACCTGGTCGGAGGTCACCGGCGGGGCCAGCGGGATGATCCCGGCCTGGAGGTCGCCCAGCGCGCCCAGCAGCGAGGCGATCGGCCAGGGCAGCGGGGCCAGCGGGCGGGCGCGTCCGGTCTCGGTCAGCACCAGCTGCAGGATCTCGCGCATCGTGTAGACGGTCGGGCCGCCCAGCTCGTAGGTCACGCCGACGGCGGCCGGGCTGGCCACGGCCTTGGCGATCGCCGCGGCGACGTCGCCGACGAACACCGGCTGGATGCGGCTGTCGCCGCCGACCAGCGGCACGACCGGGGCCAGGGCCGCGATCTGGGCGAACTTGTTGAAGAACTTGTCGTCGACGCCGAACACCAGCGACGGCCGCACGATCGTCGCGCCCGGGAAGGCGGCGCGGACAGCGGCTTCGCCCTCGGCCTTGGTGCGGAAGTATTTCGACTCGGAATCGGCCTTGGCGCCCAGGGCGCTGACATGGACCAGATGCCTGACGCCGAGCTTCGCGGCGGTCTCGGCCACGGTCTTGGCGGCCATGACGTGCACCGACTGGAACTTCTGGCGGCCGCTCTCCCAGAGCACGCCCACCAGGTTCACGCAGCCCTCGGCGCCGTCCAGGGCGCGGGCCACGGAGGCGGGATTACGGACATTGGCTTGGACCACCTCGATCTGGCCGACATCGCCCAGCATGCGCATGCGATAGGCGAGATTGGGCTGGCGCACGGCCACCCGCACCCGATGGCCCGCCTTGGCCAGAGCGCGCACGACCTGGCTGCCCACGAAACCCGTGCCGCCGAACACCGTGACAAGACCCTGCATCTTCATTCCTCGTCGCATGCGATGACCCATCGCGATCAAGGGGGGATTAGACGACCACGGCCCTGTTCGCAACGAAATCACGATTTGTCGATTTTTGGCTGTTGACGCGGTCAGAAGCTTTCCCTAAACGTCCCGGCCTCGCGGCGACCTAAACCGGTTGCTCCCGCGGGCCCAGGTGGCGGAATTGGTAGACGCGCTGGCTTCAGGTGCCAGTGACCGAAAGGTCGTGGAGGTTCGAGTCCTCTCCTGGGCACCACCCCTTACCAAGCTTCTTCGAGAAGCGGGGTGGCGCCAAACTTCCCAACGGATAGATATCCCGTTCATCGTGAGTATAAGTGACGCGCGCCTATATCGGGCGTGTGGCTCGGCGCGTCAGCGCGGTATCCTCGCCGGAGATTTCTGAGACTTGGCCAATTTTGTTCACGAGGGCGACCTGCCCGACGGCGTGTTCGCCGGGGCGAGCGTCATCGCCATCGATTCGGAGACCATGGGCCTGCGCCTGGGCCGCGACCCGCTGTGCGTGGTCCAGCTGTCGTCGGGCGACGGCGACGCGCACGTGGTGCGCCTGAAGCGGCCGACCTACGACTGCCCGAACCTGAAGGCCCTGCTGACCGATCCGGCCATTCTGAAGCTTTTTCACTTCGGCCGCTTTGATATCGCCATGTTCGAACTCCATCTGGGAGTCGTGACCGCGCCCGTCTACTGCACCAAGATCGCCTCGAAGCTGGCCCGCACCTATACCGACCGCCACGGCCTGAAGGACGTGACGCGCGAGTTGTTGGGCGTCGAGCTGTCGAAGGTCCAGCAGTCGTCGGACTGGGGCGCGCCGGCGCTTTCGCCCGAGCAGGTGGCTTATGCGGCCTCGGACGTGCTGCATCTTCACGCCCTGCGCGACAAGCTAAACATCATGCTGGAACGCGAAGGCCGCATGGCCCTGGCGCAGCACGCCTTCGACTATCTTCCCCACCGCGCCTCGCTCGACCTGGCCGGCTGGGAAGAGGTCGACATCTTCGCCCATAGCTGACGGCGGACGGATGCACCCCACCGCGGTCATGACCGGACGAGCGATGAGCGCGGACCTCGCGCGCTGGCGCCGTCGCTCGCGCCGCGTGCTGGCCGCGCGCATCCTGCTGCCGGCCGCGATCGCGATCCTGCTGCTCGCCGTGGCGTCACAGGTCGGGTGGCGCACCTACATGGCCGCCACCCATCCGCCGGCCGAGGCCAAGACCGAGATCCGCCTGATCACGCCGCGCTTCTACGGCCAGTCGACCGACGGGCGCAGCTTCATGATCACGGCGCGTTCGGCGATCCGCGACGACAACGATCCGCGTCGGATCATCCTGGATGATCCGGCCCTGACCCTGGATCTCGGCTCGCCGACCCCGACGCGTATGACCGCCAAGCACGGCGTCTATCGCCAGGACAACTTCGGCCTGAACCTGAAGGACGACGTCCGGCTGGACGATGGCACCGGTTACCGTTTCGCGTCGGAGGAATCCTTCGTGGACACCAAGACCGGAAATGTTTCGGGTGAGACCACCATGAATGGCGAAGGTCCCAGCGGACAGGTGCAATCTCGCGCCTACTCCGTATATGACAAGGGCGATCGCATCGTCTTCCGAGGCGGGGTTCGCGCGCGGTTCGAACGGCAGTAAAGAAGACAAATGGCGCAGGTTCGCGTAAGGCGCGAACAGCGACGGATAAGGACATGGTTCTGATGAAGCGATGGACGGCGGCGGCGGCGACCGCGTTGATCCTGGCCGGCGGTTCGGCCCACGCCCGGCAAAGCGACTCGAGCGCGCCGATCGATGTTTCCGCCGACAACCAGGAAACGATCAACAGCAAGTGCATCACGATCTTCACCGGCAACGTGGAGATCTTGCAGGACCGCTCGCGCCTCCGCGCCCAGAAGGTCACGATCTACAGCGCCCGCAAGTCTGGCGCCGGCGCTGGCGCCGACGCGGCCAACGCCTGTGGCTCGGCCCAGCGGATGGAGGCCGAGGGCGGCGTCTATCTGGCCAGCGAACAGCAGTATTCGCGCGGCGACCGCGCGGTCTACACCTTCGACAACAACATTGCCGTGGTCACCGGCGACGTGGTGCTGGTCAAGGGCAAGGACGTGGCCCGCGGCGACAAGCTGACGGTCAATACCAAGACCAACGACGCCAAGCTGGAATCCAGCACCCCCGGCCGCGCCTCCAAGCGCCGCGTGCGAGCGGTGTTCTATCAGGACGACAGCAAGAAGACCGCCGACGCGCCGGCCGCGGCCGAACAGCCCGCCGCCCCGCGCTAGGACCGGTTCATGACCCTGACCTCCAAAGACATGGACGGCCTGTTCGTCGATTCCGTGGGCAAGTCGTTCGGCGACCGTCCGGTCGTCAAGAACGTCTCCCTGCGGCTGAAGCGCGGCGAAGTGGCCGGTCTGCTGGGGCCCAACGGCGCCGGCAAGACGACCTGCTTCTACATGGTCACCGGCCTGATCGCCGCCGACTACGGCGCGATCTATCTGGACGGCGAGAACATCACCGCCCAGCCGATGTTCCAGCGCGCCCGCCTCGGTGTCGGCTACCTGCCGCAGGAGGCTTCGATCTTCCGGGGCATGACGGTCGAGCAGAATGTCATGGCCGTGGTCGAGATGCGCCAGAAGGACCCGCGCAAGGCCCGCGAACAGGTGACGAGCATCCTTGAGGAGCTGCGCATCACCCACATCCGCAAGTCGCCGGCCGTGGCCCTGTCGGGCGGCGAGCGCCGCCGCGTGGAAATCGCCCGGGCCCTGGCCAGCGAACCGTCGTTCATGCTGCTGGACGAGCCGTTCGCCGGCATCGATCCGCTGGCGATCGCCGATATCCGCGACGTGATCGGCTACCTCAAGAGCCGCGGCATCGGCATCCTGATCACCGACCACAATGTGCGCGAGACGCTGGACATCATCGACCGCGCCTCGATCATCCACGCCGGCGAAGTGCTGTTCGAGGGCTCGCCGCGCGAGATCGTCGACAATCCGGAAGTTAAGCGCGTCTATCTGGGCGACAGCTTCAGCGAGCCCCGATTAGGTGACTAAATGCGCGCAGGGGTGGGCAAAAATCGCCTGCGTCACCCCTCCGCGGCCGGATCAAGTCATTGTCCGGCAAGGGTTAATAGCTTTGGCATGATATTTTCCGGGGCGGAACGTCGCACCGGCCCAAGAATTGCAGGCGTTGGCGACCCGTTAACCAAACTGGCCCTTCAATGGCGATCGAAGTTGTTCGATTTGTCAGGAGGGCGCATTGGCGCTCAGCCACCGACTAGAGCTCCGGCAGGGCCAGGGCCTCGTCATCACCCCGCAGCTGCAGCAGGCCATCAAGCTGCTGCAGTTGTCGAACATCGAGCTCGACGCCTTCGTCGAAGCGGAGCTGGAGCGCAATCCGCTCCTGCACCGCGACGAAGGCGAGCACGAGCCCGCCGGTGAGGTCGAGGCCGAGCGCGCCGCCAGCCAGACCCAGGTCGACGTCGTGGCCGACACCACGGCCGGCCGCGAGATGGATGCGCCGGCCGAGGATGTCTCGCCGGGCGAGCGCGCCACCGGCGACGGGGCTGAAGCCGAACACGCTGGCGGCCAGATCGACTGGTCGCGCGCCGGCGGCGGCGGCTCGTTCGAGGGCGACGACACCTACGAACGCGCCCTGACCGACACCCCGACCCTGTCCGCGCACCTGCGCCAACAGCTGGTCCAGGCGGCTCTGTCGCCGGCCCGCAACGCCATCGCCGAGATCCTGATCGACGCCGTCGACGAGGGCGGCTACCTGCGCCTCGACGTGGTCGACCTGGCCATGCGCCTGGGCTGCAAGCTGGAGCTCGTCGAGGAGACCCTGGCCGTCCTGCAGGGTTTCGAGCCCGTCGGGGTTTTCGCCCGCGACGTCCGCGAGTGCCTGGCGCTGCAGCTGAAGGACCTGAACCGCTACGATCCGTGCATGGCCGCCCTGCTCGACAATCTCGAGCTGCTGGCCAAGCGCGACATGGTCGGCTTGCGCCGCATCTGTGGTGTGGACGACGAGGATCTGCGCGACATGATCGCCGAGATCCGCGCGCTGACCCCTCGCCCCGGCGCGGCTTATCACAGCGAGCCGGCCGAGACCCTGGTGCCCGACGTCATGGTCCGCGAGGGCCTAGGCGGCATGTGGCACGTCGAGCTGAACACCGACACCCTGCCACGCGTGCTGGTCGACCAGCGCTATCACGCCCGGATTTCCAAGGGCGCGCGCACCGACCAGGAAAAGACCTTCGTCTCGGACTGCATGGCCACCGCCAACTGGCTGGTGAAGAGCCTGGACCAGCGCGCCAAGACCATCCTGAAGGTCTCCAGCGAGATCGTCCGCCAGCAGGACGGCTTCCTGGCCTTCGGCGTCGAGCACCTGCGCCCGCTGAACCTGAAAACCGTCGCCGACGCTATCGGCATGCACGAGAGCACGGTCAGCCGGGTCACCTCGAACAAGTACATCGCCACCCCGCGCGGTGTGTTCGAGCTGAAGTTCTTCTTCACCTCGGCCATCCAGTCGTCGGAAGGCGGCGAAGCCCACTCGGCGGCCAGCGTCCGTCACAAGATCAAGGGTCTGGTCGACGCGGAGAAGAGCGAGGCCGACGTGCACTCCGACGACGCGATTGTCGAAATTCTAAAGGCCGCCGGGGTCGACATCGCCCGCCGGACCGTGGCCAAGTACCGCGAGGCCTTGCGGATCCCCTCGTCGGTCGAGCGTCGTCGCCTGATGAAAGAAACCGCCTGATCGTGTGATCCCGAAACGCTCGCGCGCGTTTCCGTGCGTTGGGAAGAGTTGGGATGATCGAGAAGAGTCTGGCGGACGTGATCGAGGGCTTCGGCGAGGACGCCAGCCCGGTCCTGACCGTCGGCGAGATGCTGGAAGCGTTCGACAGCCGCGCGTTCGGGGCCATGCTGCTGGTCTTCGGCCTGCTGAACACCCTGCCGTTGCCGCCCGGCTCCTCGACGATTCTATCGCTGCCGATCCTGTTCCTGGCCCCGCAGATCGCCATGGGCGCCGACACCCCGTGGCTGCCGCGCGGCCTGAGCGAGAGGCCCCTGACGCGTGACGACCTGCGCGGCCTGTTCCGACGGCTGGCGCCGATCGTCCGCAGCATGGAGCTGATCACCCGGCCGCGGCTGCGGCCAATGTTCGCACCGCTCGGCGAGCGGGCGATCGGCGTGGTCTGCACCTTGCTGGCCCTGGTGCTGGTCCTGCCTATCCCGCTGGGCAATCTGGCGCCGGGCGCGACGGTCGCTGTCCTGGCCCTGGCGCTGCTTCAGCGGGACGGCGTCCTGGCGCTCCTCGGCTACCTGATGGCGCTCGGAAGCGGCGCCCTATTGTTCGTGAGCGCCCATGTCGTGATCATGGCCGTACGCAAGCTTCTGAGTGTTTTTTCCGGCCTTGTCTGATGGTCCCTTAAGGACCGATGGCGCCGCTTGACACCCGTCTCCGACAGGCGCGTTGTTAGCTCATGCAAGTCCAAGTTTCCGGCAAGCATGTCGACGTTGGCGAGGCTCTGCGAGCGCGAGTCTCCGACGAAATCGCCCTGAGCATTGGGAAATACTTCGATCGCGGCGGCGCCGCCGAGGTCGTGGTCAGCAAGGATGGCTACGCCTTCCGTGTCGATTGCTCGGTAAAGCTGGCTTCGGGTCAGCAACTCATCAGCCATGGATCGGGCGGCGACGCGCACGCGGCGTTCGACTCGGCCCTGGCCAAGATCGACACGCGGATTCGACGATACAAGAGGCGGCTGAAGAGCCACTCGCCGGCGGCCACGGCCAAGCAGGTCGAGAACGCCGCCATGTTCGTCCTTCGAGCCCCGGACGTGGACGAAGGCGAAGAGCACGACTGGGATGTGGACGCCGACCACCCGACGGGCGCGCCCGCGGCGATGGTCATCGCGGAGACCCAGGCCGCGGTGAAGACGATGACCGTTTCCATGGCTGTCATGGAACTGGACTTGACCGCCTACCCGGCAATCGTGTTTAGGAACGCCGCCCATGGCGGATTGTCCGTGGTCTACCGGCGTCCAGACGGGAATATCGGCTGGATCGACCCCGAACGCACGAAGTCGCTGAACGGGCACGGGTCAACGGCGAGCTAACCTCTCCATGGCATGGTGGGTGGCGTCGTCGGCGGACTCGCGGCGACGGCGCCAAGGCGGTCGACAATGAGCGAGCGTTGGAAGTCCATGACCATCGGCGATCTTCTCGACCCGGGAGCTGTGGCGCTGCGCGTCTCCGCCCCGGGCAAACGCCAAGCTCTTTCCATGGTCGCCGACGTCGCCGCCCGGGTTCTGGGCGTCGACGCCGACGTCGCGTTGGAAGGTCTCATCGAGCGTGAGGCCGCCGGTTCGACCGGCGTGGGCGAGGGTGTGGCCATTCCGCACGCGCGCCTGGACGGGCTGGACCGCGTCCGCGCGGTTCTGGTGCGTCTGGATACGCCAGTGGCGTTCGACGCCCTGGACGACAAGCCGGTGGATCTCCTTGTGGCGCTGTTCGCCCCGCGCGAGGCCAACGCCCAGCACCTGCGGGCCCTGGCCCGGGTGGCGCGAATGATGCGCCAGCCGGAGACCCGCTCGGCCCTGCGCCAGGCCCGCTCGGCCGACGCCATCCATGTTCTGCTGACGCACGAGGCGACCAGCACGGCGGCCTAACCCGCCAGGCCGTCAGGGAAGCCCCTGGACGGCCTTTTCGCGTCTTGGGCTAGTGGACCGACACCGGGGCCAGTTCGTGGGCCAGGGCGGCGGCGATCGCCGTGTCGCGATCGATCATGACGGCCAGGCGCGCGCCATCGGCGCGGCACACCGCGTACAGCGTCTGGTCCGGGGCCAGGTTGAAATCCTCCACGCCCTCCGGGACGTCGGCGAGGATCTCGGCCGCCTTGATCGGGCGGACATAGACGAGGTCGGGCGCGCCAAGGGCCGCGAAGGCTTCGCTCGTGAAGAGCGGGTTGTGGTGGGTGTTGGGCGTCATGATGACCACCTCCTTGATGAGGGAACGCGCCGTTTCCCGGCCGGTTCAGCGCCGCGCCGGTAGGGGCGAGTTCCGCGCGGCCTTTCAGCCCGCGCTGCGAATGGGAATCTTCTTGATCAGGCGCTCGGGTTCGGGCCTGGCGAGGTCGATGTGCAGGAGGCCGTGCTCGAGAGTCGCGGCGGTCACCTCCATGCCCTCTGCGAGGACGAAGGTGCGCACGAAGCCTCTGGCGGCGATGCCCCGGTGCAGGAAGGCCCGCTCGGCCTCGATGCGACCGTCCTGATCGCGCTTGCCGGCCACGATCAGCTGGCCGCCTTCGATGGTCACCTGCAGCTGGTCGGGCGAGAACCCCGCCACGGCCAAGGTGATGCGCACGCCGCCGTTGTCGGCCTGCTCGACATTGTAGGGCGGATAGCTTTCCGAGGCGGCCTTGGCGGCGCGCTCGATCAGGTCTCGGGTGTGTTCGAAGCCCAGCAGGAAGGGGCTGTCGAACAGGATCGTCCGGGTCATCGCGAAGTCCTCGCTGAAGCGACTTCGTTCGCGGAGACAAACCCGAGGATCGGCGCGAGGCCCCACGACACGGATCCAGATGTGGAGGCCGTGGACGAAGGGTTCAAGAGGAGCGGGGAACTTGGGCCCAGAAATGGACAAGGCCCGGACGTTTCCGTCCGGGCCTTGATGGTGGAGCTAAGCGGAGTCGAACCGCTGACCTCTTGAATGCCATTCAAGCGCTCTACCAGCTGAGCTATAGCCCCAATTTTTTCCAGCGACCTTGCGGTAACTCTCGGAAATCCTTGGTCTCTTCGGTGCTTCGACTGGTGTCGCTCCCCGAAGAGGCGCGGAACCTAGTCCGGGATTTTTTTGGGATCAAGCCTCTTCTCGAACTTTTTTCGAGAAAAGTGTCGCACCCCGAAAAACCCCTGTGGACAGCCGGTTTCAGCACGCCAAAACCGGCTGTCGCACGAGATTAGTCTTCGTCGCCCTCGCCGGGCAGACCCTCGATCTCGTCCTCGAGGATGTCGTCGTCGTCCTCGTCCTCCAGGAACGGAACGTCGTCGGCCTCGTCTTCGGCGAGATCCTCGTCCTCGGCGAAGTCGACGCCCAGGTCGTCGCCGCCCGCGGGGGCCGGCGCGCCCGGATCGACGTCTTCGTCCTCGGTCTCGATGACGTCCGGCTCGACCTTGTCGATTTCCGGCGTTTCATCGATCTCGTCCTCGAAGCCGTCCTCGTCCTTGGGAGCGGGGGCGGGCTTCTCGTCCTCGGCGTCATAGTCCGGCGTGATCGAGCGAGCCCGGACGCGGCGCGATTTCAGCGCCTCTTCAGGGTCGAACGACTCGCCGCACTTGGGGCACACGGCCGGACGACGGCCGAGATCGTAGAATTTGGATTGGCAGTTGGGGCAAATTTGTTTTGCGCCCAATTCGGGATTGGCCAAGTTGGCGACCCTTTGATCCGGATGGGAAAAGCGGCGGGTCACTTGCCATGGCGAGAGCCCGCTGTCAAAAGCAATCCCCTTCGCGCAAACCACCTGATCTTTGAGGAGCCGGTTTCGGCATGACGGCGGCTGGATTGAGGAGCGCCCCCGGAGGCGCTCTGCGAGGGACTGTTCGCGCTCCGGGCGACAAATCCATTTCACACCGATCGATGATCCTGGGCGCGCTGGCGACCGGGACGACGACGGTCGAGGGCCTTCTGGAAGGCGATGACGTTCTCGCCACCGCGCGGGCCATGCAGGCCTTTGGCGCGCGCGTCGAGCAGGAGGGCGTCGGGCGCTGGCGCATCGAGGGCCAGGGCGGCTTTTCGGAAGCCGCCGACGTGATCGACTGCGGCAACGCCGGCACCGGCGTGCGCCTGATCATGGGCGCGGCGGCGGGCTTTCCCATGTGCTCGACCTTCACCGGCGACGCCTCGCTGCGCGGCCGTCCGATGGGCCGGGTGCTGGAGCCGCTGGCCAAGATGGGCGCGACCTGGATGGGCCGCGACAAGGGCCGCCTGCCCCTGACCCTGAAGGGCGGAAATCTGCGCGGCCTGAACTACACCCTGCCGATGGCCTCGGCCCAGGTGAAGTCGGCCGTACTGCTGGCTGGGCTGCACGCCGAGGGCGGCGTCGAGGTGATCGAGCCGGAGGCCACGCGCGACCACACCGAGCGCATGCTGCGCGCCTTCGGGGCCGAGGTGATCGTCGAGGACCGCAAGGTCGGCGACAAGACCATCCGCCACGTGCGCCTGCCCGAAGGCCAGAAACTGACCGGCACGCACGTGGCCGTGCCCGGCGATCCGTCGTCGGCGGCCTTCCCGCTGGTGGCCGGCCTGATCGTCCCGGGCTCCGAGGTGACGGTCGAGGGCGTGATGCTGAACGACCTGCGCACCGGCCTGTTCACGACGCTGCGGGAAATGGGCGCGGATCTGGTGATCGCGAACCGCCGCATGGCCAGCGGCGAGGAGGTCGGCGACATCACCGCGCGTTACTCGAAGCTCAAGGGTGTGGTCGTGCCGCCCGAGCGCGCCCCGTCGATGATCGACGAATACCCGATCCTGGCCGTCGCGGCCGCCTTCGCCGAAGGCGACACGGTGATGCGCGGCATCGGCGAGATGCGGGTCAAGGAAAGCGACCGCATCGCCCTGACGGCGGCCGGCCTCGAGGCCTGCGGCGTCGACGTCGAGGAGGAGCCGGAGGGCTTCATCGTCCACGGGACCGGCCAGCCGCCGCGCGGCGGGGCGACGGTCGAGACGCACGGCGACCACCGGATCGCCATGAGTCATCTGATTCTCGGCATGGCCGCCCAGGAGGCCGTCTCGGTCGACGAGCCGGGCATGATCGCCACCAGCTTCCCGGGCTTCGCCGACCTGATGCGCGGGCTGGGCGCCACGCTCGCCGAGGCCTGACATGGGCTTCGTGATCGCTGTCGACGGACCCGCCGCTTCGGGCAAGGGCACGATCGCCGCGCGCCTGGCGGCCGCCTATGGCCTGCCGATGCTGGACACCGGCCTGCTGTACCGCGCCGTCGGGGTGCGGATCCTGGCGGCCGGCGGCGACCTGGACGATCCCGTCTCGGCCGAGGCCTCGGCCCGGGGCTTGGATCTGGCCGAACTGGAAAAGCCCGAGGTGCGCACCCGCGCCGCCGGCGAGGCGGCCAGCCGCTGCGCCGTGCATCCGGGCGTGCGCTCGGCCCTGTTCGACCTGCAGCGCGCCTTCGCGACCCAGGCGTCCGGCGCGGTGATCGACGGCCGCGACATCGGCACCGTCATCGCCCCCGAGGCGCCGGCCAAGCTCTATGTCACCGCCAGCCCCGAGGTCCGCGCCGACCGCCGCTGGAAGCAGCTGGTCGGGCAGGGCGAAAGCGTCACGTTCGACGAGATCCTGGCCGATATCCGCAAGCGCGACGAACGCGACGGCGGCCGCGAGAACGCGCCGATGACACAGGCCGCCGACGCCGTCTTGCTCGATACGTCGGAAATGACTATAGAGCAGGCCTTCGATGCGGCCCGCCGTATCGTCGAGGACGCGCGCGCCCGCCACGAAGCCTGATTTCCATGCGAAAACGGGCCTCGCCGGGCAAATCCACCGCCGACCTCGCCGCGATAGAGAGAACATCGCGGGATCCGCAGACAAACCCTTTCATCCGGAATCCCGAGAACCGCTTTCTCCAGCGGCGCTCACCACAGGGCTTCCCCCAACCTTAGAGACCAAAGATCAGCATGGCTGACGATATGAGCTTCAACCCGACGCGCGACGATTTCGAAGCGCTCCTCAACGACTCGATGGGCGGCCGCGACTTCGCCGAAGGCACCGTCGTCAAGGGTCTGGTCGTCGGGATCGAAAAGGACTTCGCCATCATCGACGTCGGTCTGAAGACCGAAGGTCGCGTCCAGCTGAAGGAATTCGGCGTCGACGAGAACGGCAAGGCCGTCATCAAGACCGGCGACACGGTCGAAGTGTTCCTGGAACGCCTCGAAAACGCGATGGGCGAAGCGGTCATCAGCCGCGAAAAGGCCAAGCGCGAAGAAGCCTGGACCCGTCTGGAAGGCGTCTACGCCCGCAACGAACCCGTCATGGGCGCGATCGTCGGTCGCGTGAAGGGCGGCTTCACGGTCGACCTGGGCGGCGCCTCGGCCTTCCTGCCGGGCTCGCAAGTCGACATCCGCCCGGTGCGCGACGTCGGTCCGCTGATGGGCAAGGAACAGCCCTTCGCCATCCTCAAGATGGACCGTCCGCGCGGCAACATCGTCGTCTCGCGTCGCGCCATCCTGGAAGAAGCCCGCGCCGAGCAGCGCACCGAACTGGTGTCGCAGCTGCAAGAGGGTGAAATCCGCGAAGGCGTCGTCAAGAACATCACCGACTACGGTGCGTTCGTCGACCTGGGCGGCATCGACGGCCTGCTGCACGTCACCGACATGAGCTGGAAGCGCGTCAACCACCCGAGCCAAGTGCTCGCCGTGGGCGACACCGTGAAGGTCCAGATCGTCAAGATCAACCCGGACACCCAGCGCATCAGCCTCGGCATGAAGCAGCTGCAGTCGGATCCGTGGGACGGCGTCGAAGCCAAGTATCCGGTCGGCGCCAAGTTCACGGGCCGCATCACCAACATCACCGACTACGGCGCCTTCGTGGAGCTGGAAGCCGGCGTCGAAGGCCTGGTGCACGTCTCGGAAATGTCGTGGACCAAGAAGAACGTCCACCCCGGCAAGATCGTCTCGACCTCGCAGGAAGTCGACGTGGTCGTGCTGGACGTCGATCCGTCGAAGCGCCGCGTGTCGCTGGGCCTGAAGCAAGCCCTGGCCAACCCGTGGGAAGCCTTCCTGGAAGCGCACCCGGTCGGCTCGGCCGTCGAAGGCGAAGTCAAGAACGCGACCGAATTCGGTCTGTTCGTCGGCCTCGACAACGACATCGACGGCATGGTGCACCTGTCGGACATCGACTGGAGCGCGCCGGGCGAAGAAGCCATGGCCCGCTACAAGAAGGGCGACGTGGTCAAGGCGAAGGTTCTCGACGTCGACGTCGAGAAGGAACGCATCTCGCTGGGCATCAAGCAGCTGGCCGGCGACCCGATGTCGGGCGACACCTTCCGCAAGAACCAGACCGTGACCGTCACCGTGACGGAAGTCACGACGGGCGGCATCGAAGTCCGCTTCGGTGAAGACGACGCGCCGATGTCGGCCTTCATCCGCAAGTCGGACCTGTCGCGCGATCGTCAGGAACAGCGCCCCGAGCGCTTCGCCGTGGGTGACCGCGTCGATGCTCAGATCACCAACGTGGACAAGGCCGCGCGCCGCGTCTCGCTGTCGATCAAGTCGCTGGAAATGGCCGAAGAGAAGGAAGCCATCGAGCAGTTCGGCTCGTCGGACTCCGGCGCTTCGCTGGGCGACATCCTGGGCGCGGCTCTGCGCGAGCGCGCCACCAAGGAATAGTCTTCCGCTCCAATCGGAGTTGAAGCGACGGCGGCGGGAGCGATCCCGCCGCCGTTTTCTTTTGCGCGAAACCCTGCCAAAAACATCCAAGGTTGAGTCCTGGGGGTGTTCGTGAGCAAGTACCTGACGGCCTTCGTCGCCGCGTCGACGTTCATGCTGGCCGGCGCGGCCCACGCCGCCGACAAGCCCGTCTACGCCCCGCCCGCCAAATGGGTGCAGGTGGCCGAGATCCCGGCTCCGCCGGCTGACGACCAAGCTCCAGCGACCCAGCTGCTGCTGGACGACAACCAATCCCTGCACGATGCCGCGGGCTCGGCCTACTACAACCGCCGCGTGGTCAAGATCCTGCGATCGGAGGGCCTGCAGGGCGGCTCGCGCAATCTGACCTGGGATCCCGAGCGCGAAACCGTCACCCTGCATTCGCTGGCGATCATCCGTGACGGCCAGCGCATCGACTTGCTGAAGGACGGCAAGGACGTCTTGGTCCTGCGCCGCGAGAAGAACCTCGAGCGGGCGATGCTAGATGGGCGGATGACCGCCTCGATTCAGCTTAACGACCTGCAGGTCGGCGACACCGTCGACTGGGCCTATACCCAGGAACGTCGCGACCCCGTAGTGGGCGGACGCACCAATGACTTCGAGCGCATGGGCTGGTCCGGCATCGCCGGCCGCTACCGCGTGCGTCTGTTGTGGGACGACGTGACGCCATTGACCTGGAAGACCACCACGGCCTTCCCCGAGCCCAAGCTCTCCAAGACGGGCCGGATGCACGAACTGCTGGTCGATCTCAGCGCCGCCGCGGCGCCGAAGATGCCGGTCGGCGCGCCGGTCCGCTTCGCCCGCGTGGGCGAACTACAGGCCACCACCTATCGCGGCTGGGAAGACGTTTCCGCGCGCATGGCGCCCCTCTACGCCAAGGCGGCGATCCTGGCTCCGGATTCGCCGTTGCGAGCCGAGATCGCCGCCATCGCCGCCGCGAATCCCGACGCCAAGACGCGCGCCTTCGCCGCTTTGAAGCTCGTCGAGGACAAGACCCGCTATCTGTTCCTGGGTATGGGCGAAGGCGGCTACAGGCCCGCGGCCGCCGACCAGACGTGGTCGCGTCGCTTCGGCGACTGCAAGGGCAAGACGGTGCTGCTGATGGCCATCCTGCGCGAATTGGGTGTCGAGGCCGAGCCGGTGATGGTGATGACCCTGGGACCGGATGGCTTGGACCAGCGCGTTCCCGCCGCCGCCCAGTTCAACCACGTGCTGGTCCGGGCCCGCATCGACGGCAAGTCCTATTGGCTGGACGGCACGCGGAACGGCGATCGCGGCGGCCTCGACACGTTGGAGCCGCCGGCGTGGCGCTGGGGCCTGCCGGTCCGCGCGGCCGGCGCCAGCCTGGAGTCGATCGAGCAGCCGCCGCTGAGCAAGCCCGAAGCCGAGGGCGTGATGCGCATCGACGCTTCCGCGGGTCTCGACAAGCCGGCCTCCGTGCGGGTGGCCTTGACGCTGCGGGGAGACAAGGGGCTGGTGTTGGCCCGCATGCTGGAGGTTGCGCCCCGTGCGGATCTCGACCGTCAATTCAAGCAGAGCTTTTCGGCCGCTTACGGCTGGATCACGCTCGATCGGATCGAATGGTCGGTGTCGGACCTGGGCGAAACGACGATGACCATGGTCGGAACGGCCGAAATGGAATGGCGGCTGAACGATGATCTGGGCGTCCGTGAGTGGCGCAAACCGGGAAGCGGGGCCGGCCAGCCGACCCTTTTCCCGCGCCGCGAGCCCGGTCCCAATGTCGACGCGCCCTATGTCACGCCTTTCCCGACCTACACCGTCACGACGACCGAAGTGGTCCTGCCGAACCGGGGCGCCGGATTCACCGTAAAGGGACCCACCTTCGACGGCCGCATCGCCAACGACCAGGTGCGCCAGCTCGCCGAGGTCAAGGATGGGGTCGCCCGCTTCGTCGACAGCGCCCGGTCGCTGGGCCGGGAGATTCCCGCCGCCGAGGCCGAGGCGGTCAACAGGGTTCGCCGCCAGATGTCCGAGCAAGCCCAGATCGTCCGCGCGCCGAAGGGCGCATGAGGGGCCACGTTAACCGAACCTCGTTCGAGAATCGCACGCAACCCCTTGAAGACTCAGCCATCGTTGGGCAAAGGTCCGCTCGCGCCCTTTCCTCCCAGGGGCGTTCCGGGGATATCGATGATCAAGTCTGAACTCATCGCCAGGCTCGCGAATGAAAATCCGCACCTAACGCAGAAAGACGTCGAACGAGTCGTCGGCGTGATCCTCGAGCGTATGATTGGCGCGCTGGAGGACGGCGGCCGTGTCGAATTGCGGGGCTTTGGGGCCCTGTCGGTCCGCTCGCGTCCCGCTCGCACCGGCCGCAACCCGCGCACCGGCGAGGCGGTCGACGTCCGCGCCAAGCACGTGCCGTTCTTCAAGAGCGGCAAGGAGCTGCGCGCCAGGCTGAACGCGGACGGCGACGAATAGGCCTCAAGCTTGCCCTGAGCGGCGAACGGCTTCAGCCTCTTCGCCGTGTTTGAGGTGGCGAGGGATTTGTCATGAGCGTCGTCAAGGAATTCCGCGAGTTCATCGCCCGCGGCAACGTCATCGAGCTGGCCGTCGGCGTGATCATCGGCGCGGCGTTCAACGGCATCGTCAAGAGCCTGGTCGACCAGGTGATCATGCCGCCGATCGGCCTGCTGACCGGCGGCCTCGACTTTTCCAAGCTGGAATGGGTGCTGCGCCCCGAGAATCCGGCGACCGAGGCGGTCGAGAAGGTGGCCGTGCAGTACGGCGCCTTCATCAACACCCTGATCCAGTTCTTCATCGTCGCGGTCGTGGTGTTCCTGCTGGTCAAGGTCGTCAACGGCATCCGCCGCGCCGACGCCGAGGAGCCCGCGCCCAGCGCGCCGACACCGGAAGAAAAGCTGCTGACCGAGATTCGCGACCTGCTGGCCAAGCCTAGGTAAGCGCCGCGATCGCCGCGCGTCCCGCCGCCTCGCCGGTCCGCCACGCGCCGTGGGCGGTCGAGAAGGCGTTGGCGCTGCAGGCTTCGCCGGCGAAGAACAGGCGTTGGTCGACCGGCGCGGCCAGCGTCGCCCGCGCGCTGGCGTGGCCGGGCAAGGCGTGGGAATAGGACCCGCCAGCGAACGGGTCGGCGGCCCAGTGGGTCTCGGCCATCAGGTGCATCTTCTTGCGGACGTCGCTCCCATAGATCGCGACCAGCCCCTCGATCGCGAACGCCGCCGCCGCGCCAGGGCCCTGGCCTTCTAGCGATCGGGCGTGAGCGCCGCCCAGGAACACCTCGATCATCGGCCTGTGCAGCGGCCGCAGGTGATAGGCCCCCGTCGCCGTCACGTGGGGGTCGCCATAGACCTGGGTCTCGGGCAGGAACATCTCGGGCTCGTCCAGACGCAGGAACACCTTGTCGGCCAGGCCCAGCGGCAGGCCGGCGGCGGCGTCCAGCTTGTCCGGCAGGGCGGGCATGAAGCGCAGGGCGCCGGTGGCCAGGATCGCGGTCGGCACGCAGATGATCGCCGCCCGCGCCGAGACGTCGCCCCGTGGCGTCTGCAGCATCACGCGCGGGCCGTCGTGGCGGATCATCGCGACCGGGCAGGACAGGCGGGTCGGCAGGTTGGCCGGCGCCAGACGGGTCAGGCTGGTTCCATAGCCCTCGGCCACCCGCCAATTGACCTCGGTGTCTTCGTAGGCGGCGTAGTCGTGCAGCGAGACCTGGTCGAACTCCGCGCCGTTGTAGAAGGCGCTGAAGGCGTTCAGCAGCGGGTTCCAGCGATTGCCAGGCTCCATCAGGTCCGAGGCCGGGCGGTCGGGGCCGCCGTCACGGGCCGCCGCCTCGATTCGCGCGTCGAGCGCCTGGAACGCTTCGCCGAACTCGGCCCGCTCGTCGGGGGTGAAGACCGGATTGTCGGCGAGGTTGCCCCAGGGCGGCGGGGTCTTGTCGATCGTCAGGCCCAGGCCCTGGATCTTGGCCACCAACGGATTGTGGTCGGCCGAGTGCAGCCACTCGCAGCCGAGATCGATCGGACCGATCGGGGTCTGGATCGTATGGCCGCGCCCGCCCAGCCGGTCGCGAGCCTCCAGCAACAGGCCCGAAAGCCCGCTGGCGGCCACCTGCTCGGCGGCGGCCAGGCCGGCGGCGCCGGCGCCCACGATCGCGATGTCGACCTCGTCCATGAGACCTCAATCGGATCGTGGGACCTGGAGTTTCCCTACTTTTGCAGGCTCGGCGCGTCGAGGTCCAGCTTGGCGGCCGGGATCACCGTGGCGTTCGGCGCGGCCTTGGCCAGGTCGTCGCCCATGGCCTTGGCGTCGCCGGCGACGATGACGCTCATCTGGGCCGGATCCAGCTTGGCCTTGGCGAAGGCCTGGACTTCCTCCGGCGAGACAGCCTCGACCTTGGCGGCGTAGCTCTGGATTTCGGTCAGCGGCACGCCGTAGACGGCCAGATTGCCCAGGATGTTGGCCAGGCCCTCAGAGGTGCCGAGGTCGCGCCCGAAATTGCCGACCAGCACCGACTTGCGGGCGGTCAGCTCGCCGGCCGTGGCCGGCTCGGCCGCCAGGCGGGTCAGCTCGGCGCGGGTCAGGGTGACGACCTCGCCGGCCGATGGGTTCTTGGTCTGCACCCGGGCCGAGAAGCCGCCGAAGCGGCCCTGCGGCGTCAGGCTGGAGCCGGCCCCATAGGACAGGCCGCGCTTGATGCGGATCTCCTGGTTCAGGCGCGAGCTGAAGCCGACGCCCAGCACCGTGTTGGCGACGACGCCCTGGTAGTAGTTCGGATCGGCGCGGGTGATGGCCGGCTTGGCCAGCACCACGGCTGCCTGACCCGTGCCCGGCAGATCGATGACGATGTTGCGCGGCTGGTAGCCGGTGGGCGCGGCCGGCGGGGCCGGCGGCGGCGAGGCGGGCTTCTTCCACGACCCGAATGCCTTCTCGGCCAGGGCGAAGCCGGCCTCGGGGGTCAGGTTGCCGGTCAGCACCAGCACGGCGTTGTCCGGGCGCCAGTAGGCGGCGTGGGTCTTGGCGAGATCCGTGCGTTTGATCTTCGGCAACGAACCCGGCGTGCCGCCGGCCACGTGGCCATAGGCCGAGCCGGCGTACAGCACCGGGGCGGTGGCGTAGGCGGCCAGGGTGCCTGGGCGCTGGTACGAGACCGACAGGCCGTCCAGGGTCTCGGTGCGGACCCGGTCCAGCTCCTCGGCCGAGAAGGCCGGGTGCTCGGCGACGTCGGCCATGATCGCCATGGCCGGGGCGGCGTTGTTGGCCGTGACGCTGAGGGTCAGGGAGGCGGCCTCCCAACCCGAGCCGGCCTCGAGATCTGCGCCCAGGGCCTCGGTCTCGCGGGCCACCTGGGTGGCCGAGCGGCTGGTGGTGCCCTCGGTCAGTAGTTCGGCGGTCAGGCTGGACGTGCCGGCGAGGCCGGTAGGATCCGAGCTGGCCCCGCCGCGCACGGTCAGGTCGGCGGTGATCAGCGGCAGGTCGCTGGACTTGGCGACGATGACCCGCAGACCGTTGGCCAGGGTTTTCTCGGCCGGGGTCGGCAGGACGGCCGGCACCGGAGCCGCGACGGCCGGCGGCCTCTGGCGTTCGCCTTCGGGGGCTAGGGTCGTGACCGGACCGTCGAACTTGACCGAGGCCACCTTGGGAATCGGCGGGGTGGCGTCCTTCTCGCCGGCCGGGCGGTCCTTTTCCGGCAGGTAGCGGATCACGGTGCGCCGGTCGTCGGCCAGGTACTTGCGCGCGACGCGCTGGATGTCGGCGGCGGTGACGGCCTGCAGCTTGGCCAGGCTGGTATTGGCGCTGGCGGCGTCGCCTTCGGTTTCCAGCGCGTAGCCGATGGCGAAGCCGCGACCGTCGATCTCCTCGCGCTTGCGGACGGCGTCGGCCAGCAGGCCGGCCTTGGCCTCGGCCAGTTCGGCGGGGGTGACGAGGCCGTCGCGGACGCGGGCGACCTGGGCGCGCAGGGCCGCCTCGCCCTGGGCCACCGTCTTGCCGCCGGCCATGACGGCGCCGACGTAGAACAGGCCCGGCTGGGCGTTATTCGGGGCGCTGGAGAACACCGACTGGGCGATCTTCTGGTCGTAGACCAGGCTGTCATAGAGCCGCGAGGACTTGCCAGCCGATAGCACCGCGTCCAGCACGGTCAGGGCCGGGGTGTCCTTGTCGGCGGCGGCCGGCGCCAGCCAGGTCACGGCCAGGGCCGGCAGCGGCACGTTGGGGCCGTAGGTGTTGACGACCTTGGGACCCGTGCGGGCCGGCTCGACCGTGGTCACCTTCGGGATCGCCGCGGCCGGCGCGGTCAGCGGGCCGAAGTACTGGTCGATCATCGCATCCAGCTTGGCCTGGTCGAAATTGCCGACGACGATCAAGGCCGCGTTGTCCGGGCGGTAGTAGGTGGCGTGGAAGGCGCGAACGTCGTCGACCGTCGCCGCGTCCAGCTCCTCGATCGAGCCGATGCCGGGGCGCTTGTACGGGTGAGTCGTGAACGACTGCTGCGGGATCGAGAGGGCGAAGAAGCGGCCATAAGGATCGGCCAGCACGCGCTGGCGCAGCTCTTCCTTCACGACGTCGCGCTCGGACGCGAACACCGCCTCGTCGATGACCAGGGCTTTGAGGCGATCGCTCTCGGCCCAGATCAGCCGCTCCAGGTGGTTGGCGGGCGCGACCTCGTAATAGTTGGTGAAATCGTCCCAGGTGGAGGCGTTGTTGAAGCCGCCCACGTCCTCGGTCAGGCGATCCAGCGTCTCGCTGGGCATGTTGCGCGTGGCCTTGAACATCAGGTGCTCGAACAGGTGCGCGAAGCCCGAGCGGCCGTTCGGATCGTCCTTGGAGCCGACGCCGTACCAGACCTGCACCGAGACGTTCGGGGTGGTGGTGTCGCGCGAGGTGAACACCTTCATGCCATTGGCCAGCACGCGCTGCTGATAGACGATCGGCGGGACCTTGATCGCGGAGGCGCTGGGCGCGGCGGCGGCCGGTTTCGGCTTGGCCTTCGCCGGCGTGGCCGCCATGGCCAAGGGCGACAGCGCCGTGGTGGAAAGGGCCGCGGCCACAAGGGCCAGCTTGGCGGTGCGGATCATGCGCGAAGGTCTCCTGAACAGTCCGCGCGACCCTAGCACCGCCCCTCGCGCGGTAAACCTTACCGTGCTGTCATGTGGCGGAACCAAACCGCGCCCACTGAGTTACGAACACTCGTCTCGCCCCCTCGGCGTCGTAGGGTTGGTCCGCCGTGGGAGAAATCTTGCCAGACATCTCGCTCCGCGATCGCCTGCGCGCGGCGACCTCCGCGAGCCACGCCGCGCTGGACGACGTCGTCTCCGGCTGGCGCATCGACACGCCGCGGGGCTATGGCGCGTTCCTGACGGCCTCGGCCATCGCCTTGGCGCCCATGGAACTGGCTCTCGAGCGGGCCGGCGTCGCCGAATGGCTGCCCGACTGGCCCCAGCGCGGGCGGCGCGCCGTCTTGGCCAAAGACCTCGTCGCGATGGGTCTGGACGTTCCTCCATCTTCGCCCTGTTTCGTCCCGTCCCGCGACTTTGGCGCGGGCCTGCTCTACGTGCTGGAGGGGTCCAGACTAGGCGCTCGCTTTCTCGCTCGCCGGGTCCGCGCGGCCGGCGCCGGCCTGCCATTGGCCTATCTGGCGCACGGCGAGGAGGAGGATCTGTGGCGAACCTTTCTAACTTGGCTTGATGCAATACCCAAAGTCGGGTTCGAGACAGACGCCGCCGAGCGGGGTGCGCGATATGGGTTTCAGTGCTTCTCGGACGCGTTCGAGACCCTAGCCCCGACTGGAGCCCCGAATGCCCGAACCGGCGCCCATGTCCGGGTTTGAAGTCGATCTGACCAATTGCGATCGGGAACCGATCCATATCCTGGGCTCGGTGCAGCCGTTCGGCTTCCTGTTGGCGGTCAATTCCGATTGGCTGGTGGTCCACGCCTCGACCACCACCCTGCGCTATCTAGGCGTCGCCGCCGAAGACCTGCTGGGCAAGCCGCTAGGCCAGGTGATGAGCGGCCACGCCATCCACAACATCCGTGGCCGCCTGCAAATCATGCGCGGCGCCGACGCGGTGGAGCGCATGTTCGGCCAGCCGCTGTTGGATGGCGGCGAGGACTTCGACCTGGCCCTGCATTATTCCGGCCGCCTGCTGATCGTCGAGGGCGAACCGAGTCAGGCCGAGCCGCTGATCGAGGCGGCCTCGGCCGTACGCTCGATGACCATGCGGATCGCCGCGCGGCCGACCTTCGAGGAGTTCTGTCACGAGGCCGCCCGCCAGGTGCGGGCCCTGACTGAGTTCGATCGGGTGATGGTCTATCGCTTCGGCCATGACGGCGCCGGCGAGGTGATCGCCGAGTCGGTGCGCCCGGGGATCGGGTCGTTCCTGGGTCAGCGCTATCCGGCCTCCGACATCCCCGTCCAGGCCCGGGCCCTGTACGAACGAAACTGGCTGCGGATCATCGTCGACGTCGACGCCGAGGTTTCGCCGATCGTCCCGCGCGTGAGCGCCACGGGCGAGCCTGTCGACCTGTCGATGAGCATGTTGCGGGCCGTCTCGCCGATCCATATCGAGTACCTGCGCAACATGGGCGTGGCGGCCTCACTATCGATCTCGATCCTGCGGGACGGCAAGCTGTGGGGCCTGTTCGCGTGCCACCACTACGCCCCCAAGCATATCAGCTACGAGCGCCGCACGGCCGCCGAGCTGTTCGGCCAGCTCTTCTCCCTGACCCTGGAAAGCCGCGAGCGCGAGATCGAGACCCGGCGCATGGCCGAGGCCCGCAACCTGCACGACCGCATGATGAACGCGGTGGTCAAGGCCAGCGCCGGCGCCGACAGTCTCAGCCCCTATCTCGACGACCTCTGCCGGCTGGTGCACTGCGACGGCTTGGCCGTGTGGCTGGGGGGGCGGCTGACCCTGCGCGATTCAACGCCCGACGCCAGCGACGTCCATACCCTGATCCGCCTGTTGCGCGACAAGGACACCCACTCGGTGTTCGCCACCAACGAGATCGCCACCCTGCTGCCCTCGGCCGCCGCCTGGACGGGCAAGGCGGCCGGCATGCTGGCCATCCCGTTGTCGCGGGCTCCGCGCGACTACCTGATCTTTTTTCGCAAGGAAGAAGCCACGACCGTGGTCTGGGCCGGACAGCCGGCCAAGCTGGTTCAGGTGGGGCCGCTGGGCGACCGCCTGACCCCGCGCAAGAGTTTCGAGGCGTGGGAGGAGACCGTGCGCGGCCAGAGCCGGCCGTGGACCCTGGTCGAGCGTTCCCTGGCCGAGGGCATGCGCGCCAGCCTGCTGGAGATCGTCTTCCGCCTGACCGATCTGGCCGACGAGGAGCGTCAGCGCGCCAACCAGCGCCAGGAATTGCTGATCGCCGAGCTGAACCACCGGGTGCGCAACATCCTCGGCCTGATCCGCGGCCTGATCAGCCAGAGCCGCTCGGGTGTCTCCAGCGTCGAGGAATTCGCCGAGGTGATCGGCGGTCGGGTCCAGGCCCTCGCCCGAGCTCACGACCAGATCACCCGCCACCAATGGGGGCCGGGCGCGCTCAGCGATCTGATCACCGCCGAGGCCGAGGCCTATCTGTCAGGGCCCAACCTGTCTGGTAAGGCCGAGCGCGTGAAGCTCAATGGCGCGCCGACCGCCCTGGCCCCCGACGCCTTCTCGATCCTGTCGCTGGTCATCCACGAGCTGATGACCAACTCGGCCAAGTATGGCGCCTTGTGTGACCAGCGCGGCCAGGTGACGATCGACTGGGCGCGCGACGCCAAGGGCGACCTGATGATCGACTGGCGCGAGCGCGACGGTCCGCCGGTCAAGCCGCCGACCCGGCGGGGCTTCGGCTCGACGATCATCGAGCACTCGATCCCGCACGACCTGAACGGCGAGGTGAGCCTCGACTACCGGCCCGAAGGCTTCCAGGCCCGGATCCGCATCCCCGGTCGCTATGTCAGCACCGACGGCGTCACGGCCGCCGTGTCTCAGCCCCGGCGTACGGATACGCCGGTCCGCGCGCCCGACCGGATGCTGGTCTTGGAAGACAACATGATCATCGCCCTCGACCTGGAGGACATGCTGACCCGTCTAGGCGTCAGGCAGGTGACGGTGGCGTCCAGCGTCGCCCAGGCCTTGGACGCCCTGGCCGATGGTCTGCCGCCGTTCGCGATCCTCGACGTCAATCTGGGCGCGGAGACCAGTTTCCCGGTCGCCGACGCCCTGCAAGCCGCCGGCGTGCCGTTCGCGTTCGGCACCGGCTTCGGCGACAGCGCCGCCTTCCCGGACCGGTTCAAAGAGTCGCCGGTGCTGCAGAAGCCCTACAGCGCCGAGAGCGTGGCGGCGTTGTTTTAGGACGCGCGCTAGTCCAGCACGAATCGCGCCCGCTGTTCCGCCGTCGGGACCATGCAGCGGTCCTTCTTGCCCAGCAGCCGGTAGCGGTTGGTCGCGATCCAGTCGTAGGCGGCGTCCATCGGTTTGCGCGGTAGGCGGTCGACGAAGGCCAGCCAGCGCCAAGGCGCGCGCAGGCGGCGCAGCAGCGCGCCGATCGCGGCGGTCTTGGCCAGGGGGCGGCCGTGGTCGAGGAACAGGAAGCTTTCGGGCGTGTCCGGATCCAGGCCATGGGCGCGGGCGAGAGCCCGACCATAGGGAGACTGCAGGGGCGTGAAGCGGATCACGCCGTCACGATCCAGCCGCAGCGCCGTCCGCACCGTCCCGTCGCAGAGATGGCAGACGCCGTCGAACAGCATCAGGCCGTCCGGCGCTAGCCGATCTTCGTTCATCCGCCCTCGCACTCCCGCCGCAGGGCCCTCAGCGATTGCGGCACATCGTGGCGCATCATGCCGCTGATCAGACCGGCGGGGACCGCGAACGGCGAGGTGGCCCACATGTCGTAGATGACCCGGGTGCGCTGTCCGCCGTCCAGCGGCTCCAGCCGCCATGACCCGTCGCAGGCGCGTATGTCGCCGCCGATGCAGGTGAAGTGGATCTCCCGGTCCGGCTCCAGGGTCACGCGTGAGGTCGAACGCAAGGTCGGCAGGAAGAAGCCCCACTTGACCGTGTGCTCGCGGATCTCGGTCCCGTCGGGCGCGCGGGAGACGACGCGGCAGCTCTTCACGCCGGGGCTCATCCGCGCGGCGCGGTCGCAGTCGAGGATGACGCGGAACACGACGGCCGGCGGGGCGGCGATGTCGACGCTGGCGCGCACCATCCCCCGGCCGTGGTCGTCGGCATGAGCTTCGACCGCGATGCCGTCGCCCTTTATGTCCCACTCGGCGGCCGCCCGGGCGGGGCCGGCCAGGACGAGAAAAGCGAAAAGAACGACAAGCCGGCGCATCATGCTGAAGCTAACGCGGCCGGCGCGCTCTTCGCTACGCGCCGGCTCGATTTTTCACCAGATCGTCGACCACCGAAGGGTCGGCCAGGGTCGAGGTGTCGCCCAGGCTGCCCAGTTCGTTCTCGGCGATCTTGCGCAGGATGCGGCGCATGATCTTGCCCGAGCGGGTCTTGGGCAGGCCCGGCGCCCATTGGAGGATGTCCGGGGCGGCGAACGGGCCGATCTCGTGGCGGACCCACAGGATCAGGTCCTTGCGCAGTGGGTCGGTCGCCTCGACGCCGGCTTTCAGGGTGACATAGGCGTAGACACCCTGGCCCTTGATGTCGTGCGGATAGCCGACCACGGCGGCCTCGGCGACGGCCTCGTGGGCGACCAGGGCGCTCTCGATCTCGGCGGTGCCCAGGCGATGGCCCGAGACGTTGATCACGTCGTCGACCCGGCCGGTGATCCAGTAGTAGCCGTCGCCGTCGCGGCGGCAGCCGTCGCCGGTGAAGTACTTGCCGGGATAGGTCGAGAAATAGGTCTCGAAGAACCGCTGATGGTCGCCATAGACCGTGCGCATCTGGCCCGGCCAGCTGTCGGTGATGACGAGATTGCCCTCGGTCGCGCCGTCCAGGACCGCGCCTTCGGCGTCGACCAGCTGCGGCTTGACGCCCGGCAGCGGCTTGGAGGCCGAGCCCGGCTTCAGGGCCGTGGCGCCCGGCAGCGGGGTGATCAGCATGCCGCCGGTCTCGGTCTGCCACCAGGTGTCGACGATCGGCAGGCGCTCCTTGCCGACCACGCGGTGGTACCAGAGCCAGGCTTCGGGATTGATCGGCTCGCCGACGCTGCCCAGCACGCGCAGGGACGACAGATCGTTCTTGGTCACGTGCTCGTCGCCCTCGCGCATCAGGGCGCGCAGGGCCGTCGGGGCGGTGTAGAAGATCTCGACCTTGTGCTTGTCGATCACCTCCCAGAAGCGGCTGGGGGTCGGATAGTTCGGCACGCCTTCGAAGATCAGGCTGGTCCCGCCATTGGCCAGCGGGCCGTAGACGACATAGCTGTGGCCGGTGACCCAGCCCACGTCGGCCGTGCACCAGAACACTTCGCCGGGCTTGTAGTCGAACACCGCCCAGAAGGTCCAAGAGGCCCAGGCCAGGTAGCCGCCGGTGGTGTGCAGCACGCCCTTGGGCTTTCCCGTCGAACCCGAGGTGTAGAGGATGAACAGCGGATCCTCCGCGTTCATCGGCTCGGGCGGGCAGTCGGCCGACACCGTGTCGCGGACGTCGTTCCAGACCACGTCCCGGCCCTTGACGAGCGGAACCTCGGCGCCGGTCCAGCGGATCAGCAGCACCTTCTCGACCTCGGGGCACTGTAGCAGCGCTTCGTCGACATTGGCCTTCAGCGGCACGCGCTTGCCGCCGCGGCGGCCCTGGTCGGCGGTGATGACGATCCGCGACTCGCAGTCCTTGATGCGGCCGGCGATGCTGTCGGGCGAGAAGCCGCCGAACACCACCGAGTGCACCGCGCCGATGCGGGCGCAGGCCAGCATGGCGGCGGCGGCCACCGGAACCATCGGCAGGTAGATCGTGACCCGATCGCCCTTCTTGACTCCTAGCTCCTTGAGGACGTTGGCCATGCGGCAGACCTCCTCGTGCAGCTGACCGTAGGTCAGGGTGCTGGAGGTCCCCGGCTCGTCGCCCTCGAAGATCAGGGCAACGTCGTCCTTCTTGGCGGGCAGGTGGCGGTCCAGGCAGTTGGCCGAGACGTTGAGGACGCCGTCCTCGTACCAGCGGATACGGAAGTCGTCCTTGTTGTAGGAGACGTCCTTGATCCGGGTCGGCGGCTTGATCCAGTCCAGGCGCGCGGCGATGTCGCGCCAATAGCCCTCGGGGTCGGCCTCGACGCGGGCCACGGCGGCGTCATAGGCGGCGGCGTCGATATGCGCCTGCTCCGCCAGGTCCTGGGGAACCGGAAAAACCTGTCCGTCGCTCACAGCCGCACTCCCGTATTTCGTTGGCCGCCGGAATAGGCGAAGCCAGCCGCTGGACGCAAGAAGACCATTGCGGTTTCTCGGCGGCAAACCTGTCATCCCGGCCGCAGCGAAGCGAAGAGCCGGGACCGTAGAAAGCTCGGCGCTTCCGGCGGTCCCGGCTCGCCGCGCTTCGCGCTGGGCCGGGATGACAGTTCAATCGGCGATTAGAAGAAACCCAATGCCTTGGGGCTGTAGCTGACCAGCATGTTCTTGGTCTGCTGATAGTGGTCGAGCATCATCTTGTGGGTCTCGCGGCCCACGCCCGACTGCTTGTAGCCGCCGAAGGCCGCGTGGGCCGGATAGGCATGGTAGCAGTTGGTCCAGACGCGACCGGCCTCGATGCCCCGGCCAAAGCGGTAACAGCGGTTGGCGTCGCGGCTCCACACGCCCGCGCCGAGGCCGAAGGCGGTGTCGTTGGCGATCGCGAGCGCCTCGTCCTCGGTCTTGAAGGTCGTCACCGCCAGGACCGGGCCGAAGATTTCCTCCTGGAAGATCCGCATCTTGTTGTGGCCCTCGAACACGGTCGGCTCGACATAGTAGCCGTCGGCCAACTGCCCCGGCAGGATCTTGCGATGGCCGCCGGCCAGCAGCTTGGCGCCTTCGTCGCGGCCGATGTCCATATAGCCGAGGATCTTGTTCAGCTGTTCCTCGGAGGCCTGGGCGCCGATCATGGTGGCCGGATCCAGTGGGCTGCCCTGGACCACGGCGTTGACGCGCTCGAGCGCCTTTTCCATGAACCGCTCGTAGATCGACTCCTGCACCAGGGCCCGGCTGGGGCACGTGCAGACCTCGCCCTGGTTCAGGGCGAACATGGTGAAGCCCTCCAGCGCCTTGTCGAAGTAATCGTCGTCCTCGCGCATCACGTCGTCGAAGAAGATGTTCGGCGACTTGCCGCCCAGCTCCAGGGTCACCGGGATCAGGTTCTGGCTGGCGTACTGCATGATCAGCCGGCCCGTCGAGGTCTCGCCGGTGAAGGCGATCTTGGCGACGCGCGGGCTCGAGGCGAGCGGCTTGCCGGCTTCGACGCCGAAGCCGTTGACGATGTTGAGCACGCCGGCGGGCAGGAGGTCGCCGATCAGCTCGGCCCAGACCATGATCGAGGCCGGGGTCTGCTCGGCGGGCTTCAGCACCACGCAGTTGCCGGCCGCCAAGGCCGGGGCCAGCTTCCAGCAGGCCATCAACAGTGGGAAGTTCCACGGGATGATCTGGCCGACCACCCCCAGCGGCTCGTGAAAGTGATAGGCGACGGTGTCGTGGTCGATCTCGGAGATCGAACCTTCCTGGCCGCGCAGGCAGCCGGCGAAATAACGGAAGTGGTCGATGGCCAGCGGGATGTCGGCGGCCAGGGTCTCGCGGATCGGCTTGCCGTTGTCCCAGGTCTCGGCGGTGGCCAGGGTCTCGAGGTTTTCCTCCATGCGGTCGGCGATGCGTAGCAGTATCCGCGACCGTTCGGCGACGCTGGTCTTGCCCCAGGCGGCCTTGGCGGCGTGGGCGGCGTCGAGGGCGCGCTCGATGTCGATATCCTGCGAGCGGGCGATCTCGCAGATCTTCTTGCCGTGGATCGGCGAGCTGTTGTCGAAGTAGCGGCCATCGGCCGGGGCGACCCACTGGCCGCCGATGAAGTTGTCGTAGCGCGCCTTGAACGGCGGACGCGACAGGGACTCGATGAATTCGGGTTTGGTCATGGTTTCCTCCGTGCCGCCTTTTCGGCGGGCGTCTGAGGCAAACCTGCGCCCCGTGCTGGCGCCGGCGAAGCCGGGCGCCGAACAGCGCCGTTCAAAGTGTCTCAAATCCGAGACAGGTTCAGTGGAACTCGCGACCGCGCGCCAGGTCCAGGCGCTTGAGCTTGCGGTTCAGAGTGGCGCGCGACAGGCCCAGCAGGGCGGCGGCGGCCGAGACATTGCCCCCCGACTGGCTCAGCGCCCGGCGGACGGCGGCGCGCTCGGCCTCGTCGAGGTCGGCGGAACGGTCCGGCGAGGGCAAGCCTCGGCGCAGGATTTCGTCGGTCAGCTTCAGCGCCTGGCGCGCGGCCCGGGTGGCGCCGATGACCAGGTCGTCGCCGTCGACCGCCAGCATCGGGACCGAGGCGCGCTCGCCGTCCTGCTCGGGCAGCAGCACGATCCGCGCCTTGGGAAAGGCCTCGCGGAAGGCGCGGATTTCGATGCGACGGGCGGCGTCGGCGGCGATCCGCTCGACCAGACTAGACAGCCCTTCCAACCCGGGGCGGCACGACGAGACATCCAGGGCGCCCGCCAAGCGACCCCGCGGGTCGAACAGCGGCGCGACGGTGCACGAGAGGCCGATGTTACGGGTATGGAAGTGCTGGTCGCGATGGATCGTCAGCACGCGCTGTTCGGCCAGGCATGTGCCGATGCCGTTGGTGCCTTCGCGCGCCTCGCTCCAGACCGCGCCCTGCCACAACCCCCAGCGGCGGAAGACCGCGTCGTCACCCGCCACGCCGCGGCGATCGACCGGGACGCCCTCCGCGTTGGTCAACAGCACGCAGCAGCCGGCCTCGCCGACCGCCTGGAACAAGGCGTCCAGATTGTCCTGGGCCGCGGCCAGCAGCGGCCCCATGCGCTCTTGCGCCTCGCGCAACTCCGCGCCGGACAGCGTCTCGGGCGGCTTACGGTTCTCGGGATCGAGATGATGCTGGGTCAGGCAGCGCCGCCATGAGGCGGCGATCGGCGACAGGGCCGGCGCAGAGCCGTCGCGCAGCACCGACAAGACCCGATCGGCATGGCCCTCGGCCATCGCGTTTCCTCCGCGGCCGGGTCTTCCCCGGCCAGGCGGACAGCATGAGGCCAGGCCTCGGCGCGATGCAAGTACGGCGTTTTACGGTGTCGCGACCGCGGTTTGGGCGTAAACGGACGGACCGTTTCCAGGAGTTTCCCATGCTGCTCGCCCTGTCGACCTGGTCCGAGATCGAGGCCCGCCTGAAGACCAGCCAGGCCGTGGTGGTGCCGATCGGCTCGAACGAGCAGCACGGCCCGACGGGCCTGCTGGGCACGGACTGGCTATGCCCAGAAATCATCGCTCACGAGGCCAGCAAGCGGGCCGGCGACAGGATCCTGGTGGCCCCGACCTTCAACATCGGCATGGCCCAGCATCACCTGGCCTTTCCGGGGACGATCTTCCTGCGGCCCTCGACCTTCATCGCCGCGATCGGCGACTGGGTGCGCTCGCTGGGGGCGCACGGCTTCACGCGGATCTATTTCCTGAACGGCCACGGCGGCAACGTCGCCTCGATCGAGGCGGCGTTCTCGGAGATCTACGCCGACTACAGCTTCCGCCAGCAACGCGCGCCGTTCGCCCTGAAGCTGAAGAACTGGTGGGACCTGGCCGGCGTCAACGGCCTGGCCAACCGCCAATTCCCGACCGGCCACGGCAGCCACGCCACCCCGTCCGAGATCGCCGTGACCCAGTGGGCCTATCCGGAGACGATCAAGACGACGCCCTACGAGCCGAAGATCGCCCCCACGGGGCCGATCCGCGAGGCGCTCGACTTCCGCGCCCGCTACGCCGACGGCCGTATGGGCTCGGACCCGGCCCAGGCCACGCCAGAAAAGGGCGGCGAGCTGGTCGACATGGCCGCCAACGCGCTGCTTGAGGACATCGCGGCGTTCGGGGCGGAGATGGCGCCGGTTTAGAAATTCCTGTCATCCCGGCCGCAGCGAAGCGGAGAGCCGGGACCGCGACAAACGCCGTATTTCCGCCGGTCCCGGATAGCCTCTGCGAGGCTTCCGGGATGACAGGAGAAATCAAGCCTTCTCCACCCGCCGCGCCAACGCCGGTTGCCCATGCCGCGTGGCCATGATCTCGCCGATCACCGCCACGGCGACTTCGAACGGCGCCTTACCGCCGAGGTCGAGGCCGATGGGCGCGCGCAGCTTGGCGAGGTCGCGGTCGGTCAGGCCCGCGGCCTTCAGCCGCGCGAGCCGCTCCGGCAGCCGCCGCCGCGCGCCCAGCAGGCCGACATAGGGCGCGGGCGAGGGCAGGGCGGCCAGCAGGGCGGCGTGGTCCAGCTCGATGTCGTGGCCGCAGACGGCGACGGCGGTCCAGGCGTCGAGACCGATCGCGGCCAGGGCTTCGCCGGCCGCCTCGCGGCGATAGGCGACGTTGGCCAGGGGCGGCGGCGCGGCTGGACCCTTGGGCCGGACCAGAAAGGTCTCGAAACCCGATTGCGCGCCGAGGCTGGCCACCGCCAGGGCCGTCGGATCGGCGCCCAGCACCACCAGCCGCGGCGCGGGGTCGTAGGCGCGCTCGAAGGCGCCGGGCCAAAGCGCCTGCGGCTCCTCGACGCACAGGCGCTTCAAGCCGTCGGTGACCCAGAAGGCCGGCGCGCGGGCGGCGGCCAGGTCCAGCAGGGTGCGGGCCGCCGGATCGTCGGGCGCGATCTTCTCGACCAGGATCTCGATTCGCGCGCCGCACAGCAGGCGGATGTCCGGCCAGGGGCTGCCTTCGCCATAGACCAGGCGGCGCGGCTGGCCATCCGCGAGGCAGGCTCGGGCGTGAACCTCGACATCGGCCTCGATGCAGCCGCCCGAGAGAAAGCCGGAAATAATTCCTTCGCCGAACACCATCTGGGCCCCGACCGGACGGGGCCCGCCGTCGCCGAGCGCGATGATGGTGGCCAGGGCGGCGGGACCCCGCGAAAGCGCGGCGGCCAAGGCCGGGCGGGCGTCGTCGGCCATGCCGTGCATGGGCCAGAGCGGGGCGGCGGCGTCGCCTGAATGGTCGGTCGTCATCGTGGCGATGTTAACGCCTCGGCAAGTTTCCAGAAACCTGATGTTCAAACCTTGGCGCGTACCGTTCGCATCTGTTGGTGTTTTTCGCGCACGGATGGCGATGTCCATTTCGGTCTCAAAACTCGGTCTGGCGGCAGCCCAGTTCGGCCTCGACGGCGGTAGCTCGTCGGCGCCGCGCGGTCGCTCGCCGGAAGCCGAGACGCGCGACATCCTGAACATCGCCGCCCGCGCCCGCCTTTCGGTGCTGGACGCCTCGGGCCTGTTCGGCCGCGCCGAGACGGTGCTGGGTGACCTGATTCCCCGTCCGACGCCGTTCCGCGTCACCATCGCCACCGCCCGCGCCGACCGCGGCCCCGACTTCGTCGAGGCCGAGGCCCGCGCCACCCTGCGTCGAATCGGCGTCGAGCGAGCCGAGGCGATCGTCGTCCATTCGCCGTCCGAGCTGTTCGGCCCGCATGGCGCGGCCCTGTGGGACCGCCTGCAGCGCCTAAAGGACCAGGGGCTGTTCGCCAAGATCGGCGTCGCCGCCCACGCCACCGACGATCCGGTTGGCGTGGCCCGTCGCTTCAAGCCCGATATTCTGCAAGCCCCGGCCTCGCTGCTCGACCAGCGCCTACTGGCCGACGGCTCGCTGCAACGCATCGCCGGCATGGGCGTCGAGGTGCACCTGCGCTCGATCTTCCTGAACGGCCTGCTGTTCCTGCCGCCCGATCGCGTCCCGGCCCAGCTGAAGGGCGCCTCGGGCCGTCTGTCGCGCGTGCGCCGGATGATCGCCGAGGGTCGTTCGGATCCACTTCAGGCCGCCCTGGGCTTTGCTCTATCGCGCCCGGAAGGCTCGGCCGTGCTGGTCGGCGTCAATTCGGCCGCCGAGCTGTCGGCCGTGGTCGCCGCCGCCTCGAGCCCGCCGCCGGACCTCGACTGGGACGAGATGGCCATCGACGATCCGGTCGCGCTCGACCCGCGGCGTTGGGTCGCCTAGCCCCTTCCCGGAATCAACCTCGACTATAACTCGAGGCTGGGTCGGGCCCGTGATCGCGCACGCGATTAGGCCTGTTGATTCACGTCTTGTAAGCATTTGATTCACTTGGGTTTTATGAATCTGGTCTAGCTTGATCCCAACGAAGGGAAACCGCGTCATGATCCTCGCCGTCCTGCAAGCCCGCATGGGCTCGTCCCGCCTGCCGGGCAAGTCGATGGCCACGCTCCAGGGCGAGCCGATGATCGTGCGCCAGCTCGAGCGCCTGCGTGGCGCGCGCTGCCTCTCGAAGATCATCGTCGCCACCAGCACCGACAGCGTCGACGACGCCCTGGCCGGTTTCCTGGTCTCGCGCGGCCATACCGTCCATCGCGGGGCCGGCGCCGACATTCTCGCCCGCATCGCCCGCTGCGCCGAGGCGATCAGCTCGGTCAGTCACGTGGTCCGCCTGAAGGGCGACGCGCCGTTCATGGATCCGGGCGTCATCGACGACGCCGTCCGTATGGCCCTGGCCAGCGACGCCGACTACACCTCCAATCGCGTGCACCGCACCTTCCCGGCCGGTCTCGAGGTCGAGGTGATCAAGGTCGGCGCGCTGCAGGCCGCCGCCGCCGAGGAGCGCGACCCGACGGCCCGCATCTCGCCGACCGCCGCCATCCGCAACCAGCCCCAGCGCTGGAGCCAGGCCCATCTGAAGGCGGCCCGCGACTGGTCGAAGCTGGACTGGCGGGTCAAGACCGCCGCCGATCTGGCCTTCGCCCGCTCCGTCTACGACGCCCTGCACCCGGTCGATCCGGCGTTCCGCATGGGCGACGTCTTGGACCTCGTGGAGAGCCGGCAGGACATCGCGCGCTTCGCGGCGTAATAAACTGTCATCCCGGACAAGCGCCTAGCGCGCCGATCCGGGACCGCCGGAAGCTCTGAGCTTGTTGCGGTCCAGGCCGCTCCCCCGGCTTTCGCCGGGGTGCGGCCGGGATGACAGGTTTTAATGGCCTACTTCCAAGCCCCGTAGGGATCCACCGACGCCTTGCCCAGGGCCTCGGCCACGGCCGGGTGGGTCAGCTGGCCGTTCAGGACGTTGAGGCCGCGGGCCAGGTGGACGTTGGTCTTCAGCGCGTCCAGGCCCTTGTCGGCCAGGGCCAGGCCGAACGGCAGGGTAGCGTTGCCCAAGGCTTCGGACGAGGTGCGCGGGGCCGCGCCGGGCATGTTGGCCACGCAGTAATGGACGACGCCGTCGACCGTGTAGGTCGGTTCGGCATGGGTCGTCGGCTTGCTGGTCTCGAAGCAGCCGCCCTGGTCGATCGAGACGTCGACCAGCACCGAGCCCGGCTTCATCTGCTTCAGATGTTCGCGACGGACCAGCTTGGGCGCGGCCGCGCCGGCGGTCAGCACCGCGCCGATGATCACATCGGCCTTGAGGATCTCTTCCTCGACGGCGGCGAAGGTCGAATAGCGGGTCAGGATGCGGCCTTGATAGAGGTCGTCCAGCTCGCGCATGCGCGGGATCGAGCGCTCCAGCACCACGACCTCGGCGCCCAGGCCGGCGGCCATGCGGGCGGCGTTGCTGCCGACCACGCCGCCGCCGAGGACGACCACGCGGGCCGGCGGCACGCCGGGCACGCCGCAGAGCAAGAGGCCCATGCCGCCATTGTGCTTCAGCAGGGTCTCGGCGGCCGAGAACACGGCGATCCGGCCGGCCACTTCCGACATCGGGGCCAACAGCGGCAGGCCGCCCTTGGCGTCGGTGACCGTCTCGTAGGCGATGGCCGCGCAACCGCTCTTCAGCAGGCCTTCGGTCTGGGCGGGATCGGGCGCCAGGTGCAGGTAGGTGAACAGGATGTGGCGCGGCTCGAGCTTTTCCCACTCGACCTTCTGCGGTTCCTTGACCTTCACGATCATGTCCGCGCCGGCGAACACCGCATCGGCGTCGGCGACGATGGTCGCGCCGGCCTTCACATAGACGTCGTCGGCATAGCCGGCCCCGAGGCCGGCGCCCGACTGGACGATCACGGTGTGGCCGTGGCCGACATATTCACGGACGGCCGTGGGGGTGAGCCCGACCCGGTGTTCGCCCGGTTTGATCTCGGAAGGGACGCCAACGCGCATGATGCTTTCCTCCAAAAGCGATTTGACGCCGGTTTACGCCTCGTCGCTCGCAAGTTCCTTGGCCATTTCGTGCAAAGCGAACCCTGTTCCGCAGGATTCTTGCGTGTTATGGTCGTTTTGATGAAGAAAGCCGCCGTCAACCTCGACAGCTTCGACCGGAAGCTTCTCCACCTGCTGCAAAGGCGTGGTCGCGCCAGCTATGTGGAAATGGGTGAGGCGGTGAATCTTTCCGAGTCCGCGTGCCTGCGCCGCGTGCGAGCGCTGGAGGAGGCGGGAGTCATCGGCCGCTACGCGGCGGTGATCGACGAACGCGCGGTGGGCCTGCCGCTCAGCGTCTTCGTCACCGTCACCCTGTCGTCCCAGGCCGAGAGCGCGCTCAGCGCCTTCGAGAAGGCGATCGCCAATGTTCGCGAGGTGGCCGAGTGCTACCTGATGACCGGCGGCTCCGACTATTTGCTGCGGCTGGTGGTGCGCGACGTCGACGACCTGGAGCGGGTCCACGCCCAGGAGCTGACGCGGATCCCCGGGGTGGTGCGGGTCAGCAGCAGCATCGCCATGCGCACGGTGGTCAAACGCGCCGAATTGCCGCTGTGAAGGGCTGATTAACCCTTCCTGAGCCGTTGGGGCCTAGGCTTCCGCCCGACATTCAAACCGCGTCGGGGGACGAGATGGTTTCGAGACGGATCCTGCTGGGAGCCCTGATGGGCGTCGCCGCGCCGGCCCTGGCCTTCGCCGAGGGCGACGGGCCGGCCAAGCCTAGCCTGCTGACCCGGAAGGGCCGCCGGACGTCCAGCGCCCTAAAGCACCAGGCCGGCGACAAGGCCGCGCTCGACCAGGCCATGGCCAAGGTCAAACCGATGGAGGCCGAGCCGGCCCCCGCGCCGGAGGCTCACGCCGCCTCGCCGCAGGAGGTCACGCCCGACGAGGCCTTGGGCCGCCTGAAGCAGGGCAACACCATCTTCTCGCGCGGCGGCGCCAATCTGATGCTGCCGACCTTGGCCCGCGTGGCCGAGCTCTCCAAGGGGCAGAAGCCGTTCGCGGTGGTGATCGGCTGCGCCGACAGCCGCACCGCGCCGGAACTGATCTTCGACTGCAATCTGGGCGAACTGTTCGTGATCCGCGTCGCGGGCTCGACCGTCAGCCGCGAAGGCCTGGGCTCGATCGTCTACGCCGTCGAGCATCTGGGCGCGCCGCTGATCGTGGTGCTGGGCCACACCAAGTGCGGCGCGGTCGGCGCGGCGGTGGACGTGGCGACCAAGCACGCCGAGCTGCACGGCGCGCTGCATGAGATGGTGCTGCCGATCATCCCGGCGGTGCTGGAGGCTCAGGAGGGCCACCCGGCCGACCTGCAGGACGCCGCCATCCGCCGCAATGTCCGCGACATCGCCGGCCGCTTGAAGGTCGCCGACGGGGTCCTGGCCGAGAAGCTGGAAGAGGGCCGCCTGAAGATCGTCTCCGCCACCTACGACCTGACGACGGGCGTCGTCGGGTTTGACGCCTGACCCCAGCCTAACACTGTCATCCGAGCGCCGTTGACCCCTGGTCGCGCTTAGGTTCAAGTCCGGACCGAGTGCAAATCAGGGGAAGACTAGGATGTCGACGGACGAGACGCCGCCAGAGGGCGGCCGCGACCTCCTGTCTTCCCTCAATACGCGCTGGGACAGCCTGCGCGCGGGCGTGGCCGACCGTTGGCCCGAGGCGCTGAAGGGGCCCGTGGCCATCGCCGTGGCCGGGGCGCTGGTCGTCGGCTTCGGCGGCGGCTTCGCGGTCGGCAAGGCCGGCGAGTGGTTCGGCGGCGCCAAGCCGGCCGGGGCCAGTTCCGTCAAGGGCGAGGCCTGGTCGCTGTTCGGCAAGCCGCGCTCGGCCAACGCCCCGCGCCGCGGCATTCCCAAGCCGGAAGGCTTCGCCGTCTGGCAGACCCGCGTCGACAGCAGCGGCCCCGATCCCCTGGCCTGCATCCGCATGAGCAAGGACCTGGACCCGTCCAAGTCCTATGCCGATTTCGTGCTGGTCTCACCCGACCTCGGTCGCCAGCCCTCGGTGCGCGTCAAGGGCGACGAGCTGTGCCTGGGCGGCGTCGGCTTTACCGATCACCGCATCACCCTGCTTAAAGGTCTTCCCGGAAAAGGCGGCGAGACCCTGGCGGCCAATGCCGACGTCGACTTCACCTTCGGCGAGAAGCCCCCTTATGTCGGCTTCGCCGGCGACGGCGTGATCCTGCCGCGCGAAGAGGCCGACGGCGTCGGCATCGAGACGATCAACGTCCAGACCCTGGCCATCGAGGTCTGGCGCGTGCCGGACCGCAATCTGGTCCGCAAGTCGATCACCGCGCCGGATCCGACCGGCGAAGGCGACTGGGCCGGCGACTATGGCGACGACGCCGTGGGCGACGACGGCCGCCGCGTCTGGAAGGGAACCGTCCAGGTCACCGGCGGCGGCGCCGGCCAGAAGGCCACCACCGTCTTCCCCCTGGGCGCGGTGCTGAAGGACATGAAGGCCGGCGCCTTCGTGATCAAGGCGCGCGACGCCTCGGGCGGCCGCGACCCCGACGAGGAGAACGGCGACAACAACCCGGCCCAGGCCCGTCGCTGGATCGTGTTCACCGACATGGCCATGCTGGCCTATGACGGCTCGGAAAGCCTGGACGTCGTGGTCCGCTCGCTGAAGAGCGCCAAGACCCTGTCGGGCGTGCGGGTGGCCCTGGTCGCCGCCGACGGCGAGGACCTGGCCGAGGCCAAGAGCGACGCGGACGGCCGCGTGCGCTTCCTGCGTCCGCTGCTGAAGGGCCAGGGCGCCGAGCGCGCCAAGATGGTCATGGCCTATGGCGCCCAGGGCGACCTGGCCGTGCTGGACCTGGACCGCTCGCCGGTCGATCTCTCCAAGCAGGGCGTTGGCGGCCGCACCGAGGGCGGCGTCGACGGGCGCAGCATCGCGACGGATGTCGACGGCTACCTTTACGCCGATCGCGGCATCTACCGTCCGGGCGAGACCGTCCACTTGACGGCCATGGTCCGCGACCGGATGGCCAAAGCGGTCAGCGACCGCAAGGGCGAGATCGTCGTCAAGCGGCCCTCGGGCGTCGAGTTCAAGCGCTATCCGTTCAGCCAGGCCAACGCCGGCGCGGTGCTGGCCGACATCGTCCTGCCCCGCTCGGCCCCGCGCGGCCGCTGGCTGGCCGAGCTGCACATCGAGGGCATCGAGGACGAGACCGGTTCGCTGTCGTTCTCGGTCGAAGACTTCGCGCCGCAACGGCTGGCGGTCACCGCCACGGGCCAGGAGGCCGTGCCGCTGGGCGTCGGCGAGACTCGCAAGGTCGACGTCTCGGCCCGCTTCCTCTACGGCGCGCCCGGCGCCGGCCTGCAGACGCAGGGCGAGGCCCGCCTGCGCGCGGACACCGACCCGTTCCCGGCCTTCAAGGGCTACGAGTGGGGCGACCAGGGCAAGCCGTTCGACGAGAAGTTCCTCGACCTCGGCAGCACCGTCACCGACGGCGAGGGGCGCGCGATTCTGTCGGTCAGCGCGGCCGACGCCGGCGACACCAACCAGCCGCTAGTGGCCTCCGTCACCGCCTCGGTGTTCGAGCCCGGCGGCCGTCCTGTGCGCGAGGGGCTGGAGCTGAAGGTGCGCGGCAAGGCCGTCTATTACGGCGTCAAGGTCGACCAGGGCGAGGCCGGGAAGGGCGATCCGCCCGTCAGCCTCGACATGATCGCGGTCAACGCCGCCGGCCAGCGGATCGGCGCGACCGCGACCTATACCCTCGTCGCCGAGCGCTGGGACTACGACTGGTTCCAGCAGAACGGCCGCTGGCAGTGGCGGCGCACCAGCCGCGACGCGATCGTGGCCAAGGCCCAGGTCAATATCGGCGCCGGCGCGCCGGCCAAGTTCACCCGCCGTCTCGGCTGGGGCGACTATCGCCTCGAGATCGAGGGGGCCGACGGCGCGCGCACGGTGACCCGTTTCTCCGCCGGCTGGGGCGCCCCCGCCAAGGAGGGCGAGGCGCCGGACGTGGTACGCGTCACCGCCGGGACCAAGACCTATGCGCAAGGCGACACGGTCGAGATCACCCTGAAGCCGCCCTATGCCGGCGAGGCCCAGGTGGCCGTCGCCACCGACCGGCTGATCGACTTCAAGACGGTTAGCGTCGGGGAGAACGGCGCGACCGTGCGGCTGAAGACCTCGGCCGCCTGGGGCGGCGGGGCCTATGTGATGGTCAGCGTCATCCAGCCGCGCGACCCGGTCGCCTCGCCCAAGCCCCGCCGCGCTCTGGGCCTCGTTTATGTCCCGCTGGACCCCAAGGGCCGCAAGCTGACCGTGGACCTGGGAACGCCGACCAAGATCGACAGCAAGGCCCCGGTCGAGATCCCGGTGAAGGTGTCGGGTCTAGGCTTCGGCCAGAAGGCCAAGATCACCATCGCGGCGGTGGACGAGGGCATCCTGCGCCTGACCCACCAGGACAGCCCCGACCCGGTGAAGTGGTACTTCGGCAAGCGGGCCCTGACCCTGAGCTATCGCGACGACTACGGCCGCCTGCTCGACCCGAACCTGGGCGCGCCGGCCAATGTCAATTTCGGCGGCGACGAGGTTGGCGGCGAAGGCCTGACCGTCACCCCGATCAAGACCGTGGCGCTGTGGTCCGGCGTCGTCGAGACCGGCCTGGACGGCAAGGCGGTGGTCAAGCTGCCGGCCGCCGACTTCAATGGCGAGCTGCGCATCCAGGCCGTGGCCTGGACCGACACCGCCGTCGGCTCGGCCTCCAAGCCGCTGACCGTGCGCCAGCCGGTGGTGGCCGACCTGAACCTGCCGCGCTTCCTGGCCCCGGGCGACCAGGCCTACGCCACGCTGGAGCTGCACAATGTCGAGGGCAAGCCGGGCGCCTATACGGCCGAGGCGTTCTCGACCAACGGCCTGAAGGTCGCCTTCAGGAAGGTGTTCCAGCTGATCCTGGGCCAGCGCATCGCCGAGAAGATTCCGTTCCTAGCGCCGGACGTGACCGGGATCGGCAAGATCGGCTTCAAGGTTGCCGGCCCCGGCTTCGCGACCAGCAAGGACTATCCGATCCAGACCCGGCTCGGCTGGGGCGACGTGGTGCGCACCACCACCGAGATCCAGCGTCCGGGCGAGGCCTTCACCCCGTCCTACGCCCTGCTCTCGGGCCTGGCGGCGGGCGACGTGACCATGCAGGTCAGCTATTCGCCGATCCGAGGCTTCGACCCCTCGGCGATCGCGGTGGCCTTGCAGCGCTATCCGTACGGCTGCACCGAGCAGCTGGTCTCGACGGCCTATCCGCTGCTGTACGCCCAGACCTTCTCGAACGATCCGAAGCTGAAGCGCACGCCGGCGGCCTTGGCCGGGGCCGTGGGCAAGCTGCTGGACCGCCAGACGCTCGACGGCGCCTTCGGCCTGTGGCGGGTCGGGGACGGCGAGGCCGACCCCTGGCTGGGCGCCTATGTCGTCGACTTCCTGCTGGAGGCGAAGGCCCAGGGCGTCGCCGTGCCCGACAACGCCATCGACAAGGCCGTCGGCGCCATGCGCCAAGTCAGCCGGCCCGAAGGCTTCTCGTCGGTCGCCTACCGCATGGAGTATCCGGGCTGGTGGGCCAGCAACGAGGACGCCTCGAAGAAAGCCACCGAACGCATGCGCCGCCGCGCCTCGGCCTACGCCCTTTACGTGATGGCCAAGGCCGGCAAGGGTGACCTGGCCCGCCTACGCTGGTGGCACGACGTCCAGATGAAGGACGAGAGCCAGCCGGTGGCCAAGGCCTATGTCGCCGCCGGCTTGGCCCGGATGGGCGATAATGCCCGGGCCCATTCGGCCATGCGCCAGGCGGTCAACGCACTGGGCTATCGTGACGAGCAGGACTGGTACCAGTCGCCGCTGCGCGACACGGCCGTCCTGACCGCCCTGGCCGCCGAGTCCGGCATGATGGACGTCGCCCGCCAGTTGCAGGGCCGGCTGGAAAACTCGGTCAAGGATCCGGACGCCCTGAACACCCAGGAACAGGCGGCGCTGCTGCACGCGGCCAACGCCCTGATCCAGGCCTCGGGCCCGATGTCGATCGACGCGAAGGGGGCCAATCCGCTGCCCCCGGCCGGCGGCGCGCCGCGCTGGGCGGTGGGCAAGCTGGCCGACGCCCACTTCGTCAACACCGGCAAGGGCGTGGTGTGGCGGACCGTCAGCGTGCGCGGCACCCCGACCTCGGCCCCGGGCGCCAGCGCTAGCGGTCTGTCGGTGTCCAAGCGTCTGCTGTCGATGGGCGGCGGGGCGATCGACCCGGCGACGATCCGCCAGGGCGACCGGGTGATCGTGCTGCTCTCCGGTCGCTCGCTGCAGGCCCGTTCGACCGCCCTGGTGGTCGACGACGCCCTGCCCGCCGGTTTCGAGATCGAGACCACCCTGGGCGCCGACGACGCCCAGAACGGGCCGTACAAGTTCCTCGGCGAACTGACCGCCGCCGACGTCCAGGAAAGCCGTGACGACCGCTTCATCGCGGCCATGGACCTGGAAGGGAACAAGGCCTTCGCCCTGGCCTATGTGGCCCGGGCGGTGACGCCGGGATCGTTCTTCCTGCCGGGGACGGTGGCCAAGGACATGTACCGCCCGGCGGTGGTGGCGCGTTCCGACGCCGCGCGCGCGACGATCGCGCCGGGGCCGTGAGGATGATCGTATCGAACCCTCTTCCCCCTCCGGGGGAGGAGCGCCGCAGGCGCGGAGGGGGCATGTGAGTGCATTCGCTCCCGAGGGCGCGCGCCATGCTCGCCCCCTCCGGATGCCGCGCATCCTCCTCCCCCGGAGGGGGAAGAAGGGTGATCGCGTCCCGCGCCTGACCAAGGCGCTGATCGCCGCCCTCGCCGTCCAGGTCGCCCTCTTCACCCTGAGCGCCGCCTTCCCGCCCGACATGACACGGGCGCGCCATTCCTCACCCGTCACCCTGGACCGGCGCGGCGCGTGGCTGCGCGCCTTGCCCGTGGAAGACGGCCGCTGGCGAATCCGGGCGGATCTCGACCGCACCGACGACACCTTCCAAAGACGCCTGATCAAGGTCGAGGACGCGCGGTTCTATTGGCACCTGGGCGTCGACCCGCTGTCGCTGGTCCGGGCCGTCGGCTCGGCGGTGGTCCATGGTCGGGCGACCTCGGGCGCCTCGACCCTGACCATGCAGACCGCGCGCTTGTTGGAACCCCGCCCGCGCAATCTCGGCTCGAAGCTGATCGAGATGGTCCGCGCCGTGCAGCTGGAATCGCGGCTGTCCAAGCGCGAGATCCTGGCGCTGTACCTGACCCTGGCCCCCTATAGCGGCAATCTGGAAGGCGCGCGGGCGGCCAGTCTCAGCTATTTCGGCCACGAGCCGTCCAGCCTGACCGACGGCGAGCAGGCCCTGCTGATCGCCTTGCCGCAGTCGCCCGAGGCGCGGCGTCCCGATCGCCGGCCCGACGCCGCCAAGGCCGCCCGGAGCGCGGTGCTGGCTAAGCTGGTCCGCGCCCACGCGCTCACCCAGGCGGCGGCCTTCGAGGCCGAGAACGAGCCGTTGCCGCGCCGGGCGCCGTTCCCGACCCTGGCCTGGCACGCCGCCGGGGAGCTGGCTCGCGCCGCGCCGGCCAACCAGGCCAGCGTGGTCTCGACGCTCGACGCCGACCTGCAATCGCGCCTGGAGCCGATGGCCGCCGCCGTCGCCGGCGCGCAAGGGCCAGACGCCACGGCCGCCATCCTGGTGGTCGAGATCAAGAACCGCGCCGTCCGCGCCTCGGTCGGCTCGGCCGGTCGCGACCGGGCGGGCGGTTGGGTCGACATGACCCGCGCTCTGCGCTCGCCCGGCTCGGCGCTGAAGCCGTTCATCTACGCCATGGCCATGGACGACGGGCTGGTCGCCGCCGACACCCAGCTGGCCGACAGCGCGACCCGCTTCGCCGACTATCAGCCCGAGAACTTCGACCGCGTGTTCCACGACAAGGTCACGGTCCGCGAGGCGCTGGCCCACTCCCTGAACGTCCCCGCCGTCGCCACGCTGGAGAAGCTCGGCCCCGAGGCCTTCGCCGGCCGGATCGAGGCGGCTGGCGCGCACCTGGCCCGGCCCAAGGCCCAGCTGAAGGCGGCGGGGCTGGCCCTGGCGCTGGGTGGCGAAGGCATCACCTGGCGCGACCTCGTCATGCTGTACGCGGCCCTGGGCGACAACGGCATCGCCAAGCCCTTGGCCTGGACCGAGACGGACGCCGAGGCCCGAGAACACTCAGGCGGAACGCGGCTGGTTCGGCCCGAAGCGGCGCGGCAGGTGCTGGATATTCTGCGAGAGGCCCCGGCCCCGCGCGGCCGCGCGCCCTCGGCCCTGACGCGCGGGGGGCCGTCGATGGCGTTCAAGACCGGCACCTCGTACGGCTTCCGCGATGCGGTGGCGGCCGGGGTGGTCGGCGGCTATGCGATCCTGGTCTGGACGGGCCGCGCCGACGGCGGCGCGCGCGGCGGGTTGACGGGACGGGACGCCGCCCTGCCGCTGCTGTTCGACGTCGCCGACGCCATCGGAACCCCGAGCTCGGCTCCGCGCCCGATCGCGCCGAAGGCCGCGCCTCTGGGCCTGCAGCAACTACGCGCGGCCGACACGGGGCCGCGCCTGATCTTTCCGCCGGACGGAGCGTCGGTGCAGGTCGACGCGCTGGGAGCGAAGGGGCGCGGCCTTGTTCTGGCCGCCCAGGGCGAAGGCCTGACCTGGTACGTGGAGGGCGCGCCGCTGGACCTGGATCCCGTCAGCGGACGGGCGATCTGGAAGCCGGCCGCGCCGGGATTCTACAAGCTGTCGGTCGTGGATGCGGAAGGGCGGAGGGCCAACGCGCGCGTGCGGATCAAGGGGGAGTAGGTCCTCAAATCCTTGTCGTCCCGGAAGCCTCGCAGAGGCTATCCGGGACCGCCGGATGCTCGGCGCCTGTCGCGGTCCCGGCTCTCCGCTGCGCTGCGGCCGGGATGACAGTTAGGCGTTACGGACAGCTCGTGTCCGCCACCACCCGCTGATAGTCCTCGACGCTGCTGATGCCGATGTTGAGGTCGTTCACCAGGCCATCGTGCAGCGAATAGACCCAGCCGTGCACGGACAGCGACTGGCCGCGCGCCCAGGCGTCCTGGACGAAGACGTCGGCGGCGACGTTGCGGACCTGACGGGCGACGTTCAACTCGGTCAGGCGGTCGAGCATGGCGCGCTGTTCCGGGATCTGCTCCAGCTCGTGCCGGTGCTCGGCATGGACCTCGCGGATCGGGTGCAGCCAATGGTCCACCAGCCCTCGGCGCTTGCCGTCGATGGCCGCCGCCACGCCGCCGCAGCCGTAGTGGCCGACGACCATGATGTGCTTGACCTTCAGCACGTCGACCGCGAACTGCAGCACGCTGAGATAGTTGGCGTCCTGCGGCGGGGCGAGGTTGGCGACGTTGCGGTGGACGAACAGCTCGCCCGGATCGAGGCCAACGATCTCGTTGGCCGGCACGCGGCTGTCGCTGCAGCCGATCCACAGATACTCAGGGGTCTGCTGGCCCTCCAGGCGCTTGAAGAAGTCCGGATCGACCTCGGTCTTGCCTTTCGACCAGGCGATGTTGTTGGCTTTCAGGTCCTCAAGCATCTAGCGCTCCGGATGGTGGTCGGGATGGGCGGCGGCGATGGCCGGGTGTCTGGCCGCGCGGGCGGCGGCGGCCTGGATCGCCGGGAAGGGGGAGAGGTCGACGTTGAAGCGGCCGGCGTTGAACACCTGCGGCACCAGCAGGCAGTCGACCAGGCCGGGCGCGTCGCCATAGGCGAAGCCGCCCGAATACTTGGCGACCATCGGCTCCAAGGCATGGAAGCCGTCGCTGATCCAGCGGGCGACCCAGGCGTTGCGGTCGGTTTCGCCGATCTCCAGCGCCGTCAGCTGGCGCAGGATCCGCAGGTTGTTCAGCGGATGAATGTCGCAGGCGATGATCTCGGCCATGCCACGCACGATGGCCCGCTCGAACGGGGCGGTCGGCAGCAGACGCGGCTCGGGGACCACCTCGTCCAGCCATTCCAGAATGGCCAGGCTCTGGGTCAGCGGCCGGCCGTCGACCTCGAGCGTCGGCACCAGGGCCTGGGCGTTGAGGGCGCGATAACTCTTCTCCTGGTGGGCGTTGGCGACCAGATCCACGGGATGCAGGTCGTACGCCAAGGCCTTCAGGTTCAGGCCGATCCGCACCCGATAGGGCGCGCTGGCGCGCTTGGCGCTGTGCAGGACGAGCTTCACGGAAGCCTCCTAGACCAGGGTGAATTCAAGACGGCCGACGCCCTCGACCTCACCGACGACGGTGTCGCCACGGACAATGGCCGCGACGCCCTCGGGCGTGCCGGTGAAGATCAGATCGCCGGCGGCCAGGGTCCACAGCTCGCTGGCCTTGGCGATCACCTCGCCGACGTTCCAGATCATGTCGCCGACCTGGCCGCGCTGGCGTTCGGCGCCGTTGACCGTCAGGGTCACGGCCGCGTCGGGCGAGGGGGCGTCCATGACCCGGATGGCGGTGATCGGGGCGCTGTCGTCGAAGGCCTTGCCGGCTTCCCACGGCTGGCCCTTGGCCTTGGCCGCGCCTTGCAGGTCGCGGCGGGTCAGGTCGACGCCGACCGCGTAGCCGAACACGGCCGCCAGGGCTTGCTCGGGCGTCAGGTTCGCGCCGCCGGCCTTCAGAGCCACCACCAGCTCGATCTCGTGATGCAGGTCGGTGGTCGCCGGCGGATAGGCGATCTCGCCCTTCAACGGCGCGACCGCGTCGGCCGGCTTGGCGAAGAAGAACGGCGGATCGCGGGTGTCGGCGCCCATCTCACGCGCGTGGGCGGCGTAGTTGCGGCCGACGCACAGGATGCGGCGGACCGGAAAAACAGTGTCCGATCCCTCCACCGGGACCGTCGGAAGGGCGTGCGGGGGAAAGGCGTAGGTCGTCATGGGGCCTCGTTTAGACCCAAACGGCGCGCGCCAAAACCCTCGTCGCGCACCGATCCGCCTCGGCCGCGAAATGGTCGCCGTTCAGAAATCCTCCGATTGAAGACCTGGCCTAAACGTTCTTTCACTTGCCCCGGTCCGCACCGGCGAGTCATGACGGTAGCGGGGATAATTGGGCGCCGGAGCCTATCCACTACGGATAGGCTCCAATGTTGAACTTGGAGCGTGATAGCCGCCGAAAACGGTTTCCACTTTCGGCTATCACGCTTCGGCTTGGGGGCATTAGGACGCGCATGCTGATCATCGAGAATCTGACCCACGTCTACGGCAACGGCGTTCGCGCCCTGGACGAGGTCAGCCTGACGATTCCGCGCGGCATGTACGGCCTCCTGGGTCCGAACGGCGCCGGCAAGTCCACCTTGATGCGCACCATCGCCACCCTGCAGGCCCCGACCTCCGGCCACATCCGCTTCGGCGACATCGACGTCCTGAAAAACCCGGAGGATCTGCGCCGCACCCTGGGCTACCTGCCGCAGGACTTCGGCGTCTATCCACGCGTCTCGGCCTACGACATGCTCGACCACATGGCCGTCCTGAAGGGGATCGCCGGCGCCAAGGCGCGCAAGGAGACGGTCGAGAACCTGCTGAACCAGGTCAATCTGTGGAACGTCCGCAAGAAGGCCATCGCCGGCTTTTCGGGCGGCATGCGCCAGCGCTTCGGCATCGCCCAGGCCCTGATCGGCGATCCGCGCCTGATCATCGTCGACGAGCCCACGGCGGGTCTCGACCCCGAGGAACGCAATCGTTTCCTGAACCTGCTGGCCGAGATCGGCGAGAACGTGGTGGTGATTCTCTCGACCCACATCGTCGAGGACGTCTCGGACCTCTGCCCGGCCATGGCCATCATCTGCGACGGCCGCATCGTGCGCGAGGGCGCGCCGATGGACCTGGTCGGCCAGCTAAAGGGCCGGATCTGGAAGAAGATCATCGACAAGACCGAGCTCGAGGCCGCCAAGGCCCAATACAAGGTCATCTCCACCCGCCTGCTCGCGGGCCGCACGGTCATCCACATCCTCTCGGACGACAATCCCGGCGACGGTTTCTCAGCCGTAGAGGGCGGGCTGGAGGACGTCTATTTCTCCACCCTCTCGACCACCCGGCGCGCGGCCTGACGGGGAGCGGCGTCATGTTTGGCAAGATCGCGGGCTTCGAGCTCCGCTACCAGCTGAAGTCGCCCGTCTTCTGGGTGGTGGCGACCATCTTCTTCCTGTTGACCTTCGGGGCCGCGACGATCGACCAGATCCGCATCGGCGGCGGCGGCAACATCCACAAGAACGCCCCGTTCGCGATCGCCCAGACCCATCTGATCCTGTCGATCTTCTACATGTTCGTGACCACCGCCTTCGTGGCCAATGTGGTGGTGCGCGACGACGAGACCGGCTTCGGGCCGATCCTGCGCTCCACCCGGGTGAGGAAGTTCGACTATCTCTACGGCCGCTTCACGGGGGCGTTCCTGGCGGCGGCGATCTCGTTCCTGGTCGTGCCGCTGGCGATCTGGATCGGCTCGTTCATGCCGTGGATCGACCCCGAGCGCCTGGGTCCCAATGATCTCCACGCCTACCTGTTCTCGTATTTCGCCCTGGCCCTGCCGTCGATCCTGCTGACCTCGGCGATCTTCTTCGCCCTGGCCACGATCACCCGCTCGATGATGTGGACCTATGTCGGCGTCATCGCCTTCATGGTCCTGTGGATCATCGCCAACATCGCCCTCGATCGGCCCGAATACGAGAAGATCGCGGCCTACTGGGAGCCGCTGGGCACGGCGGCCTACGGCCTGGTCACCAAGTACTGGACCGCCAGCGAGCGTAACGGCCAGACCCCGCCGCTGGCCGGGGCGCTGCTGTTCAACCGGATCTTCGTGCTGGCGCTGTCGACCGGCTTCCTGACCCTGGCCTATGGCCTGTTCCGCTTCCAATCGGCCGAGCTGTCAGGTCAGAAGAAGATCCGCAAGGGCAAGGCTCAAGCCGAGGACGAGGCTGCTCCGCCGATCGGCGGCGGGCCGCTGCCGCAGCCGATGTTCGACCGCGGGACCGCCTGGGCCCAACTGGTGGTCCGCACCCGGCTCGACATGGGCCAGGTGTTCAAGAGCCCGGCCTATTTCGTGCTGCTGTTCCTGGGCCTGGCCAACGCCATGGGCGCTCTGTGGTTCGCCACCGAGGCCGGCCGTTACGGCGGCGTGGTCTATCCGGTGACCCGCGTGTTGCTATCGCCGCTGCTGGGCTCGTTCGGCCTGATCCCGATGATCATCGCCATCTACTATTCGGGCGAGCTGGTCTGGCGCGAACGCGAACGGAAGACCCACGAAATCATCGACGCCACGCCCGCGCCCGACTGGGCCTTCGTGGCGCCCAAGACCTTGGCCATCAGCTTGGTGCTGATCTCGACCCTGCTGGTCAGCGTCCTCGCCGCCATCCTCAGCCAGGTCTTCCACGGCTATTTCAACTTCGAGCTCGACAAGTATCTGATCTGGTACGTGCTGCCGCAGTCGGTGGACTTCATCCTGATGGCCGTGCTGGCGGTGTTCCTCCAGTCGATCAGCCCCCACAAGTTCATCGGCTGGGGGCTGATGGTGATCTATATCGTCACCACGATCACGTTCGTGAACCTGGGCTTCGAGCACAAGCTCTACAACTACGGCTCGGCCACCGACACGCCGTTCTCGGACATGAATGGCCTGGGCAAGTTCTGGATCGGCGCCTGGTGGCTGCGCGCCTACTGGAGCGCCTTCGCCCTGATCCTGCTGGTGCTGGCCTACGGCCTGTGGCGGCGCGGAACCGAGAGCCGGCTGCTGCCGCGCCTGCGCCGTCTGCCGGTCCGTCTGCGCGGCGGGGCCGGCGTGCTGATGGCCTCGGCCCTGGCGGTGTTCGTGGCGCTGGGCGGGTTCATCTATCTGAACACCAACGTCTGGAACCCATACCGGACCAAGATCGACAACGAGAAGTGGCAGGCCGACTACGAAAAGACCTTGCTGCCGTTCGAGAACACGCCCCAGCCCAAAATCGTCGCCATGACCCTGGACGTCGATCTGCGTCCGCACACGCCCAGCATCGAGACCAAGGGCTCGTATGTGCTCGAGAACCGCACGGGCCAGGCGCTGAAGGAGATCCACGTCCGCTTCGACCGCGACCTGAAGGTCAAGGGCCTGTCGATCGAGGGCGCGCGGCCCAAGAAGACCTACGAGAAATTCAACTACCGCATCTTCGCCTTCGACACACCGATGGCGCCGGGCGAGCAGCGCAAGATGAGCTTCATCACCGACCGCGGGCAGCTGGGCTTCCCCAACAGCGACCAGGAACACCGGGTCGTCGACAACGGGACCTTCGTCAACAACCTGGAGATCGCGCCGATCCTGGGCATGTCGCGCGAGGGCCTGCTGCAGGACCGCGCCAAACGCCGCAAGTACGGCCTGCCGCCCGAGCGCCGCATGGCCAAGCTGGGCGATGTCGCCTCCCGTCAGTTCAACGGCCTGCGCAAGGACGCCGACTTCGTCAGTTCCGACATCACGGTGACCACCGAGGGCGACCAGACCCCGATCGCGCCGGGCTACAAGGTCTCGGACACGATCAAGAACGGCCGCCGGGTCGCGCGCTTCGTGACCGAGGCGCCGATCATGCCGTTCGTCTCGATCCAGTCGGCCCGCTACAAGGTTGCCGAGGAGACCTATAAGGGCGTGCAGCTGGCGGTCTACTACGACGCCCAGCACACCTGGAACATCGACCGCATGAAGCAGTCGATGAAGCGGTCGCTGGACTATATGAGCGCCAATTTCAGCCCCTACCAGTTCCGCCAGCTGCGCTTCCAGGAGTTCCCGGACTACGAGCAATTCGCCCAGTCGTTCGCCAACACCATCCCGTGGTCCGAGGGGATGTTCTTCATCTCCGACTACCGCGACCCGACCAAGATCGACATGGTCACCTATGTCGGCGCGCACGAGATTGGCCACCAGTGGTGGGCCCACCAGGTGATCGGCGCCGACCAGCAGGGCGGGGCGATGCTGTCGGAGACCTTCGCCCAGTACTCGGCTCTGATGGTGATGAAGCGGACCTATGGCGAGGCCCAGATCCGCAAGTTCCTGAAGTTCGAGCTGGACAGCTATCTGCGCGCGCGCGGCGGCGACGTGATCGACGAGCAGCCGCTCTACAAGGTCGAGAACCAGCCCTACGTCTATTACCGCAAGGGCTCGTTGGTGATGTACCGGCTGCAGGACCAGGTGGGCGAGGAGACCGTCAACCGCGCCCTGCGCAAGTTGATCGCCGCCCACGCGTTCAAGGGCGCGCCCTATCCGATCACCACCGACTTCCTGACCATCCTCCGCGCCGAGGCCCCCGCCGACAAGCAGGCCCTGATCACCGACCTGTTCGAGAAGATCACGCTGTACGATCTGAAGACCAAGTCGGCCTCGGTGAAGAAGCGGGCCGACGGCAAGTTCGACGTCGCGGTCACGGTCGATGCGGTGAAGAAATACGCCGACGGCAAGGGCAAGGAGACGCCCGCCGCCTTGAACGAAACCATGGACATTGGCCTGTTCACGGCCGAGCCGGGCAAGAAGGGCTTCGCCGCCAAGGACGTGGTGGCCTATGAGCGCCGGCCGATCCGTTCGGGCGTGCAGACCTTCACATTCACCACGACCAAGGCGCCGAAGTTCGCGGGCATCGACCCCTACAACACGGTGATCGACCGCAACGGCGACGACAACACCGTCAAGGTCGGCGGGTGAACGAAGACACCGTCATCCGGATGGACGCCGAAGCGCTGAACGCGTTCCTGCGGCGAGCCTTTCCGGAGACGGATCCCGACCACATGGCCTCGGTGATCGAGGCCGAGCCGGGACGGGTGCTGGTCAGGCTGCCCTATGCCAGCCGACAACTTCGGCCAGGCGGGGTGATCTCGGGACCGACCCTGATGGGACTGGCCGACATGGCGGCCTATGCGCTGGTGCTGTCGCATATCGGCGAGGTGGCCATGGCGGTCACGACCTCGCTGAACATTCACTTTCTGAGGGGCTGCAAGCCCGGCGATCTCCACGCCGAGGGAACCTTGCTCAAGCTCGGCCGCCGCATCGCGACGGCCGATGTCCTGATGTGGACGGAAGGGCGAGACCGGCCGGCGGCCAAGGCGACCGTGGCCTACGCCATTCCTTAGATCGCCTAGTGCTTGGCGTTGTCCTTGGCCACGTCCTCGCCGGTGTCGAAGCCCTTCTTCAGGCCCTCGGCCATGTTCAGGTGCTCCTGAACCTTCGGGGCGGTGGCGGCGGCGAAGGCCTTGATGGCGGCCGTGTCGCCGTCCTGGGCGTAGCGCTGCAGCAGGTTCAGGGCCGCCTGGTGGGCGTCGACCTGACTGTCGGCGTATTTCTTGTCGAAGTCCTTGGCGTCGGCCTTGTTCAGGTCGTCCAGATCCTCCTGCAGGTCGGCCGGCAGGGCGGTCGGCGGGGTGATCGAAGCGCCTGAGGCGGCGATGGCGGCCTTCAGTTCCTCGGTCGTCTTGGTGTGGGCCTTCTCCATCTCGGCCGCGAACTTCTTCACCGACGGGTTGGTCGAGCGCTTGGCGGCGACCTTGGCGGCCTCGACCTCGAACATGTCGCTGGCCGCGGCCTTGGCGACGAACACGTCGGCCTTGGTCTCGTCCGACGGGGTCGGGACGGTGGCGGCCGGATTGGCGTCCGGGGTCGCGGCCTGCTCGGCCGGGGTGGCGGCGCCCTTGGTTTCATCGGCCTTCTGACCGCAGGCGGCCAAGCTGAGCGCGGCGACGGCGGCGCTGACAATAAGAATGTGACGGGTCATGGCTCTGTCTTTCCCTGCGCGATTTTCTTAGAGGTCGTGGAAGGCTCGGCGTCGCGCTGCGCCGTCTGACCGAGAAAACATCACGGGGCCGTGAACGGTTCCGGGGGGAGACTGTCAAATGACGCAGGGGCCACTGACCGGATTGCGGGTGATCGAGATGGGCTCGCTGATCGCCGGGCCGTTCTGCGGCCAGGTGCTGGGCGACTTCGGAGCCGAGGTCATCAAGCTGGAGGATCCCAAGGTCGGCGATCCGATGCGTCAGTGGGGCCGCTCCAAGCCCAAGGGGCTGTCGCCCTGGTGGCCAGTGATCGGCCGCAACAAGAAGTCTGTCACCCTCGACCTTCGGACCGACGAGGGCCGCGACGTCGCCCGCGCCCTGATCGCCAAGGCCGACGTGGTGGTCGAGAACTTCCGTCCCGGCACCTTGGAAAAGTGGGGCATGAGCTACGAGGCCCTGGCCAAGACCAACCCGGGGCTGGTGATGGCGCGGGTCTCCGGCTTCGGCCAGACCGGGCCCTATGCCAAGCGGGCCGGCTACGCCCTGGTCGGCGAGGCCATGGGCGGCCTGCGGCACATCACCGGCGAGCCCGACCGCAATCCGGCCCGGGCTGGAATCTCGATCGGCGACAGCCTCTCTGGGCTAAACGCGGCGCTGGGGGTGATGATGGCCCTGCACGCCCGCCAGCGCACCGGCCGGGGCCAGGTGGTCGACGCGGCCATCTATGAGAGCGTGCTGACGGTGATGGAGAACCTGATCACCGAATACGACCTGACCGGCTATGTCCGCGAGCGCTCGGGGGCCGTGCTGCCCGGCATCGCCCCGTCGAACGTCTATCCGACGAAGAGCGGCGAACTGGTGCTGATCGGCGCCAACCAGGACACCCTGTTCAAGCGGCTGTGCGACCTGATGGGCCGGCCGGACCTGGCCGAGGATCCCCGCTATCGCGACCACGCCGCCCGCGGCGTCCACCAGGCCGAACTGGACGCCCGCATCGCCGCCTGGACCGCGGACCACGCGATCGAGGACCTGCTGCCGCGCCTGGAGGCGGCCGGCCTGGCTACGGGCCGGATCTATCGCGCGCCGGACATGATCGCGGATCCGCAGTTCGTCGCCCGCGAGTCGATCGTCACCGTGGCCCATCCGGTATTCGGCCCGATCAAGATGCAGAACGCCTTCCCGAAACTCAGCGACACGCCCGGCGGGGTGCGCTGGCCAGGGCCGACGCTCGGCCAGCACACGGACGCGGTGCTGGCCGAGGTGGCGGGGATCAGCGCGGAGGCGGTGGCGGGACTGCGGGCGAAGGGGGTCGTGGGCGCGGCTCCCGCCACCTGACCGCTTCGCGGTCGTCCGCCCCCAAAGGCGGGCGGAAGGCCCTTCTTCCCCCTTTTGGGGGAGGAGCGCGCGGCGCGCAGGGGCAAGTCGCCGCCTAGGCTCGCCCCGTGACCCCCGCCACCGCTCGGGCGATCTGGTGGACATTGTAGGGCTTGCGCACAATCGGGGCGTCGAAGCCCATCGGGGCGGCCTTGTCGGCGTAGCCGGTGGCGAACACGAACGGCCGGCCCATGGTCCGCAGGATCTCGGCCACGGGGGCGACGGACTGGCCGTTGAGGTCGGCGTCCAGCACGGCGACGTCGAAGTCCAGCTCGACCATCGACAGGGCCTCGCTGAGTTCGGCCGCGCAGCCGACCACCGTGACCCCAGCGTCCTCCAGACCGGCTTCCAGCTCCAGGGCCAGCAGCAGCGAGTCCTCGACGATCAGCACCTTCAAGCCGGCGATGGCGCCGGAGCGAATCGTTTCGTCGGCGGCGATCACCGTCTCGACGATACGCTCGGGCGCGGCGACCACCTCCTCGATCGGCGGAGCGTCGGCCAGGGCCTCGGCGGCGCCTTGGATCATGGCGGTGACGCCGCTGGGCCGGTAGTTGATCTTGGCCGAGCCGCCCAGTTCGCGGCCGGCGACCTCCTCGATCACCGTGGCCCCGAAGCCCTTGGTCTGGGGCGGGGTGGCGGGGGGGCCGCCGGTCTCCAGCCATTCCAGCGCGAAGCCGCCTTCGGGCGTGCGCCGCCACACGACCTCGACCTTGCCGTTCTCGGACGACAGCGAGCCGTAGCGCATCGCATTGACCGCCAGCTCGTGCAGGGCCAGCGACAGGGCGGAGGCCGCGCGCGGGGTCAGGAACAGCTCCGGCCCGTCCCAGCGGGTCTGGGTGGGCGCCAGGCCGCCCAGCTCGGCGGCGGCGATCCGCGCCAAAGTCGCGCCGCGCCAGCGGGCGGCGGTCAACAGGTCGTGGGCCGAGCTCATCGACTTCAGCCGGCCGGCGAAGGTCTTCAGGAAAACGTCCAGCGACGCCGACTTGCGCGCCGACTGGGCCGCCACCGACTGGACCACGGCCAACAGGTTCTTGATGCGGTGGTCCAGCTCGGAGACCAGGTTCTCGCGCTGCTCTTCCTCGGCCCGGCGCTCGGTGATGTCCTGGACGACGCCGATCAGATAGGCCGGCTCGCCGTCGGCGCCGCGCAGGATCGCCCCCGAGCCGTGGTTCCAGATCTCGCGGCCGTCGGGGCCGTTGGGCCGGCGATACTCGGCCTCGTAGCGGTCGGACTCTTCAAGCTGCCGGTCGACGGACTCCTTGAGCCACGCCTGGTCGTCGGGATGCACGTAGCGATACAGCGCCTGACCGTTCTCGCCGGGAATCTCGCCGGGCGGGATGTTCGAGATCTTGGCCAGGCGCGGACTGATCTTGAAGACGTCGCGTTTGATGTCCCACTCGAACTCGCCGAGGCTGGCGGCGGCGATGGCCAGGTCGAGGCGTTCGCTTTCGAAATTGAGCGCCGTGCAGGGCTTGGAGGTCAGGGCCTCGGCGGCGAGGTCCGCCAGGTCTTCCAGGGCCTGGAGATCCTCGTCCGCGGCCGGGCCGCTGGTTCCCGGGCCTTCGACCACCAGGGCGCCCAGCACGTGACCTTGCGCGTCGCGGATCGGAACGGCCAGGCCGACCGGGCCGTTGGCCGCGACCACCTGGGCGGCGAGGTCGCCCGCGCGAGGGGCCTCGGGACTCGAGTAGCCGACATAGGCCTTGCGCCAGATCCGGTCCTCGTCGACGAGGGCGATGGCGGCCTTGGGCGCGTCGAACAGCTTGGCGGCGAGGCGCGCGAGGCGCAGAAAACGCGGCGCATTGGCCGCGCCGTCCAGGATGTCCAAGGCCTTCAAGGCGTTGAGACGGTCGGCTTCCTGGCGCTCGTCGCTGACGATGGGGGCGTCCTCCATGATTCGACCTTAGACCCGCTTCGCGCTGGGCGCGAGCGGGTTTGGATCGCCTTTTGGCGCCGTCGGGGATTCGCCTGTGGTGAAGCTTGGCGACCTTGAGTATCTTGGAACCGCGACGCTAAGCTCGGCGTTGACGGGACGCAGCTTCAGCGTCCCGGGACTCTTTGCTTCCGGTCGGTCGCGTCGCGAACAGGAGAAGACCATGCCCGCCAATTCCCTGAATCCCGCCGCCAAGGAAGCCGACAAGGCCAAGGGCGCCACGCTGGAAGCCGTCGAGCACGCCGAACGCAGCTTCGCCGAAGCCGCCGACGCCGCCCGCGCCTCGCTGACCGAAGCCGCCAAGCGCGTCGAGAAGTCGGTCGCCGAGGGCTTCGAAACCCTGCGCGCCCAGAGCCGCGCCTATACCGACACCGCCGGCCAGCAGCTGGAAGACGCCCAACGCTACGCCGCCGAACGCATCCGCGAGCGCCCGATCACCGCCACCCTGGCCGGGCTCGGCGTGGGCGTGCTGATCGGCCTGCTGCTCTCCGGCGGCCGCAGCAACAACCGGTGATCTTCGAAAAGACCCTCATGACGCTGGCGGCGGCCGCGGCGATCGCCGCCGCCGCCGCGGTCAGCGTCGTCTCCGCCGCCTTCGCGATCTACGCGGTGCTGGTCCCGCTGGTCACGCCCGCGGGCGCCGCCGCGATCGTCGCCGCCGTCGCCGCCCTGATCGTCGCCGTCGCCGGCATGATCGCCGCGCGCAAGGTCGAGGGCCATCGCTCGCATCAGGCCCCGCCGCCGGCCGGGTTCGACATGACCAGCAAGGTGGTGGAGATCGTGCGCGACCGCCCCATCATGTCGATCGGCATCGGCCTGGCCGCGGGCCTCTTCGCGCTGAAGAACCCGACCCTGACCGCCGCCGTCGCCAAGGCGTTCCTGGACCCGAAGCCACCTCAGCGTTGATCGCGCGTTCTATGCAGATCGCCGACCGCCGCCGGGCTCGCTCGGCGGCGTTTTGCGTTCGCAGATTTCCGAGCCTTTAGATTTTGGGGAAACCCCAAGTTTCAAAGGGAATTTCTCAACTAAAGTTGAGCGCTCCGGGCCGTCGAAACCCTTACGCTTTCGGCCCGCGCGTTCTAGATGCCTTCCGCGCGTTCCCGCTCCTCCCTCCAGGGGAACGCCTTCCCATGGAGTGATCATGTACAAGCTGCCGGACCTGCCCTACGCCTATGACGCGCTGGAGCCGACGATCTCCGCCAACACCCTCCGCTTCCACCACGACAAGCACCACGCGGCGTACGTCACGGCCCTGAACGGCCTGCTGAACGGCGACGACAAGGGTTCGCTGGAAGCGGTGATCAAGGGCGCCGGTCCGGGCAAGGTGTTCAACAACGCCGCCCAGGCCTGGAACCACGCCTTCTTCTGGGACGGCCTCTCGCCCACCAAGACCGCGCCGGGCGCCGACCTGGCCGCCGCCGTCGACTCCACCTTCGGCGGCCTGGCCGGCCTGAAGGAGAAGTTCGTCGCCGAGGGCGTCGGTCACTTCGGCTCGGGCTGGGTATGGCTGGTCTCGGACGCCTCGGGCGCCCTGAAGATCATCTCGACCCACGACGCCGAGAGCCCGGTCACCCAGGATCTGACCGCCCTGCTGGTCGCCGACGTCTGGGAGCACGCCTACTATCTGGACTACCAGAACCTGCGTAAGGGCTTCCTGGAAGCGGTCTTCGACAACCTGCTCAACTGGACCCTGGCCGACAGCCAATACGCCGCCGCCAAGTCGGGCGCGCAGGGCTGGGCCTATCCGGCGCCGGAATAGGCTTTTCCACGCCGGAACGCCGCGGAGTCGGGCGCGTTTTCTCCAAGCGGGGCCATGGGCCTCGATACGAGACAACCGTCCCGGCGACCGCCGGCTTTCCTGGAGTGGCCAATGCTGAACTGGGCCGTGACCTTCCTGGTGATCGCCCTGATCGCCGCCCTGCTGGGCTTCACCAGCATCGCGGGGACAGCGATGGGGATCGCCAAGATCCTGTTCTACGTCTTCCTGATCCTGTTCCTGGTGTCCCTGGTCAGCCACCTCTTCCGAGGCGGTCGCGGCGGGGCGCCTTAGGCGAACGATCCGGAATGGACCATCGAACGGCGCGGCTTCGGTCGCGCCGTTTTCGATTCAGCCCCTTCTCGTTCTAGGTGCGCCGATCGAAGGCCCAGGTGCGCCAGACGTCGAACTTGCCACGCTCATAGGCCATGGCCGCCACCCGCACGCAGCCCGGCTCGACCTCGATCACGTTGAAGCCTGGCGCCGCGCCGCGTTCACGCAGGGACAGGGTGCCCGAACCGACCGCCTGGGTCTTGCCGTCGCCGAACGGGATGGCGGTGACGAACGGCAGGTGGATATGGCCCGACAAGATGACGTCCACGCCCGCCTGGACGAAGCGGTTGGCCGCGTCGACGCCGCCGCGGACCCTGGCGGTCATCGGTCCGCCCAGGATCTCCATCAGCGGATGGTGACAGACCACCACCTTCAGGTCGCCGATCGGCGCGGCGCGCAGTTCGTCGGTCACGCGCCTGATCTGGCGCCGCGCCACCGCGCCCTTCGACCAGTTCCAGCGGATCTGGGCGGCGCGCGCGCTGTTCAGCGAAACGACGGTGACGCCATCCCCACGCCAAGCCGCGCCGTCCTCGGTCCCGAACCGGTCGGTGAAGCGCCGCCAGGGCCGGGTGAAGCGCTCGAACAGCTCGCCGGGACCAACGAAGGGCGTGTCGTGATTGCCGGGCGCGACGATCATCGGATCGGGCAGGCGCCGGAGCCAGGCGGCCGCGGCGTCGAATTCCGCGACCTTGCCGTCCAGGGTCAGGTCGCCGGCCGCGACGACCAGATCCGGCGCGGCGGCGTTGATCCAGGCGGTGGCGGCCTCGACGGCCTCCCGGTTCTCGCCGCCAAAATGGATGTCGGAGACTTGGATCAGCTTCATGGGATCAGCTTCATCGGTCACTCGGCGTCGGGCGGAACCAGCGCGCGGAAGGCCTTGGGCCGGAAGCGGATCGATACTTCGGGATCGAGCCGCGCGGGCTCGCCGTCGAAGATGGCCGGGATCCGCCCCCGCGCCCAGACCTTGCCCACCCGGCAACGGCCGACCGAAACCGAAGGGTCCTCGCGCCACTGGCCCCGGGCGGCGTTGAAACCCAGGCGGAAGACGTCCAGCGCGCTGGACGGGTCCAGGGCGGCGGCCTCGAGGGCGCGCTCCTCGGCGTCCAGGGCGGACGAAACCAACGGGCACATCAGGGTCAGGGCTTCGGCCTTGACCCTGGGACGGCCGTCCAGGACGAAGCGCAGCCGTCCGGAAAAGGCGCTGCGGAACGCCCGGCGGGCGCGGGCGACGGCGATGCCGATCCGGCCCTCGCGCGCGGCCTCGCGGGCCGTGGCCCACAGGGCGGGGCTGCCCAGGATGGCGGCGACGAAGAACAGACGCCCCCCGACCTCGCCGCCCGAAATCATCCGCGCTTCGCCGCCCTGCAAGCAGGCCCTCATGGCCGCCTGCCAGTCGCGCTCGCCATAGAGGGCGCGGGGCAGCATGTTCATGGTCCCGCCGGGCAGGGGCGCGATCAGGGGCCCGTCCGGCCCGGCCATCTCGGCCGCCGCGCGCGCGGTGCCGTCGCCGGCGAGCACCAGCACCGCGTCCGGCGCGCCGTCGATCACCGCGCGCAAGCAGTCCGACAGCTCGCTCGGCTGCGGCGCGTGGACGACGCCGGCGACGCCATATTCGGCCAGCAGGCGCTCGGCGATCCCGGGGGCGTCGGGACCCACGGAGCCGGAGGCGATATTGGCGACGATGTCGATGCGCTTCACGGTCGCCCCATCCTGCGAAAACTCGCGTCTAGTCACTGAGGGGCGCAACGGCCCGGGCCGCGCCATGGTTCCGCTTGCGAAACGGAACCGTCCGTCCGTCGATCCGTTTGCTCGGCAGGGGACAGGAAGCTCGGAGAGCCAAGATGAAGACGACCATGATCGCCCTGATGGGCGTGGGTGTGCTCGCCGCGGCGTGCACCTCGACCGGTAACGTGGAGCGCAACGCCGCTGGCGGCGCCGCCTTGGGCGCCCTGGCCGGCGCCGTGATCGGCAACAATGTGGGCAGCGGCAGCGCCGGCACCGGCGCGGCGATCGGCGCGGCCATCGGCGGCACCGCCGGCGCCGTGAAGGGCTGCCGCGAGGACGGCGGCTGCGGCGCGACCAGCGTCAACCGCCGCCAGTACTATGACGAGCGCGCGGGCCGTTACTACTATTACGATTCCCGCAGCGGTCGTTACTATTGGGAAGACGGCAGCTCGCGCTGACACGCGGGAGAAGACGACGCCCCAAGAAAGGCGATCGGCTTGGCCGGTCGCCTTTTTCGTGTTCGCAGGTCTGGAGGAGGGTTGGAATGAAGATGAAGTTCAAGGCCGTTGTGGCCGTGAGCGGCGCGATGCTGGCCCTGACTGGCTGCGCCGAAACGCAAGGGCCCTGGCGCACGCTGCGCAAGCCCGTGGCGGCGGCCGCGCCCAGCTGCGCCGATTTCCAGTCCACGGTCTATTTCGAGCAGGACTCGGCGGCCTTGATCCCCGAAGCCCGCATGGTGTTGGCCAATGCGCGCGCCCAGGCCAAGGGCTGCAAGGTCGTGTCCGTGCGCGTGATCGGCTTGGCCGACGCCGTCGGGAGTTCCGAGGCCAATCTGATCCTGTCGCGGCGTCGCGCCGAGACGGTGTCGAACGCCTTGGCCAAGGCCGGCTTCGGCAAGGTCGAGATCGACCGGACCGCCATGGGCGACGCCGGGGCTGTGGCCGCTTCGGGCGCCGCCGCGCCGCTGCGCCGCCGCGCCGACATCCTGTTCGATCTCGAGGCGAGCAAGTAGGTCACGAAGAGAGGCGGGCCGGTGGACCGGTCCGCCAAGAAATTACGTACGAAGAAAGGCGGGCCGGTAGACCGGTCCGCCTGAGGTTCGCATCAACAAAGGGGGGTGCGAAGGCGGCAGGCTGGCTATCGCCAGCCTCAAGTCGGGGGGGCGTCGCCGCCTTCGCAGTGATGAAAACGACAAGGCGCGCGTTGGGTTCCCGCCCCGCGCGATTTTTTTTGCGCGCGATTTCTGGACGCCGGCGCGAGGGAACGGCCAAGGCTTCGGAACGTTGAAAATCCAAGGCGGACATCAGGTCCGCCGGGCCAGGGGAGCAACGTCGTGATCCGGACCTACGTAGCCGAACATGGCGGAACGGTTTTGTTTTCGACGCCGTCGCGGCGTCAGAAGAAGGTGCGCACGCGGATCATGGCCCTGGTCGTGATCGCGGCGATCGCCGCCTCCACCGGGATGGTGCAGGCGTTTCAGGATCGCGAGCGGGCGCACGCCGCTGAAGACTGGACTCCATAGGAGGTATGACATCATGCCCGCCGACATTCACCACGACGCTCCCAGCCCTCGTTTGAACGCCACGCGCGCGCGTCAGGGGCGTTGGGGCAAGCACGTGTTCTGGGTGCTGATCGCCTCCACCGTGCTGGCGGCCCTGGCCTTGTTCGGGGCCTGGACCTTCCGCGCCAAGGACCTGGCCGCCGTCGAGGTCAACAACGGCGCCAAGACGACCGCCGAGGCTCAGCGCTACGACACCCCGCAGACGCCGGCCCGCCAGACGCCGTAAGGGCGTTTCGACGTTCCGATCAGAGGGCGGCTTCCGAGAGGAGGCCGCCTTTTTCGCGCGTGAAAGGGGGCGCACTCGCAAGGCGGCGGCCCGTCCAACGAAAAACGGCCCCCCTTTCGGGAGGCCGTTTCGCGGGTGGGATATCGGGAGACCTATCCTCAGGCGGCCTTGGTGCGGGTCCGTCGGGGATGGAAGAACAGCGCCTGGCCGATCGCCGCCTTCACCGTTTCCGGCTGGAAGGGCTTGGTGATCAGGAAGGTCGGTTCCGGACGCTCGCCGGTCAGCAGGCGCTCGGGGAAGGCGGTGATGAAGATCACCGGCACGTCCATGCGGCCGAGGATGTCCTTGACGGCGTCGATGCCCGACGAGCCGTCGGCCAATTGGATGTCGGCCAGGACCAGGCCCGGAGTGCGGCGAGCGACGGCGTCGACGGCCTCGCCGCGCGTGGCGGCGATGTCGGTGACCTGGTGGCCCAGTTCCTTGACCAGGGCCTCGATGTCGGCGGCGATGACCGGCTCGTCCTCGATGATCAGGACGTCGGTGGCCAGCTCGGCGTCGATCTCGGCCTGGGCGTCGGAGATCAGGCGTTCGACCTCGCCGAAGTCGCAGTCCAGGATCTGGGCGGCTTCCGACGGCGTGAAGCCCTCGAGCGCGGTCAACAGGAAGGCCTGGCGCGACCGGGGCGCGATGCGCATCAGGCGCTGGGCGGCGTCGTCGCCGGCCGTGGCGCCATCCTCCCGACGGGCTTCCAGTTGCGCGCCGGAGCTCAGCCAGATGGCGTGGAACACGCGATACAGCGCCACGCGCGGCGACAGATCGGCGTCCAGCGAGCGCTCGCCCGCGGCCAGGGCCTCGAGGGCCACGCGGACATAGTGGTCGCCAGTCGTCTGGTCGCCAGTCAGGGCGCGGGCGTAGCGGCGGATGTAAGGCAGATGCGGCGCTAGCCGAGCAAGAAGACTCATGACCCCTCCCGATGCGGTGTCTTCGAAAACAACTCAATGAACGGCCAAGCTGGGCCGTTCCGTCGAAGTTCGATAACGCCTCCTCAACTCAGCGGTTCCGCAAACGGCGGAATTTTGACATCGTAAGCCAAGCTTATGGAACCCGGTACGGAAAACCACGTTGTCGTCTGGCGAGAAGACATTCGGCCAAAGGGGGCGGACGCCGAAGCAGTTCGGCGTCGAGGACATGATCGAACACGTACCCATGGAAGATAAACGCAAGAGCGCCGCGGCGCTGGACGAGGCGCGCCTGCGTCAGCAAGCGATCGGCGTGAAGCTGCGGCAGATGTTCGACGAGGTCGTCAACGAGGCCGTGCCCGATGAATTCCTCGAAATTCTGCGCAAGGCCGAGCCGCCCGCGGGAGGTCGATGAGCATGAGCGAACCGCAAGTCGGCCGCTCGCCGCCCGACCCTGTCCGTGACGTCGCGTTCAAGCGCGAGCTGGTCACGCTGATCCCGCACCTCCGCGCCTTCGCTCGCACCCTGACCGGCGATCCCACCGCGGCCGACGACTTGGCCCAGGACGCCATGATGAAGGCCTGGGACGCGCGCGCCAGCTTCCAGCTGGGCACCAACATGAAGGCCTGGACCTTCATGATCCTGCGCAATCAGTTCTATTCCGAGAAGCGCCGCAGCTGGCGCCAGAGCCAGCTGGACCAGGAAGCCGCCGAGCGGACCCTGGTGGCGGTCGACGATCCCGAGGCGCCCGTCGCCCTGGACGAGTTGCGCCTGGGCCTGGCCATGCTGCCGGCCGAGCAGCGCGAAGCCTTGATTCTGGTCGGCGCCGGCGGCTTCGCCTACGAGGAGGCGGCCGATATCTGCGGCTGCGCCGTCGGCACGGTAAAAAGCCGGGTCAGCCGTGCGCGCCGGGCCCTGCAGGCGATTCTCGAAGCCGGCGCCTATGATCGCGACGGCGGATCGGCCGGTGATGCGATGCACGCGATCCTGGCCGACGCGGAGCGATTGAGCTCCTTGCGGTGAACGCCCTGGCCGGCCGCGCCGCGCAGGCCGTAACATCGATTCGAGTCCGTCTGGCCGTCGCCCTGTTCGTGGCGCTGCTGCCCGTGCTCCTGCTTGGCGGCTTGCAGTCGATCTTCGCCTTCCGAGCGGAGGCCGACGCGCGCCGCCAGAGCCTGGAGCTGGCCGCGGCGCACAGCGCGGCGGTCGCGCGGGCGCGCATCGAGTCCGCGGGCGTGCTGCTCCAGACCCTGGGTCCGGGCTCGGTGGGCCTGGAATGCGCCCAGCGCCTGGCCGACGTGCGCGCGCGCTTGCCGGGTTACGCCAACCTGATCCGTTTCGACGCGCGCGGCCGGGTGGCCTGCGCCGCCGCCACCACGCCCTTCGACACGCAGCGCAGCGCCAGGCCTTGGTTCCAGGCGCTGCGAAGCGGCGATCCCATCGTGGTGGCCAGCGCTCCGGGCGCGGCCTACGCCAACGAACCGGCGGTGCTGGCGGCGGTGCGCGCCGGCACGCCCGAGCGGTTCGAGGGGGCGCTGGCCGCCGTCCTGACCCTGACCGACCTCAAGCTGGAGACCGCGACCCGCTTCATGCCCGAAGGGGCCGAAGTGGCCTTGGCCGACTCGCGAGGCGAGGTGTTCGCCGCCACCAATCCCCGGGCCTTCGACATCGGCTCGGGCCGTTGGCGCGAGGAGGTGGGCCGGAACGGTTCGGCCCTGTGGAACGGCCGCGACGGTCAGCGACGGACTCGCACCTATTCGGCCGCGCCGCTGGTCGATGACGACGTCTTCGTCATTCTCTCCGCGCCGGCCCCCAGCCTGGTGTCGTGGGCCTCGCTCAGCCCGATTTCGCGGATGCTGCTGCCGCTGCTGGCCTTCGTGTTGGGCCTGGCCGCGGTCTGGTACACCGCCGAGCGAGGCGTGATCCGCTGGATCGTCTATCTGCAGCGCGTGGCGGCGATCTACGCCCGCGGCCGCTTCACCGTCAGGCCCCTGCAGGCCGAGCGCGCGCCGCCCGAGATCCGCGAACTGGCCACGACCCTGGACGCCATGGCCGGCGCCATCGTCGCCCGCGACGCTTCGCTGATGGACAGCCTGGCCGAGAAGGACGCGCTGATGCGCGAGATCCATCACCGGGTGAAGAACAACCTGCAGATCATCACCTCGCTGCTGAACATGCAGCAGCGCGCCCTGGCCGACCCCGCCGCCAAGGCGGCGATGAACGACACGCGCCAGCGGATCACGGCCCTGGCCCAGATCTATCGCGCGCTATACCAAGGGCCGGACCTCAAGCGCGTCGACCTGCGGCCGTTCCTCGAGGAGCTGACGGCCCAGCTGTTGGCCAACGACATGAGCACCTCGCCGCTGGTGCGCACCGAGGTGCACGCCGATCCGCTGGTCATCGATCCGGACCGTCTCGCCCCCATAGCTCTGTTCGCGGTCGAGGCCATCACCAACGCCCAGAAACACGCCTTCGGTCCCGGCGGCGGCATGCTGGCGGTGGGTTTCCACGTGCGCGGCGAGGAAGCCGAGCTGTCGATCAGCGACGATGGTCCAGGCGCGGCCGACAGCATGGGCGGCGGCGTGGGCCGCACCCTGATGACCGCCTTCGCCCGCCAGCTGCGCGGCAAGGTCTCGTTCGAGAGCCACGAGCCGCGCGGCCTGACCGTGCGCCTGATCTTCCCCACGCCGCTGGCGGTCAATCCCGGAACCTAGCTTCGCCGCTCACGTTTCCTCGGGGCAGTTATTCACACGCCCCTCCTCCCTATCCTTCGGGGCGAACAGCGGAGAAGACCATGCGTAAGTTTATGATCCTCGCGGCCCTGGCCGCCAGCCTGTCGGTCGCGGCCTGCAACACCGTCGAAGGCGCCGGCAAGGACGTTTCGTCGGCCGGCAAGGCCGTCAGCGACACGGCCAAGGACACGAAGTAGTCCCTTCGGTCCTTCATCTATCGAAAGGCCCGCCGGTTCCGCCGACGGGCCTTTCTCGTTACGGCGGGCGACGAAGTGTTTCGCCGCCGCAACCTAAGGACGTCTGGACGATATCGGACTGAAAGATTGCCGGGCCAAGCTGAGCCTCTGATCGAGGGGCTCTGGGCGCTTGCCGTCATCCAGCAACACCACCGTCTTCGTCCATAGCGGCTGGCGCTGCTCCAGCACCTATGTCTGGCGCCGCTTCCAGGCGCTGGCCGGCGTGCGCGCCTATTACGAGCCCTGGCACGAACAGCTGGCCCGCGTCACCGCCGACACACTGCTCCTCGAAACCCCCGACAACAGCGGCCTGCGCCATCCCGGCGGGGCCGAGCCCTATCTGAAGGCGTTCGAAGTCGTCCTCGATCCGGCCGGGGGGCTGCGGAACTTCGACGCCGGCTTCGCCCTCGACCGCTTCTGGATCGAGCCCGAGGCCAGCGACCTGGCTCAACAGACCTATCTCGAAGGCTTGGTGACGGCGGCGCGGATTCGGGGCGAGACGCCGATCTTCGCCTGCTGTCGCACCCTGGGCCGCGCCGGCTGGCTCAAGCGTCGGTTCGGCGGCTTCCATGTTGTGCTGATCCGTGACCCGGTCCAGCAGTGGCTGTCGTTCTATTCCCTGCGCAAGCGGCCCCGGCCGACCTATTTCGAGCTCTGCCACTATGTGCTGCTGTCGGAAATGGCCGGCGGCGAGGCGCTGTCGCGCGCCTTGCTGGGCGAGACCTTCGACGGCGTCGGCGGACTGGACCAGCGGCTGGCGGCGGTGCGGCGCAAGCTGAAGCGGGCGCCCGCCAGCGTCTCGTTCCAGGCGTTCCTGGCGGTGTGGCTGCGCTCGTACCTGAAGGCCCTGCCGGACGCTGATTTGGTGGTCGACGTCGACCGCTTGGCCCGCGACCAGGCCTATGCCCGCGAGATCGAGGCGGCGATCGAGGCCGGCAGTGGTCTCAAGCCGGACTTCTCCGACTGCCGGGCCCCGGCCCCGCACGGCATCGCCCCGCCGGTGCAGTGGCGCAAGGCCGCGCGCGAGGTGGTCGATCTGATGGACCTGCACCAGGCGATCGTCGGGCCGCGGGCGCCGCCGATCCTATTCCGCAAGCTGGCCCCGGCGTTCGCGGCGGTGACGCCGGCCCCGGTCGGCTCGGTGACGAAGCTGGGGGAAGCCTTGGGCGGTCTGTTCGGCGGCTCGGTGGTGACTCGCGCGCCAGCCAAGGCCTATGCGGCCACGGCGGCCCGCACGGACGGATCGCGCAGATAGATCCCGGTTCCGCCCGGCGCGGCGGCCAGCATGTCGTCGAACGCGCCGACGTCGTCGTCGGGATCCACGACCAGCACCCCGTCCGGCGGCAGCAGGGACACTAGCGCCTCGACCACCTTGCCGCGCAGCGCGGCGTCCATGCCGCGTAGCACGCCGCGCAGCAGGATGACGTCGAAGCGGCCCATGGCCGACAGGTCGGCCAGCAGGTTGATCCGCTTCCAGCGCACCATCTGGCGGATACGCGGCGAGATCGCCCAGGTGTCGTCCTGGTTCTCGAAATACTTGACCAGCATGCGGATCGGCAGGCCGCGCTGCACCTCGAACTGGGTGTAGAGCCCGGCCTGGGCCTTCTCCAGGCAACGCTCGGAGAGGTCGGAGCCAAAGAATTCGAACCGCGCGCCGGTCGCCAAACCGGGGGCCTCGGCGGCGGCGATGGCCATCGAATAGACTTCCTGACCGGTGGCGCAGGCCGCGCTCCAGACGCGGACCGGACCTTCGGGCCGACGAAGCGACAAGGCCGGCAGCACCGCGTCACGCAGAGCGGCGAATGTCTCGCGGCCGCGGAAGAAGGTGGTTTCGCTGCGGCACAGGGCCTCGACCACGGCCCAGATCAGCCGTTCCTCGCGGTTGGCCCGCAGGGCCGCGATCAGGGCCTCGATCGAGTCGTAGCCTTCGCGCCGCGCCAGCGGCGAGAGGCGGCTTTCCACGAGATAGGGCTTTTCGGTCTCGACCCGCACGCCGGCCCGGGCCCGACCCAGGGCGGCCAGCAGGTCCATGTCCTCGGGCGTCACAACAGGCCCGCCTCGGCGAACTTCGCCTCGATGATGTCGCCGTCGAACGGCTTCATGATGTACTCGTCCGCCCCGGCGTCCAGGGCCGCGCGGATGTGGTCGACGCTGTTCTCGACCGTGCAGAAGACCACCTTGGGCGCATCGCCGCCGGGCTCGGCCCGCAGTTGGCGCAGGAATTCGATGCCGTTCATCACCGGCATGTTCCAGTCGAGGAGAACGGCGTCGGGCATGGCCGCGCGACACCACGCCAAGGCTTCCATGCCATCGGCGGCCTCGGCGATCTCGAAACCGATGTCCTCGAGGACTCGGCGGGCGACCTTGCGGATCACCCGGCTGTCGTCGACCACCAGGCAAGTCTTCACGGCGTGCTCCAATCCAGACGGCCACCTTGAGGGCGGTCTGGTTAAGGAGCGGTTTGCCTAAACCCGGAACGGGCCGCGACAAATGTAACTTTTAGGGCAAGATTCAGAGCATGGTAGCCGAAGATGCGAGCGGTTTCGGCGGCCGCCACGCTCCAAACGCTCTACGCCGGAACCCAGGCGGCGATCGAGGCGCGCTCCTCGCCGATCTCGACGGCGATCTGGCCGCCGGCGGCGCGGACCAGGGCGTGCAGATAGGCCGCCTGCACCCAGGGCCCACCGAGCCCTTCGGCCAGCGGCTCGCCCTTCAGGCCGGCCAGCACTTCCGGACGCAGGCGTGCGCGGGGACCGACCGCGTCGGCGATGATCGAGAAGCGACCGTCGGCGGCCACGCCCTTGACCGTCGCCACGCCTCCGGCCGGCAGGGCGCTGGCGGCGATCTGGGCGATGTTGAGGATGGCGCGCGACGACGGCTTGTTCATCGCCTGCGGCTCGATCTGCCAATCCAGGGTCGGGCGGACGTGGGCGAACACGCCCTGGGCCAACTTTTCCAGCTCGCGGCTGTCGAAGTTCTCGGCCGAGGCCGAGGCGCCGAACGCCACGCGGGTGAACTGCAGCAGGTCGGCCAGCTTGCGGGCCGACGAGGCGATCAGGTTCATGGCGTCGTCGCGCATGTCCTGGGCGGCGGGGTCGTCCAGCAGATCCAGGCCCGAGACGATGGCGCTGGCCGGACTGATGAAGTCATGGCACAGGCGCGCGGCCAGCATGGCGGCGAAGTCGGGGCCTTGGACGTCCGTTTCGGGGGACGCGGCGGCCGGGGTCTCGGAAACGGTGTCGGTCATGGCGGCGAACTCTGCCGTGATTTGAAGCTTTGGCAAACTGGGCCGTGGGCGGAGCGCCGGAATGGCGGCCCGCTATGGGTTGGATAACGCATCGGCGGAAAAACGGACTCATCGCGGTGGATCGCCGATTTCCTCTGGCCCCGGCGAAGGCTACAGGGAGCGCGTCATGGATCCGTTTCTCGAACCCGGCGTGCTCGTGCGCCACCCCGACCAGCCCGACTGGGGCCTGGGCCAGGTGCAGTCGGTGATCGGCCATCGCGTGACCGTCAATTTCGAAGACGCCGGCAAGCAGACCATCGACGCCCAGCGGGTGCGGCTGGTCTTCGTCGGCGACGATCCCCGGGGACAATGAACAGCATGACCGAGAACTTGGCGGATTGGGGCCGCGCATTGGCCAGGATCACCGAAGAGGCGGCGGTGGTCATTCTGCCGTTCTGGAAGACCGAACTGGCCGTGGCCCAGAAGGCCGACGAGAGTCCGGTGACCGAGGCCGACCGCGCCGGTGAGCGCCTGATCCTGCGCCGGCTGGCCGAGGCCTATCCGGACGTTCCGGTGATCTCCGAGGAGCACGCCAGCGAGTTCGGGACGCCCGACGCGGTGGGGCCGCGCTTCTTCCTGGTCGATCCGGTCGACGGCACCAAGGCCTTCGTGCGGGGCGATCCCAACTTCACCGTCAATATCGGCCTGATCGACAATGGCGTCCCGGTCGCCGGCGCCGTCTGCGCTCCCGCCACTGGCGAGGTGTGGTTCACCACCGCGGCCGGCGCGATGAAGCGCGCGACGCCGGCCGCCGACGAGGTCCCGGCCCGCGTCCGTCCCTGGCCAGCCGGCCAGGCCCTGGGCCTGGTCAGCCACACCATGCGCGAGGAGAAGGCCGCCGAACTGGCGGCCCAGTACGGCTTCGACCTGCGCGCGCCGATGGATAGCTCGATCAAGATGTGCCGCATCGCCGAAGGCTCGGCCGACATCTATCCGCGCCACGGCCCGACCTCGGAATGGGACACGGCCGCCGGCCATGCGGTGCTGGTCGCCGCTGGGGGGACCTTCACCCAGCCGGACGGCGCGCCCTTCACCTACGGCAAGGCCGACCAGGGATTCCGCAACGGCTGGTTCGTGGCGCGGGGCGGCTAGGAAAGGTCTCCGGCCTACGGCGCATCCCCGATCGCGGCTTCCGCCGGCGTGGTCAGGATGGTTCCCACCGAGGCCGCTACGATCGCGCCGATGGCCAGCCACTGGGTCGCGACCAGGCGTTCGTGCAGAATCACTAGGCCCGCCAAGGCCCCGATCGCCGGCTCGACACTCAGCATGACGCCGAAGCTGCGCTTGGGGATGCCGCGCAGGGCGATCATCTCCAGTGAATAGGGGATGGCGCTGGACAGCACCGCCACGACCAGGCCCAGGGCGATCAGCTTGGGCTGGAACAGGCTGGCGCCCGCCGCGACCAAGCCGACCGGCGTGACGATCAGGGCCGCCGTGGTCATGCCCAGCGCCACCGACCGCCCGGCGTGCAGATGGCCCATCCGCTTGCCCAGGATGATGTAAAGCGCCCAGCACACCGCCGCCGCGCCGGCGAAACCGACACCGACGGGGTCCAGCCGCGCCGCGCTGGGATCGATCGGCAGCAGCAGGCCAAGGCCCAGCACCGCCAGTCCGATCCAGACGAAGTGGATCAGCTTGCGCGAACTGGCCGCCGCCAGGACCAGCGGTCCGACGAACTCGATGGCGATCGCCAAGCCCAGCGGAATGGTGCGCAGGGCCATGTAGAAGACGAGGTTCATCAGCCCGACGATCGCGCCGTACAGCGCGACCTTGCCGAGGTCCGCGCGGACGATCGGATGCCGCCACGGCCGCCAGATCAGCAGCAGGATCAGCGCCGCGAAGAACACGCGATAGGCGGTGACCCCCTGGGCTCCGACCAGCGGAAACAGGCTCTTGGCGAAGGACGTGCCCACGCACAGCGAGACGATGGCCCCAAGCAGCGCGGCATAGGGCAGCAGGGGCGGGCGGGAGGCGGACATCTGTCCGTACTTAGGGGTAAGCGCCCCCTCCGTCACGATGCGTGTCCGCATCGCGCCATCTCCCCCGCTACGCGAGGGAGGAGGAACGCCGCCTCTCCTCCCCCGTGCAAACGGGGGAGGTGGCCCGAAGGGCCGGAGGGGGCGCTATGCGGGGGCTACTTCTTCACCCAGCCGCCATCCAGCGGCTTCCAGAACTGGCCGGGAGCCAGGCGGGCGTAGAGCTGCTTGGCGGTGGCCTGGCCGGCGGCCTCGGGGGTCACGCCGGTCTTGGCGGCGATGTCCTTGTAGGCGGCGGCGCGGCCGGTGTTGATCTCGGCCACCGAGGCGCGCAGGCTGGCGTCGCCGCCGGCCACGATGCCCAGATAGCCGTCGGCCTGCTCGCCGACCGTGCCGGCGGCCTTGCCGGCGTCGACCGCGGCCTTGGCGGCGGCCGATTGAGCCAGCGCCAGATTGGCGCCGCCGGCCGAAAGGGCCAGGCCTAGCGCCAGAACCGTCATCGTCTTGCGGATCATGTCGGTTCCTCCCTTAGAACAGGTTGGGGTTCTGCTGGATCAGCGACTGGACTTCCTTGTCCAGTTGCAAGCGCACATTGGCGTCCAGCTTGGCGTAGATGTTGATCGGGTCGACCTTCACGCGGACGGTGGGCGTGCAGGCGGCCGCGCCGAGCGCTCCCGTCGCGACGAGAGCCATCAAAAGGGCGCGCTTCTTCATGCGTGTGGTCTCCAGTTCTTCGTCAGGTTGGCCGGTCACGGTTGAACCGGACCTGAACGGGGCGGGGCCGCGTCTTCCGACCGCTCGAACGAGCGGCGCCACGCCGCCAGAAGCTCGTCGAAGTTCAGCGACGTGTCGAGGGTCAGGTCGACCGGCGTCTTGGCCGGCAGGGCGATGCGCTTGTTGAAGGCCTGGCCGCGGATCAGGTCGAGGATCCCGACCTTGGCCTTCTCGGCGACCTTCGGATCGTGTTTGCCCTTCACATGGAAGAGGATGCCCAGGCGGCCGTTGTCGGTGCTGTTCACCCCGGCCTCCAGCTGGTCGAAGGCCAGGTTCTCCATGGCCTGGTAGGCGAAGTCCTGGATGGCGTTGACCTGACCGCCGGTGGGGGCCGGCGGGGCGCCGGGCGCGTCGGCCGGACTGGCGGCGACGTCGGTCAGCACCGCGCGCGACAGTTCGATGCGGCCCGGCTGGATCGCGTGGATCTTGCCCTCGTGAAGGCGCAGGCCCTCGGGCCCGAACGTGAACGGCAGCCGCCCATCGACCACGGCCTGGATCTTGACCCGCTCGGCCAGGGACGAGGCGGCGACCACCTCGCCCAGATCCAGGTGCTCGATGACGATCACCCCGCTCATGGTCTTGTCCATGGCCAGCGGCACATCGATCGGCTCGATCGAGATCCGGCCCTTGGCGGCTTCGAACGTCGTCTTGGAGACGCGCAGGACGTCGGCGCCCAGCTGGAACACCGACTCGATCCCGGTCAGCGGCACCAGGGAGTCGATCTTGACCACCTTGAGGGTCTGGCCCGGCGCGGTGGTCAGGGGCGCGAGGCTGTCGAACTCGACCGCGCCGTCCAGGGTGGCGACGAAGCCGATCGGGCTGGTGAAGTCGATCTTGTCGACCACCAGGCGGCCCTTGCTGGTCGCGCCCTTGGCGTCCCAGGCGAACACGCCGGTGAAACTGGCCGGGCCCTTGGCGTTGCGGGCGAAGGCGGCCAGCGGCGACAGGTCGGCCGGCTGCAGCCCGCCCTTGGCGAAGGCCAGCTTGGAGGCGTCGATGTCGGCCTGCCCCTTGCCGGTCGCCACCACGTGGCGCAGGCGGATCTCGCCCAGCGGCGCCCCGGTCGGGGTCGCCCCTTGGAAGGTCCCGCTCCACAGACCGCCCGACAGCGTCAGGCCGCCCTTGGCCAGGATGGGATTGAAGCGGCGCTCGGGGGCGGCGTCGGTGACGGCGGCGCCGTCCACTCGGACGGTCGCGCGATCAAAGCCGCCAGCGCCGCCGAACGTCGCCTCGCCCTTGATGTTGGCCAGCTGGGTCTCGGCGACGGCCAGCGCGCCCTCGCCCGACTCGAAGCGCAGGGCCGCGTTCCAGCCGTTGGCGCCGGCCGTGACCAGCGGCGCCTTGGCCGGACAGAGCGAGACCTTGACGGCGGTGACCGGGTTCTCGCCCAGGGCGTAGGCCTTGGCGGTGATCGGCGCGCACTTGGTGGTGGTCAGGGCGAAGCGGCCGCCGGCGATCCGGGCCTGGCCGTCGACCTGTCCGCTGACGCCCTGGATCGGCGGCAGGTCGAAGCCCTCCGTCGCCAGCGAGAGGCGCGAGGTCATGACGCCGCCGCTGGCCCGCCAGTCCGGGGCCAGGACCCGCACGACCGGCAGGCCGCCGCCGGACAGCGAAGCCTGGAGCGCGCCCCGCGCCCCGGCCGGGCCGGCGTCGAGCAGCCTTTGCCCCGGGGCGCTGACGGCCAGGACGACGCCGTTGGGGGCGGCCAGCCGCGCTTCACGCGCCAGGGTCACCCGCGTGCGGCCGCCTCGCAGGTCCAGGCCGACGGCGGGCAGGGACAGGGTGAAGGTGCGCAGGGCGCTGGACAACGGCTTGGCGTAGGCGGGATTGGGGATCAGGGCCGCCAGGCGCTCGGCGTCGGGCCCCGAGATCCCGCTGCGTCCGCCGGCCGAGCCGTCCAGCGACAGGGCCAGCCCCCCAGGACCCTGGTCGATCCGGCCCTTGGCGCTCAGCCGCGCCGAGGCGAGGGCCAGGGCGCCGCTGGCCGCGCGGCCGGCGCTGGCGTCGAGGGCGAGCGGTCCGCTGACCGTCGCGCCCCCGGCGTCCAGGCTGAGGCCGAGGCTCGCCGAGCTCGCCTTGGCCGCGAGGTCGCGCAGCGCGGTTCCGGCCGCGACGGCCTGGCCGGCCCGCAGCTCGGCCTCGACCGCGCCCCGGGCGGTGATCCGGCCCTGGCGGCGGCCGGCCGAGAGCCGGCTGGCGTCGAGCGTGAGGCTGGCGTCGCGAGCGTCCAGCGCTGGAGCCGATAGGCGCGCGCCGCGCAGGGCTCCGCGCGATCGGCCCAGGAAGGCGAAGTTTTCGAGGCCGCCGTCGAGGCGTCCGGACAGAGACAGGTCGCCAGCCACGTCCTCGGCCTGGCTGTCGCCGAGACGGCCGCCGTCGGCCCGCAGGCTGAGCTTGGCCTCCAGCGGCCCGCTGGCGGTCAGCTTGACGAGGTCGGGATAGGGCAGGTCGGCCGAGAGCTTGGCGCTGGCCTCGGCCAAGTCGGCGGCCTCGGCCTCCAGGCTGTCGATGGCCATCGACACCTCGACGGTCAGACGGTCGCCGCGCTTGCGGGCCGAGACAGTCGCGCCCCGGCTGTCGATGGCCAGGTTCGAGACGGCGTAGCGCAGCGGGGCCAGGCGGCCGTCGAAGCGCAACAACTGGCCGTCGTCCAGGCTGGCGTCGCCGGTCAGCCGCGCCCGGCCGCCGGGGGTCGACAGGTCGAGGCGCGCGTCCTCGACCAGGATGGCCGGGCCGGGAACATTGGGCTTGCGCGGCGACTTCAGCGCCTCGTCGATCAGCGGCTGCAGGGCGCCGAAATGCAGGCCCTTCTCGTCCAGGCTGGCCGACAGGCGCGGCCGGACCAGCCGCACGGCCCGGGTCTGGACGCCGAACTTCTCGCCGTTCCAGGGCGCGGCGAGATCGTAGGCGACCTCCAGCCGGTCGGCGGCGAAGACCGGGGCGTTGCGCGGACCCAGGCGAACACGGCCGGAGAAGCCGGTGGAGTCGAGATCGTCCAGCTCGACCGCCGCCTCGATCCCATGGTCGCGCAGCCAGGCCTCGGCCAGCTCGCGGCTGATCTCGCGCCGGCCCGACCAGACGACCAGGCCCGTGGCGATGAAGGCCAGCATCGACAGCGACACCGCCTCCAGGCCGAGATCGACCAGGCGCGCGCGATCCCAGGCGGGCTTGGAGGTTTTCGGTTCGGGGGCGGTTTCGGCCATCAGGTCCTGAAGTCTAGATCCCTACTGAAGCCCCCCGGCTAAGCTTTAGATCCCTACTGGGAGAAACCCAACACGTCCTGCATGTCGTAAAGGCCGGGCGGCTTGCCCTTGACCCAGACGGCGGCGGCGATGGCCCCGCGCGCGAACAGGCCCCGGTCGATGGCCGAGTGCGACAGGGTCAGGCTCTCGGACTCGCCGGCGAAGATCACGCTGTGCTCGCCGATGATGCCGCCGCCGCGCACGACCGAGAAGCCGATCGCGCCGTCCTTGCGCGGGCCGGTGACGCCGTCGCGGCCGCGGTCGGCGACCTGGCCCAGGCCGACGCCGCGCCCGTCGGCGGCGGCCTCGCCCAGCATCAGGGCCGTGCCCGAGGGAGCGTCGATCTTGCGCCTGTGGTGGGCTTCGTGGACCTCGATGTCCCAGTCCTCGGCCGGCAGGGCGGCGGCGGCCTGGCGCACCAGGCCCATCAGCATGTTGACGCCCAGCGAGTAGTTGCCCGAGCGGACGATGGCGATCTTGGTCGCGGCGGCGTCGATGCGGGCCAGCTGCTCGATGGAAAAGCCCGTCGAGCCGATCACCAGGGCTGGACCGCCCCGCGCGGCGGCGTCCTCGGCCAGGGCGACGGAGGCTTCCGGCAGGGTGAAGTCGATCACCGCCTCGGCCGTCGCCAGCGCTTCGTCGCGAGAGACCAGGTCGGCGCCTTCGACGCCCTGGCGATCGAAGCGCGCGGCCACGACCGCGTCGGCCCGGCCTTCCAGCGCCTTGGCCACGGCCTGGCCCATGCGGCCGTTGGCGCCGGCGATGGCGATCTTCACGGGCTGGGACAAGGGCCCCTCCAAGACAAAACGTGCTGAGGCAATCGCCCATTCCGCCCCATGCGGTCAACCTCGCGCGGCCTTCCCCAAGGTCAGCGAGGTTGACGCAAGGCCAAGCCCAACAAGCGTTTGCTGGCGTTTTCGCGGTCTTGACCGGTTGTGACGCTCCGCCCCGGTCGTTACGGTGACCTCACATAAGGGCGTGTTCGCATCGACGGCGCGTCCCCTTTTCGACTTGCGCAGCAGGAATGGGAAACGCCGGATGAGCGACGCGGAACGCAAGACCTTCACGGATGAGGAGGCCTTGGCCTTCCACCGTTACCCCCAGCCCGGAAAGCTGGCGGTGACCCCGACCAAGCCGATGGCGACCCAGCGCGACCTGTCGCTGGCCTATTCGCCCGGCGTCGCCGTGCCGGTCCACGCGATCGCCGCCGACCCCGACCTGGCCTACGAATACACTTCGAAGGGCAACATGGTCGCCGTGATCTCGAACGGCACCGCCATTCTGGGCTTGGGTGATCTGGGCGCGCTGGCCTCGAAGCCGGTCATGGAAGGCAAGGCCGTCCTGTTCAAGCGCTTCGGCGACGTCGACAGCATCGACATCCTGGTCAGTTCCAAGGATCCCGACGAGATCATCACGGTGGTCAAGAACATCGGGATCACCTTCGGCGGCATCAATCTGGAGGACATCAAGAGCCCCGAGTGCTTCCGCATCGAGACCGAGCTGCAGGAGCTGCTCGACATCCCGGTGTTCCACGACGACCAGCACGGCACGGCGATCATCTGCGCCGCCGGCCTGATCAACGCCTGCCACATCACCGGCAAGAAGATCGAGGACGTGAAGGTCGTGCTGAACGGCCCCGGCGCGGCGGGCATCGCCTCGCTGGAGCTGATCAAGGCGATGGGCGTCCATCCCGAGAACGTCATCGCCGTCGACAGCAAGGGCGTCCTCTACCAGGGCCGCACCGAGGGCATGAACCAGTGGAAGAGCGCCCACGCGGTCAAGACCGACAAGCGCACGCTCGCTGAAGCCGTCGAAGGCGCCGACGTGCTGCTGGGTCTGTCGGCCAAGGGCGCCTTCACGCCCGAGATGATCGCCTCGATGGCCCCCAACCCGGTCATCTTCGCCATGGCCAATCCCGATCCGGAGATCACCCCGGAAGAGGTGCACAAGGTCCGCAAGGACGCGATCATGGGCACGGGCCGGTCGGACTATCCCAACCAGGTCAACAACGTCCTGGGCTTTCCCTACATCTTCCGCGGCGCGCTGGACGTGCGGGCCCGGCGCGTCAATCACGAGATGAAGATCGCCTGCGCCCAGGCCCTGGCCATGCTGGCGCGCGAGGATGTGCCGGACGAGGTCGCCGCCGCCTATCACGGCCGCCAGCTGAAGTTCGGCCCCAACTACATCATCCCCTCGGCTTTCGACCCGCGCCTGATCTGGTACGTGCCGCCGTTCGTGGCCCAGGCGGCCATGGACACAGGCGTGGCCCGCAAGCCGATCGCCGACATGGACGCCTATCGCGCCGGCCTGGCCCAGCGCCTGGATCCGACCGCCGGCTTCCTGCAGAAGATCTCGAACTCGGTCCTGGCCAATCCCAAGCGCATCGTGTTCGCCGAGGGCGAGGACCCCAGCGTCATCCGCGCCGCCTACGCCTACCAGACCGGCGGCTACGGCAAGGCCATCCTGTGCGGCCGCGAGAACCTGGTGCACGAGAACATGCGCCTGGTGGGCCTGGACCCCGACATCGTCGACCTGGAGATCATCAACGCCCGCCTGTCCGACCGCAATCCGGACTATGTCGACGCGCTGTATCACCGTCTGCAGCGCCAGGGTTACCTGAAGCGCGACGTCCAGCGCCTGATCAACCAGGACCGCAACAGCTTCGCCGCCTCGATGGTGGCGCTGGGCGAGGCCGACGGCATGGTCACCGGCGTGACCCGCAGCTTCGACCAGGCCCTGGAGGAGATCCTGCGCGTCATCGACCCGGCTCCCGGCGGCCGGATCATGGGCATGAGCGTGGTGCTGGCCAAGGGCCGGACGATCTTCGTGGCCGACACCAACGTCACCGAACTGCCCGAGGCCGACGAGATCGTCGAGATCGCCTGCGAGGCCGCCCGCGCCGTCAAGCGCCTGGGCTTCAAGCCGCGCGTGGCCTTCATGAGCTATTCGACGTTCGGCAACCCGATGGGCCTGCGCTCGGAGAAGGTGCGCGAGGCGGTGGCCATGCTCGACGAGATGCATGTCGACTTCGAATACGAGGGCGAGATGCCGCCGGAGCTGGCCCTGGATCCGGAAAAGCGCGCCAACTATCCGTTCATGCGCCTGACCGACAGCGCCAACATCCTGATCATGCCGGCCATCCACTCGGCCTCGATCGCCACCAAGCTGGTTCAGTCGCTGGGCGGCGCCACGGTGATCGGGCCGGTGCTGCTGGGCCTTAGCAAGTCGATCCAGATCGCGCCGCTGTCGGCCTCGGTGTCGAAGATCCTGAACATGGCGATGATGGCGGCCTACGACCAGCCGGTGGACGAGGCGGCGGAATAGGCGCCGCCGCGACCTCCGCGCCTCGACCTGTGACGGGGCGTCGCACCGGGTTTATTCCCGCGCGCGCCCGCCCATCTTGCTTCTGTCGGCATCAGTACGCCGGCGCGTAAGCCCCCCGGCCGGCGCCATCCCCTTGCGGCGCCGGCCGGCCCTCACGTCTTCTTCCCCTGCGGGTAGATCGTCTCGCCGCGTTCCAGCATGGCGACGAACTCGGCGATCTTCTTCTTTCGCCCGGCCTCGGTCTTCAGATTGTGGACCCGGAAGGCCAGGGCGAAGCGGTTCTGGGCCGACAGGGTCGCCTGCATCGCCTTGGCCTTCGGGCTGGCGTCGATCGCCGCCTGGAAATCGTCCTGGATCTTCATGTCCCGGCTGCCGCCATAGGCGCGGTCCCAGCGGCCGTCGGCCTTCGCGGCCTCGACCTCGCGCAGGCCATGCGCGGTTATCCGGCCCTCCGCGATCAGCCGTGCGACGTTGTCGACATTGATCTGGCTCCAGAGGCTCTTCTTGCCGCGCGGCGTGTAGCGCTGCAGGAAGCTCTTGTCGTCGAAGCTCTTCTTCACCCCATCGATCCAGCCCCAGCACAGCACCACGTCGATCGCCTGCTTGGCGTTGATCGACGGCAGGCCCGAGCCGACCTTGTGGATCTTGATCCACACCTCGGGCGCCTTGTCATGGTTCTCGCCCAGCCAGACGTAGAAGGCGTCGGCCTCGACGAATTCGCGGACGTGGGCGGGGTCGACGTGGATCGGGGCCATGGGGGTCTCGTGAAGGGTGTTCGTTCTTTTCGGGACAAAGGCGCGCCAGATCAATGTCGCCCGAAAGGCTATCGCGATCCCTCTCTCATGGAGAGAGGGAGGGGCCCGCCGCGAAGCGGTGGGAGGGTGAGAGGGTAGGCGAAGCCCTAGGACGGTCTTGGCTCTGTTGCGGGCGACGTGCCGGCGCGCCGGTTGAGGGTGTAACCACTCACCCTCCCATGCTGCGCATGGGCCCCTCCCTCTCTCTCAGAGAGAGGGATTCACGGGGATTGAGCGCGCTGTATCCCCGGCGTTCGCGAGACCGAAGCGAGCGAAATCAAGCGCTTGTCGATTTTACGCGGTTCTGAATGATCCGCGTTGAATCCTGGCGTCATACTCTTCCTCACCTGATGGCTTGAAAGGGACGTCCGGCCGGCGACTTGGGCGGCTGTCAGGGGTGGTCGAGCGGGAAGCGCTCGCCGGGGTCTTCTTCGGAAGACTCGCCTTCGCGACGGATCCGCGGCAGGCTCCCTGAAACACGGGACGAAGCCCCGGCGGCGAAGGCTTCGGCGGCGCGGCAGGCATGGGCTGAAATCGCCCGTGCGGTCCGGACGAGGCGAGCCAGCCTCTCCGCCCGTCGGGGGCCTCTTCCGGAGCGGGTTAAAACCCCGCGCCCCGGAGGCTCATCGGATAACGGACCACGCGGAGCGTTCGGACTTCGTCGAAACGGTACTCCACTACAAACACACCGGGCGACGCCCGGCGCTCCGCGGTCCCTTTCGAACCTTCAGCGGCAAACCGCGTGAAGCGGCGGAGCCATGCCGCGACAACCCGTCCCTTGCGCGACTCATCGCGCGGTTGGAACGTTCCGTCATCGGCGCGTTTATCGGAGGTTTTCGATGGCGAGTAAGGCGTTCGAGCTACAGATGATGGGCTATGGCCTGACCACGGCCCAGATCCACTATCACATTCCCGATCACCCCCATCTGCTGCAGCTCTATGTCTGGCAGGACTACGACCTGGCCCCCAAATTCCCGACCCTGAAGGGCTTTCTCGACTTCTGGGCCAAGGAGCTGGACGGGGTGCTGCACTCGGTCCGGGTCGCCCACAATCGCCTGATCGGGCCCCAGGAGTGGCGGGCCGTGAATGGGGTCTTCACGCTGCAGTGAGCGGCCGTGAGATTTGCTGGGGTTGCGTCGGGCGCGTCCCGACCGTAACTCCCGGCAATGACCACAGCCAAGATCTGCGGCCTCTCGACACCAGAGACGGTGAAGGCCGCCTTCGACGGCGGGGCGGCGTTCCTGGGCTTCGTCTTTTTCGAGAAGAGCCCGCGCGACATCGCGCCCGAGACCGCCGCCCGTCTGATCGAGCCGATCCGTGGCCGGGGCGTGAAGACGGTCGCCGTCACCGTCGATCCCGACGACGCCCTGATCGATCGCCTGATGGCCACGATGCGCCCCGACCTGATCCAGGTTCACGGCAAGGAGACGCCCTCGCGGGTCCGCGAGATCGCCGCTCGGGCGGGCGTCGGCGTGATCAAGGCCTTTTCGGTCTCCAGCGCCTCGGACGTCGACCAGGCCAAGGCCTTTGACGGCGTCGTCGAGCACCTGATGTTCGACGCCAAGCCCGTGGAAGGTTCCGCCCTTCCTGGGGGCACCGGCGCGAGATTCGATTGGGCGTTGCTCGAAGGCCGACGCTTTTCGCGCCCGCATTTCCTGGCCGGCGGGCTGGATCCGTGGAATGTGGCCGAGGCGATCAAGGTCTCTGGTACCCCGATCGTGGACGTTTCCTCTGGCGTGGAGCGCGGTCCGGGCCTAAAGGACCCCGCTCTGATCACGGCGTTCCTCGACGCCGTCAAACGCGCGTAGCTGTTGGATGAGCCTTTGAACGCCCCCCAAAAGCCTAACGACTGGTCCGCCTATCCGGACGCCAAGGGCCGCTTCGGCGACTATGGCGGCCTCTATGTGGCCGAGACCCTGATGCCGCTGGTGCTGGAGCTGGACCGCGCCTACACGGAGGCCAAGAACGATCCGAGCTTCCAGAAGGAGCTCAAGGGCTACCTGACCCACTATGTGGGCCGCCCCTCGCCGCTCTATTTCGCCGAGCGTCTCAGCAAGCACCTCGGCGGCGCGAAGATCTATTTCAAGCGCGAGGAGCTGAACCACACCGGCGCGCACAAGATCAACAACTGCATGGGCCAGATCCTGCTGGCCCAGCGCATGGGCAAGACCCGGATCATCGCCGAGACCGGCGCCGGCCAGCACGGCGTGGCCAGCGCCACCGTCACGGCCCGCTTCGGCCTGCCCTGCGTCGTCTATATGGGCGCCGTCGACGTCGCCCGGCAGAAGCCCAACGTCTTCCGCATGAACCTCTTGGGCGCCGAAGTGCGGCCGGTGACCTCCGGGGCGGCGACCCTGAAGGACGCCATGAACGAGGCGATGCGCGACTGGGTCACCAACGTCCACGACACCTATTACATGATCGGCACCGCCGCCGGTCCGCATCCGTATCCGGCCATGGTCCGAGACTTCCAGGCGGTGATCGGCAGCGAGACCCGCGAGCAGATCCAGGAGGCCGAAGGCCGCTTGCCGGACGCGGTGGTCGCTTGTGTGGGCGGCGGTTCGAACGCCATCGGCATGTTCCACCCGTTCCTGGCCGACGAGAGCGTCAAGATCTACGGCGTCGAGGCCTCGGGCCACGGGCTGGAGACCGACAAGCACGCCGCGTCCCTGACCGGCGGCCGCCCGGGCGTGCTGCACGGCAACAAGACCTATCTGCTGCAGGACGACGACGGCCAGATCCTGGACGCTCACTCGATCTCGGCGGGCCTGGACTATCCGGGCATCGGGCCGGAGCACAGCTTCCTGCACGACATCGGCCGGGCCCAGTACCTGACCTGCACCGACGACGAGGCGCTGAAGGCCTTCCAGCTGTGCGCCGAACTCGAGGGCATCATTCCGGCCCTCGAAAGCGCCCACGCGATCGCCAAGCTGCCGCAGCTGGCCAAGGAGATCGGCGAGGGCGGCGTGATCGTGCTCTGCCTGTCGGGCCGGGGCGACAAGGACATCTTCACCGTGGCCGACGCTCTCGGGCGGACGATCTAGGGTAAGCAAGCATTTGACTAAAGACCGCATCGACCGCCGCTTCGCGGCGCTGAAGGCCGAGGGCCGCGCCGCCTTCGTGGCCTATGTGATGGCCGGGGATCCGGACGCGGCGACCGCGCTCGAGATCGTCAAGGGCTTGCCGGCCGCCGGGGCCGACCTGATCGAGCTGGGCTTCCCGTTCTCGGACCCGATGGCCGAGGGTCCGACCATCCAGCGCGCCAGCCAGCGCGCCCTGGCCCAGAAGATGACCTTGAACGGGACGCTGGACATCGTCCGCGCCTTCCGGGAAGCCGACCAGGATACGCCGATCATCCTGATGGGCTATCTGAACCCGCTGGTGAACCGCGGCTTCGAAACCTTCGCGAGCCAAGCCAACGACGCCGGCGTCGACGGCCTGATCGTCGTCGACTGTCCGCCCGAAGAGGCCGATCCGCTGTCGGACGCTCTCGAGGCCGAGGGCCTGGCGCTGATCCGCCTGGCCTCGCCGACGACGGACGACAAGCGCCTGCCGGCCGTGATCCGCCGCACCTCGGGCTTCGTCTACTACGTCTCGGTCGCTGGCGTGACCGGCGTGAAGGAGGCGGACGCCGACGCGGTGGCCCCGGCCGTCGAGCGCATCCGCAAGGCCTCGGGCCTGCCGGTCGCCGTCGGTTTCGGCATCCGCACGGCCGAACGCGCCGCCGAGGTGGCCCGCGTGGCCGACGCGGCCGTCGTGGGCTCCGCGCTGGTGGATGAAATCGAGTCGGCGGCCAAGTTGAACGAAAACGTGACCGAGAAGGTTCTTCTCAAGGCGTCGGAGCTGGCTAAGGCTGTGCGTTCGGCGCGAGTCGGGACGAAGTGAGGCTCTAAGGCTATGGCTATGGCTGAACCCCAGGACCCGAAAAAGGGCGACAAAAAAGTGGCGACTGACCGCCGAGGCGGCTGGCTGTCGCGGATCGCACCGGGCGTGCGCGGCGCGTTCGCCAAGCGCGAGACGCCCGAGAACCTTTGGGTCAAATGCCCGGACACGGGCGAGATGATCTTCCGCTCCGACCTGGAGGCGGCCCTGTGGGTCACGCCGGCCGGTCGCCACATGCGGATCGGGCCCGAGGCCCGCTTCAAGTTCACGTTCGACGACGGCCAGTACGAGGCCCTGCCGACCCCGGCCGTGCCCGAGGATCCGCTGCATTTCTCGGACGGCAAGCCCTACAAGGACCGCCTGGCCGCGGCCCGCAAGGCGACCGGCGAGCCGGACGCCATGGCCATCGGCTACGGCAAGGTCGGCGGCGTCGACGCCGTGGTGCTGGTCCAGGACTTCGCCTTCATGGGCGGGTCGCTGGGCATGGCCGCCGGCGAGGGCTTCATCGCCGCCGCCAAGGCCGCGCTTGAACGCCAGGTCCCGCTGATCGCCTTCACTGCCGCCGGCGGCGCCCGCATGCAGGAAGGCGCGCTGTCGCTGATGCAGATGGCCCGCACCACGCTGGCGATCAACGAACTGAAGGACGCGGCCCTGCCCTACGTCGTGGTCCTCACCGACCCGACCACCGGCGGCGTCACCGCCTCCTACGCCATGCTCGGCGACATCCACCTGGCCGAGCCGGGCGCCCTAATCGGCTTCGCCGGCCCGCGCGTCATCGAGCAGACCATCCGTGAGACCCTGCCGCCGGGCTTCCAGCGCTCGGAATATCTGGTCGAGAAGGGCATGGTCGACCGCGTCACCCATCGCAAGGAACTGCCCGAGGTGCTGGGCTCGCTGCTCGGCACCCTGATGATGGGCCGTAACCGCAAGGCGGCGTAAAGCCTCCGCCTTGGCCGAACTCCTCCGCGCGCATGACGCCGCTCTCGAGCGGCTGAAGGCCCTGCATCCCAAGCTGATCGACCTGTCGCTGGACCGGATGCGGCGGCTGTGCGCGGCGCTGGGCGACCCCCAGCACCGCCTGCCGCCAGTGATCCACGTGGCCGGCACCAACGGCAAGGGCTCGACGGTCGCCTATCTGCGGGCCATGGCCGAGGCGGCGGGCCTGACCGTCCACGTCTTCACCTCGCCGCACCTGGTCCGCTTCGCCGAGCGGATCCGCCTGGCCGGGACCCTGATCACCGACGATCACCTGGCCGACGTGCTGGATCGCGTCGAAGCGGCCAATGCCGGCCAGCCGATCACCTTCTTCGAGATCACCACCGCCGCCGCCTTCGTCGCCTTCGCCGAGATCCCGGCCGATCTGTGCATCGTCGAGGTCGGCCTGGGCGGGATCCTGGACGCCACCAACGTCGTCACGCCCAAGGTCAGCGTCATCGCCCCGGTCGACATCGATCACCGCGAATTTCTCGGCGACACCCTGACGGCGATCGCCGGCGAGAAGGCCGGGATCATCAAGCCGGGCGCCCCAGCCGTCTCGGCCCGCCAGCAGGAAGAGGCCGAGGCCGTGATCGAAGCGGCCGCGGCCAAGGCCTGCGTCCCACTGACCCTGATGGGCCGCGACTTCGACGCCTGGCGCGAAGGCGGCCGCCTGCTGGTCCAGATGCAGGATCGCTTGCTGGACCTGCCCGCCCCGTCCCTGCCGGGCGAGCACCAGTTCGCCAACGCCGGCCTGGCCGTCGCCGCCCTGCTGACCCTGGCCGACCCGCGCATCGACGAAGCAGCCATGGGACGCGGGATCGCCGGCGCGCTCTGGCCGGCCCGATTCCAGCGCCTGACCGCCGGGCCTCTGGCCGAACTCGCCAAGGCTGGGGGCGCCGATCTCTGGCTGGACGGCGGCCACAATCCGCACGCCGGCCGCGCCGTGGCCCGCGCCGTCGCCGATCTGGCGGCCCGCGACGGACGGCCGGTGGCGCTGATCGCGGGCCTGCTGGCCAACAAGGACGCGACCGGCTTCTTCGCCCCTTTCCGAGGTGTCGCGGCCAAGGTCTTCACCGTGACCTTCGAAGGCCACGCCGCCGCCAGCGCCGCCGAGACCGCCGCGGCCGCCGAACTGGCTGGCCTGCGAGCCTGTGCTTGCGATTCGGTCGAGGACGCCCTGGACCGCGCGCTTCGGCTGGAGCCGACGCCGCACACCCTGATCTGCGGTTCGCTCTATCTGGCCGGCGAGGTGCTGGCGATGAGCCCCGAGACCTGGCCGACCTGAAAGTTTTGTTTCGTCGCGAATGGAACCCAAGGTGGCGTTTCCCGCTCTAGGGAAGCCTGACCATGGGGAACTTCGCATGACCCTGTCGCTTCTCTACCGCCTGGGCGGCCTAGCCTGTCTGGCCCTCGGCGCCTTCATGGGCTGGGTCGCCATCCTGAAGCCACTGCGGGCGGCTCAAAGCCACGCGCCGACGGTCAGCTACGACGTCAAGGCGTTCGCCTTCGTGCCGATGATCTTGATCTTCGGCCTCTTCTTCCTGATCGGCGGGGATCGCTGGCCCTATCGCGACGCGGAGCGCAGGACCCTGACGCCGGCGGGCTGGGCCCTGATGGCGGCGATCGCCGTCTCCGGCCTGGTCGGCTTTCTGATGTTCAAGCAGCAATTCGCCGCCCTGGGCTACCAGGCGGGCTGACGTCGGCCATGGCGCTCGGCGCCGGCCCGGCGTAAGCCTTCCTGACGCCGATAGGGCGGCACGGCCCGCCGGACATCTCGGCAAGCGCGCCCGCCCTGGCAGGAACCGCCGATGGCCAAGGGTCAAAAGAAGTCGAACAAGGAAATCCGCAAACCGAAGGCCGAGAAGAAAGCCCCGCCGGTCTCGGTCTCGCCGTTCATCGTGACGCCCAAGAAATAGGCCGAAACGAAAAACGCCCGCCCCGGAGACCGGAGCGGGCGTCTTCACTTCAGGCGGACGAGCCGTTTAGGCGGCCGAAACGGCCTGCACGCCGGCTTCGTTCAGCCATTCCAGGATCTTCTGCTTCGGCATGGCGCCGACCTTCATCGAGGTCATCTGGCCATCGCGGAACAGCATCATGGTCGGGATGCCGCGGACGCCATAGCGCGACGGGGTCGTCGGGCTGTCCTCGATATTGACCTTGGCGACCGTGACGACGTCGGCCAGCTCTTCCGAGATCTGCTCCAGGGCCGGGGCGATCTGCTTACAGGGGCCGCACCACTCGGCCCAGAAGTCGACCAACACGGGCTTGCCGGCCTTCAGGACGTCGGCTTCGAAGGTGGCGTCGGTCACCGCAACGGTGCTCATGGTCTGCTCCAGTCTGGCGTCACGCGGCGGGGCGGAGGACGCGATAAGGGTCAAAGCCCAGGATTCGTCTGGGCGCTTGCACAAAGATGTAGGGGGACGGCGCGCGTCCGGCAACGGGATTAGGCCAGACGGGCCAGCGCCTGGACCATCACCTTTTCTGGAACCGGCATCAGTTTGGGACCGTCCGTCCACACCAGAGCCGCTTCGATCGCCCGGCCGGGGAAGACCTCGCGCAACACCGCCACATAGACCGCCATCTGGGCCAGATACGCCGGGTCGGCGTCCTCGATGGCGTCCGGCGAGGGGCGATTGGTCTTGTAATCGACGACCAGGACCCGTTCGGCGTCGACCACCAGACGGTCGACCCGACCCGAGACGGCCAGGCCCCTGGGCAGATGCGCGCTGGTCCCGGCCAAGGCGACCTCGGCGCGGGAGCCGGGACCGAACACGGCGGCGAAACGGACGTCGTCCAGCACGCCGAACGCCGCTTGGGCCATTTCCTCGCGCTGGTCCTCGGTCAGGTCGCGCTCGGCCGCCAGCAGACGCCGGGCGGCGCTGAATCGCTGATCCGGCGCGACGTCGGGCAGCAGTTGCAGCAGCCTGTGGACGATCTCGCCGCGCCGATAGCGGCCCAGGCCCGAAATCCGCGCCAACGGCGAGGGGGCGGGGACGCGGGCGTTGTCCTCGATTCGCGACGGGGCGGCGTAGCGAGCCGCCGCCGGCTCGGGCGGCGCGGCGCGGGTCATCCAGTCGGGTGCGACGGCCGAGGCGCGGACATCTTCCGCGAAGCGGGGCGCGGCCGCGGGATCGGGGCCATAGCGCAGAATAGCGGTGTCACCCTCGCCGATCGTTCGCACGGCGGGCGCTATGTCCGGGTGAGCGAAGGCGGCGCGGGCGGCGGCGTACCAGCCGCCGACCTTGTCACCCTTGGTCCGGGCGTCGATGCGGCCGCACAGGATCAGCCGGTCCCGCGCCCGGGTCAGGGCGACATAGAGCAGGCGCAAGGCCTCCTGGCTCTCCTTCTCCTCGCGCAGCTTTCGGGCTTTGGCCGAGGCGTCGCAGTCGCCCTTGCCACTGGCGCACCACAGCAAGGCGCCGTCCTCGGTGACCAGGAACGGCGAGCCGCCGGCCCCGCGCTTCACCGTCGTCTCGGGCAGGAAGACGATCGGCGCCTCCAGACCCTTGGAGCCGTGGGCCGTCATCACCCGGACTTCACGGCGGGCGCCTTCCATCTCGCGCTTGACCACGATGTCCAGGGCCGCGAAATCGGCGACCAGGGCCTCGAGGTCACGCACCCCGCGCTGCTCGGCCTCCATCACCTGGGCCAGGAACTCGTCCAGGGCTTCCTCGGCTTCGGCGCCCAGGCGGGTCAGCACCTTGGCGCGATGCGAGCGGCCGTCGTCACCCGTGAGGCCCAGCCAGCCGGCGAAGAACTCGAATGGTTGCCGGCGGCGGCCTTCGACCAGCGCCCAGTCCAGCACCGTCCGCGCTGCCGTCCATTCCGGGCGCTCTTCGGCTCGCCTGCGCAGCTCGGCCCACAGGGTGGCGCGGCGGCCCTTGGCGAGGGCGTAGACGTCCTCGTCGCCAAGGCCGCAGAACGGCGACTTCAGCAGGGCCGCCAGGGTCAGGTCATCGTCCGGGAACAGGATGAACCGCCCCAGGGCCAGCAGATCCTCGAAAGCGATGTGGCTGGACAGCGACAGTCGATCCGCCCCGGCCACGGGCACGCCCCGCCGTTTCAGAGCCCGGATGATCTCCTCGAACAGCACCTTACGGCGGCGGACCAGAACGAGGATATCGCCGGCATGGGCGGCGCGGTGGCGGCCGATCTCCTTGTCGAAGACGGCGTCGCCTCGGGTCAGGATCGCGGCCGTCTCGGCGGCGATGGCCTCCGCCAGGCGCCGGTTGGCGCTGCGTTCGCCCTCGGCGTCGAGGGGCGCCTCCCAGGCCTCGCGCTCCTCGCCGGGCAATTCGCGGGTCAGGGGCCAGAGATCGACGCAGCCGGGACCGTCGGTGCGGAACGGCTCGTGGCGGACGAGGTCCTGACCGACGGGCGGCGGCACCCCTTCGCGGGTCTCGGGATCGGAGAACAGGGCGTCGACGAAGCTCAGCACCTCGCGGGTCGAACGATACGACACCGTCAGCGGCACGCCCTTGCCGACCGCGCCGACCGCCTCGATGCGGGCGATATAATCCTGCGTCTCGACCAGCAGACGCTGCGGATCGGCGCCCTGGAACGAATAGATCGACTGCTTCTCGTCGCCGACCACGAACAGCGTCCGCTCGGCGCGGCGGCCGCTCCAGCCCTCGGATGTCTCGCCGGCGAAGAAGTCGGCGGTCAGGGCGCGCAGGATCTCCCACTGCTCCGGGGCGGTGTCCTGGGCCTCGTCCAGCAGAATGTGGTCGACGCCGCCGTCCAGCTTGTAGAGCACCCACGCCGCCTCGACCTTCTCCGTCAGCAGCACCCGGGTCTTGTCGATCAGGTCGGTGAAGTCCAGCGCGCCCCGGGCGTCCTTCTCGATCTGGTGCGAGGTCACGTACAGCACCGCCAGCCGCAGGGCGTCGGCGGTGTCCTCGGCCACCTTGGCGGCGCGGACCCGCTCGCGAGCGGCCTCCAGCTTGGCCTGGTCGAGCATCAGCGCCTCTCGCAGGTCCTCGCGGCTCTTCAGGCCCGAGGTCTTGGCGGGCCACGTGGCCGGCGTTCCCTCACCGCCCTCGGTGAACAGGGCGCGCAGGGCGAGGTCGAGGGTCGCGTCCGGGTCGCGGGCCACGGCGGCCAGGGCCTCGGCATATTTGGCGTCCTGCTTGCCGCCACCGTCGAACAACGCGCTGGCCGCCGCGCGCCAGGCGGCGAGATCCAGCCGCGCCATCGCCTGCGCCGCCAAGTCGCCGGCCGAGGTCGGCGCCTCGAAGCCGCAGCGCGCCCAGGCGTCGGCCACGGCTTCCGACAACCCGCCACAGCGGGCGACATAGGCCATGATCTGCCCGCGCCGCGTCTCGAAGCCGGCGAACATCGCCTCGAAGCTCAGGAAGTCCAGCGCCACCGAGAAGCGGGCATAGGCTTCCGAGAACGCGTCCTGATGGCTGTCCACCCAGGCGGCCGTGGCCCGGCGGGCGGCGCGGGCGATGGCGGCGCCGGCCTGGTCGTCCATCACCGTGAAGCCGGGCGAGACGCCGGCTTCCAGCGGGAAGCGCCGCAGCAGCTTCTCGCAGAAGGCGTGGATGGTCTGGATCTTCAGGCCGCCCGGCGTCTCCAGCGCCTGGGCGAACAGGGCGCGGGCTTCCGACAGACGGCGGGAATCGTAGGCCGCGTCGCTTTCGCCGACCAGCTTGACCAGCTCGGCCCGCAGGTCCGCGTCGCTGGTCACCGACCACTTGCCCAGCCGCTCGAACAGTCGGCGCTGCATCTCGGCGGCGGCGGCCTTGGTATAGGTCACGCAGAGGATCGCCTCGGGCTTGACCTTGGCCAGCAGCAGGCGCGCGACCCGATCGATCAGGGTCTTGGTCTTGCCCGACCCGGCATTGGCCGTGACGAAGGCCGAGATCGCGGGATCGGCGGCGATGCGCTGGGGGTCTTGTATCTGTGGGGGCGGGCTCATTCGCCGTCCCCGTCGTCGCCGCTGGTCGACCATTCGAACACCCGCGCCAAGTGGGCGTAGTCGCCGGGGTGCTCCTTGACGAACTGCGGCGCGACCCGCGAGCGGTAGGGCTCGGCCGGATCGTCATAGCGGGCGATCAAGGTCGAGAGGCCTTCCAGCGCCTTGATCGCGGCGGCGGCGCTTTCCTCGCCGGCGAACGCGCGGATCTGCTCTTCGCCGGCCGGACGCCTTCCGGTGACACGGACATAGGTCAGGTCGCCGGGCGTGGGGCTGCCCAGGTCGGGGAAGCCGCCGCGCATCAGGATCGCCGCCGTCAGGGTCAGCTGCGGCGAGAAGCCGGTGTCGACCTGTTTCTGCGACGGCGCGGCGCCGGTCTTGTAATCGAGGATATGGACGGTCCCATCGGCCGTCGGCTCCAGCCGGTCGGCCTTGGCCGTCAAGGTGAAGGGCCGGCCGTTGATCGACAGCTCCAGCTTGCCCTCGGCTTCGACGACGATCTTGCGGGCCGTGGCGCGGCGCTGGCGTTCCCATTCCGCGACCCAGAGGGCGGCCTCGCGGGCCAGGGCCCTCTCGCGGGTCAGGGCCGTCGGCGGCATGCCGGCCGCGACCAGGGCCTCGACATAGAGTTTCTCGAACACGGCGGCCGCGTCGGCGGGCACGGCGTCGGGAAAGGTCTCGGCGAAGGTTTCGAACGCGGCGTGGATCGCGGTGCCGCGAGCCCGGGCCTCGACCGGCTCGTCGGGACGCTCCAGCGGATAGAGCCGCAGGATGTCGCGGGCCCAGACGGCGTAGGGGTCGCGGGTCAGGGCCTCGACCCGGGTGACGGCCATCTTGCGCGGGCGGTCCTCGACCGGCGGGCGCGGTTCGGGTCTCTTGATGGGGCTGTAGGGATCAGGCGCGTCGAGGGCGCGAACCCAGTCCAGCACGTCGTCGCGGCGGGGCAGGGAGAGGCCCGCGCCGGCGGCCAGGGTCTTCAGCCGCCACAGCCAGCGCGACTCGACGGCCGGCGCGCCGCCGCGTCGCTCGCAGTGGACCAGCACCACGTCCGGCGCGCTGGCGGCCTGGGCGAAGTCGTGGGCGGTCAGGCCGATGCGGCGCTCGGGCGGCGGCAGGCCTAGCCGCGTCCGCATGGGGCGTGACAGGAACGGATCGATCGGCGCGCCCTGCGGCCAGACGCCTTCTTCCAGCCCGGCCAGCACCAGCCGGTCGGCGCGGACCAGGCGGGCCTCGATGGCCCCCAGGATCCGCAGGCGCGGATGGGTGGCGCCGCCGACGCGGACGGTCTCCTCGTTGACCAGCCGGTCGAGGATGTCGGCGAAGGCCTGAGGCGAGGCGGCGGGCAGGGGTTGGCCGTCCTGGATCAGCGCCGCCATCAGCGCGCCGAGACACTCGCCGGCCGCGCCGGCCCACAGGCGGTTCGGAGCGATCAGGTTTTCCAGCGCCTCGACCAGCGCCTGGGCGGACCGGGCGGGCGGCGCGAAACCGTCCTCGGCATAGGGCGTGGCGGCATGGTCGACCGCGGCCAAGACGCGTTCGGCCAAGGCCAGGGCGTCGGGCGCGTCCTTCAGCCGGGCGCGCAGCCCCTCGGCCGAACTGGGCGCGGCGCCACGCAGGCCTTTGCGCTCTAGCATCGTGGCGGCCAACGTCTCGTCGTCGCCGAGGACCAGCGGATGCTTGGCGAAGGCCAGCAGGCGGACGGGGTTCAGCGGCTCTTCGACCAGCCGCGCCAGGTGCAGGGCCAGGATCGCCGCGCCCGAGGCGGCCAACGGCGCGCCGGCCGAGCTGTCAGGGATCACGCCCCAACGCTGCAGGCGGGTCATCACCCGGCGCGCCAGGGTCTGGTCGGGCGTGACCAGGGCGGCGGTCATGTCCGGGGTTTCCAGCGCCTCGCGCAGCAGCAAGGCGCAGGCGCCGGCGGCCTCCTCCTCGGCGCGGGCGGCGATCACCGAGAAGCCGGTCAGGCCCTCGGCGATGGGGTCCAGGTCCGGCGCCTCGGCGCGCAGGGACGCGATCTGGGCCAGCCAGTCGGCGGTGGCCTCGGCCGGGCGCAGGGCCTCGTTGACGATCCGTCGCCGCCAGCGGCCCCGGCTGTCGACGTCGGGGACCCAGGCGCGAACCTCTGCGCGGGCGATGCCGGCCCGGTCCAGCAGGCGCTTCATCGCGCCCTGCGGATGCTGCTCGCCCTGGGTTCCTTCGATCTGGTCCCAGGCGCTGTCGGCCAGATCCTCGTCGAGACCGGGCAGAACCACGGCGCCCTTGGGGGCGGCGGCCACAACGCGTAGCAAATCGGCGGTGGCCGGGGCGGTGCCGGTCGAGCCGGCGGCGACCAGCACCTCGGTCGGGGGCTCCTTCTCCCACTGCGCGGCCAGGGCCCGCAGCAGGCGCACCCGGCGTTCGGAGACGTCGATCAGGCCCAGGTCGTTCAGCCGCTCCGGCCAAGCCCGCAGCACCGCCTTCAGGAACCGGGCCGAGACCTGCCAGTGCTGGGCGAGATCGCCCTCGGCGAGGCCGTCCAGCTTGCCGTCGACCTCGACTTCCTCGATCTGGGCGCTGTCGAGGAAGTCGGACAGGGCCTTGGCCAGCTCCAGCGCCTGGACCGGGCCGGGCCTGAACGAGAGCTTGTCGCCGTGGTCCACGACCAGCCGCGCCAGCTCGAACCGTCGGCGGCGCGAGGAGATGGCGGGCGGCAGGTCGAGGGCCAGGTCGCCCGGCTCGAACGGCGGCTCGCCTTCGTCGAGATCGCCTAGTGGCCGGATCTGCGGCAGCAGCAGGGCCCGGCCGCCGCCGACCGCCAGGAAGGCGTCGGCCAGGGCGCGGGCGCCGCGACGGGTCGGGGTCAGGACGGTGGCGCGCGGCAGGGCTTCGGGGCCCAGCGGCTCCAGGGCGTTCAGCAGGCCGCGCGCCAGGTCGTCGACGAACGGGCGGTGAGCGGGGATCGAGAACCAGCGCGGCCCCGGTCTTTCGAAGAAGGGGGCCGGTCCGGTCATCCTTCCGCGAGCCTGGCCTCGGCCGCCAGCTTGGCGTCGGGATCGCCGACGTGCATCCAGAGCCCATCGGGCGCGACGCCGTGGACGCGGCGGTCGGTCGCCAGGCGCTTCCAGAGGGGCAACAGCGAGAACGGTCCGTCGGGCCCGTCGGCGACGATCACCGGCTTGCAGATGTGGACGCCGACATAGACCAGTGGCGCCATTTCGCCCGGGTCCTTGAAGCGAACGACGCCTTCGTCGTCCAGGAACACGTCGCCGCTGTCGTGGAAGCCAAGTGAGCCAGCGGTCGAGGCCAGCATCAGGCAGACGTCCATCCTGGCCGGGTCCCAGGCGGCGGCCACGGCGTCGATGGCCGAGCCCGCGTGCTCGATCCAGACGGAGTCGATATTGGCCACGAACACCGGACCGTCACCCAGCAGCGGCAGGGCGTGCTTGATGCCGCCGCCGGTCTCGAGCGCCTGGACGCGTTCGTCCGAGATGACGATGCGCGGGCCAAGGCCCTTGGCCTGGCGAGCCTTGAGATGGGTTTCGACCAGATCGGCGAAATAATGGACGTTGACCACGGCGGTTTCGACCCCGGCGGCCGCTAGGCGGTCCAGCATGTGGTCGATCAGCGCCTTGCCGGCGACCTCGACCAGGGCCTTGGGGCGGTCGTCGGTCAGCGGGCGCATACGGGTGCCCAGGCCGGCGGCCAGCACCATGGCGATCTTGGGCGCCATTTGGGGGCCGCTCATCGACGAGCCTCCACGGGCACGTACTGGTCGAACCAGGCCTTCAGGTCCGCCAGCGCCGGATCGGCGAAGCAGACGTCCAGATAGACCCACAGGCGCGGGATGAAGTCGGCATAGCGGGGCTTGCTGTCGCGGGTCACCAGGCGGGCGAAGATGCCCAGGATCCGGATGATGTTGAGCGCGCCCAGCGCGTGATAGTCGGCCAGGAAGGCGGTGCGATCCAGCCCCGGCCGGGCCGCCAGATAGCGCTCCAGGCAGGCGGCCTCGCGTTCGGGTGAGACGGTGCGGCGGGCGTCATGCAGCAGCATCGACAGATCCCAGGCCGGGTGGGCCAGGACCGCGTCCTGGAAGTCGAGCATGCCCACACGAGCCGGACCCTTGCGCTCCGGCAGCCAGATCAGGTTCTCGGCGTGATAGTCGCGGTGGCAAAAGACCGTGGCGCCGGCTTCGCCCTTAGCGCGGATCGGGGCCCAGATGGCCTCCCATTCCGCGCGCGCCGCGTTGTCGAACGCGAGGTCGCGGAACTTCGGTTGCCACTCGACGAAGATGTCGTGAGCGGTCTTCAGGGCCAGGTCGTCATAGGTCAGCAGCGGCCAGGTCGAGCCATCGAAGCTGAGCACGTCCGGGACCGGCGCCGCATGGATGGCCAGCAGGCCGTCGATGGCGGCGTCGTACAGCGGAGCCTCATCGGTCCCCGTCTCGATCAGGCGGGCGTAGAGATCGTCGCCGAGATCTTCCAGGACCGCGAGACCCGCCGAGGCGTCGGCGGCCAGCACCTTGGGGGCCGATAGCCCCTGGGCGTTCAGCCAGCCAGCGCAGGCGACGAAGGCGTCCACACGGCCGGCGGCCAGGCGGGCCAGGGCGTTGTAGCCCAGGGCGGCGCGCTGCTCGGGCGTGGCGTCGGGCGGGCAGGGCGCGGTCTCGACCGAGGGGGGCTGGTCCATGAAGATGAAGGACTGGTCTCTCCGGCGCAGCCGCTCGTACGACCGGGTCGAGGCGTCGCCGCCCAGTGGTTGGCGGCGGACGTCGCCGAAGCCATGGGCCTCCAGGAACGCGGCCTTGGCCGTCTCTCGCTCAGAACTCAAGATCACGTCCTTCGAAACCGCCGCGCCGCACGATGACGGCGCGCCGCGCCTCGCCGTCGAGGGCGATGTCTATATCGAGCCGAGTGGCCGGCAAACGCCCTTCCAGCCTCTGAGGCCATTCGATCAACGCGACGCCGTCATCCAGCGCCTCGTCCAGGCCGATCTCGTAGGCCTCGTCGGGGTCCGACAGGCGGTAGAGATCGAAATGGGCCAGCGGAAAGCTGGCCGTCTCGTAGAACTGCACCAGGGTGAAGGTCGGGCTGGGCACCTCCTCGTCCGGCGTGGTCAGGGCGCGGATCAGCGCGCGGGCCAGGGTCGATTTGCCGGCGCCCAGCGGCCCGGTCAGGCAGACGGCGTCGCCTGGACGCAGGGCGGCGGCCAGCTGGCGGCCCAGCCTCTGGGTCGCGGCCTCGTCGGCGAGGAAAACAGACGTCACGTCAGGCGGCTCTGGAACGCAAGGTGGGGATCGGTCGGCAATACGCGCTCCACATAGCGCTTCAACGCCTCCGTGGCTTCTCCGGCGTCGTGCGGCAAGACCTCGGTGTCGATCGGCGCGCCGACGATCAGCGAAAAACGCCGGCCTTTCTTGTTCAACAGCTCATGGAACAAAGTGATGTCGCGCAGCTCCTTCCAGCGCTTGTCGAACAGGTGGAACAGGGTCGACCAAGGGCCGGTCAGATGGATCGGGACGATCGGCGCGGCGTATTTGCGGGCCAGCGAAACGGCCGAGGTCATCCAATGTGGATCGGTCAGCCGGCCCTCGGCGTCCTTCACCGCCAGGCGGCCGGCCGGGAAGATCATCAGGGCGCGCTCGGCCTCCATCGCCTCGCGGGTCATCGAGAGGGTCAGACGCATGCGTTCGCGGCTGCGCTTTTCCTCGACCCACTCGACCGGGATCAGCACCTCGTCGAAGCGGCGGCAGACCCGATGGGCGTCGGCGTTGGCGTAGAAGACGACGTCGGGGCGTCGGGCCTTGATCGCGTCGTAGACCGCGACCCCGTCGCCGATGCCGGTCGGATGGTTGGCCACGACGATGACCCGGCCCCGCTCGGGCAGGTTCTCCAGGCCTAGGACCTGGACCTTCAGCGCCAGCAGGTCGGAGACGTGATCCAGCGCCGCCCGGCCACCGAGCTGGCAAATGGTTTCAGCCATCCGGCGGGCCTTGCCGTAGTCCAGCAACCTGTAGAGCGCGGGGCGAACCAGGGGCCAAGCCGCCGATGACGTCAGTCGCGGCGCGCGCTCGGCGATCAAGGTGTCGATGATGTGGGGCTCGGGCGTCTCGCGCGCCCCGACCACCCCGACGGCCGGAACATGAACCATGACGGGAGCTTAGGCCGCGTCGGCGAAGCTGTCAGCACAGGCGGGCTTCCATTGGCGCCCCTCACGCGCTAACCGCAGTCCTCGATGCCGACATCTCTCCGCACCGCCTATCGCGAGCGCCTGGCCCAGGGCGAGATCAAGCCGGACGTCGCTCAGGCCGCCGCCGTCGAGGCGCTGTCGCGGCTGGAGTCCGATCTTGATTCCGCAGGCGAGCCCGGCTTCTCGCTGTTCGGCCGCAAGCCCAAGAGCCAGCGCGGCGTCTATCTGTGGGGCCCGGTGGGGCGCGGCAAGTCCATGCTGATGGACCTGTTCTTCGACAGCGCGCCGGTGGCCAGGAAGCGCCGCATCCACTTCCACGCCTTCATGGCCGAGGTCCACGCGGACATCGACGCCTGGCGCAAGGGCGACGCGGCGGCCCGCAAGGCGCGGTTTGGCCAATCCAAGGGCGACGACCCGATCGCGCCGACGGCGGAGCGGATCGCCGACGCGGCCCGCCTGCTGTGCTTCGACGAGCTGCAGGTCACCGACATCGCCGACGCCATGATCCTGGGCCGCCTGTTCGAGGCGCTGTTCGCGCGGGGCGTGACCCTGGTGGCGACCTCGAACCGGCCGCCGGACGATCTCTACAAGGACGGCCTCAACCGCCAGCTCTTCCTGCCGTTCATCGACATGCTGAAGTCGGCGCTGGACGTCGTTGCCGTGCGCGGCCCGGTCGACTTCCGCCTGGACCGCCTGCGCGCGGCCCGCACCTGGCTGGCCCCGAACGACAAGGCCAATCAGGCCGAGTTCGAGCGGCTGTGGGCCGACATGCTGGACGGCGCGGCCGAGACCGGCGCGACGCTGGAGGTGCTGGGCCGCAAGATGCGCCTGCCGCGCGCCGCCGGCGGCATGCTGCGGTCGTCGTTCGCCAGTCTGTGCCAGCAGGCCCTGGGGCCGCAGGACTACCTGGCCGTGGCCGAGCGCTTCCACACCGTCTTCCTGGAAGACGTGCCGCGCCTGACCCCGGCCCGGCGTGACGCGGCCAAGCGGTTCAACACCCTGATCGACGCGCTCTACGAGGCCGACGCCAAGCTGGTGGCCCTGGCCGACGCCGAGCCCGAGGCGCTCTATCCCGAAGGCGACGGCGCCTTCGAGTTCGAGCGCACGGTCTCGCGCCTGCAGGAGATGCGATCGGCCGACTATGTGGCGCGGGTGAGGGACTGAGGAGAGTCGGATGACCGTCAAAGATCGCCTGCGCGTCCACGAGACCAAGCTGCTCTCCGACAACTGGTACGTCCTGAAGACGACCCGCTTCGACTGGAAGCGGCGCGATGGGACCTGGCAGACCCAGCATCGCGAGCACTACGACCGGGGCAACGGCGCGGCGCTGCTGCCGTACAACCTGGCCAACCGCACGGTCCTGATGGTCAAGCAGTTCCGCTATCCGGCCTTCGTCAACGGCTATGACGACCTGCTGATCGAGGCGGCGGCCGGCCTGCTGGACGACGCCGAGCCCGAGGTCCGCATCCGGGCCGAGGTCGAGGAAGAGCTGGGCTACCGCCTCGGCGAGGTCCGGCCGGTGTTCCGGGCGTTCATGAGCCCGGGTTCGGTCACCGAGATCCTGCACTTCTTCGTCGCCGAATATGACGCCGCGATGCGGATCGGCGACGGCGGTGGCCATCCCGACGAGGGCGAGGACATCGAGGTGCTGGAGCCGACCATCGACGAGGCCCTGGCCATGATCGCCGACGGCCGCATCCGCGACGCCAAGACCATCATGCTGCTGCAGCACTTGGCGCTGACGGTGTTTCGGGCGCCTTGAGGCCGCGCCTTGCCCTCGACAGGGCGGGAGCCGAAACCGCGTCGCGTCGAGAGCTGCGAACGTTTCTCAACAGGGCGCCGTTTAATTGACACCCCAGTCTTCGCGCTTAAAAGCGTCCCGCAACGCACAAAGGCTACTGAGGTTGGACCTCCCATGACCGATACGAGCCGGGGGCTGCCGGAGCGCCCGATGTCGCCGCACCTGCAGGTGTGGCGCTGGCATATCACCATGGCCTGTTCGATCCTGCACCGCGGCTGCGTCGTCGGCCTCTATGTCGGCGCCGTGATCCTGGCCGGCTGGGCCGCCGCCGTCGCCGCGGGCCCTGAAGCCTATGCCGGCTATCTGAGCGTCCTGGGCTCGCCGATCGGCAAGCTGGTGCTGCTGGGCGAGACCTTCGCCGTGTTCTTCAACATCGCCTACGCGATTCGCCAGACCTTCTGGGACGCCGGCAAGGGCTTCGCCCCGCGCGTCGCCGACATGACCGGCGCCATGGCGATCGCCTTCGCGGTCGTGGCGACGATCGTCACCTGGGTCATCGCCGGCGCGAACGGAGCGTTCTGATCATGAGCAAGAACGATCTCTTTCAGCCCATTCAGTTCCGCACCCCGCTGTCGCGGGCCCGCGGCACGGGCGCCTCGCGCCATGGCGTCGGCCATTTCATCACCGAGCGTGTGTCGGGCATCGCCCTGATCCCGCTGAGCGTCTGGGGCGTCTACGCGGCGCTGAAGCTGGTCGGCGCCGACCAGCACACCGTGGCGGCCTGGATCGGTCAGCCGATCAACGCCGTGCTGTTGTCGCTGCTGCTGATCGCCGCCCTGATCCACCTGCAACACGCGGTCCAGGTGGTGATCGAGGACTACATCCACCGCTTCACGAGCAAGTCGGCCCTGGTGATCGGCAATCTGTTCGTCTGCGCGCTGGCCGGCGCCGTGGGGGTCTTCTCGATCCTCAAGGTGGCCCTGACCGTGACCGGAGCCCATTGATGTCGGCCTACAAGTTCATCGACCACAAGTTCGACGTCGTCGTCGTCGGCGCCGGCGGTTCGGGTCTGCGCGCCGCGCTGGGCGCCGCGCAAGCGGGCCTGAAGACCGCCTGCATCACCAAGGTGTTCCCGACCCGCAGCCACACGGTCGCGGCCCAGGGCGGCATCTCGGCGTCGCTGGGCAATATGGGCCAGGACGACTGGCGCTGGCACATGTTCGACACCGTCAAGGGTTCGGACTGGCTGGGCGACCAAGACGCCATCGAGTACCTAACCCGCAACGCTCCGGCGGCGGTCTACGAACTCGAGCACTGGGGCGTGCCCTTCTCGCGCACCGCTGACGGCAAGATCTACCAGCGCGCCTTCGGCGGCATGACCAAGAACTACGGCGAAGGTCCGATCCAGCGCACCTGCGCCGCGGCCGACCGCACCGGTCACGCCATGCTGCACACGATGTACGGCCAGTCCCTGGCCCACGACACCGAGTTCTTCATCGAGTACTTCGCGCTCGACCTGATCATGGACAACGGCGTCTGCCGCGGCGTGACGGCGTGGAAGCTGGACGACGGGACCCTGCACCGCTTCCAGGCCCAGACGGTGATCCTGGCCACGGGCGGCTACGGCCGCGCCTACTTCTCGGCCACCTCGGCCCACACCTGCACCGGCGACGGCAACGCCATGGCGCTGCGCGCCGGCCTGCCGCTGCAGGACATGGAATTCGTGCAGTTCCACCCCACCGGGATCTATGGCGCCGGCTGCCTGATCACCGAAGGCGCGCGCGGCGAAGGCGGCTACCTGACCAATTCGGAAGGCGAGCGCTTCATGGAGCGTTACGCGCCGTCGGTGAAGGACCTGGCGCCACGCGACATGGTCAGCCGCGCGATGACCATCGAGATCCGTGAAGGTCGCGGGGTGGGCCCGAACAAGGACCACATCTTCCTGCACCTCGATCACCTGGATCCGAAGATCCTGGCCGAGCGCCTGCCGGGCATTTCCGAGACCGCCAAGGTCTTCGCCGGCGTCGACGTGACCAAGGCGCCGATCCCGGTGCTGCCGACCGTCCACTACAACATGGGCGGCATCCCGACGAACTATCACGGCGAGGTCGTCACCAAGTCGGGCGACAACCCCGACCAGGTGATCCCGGGCCTGATGGCCGTGGGCGAGGCGGCTTGCGTGTCGGTGCACGGCGCCAACCGCCTGGGCTCGAACTCGCTGATCGACCTCGTGGTGTTCGGCCGCGCCGCCGCTCTGCGCTGCGCCGAGGTCCTGACGCCGGGCGCCAAGCAGCCGGAACTGAAGGACGCCTGGACCGACGGTCACCTGGCGCGCTTCGACCGCTTCCGCAACGCCTCGGGCGCGATCCCGACCGCCGACCTGCGTCTTGAGATGCAGAAGGCCATGCAAGAGGACGCTGCGGTGTTCCGCACCGGCGAGAGCCTGGTCAGCGGCGTCGAGCGTCTCGCCAAGGTCTGGGAGAAGAAGGCGGACATCAAGGTCAGCGATCGCGGTCTGGTGTGGAACACCGACCTGATGGAGACCCTGGAGTTCGACAACCTGATCGGCCAGGCGGTGGTCACGGTGAACGGCGCGGTCAACCGCACCGAAAGCCGGGGCGCCCACGCCCGCGAGGACTTCTCGGACCGCAACGACACCGAATGGATGAAGCATACTCTGGCGTGGCTCGACGTCGACACCGGCAAGGTGAAGATCGATTACCGCCCGGTGCACAGCTACACCATGTCGGACGACATCGCTTACATCCCGCCGAAGCAACGGGTCTACTGAGGGTACGATGGTCGAACTCGCACTCCCCAAGAACTCGCAGGTCAAGTCGGGCAAGCACTGGCCCGCGCCGGCCGGGGCCAAGAAGGTCAAGACCTTCAAGATCTACCGCTACGACCCGGAAGCGGGCGGCAATCCGCGCTGGGACACCTACGACGTCGACATGGACGCCGTGGGGCCGATGGTGCTGGACGCCCTGCTCTACATCAAGAACACCATCGACCCGACCCTGGCCTTCCGCCGGTCGTGCCGGGAAGGCGTCTGCGGCTCGTGCTCGATGAACATTGGCGGCCGCAACACCCTGGCCTGCACGCACGGCTGGGCCGAGGTGCCGGGCAAGGCCGTCCAGATCAGCCCGCTGCCGCACATGCCGGTGGTCAAGGACCTGATCCCGGACCTGACGCTGTTCTACGCCCAGTACGCCTCGATCGAGCCCTGGCTGCACACCGACACGCCCGAGCCGCAGACCGAGTGGAAACAGTCGCCGGAAGACCGCGAGAAGCTCGACGGCCTCTACGAGTGCATCCTGTGCGCCTGCTGCTCGACCTCGTGCCCCAGCTACTGGTGGAACGGCGACAAGTATCTGGGCCCGGCGGCCCTGCTGCACGCCTATCGCTGGCTGATCGACAGCCGCGACGAAGCGACCGGTGATCGCCTCGACGCGCTGGAAGACCCGTTCAAGCTCTATCGCTGCCACACGATCATGAACTGCGCCCAGGTCTGCCCGAAGGGGCTGAACCCGGCCAAGGCGATCGCCGAGATCAAGAAGATGATGGTCGAGCGCGTCGTCTGACGCGCTCGCTATCCTTCTCCTATCTATGCGCCTCGATCAAAGGCGCTTGCCAATAGGTGACGCCGGCGTCATTTTTGACGAAAGGGAGGGCGTCCGTGAGCGCTAACGCCAATCAGAACGCATGCGTCGTCATCGTCGGCGCGGGTCACGCGGGCGGCTCGGCCGCCGCGTTCCTGCGCCAGTACGGTCACGAAGGCCGGATCGTGCTGATCGGCGACGAGCCGCTGCTGCCCTATCAGCGCCCGCCGCTTTCCAAGGCCTGGCTGAAGGGCGAAGCGGACGCCGAGAGCCTCTCGCTGAAGCCCGCCGAATGGTACGCCGACAACAATGTCTCGCTGCGCCTCGAAGGCGTGGTCGAGCGGATCACCCGCTCCGAAAAGACCGTGACCCTCGCTTCGGGCGAGGTCATCGCCTACGACTTTCTGATCCTGGCCACCGGCGCCCGCGCCCGTGAGCTGCCGATCCCCGGATCGGATCTCGCTGGTGTCCTGGCTCTGCGCACCGCGGCCGACGCCGAGCGACTCAAGCACGCCCTGGGTCCCGACAAGCGCCTGGCCGTGATCGGCGGCGGTTATGTCGGGCTTGAGGCGGCCGCCTCGGCTCGGGCCCTGGGCAGCCACGCCATGGTCATCGAGCGCGAGAGCCGCGTCCTGGCCCGCGTCGCCTGCGAGACCCTATCGCTGTTCTTCCAGGACTATCATGGCCGCCATGGCGTCGCGTTCGAGCTGAACGCCGGCGTCGCCGGTTTCGACGGCGCGGACGGTCATGTCACCGGCGTGCGGTTCAGCGATGGCCGGGTGGTCGCCTGCGATGTCGCCCTGGTCGGGGTCGGAGCGATCCCCAATGACGAACTGGCCAAGGACGCCGGACTCGCGACCGCCAACGGCGTGGTCGTCGATCTCGAGGCGCGGACCGAGGATCCCTCGATCTTCGCGATCGGCGACGTCACCCATCGTCCGTTGCCGCTCTATGAGCGTCAGTTCCGCCTGGAGAGCGTGCCCAACGCCCTGGAACAGGCCAAGCAGGCCGCCGCGGCGATTCTCGGCCGCCCCGGGCCTCCGCCGGAAGTGCCATGGTTCTGGTCCGATCAGTATGATCTGAAACTGCAGATCGCCGGCCTGCCGTTCGAGGCCGACCGCCAGATCGTGCGCGGCGATGTCGCCGCCGCCAAGTTCGCCGTCTTCCATCTGAAGGGCGACCTGCTCCAGGCGGTCGAGGCGGTCAACGCGCCGCCCGAGTTCATGGCCGGCAAGCAGCTGATCGCCAGGCGTACGCCGATCGATGTCGCCAAGCTCGCCGACCCGTCGGTGTCCATGAAAGAGGTGGCGGCCTAGGTCGTCCCATAGAGAGAGCCTTCCAGGGGTAACGGAAAACAGATGGCCAAGATCACCTACATCGAGCACGACGGAACCGAGCACGCCCTCGAGGTGAAGCCGGGCCTGACGGTCATGGAAGGCGCGGTGAAGAACAACGTGCCGGGCATCGACGCCGACTGCGGCGGGGCCTGCGCCTGCGCCACCTGCCACGTCTATGTCGACGAGGCGTGGCTCTCCAAGACCGGCGACAAGTCGGCGATGGAAGAGTCGATGCTGGATTTCGCCGAGAACGTCGAACCCAACAGCCGCCTCTCCTGCCAGATCAAGGTCAGCGATGCGCTGGATGGCCTGGTCGTGCGTCTGCCGGAAAGCCAGCACTAGCGATCTCGTCAAAAGAGCGTCGTTATATTGTCGCGAGGGGCTTGCCAGTCGTCTGAGGGAGGACTAGATCACCGCCTCGCTCGGAACGGCATCGCGACCGGACGACGCGACTCCCGAAAGGGAGTTGCATCGGTTCAGACGCTTCGCTAAACACCGCGCTCCAATCGACTCGATGACGGATCCGCAAGGGCGGCCATGGCGGCCCAGGGATCCTCTTTTTGTCTCTTCGATCCCGGTTCGCCGGCGCGTCGAAAAAGCAGAAAAGAGTTGGTTGACTTCGGAATGTCGCCTCTTTAGAAGCGCCGCTCCGAAACATCGCAGACAAGAGTTCGCAAGAATTCAGCGGCGCGATGTTAAGTCATTCAAGAAGTTGTTCTGAAGTTTCTTCAAAATAACTGGTTGACTGGCAAGGTTAGCTTCTCTAGAAGCTGGCCGCTCTGGTGTCTCCGGGATTTCCCGGGTTCGCCGGTCTGGTTCAAAACGTTTTGAAAAAACGATTTGACACAGGTTTCGAGGTTCGCTAGATAGCCGCCTCCGCCGACAACGGGCGCTAAACGGTTGGTTCGCTGGAAGGCGGACGGGTCTTTGACATTGTTGATTTGGAAAGAGAAACGCAGGCGGCGGCGCTCTGGCGATGGACTGAAAGGTTCATCTTCGACGCTGACAAATG